>CAWINP010000006.1:0-300964 GCA_963837485.1 uncultured Solirubrobacteraceae bacterium | reverse complement strand
CGCACGCCTTGACGCGGACGGAGAGCGAGAAGGCGAGTTCACGACGCTCTCTGGTGAGCCGATCCGGCCGCTCTACGGCCCCGGGACGTCGGCCCGTTCGACGAGCGCATCGGCTTCCCGGGCGAGTATCGGCTCACCCGCGGCGTGTACCCGAGCATGTACCGCGGCCGGTTGTGGACGATGCGGCAGTTCGCCGGCTTCGGTACCGCGGAGGAGACCAACGAGCGCTTCCGCTTCCTGCTCGACCACGGGCAGACCGGGCTCAGCACGGCGTTCGACCTGCCGTCGCTGATGGGCCACGACTCCGACCATCCGCGCTCGCTCGGCGAGGTCGGCCGCGAGGGCGTCGCGATCGACACGCTCGACGACATGCAGACGCGGTTCGGCGGGATCGACCTCGGCGCCGTCACGGTGCGGGCCCACATCCGCGAGACGGACCTGCGCCGATCAGGTTCTCCGGCCGGGCTGGCGCGGGCGGCCGGGTGCATGCAACGAACACCCTGCGCGGCTTGCAGATCTGCGATGGACTCGTCTGTCGAACGACGGAGCAACCGCGCGCAACTCCAACGCGAGGTGGGTGGTGAAGATTTGCGTCCTGGTCAAAGAAGTGCCGGACGCCGCCGTCGAGAAGCGCATCGACCCCCCGACGGGGCGCCTGGACCGCTCCGGGGAGAAGAACCTCAACCCGTTCGACAGGCACGCCATCGAGGCGGCGATGCAGCTCAAGGAGGGCGGGGCCATCCAGGTCGACGAGGTCGTCGCGGTCACGATGGGCTCGGCGTCGACCGAGCGTGCCCTGCGCAAGGCGGTCTCGCTCGGGCCGACCGCGCGGTCCAGCTGACCGACGAGGCGCTCGCCGGCTCCGACGTCAACGGCACCGGCTACGCGCTCGCCAAGGCGCTGGCCGCCGAGCCGCCCGACCTCGTGCTGCTGGGCCAGCAGTCCGACGACGGCGAGTACTACACGATCGGCGCCGTTGTGGCAGACATCTGCAGATGCCGTTGCTCACCCAGGTCATCAAGGTCGACGTCGAGGACGGCAACCTGCGCTGCGAGCGCCAGGCCGAGTAGGGCTACGACACGGTGCTCGTCGAGCTGCCCGCGGTGATCTCCGTCGGCGACGCGATCAACGCGCCGCGCTACCCGTCGCTGATGGCGATCATGGGCGCCAAGAAGAAGCCGCTCGACGTCAAGTCGGCGGGCGACGCCGGCATCGACGCCGACCGCGTCGGGGTCGAGAACGCCCGCGCCCACTGCAACGAGTTCTCCGCCCCGCCGGCCAAGCAGCCCGGGCGCATCATCGAGGATGAGGACACCGCCGAGACGGTCGAGCAGATCGCGTCGCCTGGCTCGATGAAAGGAAACTGCTCGCATGACCCGTTCGATCGGTTCGACACGTCGGTCCTGGCTGACGCACGCGGAGCGTGGGCATGAGCGGGATCGTTGTCTACGCCCTCCACTACGAGGGCGCGTTCAAAGACCATCGGCGCGACCGCGTCGGCACCGATCGTGCCGACGAACGCCCGCTGCGCCTGGCCTCGGAGCTGGGACCGCCGGCATCGGTCTGTGGGGAGTAACGTTGAGCGAATCCCGCCAACGAAGACCTCCTGAGGCGATATGGCGACCCGTACCACCCCGCTGATCCCTACCGGCACGTGGACCGTCGATCCCGGGCATTCGAGCGTCGAGTTCTCGATCAAGCACATGGGCATCGCCAACGTGCGCGGGAAGTTCACCGAGTTCGAGGGCACGCTGGAGATGAAGGAGGAGCTCGCCGCCAGCCGGGCACGCGGGTCGGTCAACGTAGCGTCGATCGACACCGGCGAGGCGCAGCGTGACGAGCACCTGCGTTCTCCGGACTTCTTCAACGTCGAGGAGTTTCCGGAGATCACGTTCGAGTCCACGCGCGTGGAGGCAGTCGACGAGGAGTCCTCGCGCGTGTACGGCAACCTGACGATGCACGGCGTCACGCATGAGATCAAGCTCGAGGTGCTGATCCAGGGCACCGACACCGATCCCTGGGGCAACACACGCGCGGGGCTCGAGGTAGTCGGCAAGCTCAAGCGCAGCGATTGGGACATGAAGTTCAACCAGGCGCTCGGCAGCGGCAACGTGCTCGTCGGCGACAGGGTCGCCGTCACACTTGACATCTCTGCAGTCCTGCAAGGCTGACGCTGACCGGACGTCTCCGCGAAGTCGCGGAGATCGTTCCAGTACTGGAGGCGGTCGGAAGGGGCTGCCCCCGCCGACGCTGGCGGGCCACACAACCGACCCGCTGTATGCGACGAGGTGCGTCCGCCGATCTCGCCGCACCCAGCAGCGCGAGCCCGCTCACCGATCTCTCGGGCCATCGCGATCGGGCGCTCGCTGACCGCGTAGAAGTTCCCGCCGGTTCGGCTCTCGGCGTCAATCGTCGGCGTCGCCGGCGAGCGTGGTCCACGACGTCTCGGGCGCAGGCCCGGCGACGCCTACGTAGTACGCCGTCGCCATCTGCGCGACCGGTGTGCCGCGCGCGGCGATCGCATCCGCGTCCCCGCAGTCCTCGAGCACGTCCATCGCGCGCTGGTTGAGGTTGCCGCGCTCGAGCAACGCGCGAAGCACGCCATGCGGGCATCGGGGGTCGCGGTGTCCCGGACCTGAGGAGATCGCCCTACCGACGCCGCGTCCGCCCGGTGACACACCGCGGCGAGGTGAGACGCGGCGGGCGGCGCACTACGGGGCCGCGCCCGTGCGGCGCGCGCCGGCGGCGATCAGGATCTCGGTGTTCTCGTTGTACTGCTTTTGGATCGCCGCTCGTAGAGGCCCCTCGGGCCGTCGAAGGTGTTGAAGAACTGCTCGAGCTTCCTCTCGAACTCGGCGCGCGAGTTGAGCTCGTCCGTCTTGACCGACGTCTGGCTGTTCGTCGCCGTGATAACGGCGGTCGTCAGTGCGTCGTCCTCCGTGCTGATGACCTTGATCGGGATGAACACCCGGTCCGTCAGGGCATTGCGTTCCTGGAAGAGGACGTGGCTCGTCTCCCCGCCGTTCACGATCTGGTGGTCCTCGATGAAGACCTTGTCGGCGGTCGTTCCGAGCTCGCGCGCGACGATCGTGACGGCATTGCTCACGACCGCGAAGCGCTCGCGCGAGTCGGAGTTCAGCGTCGCCGCGATCTGCCGGTTCACGTCGTTGGCCGCCTGGAAGTCGCGCACGTTGTCGGTGAACAGGCTCTTGCGAATCTGTCCTGCCTCGTCGACGATGAGGCGCAGATACTCCTTCGCCGGCACGACGCCGAGATAGGCCTCGCATACGCCGGCGATGTCGGGCGGCGTGACGCGCTGCCCCAGCGTGAACTCGGTCGCGACAGGGTTTTTCATCGAATCTGCATCGGACCACAACAAAGCCCTCCACAGCAGCGAAGACTTCGCGCGTGAAGGGCTGAGGAGTCGGCCATTTACAGCGAGACTCCGGAAAGCGGCTGAAGGGACTCGAACCCTCGACCTTCTGCATGGCAAGCTCAGGTCAACGCGCACCCGGGGACAGTTTCTCCCTGGAAATCCTTCACTTCCAGGGCTGCCGGCGAGACGGCGGTTGCCGTGTTCTTCGGCGTGTTTCGCCGTGGTTTCTGTATGGAATCTGTACGGCAACGCACTCGGGTGGTGCGACCCCGGAAGTTCGCGGCCCTACGGACGCGTCACGGCGGACTACGGTTGCGCGCGCACCGTTCCGTGGGCGCGTGGATGCGCATCGTCGCGACCGCGTCGCGCGGCAAACGGGAGACTTGGTTATCGGGTTTGGATGTTGCTCTCTCGCCGTGATCGAGACCGTGGTTCTGGTCGACGAGGCCGATGAGGCCTTGGCACGGGCGAGAAGTTCGACGCGCACCGGACGGGGATGCTGCATCGCGGGTTATCGGTGTTCGCCTTCAACGCGGACGGCGAGCTGCTCCTACGGCGTCGGGCCTGGGGGAAGTACCACTCGGGTGGGCCCTGGAGAACACGGCTTGCGGGTGCCCGCGGCCGGGCGAGCCGACGCCGGACACTACACACGGCGGCTGTTCGAGGAGATGGGCCCCGCTGGCGGCGAGATCGTGTCGGCGGGTACGTTGCGCTAGCGCGCCAAGATCGCCGACCTCGTCGAGGGCGAGCTCGACCACTCTTGGTGACCACGGTCAGCTTGGAGCCGGAACCGGACCCGTAGGAGAGGTCCTCGAGTGGCGCCTCGTGGCGTCAGACGAGCTGGCGATGTGGCTCCATCACGGCGGCCATGAGAATCTCCCCGTAGGCGGCCATCGAAAGTCCCCGCTGGCGGCCACCGGATCTCCCCATGGGTGGCCATCGGATCTCCCCACGATTTCGTCCTGAGCGGCCTGCAACGTCCAGCGCCTTCATTGTCGAGGCGACCTGGAGGGCGGGCTTGAAGACTGCGGAGGAAGTGATGGAGATCCTGGAAGCGTTCGATCTGACGGGCACGCTGCGCGGAGCGGCCGAGCTCGTCGGATGCGATCACAAGACGGTCGCGCACTGGGTGCGCGCCCGCGATCAGGCCGGCGGTGGGCTGCCGGTGTCGGTCAGGCCGCGACCGCGCGTGGATGGGTACGCGGAGAAGATCGAGGAGTGGGTGAGGCGTTCGCGCGGCAAGGTCCGCGCCGACGTCTGCCACCGGCGTCTGGTGGCGATGGGCTATACCGGCTCGCACAGGCGACCGCCGGCAAGGGGGTGAGGCCCCTCAGCTGACGCGGGCGAGCCGAGGCACCCCCCTCGCCCGGCGCGCGCAGCGCGCCATCGCCGCTCCACCTCGGCCTACGGCCGAGGCTCCGCGACGACGGCGCGCTGGGGAGATCCGATGGCCACCAGCGGGGAGAAAACATGGCCGCCACTGGGGAAATCCGATGGCCGCCGTTGGGGAGAAACCGATGGCCGTTGACAGCTCAAGGGGCGGCCCGCCGACTTCACGGCCTGGTTCCCGCCGGCCTGGCGCCCAATCTCACGCTGGGTCATAGCCTGAGCCTTTCCGCCCGTTGCACCGTGGCCGGGCGTAGTGGGCGGGCTCAGGGATACACAACAACAAAGGCGCGTATTAGCGCGGCCTTCGGAGGTGCCGGAGGGACTCGAACCCCGACACGCGGATTATGATGCGACCGGGATTCGGCTTTTGCCTGCATATCGCGCAGTTTTGAGGCCACGGAAGGGGACAGAATCGCGCTCGTGCTGTCGTTGGGTAGTGGTCGCATGAGGCGGCGGCCACGCATTTGCTCTTAGCGCCGAGGGTCCGCCTGCAAGCGTTGGACACTCCACGCCCGCGGCCCTTCGTATGCGAACCCGAGCGAGAACGTGACACGCTCGTTCTCATCCCGCCCCGCTGCGAGCCCAGCAAGCAACCGCGGGCGTGAAGAACGCTCGGATTCCGCTTGCAAGTTCGACGTAACCGGCCTGAGGTCGTCTGATCTCGACGACCCTGCCCTCAACTGGCCGGATTAGGGTCGGTAGAGGCCCGTCTGGCGAACGGTCCCAATCCCGCAACTCGCTGTGATTCACGAGGAGACCAAGCCCGTCGCCGTTGCCGAGCCATTCATAGACGTACCGACTGTTGCCGAAATTGGCCGCA
Source organism: uncultured Solirubrobacteraceae bacterium (assembly GCA_963837485.1). Classification (GTDB taxonomy): domain Bacteria; phylum Actinomycetota; class Thermoleophilia; order Solirubrobacterales; family Solirubrobacteraceae; genus Solirubrobacter. The sequence continues at coordinate 295,379 of CAWINP010000006.1, read as the reverse complement.
CGCTCGCGGCTTCGCTCGACTTTCCGCTTGTAGTCGGCCAGTGAATCTTCTCTGCCGGAGAGCGTCTGAAGGGCCGCGATCACATACGAGTAGAAGAGGACGTCGCGCTCGGACGAAACGCGCTGAGCGTACGCGACGTGCTCGGCCGCGCGGTCGAGGCTCGCATTCCGGAACCGCGCGACCTGCATCCATTCGCGAAGGCTTCGGACGTCTCGCGGATCGTCCGTGAGGTTCTCCTCAAGCAGCAACATTGCCTGGTCGACATCCGTCCGGCGAGCGTTACGCCAAGACCCCGCTCGATGAAGATACGCACGCACGAGGCGGCTCCGAATCGGACCCTTGATGCCTTGCTCACGATCGAGCAGATTGCGCCAGCCTTGGAGAAGGGCTGCGTAGTCGTCATAGAGCTGCATCAAGTCCGCCTCGGCGCCCGCCGCGTGTCGAGACAGTTGGTCCCCGCCACGAATCTCGCGGACACTGTCTAGCGCGTCCTCGGCGTCTGCGAGCAACGCGCGGTAACGCGAGGAGCTGCGACGGGCTAGAAACGCGCCGAAGGTCTGCTCGTCGGTCGACGCCTTCCCGTACTGGATTGCACGAATACAGATCTGGGCCGTCGCTACGTAGCCGTACTCTGACGTATCTTCGAGCTGGCTGGCCATGGCGAACTCCTCGCGAGCCATGTCCACGAGATCGAGAACATGGGCGGCGCACGAGCCCCCGCTTCAGCGCGTCACGCTGCACGAGTGCCGCCACACCTACGCCTCATACCTGATGGCGGCCGGCTATACGCTGCGCGAGATCATGGAGTATCTGGGCCACGCCTCACTCACTGCGACGGAGCGCTACGTCAAGCTGCTGCCGCAGCCCGACGAGCGCAGCCCCGCCGATCGCCTCAACGACTACGTCGCACGGGCCGCCGGCCGGGCCGGCTGGTGATGGCTCGGAAGCGGGTCGCCGTGCTGACCGTCACCCGCCTCGTTGACCACGCCGTTGACCACAAATGTCATCCCCGGTGCGGTTCGTGGCGGTTCGTTGCGGTCGCCGAGCGTCCGCTCACGACCCCTAAGATCTGGCGCCACGCCGTGGATTCCATGCTGTAGTGCTCCTCCCGGGCCGGTAGCTCAGCGGTTAGAGCAGCGGACTCATAATCCGTCGTGCGCAGGTTCGATCCCTGCCCGGCCCATCATCGGTTTGCGGCGGCCCGGTGGTCGGCCGCCCTGATCACGTTCAGGTTGTGTCGATCGGTTGGTGGCGTCTGTATCAGCGCAGGGTGAAGATCGAGATCTGGTTGGCGCTCGCCGCGGTGAATGTGGAGCGCGTCCAGTCTGCATAGCGCGCAATCCGTTCGAACCCGGTGACGTGCGCCATCAGGTCGAGCTCCCCGGGGCTCGCGTACGTGTCGGTGACGGTGACGAAGTCGGGCGCGCGACCGTCGCGAAGGTGGACGAGTGTGCGCTCGATGGTGTTGTGGTCGATGTTGAAGCGGGCGAGCTGGAATTCCACGTGCCGATCGCCGACGAACCGCGGGATCACGGACCACTCTCCGCTGCGCTGGTTGTCGTTCATGACCCATGATTCGACAACGAAGCTGCCGCCTCGCCCGAGGTGGCGCGCCGCATTTCGGAAGATGTCGAGCTGCGCGTCCCGCCCGCGTGGATCGAAGATCCCGTTGAGGACCAGCGCGACGACGCCGTAATTTCCCTCCGCCGTCGTGTTCCGATAGTCCCCGAACATCACGTCGATTGCGTCGCCACCGGGCTTGTCGCGGAGCTTGGCGACCATCGATTCTGAGCCATCGATCCCTGCGACGCGCAATCCGCGCCGTCGTAGCCCAATCGCGAGCCGCCCGGTGCCGATGCCCAACTCGAGTATCGAACGCTCGGGACGAGCAAATGCGAGCTCGGCTAGCAGCTCGACTGCGGCTTCCGTCTCTGCCTCGACGCCCGGATAGAGCGCGTCGTAGTCACCGACGGCCTTGCCGTAACGACCGGCGTCATAGTCGGGCATTCACGAATGGCAGCACATTCAGGGCGTGTCGACAAGCGTCGTGCGTTCCATGCGAGGTAAGGTGCCGCATGTCCGACACCCGGTGCTCGCGCTGTGGCCGTAGCCAGCGGCCCGAGGAGTCGGATCTCGGCGGCATGTCTGCGAATCCTGGAACGGCGACCGTCGACGCGGTCTTCGAGGGACGCGGACCGTGGGCCGAAGTCGAAGACGCGCTCGTCTGCCCCGGCTGCCAGAGCATGGCTGAGCGGCGTGATGTCGCGGAGCGGATGGTTCGGGCCATCGAGGCGGAAGTCGAGCGCGCTCGGGCCGAGTCTGCGGAGCCTTCGCTGCCGGAGCCGCCGCTCATCGCGTACGCGATGCAACTGCGCGAGCGGCTTTCTCGTCACGAGTCTGATCTCACGGAGCGGCGGGTGGACGGCGAGACCACGCTGCAGGTGGCGATGACCGCGGCGTTCTTGACCGGCAAGCCCGTGGGCGTGCGGATCGGTGAGTACGAACGGCTCCAGCGCGATCTAGGACAGGAGCTTGGGAGGCTCGGCGATCAGGGCTGGTCTGTCAACGCCGATCATTGGCGTCAGGACGGCACGTACCGTTCGGGCGGCGGTTTTGCCAGGATGCTCCCGCTCGTTCTTGCTCGGCGCGACGGGCAGGCGGCGCTGGCTCGCGCATCGGATGCTTTGGCGGACCGGCCGGCGAGCGAGAAGTCGTGGCTCGCCGAGCACGCACCGGCATGGGACATGCGTCCGCTGTCGTTGCGCATAGACGTCTACGACCTGGGGATGGGCGTGATGAACGGCGTCTTCGCGGTTCGTGCGCCCACGGCCGACCTCGCGGCAACCGCCCGCACACTCAAGCGGTTGGTCTGGCTGAAGCCCGACGCGGGTCTGCTCTCGCCGATCGCTCAGGCGTTTCGTGTTCTTGCGCTCGAGACAACGGAGCAATTCGCAGCGGCGGTCAGCGCCGCATCCCCCGACGCAGTCCAACAGCCCTGGCTATCACCGTTCCTGAGGGCGCTTCCAGACCATCCGGATGGACAGGACGGCCGGCAAGCCGATTGGGGAAGGCTGCTGTGGATGCACCCCGTCCATTTGCTCGAGGTCGACGACCTTGAGCAGGCGGCACCGAGCGCGCTAGGTCTCGCTCCACCCTTTCGCCGACCGGTCGCAATTGCCGATGGGCACTTCGTGCCGGGCATCGGTTGGAGCGCGATCGTCACGCACTCTGGTTCGTCTGGTGCGGAGATACCGCTAGGACTCATCGAGTTGCACTGGGCATACATCGCCCTCTACATGGAGATCGACCGAGGCCTTCTCGCGCTGCTTGACGACGATCGCTGGGAGCGTTTCCGTGCTTTGCAGGAGCTCGAGGACGAGGCGGACACGGTGTTTGCGGACGCGATGCGCGTCCTGAAGGCGAGGGCTCGGGTGGACAGCGCCCTGGCGAGCCTCGGCGGCGACGAGCAGGCGATCTGGGACGTGATCGCGGACGTGACGAAGTTCGACGCGCTGGTGCAGGGCGTGGATCGCAAGGTCGATGCGCTCCAGCGGCTGGCCGATCGCCGCGTCCAACAGGTGGCCGTCGTACAGGCGCGGCGCACGAGCTCGATCCTCAGCTTCCTCACCGCGCTGACGTTGGTCACCGTCAGCGTCACGCTGCTCGGAAGCTTCATCGGCAGCCGCTCAGACGCGTTCGGCCACATCTGGCTGAGGGTCCTTGTCGTATTGCTGGCGCTCCTCGCGGCGATTGCGCTCTATCGCGAGGCGTACCGCGAGCGGCCGGCGATCAGAAGTGGTGCACGACGCCGGCGATGAGCGGCAAGTGTCCGACCGTCAACGGGCAGGGCGCTGCTACCTAAACATTCGAGTTTCGACGATATCCTGAACCTTTGATATTCTTACGCTCGTGTCGAAGACTGACCGCAAACGTGTGCTATTCGGGCAGATCGTGCGCCTCCGCCGAGCGGAGCGGGCGCATCCGGATGACAGGGACATCGTTGCCGTTCGGTCGCAGCTTGAGCGCGAGCTCGGGGATGTCGTCTCGCTCTCGTTTGCGGGTGAGTTGCTCGGCGTCAGCCACACCACGGTTCGGCGCTGGATCGCCGCGGGAGAGATTCCGCGGCTGATCGACGCTTCAGGCCGTAGCGGAGTGCCCGTGCAGGCGCTGCTGCGCCTGCACGAGCGCGTCGGGGCGGAGCGGGCATCAGGCCGGCGGTCACTCCATGTGATCGAGCCGGCCGTCGCAGAGGGCCGCGACCAGGCTTCGCGCCTTGACCCGCTCGGGCTGATTGCGGATGTCGAGGACGACGGGCAGGGTGATCGACACGAGCGCGCGCGTCGTCGCGCGCTCGCATATCACCGCGCGTTGGCGCGGCGGCTGCGTCGTTCGATGGTCGATGACGCGCGCCATCGCATCTGGGAGTGGAGTGAGGACGGGCGAATCGACGCTCGCTACGCCGATCAGTGGGAAGCGGTGCTTCGCCGCTCGCTTCCAGAGATTCGCGCCGTCCTAGGTGAGGACAGCCCGTGGGCCGGCGATCTACGGCAGAACTCGCCGTTCGCCGGGATGCTCAGCGAGCCGGAGCGGCGCAAAATCCTCCAGGAAGTTCGTTGATCGTGCGGCGGGAGCACTTCGAGCACGTCGTCGCCGCTGCCGCGAACGTCGTGAAGGAGGACGAGTTCGTGGTGATCGGCAGCCAGGCGATCCTCGGAACGGTGCGCGAGCCGCCTTCCGAGTTGCTCGAGTCGATGGAGGCCGACATCTACCCGCTTCACCGGCCCGAGCTGAGCGACTTCATCGACGGCGCTCTGGGCGATGGCTCACCGTTCGAGCAGCAGTTCGGCTACTTCGCGCATGGCGTCGGACCGGAGACCGCCAAAGCGCCGGCAGGGTGGGAGGAAAGGCTCGTCAGGGTCGAGGTTCCGGCCCGCGTGCGCTCGGATCGACGACCGGTCGCCTGGTGCCTAGAACGGCACGATCTGGTACTCGCGAAGCTCGTGCGCGGATCCGAGCGTGACTGGACCTACGCGAGAGTTGCGATGCGAGCCGGCATCGTCGACCACGACCGACTGCTCGAGCTCGTTCAGTCGCTCCCGGTAAGTGCTGAGCGGCGGGAGACCATCGCCGGCGGCCTTCGCGCCGTCTAACCACGCGACGTTCGCACTCTCCGCGCCGGCGGTCGACGCGGTTCACGCGCTCCCGGCTCGACTGCGCGCGCACGCGGCGCATCGGCGGCCGATGGAAGTCCGGCCGCGGTCGCGGGAGAAGCTGGTCGAGCGCTGATCGCGTTGCGCGGCAAGTGGCAGACGAGCATCGCGATGCCGCGCTACGCCGCCGATTCCCTACGCGGTAGTGGTCGCGCCTCGCTGAGCGTGCGCGTACAGCGTTTCAGGGGCGATGTCGGCGTCGTTGGGCCAGACGATCGTGCCGGCTTCGTGATCCGCCGGGAGCTGACGGAAGTACGCGGGGTCACGGAGGAGGGCGACGCCGCCGTAGCCGGTGAGGTAGGAGAGGTCGACGTCGGCGCTCGTTCCATCCTCGAAGCGAACGTGGGCGGTGTAGCGGTCTCGTCGCGTAGCCTCGATCAGGAGCGGGGTGCTGCGCACGACCGAGATGGTGGTCGCTTCATCGGAGTGGACGGGAGTCGCGGTGCGGCGCCACAGCGTCGATTCCGCCGCGGATTCGTCCTTTCCGGGCAACCACGAGCCGGCCTCACGTCCCGCGTCGCCGATGAGATCGCGCTGATCGTGCAGTCTTACCGGCATGAGCTCATCCACCGCCGCTCCCGTGATCACGGGGATCGACTTCGTCGCCCTGCCTGCGAAGGACATCGAGGCGTCACGGCATTTCTACGGCACCGTCCTCGGCTTGCCGTTCGTCAAGAACTACGGGGAGATGCCGGCGAGCGAGTACCAGGCGGGCAACCTCACGCTCGCGATCATGGATCCGACGGCGTTCGGCCAGGAGTTCCGGCCGCACGCGCTGCCTGTGGCGTTCCGCGTCGACGACGTCGCCGCTGCGCGCGAGCGCCTGGAGGCGCAGGGCGTGAAGTTCGTGACCGAGACGTTCGACAGTGGCGTCTGCCACCAGGCGATCTTCCTCGACCCCGCGGGCAACTCGCTCGACCTGCATCACCGCTACGCGCCGGGCGGCGGGCTGGGCGACGCCTGATCGCGCTCCGGCCCACTGACTGACCGATCCGGTCAACGTGAGTTGACGAATCGGGGCTATTTGATCGTCACCGCGCCAGGACCGGTGGCCACCTATACCTTCGTCGCTGGCGCGGCCGACCGCGCGCCCGCAACATCGCCCAGGTCCAGCCCACCCCCTCACCCCCGTGTGCTGCGACTGACACCCTCCAGCCCGAGCGAAGGATCGCGCCCGGCGAGCGGGAACGTGGCCCGAACCCGCGTCCCGCCGCCGGGCGGGCTGCTGAGCTCCAGGCGGCCGTCCAGCGCCTCCACCCGATCTTGCAGGCCGGCGAGGCCTGAGCCGAGCGCGGCATCGGCGCCGCCCGCGCCGTCATCCGCGACCTCGACGACGGCGAAGCCGCCCTCGCGCCCCACCCGCACGACCGCGCGGGCGGCGCGGGCGTGCTTGACGACGTTGGTGAGCGCCTCGGCGGCCACGTAGTACGCGGCGACCTCGACCGGCTCGGGAAGCCGCTCATCGCCGAGCCGCAGCTCCAGCGCGACGGCGAGCGGGATGCGCGCGATCAGCGCCTCGAGCGCCCCGCCGATCCCGCGGTCGGTGAGCACCGCGGGATGGATCCCGCGCGCGATCTCGCGCAGCTCGTTGAGCGCGAGGATCAGCTCCGCGCGTGCGCGTGTGAGGATCTCGCGCGTCCCCGGAGGGTCGCGCTCGACGCTCGCCTCGGCCAGCGCGAGCTCCAGGCCGAGGCCGACGAGCCGCTGCTGCGCGCCGTCGTGGAGGTCGCGCTCCAGGCGCCGCCGCTCGGTCGCCTGGGCCTCCACGAGGTCCTGCAGGCGGGTGCGCAGCGCAGCCTGGAGCCGCGCGTTCTCCAGCGCCATCCCGGCGGTTGCGGCGACCGCCTCAAGCAGCTCCGGGTCCGGCGAGAGCGAGGCGTCGTGGAGCAGCGCCGCGATCAGCTCGCCGTCGCGCACGATCACGCTCGCCGCCTGCCCGGCGACGCCGACGGCATGCCCCCCGGAGTCCACGAAGCCCATCGCGTCCGCCCGGGGATACCCGATCGCCAGGCCAGGGTCGTGGAGCGCGCGGCGCAGCGCGTCGCGCAGCTCGCGCTCCGACGGCGTCTCGCCGAGTTCGACCACCAGCGCGCCGACCGCGCCGCGCGCGAGCCGCATCCGCAGCAGGCCGGCGAGGAACGCGAACGGGAACGCGACCAGCAGCGCGAGCGCGAGCCAGGATGCGACCCCGCTCGCCCCGGGCGCGAGCACGTAGCTCGCGTACAGCGCCGCGACGGCGGCGAAGCCGGCGACTCCGGTCCAGAGCACGGGCTGCAGCGCGCGACGCAGCGGCGGCGACGCGCTGCGCCAGCGACGCGCCAGCTCGATCACGACGGCGAGCGCGATCAGCGTCCCGATCGTCGAGACCGCCGTCAGCAGCGCGGCGGAGGCGCCCGGGTCGTCGGCGATCAGCACGAGGTTGTCCGGGCAGTCGGGGCAGCCGGCCTTGAGGTCGTCGAACAGGATCACGGCGAGCTGGCCGAGCGTGACGATCGCGTACGCGGCGACGACGGTCGCGACCGCCGAGCGCGTGGTCAGCCGGCCGCTCGGATACGCCGCCAGCGCGTGGACGAGGACCCCGACCCACAGGCTTCCGAGCACCAGCCCACCGGTATAGGGCAGCGACGCGTTGGCGTCGGCGACCGCGACCACGAAGACCGACAGCCCGACGGCGCACATCAGCACGCCGAAGCGGCCGCGCGCGACCAGCCCCGCGCCGAGGAACGACCAGCCGACGGCCAGCGTGAGAACGGCGGTGCGCACGGCGTCGTCGTCGTGCGCGCTCCCGAGGATCAGCCAGATGGCGACCGAGCTCGCCGACAACCCCGCCGCGATGATCGCGAAGCGTGCACGGATCACCACGAACGGAATGGTTGCGCATCGGCGAAATCTCAGGGTCGCCCCCCGATTCACACGGCTCGCCCGAGCCGCGAACCTGCACCGGTTCCGATCACCGACGCCAAAGGACGCAGCACATGTTCGAGAAGGGAATGGAGAAGAGCATCCGGGCCTACCTGGAGCCCGGCGAGGAGCTGCTGAGCGCGAACATCGTGCAGGGCAAGGGGCTCGGCAAGGTCGCGCTGGCCGGCGGCGTCTTCACCGCGATGGCCGTCGCGTCCTCGCGCGACAAGAAGGCGGCGCAGGCCAACGGCGAGGCAAGCGCCGACGATGTGCGGCTGACGAGCAAGATGGGCCTCGCGATCACGTCGCGGCGGCTGATGATCTTCAAGGCCGGCGGCTCGATGACGCTGTCCGCCAAGGAGCTGCTGACCGCGATCCCGATCGCCGATGTGAACTCGATCGACGTCGGCAAGGGCGTGGTGACCAAGCCGGTGACGATCACCGTGCGCGGCGAGTCGTTCCAGGTCGAGGCGCCGCGCGCCGCCAACACCGACAAGCTGCTCGACGCGTTCGCGCAGGCGAAGGCGTCCGGCGCCGCGGCGGCGTAGCCCGCCGCACGGGCACGGCGCCGCCGCCCCGGTGCGGCGCCGTGATCTGATCCGCCGCCCGCGGCGCATGACGCCGCATGAGCATCCCGCGCGGGGCCCTGGCAGCGCTGCTGGTGGCCTTCCCCCTCGCCGCCCAGCGGGCGGACGCCTCCACCACCCTCGGCTCGCCGGATCCGACGGCGACGCCGGACGCCTTCGCGTGCGTCGCCTGCCCGCCCGGCGCCGGCATGGCCTTCCAGCAGTTCGCGCTCCGCGGCGCGACCGTCGAGGCGCCCGAGGACGGCGTGCTCGTCTCGGCCAGCGTCTTCGCGAAGCGGATCTCCGGCATCGACCAGCCGAGGATCTCGCTCCTGCGGCCGGCCGGGGACGGCGGCGCCGGCGTGACGCTCGGCGACTCGGTCCCCGTGCCGGTCTCGTCCGCGGCGGGGGAGACGAGCGACGTGGAGGATCTGCACCTGCCGGTCCAGCGCGGCGACGCGCTCGGCTTCGTGTTCCCGAGCGGCCAGGTCGACCTCGGCGTGCGCCAGGTGCCGCGGCCCGACGGCGCCGTCCAGTCGTTCTCGCCGCCGTGCGATCCGTGCGGGAGCGACGGCGGGACGGGAGCGGAGCTGCTGTTGAACGCGGTGATCGAGCCCGACGTCGACGCGGACGGGCTCGGCGACGAGTCGCAGGACCCCGACGGCGGCGGACTCGGCACCGACTGGGAGGACGACTGGTACGAGGACTACGACGAGGGCGACGCGCTGGACGCCGACATCGCGAGCACCGCGCCGCGCGCCGTCCGCCGCCGGCTGCGGCTGCTGAAGGCCGAGCGGCGCAGGGACGGCGCCACGCTCGTCCTGCGCGTCCCGCGCGCGGGGAGCCTCAGCGCCGCGATCACGCTTCCGGCGGTGCGCAAGACCGGCGCCGGCCCGTTCCTGACGATCCTGACCGGTGAGATGCGCGTCAAGCACGCCGGCCGCGTGCGGCTGAGGCTTCGCGCCACGGCGCCGGGCGAGCGCGTCCTGGCGCGCCCGGGCCGGCTGCGCACCAAGGCCGTCGTCTCGCTGTTGCCGGCGGGCGGGCCGCTGAAGGTCCTGATGCGCTCGAGCCGTCTCTAGCCCTTCACTGCGCCCGACGTCAGGCCCGCCACCAGGTGGCGCTCGGCGAACGCGTAGAAGACGAGCGCCGGCACCATCGAGAGCACCGTGAACGCGAGGATGCGCGCGGTGTCGGCGCCGTACTGGGTCGAGTAGTTGGTCACGCCCAGCGGCAGCGTCCAGCCCGACGAGTCGGTGAGCACGACCAGCGGCAGCAGGAACGCGTTCCAGCTGTTGACGATTGCCAGCATCGACACGGTCGCGAGCACGGGCCGCGAGAGCGGCAGCAGGATCCGCCAGAAGAAGCGGAACGGCCCGCAGCCGTCGATCGCCGCGGCGTCCTGGAGCTCGTTCGGGAACGACGCGAAGAACGGCCGCAGGATCACGATCGTCAGCGGCAGCCCGAACGCGGCCTGCGGCAGCGCGACCCCGAACGGCGTCCCGAGCAGGCCGAGGCTGCGGATCATGATGAAGATCGGCAGGATCGCGACCGCGACCGGGAACAGCAGCCCGAGCGTGAACACCGCGTAGAACCACTCGCGCCCGGGGAACATGAAGCGGGCGAAGACGAACGCCGCGGCCGCCGCCAGCGGGACGGTCAGCAGCGTCGAGAGCACCGCGATCAGCACGCTGTTGTAGACCTGGTGCCAGAACGCCCCGGACCTCAGGACGTCGCCGTAGTTGGAGAACACCCACGGGTCGGGCAGCGCGACGGGGCTCTCGCTGATCTGCCCGGTGTCGCGGAAGCCGCCGAGGACGGCGTACAGCAGCGGGATCAGGATCGCCAGGGCGACGAGCCAGGCGAGCCCGTAGAGCGGCACGCGCCGCAGCCGGACGGCCATCAGTTCCCCATCGTGGTCAGGGCGCCCTCGATGTCGCGCCGGAGGACGAAGCGCTGGTAGAGCAGCGCGAACACGAGCGAGATCGCCAGCATGATCACCGCGACGGCGCTCGCGTAGCCGAACTGGAAGCGCTTGAAGCCCCAGTCGACCACGTAGATCGCCATCGTGTTGGAGGCGTTGACGGGCCCGCCGCCGGTCATGACCCACACGAGGTCGAACACCTGCAGCGCCCCGATGATCGACAGGAACACGGAGATCCGGATCGTCGGGCCCAGCAGCGGCAGTGTCACGTAGCGGAACACCTGCCAGCGCCGCGCGCCGTCGATCAGCGCCGCCTCCTCGAGCTCGTGCGGGATCTGCTGGAGTCCGGCGAGGTAGATGATCATGTGGAAGCCGAAGTACTTCCACGAGATCACCACGAAGCACGTGTAGAGCACGATGCTCGTGTTGCCGAGCCAGTCGGGATGCAGCCCGGCGGCGCTCACCAATCCGTCCGGCTGGAGCATGAGGTTGAACACGACGGCCGTGATGACCTCCGAGAGGACGAACGGCGCGAAGAACAGGAGCCGCAGCAGCGCGCGGCCCTTCAGGCGCGCGTTGACCAGCAGCGCGACGCCGAGCGCGAACGGCAGCTGCACGCACAGCGAGAGGGCGGCGATGATCAGGTTGTGCTTGACCGCGCCGCGGAAGACGTCGTCCTGCAGCGCGCGCTTGAAGTTGTCGAGCCCGACGAAGTCGTCCAGCGGCCCGAGGCCGCTCCACTTGTAACCGCTGTAGTGGATCGCCTGGACGATCGGGAAGATCACCAGCAGCCCGTAGAGCACGAGCGCGGGCAGCAGGAAGAGGGCGATCGTGGTCAGCTTCCCTCGCGCGCCCGCGCCCCGGCCCCGGCGCCCGCGCGACGGACTGTGCGGGGCTCCCGGGCGGGGCGCACGACCCGCCCGGGGCTCCGCGAGGAGGGTGGCGCTATCCCCCCGACTTGGCGGCATCCGCGATCTGCTTGGCGACGTCCTGCGGTGACGCCTTGCCGGCGAACAGCGTCTGGACGGCGTCGTTGACGGCCTGGCCCACGGCCGGGGCGTATGCCTGATCGAGATAGAGCTGCACGAAGGACGCCTGGCCGCGCGTGTCGAGCACCTGCTTCATGTTCGGGTCCGTGACCGAGCTCTCGGTGCCCTTGGCGACCGGGAGGATCGTGCCGGTGGCGCCGGCCTTGTTGGCGATCTCCGGGCTGACCAGGAACTTCACGAAATCGACGGCCTCCGGTGGCGCCTTAGAGCCGATCGCGAACCCGTCGCCGCCGCCGAACTGCTCGCCCTCCTGCCCGGCGCCGCCCTCGACCTGCGGGAACGGGAACCAGCCGAGGTCGGAATCCAAGGCCCTTCTTGTCCTTCGTGTTGGCGTTGAACTCGTTCGGCGCCCACTGGCCCATGAGGTCCATGGCGGCGCCTTCCTTGGCCATCGTTCCGGCCTCGCCGCCCGCGCCCGGCCATGGGGCGGCCAGGAAGCTCTTCTGGAACGGCTTCATGTCGATCAGCTTCTTGAGCTCCTCGCCGGCCTTGACGAAGCCGGGGGAGTCGAACGAGCCGTCCTCGCCGGCCTTGGCCATCGCGTCCTTGCCGGCGACCCGCAGCGACAGGTTCGCCCACCAGAACATGCCGGGCCACTTGTCCTTCTCGCCGACCGCGATCGGCGTGATGCCGGCGTCCTTGAGCTTCTGGACGTCGCCGAGGAACTCGCTCCAGGTGGCCGGCGGGGCGTCGATGCCAGCCTTCTTGAAGAGCGCCTTGTTGTACCAGACCCCCACCATTCCGAGGTTGTACGGCACTCCGTACTGCTTGTCGCCGACCTTGTAGAGCCCCACGGCTGCCGGGTTGAGCGTGTCGATCCACGAGCTCGTCGGCTTGGTGATGTCCTGCACGAGGCTGGCGTCGGCCTGCTCCTTGAGCGTTCCGCCGCCCCAGGACTGGAAGATGTCCGGCGGGTTGCCCGCCTGCATGTTCGTGGTCAGCTTGGCCTTGAACGCCTCGTTCTCGAGGACGGTGATCTTGATCGTGACGTTCGGGTGGGCCTTCATGTAGTCGTCGGCCGCCTGCTTCCAGACCGTCTTCAGCGGGTCGGTGTTCGCGATGTGCCACCAGTTGATCGTCACCGGCTTGCCCGACGATGACGCGCCCGACGACGACGACGACTTGGGGGAGCTGTCGTCACCGCCTCCACATCCCGCGACGACCAGGGCCGCGGCGGTTGCCGCCGCGAGCGCCCAGCGAATCGACTTCACCATCATCTCCTCCTCCGTCAGTGGTGTTCTGCGGTGCTCTGGCGCAGCACCAGCGTCGTCGCGAGCTCGACGCGCCGGTCCTCTCCCTGGCCGAGCACCAGGCGGGCCGCTGTCGCTGCCATCTCGGTGAGCGGCTGGCGGACCGTGGTCAGTGGCGGGCCGACCCAGCGGGCCATCGGAAGGTCGTCGAACCCGATGACGCTGAGCTGCCGCGGTATCTCGACGCCGAGGACCCGAGCGGCCTCGTAGACGCCGAACGCCTGGAGGTCGCTTCCCGCGAAGATCGCGGTCGGCGGCTCCGGGAGCTGCAGGAGTGCGCGGCCTTGGTCATAGCCGGCCTCCAGGTGGAACGTGCCCCAGCGGATCAGCTCAGGGTCGACCGACAGGCCGGCCGTCTCGAGCGCGGCGCGGTAGCCGTCGACGCGCGCGCGGCTGCAGAGCATCCCGGGCGGCCCGCCGATCATGCCGATGCGCGTGTGCCCGAGCTCGAGCAGGTGACGCGTGGCGGTCAGCCCGCCATTCCAGTTCGTCGCGCCGACCGCGGGGACCCCTGGCGCCGGCTCCCCGGCGGGATCGACGACCACGAACGGGATGTTGCGCGCGTTCAGGCGCGCGATCTGCTGGGGCGAGAGCTCGGAGATGACGAGGATCAGGCCGGCGCTGCGCCGTGCCGCGACGCCCTCGATCCACTGCCGGCCGAGCGCGCCCGGGCCCTCCTGGGCGGAGAGCACGACGCCGAGCCCGTTCTCGCGGGCGACCTCCTCGACGCCCTTGATGATCTCCATCGCCCACGGGCTCTCGAGCTCCTTGAAGACGACGTCCAGCAACTGTGCGCGCGCGTCGCGCGCCGGCCGCCGGTAGCCGTGCTCCTGGAGCAGGGCCTCGACGCGCGCCCGCGTGCCCGGAGCGACGTCCTCGCGGCCGTTGACCACCTTCGACACCGTGGGCACCGACACGCCGGCCGCATCCGCGATGTGGGCGATCGTGACTCTCCTCGAGTTCACGGCGCGACCGTATCACGTTTCGAGAGACTTTCGAACGATTTCGCCGATTGACGCGCGGTATAGGGTTCAGACCGTGGAGCAGAACAACCGAAACTTTCGAGGACTTCGGGTCGACGGCGACCGCGTCGTCGACGCCGACGGCGCGCGCGTCCAGCTGCGCGGTGTGGGGCTCGGCGGCTGGATGAACATGGAGAACTTCATCACCGGCTATCCCGCCAACGAGAGCGCGATGCGGGCCTCCGTAGCCGGTGTCCTGGGTGCGGATCGGGCGGAGCGGTTCTTCGACGCGCTGCTCGATCGCTTCTTCACCGCCGAGGACGCCGCGCTGCTCGCCGAGCTGGGCGTCAACTGCATCCGGCTGCCGGTCAACTACCGCCACTTCCGGCGCGAGGCGGGCTACGAGCGCCTCGAGCGCGCGATCCGCGTGTGCTCCGAGCACGGCATCTACAGCGTGATCGACCTGCACGCGGTCCCCGGCTGCCAGAACCAGCACTGGCACTCCGACAACCCGACGCACGTCGCCGCGTTCTGGGAGCACCCGCACTTCCAGGACGTCGTCGTCGAGCTGTGGCAGACGCTCGCCTCCCGGCATCGCGACGACCCGTGGGTCGCCGGCTACAACCTGCTCAACGAGCCCGCCGACGCGAGCGGCCAGGTGGTCGGCCCGTTCTATGACCGGCTGGTCGCGGCGATCCGCGAGATCGATCCGGACCACATCCTCTTCATCGACGGCAACACGTACTCGACCGACTTCACGGCCTTCTCCGAGCCGTACGAGAACGCGATCTACGCCTGCCACGACTACGCCCGCAGCGGGATGTCGTTCGGCGGCCCGTACCCGGGCGAGACGCAGGGCGTGTGGGTCGACCGCGACGCCGTCGAGGAGACGTTCCTCAAGCGCACGCGCTGGCAGCGCGAGACCGGCACGCCGCTGTGGGTCGGCGAGTTCGGCCCGGTCTACACCGGCGACCCCGAGCGAGATGAGCAGCGCTACCAGCTGCTCGCCGACCAGCTCGAGATCTACGCGCGCCACGGCGCCGGCTGGTCGATCTGGACCTACAAGGACGTCGGGCTGCAGGGACTCGTGCACGTGGCGCCCGACAGCGCGTACCTGCGGCGCTTCGGCGATCTGATCGCCAAGAAGGCGCGGCTGGGGATCGACTCCTGGGCCTCGACCGACGCCGAGGTGCCGGAGGTCGTCGAGCCGCTGCACGAGCTGATCGCGGCCGAGTTCCCCGACTGGCGCCCGTATCCGTGGAGCCCGCGCGCGAGCACGGACGACCTGGTCCGGCACATCCTCTTCGCCCAGGCGATGCTGCCCGAGTACGCGGAGCGCTTCCGCGGGCTCGACGACACTCAGCTCGACGAGCTCGCGGACTCCTTCGCGCTGTCGCGGTGCGTCAGGCGGACGCGTCTGTGCGAGCTGCTGGCTACGGAGATGGGAGCGGGCGCGACGGCTTGATGTTGTGGTTGAGCCGGAACAGGTTCCCGGGGTCCCAGCGGTCCTTGAGCGCGACCAGCCGGGCGTACTTCTCCGGGCCGAACGCCGCGCGCACCCGCGCCTCGCCCTCCTCGCCGATGAAGTTCAGGTAGAGCCCGCCGGTCGTCCACGGCTTCATCGCGGCGGCGAGCGCGCGGACCCAGGCGACGTTGCGCTCGGTGTCGGCAGGGTCAGGCCACATCGACAGGTAGTGGACGTTCCACGGCGCCTGGCGGTGGCCCATGGCGGTCGCAGCGTCAGGCACGCGTGAGAGCGCGCCGCCGCCGGGGACCACGATGATCTGAGTCAGCGGCGACGGTGCGACGCCGGCGACCAGCGTGTCGATCGCCTCGTCGGGCAGCCCGGCGAGGAAGTCGGCGGTCCAGTGGTTCTGCATGCCGTTCGGGGACGCGGGATCGAGCAGGCGCTGGAGCGCGACGTAGGGCATCGGCTGGATCAGGTCGAGCCCGCCGAGCGCGCGCATCGGCGCGAGCACAGCCTCGCCCTTCGCGAGGTCGCCCGCGTAGGTGAGGATCACCCCGCAGACCGGCTGCAGCCGCAGCGGCTCGGGCACGAACGGCTCCGGCGGCGCGCACAGCAGCGCGAAGCCGCCGCCGACCTCGTCGGGCGCGTCGCGCATGAAGTCGCGGTACGCGCGCAGCACCTCGCCCGCGCGCTCGCGCGGGAAGAGCAGCATGCCCGCGAGCACCAGCGGGCCGACGGGGTGCAGCCGGAAGCGCAGGGCGGTCACCACGCCGAAGTTGCCGCTGCCCCCGCGCAGGCCCCAGAACAGCTCGGGGTTCTCGTCCTCGCTCGCGTTGATGAGCTCCCCGCGGGCCGTGACAAGCTCGGCCTCGAGCAGGTTGTCGCAGGCGAAGCCGACCTTGCGCTCGAGCCAGCCGCTGCCGCTGCCGAGCGTGAGCCCCGCGACGCCGGTGTCCGAGACCCGTCCGCCGGTGACGGCGAGCCCGTGGAGCTGCGTGGTGGCATCGAGCTCGCCCCACGTGCAGCCGGCCTCCACCCGCACGGTGCCAGCCGCGGCGTCGACCTCGATGCCCTTCATCGGGCGCAGGTCGAGCATCACGCCCCCGTCGCAGACCGCATGGCCGGCGACGCTGTGGCCGCCGCCGTGGACGGCGAGCGGCAGCCCGGCGTCGCGGGCCAGCGCGATCGCGGCGCGGACGTCGTCGGCGTCCTCGCACCGCGCGATCACGCGGGGACGGCGATCGATCGCGCCGTTGAAGACGCGGCGCATGTCGTCAAAGCCGGGATCGCCGGGGCGGAGCTGCTCGCCGCGGAAGCCGGGGTCGAGCGGGAGGTCGACGGAAGCGAGGTGCATGGCGCCTGTGCGCGGCGAGCCGCGCGGCGGATCACCGCGAGCGCGAAATGCGACAGCGCGGGCGTGCAGTCCGTGTTCACGCCGTTCGCCGCGTAGCCTGCGCGGCATGGACTACTCGGGCTTCGACGCGCTCACGTTCGACTGCTACGGGACGCTGATCGACTGGGAGCGCGGCATCCTCGCCGCGCTGCCCGCCGGGCTCGATGGCGAGCGTGTGCTGGAGGCGTTCGCGGAGTTCGAGTCCGAGCTGGAGGGAGGACCGTACCTGCGCTACCGCGAGGTGCTCGAGCGCTGCTACGACGGTCTCGCCGTGCGCTTCGCCTTCGAGCCGGACGCCTCGGCGCGCGCCGCGTTCGCGGACGCGGTCGGCGACTGGCCGCCGTTTCCTGACTCCCCGGACGCGCTCGCCCGCCTGAAGGAGCGCTTCAGGCTGGGCGTCATCACCAACTGCGACGACGATCTCTTCGCTCGCTCCAACGCGCGCCTCGGCGTCGAGTTCGACTGGGTGATCACCGCGCAGCAGGCCGGCGCCTACAAGCCCTCCCCGCGCGGCTTCGAGACCGCGTTCGCGCGCATGGACGTCCCGCGCGAGCGCATCCTGCACGTCGCCCAGAGCCTCTTCCACGATCACGCGACCGCCAAGCGGCTCGGCCTCTCAACCGTGTGGATCGACCGTCGCGGCGGCCGCGCCGGAGGCGCCACCCCCGCCGCTGAGGCAAAGCCCGACGCCACCTTTTCCGACATGGCGTCCTTTGCGGACGCCGCCACGAAAAGGTAGGAAGATGTTCCAATCCGTCGAAACGCGGCAGGAGTGGACTCCCCTGACATCCGGCTCACCGGCCTGGCCAAGCGCTACGGCGACGTGCGCGCGGTCGACGGGGTCGACCTCGAGGTCGCGTCCGGCGAGTTCTTCACGCTGCTCGGGCCGTCGGGCTCGGGCAAGACGACGACGCTGCGGCTGATCGCCGGTTTCGAGCTTCCGGACGAGGGGCAGGTCGAGCTGGCCGGCCGCGAGGTCACGCGCGCGCCCGCGTACGCGCGCGACGTCAACACCGTCTTCCAGGACTACGCGCTGTTCCCGCACATGACGGTGCGCGAGAACGTCGAGTACGGCCTCAAGATCAAGAAGGTCCCGCGGGGCGAGCGCCGCACCCGAGCGGGCGAGGCGCTCGAGCTCGTCCGCCTGCCCGGTGTCGGCGAGCGCAAGCCCGCCCAGCTCTCCGGCGGCCAGCGCCAGCGGGTCGCGCTCGCCCGCGCGATCGTCAACCGGCCGCGGGTGCTGCTGCTCGACGAGCCGCTCGGCGCGCTGGATCTCAAGCTGCGCCTGGAGATGCAGTCCGAGCTCAAGCGCATCCAGACCGAGGTCGGGATCACGTTCGTCTACGTGACGCACGACCAGGAGGAGGCGCTGACCATGAGCGACCGCCTGGCCGTGTTCGAGGAGGGAAGGATCGTGCAGGTCGGCGCGCCGGCCGAGGTCTATGAGCACCCGGCGACGGCGTTCGTGGCCGGCTTCGTGGGCACGTCGAACGTGCTCGAGCGCGACGGTCGGCGCTTCACCGTGCGCCCGGAGAAGATCCGGATCCTGGCCGGTGAGCCCGTCGACGGGCTCCATGTCGAGCGCGGCCGGGTGACGGAGGTCAGCTACGTCGGCCCGCTCACGCGCTACACGGTGGCGCTGGACACGGGCGGCGAGCTGCAGGTCGTGGCCCAGAACCTCGAGACGTCCTCGGCCGAGGCGCTCCGGGACAAGGGCCGCGAGGTCAGTGTGGCTTGGCGGCAGGAGCACACCTCCGCCATCGCCGGAGAGGAGGAAGGGCAATGAGGATCATCTGGGCGGCGCTGACGGTCTGCGCCGCGGTCGTCGTCGGCTGCGGCGGCGACAGCGGCTCGAGCTCCAGCGGCGGGCAGGTCAAGCCGCCGACCAAGCAGCAGGCGCTGCAGACGCTCGGCGCGGGCGAGGGCGAGCTGAACATCATCGCCTGGGCGGGCTACGCCGAGGACGGCTCGACCGACCCCAAGGTGGACTGGGTCACGCCGTTCGAGAAGAAGACCGGCTGCCAGGTCAACGTCAAGATCGGCAACACCAGCGACGAGATGGTCACGCTGATGCGCACCGGGCGCTACGACGGCGTGTCGGCGTCGGGGGACGCGACGCTGCGCCTGATCGCCGGCGGCGACGTCGCGCCGGTCAACACCAGCCTCGTGCCCAACTACGCCGACGTCTACCCGGGCCTGAAGAACCAGCCGTTCAATTCGGTCGACGGGCAGATGTACGGCATCCCGCACGGCCGCGGGGCGAACATCCTCATGTGGCGCTCGGACAAGATCGCGACGCCGCTGGACTCGTGGGCGGCCGTGTTCGACCAGGGCTCGCAGTTCAAGGGCAAGGTCACCGCGTATGACAGCCCGATCTACATCGCCGACGCCGCGCTGTACCTGAAGGCGACCAAGCCGGACCTGGGGATCGACAACCCGTACGAGCTCGATCAGAAGCAGTTCGACGCGAGCGTGGAGCTGCTCAAGCAGCAGCGCGCGAACATCGGCGAGTACTGGTCGGATTACACGAAGGAGCAGTCGGCGTTCGCCAACGGCGACTCGACCGTCGGCACGACCTGGCAGGTGATCGCGAACCTGCTCGACGCCGACAAGGTGCCGGTCAAGACGACGCTGCCCAAGGAGGGCGCGACCGGCTGGTCGGACACCTGGATGATCTCCTCCAAGGCCAAGCACCCCAACTGCATGTACATGTGGATGGACTGGATCATCTCGCCGAGTGCCAACGCGCAGGTGGCGGAGTGGTTCGGCGAGGCGCCGTCGAACGCGAAGGCGTGCGCGGAGACCGAGAACCCCGACCACTGCAAGATCTTCCACGCCGACGACCAGGCGTACTTCGACAAGGTCTCGTTCTGGACGACGCCGCGCAAGCAGTGCGGCGACGACCGCGGGAACGTCTGCAAGGACTACTCCGACTGGGTCCAGGCCTGGACCGCGATCAAGGGCTGATTGGCGGCGGAGACCCATAGCGTGGGGAGGAGGTCCGCCGACCTCCTCCACGGCCGCCGGGGCGTCCAGGCGAGCCTGCTGCTGGCCGGGCCGCTGGCCTGGCTGGTCGTCGCCTACCTCGGCTCGCTCGCGGTCCTGTTCATCGCCGCGTTCTGGTCGCTGGACGACTTCAGCGGCCAGATCGTCCACTCGTACAGCCTCGACAACTTCCGCACGCTGTGGGAGGGCCGTGTCTACCGCGAGATCGTGCTGCGCACGGTCGGCGTGGCGGCAGCGGTGACGGTGACCGACGCGGTCCTCGCGTTCCCGATCGCGTTCTTCATGGCCAAGGTGGCGGCGCCGCGCACGCGCAACGTGCTTGCCGTGGCCGTGCTGATGCCGCTGTGGGCGAGCTACCTCGTGAAGGTGTACGCCTGGCGGACGATCCTCAACGAGGAGGGGATCTTCAACTGGGCGCTGAAGCCGCTCGGGCTCCACGGCCCGGGCTACGGGATCGTGGCCACCTGGCTCGTGTTCAGCTACCTCTGGCTGCCGTACATGATCCTGCCGGTCTACGCCGGGCTGGAGCGGATCCCGGCGTCGATGCTCGACGCGTCGGGCGATCTCGGGGGGCGGCCGTGGATGACGTTCCGCCGCGTCGTGCTGCCGCTCGCGTTCCCGGCCGTCGTGGCGGGCTCGATCTTCACGTTCTCGCTGACGCTCGGCGACTACATCGCGCCCCAGCTCGTGAGCTCCAAGCAGTTCATCGGCAACGTCGTCTACGCGAACGTCGGCGTCGCCAACAACCTGCCGCTGGCCGCGGCGTTCGCGACCGTACCGGTGATGGTGATGATCCTCTACCTCCTGGTCGCGCGCCGGCTGGGGGCGTTCGAGCAGCTCTGATGCGCGCGCTGCTGCGGCTTGCCACCGGGCTCACGCTGGCGTTCCTGTACGCGCCGCTGATCGTGATCGGCGTCTACGCGTTCAACGTGCGAAGGACCGCGACGTGGCCGCCGCCCGGCTTCACGTTTGACTGGTGGACGCGCGCGTTCCACAACCACGGCGTGCGCAGCGCGCTGTGGACCTCGATCCAGGCCGGCCTCGGCGCGACGGTGATCGCGCTCGTGCTCGGCACGCTGGCGGCGTTCGCGGTGTCCCGCTACCGCTTCTTCGGCCGCGAGAGCATCTCGTTCCTCGTCGTGCTCCCGATCGCGCTGCCGGGCATCGTCACCGGCATGGCGCTGAACTCGACGTTCACGCAGGTGCTCGGCGTCGACCTGACGCTGTTCACGATCATCGTCGGCCACGCCACGTTCTGCATCGTGGTGGTCTACAACAACGTGATCGCGCGCCTGCGGCGGCTGGGGGGCTCGCTCGAGGAGGCGTCGGCCGACCTCGGGGCCCACACCTGGCAGACGTTCCGCCACGTCACGTTCCCGCAGATGCGCTCGGCGCTGATCGCCGGCGGGCTGCTCGCGTTCGCGCTCAGCTTCGACGAGGTGATCGTCACGACGTTCACCGCCGGCAACACGGAGACGCTGCCGATCTGGATCCTCGCCAACCTCTCGCGGCCGAACCAGCTGCCGGTCGTCAACGTGGTCGGCGTGGTGGTGATCCTGCTCTCGGTCATCCCGGTCTACTTCGCGGTGAGGATCGCGTCGGAGTCGGTCAGCGCCGCGCCACGATGAGCAGCCGCGTGCTCGGGCCGAACGCGGAGCCGTCGTACTCGCCGTAGCACTTGGCGTCGGCGAAGCCGGCCCGCTCGAGCATCGCGAGCAGCTCGGTGACCGCGTAGACGCGGACCGACCATGTGCGCGATTCGCGCTCCCCGGCCCCGTCGATCAGCGTCATGGTCGTGGTGGCGATGCCGGCGGCGGCCTCGAACGTGCGCTGCTCGAGCAGCAGCCGGCCCTCGCCGAGCAGCCGCCAGTCGCTGTCGGACCAGCGCAGCACGAGCAGGTCGCGGTGCATCGTCTCGATCAGGAGGCGGCCGCCGGGACGGAGCACGCGGCCGATCTCGGCCAGCACGCGCGTGTCCTGCTCGTCGCCGAGATAGCCCAGTGAGCTGAAGAGGTTGACGGCCGCGTCGAAGCTCGCGTCCGGGAACGGCAGCTCGCGGTAGTCGGCCTGCACGAGCTTGGGCCAGCGCTCGTGCTCGCTCCGGCGCCGCGCCTCCTCCAGCAGCGCGGCCGAGCGGTCGACGCCGGTCACCCGAAAGCCCGCGCGGCCGAGCGGGATCGAGTGGCGGCCGTAGCCGCACGGAGCGTCGAGCACCTCCGCGCCCGGCTCCACGCCGGCGAGTCGCGCGGCGCCGAGCGCCTGCCTCTCCGCCTTCTCGCTGTCCTCGTCGGCGGCGTACGCGCGCAGGTAGAAATCGCTGAAGAACGCGTCCCAGGTCTCGGCCGAGCTCGGTCCCTTCACCGCGCCCGCAGTCTAGGGCGCTCCCGGGTCGAGGCCGAGCAGCAGCTTGCGAAGCAGGTCGGCCAGCCCGCCCCGCTCGGCGTCTGAGAGCGAGGAGAGCAGGCTCGCCTCGTTGGCGAGGTGGGCGGCGGTGACGCCGTCGATCAGCTCGCGGCCCGCGTCGGTGAGCGTGATCAGGATCGCTCGCCGGTCGCCGGGGTCGGGCGCGCGCGCGATCAGGCCCGCGTCCTCGAGCTTGTCGAGGCGCTTGGTGGTGCCGCTCGACGTGAGCATCAGCGTGCCGGTCAGGTCGCTCGGGCGCAGCGCGAACGGCGGCCCGGCGCGGCGCAGGGTGGCGAGCACGTCGTGCCAGCCGGGCTCGAGCCCGTGCTCGCGGTAGACGGGCTCCAGCCGCGCCTCCAGCTCGCGCGCGAGCCGCGAGATGCGGCCGATCACGCCGATCGGCGAGGGATCGAGGTCCGGGCGCGCGGCGCGCCACTGCTCGATGATCGTGTCGACCCCGTCACGTTTCGCGGTCATCGTCCAAACATCGTATCGCTGGAAGTTGCGTCCTAGGAAGATATGTCCTAGGATGCTGCGTATGAGCTTCCGACTTCACATCAACCGCCGTCCCCGCTATCGCCGCCGCCGTCCGGAGCCGCAGCCGCGGATGCGGTGGTACTAGCCGTGGCGGCCGTGTGCCTAGGGTTTGCTGCATGCGGATCCTCGTCACCGGCAGCTCGGGCCACCTCGGTGAGGCGCTGCGCCGCGTCCTGCCGGACTCGTTCGGGCTCGACATCCTGCCCTCGCCTTACACCGACATCGTCGGCTCGGTCGCCGACCGGGCGGTCGTCCGGCGGGCGCTGGAGGGCGTCGATGCGATCGTCCACGCGGCGACGCTGCACAAGCCGCACGTCGGCTCGCACACGCTCCAGGAGTTCGTCGACACGAACGTGACCGGGACGCTCACGCTGCTCGAGGAGGCGCTCGCGGCCGGCGTCTCGCGCATGGTCTTCACGAGCACCACGAGCGCGTTCGGGCGCGCGCTGACGCCGCCGCCGGGCGCGCCGGCGGCGTGGGTGACCGAGGACGTGGCGCCCGTCCCGCGCAACATCTACGGCGTCACCAAGACCGCGGCCGAGGACCTCTGCCAGCTCTTCCACCGCGACCACCGGCTCCCGATCCTGATCCTGCGCACGTCGCGCTTCTTCCCGGAGGGCGACGACCGCGACGACGTGCGCAGCGCCTATGAGGACGCGAATCTGAAGGTCAACGAGCTGCTCTACCGGCGCGCGGATCTCGCCGACGTCGTCGACGCCCACCGGCTCGCGCTCGACCGCGCGCCGTCGCTCGGCTTCGGCCGCTACATCGTCTCCGCCACGACCCCGTTCACTCTCGAGGACCTGGCGCAGCTGCGCGACGACGCGCCCGGCGTGGTGCGGCGGCACTTCCCGGCCTACGACGAGATCTACGGCGCGCTCGGGTGGACGATGTTCGGAGGAATCGAGCGCGTCTACGTCAACGCGCGGGCCCGTCACGAGCTCGGCTGGCGCCCGACCTACGACTTCGGCTACGCGCTCGAGCGGCTCGCCGCAGGGGAGGAGTGGCGAAGCGAGCTGGCGCTCACGGTCGGCGCGAAGGGCTACCACGCGCAGCCCACCGGCCCCTACACCACCTAAAGGGGTCAGGCACCTCTACTAAACGTGCCTGACCCCTTTAGGTTGGCGGCCGACGGCGGCTTCGAAGACTTCGAGGTCGGTGACGCCCTCGGTGAGGATGAGGAGTGCGGTGGCGTTCGGCGGGACGTCGAGCGCGTCGCGGTGCTCGCGCAGCCCGCCGAGGACGCCGCCCGAGCAGGCGCCGCGGTCGAGGCCTTCGGCGGCGAGCCGGCGCACGCCCCAGTCGACCGCGTCCTCGCCGATCGAGCAGAACGCGTCGTACGCGGGCGCGAGCAGCGGCCAGGCTCCCGGCGACGGCTCGGCGCAGTTGAGCCCCGCCATGGTCGAGCGCATCGGGCCTGACAGCGTCACCGGGCGGCCGGCGCGCGCGGAGGCCAGCGCGCAGGCCGCGTCGGCGGGCTCGAGCCCGAGCAGGAACGGCCCGTCCGGCCGGAAGTGCCGCGCGGCCGCGGCGGCCAGCGAGCCGACGCCGATCGGCACGACGACGAGATCGACCGCCTCGGCGATCTCGGCGAACAGCGTCGCGTAGCCCTCGACGACGCGCGCGGTGATCTCGCCGGCGCCGGTGTCCGAGATCACGAGCCGGTCGCCGTTGGCCAGCGCGGCGGCGTGCGCGACGGCGTCCTCGTAGCCGCCCTGGATCCGCTCGACGACCGCGCCCTCGGCGAGGATCGCGTCGGCGCGCGGCGCGGCGGTGTGAGCGGGGATGACGATGTGCGCGCGGGCGCCGAGCCGGCGGGCGGCGGCGGCCACCGCGCGGCCGTGGTTGCCCTCGGTGGCGGCGACGAGCGTGAGCGTCGCCGGGTCGCGGTCCCCGATCGCCCAGTGCGCGGCCCAGAACGCGCCGAGCGCCTTGAACGCGGGCAGCCCGAAGCGCGCGCTCTCGTCCTTGACCAGCACGCGGCCGAGCCCCAGCTCGCGCGCGACGGAGGGGAGCGAGCGCAGCGCGGTCGGCGCGTAGTCGGGCTGGGACTCGTGAAACGCGCGCGCGTCGGCTTCCAGGCCCGGCGCCGGGCGCCACGCGCGGTCGCGCAGGGGATTCAGCAGCAACGTCATGACATCACCGCTCCCAGCGACGCGAGCGCGCAGCGCGAGTCGTCGCCCGTCATGCGCAGAACGCCCGCGCGGTGGCGATCAGGATCTCCACGAGCGCGTCGAGGCTGGCGAGGTCGGCGTACTCCTCCAGCGCGTGCGCGCCGGCCCCGCCGGCGCCGAAGACGACCGTCGGGATCCCGGCCGCCGAGGTGAACGCGGAGTCCATCCACGGCGTCTCGGCGTAGACCTCGGGCGCGGCGCCGAGCACGCCGGCCGCCGCCTCGCGCAGCGTCGTCACGATCTCCGCGCCGGGATCGACCGAGAACGGCTCGCGCACCAGCCCCATCCGCACCTCGCCGCCGACCGGCGCCAGCGCCAGCAGTTCGCGCAGCTCCGCCTCGACCAGCGCGGCAGTCTCGCCCGGGACGGTCCGGCGCTCGAGCGCG
The DNA here is from genome assembly GCA_963837485.1 of uncultured Solirubrobacteraceae bacterium. Lineage (GTDB taxonomy): Bacteria > Actinomycetota > Thermoleophilia > Solirubrobacterales > Solirubrobacteraceae > Solirubrobacter. The sequence goes on along the minus strand of CAWINP010000006.1, from coordinate 270,150 downwards.
AGCACGCAGCGGTCCGGATAGGAGGAGAGCTCCACGCCGCCGGAGATCAGCGACGCGTGCAGGCTGCCGGGGCCGAGCAGCGGGTGCGGCTTCGCGTTCAGCCGCGCCTGCAGCGCCGGGATCCCGGCCAGCACCGGGCCCATGCCGGCGATCGCGTCGACGCCGAGGTCCACGCGCGAGCCGTGCGCGGCCACGCCCCGTGTCTCGATCTCCGCCCAGACGAAGCCCTTGTGCGCGATGCAGGCGCGCAGCTGCGTCGGCTCGGTGACGATGCAGGCGTCCGCGCTCCAGCGCGAGACGACCTCCTGCACGCCCTCGCTCGCGTACTCCTCGTCGGCGACGGCGGCGACGATCACGTCGCCGCGCAGGGCGAGCGCCGCGGCCGCGGCGCCGGCCAGCATGATCGCCGCCAGCCCGCCCTTCATGTCGAACGCGCCGCGGCCATACAGGCGGCCGTCCTCGACGCGCGGCTCGTGCGGGCGAGACATCCCGGCGACGCTGACCGTGTCGGTGTGGGCACACAGCATCAGCGACGCGCCGCCGCCGCCCCCGCGCGCGACGCCGACCACGCTCGGCCGCTCGTCCGGCCCGAGCAGCGAGACGTCCAGGCCGCGCTCGCGCAGCCACCCGGCCACGAAGCCGGCGATCTCGCGCTCCCCGGCCGCGCCGGGCACGAGCGAGGGGTTGACGGAGTCGATCGCCACCAGGTCGGCGAGCAGGTCCATGCCGCGGGAGTCTGTCCGGGGCGAGGCGCCGTCGCCAGCACCGATTCCCTGTGCGGCTACAGTCAGCGCCTGTGCTGCTGGAGACGCGCGAGCTGCGCTACTTCGTCGCCGTCGCGGAGGCCGGCAGGATCACCCGCGCGGCCCAGGCGCTGCACATCGCGCAGCAGTCGCTGAGCGCGGCGATCGCCCAGACCGAGCGCCGCCTGGGCGTCGCGCTGTTCGACCGCGACAGGCAGGGACTGCGCCTCACCGCCGCCGGGGAGGCGCTGCTCCCCGCCGCCAGGGCGATCCTCGAGCGCACCGAGGCGGCCGCCGAGGACGCGCGCCGCGCGGCCGGCGGCGGGACGCTGCGCGTCGGCTACACGGTGCTCGCGGCGTCCGAATTGACCACGCCGATCCTCGCACGGCTGCAGAGCGCCGAGCCGCGGCTGGAGATCCGCCTGCGCCTGGCCGACTACGACGATCCCTCGGCCGGCCTCGCGGCCGGGACTGCCGACGTCGCGCTCGTGCGGCGCCCACTCGCCGGCGCGTTCGCGTTCGAGGACCTGTTCGCCGAGCCGCGCGTCGCCGTGCTGCCGCGCTCGCGCGAGGCGCGCGAGGTCCGGATCGGCGAGCTGGCGGACGACGCGGTGATCGCCGACCCGGGCCCCGACGCGGTCTGGCGCGCGTTCTACACGGCCGACGACGTGCGCGGCGGGCCGCCCGAGCGCACGGTCACGGTGGCGAGCTTCGACGAGGAGCTCGCGACCGTCTCGCTCGGCCGCGCGATCGCGTTCACCTCGGCCGCCGCCGCTCGCCTGTACCCGCGTCCCGAGCTGGCCTACGTGCCGCTGGCCGGCGCCGCGCAGTGCACGGTCGCGCTGGCCTGGGACCCCGCGCGGGCTCCCCGGCAGCTCGAGAGCGTCCTCGCCGCCGCTCGCGGCGCCCGCGACCGGGCGCGCGCGGACGGCAGCTTCGAGCGCTACGGCTGGAGCTAGACCTGGGCCTCGACCAGCATCCGGATGGCATCGAGCGTGGCCGCGACGTCGTGCTCGCGCTCGGTGCCGTGCTGCGTGTTGAGGAACAGCGTCAGCCGCGAGCCCTCGCCATCGGGCGCGACCTGCATCCACCCGTGGTAGCCGCTCGGCGTGCCCCAGTCGATCCGGCGCAACTCGCTGTCGGTGCTGAAGGTGGCCTGCCCGTGCTGCTCGCGGCCGTGGTAGCGGGCGTCGACCTCGACGTGCTCTCCGTCCACGGCCCGCGCGCCGGTCAGCTGCGGCACGAAGCGCGGCAGGTTCGCGACGTCGGAGATCGCGGCGTAGACGGCGTCCGCCGGGGCGGCGATGTGCTCTGTGTGCTCATGTTGCACAGCGCGCAAGGCTACTCCGACCCAGTCGCGCTCGTACGCCGGCCTCCGAGCGGGAGTTCGGGAGGGATGGATACGCCGGCGTACGAGCGCCACGCCGATTGTCCGCAAGGCGCGGAACCGCCTGCACTCCCGAAAGGTCTAGATCTTGCGGATCGCGTCGATCACGGCCAGGCTCGCGATCGCGTCGCGCGGGGCGACGGGCACGGGGCCCTCGCGGCGGACCGCCGCGGCGAACGCCGGGTAGAACGTGTCCCAGCGGCCGCGCTCGCTGGGGACCGGCTCGGCGCCCTCGTCGCCGCGCTCGATCCGGCCCCAGCGCTCCGGCGGCTCGGTGAGCCAGTCCTCGCCCGGCCGCTGCCCGGCGATCAGCGCCGGCTCCTGGCCGTCCATGCCGTAGACGACGTACGCGCCCGCGCTGCCGCGCACGCGGAAGCGCGGGGCGGGGGAGCCCTGGACCCAGTCGCCGCTCAGGTGCGACGTCATGCCGCTCTCGTGGCGCAGCGCCGCGAAGAAGCGCTCGTCGCCGGCCCCGACCTCGGCGTAGACGTGCTCGACCGGGCCCCAGAGCAGCAGCGCCTGGTCGACCAGGTGGCTGCCGAAGTCGCGCGCGATGCCGCCCCCGGACGGCGGCACGGGCTCGCGCGAGTAGCGCTCGAACGTGGACTCGAACAGCGTCACCTCGCCCAGCGCGCCCTCGTCAAGCAGCCGCCGGACGGTCAGGAAGTCCGAGTCCCAGCGCCGGTTCTGGTAGACGCTCAACACCACGCCGGCGGCCTCGGCGGCCTCCACCGCCGCGCTCGCCTGGGCGGCGTCGAGCGCGAACGGCTTGTCGCACACGACGGCGAGCCCGAGCCCGATCGCCTCGAGCACGAGCGGGATGTGCGTCTCGGCCGGCGTCGAGATCGCCACCGCGTCGGCACCCGCCTCGCGCAGGCCGGCCAGGCTGTCGAAGACGGGTACGCCGGGATGGTCGGCGGCGACCTCGGCCCGCCGCTGCGGCGAGCGGGTCACGACGCCCGCGAGCTCGGCGCCGCCGGCGGAGGCGATCAGCGGGGCATGGAAGATGCGCCCGCCGAATCCGTAGCCGGCGAGGCCGATGCGCGTGGGCGTCATGGGCTCATGGTGTCATCGTCGAGAGCGTGAAGGTCAGCGTCGTGCTGTAGGTGCCGGTGCGCAGCGCGTCGTTCGCGCCGATCTCCTGGGTGAAGCCGAGCGCGAACGAGTCGTTGGACACCGGCGCGCTCCACGCGCGCGGCGCGCCGCTGACCCTGCAGCCGCTGCGGGAGCGAGAACCTCCCGTTCATCAGGTGCCCGGGCTCGCTCACTGAGAGCGCCGCGTCGCCGGCGGTCGACGTCACGAGCGCGGTCGCCGACGCGGTGTACTGCTTCGCGACGCCCGGCGTGAAGGCGCCGAACGAGGCATTGCCGCCGAGCGTCAGCGACAGGGTCGCGCCGACGGTGCCGCCCGCGGAGCCCGGTGTGTCGACGGCCAGCGTGATCGGGCTCGCCACGCCCACGTTGCCGTTGCGGTCGATCGCCCGGGTGCTCGAGCACGTGCCCCGTGGGCTTGAACGGCGTCGCGTAGGTGGTCCACTCGCCGCCGTCGGTCCGGTACTCGAGCCTCGCGACGCCCGAGCCCCAGCCGTCGTCGCCGGTCAGCGTCAGCGTGCCGTCGGCCGCGAACGACGCCGACGACGTCGGCTTGTCGACCTCGATCGCCTTCAGCGCCGCCGCGATGTTCGGGAACTCGCCGACGCGGTGCGCGGGGTCGCCCTGCGGCGTGCCGGTCGACTTGAGCAGGTTGGAGATCTGCGTCGCGGTCCACATCCGGCCGGTCGCCTTCAGGTAGGACTGCACGGCGGCGACCGCGTTGGCGACGATCGGGCCGGAGCTCGAGGTGCCGCTGAACGAGCGCGTGTAGCGCATGTTGAGGCTCTCGGGCGCGGTGCCGCCGAACAGGTTGCCGTTGAAGCCGGTCGTCGTGACGTTCTGGCCGACGCCCTGGAGATCCAGCCGCGTGCCCCACGAGGAGAAGCTCAGCGACGTGTGCGCCGTGTTCGAGCTGCCGGCGCCGACGACGATCGCGCCGGAGTCGCGCACCGTGCGGTCGAAGCGGCCGAGCATGCTCGACTGCTGCCATTCGAGCGGGACGTAGCGGGTGCCGCCGTTCGGGCCGACGGTCTGCTGCTCGATCAGCACGACGTCGCCGGGCGAGAGGAACTGCGCGACGTAGGTCAGCGCCGCCGCCGGCACGTAGCTCGTCGAGCCGTTCGCGTTGCGGCGGGTGGGGAGATGCCGTTCATGCTCACGTCCGGCACGCCGCCGGTGACGCCGATGCCGTTGTCCTTGGCCGCCATCTCGCCGAACACCGCCGTGCCGTGCTCGTCCCCGAACGCCGTGTACTGCGGGTAGGCGGCGCCGCCGAGGTCGTTGGCGGCCGTCAGCTGGAGGTCCTCGTGGGTCGAGTTCCAGTAGTACTCGAGGTCGGCGATCCGCACGCCGGCGCCGCGGGCGCGCGGGTCGGCGCGCGAGAAGTCCGCGTCGGTCCCGACGGGCGCCGCGCGCAGATAGGTCTGCATCGGGCTGAAGTCGGGAGTGGCGGGCGGCGGTGCGGGGTCGGCGGCGGGGTCGGCGGCGAGCACCCCGTCGAGCGAGCGCAGTTCGGCGAGCGTGGCGTCCACGTTGACGCCGGCCGGGAGCGTGACGGCGTACCACTGGCGCATGTCGGGCGCCGGCGCGCCGGCGCGCGCCTTCGCGGTCGCGGCCAGGCGGGCCAGCGCGGCCGGGGCGACGTCGCCGACCAGCGGCTGGACGCCGGCCTCGGGGTAGCTCGCGCGCAGGCGGGCGACGTCGGTCGTCTTGACCTCGAGCCGCACGGTCGGGGTGACCGGCTCGGCGGCGCGATACGCGCTGCCGTCGTCGCGCCGGCCGGTCAGCGGAAGGCTGCGCGTGCCGGCGGTCAGGCCCAGCGCGCGCTTGTCGAACTGCAGCACGGCGGAGCCGTCGACGGCGCGGGAGACGACCAGCGGATCCTGCCCGGCGAGCCGGACGGTGCTCGCGTCCACCCCGCCGGCGACGGTCACCGGAACGAATCCCGGGCCGGCGAGGTTCACCTCCTCAGCGGCCGCCGGCGCGGCGACCAGCCCTGCGAGCACGACGGCAAGCGACAGCGTTCCCCTCATCAGGCCCTCCCTCGGCCGTTCCCCAACGCTTCAGCTAAAGCAAACCGGTCGAGCGCGCAGGCGTCGTCCGACGCCTGCCGGAAACGGGAATCCCAGGATTCAGACACTTTGGCCCGGTTTCTTGCATGGGCGCCCGTCACGTGCCGACACTCCCCGCGCCCACCTTCAGGAGGAGGAGAAGCATGGCCGCACGGCTCAAGGCAGTGGTGCCGCTCACCATTTCGATCGGCGTGCTCGCGTTCCTGGCGACGGAGCTCGCACTCAACTTCACGTTCCACTGGGTGACCGCCAAAGACGGGGTGTTCGGCGCCTACGGACTCCCGCAGGGCATCCAGCTCGCGCTGCCGGCGATCTTCGTCGGCTGGGGTCTGTACTTCCTGCTCGGCGGCGCCGGCGCCGCGTTCGGGAAGACCGTCATCGCCGCGCTCACCGGCACGATCGGCGCGACGATCACGATGGCGATCGGGCCCAAGCTCGCCGACTCGCCGGACTTCTGGGGCCTCGGCGTGATGATCGGGATCACCGCCGCTGCCCTGATCGTGCTCTCGACCGTCGTCGAGGACGACCGCTTCGCGCCCGCGCCCGCGTTCTGCGCCTACGCCTCGGTGTTCTTCTGGTGGATCGCCACCGGCCTGGACAACTTCGTGCCGGCCGGCAAGGGCCCGCACACCGCCGAGGCCGTGACCGCGGCGATCACCAACAAGCCCCTGTCGGCCGGTACCGGCGCGTTCGGCGGCCTGCTCTCGACGCCGTGGCAATGGGTGGCGGTCACCGTGCTGGTGTCGCTCGTCGTCGGCGCCGTGTTCGGCCTGGTCTCGGTCTGGCTTGCCGGCGTGCTCGGCAAGGTCGGCGCGCGCAGCGCCGAGCCGAACGTGGCGATCAACGCGTAGGTCCAACTAAAGATCCGGCCAGAGCTGCCGACCACTGCTCACCCGCCTCGGCCCGCGGGTCGATGCGGGTGGGCATGTGGAAGAGTCCGTCCATGGAGCGGCGGGTCGCGCTGGCGCGGCTCGCCGCCGGTGGGAGGCGCCTGCCGGCTCCGAACAAGCCGAAGGTCGCCAAGGCCGGGCCGACAGCGGTCACGCTGCGGTGGAAGGCGCCGAAAGGGCGCCAAGCCCGCCTTCTACCAGGTGGTCCGCAACGAGCTTCGGGCTCGACGTGCTCTATGGCAACGGCTCCGGCGGCACCGGCTCCGACCTCGCGGTGATGCCGGCGGTCGACGCGACGAAGTACTCGCTCAGCCACTTCGACAACTCCGACCTGTGGTTCTACGGCAACGCGACCTCGGGCGGGCTCGCCACGACGGGCTGGCTGGGGCGCTGGATCGATCGCAACGGCTCGGATACCAATCCGCTGCAGGCGATCTCGATCGACACGGCGCTGTCGAAGTCGATCCGCACCGCGAGCAAGCCGGTGTGCGCGATCCCGTCGCTGGCGGCGCTCGAGTTCACGATGAACGGCGGCGGCTACGCGTCGCCGTCGGGCACCGCCTCCTCGGTCGACGTCAACGCGCAGATGCGCGTGCTGGCGGGCCAGCCGGCCGGGGCCGGGAACGCGTTCCTCGGCCGCCCGCGCGGGACGTTCGGCGTCGCGGTGGAGGCCTACGACAAGGGCAAGGCGCTCGGCAACCCGCCGGCGAACTCGAACTACCCGAACAACGGCACGCTCTCCACCCGGCTCAAGCTCGCCGCGCACCTGCTGGCGGCGAACCTCGGCACGCGGATCATCACGATCCACTGGGGCGGCTTCGACACCCACAGCGACCAGATCGCGTCGCAGGACTCCCAGCTGAAGGAGCTCTCGCGCGCGCTCGGCGCGTTCAAGGTCGACCTGAACGCGCGCGGGATCGAGGACCGCGTGTGCACGCTGGTGTTCTCGGAGTTCGGGCGCCGCGTCGAGGAGAACGGCTCGTCCGGCACCGATCACGGCGCCGGCGGGCTGATGCTGGCGGCGGGCAGCGGCGTGCGCGGCGGGCTCGCGTCGGAGTGGCCGGGCTGCGAGGCGGCCGAGCAGAAGGACGGCAACATCAAGGTGCCGACCGACTTCCGCTCGGTCTATCGCAGCGTGATCGAGGAGTGGCTCGAGGACGACCCGCAGGCCGTGCTCGGCGGCCCGGCGATCCCGGCGCTCGTGCGCGGCGACGGGCTGACCGGCCGGACGCTGTTCAAATGAGCTGGCTGGCCGTGGTGCTGGCAGCAGCTGTGGTAACCGCTCCCCTAGGCAAGCGGGGGCACCCGCACCCCGTAGCGAAGCACGGCCGGCTGGCCAGGAAGGCGCCCGTCCACCGTGGGGTGAAGGTCTCGCGCCCGGCGCCGCCCACGGCGCCGAGCGCCGGGCCGGCGGCCGCCGCGACGCCCGCGGCGGCGGCGACGCCCACGCCGCCGCCGAGCCTGCCCTCGCGCACGCGCGTGGTACTTGACGACGACCCGTACAAGGTGCAGTCCTCGTACGTGACGATGCAGGCCGGCCCGCTCGAGTTCAACGTGGTCAACGTCGGCATGGACGACCACAGCCTCTCGATCAAGGGCCGCGCCGACACCGAGTTCGTGCCGGCGGGCGAGGAGGCGCAGCTGCAGGTCACGCTGCCCGCCGGGACGTATCGCCTGTACTGCTCACTGCCGAATCACGAGCAGCTGGGCATGTGGACGACACTGGTCGTCAGGTAACGTCGTCCGGACGTCCGAGCTTGCGAGGACGGTAGGCCGAAACTGTTAATCATCGTTGCCGTGGTGGCCGCCGTGATTCCCGCCGCCGCCTGAGCGCTGCACGCTGACCGCGACCCAGCGGCCGTTGGAGCGCCGGACGGTGACCTCGACGTTGGCCTGGCCGGCGCGCAGGCCGGAGAAGCCGGAGATGCGCTCGAAGCGCGTGGCGGAGACGACCTTCACGCGGACGGTGCCGCGCTGGCTGTCGCGCAGCTGGAACGTGCGGGCGCCGCGGTCGACCGAGACGACGGTGCCCTCGTAGGAGTGGGTGGCGGCCGAGGCGGCCGGGGCGGTGACCGCGAGGGCGGCCAGCGCGGCGATGAGGAGCTTCGTGATGAGGCGCATGTGACAAGCCTGCCCGGCAGCTGGGGAACCGCCGGGGAACCGAAGGCAAAGCTTTGGCCAAACATGGTTCCTGCAGCGGTTTTCCGTTGTCGCGGGTCGAGCCGTGTGGAAGAGTGCCGCGCATGGTCAGGAGGGATGCGCTTGCGCGTCTCGCCGCCGGGGGGAAGCGCCGCTTGGCGGCGCCGAAGGCGCCGAAGGTCATAAGCGTTGGTCCGGCGGGGATTACGCTGCGCTGGGGGGCACCGAAGGGGAGCCGCCCGCACGTCTATCAGGTGCTACGCGACGGCCGGTTGATCGGCCGTACGTCGCGACGGTCGTTCACGGACACGAAGGTCAGGCCCGGCAGGACGTATCGCTACGCGGTGCGCGGCGTCGACGCGCACGGCCGCCGCGGGCTGCTGTCGCGCTCTGTGCGCATCAAGGTCCCGGTGCGGCCGCCGGTCGCGGGGCCGCCCGGCGTCCCGCCCGCCTCGGGCGGAGCGACGCCGCCGATCGCGCCGATCGAGCAGGGTTCGCCGCCGGGGCCCACACCGGTGACGGATCCGCTGAGCGCCGCGCAGGTCGAGCGGCTGTTCTGGCGCGCGGGCTTCGGCCCGACGGCCGAGCAGCGTGCGTACTGGACCGGGCGCGGGCACGGCGAGCTCGTGGACTGGTTCCTCAACACGGTTCCGACGCCGGAGACGAGCACTCCCAAGCCCCTGACCTCGAGCAACCTCGACATCGATCCGCTCGCATCCGCCGACGACCTGGTGATCGAGTGGCTCGACGCGATGCAGCGCGCCGACAACCCGTTGCCGGAGCGGCTGGCGTTCTTCTTGCACCGCCACTGGGCGGTCAGCATCGACGACGGGATCCCGAACCAGTGGCTGCTCGCCTACCGCAACCACATGCGCAGCTTCGTGGGCACTCCGGACGTGAGCTTCCGCGACATCGCGTACGAGATGTCGGCCAACGACGGCGCGATGATGATGTACCTCAACGGCAACTCCAACCGCAAGGGCGCGCCGAACGAGAACTATGCGCGCGAGTTCATGGAGCTGTTCTGCCTCGGCCCCAACGGGCCCGACGGCACGCCGAACTACGTCCAGGAAGACGTCGCTGGGCTGGCGCGCGCGTTCACGGGATGGGTCGTGAACACGACGCAGGGCGCGGTCGACTACGGCGCGGTCTCTTTCAACCCCGCGCGCTTTGAGCCGGGGGCGAAGACGTTCCTCGGCCAGACGATGCCGGCACTCGGCCGCGCGGCGGTCGCGGCCGACGGGCCGGCCGCGGTCCGCACGGCCGTCGACGTCGTGCTCGCGCACCGCAACCATGCGCAGTTCCTGATCCGCAAGCTGTGGGCGGAGTTCATCGCGAGCCCGATCCCGCAGGCGACGCTCGACGGCCTGATCGCGCAGTACACCGGCAACGGGCTCCGGCTGCGGCCGCTGATCCGCGGGATCCTCACGCACCCGCTGATCTTCGAGTCGCTCGGCGAGCCGAACCTGGTCAAGCCGCCGGTCGTCTACGCCGTGGGGCTGCTGCGCGCGCTGCGCTCGCCGATGAAGGCCAACCACATGCGCGTCGCGCTGGACAACATGCAGCAGCGGCCGTACCGGCCGCCGAACGTCGCGGGTTGGGAGGGCGGCCTTTCGTGGCTGAACTCCAACACGGTGCAGGCGCGCTTCGACACCGTCGTGCGGGTCCAGTACCAGAAGTACTCGCCGGCCTACTACCCCGGCCAGACGCTGCCCGCCGACGTCGGCGACACGCCGGAGGCGGCCTTCGCGCGCGCCTACGAGGCGGCCAACTCGCCGTGGCTTTCGGACGGCACGCGAACCGCGCTGATGGCGTACGCGAACGCGGCCCCCGTCAACAGCACGAATCCGACGACGCAGGCGAACCAGAAGCGGCAGCGGTTCTACACCCTCCAGGCCCTGATGCTGGGCGGACCCGACGGGCAGGTGATGTGAGGTGCGCTGCATCGAGTGCGAGGAGATCGAGCTCGCCCGCGTCCACGACGCACGACCGACGCAGATGCTGCCGGTGCCGTACGCGGCGCTCGACGGCTTCCCCGCCGGCCGCTCGCCGTCAGCGCTCACGCGCCGGCGGCTGCTGCAGTTCGGCGTCGCCGGGGTGGCCTCGGTGTACGGGCCCAAGGCACTCGGTTGGGAGTCGGTCTGGGAGTCGGTCGCCGCCGAGGCGTCCGAGCCGACCGGCAACTGCCTGCTGCTGCTGTATCTCGCGGGCGGCAACGACGGCCTGAACACGATCGTCCCTAACGACACGACCGACTACGCCGCCTACCGGGCCGCGCGCCAGACGATCTACCGGCTCCAGGGCCCGACGACCGGCGGCCGCGTCGGCTCGATGCCGCTCGCCGGCGGCGCGCCGCTGGCGTTCTCGAACGTGATGGTCACGTCGACGGGCGGCGGCGACAACGGCGACCCGGCGTACGGGCTCGACACGCTGTACGGCAACGGCTCCGGCGGCCTGGGATCCGACCTGGCGGTGATGCCGGCGGTCGACGCGACGAAGTACTCGCTCAGCCACTTCGACAACTCCGACATGTGGTTCAACGGCAACCCCGGCGGCGTCGTCTCGACCGGCTGGCTGGGCCGCTGGATCGATCGCAACGGCTCCGACACCAACCCGCTGCAGGCGATCTCGATCGACACGGCGCTGTCGAAGTCGATCCGGACGGCGAGCAAGCCGGTGTGCGCGATCCCGTCGCTGGCGGCGCTCGGATTCACGATGAACGGCGGCGGCTACGCGTCGCCGTCGGGCACCGCCTCGGCGGTTGACATCAACACGCAGATGCGAGCGCTCGCCGGAGTCCCGGTCGGCGCCGGGAACGCGTTCCTCGGCCGCTCGCGCGGGACCTACGGCGTCGCGGTCGAGGCCTACGACACCGGCAAGGCGATCAACACGACGATCCCCGACAACGCGGTCTACCCGGCCGGCAACGCGACGCTCACCAACCGCCTCAAGCTCGCGGCGCGCCTGTTCAAGGCGGGACTGGGCACGAAGGTCATCACGATCCACTGGGGCGGCTTCGACACGCACAGCGACCAGCTCAAGAACCAGGATCCACAGCTGCGCGACCTCTCGAAGGCGCTTGCCGCGTTCCGCCAGGACCTGATCACGCGCGGGATCGAGGACAAGGTCTGCACGCTCGTGTTCTCCGAGTTCGGGCGGCGCGTCGCCGACAACGGCTCCGGCACCGACCACGGCGCCGGCGGCCTGATGATGGCGATGGGCAGCGGCGTGCGCGGCGGCCTCGCGTCCGAGTGGCCGGGCTGCGAGACCAGCGAGCAGACCGGGGGCAACATCAAGGTGCCGACCGACTTCCGCTCGGTCTACCGCAGCGTGATCGAGGAGTGGCTCGGCGACGACTACCAGGCCGTGCTCGGCGGGCCCGCCATCCCGGTGCTCAAGCGCGGAGACGGGCTGACGGGGCGGACGCTGTTCAAGTGAGGTGGGTGGCCGTGCTGCTGGCCGCGGCGCTCGCCGCGGCCCCGGCCTCGGCGGCGGGGCCGCGCAAGCATCATCGCGTGGCGCCGCACCACAAGCTGGCCAAGAAGGCGCCCAAGCACACGGGCGTCGTGCGCAAGCGCCCGCTGCCCGCGCCCGGTCCCCCCGGGACCGGCCCCGCGCCGACCCCGACGCCCACGGCAACCCCCACCCCGCCGCCCGCCTACCCGTCGCGCTCGCGCGTCGTGCTCGACGAGTGGACGGTGCAGTCGTCCTACATCGTGATGAAGGCAGGGCCGCTCGAGTTCAACGTCGACAACGTCGGCGAGGACGACCACAACCTCTCGATCAAGGGCCGCGACGACACGGTCGCCGTCCCGCCGGGCGAGAGCGCGCAGCTGAACGTCACGCTCGACCCCGGGACCTACACGCTCTACTGCTCCCTGCCCGAGCACGAGGGCAGGGGGATGAGGACCACGCTCACCGTCAAGTGAGCGTGGCCCTCCTCGCGCGTTAGCGCCCCAGCCGGTGGCTGTGGCCGCCCCAGCGGTGATGTCCGCGGTGCGGCTTGTGCGGCTTCGGGTTGGTCCCGAACGGGTCGCGGACCGTCGAGAAGTACCAGACGGCGTAGGCCGCGGCACCGCCCAGCTCCTTCAGGCTCTTCAGCGAGCCGCCGGCCATCTTCGCGCGGTCGGCGGGGTCGTTGAGGCCGCCCGCGTCCAGCGGCGGGATGCCGGTGAGCACGGTCATGAGGTTGTCGCAGATCTCGTGGTAGCACGGGTCGAACGCCGAGCCCGCGGCGCCGCCGTAGATCGCCTCCTGCTCGGGCGTCTTGGGCACCTCGGCGCCGGCGAACACGCCGCCCGCGGGGATTCCGCGGTCGGTGAAGCCGACGTAGTCCGAGCGGCCGTCGAAGGCCACGCGGTCGCTCTGCATGCCCTGCGCTTTGAACCAGTCGTCGAAGACCGACTCGACCTTGCCCGAGCCGGGCGGGCCCGAGACGTCCTCGCCGAACGTCGACCCGTCGCCGTCATAGACGAAGCGGACGTAGTTGGGCGACGCGAGCATGTCGTAGTCGAGCATCACGTCGATCTTCGCGACCTCGGCGTCCGAGAGGTTGTGGGCGTAGTAGGTCGAGCCGACCAGCCCGTTCTCCTCCGCGCCCCACCAGGCGAAGCGGATCTTCTGGCGCAGGTTGTAGTGGCCGCGGGAGATCTCCTCGGCCATCGCAAGCAGCGTCGCCGTGCCGGAGCCGTCGTCGTTGATGCCGGGGCCTGTGGGCACCGAGTCCAGGTGCGCGCCGACGACGACGACGTTCTTGGAGTCGCCCGCGCGCGTCTCGGCCAGCACCTGCGGCAGGAAGCGGTCGGTGAACGTGCCGTAGACCTTGAAGTCCACGCGCGGGTTCTGGCCGGCCTTGTACGCCTGCAGCAGGTCATTGCCGAGCGAGTAGCTCGAGATGACCGCCGGGATGGTCGCGTCGATCTGGTTGTCGACGAACAGCGGGTTCTGGCGCGCGGGCGTGTTGCCCTCGTTGTAGATGATCACGCCGGCCGCGCCCGCGTCCTGCGCGGCCGCCCACTTCTGGACGAACGGGCACGTGCCGCGCTGGACGAGCGCGACCTTGCCGCTGACCGCTGCCGGGTAGTCCTCGACAACACAACCTGCCGCTGAGCCGCCGGTCGGCGGGTCGACGATGTTGTTGACCGGGATCACCGCGGTGTTGACGATCTCCTTCGTCGGCGAGTTCGCCATCGTGATGAAGTCCGCCGTCGGCTGGTCGTTGTCGGCCTCGGTGCCCGGCTTGTAGGACTTCGGCGGCGTGCCGTTGTTCCAGTTCAGGACGGCCGGCTTGGTCTCGTTCCAGAACGGATAGTTGAACTGCGTCACCTTGGGGCTGTAGCCCGCGGCCTTGAGCGTCTTGACGACGTAGTCGAGCGAGGCCGCGTAGCCCGGCGAGAACACCTCGCGGGTGTCGCCGTTGAGGCTGGCGATCTTCTGCAGCTCGATCTGGTGCTTGACGATCGAGGGCACGGAGACGTTGCCGACGAAGCGGCGGGCCTCCGGATCGCGCGGGCTGTCGTTGGCCCCGCTCGCCGAAGCGGCGGGCGCGAACGCGAGCGTGGCCGCGCAAGCGGCCGCAAGAGCCAGGCGGCTCTTGGTCACCATAGGGTCCCTCCCAGGGGTATGTGAACAACGGAGCCGATCCCCGAGCGGCTCCTCGTAGGCGGGTCACCCTAGTGACCTGGCCGCGAATGTCAACTACGCAGCGTAAGAGACGTCAACGCCCGACGACGAGCGCCCGCTCGACCGCCGCCGCGGTGCCCATCGCGGCGCCGGCATCGACCGCCTGGAAGAACTCGTCGTCGCCGAGCGCCTCGCGCAGCGCGGCCTCGGTCGGCGTGAACCAGGCGGTGTCGTCGGGCTGGCGCATCGCGCCGGACTGCGCGCGCAGCGCGCCCGCGGCGCCGATCAGCATCGCGCCGGTGCGCGGGTCGGCCGCCGCCGCGAGGGTCTCGAGGATCTCGACGATGCCGGGGTGGTCGCCGAGGTCGCGCGCGATCTCCAGCGCCTCGTGCAGCATCGACCGGCCGCGGTCCTCCTGCACCTGCAGGCGGCCGAGCGAGCGCAGCGTGGAGGACAGATGCACCGGGTCGCCGGCGCGGCGCGCGATCGTCACGCTCTGGCGCAGATATTCGATCGCCTTGTCGCGATCCCCGGCGCCGGCATGCGCCAGCCCGAGGTTCTGCAGCACGAGGCTGAGCCCACGCTCGTCGCCGAGGTCGCGCAGGATCTTGGCCGACTGCTCGTAGCGGAGGATCGCCTCCGCGTAGTCGCCCTCGTAGATGGCCAGGTTCGCGAGGTTGGAGCCGACGACGGCCTCGCGGTCGAGCGAGCCGGTCTCGCGGGCGAGCGCGAGCATCTCGTCGAAACGCGCGCGGGCCGCGTCGAAGTCGCCCTGCTCGCCGGCCATCACGCCGGCGCCGTTGAGCGCGCTGATGCGGACCTCGGGGTCGCCCACGGCGCCGGCCAGGGCCCGGTTGGTGAACTGGCGGCCTTCGGCCAGGTTGCCGCGCGCGATCCAGTAGCGGTAGACGCCGGCGCAGATCCGCAGCGCGGTCTCCGCATCGGCGTGGGAGAGCGAGTAGGCGATCGCCGCACGGACGTTGTCGCGGTCGGCGTCGAGGTGCTGCAGCCAGAACGCGGCCTCGGGACCCGCGAGCCCGCGCTCGCCGTCGGTCATTGCGTCGGCGAACGCACGCGCGTGCCGGCGCCGCACCGCCTCGATCTCGCCGGCCTCGGCGAGCCGCTCGAGCGCGTACTCGCGCACGTTCTCGAGCATCGAGAAGCGCGTGCCCGAGCGCGTGACCAGGCTCTGGTCGACGAGGTTGGCGATCCCGTCGAGCGCGGCCAGCCCGCACACCGCCTCGGCCATCTCCAGCGACCAGCCGCCGATGAACGCGCCCAGCGCCGCGAACAGCTCGCGATCGGCCGGCTCGAGCAGGTCGTAGCTCCAGCCGATCGCCGCGCGCAGCGTCTGCTGGCGCGCCGGGGCGTCGCGCGGGCCCGCGCTGAGCAGGTCCAGCCGGTGCTCGAGCCGGTCGAGGATCGCGGCGGGGGAGAGCACCTTGGTGCGAGCGGCGGCAAGCTCGATCGCCAGCGGCAGGCCGTCGAGGCGCGTGCAGATGCGCTCGATCATCGCCAGGTCGTCCTGGTCGAGCTCCAGCCGCGGGTCGAGCGCGCGCGCCCGCCCCACGAACAGCTCGGCGGCGGGAGAGGGCCTGAGCGGCGGCACCGCGAACTCGTGCTCGCCCTGGATCCGCAGCGCGGCGCGGCTGGTGACGACGAGCTTGGAGGCCGGCGCGGTCGAGAGCACGCGCGTCAGCTCGGGGGCCGCCGCCAGCACCTGCTCGAAGTTGTCGAGCACGAGCAGCAGCTCGCGTCCGGCCAGCAGCGCCTCCGGCGCCTCGCTCTCCTGCGCGCCGAGCGCGTGCGCGATCGTCGGCAGCACGCGCTCGGCGTCCGAGACGGCCCCGAGCGCGACGAAGCGCGCGCCGTCGGCGAAGCGCGGCTCGGCGAACTGCGCGAGCTCGAGCGAGAGGCGGGTCTTGCCGATCCCGCCGGGGCCGGTGAGCGTGAGCAGCCGCACGTGCGGCTCGGCCAGCAGCGCGGCGGCGGCCTCGAGATCCTCGTCGCGGCCGAGCATCGGATTGGGGGGGACGGGCAGGCCGACCGGCGGCCGCGGCGGAGGCGGCGGCGGCGCCGGGGCGGGGGCGAGGTCGAGCTCGGGGTCCTGCGTGAGGATCGCCGCCTCCAGGCGCTGCAGCTCGCGCCCGGGATCGAGCCCGAGGTCCTCGACGAGCGCGTGACGGGCGCGGCGGAACGCCTCCAGCGCGTCGGCCTGGCGGCCTGAGCGGTACAGCGCGAGCATCAGCTGGCCCTGGAGGTGCTCGCGGTACGGGTTGGCGGCGACGAGCGACTCGAGCTCGGCGATCACCTCGATGTGGCGGCCGAGCGCGAGATCGTGCTCGATCCGCTGCTCGATCGCGGCCAGCCGCAGGCTCGCCAGCCGCTCCGGCTCCGACGCCGCGATCCCTTCCAGCGGCGCGTCGGCGAGCGGCGCCCCGTGGAACAGCGCCAGCGCCTCCCGCAGCTGGTCCGCGGCCTGCGCGGGCGGGCTCGAGCGCGCCTGCTCGACGAGCCGCTCGAAGCGGTCGAGGTCGAGCTCGCCGTCCGCGAGCCGGATCGCGTAGCCGGACGGGCGCGTGACGATCGGGTTGTCCGGCCCGAGCGAGCGGCGCAGCTGGGAGACGTACACCTGCAGCGCCTTGGCCGCGGTGGCCGGAGGGTGCTCGCCCCACAGCACGTCGATCAGCCGCTCGGCCGAGACGGCGTCCTCACGGTGGGCGAGCAGAAGCATCGCCAGCAGCGCACGCTGCTTCGGTGCCTTCAGCTCGATCGGGCCTTCGGCGCCCACCACCCGCAGAGGACCGAGGATCGAGAAGTCCATTCGATGCGGTCAGGAATATACGCATCCGCGCGCGCCAGCTTCCACGCGGGAATGGATTCACCGATTCGAGCGTCCTTTTCGGCTATGAGCACGAATGCAACGCTCACCGACCGTCTCGACACCATGCTGACCGGCTGGCTCGAGGGGCACGCGAGTACGAGGGGCGCCGGACGCGCCGATGCGACGGCCTCCGCGATCATCACCGTCCGCAATGACAATGTCGGGCAGGTGCAGGCACTCTGCGGGCGCTGGGGGATGCGCGTCAAGCGCGCCGACGCCTGCCCGGGCACCCCGTGGACCGTCGTGACCGTCGAGGGCCGCGCGCTGCCCGTGCGCGGGCTGGCGAAGGTCGCGCGGATGCTCCCTCGCACCTGACGAAGCCTCGCCCTGCGGGCTCGTTTCGTTGCGAGTGTTCGCCCAGGGGGCGAAACTCGCGGGCGCTTGACGTTCAGCCGCCCGCCAGGGCCTGGCGGATCCGCTTGCTCGACACCGGGCCTCGCGTACCCAGCGCCTGGGCGAAGTGGCTGACCCGCAGCTCCTCGAGCATCCACGGCACCTCGCGCAGTCCGTCGGGCACCGGCCGCCCCCGCGGCCAGTCCTGCAGCCGCAGGCGGTACGCCCGCTCGAGCTCCTGCACCGCCTTCATGCGGTCGCGATCGACGGACGGCGCGGCCGGAATCCGCTGCAGCCGCAGCGCCGCAGCGCGCACGTAGCGCTCGACGTCGGGCAGCCGGGCGATCCCCGTCGCCGTCACGAACCCGGGCCTGAGCAGGCGGTCGACCTGCGCGAGCACGTCGGCGCGCGACTCCTGCAGCGGGATCGCGGTCATGGCGTCGGCGCGGCGGCGGACCTCGCGCTCGGCCTCGAGGATCCGGACGACCTGGTCGACGACGTCCTTGGCGAGCGAGTTCAGGCGCCCCGCGACGTGCGCGCGCAGCCGCGCGAAGCCGGGCTCGTCCCACGCTGGCCCGCCCGCCTCGGCGACAAGCGCGTCGACCGCCGCCGCGACGCAGTCGTCGAGCACCTGCTGAACGCCCGCGGAGTAGAGCGCGAGCTTGGCGTCGGAGGAGAGCTTGCCGGCGACGGAGGGGATCGGCGACGGGACGGTGAGCAGCAGCAGCCGGCGCGTCCCGGCGGCCATCGCCGCGCGCTGGGCGGCGGGCGACTCGAGCATCCGCACCGCCACGCTGTCGCCCTCGTCGATCAACGCCGGGTACGCGCGCACGGTGTCGCCGGTCTCCGGCAACGTGACCTCGCGCGGCAGCGTCCCGATCGTCCAGCTCTTCAGCCCGCTGCGCTCGAGCCCCCGGGTGGAGCTGGAGAGCGCCTCGCGCAGCCGCGGCGTCAGCTTGGCCTTGAGCGCCTGCAGGTCGTCGCCGGCTGCGAGCTCGGCGCCCCCGTCCTCGACCGCGAAGCGCATCCGCAGGTGCGGCGGCAGCCGCGTGAGGTCGAACTGCCCGGGGTCGACGTCGAGCTGCTGGGCGACCTGGTCGAGCAGGCGGCCCTTGCGCGGGCGCAGCTGCAAGACGACGCGCTCGGCCGTCTCCGGGACCGGCACCAGCCGGCGGCGGACGTCCTTGGGCAGGCTGCGGATCAGCGTGGTGACCAGCTCCAGCCGGAACGCGGGCACCAGCCAGTCGAAGCCGTCGGGGCGCAGGCGCGGGAGCGTCTTGAGCGGCACGTGCACGGTCACGCCGTCCTGCGCGCTGCCCGGCTCGAAGTGGTACCTCAGCGGGAGCTCGAGCTCGCCCTGCTTCCACGTCTGCGGCCGGCCGGAGAGCGCGTCCTCGGCGTCACCGCGCACGAGCAGCTCCGGCGTGAAGTCCAGCAGCTCGGGCTGCGTGCGGCGGGCGTCCTTCCACCAGCGGTCGAAATGGGCGCCGGAGACGACGGTCTCCGGGATCCGCGCCGCGTAGAAGTCGTACAGCACCTGGTCGTCGACGAGGATGTCGCGCCGGCGCGCGCGGTGCTCGAGCGCCTCGACGTCCTCGAGCCTGGCGCGATTGGTCGCGAAGAAGCGGTGGCGGGTCTCCCAGTCGCCCTCGACCAGCGCGCGGCGGATGAAGAGGTCGCGCGAGACGTCCGGGTCGATGCGTCCGTACGCGACCGTGCGGCCGGCCACGATCGGCAGCCCGTACAGCGTCACCCGCTCGGTGGCCACCACCGCGGCGCGCTTGCGGTCCCAGCGCGGCTCCTCGTGCGTGCGCTTGACCAGGTGCTCGGCCAGCGGCTCGACCCAGCGTGGGTCGATTCGCGCGGCGGTGCGGCCCCACAGGCGCGAGGTCTCGACCAGCTCGGCGACCATCGCCCAGCTCGGCTGCTTGGACGCCAGGCCCGAGCCCGGGAAGATCGCGAACCGCGCCCCGCGCGCGCCCGCGTACTCGCGCCGCGCGGCGTCGCGCATCCCGACGTGGCTGAGCAGGCCGCTGAGCAGCGCCTTGTGGATCGTCTCCGGCGCGGCCGGCTCGTGGTTGAGCTTGACGCCGACCTGCTTGGCCGCCTGGCGCAGCTGGCCGACCAGGTCCTCCCACTCGCGCACGCGCAGATGGTGGATGTACTCGCTCTTGAGCCGCTTGCGGAACTGGTTCGACGAAAGGTCGCGCCGCAACTCGCGCGCGTAGCGGTACACGTTCATCAGGCTGATGAAGTCGCTGTCGGGGTCGGCGAAGCGGGCGTGCAGCTGGTCGGCGTGCGCCCGGTGCTCGACCGGGCGCTCGCGCGGGTCCTGGATCGACAGGCCGGCCGCGATCACCAGCAGCTCGCTCGCGCAGCCGAGCTCGCCGGCCTCCAGGACCATCCGGCCCAGGCGCGGGTCGACCGGGAGCTGGGCCAGGCTGCGGCCGAGCGGCGTGAGCCGCTCGTGCTCGTCGAGCGCGCGCAGCTCCTGCAGGAGCAGCACGCCGTCGCGGATCTGGCGGCGGTCGGGCGGGTCCGGGAACGGGAAGCGCTCGATCTCGCCGAGCCCGAGCGCCGCCATCTGCAGGATCACGCTGGCGAGGCTCGTGCGCAGGATCTCGGGGTCCGTGAACCGCGGGCGCTCGGCGAAGTCCTCCTCGGAGTACAGGCGGATGCAGATGCCGTCGCTGAGGCGCCCGCAGCGGCCCTTGCGCTGGTCGGCCGAGGCTTGCGAGATCGGTTCGATGGGCAGCCTTTGCACCTTCAGGCGCGCGCTGTAGCGGGAGATCCGCGCGGTGCCGGGATCGACCACGTAGCGGATGCCGGGGACGGTGAGCGACGTCTCGGCGACGTTGGTGGCGAGCACGACGCGGCGCCCGCTGTGGCGCTGGAAGACGCGCTGCTGCTCGCCGGAGGCCAGGCGCGCATAGAGCGGGAGCAGCTCGACGCCCGGCCGCAGCCGGCCGCGCAGCGTGTCCGCGGTGTCGCGGATCTCGCGCTCGCCGGAGAGGAACACGAGCACGTCGCCCGGGCCCTCGCGCTGCAGCTCGTCGACGGCGGCGGCGATCGCGTCGGCCTGGTCGTCGTCCTCGGCGGCCTCGCGGTAGCGGACCTCGACCGGATACGTGCGCCCGGAGACCTCGACCACCGGCGCTCCGCCGAAGTACTCGCTGAAGCGCTGCGGGTCGATCGTCGCGGAGGTCACGATCAGCTTCAGCTCCGGCCGCTGGGGCAGGATGCGCTTGATGCAGCCGAGCAGGAAGTCGATGTTCAGGCTGCGCTCGTGCGCCTCGTCGACGATGATCGTGTCGTAGCGCTTGAGCAGCCGGTCGCGCTGGATCTCGGCGAGCAGCAGGCCGTCGGTCATCAACCGGATCAGCGTGTTCTCGGACGAGCGGTCGTTGAACCGCACCGCATACCCGACCGCCTCGCCGAGCGTCACGTCGAGCTCCTCGGCGATCCGCTCGGCGACCGTGCGCGCCGCGAGCCGGCGCGGCTGCGTGTGCGCGATGCCGCCGCGGATCCCGCGGCCGAGCTCGAGCGCGATCTTCGGCAGCTGCGTCGTCTTGCCCGAGCCGGTCTCGCCGGCCACGACGACGACCTGGTGGTCGCGGATCGCGGCCAGCAGCTCGTCCTTGCGCTCGGACACCGGGAGGTTCGGATAGGTGATCCGGGGGACCGCCGCCCGGCGGCGCGCGATCCGCTCCTGCGCCTTCGCGATGTCGGCCTCCAGGCGCGCAGGGTCGCCACCGTTCCGGGCGCGGCGGGAGAGGCGTTCCTCGTCGCGCAGCGTCAGCCCCGCGAGGCGGGCCCGCAGCTGGGGATCCCGCGTCGCAGACATCGTCACCCAAGGATACGGGCGTAGCATCGCCGCCAGTGAGCTGTCCGGTACTGCTCGAGCGCGACGACGAGCTGCGCGCGCTGGCGGCGGCCGCCACGGCGGTCGCGACCGCGGGGGGCGGACGTTGCGTGATCGTGACCGGCGAGTCCGGGAGCGGCAAGTCGCGGCTCGTCCGCGAGTTCGCGGCGAGCCTCGGCGCGCCCTGGCACGTGCAGGCCGAGCGATCCGGCGCCGCGGTGCCGGTGCCCGGCGGCGCCGGGCCGCTGGCGCTCGTGCTCGACGACGCCGAGCGGCTCGATCCCGCCGCGCTCGCCTCGCTGCCGCAGCGCCTGGTCGGCGGCCTGCTCGTCGTGCTCGCGTTCCGCCTGCCGGCCGCGCCTCCGGAGCGCCGCGCGCTCGCCGGGCTGGCGCGCGACCCGCGCGTGGACGAGCTCAGGCTCGCCCCGCTCTCGTCCGCCGGGCTGGACCGGATGGCCGCGGCGATGGGCCGCTACGCCCCCGACGACCTCTACCGCCGCACCGGCGGCAACCCGTTCTGGGCGGAGGAGGTGCTGAGCGCCGGCGAGCGCCTGCCGTGGACGCTCGTCGAGGCGATCGCGCTGCGGCTGGACGCGCTCTCACCGGCCGCGGCGGCGCTCGCGACCGCGCTGGCGGTCGCCGACGACGGCGTCCCGCCGGCCGCGTTGGCACGGCTGGCCGGCGGCGTCGACGCGGCCTGGCGCGAGCTCGCCGGAGCCGGCCTGCTCGCCGGCGACCGGCTGCGGCACGCGCTGGTCGGCGAGGCGATCCGCGCGAGCCTCGGCCCGGCCGAGCTCGCCGGCTGGCACCGGCGCCTGGCGCATGCGCTGGAGCCCGAGGACGTCGATCGCGACCGCGTCGCCCGGCACTTCGCCGCCGCCGGCGAGACCGAGCGCGCCGGCGCGCTCGCGCGCCCGGCGGCCGCCGCGCTGCAGGCCCAGGGCGCGACCCGGCGCGCGTTCCAGTGCTTCCGGATCGCGCTGCGCACCGCGCCCGGGGACGCCGACCTGCACGCCGCGGGGGCGCGCGCGGCCGCGCGGCTCGGCGAATACGACGCGATGCGCCGGTGGCTCGCCGCGGCCGAGCGCCTGTACCCGCCCGACCGCGCCGCGCGGCTGCTGCTGGACCCGGTGTTCGACTACCTGCCGATCCGCCGCTCCTCGGTGGCCAAGCACGAGCCGGTCGAGCGCCTGCTCGAGGCCGCGCAGCGGACCGGCGAGCGCGAGCCGCTCGAGCAGGCCGTCGAGACCGCCCGGGCGCGCGGCGACGCGATGGCGCTCGCCCGCGCGGCGCGCATCGTCGGGACGCTGCTCGGCGAGTTCGAGCGCGCGGCCGCGCTGCTCGACGAGGCGCTCGCGGCGCCGGGACTCGCGCCGAGCCAGGAGACCCGCATCCGGACGATCCGCGCGACGCAGCGCCATGCCCGGGGCTACATCGCGCAGGCGATCGACGAGCTCCGCGCCGCCGTGGCGGTCAGCCGCCTCGCGGCCGACGACGTCGCGGTCACCGGGCAGATCGCGCTCGGCGACGCGCTCATGCACGCCGGCCGTGTCGACGAGGGCGCCGACACGATGCTCGGGGCGCTTGCCGCGCTCCCGGGCTCCCAGCCGCTGGCGAAGATGATCGCCGGCTGGCGGCGCTTCGAGCGCGGTGACGACGGCGCGCTCGCCGACATCGTCACGGGCAGCGAGGAGCTGCTCGAGCGTTACGACTTCGACCCGCTGGGCCGCACCGTGACCGTCACGCACGTGCTTGCCGGGCGTGTCCAGGCCGAGATCCGCGCAGGCCGGCGGGAGGCGGCGCTCGCGACGGTGCGCCGCATCGACGCGCTCGCGCATGCGCCCTACGGCGACGCCGCGGCCGATCTCGCCTACGTGCTCGCGCGCGCCGGCGAGCACGAGGAGGCGGCGCGGCGGATCGGCGACCTCGCGCGCGCTGCGTCCGGACCCGGTGTCCTCGGCATCCAAGCGGCCGTGAAGGCGTTCGCCGATCCCGCCGAGCACCGCTTCCGGGCGGCCGCCGAGCTGCTCGAGCATGCGCCGCGCGCGGTGCTGGCCGCCGAGCTGTGGTGCGACGCCGGGGCGCCGGAGCGCGCTCGCCGCCTGTGTGAGGAGTTCGGGCTCACCCGCGTCGCGCGCCGGCTCGAGCAGCCGCATGTGCGTCTCGGCACGCTGACGAGACGAGAGCGCGAGGTCGTCCTGCTCGCGGCCGAGGGGCTCAGCAACCGCGCGATCGGCGCGCGCCTGCACCTCGCCGAGGGGACGGTGCGCAACTACCTCTCGACGGCCTGCGCCAAGCTCGGCGTGTCGCGCCGCTCGGAGCTGGGGCGCCGCGTGCCCGCGGCCTGAGCGCGCTCGCGCGCGATCAGCTCGCGCCGGAGGATCTTCCCGGCCGGGTTGCGCGGCACGGCGTCGACGACGACGACGTCGCGCAGGTGCTTCCAGGGCGCGAGGCGCTGCGCGACCCAGGAGCGCAGCTCGCCGGGCGTGGCCGCGCCGCCCAGCGCGACGTAGGCGACCGGCACCTCGCCGAGCTCAGGGTCCGGCCGCGCCACCACCGCGGCGTCGTCGACGGCGGGATGCAGCCGCAGCTCGCGCTCGACCTCGGCGGGAGCGACGCTCGCGCCGCCGACCTTGATCAGCTCCTTCAGCCGGTCGATCAGGAACACGTTGCCCGCCGCGTCGACGCGCGCGAGGTCACCGGTCGGCAGCCAGTCGCGCACGTCCGGATGCCCGACGTAGCCGCGCATCAGCTGCGAGCCGCGGACCCACAGCTCGCCTGCCTCGCCGGCGCCGAGCCGGGCGCCGGTCGCGGGGTCGACCACGCACAGCTCGATATTGACGATCGGCGCGCCGACCGAGCCCCGCACGGGCGGGTCCACGCCGATCGCGTAGGCCCACGCCTCGGTCGCCCCGAGGCAGTCGACGACGCGGCAGCCGAGCCGCTTCGCCGCCCGTTCGACGAGCTCCGGCGCGCACGGCGCGGCGCTCGCGATCAGCAGGCGCAGCGCCGACAGGTCGTAGCGGTCGACGAGCGGCGAGCGCGCGAGCAACGCCACGAGCGGCGGAGTCACCGGAGCGACCGTCACCCGGTGCTCGCTCAGCATCCGCAGGAACGCCTCGGGGTCGGGGCCGGGGTCCAGGCCGACGACGCTCGCCCCGCCGCGCAGCCCGTGGGAGAGCAGCGCGCAGCCGAACAGGTGCGTGAATGGGATCGTGCAGCCGACCACGTCGCCGGGCACGACCGCCATCCCGGGAGTGCCGGCGATCGCCTGCAGGAACGCCGTCGCGCCCGCGTGCGTGTGGCTTGCCAGCTTCGGCAGCCCGGTCGTGCCGCTGGAGGAGAACAGCAGCGCGAGGTCGCGCGGATCGCGCTCCGGCGGCGGCGCGGTCTGCCCGGACGAGAGCAGCTCGCTCACGACGGCGGCCGGGTCCGTGACGACCAGGCGCGGGCGCGAGATCGCGAACTGGCGCTCCCGCTCGCTCTCGGTCAGCGCCGGGTTCGCGAGCGCGACGACGCAGCCCGCGGCGAGCGCGCCGTGGAGCACGACGGCGAAGTCGGGCGCGTTGCCGGCCACGAGCGCGACGACGTCGCCGCGCCCGAGTCCGCGGCCCGCCAGCCCGGCCGCCACGCGCCGAGCGCCGTCGGCCAGCTGGCCGAACGCGATGGTGCGTCCGGTGTGGACGTCGATCAGCGCCGGGGCGAGCGGATCGTGACCCGCCAGCACCTCCTCGTCGAGCAGCGCCGGGACGATCGGGACGGGGGGAAATGCGCTGCGCCACACCATGGAGGCGACGCTACGCCCGCTCGCGGCGCCGCGGTAGTGACGAGTGTCATATGAGCGTGTTGAGAGATCTCCCACTCGCGCGCTGGTCGGCGCGTGGGGAGCGCTTGCCGGGCCTGCAGCCGCGGCGCCGCCGATGACCTACGACCAGGAGATCGTCTCGCAGTACAACGCGGCGAACTCATATGAGACCGTGCGCCATCTCGCCGTCGACATCGGGCCGCGCCGAAGCGGCACCCCGGAGGAGCTCGAGGGCGCGACCTACCTGAAGGGCATCCTCGACAACCTCGGCTTCCAGACCACGATCTACGCGTTCCCGATCTCCGGCAATCGCGCCGTGGCCAAGGTCAAGTCGCCTAACGGCAGCCATCTGTCGGTCGATGGCTTTCATGTCGAGGCCGACGCGGCGCTGGCCAGCCTGCGCGCCAGCCTGGCGCCGGTCGATGAGGACGGTGACGGTGCCGGCGAGTCGCTGCCCGATCATGATCGGGCAGGCGACGCTCTTGCGGGAACGTCCGAGCGGCCCCAGTTGACGCTGGCCGAGCCGCGCAGCGGGCCGACGCCGAAGCGGCGCAGCAGCAACGCCACCTCGACGTCACGCACCGATCCGGACGCCAAGCTGCGTCACAAGCCCGGGCAGCGCCCGCACCTGGTTTATCGCGGCCAGATCGCGGTCGATCCCAAGGCGCGCTGCGTGGTCGCGTGCCTGGGCGAGACCGCCGACGGTCATGAGGGCGACGCGCTGGCGCCGATCATCCAGCGCGCCCGCTTCGCCTGCCCCGAACTGGAGTCGGTGGGCGCCGACCAGGGATTCGCCGGCGAACAGGTGTGGAAGGACGTCGCCGCGCTGGGCGTGACGGCGTTCGTGCCGCCGCAGCGCACGATGCTGCCCGCGGCGGGCCAGCAGCCCACGACCGACGCCAAGCGCGAGGCGCGCGCCGCCCGCCAGCGGTGCAAGACGCCCGCCGGGGTCTGGGCGCACATCCGGCGCATGTGTGACGCCGAGGGCGCTGTCGCCGAGCTCAAGCACGAGCACGGCCTGGATCGCGCCCGCTGTCGCGGCACCCGCCTGTTCCACGTCCAACTGCTGCTCGGCTGCACCGCCCTGAACGCCAAGCGACTTGCCAGCCGCGGCGAGGCGACCAGCGGGCAAGCCGCCGGACCGGCCACAGCCCACACGGCGGCCGACGAGGCCGCCAGCGAGGCGTCTGGCCCCGACCCGGCCGCTCGCCACGACCTCGCCCCCCAACTCAGCGCCGCGATCCCGATCATCCAGGCCTCGCCCACAACCTGGACGATCGCTCTCTCGATGAACTGACCGGGCCCTCAGAGCGGCTTCTTGGACAAGCCCCTAACGCGACGCTGCCCAACGGCCCGAACTGGCAATTCGCCTCCTCGACCAACGGCAAGCAGACCGGCGTCGCCAACCCGGTCACCGGCGAGGTCATCTACGCCGGCACGGGCGTGACCACGGCGCCCGACAACTCGACCGGCAAGATCGTGATGATGGATCAGGCCGGCAGCACGACCGCGCGCCTGGCCCAGGTCAACAGTGCGATCTCCAAGGGCGCGATCGGCGTCATCCTCGCCGTCAACACGGTGAGCGCCACCACGGGCATCCCGTCCGCTCCGGGCAACCCGTCGCTGTCGGCGAACGTGAACATCCCGGTCATGAGCGCCGGACGGCATCACCTGGACTGGATGAAGACGCTGCTGGCCGCCGGGCCTTTGACGCTCACCTTCACGACCGAGAACTACATCAACCCGACCCGCGCGGTCGTCGTGGGCCGCCGCTTCGCGGTCGGCGACCCGACGGGGACGACGGCACCGATCGTGATGGTCGGCGCGCACATCGACTCGGTGCTCGGCTCCCCGGGCGGCCACGACGACGGCTCCGGCAACGGCGTCTCGATGGAGATCGCCCGCGTCGTCTCCAAGCTCCCGCTCGACAAGGAGATCCGGATCGGCGGGTTCGGCGGCGAGGAGGACGGTCTGACCGGCTCGCGCGCCTACATGCAGAACATCGTGACCTCGGCGGCCGAGCGCGCACGCTTCGCCGGCGAGTGGCAGATGGACATGGTCGGCACGCCGTACGCGCCGGCCGAGCTGTGGGCGCTCGTTCCGGACGGGCAGCGCAACTTCGTCGTCGACCAGGCCTACAAGGCCGCCGACCGGGTCGGCTTCGCGAGCCTGCAGAACTGCTTCCTCGGCCAGAGCGACCATCAGGCGTTCTTCGACGCCGGCATCCCGTCGGCGTTGTTCATCTGGCTCAACTACCGCAAGCCGGCGCTGCCGCGGACGTGTACCAGCGGTCCGTTCAATAGCCCGGACTACACAACCGAGCCGGAGTACCACCGGCCGGCCGACGGCATGAACAACGTCAGCGCGCCGCGGATGCAGACCGTGCTCGACGTCGTCGGCGGCGCGTTCGCGCATAACGCGCTGAACCGCCTCGACCTGACCTCGAACCGGCCGAACGCGGCCGTCACCGCCGATTGCGGCGACGGCGTGCGCAACATGGGCACGACCGACGCCAACGGCGCGCTGTCGGACATGCGGTTCCCGCACGCCACCTGCACGTTCACGGTTGCCGGGGCGAGCCGGGCCGTCTCGATCGTCGGCGACACGCCGGTCTCGATCGCCGCGTCCGACGGCTCGGCGAACGCGACGGTCCCGGCGACGCTGTCGCTGTCCCTGGGAAGCGCCGCCTCGTTCGGCCCGTTCACCGCCGGCATCGGCAAGGACTACACGTCGACGATGACCGCCACCGTGATCAGCACCGCGGGCAACGGCCTCCTGAGCGTGTCCGACCCGAGCTCCACCGCCACCGGCAGGCTCGTCAACAACGGGTTCTCGCTCGCCCAGACGCTGCAGGCGAAGGCCTCCAGCCCGGCCGGCACCGGCGGCGACTACGCGCCGGTCGGCGGCGGCGCCGCCCCGGCGGCGCTGCTGTCGTACGCGAACCCGACGAGCAACGACGCCGTGACGGTCGGCTTCAGGCAGACGATCGGCGCCAACGAGCCGCTGCGCACGGGCAGCTACTCGAAGACGCTGACGTTCACCTTGTCGACGACGGCTCCGTAGGAACTCCCACCGGCTCCCGGTCCTCGGCCCGCACGAAGCGCGGCGCCGAGGGTCGGGCGGCCTGCTCGAGCTCGGCGACCGGCCTCGGCAGCAGCGCCGTCGCGATCAGCGTCACCACGGCGCCGGCCATGATGTAGAGCGCGATCGGCAGCGAGCTGTTGAACGTGTGCAGGAGCCAGGTGGCGATCAGCGGCGCCGGCCCGCCGGCGACCACCGACGCGAGCTGGTAGCCCATCCCGGCGCCGGAGTAGCGCAGCCGCGTCGGGAACGTCTCGGCGATCAGCGCGGCCTGCGGCCCGTACTGCATGTTGTGCGGGATCAGCGAGCACACGATCGCCAGCGAGACGATCGCCGCGCTCCCGTGATCGAGCAGCAGGAAGTACGGGATCGCCCAGCAGAACGTCAGCGCCGCGCCGATCGAGTACATCCGCTTGCGTCCGATGACGTCGGACAGGTGCCCGAACAGCGGCACGAGCACGAGGGCGAGCGCCGCGGCTCCCGCGACCGAGTTCGTCAGGAACGTCTTGGCGAAGCCGAGCTCGTCCTGCCCGTACTCGAGCACGAACACGGTGAAGATGTAGAACGGCATCTGCTCGGACATGCGCAGGAGCGCGGAGAGGACGATCTCCTTCGGGTTGCGCTTGATCACCTCGAGCACCGGCTGGGACTCGAGCTTCTGCTCGGCCTCCTCGCGCTTGAACATCGGCGACTCGAGCACGCCCAGCCGAATCCAGAGGCCGAGCCCGATGAGCAGGACGCTGAGCAGGAACGGGATCCGCCAGCCCCAGGAGTCGAACGAGTCGCCCATCGTGTGGCTGAACAGCGAGACCGCGCCCGTCGACAGCAGCAGGCCGATCGGCACGCCGACCTGCGGCCAGCTCGCCACCAGGCCGCGTCGGCGCTGATTGCCCCACTCCATCGAGAGCGTGATCGAGCCGCCCCACTCGCCGCCGACGCCGATGCCCTGCAGGATGCGCAGGACCACGAGCAGCACCGGCGCCCAGATGCCGATCGTGGCGAACGTCGGAAGCACGCCGATCGCGAAGCTCGCCAGGCCCATCAGCAGCAGCGTCGAGATCAGCGTCGCCTTGCGGCCGATCCGGTCGCCCCAATGGCCGAAGATCGCCGCGCCCACCGGCCTTGCGGCGAAGCCGACCGCGTAGATCGCGAACGATGCGAGCACGCCGGCGTAGTGGCTCGAGTCCGGGAAGAAGAGATCCGGGAACACGAGCGCCGCCGCCGTGCCGTACAGGAAGAAGTCGTACCACTCGATCGACGTGCCGACGGTGGACGCGAACAGCGCACGCTTGACCTGCTTGCGCCGCACCGCCTCGTCGGTAACGGGCATTGCGGACATGGAGAGCCTCCCTCTCTGGTCCCGCTGGGGGCTACCCTCCGGCCTCGTGCCCTACACGCTCCACGTGCTCTTCTACGACTACGGCCCCGACATCGCGACCCGTCGCGCGCCGTTCCGCGAGGCCCATCTCGGGCTGATCTCCAAGTACAACCAGGACGGCCGGCTGCCGATCGCCGGCGCGTACGGCGACCCGATCCACGGCGGCCTGCTCGCGTTCACCAGCCTCCAGGCGGCCGAGCAGTTCCACGCCGAGGATCCCTATGCCGAGAACGGCCTCGTGGAGGCCTGGCGCGTGGAGCCCTGGACCGTCGTCACGCCTGGATGACGCGGACCGGCTCGCCGGCCATGAACGCGCGGACGTCCTCCACGGCGTCGCGATAGAAGACGTCGTAGATCGCCTGCGTGACATACCCGATGTGCGGTGTCACGACGGTCCGCGGCGCGCTGCGCAGCGGGTGCTCAGCCGGTAGCGGCTCGGTGTCGTAGACGTCGATCGCCGCGCCGCCGATGCGGCCGCCGTTGAGGGCGTCCAGCAGCGCGGCCTCGTCGACGATGGGTCCGCGCGAGGTGTTCACCAGCAGCGCCGAGGGCTTCATCTGCGCGAGCTCGGCGGCGCCGATCAGCCCTCGCGTGCGCTCGGACAGGCGCACGTGGATCGTGATGACGTCCGAGCGCGCGAGCAGCTCCTCCTTGGTGACCACCGTCGCGCCCTCGGCCTCGCGCAGGTTCTGGCTCCACGCGATCACGTCCATCCCGAACGCGCGCGCCACCTCCGCGACGCGCGTGCCGAGCCGCCCGTAGCCGATCACGCCGAGCGTGCGCTGCGCGAGGTCGGCGCCGAGCGTGTGCTGCCAGCCGCCGGCCCGGATCGCGGCGTCCTCCGCGGGGATGTGCCGCGCCAGCGCGAGGATCAGCCCCCAGGTGAGCTCGGCCGTCGGCGACGAGAAGTATCCGGTCCCGCAGACGGTGATGCCGCGAGCGTTGGCGGCGGCGACGTCGATCGACGCGTTGGCCGCACCGGTCGTCACGAGCAGCCGCAGGTTCGGCAGCCGCTCCAGCCGCGCGGCCGTGAACGGCGTCCGCTCGCGCATCGCCACCACCGCGTCGAACGGCTCCAGCCGTGCGACGAGCACGTCGTCGTCGGCGACGTGATCGTTGAACGCGGTCACGTCGAGCCCGCTCCAGTCGGCCAGGCGCAAAGCCACGTCCTGATAGTCGTCCAGCACCGCGACCCGCATGTCGCGCTCAGGCTACGGCAGTCAGCTCCGGGAGATGCGTCTCGATCGCCCCGAGGCTCGGGCGCGCGAGGTGGAAGCCCTGGCCGCAGCCGACCGCGAGGTCCTTCAGGCAGCACAGCTCGCTCTCGGACTCGATCCCCTCGGAGACGACCGTCGCGCCGACGTCGCGCGCAAAGGAGACGATCGCGCTCGCCAGCGACTGCCGGACCGGGTCGTCGTCGATCCCGCACACCAGCGTGCGGTCGAGCTTGAGGATGTCGGGATTTACGCGCGTGACGTGGCGGAACGACGAGAAGCCCGAGCCGACGTCGTCGACCGCGACGCGGATGCCGAGCCCGCGCAGCCGGTCGAGCTGCTCGCCGAGCGCGATGTAGTCCTCGACCGGCTGGTGCTCGGTCAGCTCGACCACCAAGGGACGCTCGATGGCGTGGCGCTCGATCGTCTCCACCAGCCCCGCGTGCTCGAGCACGGCGGGGGAGACGTTCAGCGCGAGGTAGCGGCCGTCCGGGAGCCGTGCCTGGCAGCCGAGCGCGAGCGCGATCACGGCCAGCTCGAGGTCGATGCCGAGGCCGACGGCGTGCGCGTCGAGGAAGCAGCGCTCGGTCGGCAGCGCCTCGCCGTCGGCGCCCTTGAAGCGCGCCAGCGCCTCGGCGCCGACGACCTGGCCGGACGCGAGGTCGACGATCGGCTGGAACGCGACGTGCAACCCGTCGCCGCCGATCAGCCGCTCCATGGTCCCGGCGACCTCGATCGCCCGACGGCGGTCGATCGAGAGCAGCTCCTCCTGCGCGCGGGCGAGCTCGCGTTCGGCCTGCAGGCTCCCGAGCAGGTCCTCCTCGAAGTCGCGCACGCGGTCGGCGACGGCGATGAAGCCGAGCAGCAGCCCGACCGCGGGAACCGCGAACTGGCCGGCGCGCAGCGCCAGGCTCGCCCACCACGCCGAGCTATAGGTCTGCGACGCGAGCGCGTAGGCGAGCGCGTCGAGCGCCGACAGGCCCAGCAGCGCGAGCACGCACAGCTCGACCCACGACGGGGCGCCGCCCGCCCGCCGCCACCACGCAACAGCGACCGCGAGCTGGCCGACCACGATCGCGGCGATCACGGTGCGCGTGAGCGCGGTGTAGCCGTCCGGGTCGATGAAGCCGTCGAACGGGGACGTCAGCGAGCTGAGCAGCAGCAGCCCGAGCCCGAGCCCGCCGAACGCGGCCAGCGCCCGCGCGCGCGGAGCCACGCCGAGCGCCAGCGCGCCGGCCGCCACCAGCGCGACGTGCCAGACGATGTAGCGCCCGACGCCCGCGTCGCCGTCCTGGATGACGAGCCCGCCGCCCGGGAACACCGCCGAGCTGGCGAGGATCGAGGCGACGTTCCCCGCAAGCGCGATCGTCACGCCGGCCGACATCCAGGCCAGCCGCGGATCGCCGGCCGCGCGCACCGACGCGTGGAGCATGTGGGCGACCAGCGCCGCGCAGACGACGCCGATCGCCAGGCCGCACGGGACGGCGGCGCTCGATGCCGTCCCGCCGCCGGCCAGCGCGACCACGACGGCGATCAGCGCCGTCGCCGCGCAGGCTCCGATCAGGCGGAGCGTGACGGTCACGGAGGGGCGAGCGCTGAGCAGAGGAGACATTGGACGGTGCGTTCAAACGCGTTCCCGCGTCCAGACTTGCGAAACTGGGCAAGTTCCCAGTCGCACAAACTCCGTGATAGCCTGCCGGCGAAGGTCTCTGGTCGAGGAGATGATGCGAATGACGGTCCCCCTGCCGCTCTCGGCGGCCGAAATCGAGCGCACGAGGGTGCCGCTGGAGCGCGCGACCATGCTGCCCGGAGCCGCCTTCACGGACCCCGGCGTGCTGGAGTGGGAGCGCGCCAACTTGTTCCGCGGCGGATGGGTGTGCGCCGGCCACGTCGACCAGGTGCGCGAGCGCGGCCAGTACCTCATGCTCGACATCGCCGGCGAGAGCGTGATGGTGATCGCCGACGACGACGGGCTCCCGCGGGCCTTCCTGAACACCTGCCGGCACCGCGGCGCGCGCCTGGTCTTCATGCCCGAGGGCAAGGTCCGCCGGCTGCAGTGCCCGTACCACGCGTGGACCTACGGGCTCGACGGCTCGCTGCGCAGCGCGCCGTTCACCGACGGGCTGGAGGACTTCGACCAGTCCTGCTTCGGCCTGCACGCCGTGCGGCTCGCCGTCGTCGAGGGCCTGATCCTGCTCGACCTCTCCGGCGAGGCGCCCTCGCCGCAGGAGCACGTCGGCGACCTCGCGACCCACCTCGCGGCGTACAAGACCGCCGAGCTGCGGCGCGCGCAGCGCGTCGTCTACGACGTCGGCGCGAACTGGAAGGCGATCGCCGAGAACTACAGCGAGTGCCTGCACTGCCCGGGCGTGCACCCGGAGCTCAACCGGCTCTCGCACTACCTCTCGGGCGAGACCTACGAGGGCGCGGGCGCCTGGTGCGGCGGCTCGATGACGCTCGCCGACGGCGTCGAGACGATGTCGGTCGACGGGCAGGTGCACGCGCGGCCGGCGATCGCCGGCGTGGACCTGCGCTCGATCCTCTACTTCCTGCTGTTCCCGAACACGCTCGTGTCGCTGCACCCCGACTACGTGATGCTGCACACGCTGTGGCCGCTGGCGCCTGACCGCACGCAGGTGATCTGCGAGTGGTTCTTCGAGCAGTCCACGATGGCCGCGCCGGGCTTTGACCCCAGCGATGCGGTCGGCTTCTGGGACCAGGTCAACCGCGAGGACTGGCGCGTGTGCGAGCTCACCCAGGCCGGCATGGGCTCCAAGCACTTCGTCCCGGGCCGCTACACCACGCAGGAGACCGACGTGCACGCGTTCGACGTGATGGTCGCCGACCGCTACATGGAAGGCGCGTTGGTGTCATGAACGACTTCGACGCGATCGTCGTCGGCGGCGGCCACAACGGGCTGACCGCGGCCGCGTATCTCGCGCGGGCGGGCCTTCAGGTGTGCGTGCTCGAGCGGCGCGAGCTGCTCGGCGGCGCGTGCGTGACCGAGGAGGTGTGGCCGGGCCAGCGCGTCTCGCGCGCCTCCTACGTGGTGTCGATGCTGCGCCCGCAGGTCGTCAAGGACCTCGAGCTCAAGCGCTTCGGCTATGACCCGGTGCCGCTGGACCCGCCGTTCGCGACGTTCGCGGCCGACGGCACGCCGATGCTCTTCCACAACGACGACGCGGCCGCGCGCGCGTCGATCGCCCAGGTCTCGCCGCGCGACGCCGAGGCGATGGCCGGCTTCGACGCGATGATGGAGCGCGTCGCCGACGTGCTGCGCCCGATGATGCTGCGCCCGCCGCCGGCGCTCGGCTCCAGGCACCCGGGCGACGTGCTCGAGCTGCTGCGCGAGGCGGGCCGGGCCGCGGGGCTGTCACGGCGCGGGCTGCACGAGCTCTACCGCGTGATGACGATGTCGGTCGGCGACCTGCTCGACGACTACTTCTCCAACGACGCGCTCAAGGGCGCGTACGCGTCGACCGGCGTCGTCGGCGTTTGGGCCGGCCCGCGCACGCCCGGCACCGCCTACAACCTGCTCCACCACGAGCTCGGCGAGCTCGACGGCGTCGGCGGCGCGTGGGGGCACGTGCGCGGCGGCATGGGGGCGATCTCCGAGGCGCTCGCGGGCTCGGCCCGCGCGTACGGCGCGGAGATCCGGGTCGGCGCGCCGGTCGCGTCAATCGGCGTTGATGGGGGTCGGGTCACGGGCGTGACGCTGGAGAGCGGCGAGGCGCTGAGCGCGCCGATCGTCCTCTCCGGCGCGCACCCGAAGACGACGGTGCTCGGCATGGTCGGCGCCGAGCACTTCCCGGAAGAGGTCGTCACCGACATGCAGCGCTACCGCTCGCGCGGCGGCTCGGTGAAGGTCAACTGGATCCTCAGCGAGCCGCCCAGGTTCGCCGACGACCGGCTGATGCACACGAGCCTGGCGATCTGCCCGTCGATCGACTACCTGGAGCGCGCGTGGCAGGACGCGACGCGCGGCGTGCCCGCCGAGGGCCCGTACATCGAGGTCGAGGTGCCGACGGCGATCGACCCGACGCTCACCGACGACGGCACGACCGTGATGACGATGTTCACCCAGTACGGCCCGCACGACGAGGCCGGCTGGCCGGACGGCGCGCGCGAGGCGTACGCGCAGCGCTGCCTGGAGATCGTCGCCCGCTACGCGCCGAACGTCCCGGACGCCGTCGTGCACTTCGAGGTGCTCGCGCCACCGGACCTCGAGCGCATCTTCGGCCTGGTCGGCGGGTCGATCTTCCAGGGCGAGCAGGGCCTGGACCAGATGGCGTTCATGCGGCCGTCGCCGCTGCTGTCGCGCTACGCGACGCCGGTGCATGGGCTGTACCTGTGCGGCGCCGGCACGCATCCCGGGGGAGGGGTGATCGCCGCCGCCGGGCACAACGCAGCGAAGCGGGTTCTGAAGGACCGTCGCTTTGAACGGGCGTTCAGGGTCATACGAGCGCGCGCTGGCGCCGCCACGTGAGCGGCGGTGCGACGCGCTCGCGGGCTTGACAGGCTCGTGACGGACCGGAAGGATTCCGGTGGGTTGAACGAGCCTTCAGGTCTCTCCCGCCGCGGTCTGCTGGCGGGGGCCGGCGCGCTGTTCGCGGGTGCCGGCCTCGCCGGCTGCGAGAACACCACGACGCCGGTGCCGGTCGCGGACGCCTCGGGCGGCAACGGCATCATGGGCGACCCGACGGCCGGCGGGCCGGTCGACGCGTCGGGCATCCCGCTGGCGCGGCGCGATTACCCGGTGACGCTGCCGAAGGTCGGCGAGGCGGTGAAGGGCGGCGATCCCGAGCGCGGCGGCGAGCTGCAGGTCTACAACTACGCCGACTACCTGAACCCGGCGGTCCTGAAGGAGTTCGGCAAGCAGGAGGGCGTGTCGGTCCGCGTGACCACGTTCGACACGCTCGACGAGGCGTTCACGAAGCTCTCGACCGGCGGGCTGGAGTTCGACGTGATCTTCACGTCGCCCGACCGGCTCTCGCAGCTCGTGGGGCGGCGGCTGATCCAGCCGCTCAACTGGGACCTGATCCCGAACCTCTCCAAGAACGCGTGGCCGGAGCTGCACAGCCCGTTCTACGACGTGGGCCCGCGCTACTCCGTGCCGTACACGGTCTACACGACCGGGATCGGCTACCGCAACGACAAGCTCGGCGGCTTCGACCCGGCCAAGCTCGACAACCCGTGGGACGCGTTCTGGCAGGCCGAGCAGTTCAAGGGCCGCGTCGGGATCCTCGACGACTCGCGCGAGGCGCTCGGGATGGCGCTGATGCGGCGGGGAGTGAGCGATCTCAACACCGAGATCCCGGAGCTCCTTCAACGCGCGTCGACCGACCTCCAGGAGCTCAACGCGGGAGTGCGCGTGAAGGTCAGCATCTCCGACTACGAGACGCTGCCGAACGGCCGGATGTGGCTGCACGAGTCGTGGTCGGGCGACCTGATCAGCGCGGTCATCTCCTACCTGCCCGAGGGCACGCCGCCGACGGTCCTCTCGTACTGGTACCAGAAGACCGGCGGGCCGATCTTCAACGACGCCATCGTGGTCGGCGCCAAGGCGACCAAGCCGGTGATGGCGCACCGGTTCCTGAACTACCTGCTCGACAACAAGGTCGCCTACGAGAACTTCACCGGCTACGTCGGCTACCAGCCGCCGCTGACCGCGGTCGACGCCCAGAAGCTGTTCGACGACGGGCTGCTGCCGCAGAACCTCGCCAGCACGGTCGTGACGCACGAGGACTACGCGAACGGCAACGCCTATCTCACGCTCTCGGCCAAGGGCCGGAAGCTGTGGGACGACAACTGGACGGCGTTCCGCAACGGCTGATGGCCCCACGTCGGATCTGGAGCCTGCTCGCGCTGCCCGGCGTCGCCTGGCTGGCCGCGTTCTTCCTGGTCGCGTTCTACGCGGTGATCTCGGTCGGCCTGGGCAATGTGACCGAGCTCTACCAGCCGGTGCCGCACTGGAACCCGCTCGACTGGAACGTCGGCTACCTGCTGCAGGCGATCGACGACGTGCTGCCGGGCGGGCGCACGTGGGACGTGTTCGCGCGCACGCTCGTCTACGTCGTCTCGGCGGTCGCGATCTCGCTGGCGATCGGCTACCCGGTCGCCTACTACGTGTCGCGCTACGCCGGCCGCTGGCGCGGCGCTGCTGCTGGTGCTGCTGGTGCTCCCGTTCTGGATCTCCTACCTGATGCGGATGTTCGCGTGGACGAACCTGCTCGCGAACGGCGGCTACGCGGCCGACGTGCTCAACGCGCTCTCGCTGGACCGGCTGCTGATCGGAGGCGGCGACTGGCTCGGCGGCCAGCCGATCGCGGTGATCATGGGGCTGGTCTACGGCTACGTGCCGTACCTGATCATCCCGCTCTACGCGGCGCTGGACCGGATCGACCAGCGGCTGATCGAGGCCGCCCGGGATCTGGGCGCGCCGCCTCGCGAGGCGTTCATGCGCGTCGTCCTGCCGCTGTCGAAGGCGGGGACCCTCGGCGGGATCGTGCTGATCGCGCTGCCGATGTTCGGCGACTACTACACGCCGGACCTGATGTCGGGCTCGCCCAAGACGGCGATGCTCGGCAACGCGATCAACGGCTATGTGCAGGGCGGGCCGGACAAGTCGCTCGGCGCCGCGCTGACGATCCTGCTGAGCGCGTTCCTGTTCGTCTTCATGCTCTATTACCTGCGCGTCCTGCGGAGGGAGACGTGAAGCGCCCGCGCGGACTCGCGGTGGTGACCTGGGTCTACGTGGTCTGGTCGCTGGTGCCGGTGCTGCTGGCGATTCGCTTCGCGTTCAACGAGGGCCGCTCGCGCACGTCGTCGCAGGGCTGGTCGCTGCGCTGGTTCTGGACGGACCCGGTGCTCAGCGTCCGCCACGACCCGACGCTGTGGAGCGCGCTGACGCACTCGCTGATCCTGGCCGCGCTGTGCATGGCGATCGCGACGCCGCTGGGGACGGCGCTCGCGCTCGGCCTCCAGCGGTGGCGCGGCCGCGGGTCGGGGCCGGTGAACGTGCTGATGCTGCTGCCGCTGGTGACGCCCGAGCTCGTGTTCGCGGTCGGCATGTTCCTGCTGTTCACGACGGCGTTCGGATTCGTCGGGCTCGGGACGCCGGCCCAGGTGATCGGGCACGTGACGTTCTGCCTGTCGTGGGTGGTGCTGATCGTGCGCGGGCGGCTGGTGACGATCGGGCGCGACGTCGAGGAGGCGGCCGCCGACCTCGGCGCGCCGCCGTGGGAGGTGCTGCGGCGTGTGCTGCTGCCGCTGCTCGCGCCCGCCGTGGCGGCCGGCTTCCTCGTGTGCTTCGCGCTCTCGATCGACGACTTCGTGGTCGCCCAGTACCTGGCCAGCGGCGCCGACACGACGACGGTGCCGATGCGCATCTATGCGCAGGCGCGCAACGCGCCGACGCCGGCGCTCAACGCCCTGGCCACGATCATGCTCGTCGTCTCGCTCGCCGCGCTGGTCGGCGCCTGGCTGGCGTTCCGGTGGCTCTCGCGCGGGCGCAGCGCCGGGATCGACGAGTTCGCGGTGGGAGCGCTCAAGTGAGCCTCGAGCTGCGCGAGGTGGTCAAGCGCTTCGGCGACGTGGTGGCCGTCGACGCCGTGTCCCAGGAGATCCCGGGCGGCGAGTTCTTCACGATGCTGGGCCCGTCGGGGTGCGGGAAGACGACGACGCTGCGGCTGATCGCGGGGTTCGAGAAGCTCGACGCGGGCGCGATCGTGCTCAACGGCTCCGACGTCTCCGCGCGCCCGCCGCACAAGCGGCCGCTGAACACCGTCTTCCAGTCCTACGCGCTGTTCCCGCACATGACCGTGGCCGACAACGTCGCGTTCGGGCTGCGCTATCAGCGGGTCACCAAGGCCGAGAAGGCGCGGCGGGTCGGCGAGGCGATGTCGATGGTGCAGCTCGCGGGCCTGGAGGCGCGGCGGCCGAGCCAGCTCTCGGGCGGTCAGCAGCAGCGCGTGGCGCTGGCGCGCGCGCTCGTGCTGGAGCCGCCGGTGCTGCTGCTCGACGAGCCGCTCGGCGCGCTCGACGCGCGGCTGCGCGTGGACCTGCAGGTCGAGCTCAAGCGCATCCAGGAGACGCTCGGGATCACGTTCGTCTACGTCACGCACGACCAGGACGAGGCGCTGACCATGAGCGACCGCGTCGCGGTCATGCGCGGCGGTCGGATCGAGCAGTGCGGCACGCCGCGGACGCTCTATGAGGAGCCGGAGACCGCGTTCGTGGCGAACTTCCTCGGCGCCTCGAACCTGATCCCGGGGCGCGTGGACGGCGGCGGCAGGCTCGCGCTCGGCGACTTCGCGCTGCGCGCCTCCTCGTCATGCGGCGCTTCGGGCGACGAGGCGATCGCGATGATCCGGCCGGAGCGGGTGAAGATCGAGCCGCACGGGTCGACGGGCGAGAACCGCGTGCCGGGGATGGTCGAGGAGGTCGTCTACCTCGGCTTCCATCAGGAGCTGCGCGTGCGGCTGGCGTCCGGCGCGCTGGTGCGCGCGGACCTGCCCAACGACGGCAGCGCCGTCGAGTACTCGCAGGGCGACGCGGTCTGCGTCCATCTGCCGGCCGACTGTCTGAGGGTGCTCGAGTCGTGAGCACGCGCGACGCGCTCCTGGACGCGACCCGGCGCGTCATCTCGCGCTCGGGCTTCGCCGCCACCACGGTCGGCGAGATCACCCGCGAGGCGGGCGCGTCGCTGGGCCTGCTGCACTACCACTTCGACTCCAAGGACGAGGTCGTCGCCGAGGCGTTCGCGCAGGCCGCGCGCGAGGATCTCGCCGACCTGCGGGCGATCTCGCTGCGCCACGAGGACCCGGCGGACCGCCTGGCGGCGTACCTGGACCAGTCCGAGTGGCAGGACCAGGACTCGTGGCGGCTGTGGGTCGACGCGTGGGGCGAGTCGGTCCACACGCCGCTCGTGCGCGACACGCTGGGACGCTTCGACGTCGGCTGGCGCGCGGTGCTCGCCGAGGTGATCGCCGACGGCGTGCGGCGCGGCCGCTGGGAATGCCCGGACCCGCAGGACACCGCGGCACGGCTCGTCGCCGTGCTCGACGGAATCGGCCTGCACACCACGGTCCACGGCGAAGACGTGCCGCCGGAACGAGCAGCTGCCTGGGCACGGCGGCTGGCCGAGCTGGAGCTCGGCGTCTCGCTTCCGGCGGCACCACGCCCGGTGCCGGCGGTCGCCGGCCGGCGCCTGGAGACGGCGATCGCGATCCGCGCGCGCGATCTGGACTCCGCCGGCCACGTCGATCCCGCCGTCCTGTTCACGTACCTGGAGGAGGCGCGGGCGGCCTGGCTCGGCGAGCGCCTGCCCGGCGTGGTGGTGGCGCACGTGACGGTCGACTTCCGCCGCCCGCTGGGCCGCGGCGACGCGCCGGTGGTCTCGTGCGAGCTCGACGCCATCGGCCGCGCATCGTTCCGCACGCGCGAGACGGTGACGGCGGGCGGCGCCGTCGCGGTCGAGGCGGCCACGACGCTGGAGGTCGCGGGCCGCGCGCTCACGGCGGCCGAACGCGAGGCGCTGTTGCGATGACCCGGTCAGCTCACGCCGAGCCCGGGTGCGATCGCGGCCCAGATCTCCTCGCGAGCGCGGCCGACCGGCATCGCCGGGTCCTCCGCCAGCGCGCGCACGCCGTAGCCGTCGATCAGCGCGAGCAGGCGGTCGACGAGGCGCTCCGGCTCGGCGACCGTGAGCTCGCCGCTCGCGATGCCCTCGCTCAGCGCCTCCATGAACCATGCGTGCATGCGCTCGTACAGGCGCGCGGCGGTCCCGCGCAGCTCCGGCCGGCGCGCCGCGTGCAGCCACAGCTCCACCCACAGCAGCCAGTCGTCGCGCAGCGCCCGATCGAGCGGCAGGCACTGGTCGATCATCTCGCGCAGCCGGCTCGCGACCGGGACGTCGGCGCCCATGCGCGTGCTTCCGGCCAGCTCGTAGGAGTGCTCCAGCGCCTCGGCGAGCAGGGCGTCGCGGGAGGCGAAGTGGTAGTGCAGCAGCGACGGCGACACGCCGGCCTCCATCGCGATGCGGGCGATCCGCACGTCGTGGATGCCCTCGCGCGCGATCAGCTTGACGGCGGCGTCCAGGATCCGCGCCCGTGCGCTGGCCCGCGCCGCCGCTCTGGACTCCTGCACGGCGCGAACGCTACTCGGGAGCCGGCGTGAGCGCACAGCAGCGGGCGCGCGCGTTCGTCGACGAGATCCTGATCCCGCGCGAGGTCGGCGCGGAGCTCGGGCGCCTCACCGGCGACGACGTCGCGACGATCCGGCGCGAGGCGCTGGAGCGCCGCGTCTCCGGCGGCCTTCACCGGCTCGAGCACGGCGGGCAGGGTTGGACGCACGAGGAGTGGTTCCTCGTCGAGGAGCAGTTCGGGCGCTCCACGAACGCGCTCTCCTGGCACGTGCCGAGCGCCTACAACGTGCTGGCCTCCGGCACGCCCGAGCAGATCGAGCGCTATCTGAAGCCCGCGCTCCGAGGCGAGTTGCACGATGCCTACGCCGTCACCGAGGAGCACGCCGGCTCGGACCCCTCCGGCATCGCCACGACGGCCTCGCGGGTGGACGGCGGTTGGAGGATCGACGGCGAGAAGTGGTTTGTCACCTACGGCGACATCGCTTCCGTCTACATCGTGATGGCGAAGGCTCCCGAGCCGACGCTGTTCCTGATCGACGCTGGTCAGGAGGGCATTTCCACAGTTGATGACCCGCCGTTCACCCACACGTACCCGCACGGGCATCCGACGCTGCGGTTCGAGGACGTGCGGGTCGGCGAGGACGCGGTGATCGGCCGCGTGGGCGGGGGAGACGATCTCCAGCGGGCGTGGTTCGTCGAGGAGCGCCTCGGGATCGCCGCGCGCGGCGTCGGCGCGATGCTGCGGCTGATCGAGGAGACCACCGCGTGGGCGATCGCGCGCGAGCAGGGCGGCGTGCGGATCATCGACCATCAAGGGGTCGCGTTCCCGCTCGCCGACAGCGCCGCCGACGCCGCCGCCGGCCGGCTGCTGGGGCTGGAGGTGGCGCGCCTGGCCGACGCCGGGGCGGACCCGAAGCTCGTGCACGCGAAGGCGTCGATGGCGAAGCTGTTCGTGTCCGAGGCCGCGAACCGCTGCGCGGACCGCGCGCTCCAGATCTTCGGCGGCCGCGGCTATACACGTGTCAACGTCGCCGAGCGCTTGTGGCGCGAGCTGCGCGTGGACCGCATCTGGGAGGGCACGAGCGAGATCCAGCGGCTGATCATCGCCCGCGCGCTGGAGAAGCGCGGCGTCGAGACGGTGCTGTGGTGAGCGCGCGCGGGGACGTGCCCGTGGCGACGCCGCGCGGCGCCCTCGCGGCTCTCTTCGCGCCGCGGTCGATCGCGATCGTCGGCGCGTCCGAGCGGCCGGGCTCCTACGGCGGCGAGGCGATGCTCAACCTGGCCCGCTTCGGCTATCCGGGCCGCGTCTACCCGGTCAACCCGAGCAGGCCGGTCGTGCACGGCTTTGACGCGTACGCCTCGCTGGAGGACCTGCCGGAGGCGCCGGACGCCGTCGTGGTGGCGATCCCGGAGCCCGAGGAGGTCGTCGAGCGCGCCGCCGCGCTGGGCTGCGGCGGCGCGATCGTGTTCACCGCGCGGGCCGACGAGGCGCGGCTCGCCGCGGCCGGCCTGCCGCTGTGCGGCCCGAACGGCAACGGCGTCATCTCGGCCCCGGACCGCGTGGCCATGTGGGGCGACGTGATCGTGCCGCGCGAGGCAGGGCCGGTGGCGCTGATCTCGCAGTCGGGCAACGTCGCCGTCAACGCGCTCGCGTCGCGGCGCGGGCTGCGGCTGCACACCGTCGTCTCATGCGGGAACTCCGCCGTGCTCGACGCCGCCGACTTCCTCGCCGCGATCGCCGAGCGCGAGGGCGTGCGGTCGGTCGCGCTGTACCTGGAGGCCGACGGCGACGGCCCGCGCTGGTGCGCGGCGCTGGAGCGCTGCGCGCACGCGGGGATCGGCGTCGCGGTGCTCAAGGCGGGCGCCTCGCGCGCCGGGGCGGCGGCCGCCGAGGCGCACACCGGCGCGATCGCCGGCGACCAGCGGATCGTGCGGGCGTTCTTCGAGGAGGCGGGCGCCGCGTGGGCGGAGGACCCGCACGACCTGCTGGAGCTGGCAAAGGCGCTGGCGGTGCGACGGCGGCGGCCGGACGCGCGCGGCGGCGTGGCGGCGCGCGGCGTGGCCGTGGGGGCGGCCGGTGACGGGTCGGCGCGCGGCGTGGCGGTCATGACGTGCTCCGGCGGCGACAGCGCGGTCGCAGCCGACATCGCCGCCGGCCTCGGCCTCGACCTGCCCGCGCTCGCGCCCGCCACGCTCGAGCGGCTGGAGCGCACGCTGCCCGACGCCGCCACCGCGGCCAACCCGCTCGACTACACGGCGCTGCTGTGGGACGACCCGATCGCGCTG
The DNA here is from genome assembly GCA_963837485.1 of uncultured Solirubrobacteraceae bacterium. Lineage (GTDB taxonomy): Bacteria > Actinomycetota > Thermoleophilia > Solirubrobacterales > Solirubrobacteraceae > Solirubrobacter. The sequence continues at coordinate 227,218 of CAWINP010000006.1, read as the reverse complement.
CAGGAGCTCGTGCTCGCGCTCGGCGACGACCCGGGCGTCGGCCAGGTGCTCGTCCTCTACGACGACGCCGGTGCGGGCGACGAGGCGTGGGCGGCGGTGCTCGGAGCGGTGCAGGCGGCCGGCGTGACGAGCCCGACGCCGGTGGCGCTCGCGTCGACGCTCCCGGAGCTGCTCGACGACGAGACCGCCGCGCGGATGCAGAAGGCGGGGATGGCCGCGATCGCCGGCCTCAGGAGCGGGATCCGGGCGGCCAGGGCGCTCACCGCGCCGCCGCCCGACCCGCGCCGCATCGCGCAGATGGCCGCGCAACGGCGCACGACCGGCTCCCGCTGGCTCGAGGAGCACGAGGCGAAGGCGATCCTGCGCGAGGCCGGCATCCCCGTCCCCGACGGCGTCGTCACCGCGGACCCGGTCGCCGCCTGGCGCCGGCTCGGCGGCCCCGTGGCGGTCAAGCGCCTGGGTTTGCGGCACAAGGCGGCCAACCACGGCGTCAGGCTCGATCTCGACGACGAGGACGCGATCGCGGGCGCGTTCCCGGGCGAGACCGTCCTGGTCGAGCGCATGGCGCCGCCCGGCATGGAGCTGATCGTCTCGATCCGCCGCGACGGCCTCACGCCCGTGCTCGTCGTCGGCCTCGGCGGCGTTCATGCCGAAGCGCTCGATCGCGCCGAGATCCAACCGCTGCCGGCCACGCGCGTACACCCGGCCATCGAGGAGATCGCGGCCAAGCTCGCGGAGCTCCCGTTCGCGCTGATCGAGCTCAACCCTGTGATCGTGCACTCCGGCGGTGCCGTCGCGGTCGATGCCCTGGCCCTGGAGGAGGACCGAACATGAACGAGATCGCGGCGAAGCTCGGGGAGGTCGGCCTGCCTGCCCCGATCCGGGAACTGGCGGCGACGCACTGGGACGCCGTCGTGGTCGGCGGCGGCCACAACGGCCTCACCGCGGCCGCGTATCTGGCCCGCGCCGGCCAGTCGGTCCTGGTCCTGGAGCGCCGGGAGCGCCTTGGCGGCGCGTGCACGCTCGAGCGCCCGTTCCACGACGAGCGCTTCGTGATCAGCCCGTGCGCGTACGTCGTCGGCCTGCTCGACGAGCTCGTCATCAAGGAGCTCGATCTTCGCCGGCGCGGGTTCGAGTGCTACGTCGCCGACCCGAACCTGTGGGTCCCGTTCGAGGACGGCAGCTCGTTCGGCCAGTGGCTCGACGACGGCAAGACGCAGGCCAGTCTCGAGGCGCTGAAGGTGTCCAAGCGCGACATCGAGGGCTACTGGGCCTACGAGCACGTCTTCGACGAGATCCGCCGCCGCCTGCGCACCGGCGAGCGCGACACCTGGCTCGGCGGCACGCCGACCCGCGAGGAGATCGAGGAGCTGCTGAAGGGCGAGCAGACCATGATCGACATCGTCTTCAGCGCGTCGATCGCCGAGGTCCTCGACGACTACATGGGCGACCAGCGCCTCAAGGACGCACTCTTCGGCCAGGGCGTGATCGCGGCCTACGGCGGCCCCAAGGACCCCGGCACCGCCTCGATCAAGCTCATGCACTACCAGGGCGACCTCGAGGGCCAGGGGCCGGTCTGGGGCTACGTGAAGGGCGGCATGGGGATGGTCAGCTTCGCGATCGCGGACGCCGCGCGCGAGGCGGGAGCCCAGCTCGCCACCCGGGTCCCGGTCGCCGAGATCGTCCCCGGGCGGGGCGTCCGCCTCGAGGACGGCACGTTCATCAACGCGCGCACGGTGATCTGCAACGCCGACCCGAAGGTCGCGCTGAGCCTGCTCACGGAGCTCCCGGACGACTACCGGGAGCGCCTGGAGGCTTGGAAGATCCGCAGCCCCGTCGTGAAGTTCAACGCCGCGCTGAACGCGCTCCCGGAGTGGACGGCGGCGCCCGGAGCGAGCTGGCCGGCGCGCGCGACGATCGACGTCACCGGCGGGTTGGACGACGCCCAGCGCTGCTTCGAGGCCTGCGACCGCGGCGAGCCGGCCGTCGGCTTCGGCGAGATCTACATCCAGACCGGCTACGACCCGACGCCCGCGCCGCCCGGCCGCCACCTGCTGTCGGTGTTCGGACAGTACGCGCCGTACGAGCTCGCGCGCGGCACGTGGGACGAGCGCCGCGACGACGTCGCGCGCCAGTTCATCGAGCTGATCGACCGCTTCGCGCCAGGCTTCGAAGACCGGCTGGAGAGCTATGAGGTGCTCGGGCCGCCCGACATCGAGGCGCGCATCGGGCTGACCGGCGGCAACATCTTCCAGGGCGAGGTGACGCCCGATCAGATGTGGGAGCACCGCCTGACGCCGCGCACGCCGGTCCCCGGCTTCTACCTGTGCGGCGCGGCCACCCACCCGGGGGGGAGCGTCATCGCGCTCAACGGGCGCAACGCGGCGATGGCGGTGCTGGAAGACGCGCGCGTGGCGGCGTGACGGCGCGGCGGCATACGATCGGGCGATGCGCGTCCTCCTGGTCCTGATCGCCGCCCTGATCGCCGCCCCGCCGGCCGATGCCGCGGTCGTCTACGTCCGCGGCACCGCCACCCGGTCGGTCTACATCGCCAACGACGACGGCACCGGCGCCCGCCGGCTGACGGCCGGCGAGTCGCCGCACCTCTCGCCTGACGGGCAGGCGGTGATCTTCGTCAGCGGCTCGAGCGAGGCGCAGCCGGAGTTGCGCGAGATCCCCGCCGCCGGCGGGGACTCCAAGGCGCTCGTCAAGCCGTTCCAGTTCGGCAGCTTCGCGTGGTCGGCCGACGGCCACTACGTCGCCGTGGAGTCCTACCGCCTCAACCGCACGCCGAACCTGGTGCTGATCGACCGCTCCACGGGCGCCACCCGCGTCGTTGCGAGCGGCACTTTCTACGGCGCGACGTTCTCACCCGACAGCTCGATCCTGCTGTACGCGCGCACGTCGCAGAAGAACGCGCTGTTCCCGAAGAGCAATCTCGAGGTCGTCCCGACCGCCGGCGGCACGCCGCGGGTGCTCTTCAACGACGGCCGCGCGCAGTATCCGCTGTGGGGCCCGAAGCAGATCGTCTACGACCGCTGGCAGAAGCCAGCCCGCAAGCAGGACGGACCGAAGCTCAACCTCTGGCTCGTCAATCCCGACGGCAGCGGCCGCCGCCAGTTGACACATGACAAAGTCCCGTTCCTGCTCGCCGGCCTGACGCCGATCGACTGGTCGGCCGACGGCACGCGGCTGCTGACCGAGTTCGGCGGCCAGGACACGGCCTACACGGTCACCGTGAACCCCGCCACCGGGACCGAGAAGGTGATCGGCAAGAAGTCCGAGGGCTTCCTGGCCACCGCGCTCTCGAAGGACGGGACCACCATCCTCGGCTCCAGCGGCGGCTTCGAGTGGCCAGGGCCGGCGCACATCGTCACCGCCCGCTACACGGGCGGCAAGACCCAGACCCTCATCTCCCGCGGGGACTCGCCGGACTGGAATCGGTAAGGAGAAGGAGCGGGCCTGCGCTGCGCCGCGCACGCGGCGCCGCGCAGGTGACCGATCCCGCTTACGCTGCCTCCGGGGCCGCGGCAGCCGCCACCGCCGGGCGCGCGGTAACGTCGTCCGCGGTCCGAGCCTGAGAGGACCAAGGACGAAACAGGAGTACTCCTGCGATCGCCCCGGCGGCGGCAAGCGCCGCGCCAGCGAGCATCGCGGTCTGGAGGCCGTCGACGTACTCGATCGCCGAGCCGCCGGCCAGCACGTCCTGGGGGATGAGCGCGCCGAGCGCCGCCACGCCGACGGCGATGCCGGCCTGGCGGAACGTGTCGTTGACGCCGGCGGCCAGCCCGCTCTGCTCGGGGGGCACCGAGCTGAGGGCGACGGCGGTCACCGACGGGTTGAACAGGCCGGTGCCGATGCCCGCGAGCATCGTGCCCGGCAGGACCGCCGTCCACGACGAGTCCACGCCGACCGTCGACAGCAGCGCCATGCCGCCGGCCACCAGCAGCAGGCCGAGCGAGATCAGGGCGCCTGGGTGCACCTTGGCGGCCAGCTGGGCCGTCGCCGCCGAGACGAACAGGATCGTCATCGTCGACGGCAGGTACACGAGGCCGGCCTCGAGCGCGGAGAGCCCGAGCACGTGCTGGAGGTAGATCGTCGCGTACAGGAAGACGGCGAAGAACGACGCCGAGATCGCGAACGCGGTCGCCTGCGCGCCGGTGAACGCGCCGGAGAGGAACAGCGACAGCGGCAGCATCGGCTCGGGGCTCGCCGCCCCACTCCGGGATTCCCTGTCGGCACGCTCGTGGCCGCGCGCCTGGATCAGCACGAACGCGCTCAGCAGCACGGCGGCGCCGGCCAGCTCGGCGAGGATCGCGGTGCTGCCCCAGCCCTGCTCGTTGCCGCGCAGCAGCCCGAGCACGAGCAGGAACAGGCCGCCGGTCAGCGTCGCCAGGCCGGCCTTGTCGACCGGGCGGGCGTGCGACTCGCGCGACTCGTGCACGCGGGCGACGGTCACGTAGAGGCAGAGCAGGCCGATCGGCAGGTTGACGAGGAACACCCAGCGCCAGCCGAGGCCGGACGTGAGCGCACCGCCGACGGCCGGGCCGATCGCGAACGCGGCGCCGATCGTGGCCCCGTACGCGGCCAGCGCGCCGGCCCGTGCGCGGGCCTCCGGGAACGCGTCGGCGAGCAGCGCGAGCGAGGTCGCGAACATCGCAGCGGCGCCGAGGCCCTGGACGGCGCGGGCGGCGTCGAGCATCTCGATCGATCCCGCGGCCGCGCAGACCACCGACATCGCCGTGAAGACGACGAGGCCGATCGCGAACACGCGCCGGCGCCCGTAGCGATCGGCGAGCGAGCCGGCGGTCAGCACCACGGTGGCCAGAGCCAGCGTGTAGGCGTCGACGACCCACTGCAGGCCGTGCAGGCCGGTGTCGAGGTCCTTGGAAATGGCGGAGAGCGCCGTGTTCACGACGGCGATGTCGAGCATGAGGATCGCGGTCGCGGCGCATACGACCGCGAGCGTCCAGCGCTGGACGGAAGTCATGTACGTCCCTTTCGAAGTTCAAGCCTGGTCGTCAGAGACGACGTAGGGGGAGGGCTTGCTGTTCCCGAACGGTCGTCCAGCCCGCTTGCCGCGACCTTGTCGCGATGTTGCGGCGATTTGTAGGGTTGCGCGGTGGTCGCGGCGGATGCGACGCGCATCCAGGTGTGCGGTCGGCTTACGGTGGAGCTCCAGGGACGGAGGCTCGAGGACAGCCTGCGCGGACGCCAGGGGCGCCTCTTGTTCGCCTATCTGGTGCTCAACCGGGACCGTCCCGTGCGCCGCGACGAGCTCGCCGACGCCCTGTGGTCGGGCAGCGGCGCCCCGCCTGCGTACGAGTCGCTGCTCGCGCCGCCGCTCAGCCGCCTGCGCAAGGCCCTCGGCCCCGGCGTGCTGGAGGGCCGCACCGAGCTGGCGCTGAACCTCCCGGCGGACGCCGAGATCGACTGGGAGCTCGCGCGCGAGAGCGTGCCGCGGGCGCGCCGCGCGCTCGACGCGGGCGACCTGCAGGCGGCCTGGGAGGCCGCCGGGACCGCGATCGAGATCGCCGACCGCGGCCTGCTGCCCGGGCTCGAGGCGCCGTGGATCGACGACCGCCGCGGCGAGCTGGCCGACCTGCGCGTGGAGGCCCTGGAGGCGCGCGCGACCGCCGGGCTGGCGCTCGGCGGCGCCGCCTGGCCCGAAGCCGAGGCCGCCGCGCGCTCCGCCGTGCAGGCCGAGCCGTTCCGCGAGTCGTCGCGCGCCGTGCTGATGGAGATCCTGCGGGCGCGCGGCAACGTCGCCGAGGCGCTGCGCGCGTACGAGGACGTGCGCGTGCTGCTGCGCGAGGAGCTCGGTACCTCGCCCGGTCCCGCGCTGGTCGCGCTCTACGAGCGGCTGCTGCGCGACGACGGGCAGCAGCCGTCCGCACCGGCCCCGCCTGCCGCCCCCGCGGCGCCGGCCGCCAGGCGAGCGGCGTCGAGCTTCGTCGAGCGCGAGCGCGAGGTCGCCCTGCTCGACTCCCTGCTGGCCGACGCGATGGCAGGGGCGGGGCGCGCCGTGCTCGTCGAGGGCCCGCCGGGGATCGGCAAGACGCGGCTGCTGGCCGAGGCGCGCCGGCGCGCGGCGGCAAGCGGCGCGCGCGTGCTCAACGCGCGCGCCGGAGAGCTCGAGCGCGAGTTCCCGTACGGCGTGGTGCGCCAGCTCTTCGAGGCGGCGATCGGCGATCCGGCGACGCTGACCGGGGCCGCCGCGTCCGCCCGCGTCGTCTTCTCCGCCCTCGGCGTGGGGGAGCCCGCCGGCGACGCGTCGTTCGCGGCTCTGCACGGGCTGTTCTGGGTCGCACTCAACCTCGCGTCGGAGTCGGCGCTGGTGATCGAGGTCGACGATCTGCACTGGTGCGACCCGCCCTCGCTGCGCTTCCTCGCCTATCTGGTCCGCCGCCTGGAGGGCCAGCCGATCCTCTTCGAGGCCACTGTCCGCACCGGCGAGCCCGCCGGCTCGCCGGCGCTGCTGGCCGAGATCGCCAACGACCCGGGGACCGTGCACGTGCGCCCCGGGCCGCTGAGCGAGGACGCGGTCGGCGAGCTCGTCGGGCGCCGGCTCGGCGCCGAGCCCGACCGCGCGTTCCGCGAGGCGTGCCACCGCACCACCGGCGGCAACCCGCTGCTCGTGCGCCAGCTGCTGAGCGCGCTGGAGGCCGACGGAGTGCGCCCCGACGCCGCCCACGCCGACGTGGTGCGCGCGATCGGCTCGCGCGCGGTCTCGAGCTCGGTCCTGCTGCGGCTGGCGCGCCTGCCGGCGGAGGCGGCGACGGTCGCGCGGGCGATCGCGGTGCTCGGCGAGGGCGCCGAGCTGCCGCTGGTGGCCGCGCTCGCGAATCTCGACGAGGCCCGCGTGGCCGAGGCGATGGCCGCGCTGGCGAGGATCGAGATCCTGCGCCGCGAGTCGCCGCCCGGCTTCGTCCACCCGCTCGTGCGCGACGCGATCTACCACGAGCTGCCGCCCGGCGAGCGCGAGCTGCTGCACGCGAGCGCGGCTCGCGTCCTGCGCGAGAGCGACGCTCCGCTGGACGCGATCGCCCAGCAGCTGCTGCTCACCCCGCGGCGCGCCGACCCCGAGATCTCGCGGTTGCTGCACGAGGCCGGCACCGAGGCGATGGCCCGCGGCGCGTCCGACAGCGCCACCGCGTACCTGCGGCGCGCCCTGGAGGAGCCGCCGGCGCCGGAGGAGCGTCCCCGCCTGCTGCTGGATCTCGGGCGCGTGGAGACGCTGTCGCGCGGGCCGGAGGCCGCCCAGCATCTGCGCCAGGCCTACGATGCGCTCGCGAGCGACCTCGACCTGCGGATCGTCGCCGCGAACGCGCTCGGCCGCGCGCTGCTGTTCACCTCCTCGCCGAAGGATGGCGCCGAGGTGGCGATCGAGGCGGCCGCCGCGCTGCCGCCCGAGCGCGAGGACGACCGGCTGGGGCTGGAGGCGTTCGCGCTCACCAGCGTGCTGTTCGGCGCGCTCGGCTGGGAGCACGCGGAGCGCACGATCCCGTACCGCGGCGTCTCGCCGCGCACGCCGGGCCAGAAGAAGATGGCGGCGATGGCCGCGATCTTCTGGTCCTACAGCGGCGGCCACGTCGACGACTGCGTGCGGCTCGGGCTGGAGGCGCTCGCCGGCCGCGGCCTGATCGAGGACGACCCGAACCTGCTCACCCTGGCCGCGGTGAACCCGCTGATCTTCGGCGATCGCGACGAGGCGCTGACGATCTTCGACCAGATGATGGCCGACGCGCACCGCCGCGGCTCGCTCTACCAGGTCGCCGGCGTCTACCTGTGGCGCGGCTTCACGCTGTTCTGGCGCGGGGACCTGACCGACGCCGAGGACCTGACCCGCAGCGCGTTCGACCAGGCGCTGCAGTGGGGCTACGGCCCCGACACGCTGCAGTGGAACGCCGCCATCCTGGCCGGCGTGCTGATCCAGCGCGGCGACCTCGCGGGCGCGCGCCAGGCGCTCGCCCGCGGGCCCGAGCAGGGCGGCTCGTCGGACGGCGCGCGCTACTGGTGCAACGCGCGGCTGGAGCTGCTGGTCGCCGAGGGCCGCTGGGAGGATGCGGTCGAGGCGGCCGACGAGTACATGCCTCGCTTCCCGTTCGTCAGCAACCCCTCCGCCGCGCGCTGGGCGTCGCTGAAGGCCGTGGCGCTGCACGCGCTCGGCGTCAAGCGCAAGGCGGTGGAGCTGGCCGCCGAGGAGCTCGAGCGGGCGCGCGACTGGGGCGCGCCGGGAACCGTCGCGCGGTCGCTGCGCGTGCTCGGGATGCTCGAGGGACCGGAGGGGATCGAGCGGCTCGAGGAGGCCGTCGAGCTCGTCGCCCGCGCGCCGTCGCGGCTCGAGCTGGCGAAGGCGCTGCACGCGCTGGCCGTCCTGCGCCGGCAGGCCGGGCGGCCCGACTATGCGCGCGAGCCGCTCACCCGCGCGCACGCGCTCGCCGAGGTGTGCGGCGCCGACCTGCTGCTGGAGTCGATCCGGGCCGAGATGCTGATCATCGGCGTCGAGCCCGCGGCTCCGCGCGGCGTGGCGGCGCTGACCGAGACCGAGCGCCGCGTCGCGACGCTGGCCGCGGCCGGGCGGGCCGAGCGCGACATCGCTCAGGAGCTCTACGTGACGCCGAAGACGATCGAGGTCCAGCTCGGCAACGTGCTGCGCAAGCTCGGCGCGTCTTCCCAGCGCGAGCTCGCGTCGGCGCTGGACAGCGGCTAGCTTCGCCCTGGGGGCGAAACTCCCGGGCAATGTCTGGACAAGGCCTTGGCAATGGTCCCACGCGACCGTGGCGCCATGACGATCATCGATCCGGCCCGCGACCTCGAAGACCTGCGCGGCCTCTGCGGCGGCGCGGTGGCGCTCCCCTCCGACGACGGCTACGACTCCGCCCGCCAGGCGTTCAACCTCGCCGTCGACCAGCGTCCGGCCGCGGTCGTGTATCCCTGCGACGCGGACGAGGTCGCTGCCGTGGTCGCGTTCGCGCGCCGCCGCGGCCTGCGCGTCGCCCCGCAGGCCACCGGCCACAACGCCGGCCCGCTCGGTGGGCTGGAGGGCACGATCCTGCTCAAGACGTCGGGCATGCACGCGGTCACGGTCGACGCTGAGCGCCGGATCGCCCGCGCCGAGGCCGGCGTGCTGTGGGAGGACGTCGTCGACGCCGCCGCGCCGCACGGCCTGACCGCCCTGCACGGCTCCTCGCCCGACGTCGGCGTCGTCGGCTACTCGCTCGGCGGCGGGATGGGCTGGCTCGCCCGCAGCCACGGATTCCAGGCCAACAGCGTCACCGCGATCGAGCTGGTGACCGCCGACGGCACGCTCGTCCGCACCGACCGCGAGAACGACCCGGAGCTGTTCTGGGCGCTGCGCGGAGGCGGCGGCAACTTCGGCATCGTCACCGCGATCGAGTTCCGGCTGTTCCCGATCACCGAGGTCTACGCCGGCTTCATGCTCTGGGACTGGACGCACGCCGAGCGCGTGCTGACCGCCTGGGCGGCGTGGGCGAAGGACGCGCCGGACGAGGTCACGACCGCGATCCGCATCATGCAGCTCCCGCCGCTGCCCGAGCTGCCGGAGATCATCCGCGGCCGCCAGCTGGTCATGATCGACGGCGCGGTCCAGGGCGACGACGCCGAGGCGATCCTCGCGCCGCTGCGCGCGCTGGAGCCCGAGCTCGACACGTTCGCGACGGTTCCCGCGGCCGCGCTGGTGCGCCTGCACCAGGACCCGGAGGAGCCGGTCCCGTTCACCAGCGCGAGCGCGCTGATCGCCGAGCTCACCCCGGCCGCCATCCGGGCGATCGTGATGCTCGCCGGCCCCGGCTCGAACTCGCCGCTGCTGATGGCCGAGCTGCGCCAGGCCGGCGGCGCCCTGGGACGCGTCACGCCCGGGCACGGGGCGCTCGCGAAGCTCGACGCGCCGTTCATCCTGTTCGCCGGCGGAATGGCGGTCGACGCCGGAATGGAGGCCGCCGTGCTCGCCCACGCCGGCCACCTGAAGGCCGCGCTGGAGCCGTGGACCGCGCCCGGTCACTACCTGAACTTCGCCGAGCACCGGGTCGACACGTCGCAGTCGTTCGGCGCCTTCACCTACCGCCGGCTGCAGGCCGTCAAGGCGCGCCTGGACCCGGACGGCGTGATCCACGCGAACCACACTTTGTAGGCTCGGCGGGATGGGACGGATCTACGACGGCATCGACGAGCGGCTGGCGACCTGGATCGCCGGCCAGTCGATGTTCTTCGTGGCCACCGCCCCGTCGGGCCCCGGCGGGCACGTCAACCTCTCGCCCAAGGGCCCGATCGGCTCGCTGCGCGTGCTCGGCGAGCGCTCGATCGCCTACCTGGACATCGTCGGCTCCGGCGCCGAGACGATCGCCCACCTGCGCGACAACGGGCGCATCGTGGTGATGCTGTGCGCGTTCGAGGGGCCGCCGCGGATCGTGCGCCTGCACGGCCGCGGCGAGATCGTCTACCCCGCGGACGCGCGCTTCGCGGGGCTGCTGGAGGGCTTCCGGCGGCCCGAGCACCCCGAGGCCGAGCGCGCCATCATCCTGGTGGAGGTCTCGCGCGTCGCCGACTCCTGCGGTTACGGCGTGCCGCTGATGGACTACGCCGGCGAGCGCCCGCACTCGGACCTCTCGACCGGCAAGCGCCTGCGCGTGCACGGCCCGGACGCCCTGCGCGACTACCAGGCCGAGAAGAACCTGGCCTCGATCGACGGCCTCCCCGCGGTTGAGCTGACCTAAAGACGGGGCGCCTCCGGACGACCACCCGGGGCGATGCGCCGTCAGTTGCCGTGGATCGCCTTCCTGGCGGTCGGAGCCGTGTTGACCGGGGCCTACCTGTGGGCACCGGGCCTGAAGGGCAGCGCCCCGCTGTTCAACGTGCTCGGGCTGGCGCCGGTGCTGGCGATCGTCGCCGGCATGGCGCTGTACCGGCCGGCCTCGCGGGGCCCGTGGTGGTGGTTCGCGGCCGGCATGGGCCTGTTCTGGCTCGGCGACCTCTACACGTACAGCTACCCGAAGCTGATCGGCCACGAGGTCCCGTTCCCGTCGCCCGGCGACGCCGCCTACGTGGCCGTCTACCCGGCGCTGATGATCGGTCTGCTGTTGCTCGTCCGGCGCCGCAACCCGGACTCCGACCGTGCCGGCGTCATCGACTCGGTGATCATGACGCTCGGCCTCTCGTTGCTCTCGTGGGTCGCGCTGATCGCGCCCTACCTGCACGACGGGTCGCTCGGGCCGCTCGGCAAGCTGACGTCGGTCGCCTATCCGCTCGGCGACGTGCTGCTGCTCGCGGCGGCGATCCGGCTGTCGGTCGACGCCGGCCGCCGCCAGGCGTCCTTCTTCCTGCTGGCCGCGAGCATCGTCGCGCTGCTGGTGACCGACTTCCTCTACGGCCTGGCGACGCTGCACGGCACGTTCGACCATCAGCTCAGCTACGACGTCGGCTGGATCGCCTTCTACCTGCTGTTCGGCGCCGCCGCGCTGCACCCGTCGATGCGCCACCTGCAGGAGCCGGTGGCCGGATACGAGTCGCGCCTGACGCCTCTCCGGCTCGCGCTGCTGACCGCCGCGTCGCTGGTCGCGCCGGTGATCGAGCTGCTCGCCGATCCGTCGGGGGACCTGCAGGTCGTGATCGCCGCCTCCGCCGTGCTGTTCGGCTTCGTCGTCGCCCGCATGGCCGGGCTTGTGCTGCAACAGCAGCACACGGCCGAGCGCGAGCGCACGCTCAGCGGCGCCGGCTCGTCGCTGGTCGCCGCCACCACGCGTGAGCAGATCGGGATGGCCGGCGAGGACGCGGCCCGCCGGCTGGTCGGCGACGCCGCCAGCGTGCTCGTGGTCCGCGGCGAGATGGCCTACAGCGCCGGGACCGGCTGGCCGCTACCGGCGCGCGCGGCGGCCGCCCTGTCTGCGGGGGCGGGCGAGGCGATCGTCACGCTCGACGAGGCGACCTGCCTCGCGCTGCGCCTGCCGCTCGGCCGTTGCCGGGCGCTCCTGCACTCGCTGGGGACGCGCGAGGAGCTGGAGACCCTGCTCGTCGTCGCCGGCCGCGCCGTCGAGGATTCCGGCGTGCGCCGCGCGCTGCACGGGCTCGGCGTGCAGATCGAGCTCGCGCTGGAGAGCGCGGCGCTGACCGAGGAGATCCACCGCCGCGCGGGCGAGGGCCGGCTGAGCGCGCTCGTGCAGCACTCGAGCGACCTGATCGCGGTGCTTGGCCCCGGCGGAGAGGTGATCTACCAGAGCCCTTCGGTCGAGCGCGTGCTCGGCCAGACGACGCTCGCGTCGCTGCTGCCAGACCAGATGCTCGAGGCGATGCGCCCCGGCGAGACGGCGGTCGTCGAGCGCGTGCTCGGCGAACGCGAGTTCGAGGTCCAGCTCACGAACCTGCTCGAGGACGAGCGCGTGAGCGGAGTCGTCCTCAACGGCCGCGACGTGTCCGAGCGGCGCGCGTTCGAGCGCCAGCTCGAGCACCAGGCCTTCCACGACACCGTCACCGGGCTCGCCAACCGCGCGCTGTTCAACGAGCGCGTGAGGCACGCGGTTGCGCGCGGCCGGCGCGAGCACAGCGGCGTCGCCGTCGTCTTCCTCGACCTCGACGACTTCAAGACGATCAACGACAGCCTCGGCCATGCGGCCGGCGACGCGGTCCTGGTCGAGGTCGCCAAGCGGGTCGCCGGCAGCGTGCGCGCGGGCGACACCGCGGCGCGCTTCGGCGGCGACGAGTTCGCGATCCTGCTCGAGGACGTCGCCGGCGCCCAGGAGGCGGCCGACGGCGCCGAGCGCGTGCTGGCCGCGCTGGCCGAGCCGCTCGCGGTCGAGCAGCAGGAGCTCAATGTCCGCGCCAGCGCCGGCATCTCGTTCGCCGAGGGCGGCGACGCCGAGGAGCTCGTCCGCAACGCCGACGCGGCGATGTACATCGCCAAGCGCGAGGGCGGCGGCTCCTACCGGCTGTTCGAGCCCGCGATGCACGAGGGCGTGCTCGCCCGGCTCGAGCTGCGCGGCGACCTCCAGCGCGCGGTCGCCGACGGGCAGCTCGACCTGCACTTCCAGCCGGTCGTGCGGCTCTCCGACGGCCGCGTGTCCGGGCTGGAGGCGCTGCTGCGCTGGCGCCATCCGCGGCGCGGGCTCGTGGCGCCGGACGACTTCATCCCGCTCGCCGAGGAGACCGGGCTGATCGTCGAGATTGGCCGCTGGGTGCTGCACGAGGGCTGTCGCCGCGCGGTCGAGATCCAGGCCGCCGCCGGCGAGACGCTGACGATGGCGATCAACCTCTCGGTCAAGCAGCTCCAGCAGCGTGACATCGTCGCCGACGTGCAGGCCGCGCTCGACGAGTCGGGGCTTGACCCGGCGACGCTGACGCTCGAGGTGACCGAGTCGGTGATGATGACCGACCCCGACACCGTGGTCGAGCGCCTGAACGAGATCAAGGCGCTCGGCGTGCGGCTGGCGATGGACGACTTCGGCACCGGTTACTCGTCGCTCAGCTACCTGAGCCGGCTGCCGGTCGACATCCTCAAGATGGACCGCTCGTTCCTGCGCGCCGGGGCGTCGCCGCAGGCCTCCGGGCTCGCCAACGTGGTCGTGTCGCTCGGCGCCACGCTGCGGCTCGACGTGGTCGCCGAGGGAATCGAGCACGCCGAGCAATGGGAGCGGCTGCGCGAGCTCGGCTGCGACCTCGGCCAGGGCTTCCTGTTCGCCCGCCCGATGAACATCGCCGCCACGCTCGCGTTCCTGCGCGACCAGGCGATCGCGTATCCGGGGTAGGCGAGCCGCCGTGCCGGGTAGGCGACCGGCATGTCCAGGCTCCTCGCGGCACTGGCCGCGCTGCTGATCGCGCCCGCCGCGGCGTGGGCGGGCGAGAATCCCACCGGCGCGCGCGTGTTCGTCACCACTCCCGACCGCGCGCTCGAGCTCTCAGACCAAGGCATCCGGCACTTCCGGCCCGGCGCGCCGACGATCTCCGCCGACCCGCGCGCGCGCTTTCAGACGATGGAGGGCTTCGGGGCCTCGATCACCGACTCCTCGGCCGCCGTCCTGTACCGCCTTGACCGCCGGACGCGCGATCGCGCGATGGCGGCGCTGTTCGAGACCGACGGGCTGAGCTACCTGCGCCAGCCGATGGGGGCGTCGGACTTCGTCGACGAGCCGCACTACACCTACGACGACGTCCCGCCGGGCGAGACCGACTACGAGCTGCGCCGCTTCTCGATCGCGCACGACGAGGCGCAGATCCTGCCGCTGCTGCGACAGGCGCTGCAGCTCAACCCGCGCCTGAAGATCATGGCGACGCCGTGGAGCCCGCCGGCCTGGATGAAGACCAATCGGTCGCTGATCGGCGGCCGCCTGATCGACGACCCGAAGATCTACCGCGCCTACGCCGACTACTTCGTCCGCTTCATCAAGGCCTACACGCGGGCCGGCGTGCCGATCGACGCGGTCACGGTCCAGAACGAGCCGCAGAACCGCAACCCGAGCGGCTACCCGGGCATGGACATGCCGGTCGCGCAGGAGGCGAAGCTGATCGAGGCGCTCGGCCCGGCGCTCCGCCAGGCCGGGCTGAGGACGAGGATCCTCGGCTATGACCACAACTGGTCCGAGCATCCCAACGATGTCGCCAACACGCCGCCCGGCGAGGACCCGGAGACCGAGTACCCGACGCTGCTGCTCTCGTCACCGGCCGCCCCGTGGATCACCGGCACCGCGTTCCACTGCTACTCCGGCGACGCGTCGCGCCAGACGCTGCTGCACGACGCCTTCCCGGACAAGGACGTCTACTTCACCGAGTGCTCCGGCTCGCACGGCGAGAGCGACACGCCGGAACAGATCTTCGCTGGCACGCTCGGCTGGCACGCCGACAACCTGATCATCGGCACCGCCCGCAACTGGGCGAAGACCATGATCAACTGGAACCTCGCGCTCGACCCGGCCGGCGGCCCGCACAACGGCGGCTGCGGCACGTGCACGGGCGTGATCACGGTTGGGCCCGGCGACACGTTCTCCTACAACGCCGAGTTCTTCACGCTCGGCCACGCCGCCCGCTTCGTCAGGCCCGGCGCCGTGCGGATCGCCAGCAGCGAGGGCGTCGCGTTCCGCAACCGCGACGGCTCGATCGCGCTGATCGTGCACAACGGCGGCGACGCCGCCCGTCCCGTGCGCGTCGGGGAGGGCGCCCGCAGCGCCGCGTACACGCTGCCGCCGGGCGCGCTGGCCACGTTCGTCTGGAAGGGCCGCTAGGAGCCTGTTGAAGAATTCCGGTACGCCTGCTGCGGCACATCCGCGGCGCCTCGCGCCGCCCGCGATGCTCACGTGGCAGAGCCACGCATCGCGATCGCGTCCGCCCCGAGGCATCCACGGCTGCACCACATCAGGGCTGACCGACCATTCTTCAACAGACTCCTAGGCGGAGGCGGCCGGCTGGTCGTCCGGCTCGGCTTCGACGAGCGCCAGCGTCCCGGTGCGGGCCAGCAGCTCGCGTACGCGGCCCCGCGCGCCGCGGATCGAGACGCTCCACGCGAGCTGGCGGGCGCGCGAGCGCAGCTCCAGCAGCACCGCGAGTCCGCTGGAGTCCATGAAGTCGAGCCCGTTGAGGTCGACCACCAGCGGCGCGCGCTCGGGCATGAGGTCGAGCAGGCGCGCCCTGAACGCCGGCGCGCTCAGCACGTCCAGCTCTCCGCGCAGGCGGAGCAGCACCGGACCACCGGGCTGATCTACCAGATCTACGGAAAACGCGGCGCTTGAAGCCATAGAAGATCCTGCCCCCTGCCGGCCATCGTGACCCTACCCTCCGCGGCGGCGGCTAAACCTGCGATTGACGGCCTGCTGACGCGGGTAACGCGGTCGAGCGCCGCCGGGCCGAGGAGGCCGGGCGCCAGCTCGAGGTCGCGCGCGTGCAGGCCGAGGAGAACGCGCGCCTGGAGCGCGGGCTGCTGCCGGCAGCAGCGCTTGGACGCGTTCCGCGCCGCGCTGACGGCGTTCACGCTGCCGCTGACCGCCGAGCGGCTCGACACCCGCGAACGGCTCGACGACAGCGCCGGCATCGTCCAGCGCTCGGTGATCGGCAATCGACGAGTTCTTCGTGACCGTCGTCAAGCTCCCGGGACACGCCGCCGCGGACTGATGGCGGACCCGCGCGAGCTCGCGGCGATCTTCGCCGGCGGCTGCGTGGGAGCGCTCGCGCGCGCCGGGCTGGTCGACGCGTTTCCGGTCCACGCGAGCGTGCTGCTGCGCGGCGCCGCCGGCTTCGGCTCCCGCCACCGGCTGCACAGCGCCGACCTGCTGACGGCGTCCGAGGACCCGCCGCTCGTGTCCGTGGCGGTCGACGCGCCCGAGCGGATCGAGGCGCTGGCCGCGGAGGTGCGCGCGCTGCAGCGCACCGGCCTGGTCACGCTCGAGCGGGCGGCCGCGACGACCGCCGAGCCGGTCAAGCTGACGCTCTACCTCGGCCGCGGGGAGCCGTACCGTGAGATCTGCGCGCGGCTGCGCGAGTGCGGGCTCGACGGCGCGACGGTGCTGCTCGGCGTCGACGGCACGCTGCACGGCGAGCGGCGGCGCGCAAGCTTGCGCGGCAACACCGCGGCGTGCCGGTGATGCTGATCGCGGTCGGCGCGGGCGAGGCCGCGGCGCGTGCGCTCCAGGTGCTCGACCCGCCGTTGTTCACGCTCGAGCGGATCCGCGTGTGCCGGCGCGACGGCGTCGCGCTGGCCGCGCCCGAGCCGCGGCCGGGGGAGTGGCACAAGCAGATGCTCCACAGCTCCGACCACGCGGCGCACGATGAGCTCGTGCGCCGGCTGCGCGCCGCCGGGACCGCGGGGGCGACGACGCTGCGCGGCGTCTGGGGGTTCCACGGCGACCATGAGCCGCACGGCGACCGCGTGCTGCAGCTGCGCCGCGGCGTCCCGGCGCTGACGGTCATCGTCGACGCTCCGGAGCATGTCGGGACGTCGTTTGAGATCGTCAGCGCTCTCACCCCGCAGCGAGGCCTGGTCACGAGCGAGACCGTGCCGGTCATCCTTTGAGCGATGCGCCGAAGCACGCTGCTGCCGCTCGCGGTCGCGCTGGCCGCCTGCGGCTCGAGTAACCCGCCGGCCGCCGCTACGCCGTCGCCCTCGGCCTCGCCGGCGCACAGCGCGGCGCCCACGGCGACCGCCACCGCCACCGCCACGCCGGCGAGGGTCCCGAAGCTGCGCACGGTCGCCACCGGCCTGCACGTGCCGTGGGGGATCGCCTTCCTGCCGGACGGCGACGCGCTCGTCTCCGAGCGCACCACCGGCCGCATCCTGCGGATTCCCAAGGGCGGCGGCAAGCCGCGCGTGGCGATGCGCGTCCCGGGCGTGAACCTCAACGCGGGCGAGGGCGGCCTGCTCGGCCTCGCGGTCTCGCCGCGCTACGCGACCGACAAGCTCGTCTACGCGTACTTCACCACCGCCGAAGACAACCGGATCGCGCGCTTCAAGCTGGGAGGGAAGCTCGACGTGATCCTCCAGGGCCTGCGCGCCGGCGGGATCCACAATGGCGGCCGGATCGCCTTCGGTCCGGACGGCAAGCTCTACGCCGGCGTGGGCGAGACCGGCGACACCGCGCTGGCGCAGAACCGCGACGCGCTCAACGGCAAGATCCTGCGCATGAACCCGGACGGCTCGACGCCGTCGGACAACCCGTTCGGGACGCTCGTGTGGACGTGGGGGCACCGCAACGTGCAGGGCCTCGCCTGGGACCGTGCGGGCCGGCTGTGGGCGACCGAGTTCGGGCAGAACACTTTTGACGAGATCAACCTGATCAGGAAGGGCCGCAACTACGGCTGGCCGGTCGTCGAGGGCAAGGGAGGCACGCAGGGCGGGAACTTCACGAACCCGCTGGTGACGTGGCCGACGTCGGCGGCCTCGCCGAGCGGCGACGCGATCGTCGGGTCGACTTTGTACGTCGGCGCGCTGCAGGGGCAGTGCGTGTGGCGCATCCCGCTGCGCGGCGCGAGAACCGGGACGCCGTCGCGGATGCTCGGCGGGCGCTATGGGCGGATCCGCACGGTGGTCAAGGCGCCCGATGGCACGCTGTGGGTCGCCACATCCAACCGCGACGGGCGCGGCGCGCCGCGCGGCGGAGACGATCGG
This sequence comes from uncultured Solirubrobacteraceae bacterium, assembly GCA_963837485.1. Taxonomy (GTDB): domain Bacteria; phylum Actinomycetota; class Thermoleophilia; order Solirubrobacterales; family Solirubrobacteraceae; genus Solirubrobacter. The sequence goes on along the minus strand of CAWINP010000006.1, from coordinate 209,118 downwards.
ATCGTCGCGGTTCGCGTTTCCTCGTAAAGATCGTTGGAAGTCCGCCGCCGATTCCCGTATTTTCTCCTCGCCCGGTAGCAAGCCGTAGGGGAGGAGAGACATGGAGGTTCGTCTGCGTGCGGCGGCCGCGATTGCGGCTGCGACGTTGTTGTGGTGGGCGCCGACCGCGTCCGCGCAGACCGCGCCCGGTGCTCCGGGAGCGCTCTCGCACTTCGATCTGGCGCGCAAGGACTGCGTCGGCACGGCGCAGAACACGCGCTCGAAAGTCTGGTTCACGGTCGCCGATGGCGTCCTCAGCGACGTCTACTACCCCACCAACGACACCACCAACAACGAGACGCTGCAGTACGTGGTGACCGACGGGTCGACGTTCACCGACCTGCAGACGCGCGACATGACGTACACGGTTTCCCGGCCGGACGACCGCGCGCTCAGCTGCCGCGTGACGGCGACCGCCAAGAGCGGGCGCTACCGGATCGTCACCGACTACCTCACCGACCCGGACCGCCAGACGGTCATCCTGCGCTCGCGCTACGACGGCCCGCGCGGCTACAAGCTCTACGTGCGCTTCGATCCCACCTTGAACGGCAACGGCGGCGGCGGCTCCGGCAACGGCGGCGCGGACACGGGCAGCGTCGTCGGCGGCACGCTCGTCGGCAGCGACACCGTGACCGCCACCAATGCGGCCAACCGCGACTACGCGCAGCCGGTGTTCTCCGCGCTCGACGGCGACCTCGACCAGATCTCCAACGGCTACGCCGGGACGTCCAGCGACGGCCTCACGCAGCTCGACGCGTCCCACCGGCTGACGGCGACCTACACCGACGCGCCGTCCGGCAACCTCGTGCAGACCGCGCGCGTCGACCTCGGGCACCACGGCGACTTCACGCTCGCGCTCGGCTTCGGCAAGACCGCGGGCAACGCGCTGGGCGCGGCCCGCGGCTCCCTGCACGAGCCGCTGTTCCTGACGGCGATCGAGTACTCGCTCGGCTGGCGCGCGTACAACGCGCACCTGGAGCGGCCGGACCGGCCGCGCGGCGTGTCCTCCCACGACTGGGACGCGCTGCTGGACGAGTACTACCTCAGCGCCGACTACGTCAAGGGCGCCGAGGACAAGACTTTCGCGGGCGCCACCGCGGCCGCCTGGGCGTCGCCGTGGGGGCAGGCGATCTCGGCCGGCGACCCGGCCAACACGTACTTCGGCTCCTACCGCGAGGTGTTCGCGCGCGACCTCTATGAGGCGTGGACGGCGATGTTCCTGGCCGGCGATCGCGAGACCGCGAAGGACATGACGCGTTTCCTGTTCGAACGCCAGCAGCTGCCGGACGGCTCGATGCCGCGCAACAGCCTCACCAACGGCAAGCAGGCGCCGGACTCCTTCAACACGCAGCTCGACGAGTGCGCCTACCCGCTGGTGATGGCGCTGGCGGTCGGGCTGACCTCGAAGTCCTACTACGAGGACCACATCAAGCCTGCGGCGAACTTCGTCGCCACGCACGGGCCGAACTTCGGGCCCGAGCGCTGGGAGGAGCAGGACGGCTTCTCGCCGTCGACGATCTCGGCCGAGATCGCGGGCCTGCTGGCCGCCGCGGAGATCGCCGACCGCAACCACGACGCGGATTCCGCGGCGGTCTGGCGCGGCGTGGCCGACGAGTTCCAGCGCAACCTCAAGACGTGGACGCTTAACACCAACCGGCGTCCCGACCCGTACTTCATCCGCCTGTCGAAGACCGGCGACCCGAACGCGGCGATCACCTACAACGTGGGCAACGGCGGGCCGACGCTCGACCAGCGCGACGTCATCGACGCCGGGTTCCTGGAGTTCGCGCGGCTCGGCCTGCTCAGGAAGGACGACGCCGACATCGTGCGCTCGCTGGCGGTGGTCGACTCGACGATCCGCAAGACGACGGACTCCGGCGACGGCTTCTTGCGCTACAACGGCGACGGCTACGGCGACCGCTCGTCCGACGGCCGCCCGTGGGCGCCGTCGAACCAGGGCACCGGGCACGTCTGGCCGGTGCTGGCCGGCGAGCGCGGCCAGTGGGAGCTCGACAACGGCGACGTCTCGGCCGCCGTCAAGCGGCTGAAGGCGATGCAGGCGATGGGCGGCCGCGCCGGCCTGATCCCCGAGCAGGCGTGGGATCAGCCCGATCTCGCCCGCTCGCCGTTCGGCACCGACCCGACGATCGCCTCGATCGGGTTCGAGAACGGCAAGCCGGCCGGCTCGGCCGCGGCGCTGACGTGGTCGGCCGGCCAGTTCGTGCGCCTGATGCTCGACACCGGCGCCGGCAGGGTGCTGGACCGGCCCGACTACACCACGAACCGCTACGTCAAGCACACGCAGGGCCAGACGACGCTGACCGTCACCGCGCCGGCCGACCAGTCGCTCGCGACCGGCTCGACGCACGTCACCGGCACGACGGCGCCGGGCAACACCGTCGTCGTCGGCGCGTCCAACCAGGACGACCACACGGCGCTGACCCGGCGTGTGAAGACGGGGTCCAGCGGCGCGTTCGACATCACCGTGCCGCTCACCGGCGGCACGACGGTGCTCAACATCGTCGCGGTCGCGCCCAGCGGCGCCACCGCACGGGCCGTGCGGACGGTCGTGGTCGACCTCGTGCCCGGCACGCTGCTGTTCTCCGCCGACGACCCGGACGGCGACGACAACGGGCCCGGCAACTACGCGTATCCGACGTCGAGCAACTTCCAGCCGGGCGCCTATGACCTCGAGCGCTTCGAGGTCTACGACGCCGGCGACTCGATCGTCTTCCGCGTCCGCACACGCGACCTGACGCCGACGTTCGGCAGCCCGCTGGGCGCGCAGCTCGTCGACCTCTACGTCAACACGGGCGGCACGCCGGCCAGCAACGCGGCGGCGTTCGCGACCCGCAACTACACCGTGGCCGCGGGCTGGAACAAGCGCATCGAGGTCCAGGGCTTCGGCCAGCAGTACCAAGATGCCGCGACCCCGCCCAACACGCTCGGCCAGGTCACCATCTCGGCCAACCGGATCACGCGCTACATCGCGTTCAGCGTGAGCAAGGCGAGCCTCGGCACGCCGGCGGCGAGCTGGAAGTACACGGTCGTGCTGACCGGGCAGGACGGGTTCAGCTCCGATCAGGCGCGCGGCTTCCAGCCGACGCCGCAGGAGTTCCAGTTCGGCGTCTGCGCGACGGCGAGCGGCGACCCGCACTGCACGGTCGACCCGGGGACGGTCCCGAAGGCGGTCGACGTGATCGGCGGGCAGGCGCAGCTCGACTACACCCTGGGGCCGGTCTCGATCCAGCCGGTGCCGTGATGCGGAAGCTGCTGATCGCCGGGGCGGCCGCGCTCGCGGTCGCCGTTCCGGCGCTCTCGCGCGCGGCGGCCGCGCCGTCGAACCTCGCGCTCGGCGCCGTGGCGACCGCGAGCTCGTCCGAGAGCGCGCAGTACCCGGGCTCCAACGCGATCGACGGCGATCCGACCACGCGCTGGTCGAGCGCGTTCTCGGATCCCCAGACGCTGACCGTCGACCTCGGCGCGCGCGCCTCGATCAGCGACATCTCGCTGTTGTGGGAGGCCGCGTACGGCAAGGCGTACAAGCTCGAGGTCTCCAACGACGGCTCGGCCTGGACGCAGGTGGCGGCGACCGACAACTCCGACGGTGGCACCGACGACTACCCGGGCCTGAGCGCCACGGGCCGCTACGTGCGGCTCACCGGCACCGCAAGGGCGCTGCCCTACGGCTACTCGCTGTACGAGATCGCCGTCAACGGCGAGTTCACCGAGACCGCCGTCGCGCCCGCCGCGTCGGCGTACTCGATGCTCGAAAAAGACGGCACGGTCACCGTGCCGGTGCGGCTCAACCGCGCGTCCGCGGACCCGGTCACGGTCAAGTACGCGACCGCCGACGGGACCGCAGCCGCCGGCAAGGACTACGAGGCGGCCTCCGGCACGCTGACGTTCGCGCCCGGCGAGACCGAGAAAACCATCGCGCTGCACTCGATCGACGACGGCGTCGACGAGCCGAACGAGACGTTCGACCTGAACTTCTCGGAATCCAGCGTGACGATCGGCCCGCGCGCGAAGGCGACCGTCACGGTCATCGACGACGACGAGGCGACGTTCGACGGCAAGACGGCGACGGTCGACGGCTTCGAGGGCAATTTGAACGTGCTCACCGCGCCGCAGCCGCCCAACAACAGCGGCCTGTTCACGTTCTCCGACAGCGCCGCCGACCGGCCGACGCTGACCGCGAACCCGAACCCGCGGCCCGGCAGCACCGGCACGCAGTCGATGTCGGTGGTGGCGACCACCGCCTCCGGCGGCTACGGCGGCTTCTCCGACAACCTGCCCGCTTCGCAGGACTGGTCGGCCTACGACGGCTTCTCGTTCTGGTTCAAGGGCACCGGCACCGGCCACAACCTCGAGTTCGAGATCAAGGACGGCGGCGCCGACGGCGAGCACTCCGAGCTGTGGAACTCGCACGTGCTCGACGACTCGACGGCGTGGAAGTTCGTCCACCTGCCGTTCTCGGCGTTCACCAAGCGGACCGACTATCAGCCGAGCGGCGGGCCGAGCGACGGCAAGCTCAACCTGACCGCGATGTGGGGCTGGGCGATGAACCTGGTACCCGGGCAGAACTCGTTCCTGGTCGACGACGCAGAGGTCTACGAGCAGGTCCGCAACGTCGAGACGTTCGAAGGGCCGGCGACGGTCGCCCAGCGCGGCATGTTCACGTTCAACGGCAACAACGCGCCGCCGGCGCTGGCGATCGAGCCGCTCGCCCGCGATGGGGTGACCGACAACCACGCGCTGCGCGTCGACTACGACACGCCGGCCGGCCAGTACGGCGGCTTCGGGCAGGACTTCGCCGACACCCAGGACTGGAGCGCCTTCAAGGGCCTGCGGTTCTGGTTCTACGGGCGCCGCACGTCGGCGTCGCCGGCCACGATCAACATCGAGATCAAGGACGGCGGGACCGGGCCGGGCGCGTCGGAGCTGTGGACGACCTCGTTCCTGGACGACACGCAGGGCTGGAAGCTCGTCTCGATCCCGTTCTCGAAGCTCAAGTACCGGACCGACTACCAGCCGGTCGGCGGGATCGACCACATCCTGAACCTCACGAAGATGTGGGGCTACGCGGTCACGCCGCCGGCCGGCGACCACGGCTCGTTCGACTTCGATGACGTCCAGACCTACGGAGTCAACTCCGGCGTGCCGGACGTCTCGTTCGCGACCGACAAGCCCGTCTACCTGGCCCACCAGGGCGACACCGTGAACGTCGGCGTGACGATGACGACGGTCGACGGCAAGCCGCTGGCCGACGACCAGCAGGTCGCCTACTCGACCGCGGACGACACGGCGGTCGCCGGCGTCGACTACGTGACGGCGGCGGGGTCGATGACGTTCATCGCGGGCACGGCGTCGGGGACGACCAAGACGTTCCCGGTCACGCTGGAGAGCCCGGCGGGCGCGTCGGAGGCCAAGCGGCTGAAGGTGACGCTCGGCGGCTCCGACACGCCGGGCGTGATCGTGATCGCCGCGCACGGGCTGCCGTATCTCGACAGCTCACTGCCGGTCGAGACACGTGTCAATGACCTGCTCGGCCGCATGTCGACGGCCGAGAAGATCGGCCAGATGACGCAGGCGGAGCGGCTGGCGCTCGACGCGCCGGGCGACATCGCGTCCTACAACCTCGGCTCCCTTCTGTCCGGCGGCGGCTCGACACCGACGCCGAACACGCCGGCGGGCTGGCAGGACATGATCAACGGCTTCCAGACGCGGGCGATGACCACGCGCCTGCAGATCCCGCTGATCTACGGCGCGGACGTCGTCCACGGGCACAACAACGTGACCGGGGCGACGCTGTTCCCGCACAACATCGGCATCGGCGCCGCGCACGATCCGTCACTCGGCGTCGACGAGGGCTCGGTGAGCGCCGCCGAGATGAAGGCGACCGGCGTGCCGTGGGCGTTCGCGCCCTGCCTGTGCGTCGCGCGCGACGAGCGCTGGGGCCGCACGTACGAGTCGTTCGGCGAGGACCCGGCGCTGGTGATCCAGAACGAGGACGTGATCGACGGCCTCCAGGACAACGGGACGCTGGCGACCGCGAAGCACTTCGCCGGCGACGGCGGCACGACCTACGGCTCCTCGACGCAGGGCTCCTACACGACCGATCAGGGCATCACGCCGCTGGCCGACATGGCGACGCTGCACCTGCCGCCGTTCGAGGCGGCGATCAAGCAGCACCACGTCGGCTCGGTGATGCCGTCCTACTCGAGCGTGCAGTACGCGAGCGGGCCGCTGAAGATGCACGCCAACCAGGACCTGCTCACCGGCTGGCTGAAGCAGCAGCAGGGCTTCGACGGCTTCGTGATCACCGACTGGCAGGCGATCGACCAGATCCCCGGCAGCTACGACAGCGACGTGATCACGTCGATCAATGCCGGCATCGACATGGTGATGACGCCGTACGAGTACCAGGCGTTCGAGACGTCTTTGACCAACGCCGTGGGGTCCGGCGCCGTGCCTTTGACGCGTGTTGACGACGCGGTCAGGCGGATCCTGCGCGAGAAGCTCCGGCTCGGGCTGTTCGAGCACCCGTTCCCAGATGCGGGTGCGCAGTCGGACTTCGGCACCGAAGCGCATCGCGCGAAGGCGCGCAAGGCGGCGTCGGAGTCGCAGGTGCTCCTGAAGAACGACGGCGTGCTGCCGCTTTCGAAGACCGCGAAGCTCTATGTCGCGGGCTCCAACGCCGACGACGCCGGCAACCAGTCCGGAGGCTGGACGCTCTCGTGGCAGGGCGGCTCCGGCGCCGTCCAGGGGGCGACGACGATCCTCGCCGGGATGCGGTCCGTGGCTCCGGGCGCGTCGATCACGTACTCGCGCGACGCGTCGGCGTCTTTGAGCGGCTACGACGCGGGCGTCGTGGTCGTCGGCGAGACGCCGTACGCCGAGGGCGTCGGGGACGTCGGCAACGGGCACACGCTGGCGCTCTCGGCGGCCGATCGCACGGCGATCGACCGCGTGTGCGGCGCGATGAAGTGCGCCGTGCTCGTCGTCTCCGGGCGGCCGATGTACGACTCGCGGCTGCTCTCCGGGAACGCGCTGGTCGCCTCGTGGCTGCCGGGCACTGAAGGCGCGGGCGTCGCCGACACGCTGTTCGGCGACAAGCCGTTCACCGGACGGTTGCCGGTGACCTGGGCGCGGTCGGAGGCCCAGCTGCCGATCAACGTCGGCGACGCGTCCTACGACCCGCAGTTCCCGTACGGCTGGGGGCTGCGGACCGACGTCTCCGCGCGGGCTCGCCTGATCAAGGCGCAGTCGCTGGGCGCGACGGGGCTCGAGGGCGTGCTGGCCGCCGACGTGTGGAACGCGGACGGCTCGGTGAAGTACGGCGCTCAGGTGCTCTCGCTGCTGCGGTCGGCCGGTGGCGCGGGGTTTGTCGCGAACGACCTCGTCGCTTCGGTCGCGCGCGATCTCGCCCAGGCGGCGATGGTGCGCGACGGGATCAGGGCGGCGACGTCCGCGTTGACCGCGGACGCCGAGCACCTGCTGTACGCCGGCGACCTGCAGGGCGCGATCGCCAAGCTGTCGCAGGTCGCGCTGACCTCCGTGTCGACGCCGGGCGGCGTCGGCGGGAGCGTGCCGGCGACGCTCTCGCTGTCGCTCGGGCCGGCGGCGTCCTTCGGGGCGCTGACGGCGGGCGTCGAGCACGACTACACCGCGCAGACCACGGCCAACGTGATCTCGACGGCCGGCGATGCCGCGTTGAGCGCGTCTGGACCGGTGCGGCTGGCCAACGGGGCGTTCACGCTCCCGACGCCGCTGGAGGTCTCGTTCTCGAAGGCGAGCTGGACGGGGCCGGTGTCGAACGACCCGGTCACGATCGGCTTCAAGCAGCACATCGGGGCCACCGACGCGCTGAGGACGGGCGCCTACAGCGCGACGGTCACGTTCACGCTGTCCACAACGACGCCCTAACGGCCCTTGCTCTCGGCCACCGCCCGGCGTAGCGTCGGGCGGTGGCCGCAGAGCACGAAGCACCAGTTCCCGCGCCGGCGCCGCCGGTTGCGGCTCCCGCGGTCGCCGTCGGTGCCCCGCTGGCGACCGACGCGGTGCTCTCGCTGCAGCGCACGGCAGGCAACCAGGCGGTCTGCCGCGGGATCGCGTCCGGCGTGATCGCGCGGGCGCCGGCAGCGGTCACGAGCGTCTCCGTCTCGCCGTCACGCTTCACCGTGCCGGTCGAATCCGGCGTCAGCGTGAAGGCGACGGCGAACGCGGCCGACGCCACGTGGGCCTTGAAGGACGGCACGGCGGCGGTCACGGGCTCGTCGATCGCCGCGGACGGGACGATCACGGTCGGCGGCTCGCAGCCGGGCGGGACTCTGAACGCCGAGGCGACGTCTGCGGACGGGACGTCGTCGTACTCCAAGCCGTTCAACGTGGTCGAGAAGCCGACGACGCTCGCCTCGAGCTCCGGCTCGGCGTCGGGAACCTACTCGGCCAAGTTCCGCCACTCCTTCACGGGCGCGAGCGGCAAGGGCTCGGGCGTCGAGCGCGCGAACATCAACGAGAAGTTCGACTCGCTCAGCGTCGACACCGACTTCGGCAAGTTCACGCTGGAGGCGAACGCCGCGGGCTCTAACGGCTGGGACCTCGACGCGGCCGGGAAGATGGCCGGCGACGACAACGTGTCGATCGGCAAGGCCGGGATCGACGCCAACAAGTTCGTCAAGAGCGCGTCGAACCCGTCGCCGGCCAAGACGCTCCCGGCCGGCTTCCCGATGACGCAACACCTGCACGCGAAGTCGCTCCCGTCGGGGAATCTGGACGCGGCGCCGTTCACCGACACCCAGCACGTGCGCACGTTGCGCGAGGACGGCGGCGCGCTGAAGGTGGTGCTGAAGGCCGGGACCAAGGAGGTGCCGATCGACTACGCGGGCCCGGCCGTGTTCCGGAACGCCAAGGCGGACAAGACGACCGTCCAGGCGTCCGAGCCGAAGCCGAAGACCGGCACGTGGGCGCGCAACTCCGTGCAGGTCTCCGTGACCGCCGAGCCGTCCTCGGCCGCGGTCAAGTACTCGATCACCGGCACCGCGCTCGGGTGCAGCGTCGACAGCTCCGGCAAGGTGCTGATCGGCGACCAGGCGGGCACGATCACCGTGCGCGCGGGGGACGGCGGGACGCACTTCGACGAGGTCGCGATCACGATCACGGCACGCCCCGCCCCGGCGACGGCGGCGCCGAAGAGCATGGCGGAGGGCGGCGGGGAGCCCGAGCCCGCGGTCGCGGCGCCGGACGCCGGCGAGCCGGCTCCCGCCGGGGCCTGACTCCCGCGCGCTTCTTCGGCCCCCAGCGCGCGACTTCGCCCGCCAGCGCGCGATTTTGCCCGTTCCTACGCGTCTTCGCCCGCGTACGCCACGCCGCGCACCGCCGCGGGCTCCACCCGCCGCCCGTCGAACTTGGCGAGCGCCGGGAACGCGGCCATCACCACGAAGATCCCCGCGACGCACGCGAGCCCGCCGCTCACCACCGCGAAGCCGGCGCTGGTCAGCGACGCGGCGATGCCCGACTCGAGGTCGCCGAGCCGCGGGCCGCTGGTCACCACGAGCATGAAGATGGCCGACATGCGGCCTCTCAGCGCTTCCGGGGTCACGGTCTGGTTGATGATCGAGCGGCAGACCGCGCTGATGCTGTCGGCGGCGCCGGCCAGCGCGAGGCAGAGCGCGGCGAGCCAGATCGTCGGCATCAGGCCGGCGGCGGCGATCGTCAGGCCCCACGCGAACACCGCGCCGATGACGATCCGCCCGAGCCAGCGCGCGTGCTCTACCCAGCCGGTGGTCAGCGCGGCGATCGTCGCGCCCGCGGAGACCGCCGCGTAGAGCAGGCCGGTGCCGCTCGCGCCGGCGTCGTAGACCGTCAGGGCGAGCACGGCGAAGAGTGCGCGCGGCATCCCGAACGTCATCGCCACCAGGTCGGCGGCGAACGAGCCCAGCAGCGCCTGATTGCGGCGGACGAAGCGAAGGCCCTCGGCGATCGCCTCGCCGATCGGCGGGTGCTCGGTCTCGCTCGGCGCCGGCGGGAGCCTGGGGAGCGCGAGCGTGACCGCGATCATCACCACGAAGCCGAGCGCGTCCGCGGTGTAGGCGGCCCCGACGCCCAGCCACGCGATCATCAGGCCGCCGAGTCCCGGGCCGACCACCGCGGCGACCTGGTAGAGGCCGTAGTTGAGGCTGAGCGCCGCGCGCAGCCGGTCGCCGGCCAGCGCGGGGATCACCGCCGAGCGGCTGACGTTGTCGATCGTCGAGCCGGCCGCGAGAAGCGCGGCGAGCAGGAAGACGAGGGCGACCGGAGGCTCGCCGGCGAACGCGCCGAACGCGAGCGCGGCCGCCGCGGCAGTCACGACGGCCTGGCCGGCCAGCATCAGCTTGCGCCGGTCGTCGACGCGGTCGGCGATCGCGCCGCCGAGCAGCGAGCAGACCACGATCGGCACCAGCTCGACGATCCCGAGCAGTCCGACGAGCGCCGCCGAGTGCGTGAGCACGTAGACCTGGTAGGGGATCGCGACCAGCGCCGCCTGGGCGCCGAGGCCGCTGAACAGTTCCCCCAGGATCAGCAGGCGGAGGTTCCTCGACTCGCGCAGCACCCCCAGATCGACCGTGACCCGCCGCGCCATGTGGCGAAGGACTAAAGCAGCGCGCCTACCATGAGGCTCCGCGGATGACGCGGACGACGGAACCCCAGACCGAGCTCGGCTTCGAGCTCGAGCGCTTCGAATTCACGGCCGCCGACCGGCTCGAGGTCACCGGTCGCTGGTTCGGCGTACGAGGCCGCCGCTTCGTCCGCCCGGTCATCAACCTGCGCGCCGGCGGCCGCCGCCGCCGCCTGATCGCCGTGCTCGACCACAAGCCCTGGGCCGCCGACGCCGAGGGTCCCTGGATCGCGGCGTTCGCATGGCGCGGCGAGCACGCCGAGATCACCAACGCCCGCCTCGAGGTCGCCCCGGACGTCGTGCTCGAGCTGCCCCCGCCGGGTGACGACGCCGCGGGAGTGATCCTGCACGCGAGGCCACCGCGACGGGAGCCAAAGCCGCGCCCCGCCGCAACGCCGGCCGCGCCGGTCCCGGCGCCGCCCGGCGACGCCGACACGCCCGCCTCCTCGTCGCCATCCGGCTCCGCGAAGCCCGCGGCGACGGCGAGAGACGCCGTGCCGCCATCCGCCGCGGTGACGCCGTCCACCGCGCCGGAGGCGTCCGGAGCCGCGCCGGCGGTAGCGTCCGCCTCGCCGCCGTCGGCCGAAGACGCCGCGCCCGCCTCCGCGCCGTCGGCCGCCCTCGCCGAGGCCGAGCGCCGTCTTGCCGAGCAACGCGCGGCGCGTGAGCGGCTCGAGGTGGCGCTGCGCGAGGCCGAGGCGCGGGCGGCCGCGCTCGGCGAGCATCACGACTCCGCCGTCGAGCGGGCGAACGAGCTCGTCCGGCTCGAGGGCGAGCTGGCCGCGGCGCGCGAGCAGATCGAGCGTGCCGAGCGCGATCGCGTCTCCGCACATCAGCGCGCGGACGCCGCCGAGTATCGCCTCGCCGCCTTCCGCGAGCGCGCCGAGACCGCCGAGCGCGAGCTCGCGGCCGCCGGCGACCGCGCCGCCGAAGCCGAGCGTGAGCTTGCCGCCGCCCGCGAGCCCTCGGATGACCTCGCCGCCCTCCGGCGCCGGGCCGAGGACGCGGAGCGTGAGCTTGCCGCCGCCGGCGAGCTCCGGCGCCGCGCCGAGGACGCCGAGCTCGACCTCGCCGCCGCCCAGGACAGGGCGGAGGCGGCCGAGCTGGAGACCGCGTCGCTTCGCCGCCGCGCGGAGCCCGCCGAGCCTCGCTCCGTGCCCGACTCGGTCCTCGTCGCCCGCGGGGTCGCCCCCCGCCATGAGCGGGCGTGGACCGCTCGCGCGATCGGCCTGGTCTGGGTCGTCGTGCTGCTGATCGCCTGCGTCGCGATCATCCAGATCGTGCTCTGAGCCCGCGCCCCCGCGGATCCTAGCTCCGGGTTGCCAGCACCGCGTCGAACGTGTCCGCCTCCGCCGCCGGCTTGTCCGGCCGGTGGCGCAGCACGCGCGCGAAGCGCAACGCGACTCCGCCCGGGTAGCGCGGGCTCGTCTGCACGCCGTCGAACGCGATCTCGACGACGAGCTCAGGCCGCACGTACACGACGTGGCGCTCGCGCCGCTCCTCCAGCGACAGCAGCCGCTCGGTCTGCCAGCGCAGCATCGCGTCGGTCAGCCCCTTGAACGTCTTGCCGAGCATCACCCAGCCGTCCGGCCCGCGCGCGCCGAGGTGGAGATTCGAGAGCCAGCCGTGCCGCCGCCCGTGCCCCCACTCGGCGGCGAGCACGACGAGGTCGAGCGTGTGCACCGGCTTGACCTTCACCCACGCCGAGCCGCGCCGCCCCGCCTCGTACGGCGCGTCGAGCGCCTTCACGACGACGCCCTCGTGCCCCATGGCCAGCGCCTCGCGCAGCATCGCCTCGCCGTCGTGCCCGCGCGGAACCCGTGAAGGCACGATCTCCAGCGCCGAGGCGCGCTCCGACGCCGGCCGGTCGAGCAGGTCCGCGCCGTCCAGGTGCAGCACGTCGAAGAACATCGGGGTCAGCGGGACGCTTGCCAACGGCGTCCGCGTGCCGAACCGGCTGCCGGTCACCTGGAACGGATGCGGCCGTCCGTCCGGCCGCAGCGCGATCGCCTCGCCGTCGAGCACGATCGACGACACCGGCAGCGCCAGCGCCGCCTCGACGACCTCGGGCAGCCGCGGCGTCACCTCGTCCAGCGTGCGCGTGAACACCGCGACCTCGGAGCCCGCGCGGTGCACCTGGATGCGCGCGCCGTCGAGCTTCCACTCAATCGCCGCCGGGCCCGTCTTCTCCAGCGCCGCGGCGACGTCGGGGGCGGTCGAGGCGAGCATCGGCTGCAGCGGGCGCCCGACCTCGAGCCGGAACCCGCCCAGATCCCCGCCGCCCAGCGCGACCTCCGCCACCGCGCCGAGATCGCCGCGCAGCATCAGCGCCCGTCGCACGTCGGCGAGCGGCACGCCGGCCGCCCGCGCCACCGCATCGGTGAGCACGCCCGCGAGCGCGCCCTGGCGCAGGTCCCCGAGCACGACCGCGCGCAGGAACGCCTGCTCGGACTCCGTCGCTCGCGCGAGCAGCGCGCCCAGCTCCACCCGCCGCGCCGCGACCGAGCCGGACCCCGACAGCCCCGCGAGCCGGTCCAGCGCCGCGTCCACATCGGCCACCGTCAAGGCCGGCGAGAGAGCGGGCGGCACCGGCTCGCGCAGCGCCGCCCAACCCACGCCGAGCACCCGCTGCCGCGGCGCGCCCGCCAGATAGCCCGTCCCGGCCCGCCGCTCGTCCGGCCCCAGCTCGCGCAGCGCCGAAGCCAGCCGCTCGACCTTCGCCTTGCGCCCCGGAACGGCGCGCACGTCCTCGGTAGCGGCGGCAAGGTCAGCGAACAGCACCCCGACATTCAAGCGCGCCGCTCACCCGCCGATCGCGATGGCGATGCCCCACGAGTAGGCTCGCGGCCATGCCGACCGTGCTGGTCACCGGTGCCTCCACGGGCATCGGTCGCGCGACCGCGCTCGCGCTCGCTCGCACCCACACCGTGCTCGCCGGCGTCCGCCGGCTCGAGGACGCGCCGGCCGGGGCCACGCCCGTCCTGCTCGACGTCACCAACGCCGACCAGGTCGCCGCGCTGCGCGACATCGTGGAGCTCGACGCGCTCGTCAACAACGCCGGGATCGCGGTGACGGGGCCGCTCGAGTACCTGCCCGTGGACGAGTTGCGGCGCCAGCTCGAGGTCAACGCGATCGGCCAGCTCGCAGTGATCCAGGCGGTGATGCCGCAACTGCGCAGAGCGCGCGGGCGGATCGTCAACGTGTCATCGATCGGCGGCCGGATGGCGCTGCCGCTCTACGGCCCGTACGCGGCGTCGAAGTTCGCGCTGGAGGCGCTCAGCGACTCGCTGCGGCGCGAGCAGCGCGAAGTGAAGGTGATCGTGGTCGAGCCGGGGGCGATCGCGACGCCGATCTGGGACCGCGGGATCGCCACCGCCGACGCGCTGTGGGACGCGATGCCCGAGGAGGCCCACGCGCGCTACGGCAAGCTCGTCGACAGCATGCGCGAGCGCGCCGAGCAGCTGGGCACCGAGGGCATCCCGGCGGAGGATGCGGCGGCGGTGATCGCCGGAGCGCTCCAGGCCGAGAAGCCCCGCACGCGCTATCTGATCGGGCGCCAGGCGAAGATCCAGGCGACCCTCGGCCGCCTGCTGCCGGACCGCGCGTCTGACGCGCTGCTGGCGCGATTGTTGAACAATCATTGAGATTGTGGAACAATCGCGGCCATGTCCCGCGTCCAGGTCCTACTCGCCGCCGTCTGCTTCGGCACCACCGGAACCGCCCAGGCGCTCGGCCCGGACGGCCTCGCGCCGGCCGGCGTCGGGGCCGCCCGCATCCTCGTCGGCGGCTCGCTGCTCGTGCTCGTGGCGCTCTTCATGCATGGAGCGCGCTCGCTCACGCGGGTGGCCCTGCGGCCCGCCCTGGTCGCCGCGGCCGGCGTCGCCGTCTACCAGCTCGCGTTCTTCGCGGCCGTCAAGGACACCGGCGTCGCGGTCGGGACGATCGTCGCGATCGGGTCCGGGCCGATGCTGGCCGGCGCGTTCGAGTGGGCGCTCGACCGTCGCGTGCCTTCGCGCTCGTGGGCGCTGGCGACCGCACTGGCGATCGCCGGCGTGACGATGCTGGCCGGCGGCGGGGCCTCGGTCTCGCCCGCCGGCGTCGGGCTCGCGCTCCTCGCCGGCGCGTCGTACGCGGCGTACACGATCTCGGCCAAGCGGATGCTGAGCGCCGGCCATGCGCCGGAGACGGTGATGGCGGTCGCGTTCGGCCTGGGAGCCGTGCTGCTCGCGCCCGCGCTCGCCGGCACCGGCGCCGGCTGGCTCACGCACCCAGGCGGCCTCGGGCTGGCAGTCTTCCTCGGCGTGGTGCCGACCGCCGCCGCCTACCTGCTGTTCGCGCACGGGCTCAAGCGCCTGACCGCCGCGGAGACGGCCACGCTCACGCTCGCCGAGCCGCTGACCGCCGCCGTGCTCGGCGTCGTCGTCCTGAGCGAGCAGCTCAGCGCGCCCGCGGCGGCCGGCGCCGCGGTCGTGCTGGCCGGGTTGCTCGTCCTCGCCGCGCCCGAGCGCCGGCGGCGTCTCGCATGGCAGTAGTCGACTCCCTCACCGATGCGCTGCGGCGCGAGATCCTCGATGGCGAGCGCCCGGCCGGCGCGCGGCTGGTCGAGCAGGAGTTGTGCGCGCGCTACGGCGTCGCCCGCCACTCGCTGCGGGCGGCGCTGCGCGCGCTGGCCGCCGAGGGGCTGATCCGCGTGGAGCCCAACCGCGGCGCGCGCGTGGCCGAGCTCAGGCCGGAGGACATCAGCGGGCTCTACGAGCTGCGGGCGGCGCTGGAGACCGAGGCGGCGCGGCTCGCGTTGGAGCGCCACGGGCGGTTGCCGCCGCCGGTCCACGCCGCGCTGGCTCGCATGATCGAGGCCTGCAAGGCCGAGCCGTTCGCCTGGGGTCCGGTCAACGAGGCGCACGCCGCGCTGCACCATGCGATCGTCGCGGCCGCGCAGTCGCCCCGCATCGAGGCCGCGCACGCCGCGCTGAGCGGCGAGCTGCGGCTGTTCCTCAATCAGCTCGAGCCGCTGTGGACGCGCGAGCGCCTGGCCGCCGACCACGCTGCGCTGGTCGCCGGGCTCGAGTGCGAGGGTCCGGCGGTGCTGCGCGAGCACCTGCGCGAGGCTGCGGCGGCGCTCATCCGGCGGCGAGGAGGGGAGGGCTCAGAACCCACGAAAACCCGCTGGTCAGGCTGAGAACGTGAATCCGGTGCGCTGGTTCTCAGGGTGACCCGGCGCGCTTTTGCCGGCAAGGTTGCCATCCTGTTGAACGGGATTCCCCCCTTATCGAAGAGAGGAGACCCCGTTGACACGCAGATTCGACATCGGGCCGGTCCTGCTGGTCCTCGGCGCAGTCCTGCTCTTGGTCGCCCTGTTCCTGGACTGGTACGGGCCGCTGACGGCATGGAACGCGTTCGAGGTCACCGACGTCCTGCTCGCGGCGCTTGCCGTCGCGGCGCTGGTCGCCGCCGTGGGCCTGCTGGCGCCCGAGCTGGAATACGTGGAACAACGGTTCGTGCCGTGGATCGTCGGCGCGGCGTTCGTGCTCGTCGCCGCCGAGCTGATCGACCCGCCGCCCGCCGCGAGCGGCGTTTCGCTTGGCACCGGCGCGTGGCTGGCGCTCGCCTCGGCGGCGGTGATGGTGATCGGGACGGTGCTCAGCCTCGGCCGCGTCTCGCTCAACGTCGCCGTCGAGGGCCGAGACCGGCGTGTGCACGTGGCGCCCGTCGACCATCAGGGCCCGCCGACCGAGACCGGCACGCCGGTCGCCCGCTCGAGCGAGTCGTTGCTCAACCCCCAGCCGCCGGAGTCCTGATGGACGTCTCGTTCGACCTGGAGCGCTTCCGCTGGGTCGAAGAGGGCCGGCTCGAGGTGGTCGGCCGCTGGAGCGGGCTGCGCGGGCGCCGCGGGCGGCCGGTGCTGAACGTCGGCGGCCGGCGGGTCGCGGGGCAGGTTGCCGCCGAGGACCCGTGGCGCGCCATATTCCTCTATGACGGCGACCCGGGAGCGATGGACGGGGCCGAGCTGGAGCTCGGGCGGATCGTGGTCGACCTCCCGCGGCCCCGGCGGCTGCGGCGGCGGGCCACGACCGAGGGTCCGGCGGCGGACTCCGGCGAGCTCGCGGCGGCGCTGGCGAAGCTCGACGCGCTGCGCGAGGACCTGGCCGCCGCGCAGGCCGAGGCGGCGGCGGCGCGCGAGGACGCGGCCACCGCGCGCGCGGAGCTCGCGTCGGTCCCGACCGCGAAGGGCGATGCCTCGGGCGCCGACGAGATCGCGACGCTGCGCGCCGAGCTGGAGGCGGCGCGCGCCGACGCCGACGCGCTGCGCGAGCACGCGACCGACGAGAGCGAGCTCGCCGGCCTGCGGCTCGCCCACGGCAGCCTGCGCGCGTCGCACGAGCAGCTCGAGGACGAGGTCGAGGCGCTGCGCCGCGTGCGCGAGGAGCGCGACCGGCTGGCCGGCGAGCTCGAGCAGCTGCGGGCCGCCGGCGCCGACGAGGAGCGGGCGAAGGCCGACCTCGGCGAGGTCATCCGCCAGCTGCAGGACCGCGCGTCGGAGTCCGACTCGGCGCGCGAGCACCTGATGGGCGAGCTGACGGCGGCGCGCGAGGAGATGGCGGCGCTGCGCTCGACGCTCGACGCCCGCGAGGCCGAGCTGGCCGAGGCGCGCTCGGACGCCGAGCGGCGCGTCGAGGCCGAGCGGGCGACGACCACCGAGGTCCACTCGCGCCTGGCCAACGCGCGCGAGGACGCGCAGCGGACGGTCGCCGCCGAGGCGGAGGAGACCGAGCGGCTGCGGACCGAGCTCGACGTCGCGCGCGAGGACGCCGAGCGGCTGCTTGCCGCCGAGCGGGCCGAGGTCGCGCGGCTGCGCGAGGAGCTGATCGGCCGTGACGGCGTGCAGGACGAGGCGACGCGGCGGATGGTCGAGCGGATCGAGCGCGAGCTCGACCGTGAGCGCGCGACCGCGCGCGAGCTCCAGCGCGAGCTCGACGACCTGCGCTCGGAGACCGCCCGCCGGCGCCGCGAGGAGTCCAACGGCGTCGCCACGCTCGAGGATCGCGCCGTGCGCACGCCGGAGGGCACCGCGCGGCGCTCGCAGGCCGCCCGCGCCGGGTCGGCGCGGCGCGTCCCGCAGGTCGCGCCGAACCCGGTGAGCCTGTGGGCGGTGCGCGTGGTGGCGGCGCTGATCGTGGCGGCGCTGGGCGTCGTGCTCGTGGTATTGCTCTCGGCGATCACGTGATCCTCGACGCCCCCTCGAGCGCGCTGTCGGCGCCTCGCGCCGCGCGCCTCGCGCTCGCGGCCGTCGCGCTGGCCGCGCTGTCGCTGCTGGCCCCGTGGACGCTCGCGTTCGACCCGGCCGCGTGGCTCGTGTGGGGGCGCGACACGCTGCACCTGGCGCTCGACACGAGCCCAGGGCCGTCGTGGAAGCCGCTGCCGGTCCTCTTCACGACGCCGTTCGCGCTCGTGCCCGGCCTCGCTCCGGCGCTGTGGACGATCGTGGCGCGCGCGGGCGGGCTGCTCGCGCTGGCCGGCGCGTGGGCGCTGGCGGAGCGGCTGGCCGGCCGCTGGGCGGGGTTTGCCGCGGCGGCGACGATGGCGCTGTCGCCGTGGTGGCTGTTCAACACCGCGCTGGGCAACTCGGAGGGCCTGCTGGCTGCGGCCGTCGTGTGGGCGGTGGTGGCGCATCTGGAGGCGCGGCCGCGGGTCGCGGTTGTGCTCGGCACGGCGGCGGCGCTGCTGCGGCCCGAGGTGTGGCCGTTTCTCGGCCTCTACGGGCTCTGGCTGTGGCGCCGCGATCGCGGCGCGCGCGGCGTGCTGATCGGCTGCGCGGCCGTCGTTCCGCTGCTCTGGTTCGGGCCGGACGCGATCGGGGCGGGAGGTGCCCTGAGCGCATCGCGAGCGGCGCAGGGGACGCCGAGCCCGGGCAGCGCCGCGCTCGCCTCGGTGCCCGCGCTGGCGCTGGTGAAGGACACCGTCGACATGCTGACCTGGCCCGCGCTCGCGGCCGCGGCGCTGGCGGTGATCCTCGGAGACCGTGTGGCGATCGCGGGTGCCCGGCCCGCGGCCGTCGCGCTGGCGCCCGGCGGCGCGGCGCCCTCGCCGGGGCGCATCATCCGGGTGCTCGCCGCAGGCGCGGTGGCGTGGGTGCTGATCGTCGCGGTCATGACGCAGGCGGGCTACGCCGGCAATCCGCGCTATCTCGTGGCCGCCGCGGCGATCGGCTGCTCGCTGGCCGGCGTCGGCGCCGTCGCGCTCGCCCGGGCCGCGCGCGGCGGCGCTCCGCTCGGCGCCGCGGTCCTGGTGCTTGCCGTCCTCGCCGCCTCGCTCGGCACGCTCGACGACCAGCGCGAGCAGCTCTCGCTGCGCCCGCGCGCGGCGGACTCGTTCGATCGCGTGATCGCCGCCGCCGGCGGGCGCGAGGCGCTGCTGCGCTGCGGCGCGCTGCACTCCGGCACCGGGTCGCGCTCGTGGGTCGCCTGGAAGCTCGACGTGCCGATGCGCGGCCTGGGCGGCCGGCCGCGCTCGCCGGGCGTGGTGATCCGCTCGCGCTCCTGGTACGACGGCGCGCTGGAGCCGGCGATCAAGCCCGGTCATCGCGTGCTCGCGCAGGATTTCCACTGGCAGGTGGTGTCACTAGGCTGCGGCTCATGACGGACGTCGCGATCGTCGTCCACGGCGGGGCGGGCAGCTGGCCGCGGGACGCGCACGACGCCGCGCGCGCGGGCATGCAGGCGGCGATCGCCGCCGGGCACGCGATCCTCGCCGCCGGCGGGGATGCCATGGCCGCGGTGGAGGCCGCCGTCGTGGTGCTCGAGGACGACCCGATCTTCAACGCCGGCCGCGGCGCGGCGCTAGACGAGCGCGGCCGCGTGGTGCTCGACGCCGCGATCATGCGCGGCCACGATCGTGCGGCCGGCTCGGTGGCCGGGCTGCGCGGGATCCGCAACCCGGTACGCGCCGCGCGGGCGGTGCTCGACGGGGGCCGGCACCTGATGCTGGTCGGCGAGCCGGCGACCATGTTCGCGCGCGACGCCGGGCTCGACACCGCGCCCGAGGCCTGGTTTCGGACCGAGGCGCGCGAGCGCGCGTTCGAGGCGGGCGACTCGTCACGCGGCGGGACGGTCGGCGCCGTCGCCCGCGACGCGCACGGCGGCCTGGCCGCGGCAACCTCGACCGGGGGGAGTGCGCGCAAGCACCCGGGGCGGGTCGGCGACTCGCCGCTGGTCGCCGCCGGGACCTGGGCCGACGACGCGACGGCGGCGGTCTCCTGCACGGGCGACGGCGAGGCGATCATCCGCACCGCGCTCGCGCACGAGGTCGACGCGCTGATGCGCCACGCCAGGCTGCCGCTGGCCGAGGCGTGCGAGGTCGCGCTGGCCGGGCTCGCGCTGCGGCCCGGCACCGGCGGGCTGATCGCCGTCTGCGCCGACGACGTCGCGGCCCCGTTCACGACGCCCGAGATGCCGCGCGCCTGGCGCGTGGGGGAGGGCCCCGTGCTGACGGCAATCGGCCCCGATGGCTGACGACGACGCCGACCGGCTCTACGGCCTCCCGCTGGAGGAGTTCACCGCGGAGCGCGACGCGACGGCGAAGGCGCTGCGGCGCGCCGGCGAGCGCGACGCGGCAGCCTCGCTGGCCAAGCTCCCGAAGCCGACGCCTGCCGCGTGGGCGGCCAACCAGGTCGCGCGCAGCGAGCCCGACGTGCTCGACGAGTTCCTGGCCGCCGGCGCGGCGCTGCGCGACGCCCAGGCGGCCGCGCTGGAGGGCGACGCCGGCGGACTGCGCGAGGCGACGCGCGCCCAGCGCGCCGCCGTCGACGCTTTCATGGCCGCGGCCCAGCCGCTCAAGCCCGGCGGCCGGCCGCTCTCGCGCGCGATGTCAGACCGCCTTCGCACGACGCTGCTCGCTGCCGCCGGCAACGAGGAGCTCAGCGACGCGCTCTCCGACGGCCGGCTGGCGCTGGAGGCGGCGGCCGGCGGCGCGTGGCCGCCGCCGGACTCCGAGGCGGTCGCCGCGGCGCCGCGCCGCCGCGAGCCCGCTGCGCGGCGCGCCGCCTCCAAGCCCGCCGGGCGTCAGCTCGTCCGCGACACCAACAAGCGCGCGGCCGCCAAGGCCGCGCGGCGCGACGAGGCCGCCGCCCGCGAGCGCGAGGCCCAGGAAGCCGCCCGGCGCGAGCGCGAGGAGCTCGAGCGCCGGCTGCGCGAGGCGCGCGGCGCGCTGAAGGTCCTCCAGCGCGCGCTCACCACCGCCGAGAAGGACGCCGCGCGCGCCGAGCAGCGCCTCGAGGCCGCCCGGACCG
The DNA here is from genome assembly GCA_963837485.1 of uncultured Solirubrobacteraceae bacterium. Classification (GTDB taxonomy): domain Bacteria; phylum Actinomycetota; class Thermoleophilia; order Solirubrobacterales; family Solirubrobacteraceae; genus Solirubrobacter. Next base: position 188,134 of record CAWINP010000006.1, on the reverse strand, counting down.
CCGCCGAGGAGGCGCGCGTGGAGGCCGAGGCGATGGGGAACGTGCTCGCCGAGGCGCGCGAGGCCCTCGACGCGTCGCGCGACGAGGTCGCCAGGCTCGAGGAGCGCCTCGACTGACCCTCTTTCACGTTTCGCGGGGGTAGCAGGCGAGGGCGAGGCGGAACGGCGTGCCCTCGGCGCCGGAGTAGCGGTCGAGCACGCCCTGGAACGCGGCCTGGAGATCGTTCACGAATGCCGCGCCCTGGTCGCCGCGCAGGCGCACCTCGCCGGAGATCCCGAGCGTCGGCGGGCTTCCCTCGAGCTCGGCCAGGGCGGCGAGATCGGTCTGCATCTCCTCGGTCAGGTCCAGCAGGAACCCGATCCCGTACTGGTGGCTCTCGCGCGGCGGCCCGATGCGGCCGACGAGCTCGGGCGAGACCCAGAACGACTGCGCGACCGCGCGGTAGATGCCCTCGACGATCCCGCGCACGCGGCGCTCGTCGACCTGCTCGACCAGCCCCGCCGACTGCAGGCGCTTGACGTGGTAGTAGACCTTCTGCGGCGAGTCGCCCAGCTCGCGCCCGATCTCGGTGCACGTGCGCGGCTCGGCGAGCAGCCGCAGCACTTGTACGCGCCGCGGCTTGAAGAGCGCGTCAGCCTGCTCCAACCGGTCCATGAACAGCATGTCCCGCATCGTGCAGTCCTATTTGTACGTCAAGAGCAACGCTCCTGCTTAGCCAACCGCCAGCGCCGTGCCCTCCGGCGCCTCCATCGCCATGAATCGCGCGAGCTGCGCGCGGCCGCGCACATCGAGCTTGCGGTAGATCTGGCCGAGGTGGTACTCGATCGTCTTGGGCGAGAGGAAGAGCGCCGCCGCCGCCTCGCGATTGGTCATCCCCTGGGCGACCAGCAGCGCGATCTGGAGCTCGTGCGGAGTGAGCTGCTCGGCCGCCGCCGGGGCGCGGCGCCCGCCGGCCGGACCGCCGGTGGCGCGCAGCTCGCTGCGCGCGCGCTCCGCCCACGGCCGCGCGCCGAGGCGCTCGAACGCGTCCAGCGCAGCGGTCAGCGGCTCGCGCGCCTCGGCGCGATGCTTGGCGCGCCGCAGCCGCTCGCCGTATACGAGCGACGTCCGCGCGCGCTCGAACGGCATCGGCAGCCCGTCGCAGAGCGCCAGCGCCGTCTCGAACGCAGCCCGCATCGCCGCGTCGGGCGCCAGCAGCGCGCGCCCCCGCGCCACGACCGCGCGCCCCCAGGCGGAGCCGGTCGCGTCGGCCTCGGCGGCGAGCCGGTCGAGCACGTCCGCGGCCTCGTCGCGGCGCCCCGCCCGCACGTATGCCTCCAGCAGGTCCGGCCGCAGCTGGGCGACCGCGGAGCTCATGCCGTGCCGGCGCATGTGCCGGTCGCCCGTCTCGAGCGCCTCGATCGCCTCGGGGATCCGCCCGAGCCCGAGCTCCAGCAGCCCGAGCGCGGCGTGCAGCGGCACCCCGAGCCCCTCGAACAACAGCCCGCGCGCCACGTACGCGCGGCAGTCCTGCTCGCTGCCCAGCCCCGCGCTCACCAGCGCCAGCGGGGCGAGCGCGAAGGACAGCTGGGCGCGCTGTCCGGTGTCCTCGGCCAGCTCGGCCGCCTCGGAGGCGGCGGCCAGCGCCTGCGCCCAGCGCCCGCGGCGGAAGTCGAGCTGCGCCTGGACGGCAAGCGGCTGGATCATCGCGGTCACCGCGCTCGCGGCCCGCGCGGCGTCCAGGACCCGCGAGAGCAGCCGCGCCGCGCGGTCCCAGTCCTCGAGCCACAGCGCCGCCTGCCCGGCGGTGCCGACGATCTCCACGATCGCCAGCGGGTCTGCCTCCATCAGGTACGGCTCGCAGGCCTGCAACAACGCGTACCCGTGGTCGATCTGCCCACGCGCGATCTCGCCCTCGCCGATCACCGCGGTGGCGAGCAGCTCGACGACCGGCTCGACACTCGCGGCCAGCGCCCGCGCCCGCTCGGCGCCTGCGATCAGCGCCTCGATGTCGCCGGTGGCGAGGTGTGCGACCGCGGCCTCGAGGTACATCGCCGCCGCCCGCCGGGGATCGCGCGAGCGCACGCGCTCGGCCTCCCGCACCAGCCGCTCGTGCGCCGCGGTCGGTGAGCCGCGGCGCATCTCGACGTGGCCGCGCAGGCGCTCGACGTCGGCCGCCGCCAGCGGGTCGGAGGTCAGCTCCGCCGACTCCTCCAGCAGCCCGGCCGCGCGCTCGACCTCGCCGCAGCGGACCGCGTCGCCGGCCGCCTCCAGCAGCCGGCGCGCGCGCGGCTCGGCGTCCGGTGTGAGCTGGGCGGCGCGGGCGAGGTCGCGCGCCGCGGTCGCGTGTGCGCCGCGGCCGCGGGCGTCCAGCGCCGCGGCCTCCAGCGCAGCGGCGATCCGCTCGTCGGGCGCGAGCGCGCACGCCGCGAGGTGCCACGCGCGGGCGGTGCCGTCCCGGCGCGGACTCCGCCAGCGCCGCGTGCGCCGCCCGCCGCTCGGGCAGCGAGGCGGCGTGGTAGACGGTCGAGCGCAGCAGCGGATGACGGAACTCGACCTCGCCGTCGGCCAGCGACACGATCCGTGCCGCCTCGGCCGGCTCCAGCGCGCGCAGCTCGATCGCGCCGCCGATCGCGTCCAGTCTCCGCGAGCCGGCCGCCGCCGCGATCAGCAGCGCGCGCCGGGTCTGTGCCGGCAGCGCGTCCACGGCGGCGGCGAACGCGCGCTCGACGCCGGTGCCCGGCCGCAGCGGGTCCTCGAGCGGCTCGCGGCCCGCGAGCTGCGCGGCCGACAGCAGCCCCGGGATCTCGAGCAGCGCGAGCGGGTTGCCGGCAGCCGTCTCGACCAGCCGGTCGGCGACGCCGGGCGCGATCGCGGCGTCGAGCAGCCCGCGCGCCTCTCTGTCGCTCAGCGGCTCAAGCGCGAGGCGCTCGAGCCACGGCACGTCGAGCCGCGAGCCGCCACGCGCGGCCACCAGCACCGCCACGCCCTCTCGCTCGAGCCGGCGCCCGGCGAACAGGAACGCCTCCAGCGACGGCTGGTCGAGCCACTGGGCGTCGTCGATCACGGCGAGCACCGGCCGGTCCTCGGCCGCGAGCAGGGAGAGCAGGGCGGCGGGAACGGTGAAGCGGTCGGCCGAGGCCGGCGGCCCCAGTGCGAGCGCGCCCCGCATCGCCTCGGCCTGCACGCGCGGGATCGCGTCCAGCCGCGCGAGCAGCGGCGTGACGAGCTCGGCCAGCCCGGCGAACGGGATGTCGGACTCCGACTCCATGCCGCGCGCCCGCAGGACCGCGAACCCGCCGGCCTCGCCCGTCGCCCAGCGCAGCAGCGCCGTCTTGCCGATCCCGGCGGGCCCGGAGAGCAGCAGGACGCCGCTGGAGCCGGCGCGCGCGGCGTCGAGCAGCGCCGCGAGCCGGGCGCGCTCATCCTCGCGGCCCACCAGCGCAGTCACGCCACGGAGCCTAAAGGGGTCAGGCACCTTTAGTAAACGTGCCTGACCCCTTTAGAAACGTCGGCAGCAGATCGGCGGCCGTGCGCGCCGGGGGCAGCCCGAGCGACGAGGCCATCCATGCGACCGCGTCCCCGGGCGCGACCTCGCGCAGCGTCACGTCGCCGTGGCGCTTCGCCAGCCGGCGGCCGTCGGGCCCAAGGACCAGCGGCACGTGGGCGTAGGAGACCGCGGGCAGGCCGAGCGCGCGCGCGAGCCAGATCTGCCGCGGCGTCGAATCCAGCAGGTCGGCCCCGCGCACGACCTCCTCGATGCCCTGCTCGGCGTCGTCGACGACCACGGCGAGGTTGTACGCGTACGCGCCGTCGTTGCGGCGCACGACGAAGTCGTCGACGGCGCCCGCGAACTCGCCCGCCACCCGATCGGCGAACGAGACGGTCTCGCCGGAGGCCCGCACGCGCAGCGCCGGCGCGCGCTGCGCCCGCAGGGCATCCCGCTCGGCGTCCGGCAGCTCGCGGCACGTCCCCGGGTACGTCCCGACCGGCCCGTGCGCCGCCGACGCCGCCTCGCGGATCTCCGCCCGCGTGCAGAAGCACTCGTAGACGTCCAGACGCGAGAGCGCGGCCGCGTACAGCGCGCCGCGCTCGGACTGCCTCACCACCTCGCCGTCCCAGTCGATCCCGATCGCGGCGAGGTCGCCGAGCTGCTCGCTCACGTACTCCGGCCGCACGCGGCCCACGTCGAGGTCCTCGATCCGCATCGCGAACGAGGAGCCAGCCGTCCGTGCGAACAGCCAGGCGAGCAGCGCGGTGCGAAGGTTCCCGAGGTGCAGCGTGCCCGTGGGGCTGGGGGCGAAGCGCCCCCTCAAAACGGCAGCGAGTCCGCGACGTCGGCGAGCGTCGGCGCCGTCCGGTCGCGCTCCGAATAGAGCAGCTCGACGCCGGCCGGCCACTCGATCCCGACCCCCGGGTCGTCGAACCGGATCCCCGCCTCGGTCGCCGGGTCGTAGTAGTTCGTGCACTTGTACACGAAGTCGGCGACGTCAGAGAGCACGAGGAAGCCGTGCCCGAACCCGACCGGGATGTAGAGCATCCGCCCGGACTCGTCGTCGAGCGTCACCGCTTCCCACTGCCCGAACGTCGGTGAGGCGCGCCGCAGGTCGACCACGACGTCCCAGACCTCTCCGCGCGCGACGCGCACCAGCTTGCCCTGCCCCGGATGCGTCTGGAAGTGGATGCCCCGCAGCGTCCCCCGGCGCGAGCGCGAGTGGTTGTCCTGGACGAAGTCGAGCGGGATCCCGAAGGCCGCGGCCACGTCGGCGCGGAACGTCTCGATGAAGAACCCGCGCGCGTCGCCGTGCACCGCGGGCTCCAGCAGGACCAGTCCGTCGAGTCGCGTCTCAAGCCTTCGCATAGATGGGGAGGAGGTTAGGGAGCGGCCGTCGAAAGACGGGTCCGCCATGCCGAGGACCGCCACCATGCCCCCGGCCGCCCGCGGCCATCAAACGCTTTCCGCGTACATCTCCGCACGCTTCGACGAGTTCTCACGCTCCCAGAAGGACGTCGCGCAGTACGTCGTCGACCATCTCGACGAGGTCGCGTTCCACACCGCCGAGGAGCTGGCGCGCCGCGCGAGCACGTCGTCCTCGACGGTCGTCCGCTTCAGCCAGGCGCTGGGCTTCGAGGGCTTCCCCGAGCTGCAGGAGGCCGCGCGCGACGAGTACCGTCACCACCACCGCGCGGCCAGCCCGCAAGACACCGGCGTCACGCCGCTCTTCAGCCTCGACCAGTCGCCGTTCGAGCACGCGGTCGCCGCCGACCACGTCAACGTCGAGGACACCGCACGGCGCGTGAGCCGCTCGGAGGTCGAGGGCGCGATCGAGGCGATCGCCTCGGCGGAGAAGATCCTGATCGCCGGGACCGACCAGATGGCGTTCTTCGCGTCCTACCTGCGCCACCTGCTGATGCTGCTCGACGTGCGCGCGGAGATCGCGGCCAGCCCGTCCCAGGAGGCCCTGAGCAGGCTCGGCCGGATCGACGAGCGCACGCTGGTGATCGGCCTGAGCGCCGGCCGCCCGCACCCGCTGGTGGTGCGCGCGATGAAGATCGCCCGCCATCGCAAGGCGAGCACGCTGGCGATCGTCGACGCCACGCTGTCGGACGTGTCCAAGCTCGCCGAGCGCACGCTCTACTACAGCTCGAACTCTCCCGCGTTCGTGCGCTCGCACACCGGTCTGCTGTCGATTCTGCAGGCGCTGGCCTACGGCGTCTATGCGCGCGACACCGCCCAGTACGACGATCGCATTCGCGCGTTCAAGCTGAAATAGCGGATCGCGGGTGAACTCGCGTAGTTTGAGTTCATGCTGGGACTCCCTGACGGCATCACGGCCTGCCTGTTCGATCTCGACGGCGTCCTCACCAGGACCGCTGTCGTACACGCGCACGCGTGGAAGCAGATGTTCGACGCCTATCTGCGCGAGCAGGGCGACGAGCGGCCGTTCGACGCCCACCACGACTACGAGACCTACGTAGACGGCAAGCCGCGCGGCGCCGGCGTGCGCGACTTCCTCGCCTCGCGCGGCCTACGGGTCGACGACGCCGAGGTCAAGCGGCTCGGGAGCATCAAGAATGAGACGGTGCGCGAGCTGATCCGTACACAGGGCGTGGACGCGTACCCGGGATCGATTCGTTATCTGAAGGCGGCGCGCGACGCCGGCCTGCGCCGCGCCGTGGTCTCCTCCAGCCGCAACTGCGCCGACGTGCTCAAGTCGGCCGGGATCGACGATCTGCTGGAAGAGCGCGTCGACGGGAACATCGCCGAGCAGCTCGGCCTGAGCGGCAAGCCGCAGCCGGATACCTTCCTCGAGGGCGCGCGCCTGCTCGGCGTGGCGCCGGCCGCCGCCGCCGTGTTCGAGGACGCGCTGGCCGGAGTCGAGGCGGGCCGCGCCGGCGACTTCGGCCTCGTGGTCGGCGTGAACCGGGTCGGCCAGCGCGCTGCGCTGCTCGAGCACGGCGCCGGCATCGTCGTCGACGACCTCGAAGAGCTGCTGTGATCGCGCATACGGCGTTCACGGTCGAGCCGTGGGCGGTCACCGAGGAAGGGCTGAACCTCGAAGTGCTCGCGCAGTCGGAGTCGGTCTTCGCGCTCTCCAACGGCCACATCGGCCTGCGCGGCAACCTCGACGAGGGCGAGCCGGCCGATCTGCCCGGCACCTACCTGAACGCGTTCTATGAGACGCGCCCGCTCCCGTACGCGGAGGCCGGCTACGGCTATCCGGAGGACGGCCAGACGATCGTCAACGTCACCAACGGCAAGCTGATCCGGCTGCTGGTCGACGACGAGCCGCTGGACGTCCGCTACGGCGAGTTGCTCGCGCACCGGCGCACGCTCGACCTGCGCGCCGGCGTGCTGCGGCGGGAGGTCCACTGGCGCTCGCCGTCGGGGCGCGAGGTCAAGGTGCGCACGACGCGCATGGTCTCGTTCGTCCACCGGCCGGTCGCAGCGATCCGCTACGAGGTGGAGGCCTGTGACGGGCAGCCGCTGCGCGTCGTCGTGCAGTCGACGCTGACCGCCAACGAGCCCGGCCCGCCGCGCAGCGCCGATCCGCGCGCCGCGGCGATGCTCGCCGCGCCGCTGGTCGCCGAGGAGCAGGAGCTGCACGACCTGCGGGCCGTGCTGGTGCACCGCGCGCGCGAGAGCGGCCTGCGGATGGCGGCCGGGATGGCGCATGACGTCGACGCGCCCGATGGGACCGTGACCGACTCCGACATCGCTCCCCACCTCGCACGCGTGCTGGTCAGCGTCGCGCTGCCGCCGGGCGAGAACCTGTGCGTCACCAAGTACCTCGCCTACGGCTGGTCGAGCATGCGCTCGCTGCCCTCGATCCGCGATCAGGTCGGTGCGGCCCTCGCCTCGGCGCGCCGGTCAGGCTGGGACGAGCTGATCGCGAGCCAGCGCGAGTACCTGGATGACTTCTGGACGCGCGGCGACGTCGAGATCGACGGCGACGAGGAGCTCCAGCAGGCGGTGCGCTTCGCGCTGTTCCACACGCTCCAGGCCGGCGCGCGCGCCGAGCGGCGCGCGATCCCCGCCAAGGGGCTCACCGGCCCGGGCTACGACGGGCACGTGTTCTGGGATACCGAGTCGTTCGTCCTGCCGCTGCTCACATACACGACGCCGCGCGCCGCCTGCGACGCGCTCATGTGGCGCCACTCGACGCTCGACCTCGCGCGCGAGCGCGCCGTTCAGCTCGGGCTCGCCGGCGCGACGTTCCCGTGGCGGACGATCCGCGGCCAGGAGTGCTCGGCCTATTGGCCCGCCGGCACCGCCGCGTTCCACATCAACGCCGACATCGCCGACGCCGTCCTGCGCTACATGCGCGCCACCGGCGACGAGGACTTCGCGCGCGGGGCCGGGCTGCAGCTGCTCGTGGAGACGGCGCGCATGTTCCGCACGCTCGGCCACCACGACGCCGACGGCGTGTTCCACATCGACGGCGTCACCGGCCCGGACGAGTACTCGGCGATCGTCGACGACAACGTCTACACGAACCTGATGGCCGAGCGGAACCTGCGCAACGCCGCCGACCTCGCCGCCGCGCACCCGAAGCAGGCGACGGCGCTCGGCGTCGACGACGAGGAGATCGCGGCCTGGCGCGACGCGGCCACCGCGATGCACGTCCCCTATGACGAGCGCCGGCGCGTCCACCCGCAGGACGCCGACTTCCTCAACCACGCGGTGCCGGACTTCCAGACGTGGGAGTACCCGCTGCTGCTGCACGTCCCGTATTACCAGCTCTACCGCCGGCAGGTCGTCAAGCAGCCCGACCTGGTGATGGCGCTGCTGACCCGCGGCGACCGCTTCACGGACGAGCAGAAGGCGCGCGACTTCGCCTACTACGAGGCGATCACCGTGCGCGACAGCTCGCTGTCGGCGTGCGTGCAGGCCGTCGTCGCCGCCGAGGTCGGCCACCTCGATCTCGCCTACGACTACTTCGGCGAGGCGGCGCTGATGGACCTCGGCGACCTCGAGCACAACACGCGCGACGGACTGCACATCGCGTCGCTGGCCGGCTCCTGGCTCGCCGCGGTCGTGGGGTTCGGCGGGATGCGCGACTCGCGCCGCGGCCTGACGTTCCGCCCGTGCCTGCCCGCCGCGCTGTCGCGGCTGCGCTTCCACGTCGTCGTGCGCACGCGCCGGCTGCGCGTCGAGGTGCGCCACTCCGACGCCACGTACGAGCTGCTCGAGGGCGAGCCGATGGACATCCACCATCACGACGAGCTGATCCGGCTCGAGGTCGGCGCGCCGGAGACGCGCCACTGGACGGCCCCGCAGGCAGGCCCGGAGCCGACGCAGCCGCCGGGCCGCGCGCCCGCGCGGCGGCGCCGGCGCTAGAGGCCGGCGTCGAGGTCGATCGCGCGGATCGAGGCTTCGTCGGGCAGCTTGGCGAGGATCGCGTGGATGACGGTGTGGACCTCGCGCTCGTGGTGACCGAAGTCGTTGAGGAAGGCCTTCAGCGCCGCGTGCGTGATCTTCAGCTGCGCGGCCGTGAGATCCAGCGTGAACGCAGTCTCGTCGGGTCCGATGAGGTCGGCGGCATCAGCACTCATCATCCGAATCGTACATCGCCCGCATAGCTAACATCGAGGGCGATGAGAGACGAGGCGACGTTCCGTGTGAAGGCCGGCTTGGCCGAGATGCTCAAGGGCGGCGTGATCATGGACGTGGTCAACGCCGAGCAGGCGAAGATCGCCGAGGACGCCGGCGCGGCGGCGGTGATGGCGCTCGAGCGCGTCCCCGCGGACATCCGGCGCGACGGCGGCGTCGCCCGCATGTCGGACCCGATCCTCGTCAAGGGCATCCAGGAGGCGGTCACGATCCCCGTGATGGCCAAGGCGCGCATCGGCCACTTCGCCGAGGCGCAGGTGCTGGAGGCGCTGGAGGTCGACTACGTCGACGAGTCGGAGGTGCTGACGCCCGCCGACGAGGCCAACCACATCGACAAGTGGGGCTTCAAGGTGCCGTTCGTGTGCGGCGCGACGCACCTCGGCGAGGCGCTGCGGCGGATCGGCGAGGGCGCGGCGATGATCCGCTCCAAGGGCGAGGCAGGGACCGGCGACATCGTGGAGGCGGTCCGGCACCTGCGGGCCATCCGCGCGGAGATCCGCCGGCTCGGCACGCTCGATGACTCCGAGCTGGCCACCGCCGCCAAGGAGCTGCAGTCGCCGGTCGATCTCGTTCGCTCGGTCGCGCGCGACGGCAAGCTGCCGGTGGTGCTGTTCTGCGCGGGCGGCATCGCGACGCCGGCCGACGCCTCGCTCGTGATGCAGCTCGGCGCCGAAGGCGTGTTCGTGGGCTCGGGCATCTTCAAGTCCGAGGATCCGGCGGCTCGCGCCGCCGCGATCGTCGAGGCGACCACGCACTATCAGGACGCGGAGCGCGTCGCCCGCGCGTCCGAGGGCCTCGGCACGGCGATGCAGTCGCTCGAGACGCGCAAGCTCCAAGAGGGCCAGCTGCTCGCGAACCGCGGGTGGTAAGGCCGTACATCCCCTCCGCCCCACCCCGATCATCCGACCTTAGTTGCCGCTGATCGGGGTTCTAGCGCTTCAGGGCGATTTCGAAGCGCACTCCAAGATGTTGCGAGGCCTCGGCGCCGAGGTGCGCGAGGTGCGCGTGCCCGCGGACCTGGAGGGCCTGGACGGGCTGGTGATGCCGGGCGGCGAGTCGACGACGATGACGCTCGGCATCGCGCGCGAGGGCCTCGGCGACCCGCTGCGCGAGTTCGTGCGGTCCGGAAGGCCGGTGTTCGGCACCTGTGCGGGCATGATCATGCTCGACCGCCGCCACCTGGGCTGCATGGACACGCTGTGCGAGCGCAACGCGTTCGGCCGCCAGATCCGGTCCTTCGAGGAGGATCTCGACATCCCCGGCATCGACGGCGCGCCGGTCCGCGCCGTCTTCATCCGCGCGCCGTGGCTGAAGGAGTACGGCGACGCGGTCGAGATCCTCGCGGAGGTCGACGGCCATCCGGTCGCCGCGCGCCAGGACAACATGCTCGTGATCTCGTTTCACCCGGAGCTCGCGGGCGAGACGCGCGTCCACGAGCTGTTCCTGCGGGACGCGCGGTGATCGTCTACTTCACCCGCCACGGCGAGTCGGTCGCGAACCTCGCCGATCGCGGCATGCAGCGCGAGCCCGAGGACGCCGACCGGCTGTCCGAGCACGGCTGGGTGCAGGCGCGCGGCGTGGGAGAGCGGCTGCGCGACGAGGGGATCGAGGCGATCCTCGCGTCGCCGTACGGCCGCGCGCAGGAGACCGCGCAGGCGATCGGCGGCGTGCTCGGCCTGCCGTTCGGGACCGACGAGGACCTCCGCGAGGTCCGCCAGTCGGACGCCTACCGCGCGGCGTCGCCGCGCTACGAGGGAACCGGCCACGTCTCGTGGATGCCGTCCGCGCCGCCCCGCTATGCCGAACCCGGCGCCGAGTCGTTCAGCGAGATCGTCGCGCGCGTGCAGCGCGTGCAGGCGCGCCTGGAGCTGCGGATGGCCGACGAGCGCATCCTCTGCGTCTCGCACTGGGGCTTCATCCACTTCTTCCTCGGCGCCGCGATCTTCCGCGAGGACTTCGCCCCGGCGCACCTGCCAGCGCTCTATCGGATGTCGCACATCAACACCGGCATCACGGTCTTCGAGCACCGCCGCGGCTACATGATCGAGGGGATCCCGTTCGATGGCTGGGCGCTCTCCACGTGGAACGACCGCGCGCATCTGTGACGATCGCGGCCGCCGACGCGGCGCGACATGGCGTGCGAGCATACGGCGCGCGTGCGGGTCATCGACGGCCACAATGACGCCCTCCTGCGGGCGTGGGAGGGCGGCGGTGTCGCGTCGCTGCTCGACGGCGACGGCGCCGTCACGGTGGCGGCGGCGCGCGAGGGCGGGCTGGCGGCCGGGCTGTTCGCGGTGTTCGCTCCCAGCCCGGGCGGGCTGAAGGTCGGCGGGACCGGCGGCGACTGGGAAGTCGAGCCGATCGCCGAGCTGGCGTGGGGGAAGGCGGCGCCGGCCGCGGCCGGGATCGCCGCGATGGCGTTCGCGCTCGTGCGCGCCGGCGGTGCGAGGCTGGTCCGCGATCTCGCCGACCTCGACGCCTGCCTGCAGGGCGAAGCGCTCGGCCTGATCCTCCACATGGAGGGCGCCGAGGCGATCGGCGAGGACCTCGCGGAGCTCGAGCTCTGGTACGCGGCCGGGCTGCGCAGCCTCGGCCCGGTGTGGAGCCGCCCCAACCGCTTCGGCACGGGTGTGCAGTTCAAGTTCCCGTCCTCGCCCGACACCGGCCCCGGCCTCACGCCCGCCGGCCGCCGGCTGGTCAGGCGCTGCGCCGAGCTCGGCATCGCGGTCGACCTCTCGCACCTGACCGAAGGTGGCTTCTGGGACGCCGCGCACGAGCTCGAGGGCCCGCTGATCGCCTCGCACTCCTGCGCGCACGCACTCGTCCCCGCCAGCCGCAACCTGACCGACGCGCAGATCCGGGCGATCGCGGCCAGCGGCGGGCTGGTCGGGATCAACTTCGAGGTCTCGATGATCCGGCCGGACAGCGGCCGCGACCCCGACACGCCGCTGACCCGGATCGCCGAGCACGTCCGCTACGTCGCCGAGCTCACCGGCGTCGAGCACGTCGCGCTCGGCTCCGACTGGGACGGCGCGACGATGCCCGCGGAGATCGCGACGGCGCGTGGCGCGCCGCGGCTGCTCGACACGCTGCGCGCCGATGGCTACAGCGAGGCCGAGCTGGAGTCGATCGCGCACGGCAACTGGCGCAGGGTCCTCTCCGCGGCGTGGCAATAGAGTCCGCGCGATGCGAATGAGGGCAGCCGTTCTGGAGCAATTCGGGGCGCCGCTGGCGGTCCAGGAGATCGACCTCGCGGATCCCAAGGCGGGTGAGGTGCTGGTGCGGCTCGTCGCCTGCGGCGTGTGCCACACCGACATGTACACCGCGTCGGGGGCCGACCCGTCGGGCTACGCCCCGGCGGTGCTCGGTCACGAGGGCGCCGGCGTCGTCGAGGCGGTCGGCGAGGGCGTGAACGACGTCAAGGTCGGCGACCACGTGGTGACCCTGTTCTCGCCCCAATGCCGCGAGTGCGTGCACTGCGTGAGCCCGCGGACGAACCTCTGCATGGCGATCCGCGAGCAGCAGAACAAGGGCTACCTGCCGGACGGCACCGCCCGCCTGAGCCGCGGCGGCGAGCCGATCCGCCACTTCATGGGCACGAGCACGTTCGCGGAGTACACGGTGATGCCGGAGATCGCGCTGGCCAAGGTCTCGCCGGAGGCGCCGCTGGACCGCGCGTGCCTGTTCGCGTGCGGCCTGAGCACCGGCCTCGGCGCCGCGATGTTCACCGCCAGCGTCGAAGCGGGATCGACGTGCGTGGTGTTCGGCGCCGGGATGGTCGGCCTCGGCGCGGTCGCCGGCGCGCGGCTGCAGGGCGCCGAGCGCATCATCTGCGTCGACCTCAGCCAGGACCGGCTCGACCTCGCCCGCGGCCAGGGCGCGACCGACACCTGGGTCTCGAGCGAGGACATCGTGTCGCGGATCCTCGACGAGACCGGCGGCTTCGGCGCCGACTACACGTTCGAGGCGACCGGGCTCGTGCACGTGATGCGCCAGGCCGTCGAGTCCGCGCGCATGGGCTGGGGCCTGTGCACGGTCGCGGGCGTCGCCGGCAAGGGCGAGACGCTCGACATCGTCCCGCGCTTTCTGATCACCGGCCGGCGGGTGGCCGGCTCGAGCTTCGGCGGCGTCAAGGGCCGCGACCAGGTTCCGCTGCTCGTCCAGCGCTATCTCGACGGCGACATCGACGTCGACCCGTTCGTCTCGCACAAGATCACGCTCGACGACGTCAACCGCGGCTTCGAGTTGATGCACGCGCAGGACGGAATCCGGAGCGTTATAGATTTCTAAATCATGATCGCCGATTTCACCGACGAGGCCGAGATCCAACGCTACCTCACGGCGCTGCGCGGGAAGGTCGCCGACGGCTCGCTCGGCGATCAGGCGCAGGCGGCGTCGGAGGCGATCGGCAAGGACGTGCTCGACGCGGTTCCGGCGCAGACCGACCAGCAGTCGCCGCAGCACCCGTTCGTCAGCCGCGACCCGACGATCAGCCTGCTGCAGACGTCTCTGGAGGACGAGGCGCGCAAGGCCGGCGCGGTGACCGAGAAGAAGCACGGAGGCCCGTTCGCGCACATCGTCGCGACCGTCGAGTCGTTCCTGCACCCGGAGCGCTTCGGGCCGCACGACGACCGCTGGGTGACGGGCGTCGGCGCGGCGATGCTCGATCGGCTCGCCAAGGGCAATCACAAGTTCAACCCCGTGCCGGCCGAGCACACGATCGCCGATGACGCCCGCGTGGTCGTCGTCGGCGACTGGGGCTCAGGGCTCCCGCGCGCGCTGGCGGTGGCGAAGCTGATCGCCGAGGAGGTCGCCGGCGCGCTCGCCGGCGGGCGCCAGGCCCACGTGATCCACCTCGGCGACGTCTATTACTCGGGCGACCCGGTCGAGTACAAGCGCCGCGTGCTGGCCCCCTGGCCGGTCACCGCCGAGCAGATGTCGGCCGGGGTGACGTCGTGGGCGCTCAACGGCAACCACGACATGTACTCGGGCGGCTTCGGCTACTTCGACACGCAGCTCCAGAACGACGACCGCTTCGCGAAGCAGCGCTCCCCGGACGGCAAGGCGACGAGCTTCTTCCGGATCAAGAACGCCAACTGGGATCTGATCGGCCTCGACACGTCATGGGACCCCGACGTGCTCTCGATGGGGCAGAAGGGCGTCCTGCACGACCCGCAGGCGCAGTTCGTCGAGCGCTGGGCGGGCCAGTCGGACCGGCGCAAGATGCTGCTCAGCCACCACCAGCTCGTCTCCGCCTACGACGGTGGCGATCTCGGCAACGTGCTGCCCGTCAAGCTCGGTCCCGTCCTCAAGGCCGGGAAGATCGATGCGTGGCTGTGGGGCCACGAGCACCGCTGCATGGCGTTCAAGGCCGGCCAAGGACAGCCGCACGTGATGCGTTGCATCGGCCACGGGGGCGTGCCGATCCCCGCGTCCGCACGCACCGGCCCGCTGCCCGAGCCCGGGCTGTGGGAGGAGACCGGCACCTTCGACGAGCACGACGGCGCCTGGCACCGCTTCGGGTTCGCGGTGCTGGACTTCGCCGGTCCGGTGATCGACGTCCGCTATCGCGACGACGGCGGCACGCAGACACGCGTCGAGCGCATCTAGTCGAATCGCCCTGCGGGCGATTCTTCGGCGAGCTCCCCCGGCCGATCGCCGGGCGCAGACGGTCGCGGGAACTCGCTATACGACCAAGCCGTGGCGGACGGTGTTCTCCGTCACCACGCGCGGCTCGACGAAATGCATCAGGTAGCCCGGGCCGCCGGCCTTGGTGCCGGTGCCCGACAGGCGGTTGCCGCCGAACGGCTGGCGCCCGACCATCGCGCCGGTGATCTCGCGATTGACGTAGAGGTTGCCGACCGGCGTGCGGCCGGCGACGTAGTCGACCGTCTGTGGGTTGCGCGAGAAGAGCCCGCCGGTCAGCGCGTACGGTGACGCGTCGACACGGTCGCACGCGGCCTCGATCGAGCGCACGCGCTCGACCGCCAGCAGGGGGCCGAAGATCTCCTCGGTCAGCACCGGCGAGCCCTCGGGCAGGTCGGTGGCGAGCGTGGGGGTGGCGAACCAGCCGCGGTCGGGGACGTCGCGCGCCCGCGCGGCGATCCTGCCGGCGCGCTCGGCCTCGGCCGCGTAGCGCGCGACCCGCGCCTGAGCCTCCTGCTCTATCACCGGCCCGAGGTCGACCTCGGGGTCGGACGCCTGGCCGACGTCGAGCACCTCGACGGCGCCGGCGAGCCGCGCGACCAGCGCATCGTGGATCGCCTCGTGCGCGAGCACGCGCGCCGCCGCCGAGCACTTCTGGCCGGCGTAGTTGAAGGCCGACTTGATCAGCGCGGGGACGACCTCGTCGAGGTCGGCGTCGGAGTCGACGATCACGCAGTTCTTGCCGCCCATCTCGGCGACCACGCGCTTGAGGTGGTTCTGGCCGGGCGGCGTCTCGGCGGCGCGGCGGATGATCTCCAGCCCGACCGGCCCGGAGCCGGTGAACGCGATCGTGTGGACGCGCGGGTCGCCGACGAGCCGCGCGCCGACCTGACCCTCGCCGGGCAGGAAGCCGAGCGCCTCCGGCGGGAGGCCGGACTCGCGCAGCGCGCGCACCACCATGTAGGCGGTCGCGGGCGCCTGCTCGGCCGGCTTGAGGATCACCGCGTTGCCTGTCGCCAGGCCGGCGCTGACCATTCCCAGCGGGATCGCGGCGGGGAAGTTCCACGGCGAGATGACGGCGACGACGCCGCGCGGGGTCCAGCGCAGCTCGTTGCGCTCGCCGGGCGGCTGCAGCAGGTCGAAGCCGGCGGCCGGATTGGCCTCCAGCGCGACGGCCGCGCGCGCGTAGTACTCGAGGAAGTCGATCGCCTCGCACACGTCGCCGTCGGCCTCGCGCCACGGCTTGGCCGCCTCGCGCACCTCCAGCGCGGTGATCTCCAGGCGGCGCTCGCGCAGCCACTGGGCCGCGCGGGTGAGCACCTCGGCGCGCTCGGCGGCGCTGGTGCGGCCCCAGGTCCGGAAGCCGCGCTCGGCGGCCGACAGCGCGGCGCCGACCTCGGCCTCGGTGGCGATCGCGGCCTCGGCGACGACACGGTCCGGGTTGCCGGGATCGGTGGAGATCAGCTCGGCGCCGTGGCGCACGTCGTCGCCGATCCAGACCGGGACCTTCAGCACGCCTTGCGCGTCGAACGCCTCCAGCGCGCCCGCGAGCTGCGCGCGGATCGGCGCGCGCCGCAGCTCGAGGATCGGCTCGTTGGAAAATGGATTTCGCGCTCCGGTCACCGGCCTGCCTCCTGCCGGGGCGTGTCGGTGTCGGGCTCCGCCGGAGACCTCCGCGCGACGTTACCCGTGACGACCCGTTGCACCGTGCCGGCCGGGGGAGCGAGCAGGACCTCCAGCGGCACCCCGCGCGCCTGCTCGTACAGGAACGACTCGTTGCTCGTGTTCTCCAGCAGCCGCCGCACCAGGTAGGCCATCCCGGCGACCAGGTCGCCGACCGGGCAGTACGTGCGCACGCGCAGGCCCTGGGCGGCGACCGCGGCCTGCAGCGGGTCGCCGAGCCCGCGCAGCACCTGCACCTCGAGGTCTGAGTCCTCGCCGCCGGCCAGCCGGTTGTAGGCGATCGCGTGCGCGACGCTGCGCAGGTTGTGCGACGCGATCGCCACGCGGATGGCCGGCCGCGCGTCAAGCAGCCGCCTGGTCAGCAGCTCGAAGTTCGCGTCGGTGTCGGCCTTGACGTCGAACACCGGCGCCGTCCACCCGTGCTGGGCCGCCTGAACGAGCTCGTGGTCCCAGTAGGCGCCCTTGACCAGCCGGATCGTCAGCGGCAGGCGTCGGTCGCTGGTGCGCAGCCAGTCCAGGATCGTGTCCAGCGTCTGCGGCGAGTCGCGCAGGTAGCCCTGCAGCACGAGCCCCGCCGACGGCCCCGCGCGGAACTCCGGCTCCGACAGCAGCTCGAGGATCAGCTCGAGCACGGCGTCGCGCGAGTCCATCGACTCCATGTCGATGTGCAGGTGCGCGCCGACCTCGTTCGCGCGCCGCAGCAGCGGGCGCAGGCGGTCGGCGGCGTCGCGCTTGCCGCGCTCGGGTGCGTCCGCGCGCAGCAGCGGAGTCAGCGCGGACACCTTCACCGACAGGTTGGCGCGCGGGAGCACGCCGGCGCCGTCGGCCTCCAGCTCGCGGCGGCCCGGCCACGAGCGCGCGGCCTGCGAGATCGTGTCCAGCGCGTCGATGCAGCGGTCCGCGTAGCGCTGCGCCTCGGGCTGGGTCACGGTCGCCTCGCCGAGCAGGTCGACCGTGGTCGCGACGCCGTCCTTCCACAGCTCGCGCAGGTCGCCCAGCGCCGCCTTCGGCGTCTCGCCGACGATGAAGCGCTGTGCCATATGGCGCACGCCGGCCGCGGCGGCGAGCCCGAGCGCGCGCCGCCCCGCCTTCGAGTTGCCCATCCGCATCGCGACGCTGATCGACGGCGTCGGCTCGCTGATCTCGCCGAGGAAGCCGGTGAGGTGGCGTGCGAGGTCGTCGAGGTTGCGCGTCGCCGGCACCACGTCGACGAACCGGAATAGCGCGGCCTTGAGCTCGGCGTCCGAGGACGCGAGGTCCATCGCCTTGTCGTCCAATGCCTTCAGCGGGTTGCGCGTCGTGGGCAGCGCGCTCGCCAGGCGCTTCCCGACCTCGAACAACTCGCGCTCGAGCGCGGTTCCGTCGACCATGCGAAAGACTCTACGACCCATGGCCCGCCTTGAACGCCTGCTGAGCGTCGTCGCCCCGATGATGAACGAGGAGGAGACTGTCGAGCCGTTTCTCGCCCGCGTGCGCGCGGCGCTCGAGGGCGTCACGTTCGAGGTGATCCTCGTCGACGACGGCTCCAAGGACGGCACGGTCGCCGCGATGGAGGCCGCCGCGGCCGCGGACCCGCGCGTGAAGATCGTCTCGCTGTCGCGCAACTTCGGCCACCAGCCGGCGCTGACCGCCGGGCTCGAGCATGCCCGCGGCGACGCGGTGGTGATGCTCGACGGCGACCTCCAGGACCCGCCGGAGGTGCTCCCGCAGATGCTCGAGCGCTGGCGCGAGGGCGTCGACGTCGTCTATGCGGTGCGCCAGCAGCGGCTCGGGGAGACCATGTTCAAGCGCGTGACCGCGCGCGGTTTCTACAGGATCTTCCGCCGGCTCACGCGGATGGACCTGGCGGTCGAGTCCGGCGACTTCCGGCTGATGGACCGGCGCGCGCTCAACGCGCTGCTGGCGATGCCGGAGCGCAACCGCTTCCTCCGCGGGATGACCGTCTGGATCGGCTTCACGCAGACGGCCGTCCCGTTCGTGCGCGAGGAGCGCCACGCCGGCGTCACCAAGTACCCGCTGCGCAAGATGCTGCGCTTCTCCTTCGACGCCATCACGTCGTTCTCGAGCGTGCCGCTGCAGTGGGCGATGATCCTCGGCTTCGTCTTCTCCGGGCTTGCGTTCCTCGGGATCCCGCTGACGATCGTCGCCCGCTACACGAACGTCTATGAGCGCGGCGTCCCCTCGACGATCCTGATCATCCTGCTCTTGGGCGGGATCCAGCTGATCACGGTCGGGATCATCGGCGAATACGTGGGCCGCATCTACGACGAGGTCAAGCACCGGCCGCTGTACGTGGTCGGCAAGCGGGTCAACCTCGACGCGCCGGACGACGACACGTGAGGGTCGCGGTGCTGGGGGCCGGCATGGCCGGCCTGGTGGCCGCGTACCGGCTCGCCCAGGCGGGGCACGAGGTCGACGTCTACGAGCGCTGGCCGGGGCTGGGCGGGCAGGCGGCGACGCTCGACGTGGGGGAGGGGCACCTGCTCGAGCGCTACTACCACCACCTCTTCTCGACCGACCGCCACATCGCGGCGCTGTACGACGAGCTGGGGATGCCGGACGAACTGGAATGGCTGTCCTCGAGCGTCGCCTACTTCTCGCAGGGCCGCCAGTGGCCGTTCGTCACGCCGATGGACCTGCTGCGCTTCAAGCCGCTCCCGCCGCTGTCGCGGGTCCGGCTCGGCGCGGTCGTGCTCGGCATCCAGCGCGGGCCGGGAGACCCCGCGCGCTTCGAGGACGTGACGGCGCGCGCCTGGATCGAGCGCTACATGGGTCGGCATGCCTGGCGCGCGCTATGGGGGCCGCTGCTGCGCGGCAAGTTCGGCGAGCGCTCCGACGACGTCGCGATGGTGTGGCTGCAGAACAAGCTGCGGCTGCGGCGCGGCGACGATGCCAAAGAGGAGAAGCTCGGCTACCCGCGGCACTCGTGGGAGCCGCTGTTCACCGAGCTGCGGCGTCGCATCGAGGCGGCCGGCGGCCGCGTGCTGATCGACCGCCCGGCCGCTCGGCTGGCCGCCGGCTTCGTGGTCACGCCGGGCGCGCCCGGCTCGTTCCGCCGCGGGCACGACCCGAAGGCGTTCGAGACGCTGCCCGACGAGCGCTACGACGCGGTGCTGTCGACGCTGCCGAGCGACGTGATGGACGAGCTGGTGGCCGACGACCTGCTCCCGGACTCCTACCGCGCGAAGCTGCGCGGGATCGAGTACTTCACCGCGCTGTGCCTGCTGATCGAGCTCGACCGCCAATTCTCGCCGTTCTACTGGACCAACATCGGCGACGACGCGCTGCCGTTCGTCGGCCTGATCGAGCACACCAACCTGATGGGCGCCGCGCGCTACGGCGGGCGCCGCTTCCTCTACGTCGCCAACTACCTCCCGCGCGGGCACGAGCTGCTGGGTCTGGACGCCGACGCGGTGCTCGAGCAATACGCGCCGGGCCTGCGCGCCGTCAACCCGGCGTTCTCGCGCGACTGGGTCAAGCGGCTGTGGCTACACCGCGAGCCCGCCGCCCAGCCGATCGTGACCGTGGGCTATCGCGCCAAGATCCCGGCGCTGAAGACGCCGGTGCGCGGCCTGGTGCTCGCCAACACGACCCAGATCTTTCCCGAGGACCGGGGCACGAACTACGCCGTGAGGCTGGGCGGCGACGCCGCCCGGGCGTTGCTGGAGTGGTCATAACTACGGCCAGCCGCACCTGGACCTACGGCTCGTACCCGTTGCAGTCAGAGCGGCGACTTGCCGATACTCCGCACATGCCCGCCCGCCGCCCCAAGAACTGGCTCTCCCGAGCCCTGTCCGGTCGGCGGCCCAACGCCGAGACGGATCTCGAGCACTGCCCCGCCTGCGCGCGCGACTTCGCGTATCCCGTGGAGTGGGAGCCGATCGACAAGGAGACCTGGTGGATGCTCCTGCGCTGCGGCGAGTGCGACTCCTGGCGTGAGGTCACCGTGCCCAACGCCGTCGCCGAGCGCTTCGACCTCGAGCTCGACCGCCGCGCCGAGGCCATGCACCGCGCGCTCCACAAGATCGACCGCGAGCAGATGATCGCCTCGGCGAACACGATGATCGCGGCGCTGCGCCACAACCTGATCGACGCCGCGGACTTCGCTCGCTAGCCCGCGAGCCTTCGACTCGCGACACTAGCGCTTGACGGTCAGCGTGCGGGTCGCCGTGGAGCGGGATCCGGTCGACGGTGTGTCACGCCGACCGCCGGCTCCGCGTTCGCGGGCGCCGCCGTGGCCAGCGCCGCCCCTGCCATCAACACTCCAAGTCCTGCTCGCCGCATCCGCGGACATCTCCATCGGGGGGTTGAGTCAGCGGCGATTGCGTCTCACCCGTATCTCACGGATCACTCAGATTTCGAGCCGGGAGTCCTCCAGATCCAGCTCGCGCTCGAGCCGGTGCATGACGTCGTTGGAGATGTCGCCGGAGTTGCGCAGGCGCACGATCTCGCGCCGCTGCGCCTCCAGGACCTCGCGCACGAGCGTCTGGTAGGCGGCCGAGCGGTCCTCGAAGCCCTCGTCGTCGGAGGCGAGCCCGGCGCGGGCGGCGAACCGGCGCTTGCGGTAGCGGTACAGGCCGCGCATGCGCTCGATCGTGTCGTCGCGCGTCCACTCCTCGCCCTCGAGCTCGTCGATCCGCGCGAGCGCGGCCTTCGCCGCCATCAGCCGGCCCTTGAGCTCCTCGTGCTCCTCGCTCCCGTCATCGTGCACGCCGAGCACGGAGATCATCCACGGCAGCGTGAGCCCCTGGAGCACGAGCGTCGTGAAGATCACCGCGAACGTGAGGAAGACGATCAGGTCGCGCTGCGGGAAGTCGCTCCCGAGCGCGAGCGCGGCGGCGAGCGAGACCGCGCCGCGCATCCCGGCCCAGCCGATGATGAAGCGCGACTGCCAGGGCGCGCGCCGCGCGCGCACGCTCTCGCGCCGGTCCAGCGCGCGGATCGCGTAGACGATCGTGAACTGCCACACCAGCCGCGTGACGATCACCGCGGCGCTCACCAGCGCGCCGTAGCCGAGCAGCGTGCGCGTGCTGAAGTCTCCGAGCGCGTCGACGATCGACGGCAGCTGCAGCCCGATCAGCACGAACAGCAGCGCGTTGAGCAGGAACTGGAGCAGCTCCCACATCCCGAACCCCTGCAGGCGAGTCTCGGCGCCGGCGATCTCGGGCGCGCGCCAGCCGACGTAGCAGCCCGCGGTCACGGCCGCGAGCACGGCGGAGACCTGCAGCTGCTCGGCCGGAACGTAGGCGGCGTACGCGGTCAGCAGCCCGATCGTGTTCTCGATCAGCGGGTCGTGGAGGCGCTTGCGGATCTCGGCGATGACGTATCCGACGATGAGCCCGATCGCGATCCCGCCGGACGCCTTCCAGAGGAAGTCCCAGCCCGCGTCGAGCAGCGAGAACGCGGCGCCGCCGACCGCGGCGAGCGCGATCTTGTAGGCGACCAGCGCGGTCGCGTCGTTGAGAAGGCTCTCGCCCTCCACCACCGAGACGAGCCGGCGCGGCACGCCGAGCCGGCGCATGATCGCCGTGGCGGCGACCGGATCGGTCGGGCCGACGATCGCGCCGAGCACGAAGCACACGGGCCACGAGAGGTCGTCGATGAACTCGTGCGCCACTACGGCGACGGCCAACACCGTCGCGATCACGAGCCCGATGGAGAGCAGCGAGATCGCCCGCAGGTTGTCGCGCAGGTCGCGCAGGTTGGAGAAGAACGCGCCGGTGTAGAGCAGCGGCGGCAGGAAGACGAGCAGCACGAGGTCCGGGTCCAGCTGGACGTCCGGCAGGCCCGGCACCAGCCCGAGCAGGACGCCGCCGATCACCATCACGATCGGATACGGGACGTCGATCGCGCGCGCCGCCGCCGACAGCACCGTCACCGAGACGAGCAGCGCGATCAGGATGACTTCGATGTTGTCCAAGTCAGGCGGGCTGGAGCTCCACGATGCCGCCGCGGTCGGCCTCGACCACCTCGCCGCGCTCGACCAGCAGGTCGACGTGGCCGAGCACCTCGCTCAGCGTCAGGTACGCCTGGGTGACCGCGACGTTGCCCCAGATCGCCTGCGCGACCTCGTGCGCGGTGCGCGGGCGCTCGGCGATCAGCCCGGCGATCTTGCGCGCGCGCCGCTCGTGCATCTCGAAGCGCTCGTCGATCAGCGCCGCGTGCTCGCCGAACGCGTCGCCGTGGCCCGGCAGCACGCGCTCGATCGGCATCGCGCGGGTCTCGCGCAGCGACCGCATGTACATCAGCAGCGCGCGCGGGCGCCCGTTCCCGGGCTCGCCGGAGCGGCCGCCCAGCGGCCGGGAGATCAGCGGGTTCGACGAGATGTGCTTGATCAAGTGGTCGCCGCCGAGCAGGTCGCCGGTGGCCGGGTCGAAGAAGATCGTGTCAGACGGCGAATGTCCGGGCCGGTGGAAGACCGAGAGGGTGCGGCCGGCGAAGCCGAGCTCGCCGCCGTCGTGGAGCAGCGTCGTGACCGGCGCGGTGCCGCCCCAGCCCCGGAACGCGCGCGAGACTGCGCGCAGGGCGGTCACCACGTCGCGCGGGATGCCGTGGCGCAGCATCAGCGCTTCGGCGAGCTCGTCGTTGGCCTCCGCGTGCGACCCGAAGCCCTCGATCACCGGCGCGAGGTGATCGAGCGCGCAGACCTCCGCGCCCGAGCGGTCGGCCAGCACGCCGACGAGCCCGAGGTGATCGTTGTGCTGGTGGGTGATGACGATCCGCTCGAGGTCCTCGACCTTGTGCCCGTGCTCGCGCAGCCCGCCTTCGAGCTCGGCCAGCGACTTGCCCGAGTTCGGCCCGGTGTCGACGAGCGTCAGCGGGTCGTCCTCGATCAGCAGGCAGTTCACCCGCCCGACGGCGAACGGCGTCGGGATCGGGAGCGTGTGGATCATGAGCGGATCAGCTCAAGCACCTCGTCGCGCCGGCGCTCCATGTCGGCCTGGGAGACGAGGCTCTCCAGATTCAGCCGCAGCAGCGGCTCCGTGTTGGACGGGCGGACGTTGAAGTGCCAGTCCTCGTAGTCGACCGAGATGCCGTCGAGCTCGGAGATCTCGCCATCGCCGTAGCGCGCGCGGATCTCCTCGAGCTTGGCCGCCGGGTCGGCGACCTCGGAGTTGATCTCGCCGGAGATGAAGTACGTGGCGCGCATGTCCGCGAGCAGGTGCGTGAGGGTCGTGTCGCGCTTGGAGAGCAGCTCGAGCAGCAGCAGCGCCGGGATGGTGCCCGAGTCCGCGTTGTAGAACGCCTTGAAGTAGTAGTGGCCGGAGACCTCGCCGCCGAACTCGCCGCCCTCGTCGCGCATGCGGGTCTTGAAGAACGCGTGGCCGACGCGATTGATCAGCGGGTTGCCGCCGAGCCGGGTCACGGTGTCCGGGACCGCGCGCGAGGCGCGCACGTCGTAGAGGATGTCGGCGCCCGGCGTGTGCTCGAGCACCGAGGCGGCGAGCAGCGCGGTGATGAAGTCGCCGGGCACGAACTCGCCGTCGCCGTCGATGAAGAAGCAGCGGTCGGCGTCGCCGTCCCAGGCGATCCCGAGGTCGGCCCCGGTCTCGCGCACCTTGGCGATGATGAACTCGCGGTTCTCCGGCAGCAGCGGGTTCGGCTCGTGGTCGGGGAACTCGCCGTCGGGCTCCCAGTAGGTCCGGACCAGGTCGAGCGGCAGCTGCTCGAGGATCGGCCCGACCATCGGCCCGGCCATGCCGTTGCCGCCGTCGAGCACGACCTTCAATGGGCGGATGGCGTCCGCGTCGATCATCCCCAGCGCGTGCGCGTGGAAGGCGGCGTAGATGTCGAGCTCCTCGGCCGTGCCGCCGCGGGGCGCGTCGCCGAAGCCGTCCTCGATCAGCGCGCGGATGTCCTGCAGTCCGCGCTCGCCGGAGAGCGCGACGCAGCCGCGCTCGACGATCTTCGCGCCCGTGTAGGGCTTCGGGTTGTGCGAGGCGGTGCACATCAGCCCGCCGTCGAGCTCGCGCGAGCCGACGAGCCAATACAGCATCTCGGTGCCGACCATGCCGGCGTCGAGCACGTGCGCGCCCTCGGCGAGCAGGCCTTCGCGGTAGCGGGCGGCCAGCTCGGGCGCGGACAGCCGCATGTCGCGCCCGAGGCCGATGCGCAGGTCCTGTGCGGGCTTGCCGGACAGCTTCGCGAGCACCTGCGCGAGGCCGCGGCCGATCGCCTCGGCGGTGTCGCCGTCGATCTCCTCGCCGTGGAGACCGCGGACGTCGTAGGCCTTGAAGATCCGGGAGAGCTCAGTCGTCGCCATCGCCGGGCAGCATAGGCCGGGCCGCGATCACGTACTGGAAGGTGAACAGGGTCCTCAACGCGGGGACCCGCAGCACGGGCGGGGCGAGGACGTCGAGCCGCGAGCCGCGGTGGAGGGTCCATCCGCGCCGGACGACGGCGGTGGGTCGCAGGCCCGCCTGGAGCAGCAGCTCGCGGGCGTCGCGCAGCGTGAACCAGCGCAGGTGGGTGGCGTCGAAGATGCCCTCCGGCCGGCGCGGCCAGGTGCCGCGCGCGAGGTTGGCGTACGTGCTCCAGTGCCCGACGTTGGGGAGCGAGACGACGGCGGTGCCGTGGGGCTCGAGCAGCTGCGCGTAGCGGCGCAGCGCGGTCCACGGGTCCTTCAGGTGCTCGAGCACGTCAGCCGCGATGAGCGTGTCATAGGTGCCGTGCGGCGCCACGTGCTCGGCATCGCCGGTGATGACCTCGTCGAGGCGGGTGCGGGCTTCCTCGGCGTAGGCCGGCTCGAGCTCGATCCCGGTCACGTGCACGGTCTGGCGCTGTTTGAGCGCGGCCCCGGTCGTCCCGGTCGCGCAGCCGAGGTCGAGCACGCGGCGGGCGCCGGCCGGGACATGGGCAAGGATCTCGGGGCGGGCGCGCTCGTACGCGGCGGCGCGGGCAGCGCGCTCTTCGGACCGCATCGCGCGGCAGGATACGGTCCATGTCGGGTGTCGAGCGTTCAGGCGAGGGCGAGCCGGTCCTCTTCCTTCACGGCGTCGCCGGAAGCGCCGCCACCTACGGCTGGCTGCCCGACCTCGGGCGGACCGTCGTGCGAATCGATCTCCGCGGCCACGGGCACTCCGAGCGCGCGGACTCGTACCTGCTCTCCGACTACGCCGAGGATGTGCTGTCGGTGCTGCGCGACATCGGTCCGGCGGCGATCGTCGGGCACTCGCTCGGCGCCGTCATCGCGTGGACGCTCGCCCAGCGCGCGCCGGAGCTCGTGCGCGGACTCGTCCTGGAGGATCCGCCGCTGTACCTGGGCTCGCCGGAGGGCCACGCGGGCAACCGGGCGATCCCGGGGTTCCGGGCGATGCGCGAGGCGGCGTTGCGCTGGCAGGCCGAAGGGGCGAACGAGGCGGCCGTCTTCGCCGCGCTGTCCGCGCAGCCGTACCCTGCCGACCCGTCGCGGCGGACGGACGAGGTGGTCGCGCCCGACGGCAGCGCCGCCCGCGCGTTTGCCCTGCTGCACCTCGATCCCGCGGTGCTCGATCCGATCATCGACGGCTCCGCGCTGGCGGCGACCGAGGTCGACGCACCGGTGCGCACGCCTACGCTGATCCTCGCGGCCGGTCTCGCGCCGGCCTTCGGGGTCGAGCACGAGCGGCGGCTCGCGCGCACCCATCCGAACGTCGAAGTCCGGCGCGTGGAAGGCGCCGGGCACGTGATCCACGACGAGCTCGCGCACCGCGACGACTACCTGCAGGCGCTGCTTGACCGCCTCTAGACTCAAAGGCCATGGCCGGTCATTCGAAGTGGGCGGGGATCAAGCACAAGAAGGCGATCGTCGACGCGCGCCGCGGCAAGCTGTTCACCAAGCTCGCGCGGGCGATCACCGTCGCCGCGAAGGAAGGCGGGGGCGACGTCGAGGGCAACCCCGCGCTCTCGCTGGCCGTCCAGAAGGCGAGGGACGCCTCGATGCCCAAGGACAACATCGAGCGCGCGATCGCCAAGGGCACGGGCGAAGGCGCCGACGCCGACGCGCTCGAGGCCGTCATGTACGAGGGCTACGGGCCCGGCGGCGTGGCGATCCTCGTCGAGGCGCTGACCGACAACCGCAACCGCACCGGCTCCGAGATCCGCCACGCGTTCAACAAGGCGGGCGGCAACCTCGGCGAGCCCGGCTCGGTCGCCTATCTGTTCGACAAGAAGGGCGTCGTGCTGGTCGACGGCGAGCGCTACTCCGAGGACGACCTGATGCCCGCGGTCGACGCCGGCGCCGAGGACATCGTGCTCGACGAGGACGTGTACGAGGTGATCACCGAGCCCGCGGACCTGACCGCCGTGCGCGGCGCGCTGGTGGAGGCGGGAGTCGAGGTGACGGAGGCCTCGGTCACGCAGCGCCCGAAGACGCTGGTGCCGCTGGACGAGGACGGCGCGGTCAAGGTGATGAGGCTGATTGACGCGCTCGAGGACCTCGACGACACCGACACGGTGCACGCGAACTTCGACGTCGACGCCGAGATCCTCGAGCGCGTAGCGGGCTGAATTCGCGGGGGCGAATTCAGCTGGGACAATCGCCCGGGGGGCGATTCTCCCGCCTGGTACGAGGTCAGCCGATCCGTCCGTAGTCCTCCAGGATCTTCAGCGACCGCAGGGTCAGGATCCCGATCCACTCGCTGGCGATCGCCGGCGTCCAGATGGCCCACTTGGGGTGCCAGCCGCCGTCCTCGCCCTGCTCCTCAGCCAGGTGGTCGAGCGCCTGCTCCATCTCGGCGTCCGTGAACCAGGCGCGAGCGTAGCTGTCCGGGCGCGGCGCGAAGTCGTAGGCGTGGTGGACCTCGTTGGCCGCATAGCCCTCCGGCACATGGCCGATCAGGCCCTGCTCCTTCACCAGCTCGCCGACGCGGGCCGCCTCCTCCTCGCCGCCGAACGCGTCGAGGAAGACGATCGCCGCCTCGGCCTCGTAGGGGTGGGTCTTGTCCATCGCGGCGATCTTCGCGCGGCAGAACTCGGCGGCCCTGTGGACCCAGGCATGGTCGACGTGCTTGAGGCGTGAGGCGACATGGGCGGTGGCGATCAGCGAGCTCTCCGCGTCGATCCCCCACCACGGCGCGCGCGGGTAGCGCTCGAGGCTCGGCAGCGCGAGCGGGAGGCCGCCGTCGGGCGCGGTGATGGTCTCGAGGTGGTCGCAGATCGCGGCGTCGACCGCGCCGATCTGCTCGAGCACCTCGAGCGCCTGCCAGATGTGCGGCGGCTGGCTGGCCGGGCCGCGGCCGTCGGGCTCCAGCGCGTAGGCGAAGCCGCCGTCGGCGGTGCGGTAGGGGTCGAGGGCCTGTTGCACCCGCGCGGCGTCTCCGCCCAGGTAGCGGTGCTCGAAACGGCGCTGCTCGAGCACGCGCGCACTGGACCAGATCGCGTTCGCGGCGTTGTCGATCGTCTCATGCATCGTGGTGTGACCGTACGGCGCTCCCGCCGGGAGCGATTGAATGATTCGGACGTGACGATCGCGTTCCGCCTTCCCGCGTCGGCCGCCGAGCGGGTCGCGCTCTCGTACTCGCCGACGCTTGAGGCGGTGTTGAGCCTGCACGTGCTCGTCGAGCCCAAGCACCATCCGCTCCAGCACGGCTGGGTGCGGGCGATGCAGCGGCTCTCGCCGGCCTTGAAGCGAGAGATCGACGCGCTCGCGTTCGCGTATCGCGCGTACTTCCCGGAGTTCTTCTTCCCGTCACCGGCGGGGTCGCTGCTGAGCTTCGAGGACGAGCTGGCGGCGCTGAGGCGGGTTGACGCCGAGTTGCTCCGGCGCGAGTACGCGATCCCGTTCGTCGGCGACGGGCCGCTTGACCCGCTGCGCGTACCCGCCGCGATCCTCGACGACCCCGTCGCGCTGCACGAGCGATTCCTGGCGCTGCTGGAGGACTACTGGGAGGCGGCGTTCGCGACCGAGTGGGAGCGGATCGAGCCCGACCTCGCGGCGTCGGTGGCCGAAGCCGGGCGCCAGATCGCATCGGCCGGCGTGTACGGGCTGCTGCGCGGACTGTTCCCGGAGGTCCGCTGCGACCCGGCCGAGGGGCGCTTCTGGCTCGAGCGGCCACACGACCACGAGGTGACGGTCGGGCCGGGGGAGACGCTGGTGCTCGCCCCATCGGCGTATGTGTGGCCGCACGTGCGCGTCTCGTGCGAC
This sequence comes from uncultured Solirubrobacteraceae bacterium, assembly GCA_963837485.1. GTDB lineage: Bacteria > Actinomycetota > Thermoleophilia > Solirubrobacterales > Solirubrobacteraceae > Solirubrobacter. The sequence continues at coordinate 159,587 of CAWINP010000006.1, read as the reverse complement.
GAGCCGTGGCCGTTCGGGCTCGTGTTCCCGGCGCGCTCGATCATGCGCGAGGCGAGGCCGCGGATCCCGCCCGCGCAGCTGGTCGGCGTGCTGCGCGCGCTGGCCGACGACACGCGGCTGCGCGCGCTGCGGCTGATCGCCGAGCGGCCGCGGTCGACGCAGGAGCTGGCGCCGCTCGTCGGGATCACCGAGGCGGCGCTGTCCAAGCACCTGCGCGCGCTGGCTGACGCGGGCCTGGTGGAGCGGCGGCGGGAGGGCTACTACGTGCTGTACCGGCTGGTCGAGGAGCGGCTCGATGCGGTGGCGCCGTCTTTGGCGGGTTTTCTGCGGGATGGTTGAGGCGGGCCGACGCCGGGGTGGGCTGACGCCGGGGTGGGCTGACGCCCCATCAGCGGACCCGCCGCGTGCCGGGCGCCTCTGGCTTAACGGCAACTGCCCAGTAAGGGGAGCGGGTTTCCCAGAAACGATCACCTCGGGACGGCAAACGATCACGATTGATGGTCGTTTCGACGCACCACTTTCACGTGTGGCGGATAAGTCGCGCATAGCGCTACTTAGAAAACACTAGGTTTCCTGAGCGGCCCCAGCGGATGATCGTTTCCATTCCGCACCCCCTCGTTACCTGCCTGCTGTTGCCGTACGACCACGTCCCGAACCGAGCTCTCAACGCCGGGCAGTCAAGCGCCACACCGATTCGCTATCCGCGCAATCAGTTGATCGAAGCGAACAGGCGAAGCATCCTCCGCCACCGTGCTGCGCAACCGCGACTTCCGGCTCCTGTTCGCCGGCCAGGGCATCTCCCGGCTCGGCGACGGCCTCTACACCGCGGCGGTCGCGTGGCTGGCCTGGACCTACTCGCACGACCCCGGCGCGGTTGCGTTCGTCGCGGTGGCGGCGAACCTGCCGACGTTCTTCGCGACGGTGGTCGGCGCGTCGTATGCCGACCGCTACGACCGGCGGCGGCTGATGATCGCGACCGACCTGGGACGCGCCGCGCTGGTCGCGCTGGCGCCGCCGCTGCTGCTGGCGGACGTGCTCAGCCTCCCGTTGCTGACGGCCGGCGCCGCGCTGCTGTCGCTGATCGGTGCGCCGTTCGCGCCGGCGCGCAACGCGATCGTGCCGCGGATCGTGCCCGCCGGGAAGCTGGTCGAGGCCAACGGGCTGCTGCAGGTCGCGTTCCGCTCGGCCTACTTCGTCGGGCCGCTGATGCTGGCGCCGCTGCTGGCGTTCGCGTCGATGCCCGTGGTGTTCGCGATCAATGCCGCGACGTTCCTGGTCTCGGCCGCGACGCTGGCGCGCATGCACGTGCCGCACGTGGCCGCGGAGCGCGTGGGACTGCGGGCCGATCTGGCGGCCGGCTTCGCGGTCCTGCGCGGCGCTCCGGATGTGATGGTGGTGATCGGGACGTTCGTGCTCGCGCTGGTCGCGGCGTCCGGCTTCCTCACCGTCGGCGTCGTCGCGCTGGTCGGCGGCAAGCTCGGCGGGCACGGCGGCGAGTACGGCCTGCTGCTCGGGATCGCGGGGATGGCCGAGGTGCTCGGGGCGTTCGCGGTGGCCAGGCTGCGGTTGCGCAACCTCGCGCTGACCGCCGTGCTCGCCTGGGGCCTGCTCGGCGCGTTCCGCTTCCCGCTCGGCCTGACCACGACGCCGCTGGCCGCGGGCGCGCTGCTCGCGGTCACCGGGTTCTCGTCGGCGCTGACCGACATCCCGCTGGTCGCCCTGGTGCAGCGCCGGATCCCGGACCGGCACCTCGCGAAGGTGTTCGGGCTGTGGGAGGGCGGGATCGCCGGTGCGATCGCGGTCGCCCCGCTGATCGCGGCGTTCCTGATCGCGCACGTGGGCGTGCGCACCGGCTTCATGCTCTCGGGCCTGACGCTGATGGCGCTGTCCGGCGCCGCCGCGCTCACCCTCGCCAGAGCTGGCGCTCTCCGGCCGGCCGAACACCCAGCGTGACCAGCTCGGCGGGCGTCCGGCCCGCCAGCCGCCGGCACTCGCGCGTGAGGTGGGCCTGGTCGGAATAGCCGGCCGCGAACGCCAGCCCCGCGAGATCTGCGCGCGGGGGCCGCGCCCAGCGGTAGTTGGGAACCGCGGCGGCCACGCCGGCGGCCGGGATGCCGGCGGCGCCCGCGCCCCCGGCGCCGCCGCCGTCCGCGGCCGCAATGCCGCCCGCGCCCCTGGCGCCGACTTCCTCGCCGGCCAGCGCCAGGAACCGCTGGAACCGCAGGATCCTTGCCAGCGTCTTGGGCCCGTAGCCCACCGCGTCGGCGAACCTCCGCCGCAGCTGCCGCTCGCTGATGCCGAGCTCGGCGCCCAGGTCCGCGACCCGCGCGCCCGGGGCCGCGAGCCCCAGCGCGGCCGCGCGGGTCAGCGGGTCGGTCTCCGCGGCCCGCAGCCGCGCTCGCACGGCGTCGATCAGCCCCGGCAGCCCGCGCAGCGCCGCGGCCTCGCGCACCGCCTCGCCGTCGCGCCACAACTCGTCCACCGGCACGCGCGCGTCGATCAGCTCCTCGGCCGGGAGCCCGAGGCCCGCTCCGGCGGCGCCGAGCCGGAAGCGCATGCCGAACACCGCGGTCCCGAGCGGCGGCGAGTCGAGCGGAACGGTCGCCGGCCCGGCGATCACGAGGTCGCGGCCGTCCCACACGATGTCGACGCAGCCGTCGGGCAGGATCCGGCCGCCCCGAGCGACGGTCGTCCAGGTGCACGCGAGGAGCTGCGCGAGGTCCGGCGGCGGCGCGTCCTCCCGGTACATACCGGCGATTGTCGCAGCGGAATCCGGGAACATGGGTGCGCGATGCTGCGTTCACCCTGGTCGCCGGCCGCGGTCGTGCTCGTGCTGCTGATGGCCGTGGGCTCCGTGGTGATGTGGATCGGCGTGCCGCTGGGACTGATCTTCCTCGCCTCCCGGATCGCCGACTCCTCGAACCCCAGCGCCGGACCGTACGTGCTCGTGCTCGTCGGCCTGCCGATCGGGATGGCGATCGTCGGCAAGTGCCTGGGCGTCCTCGATCGCGCGCACGCGCATCTCACCGGACGCCACGACGACGCACGCAGGCCCGCGACGTGGATGCGCTCGATGCGCGCCGAGCGCGTGAGCACCCGCCGCGGCGGCGTGCTCGATCGCGTGATGATCGCGTCCGTCGGGCTCGCGATCCTCGCGTTCGGCGTCTGGTTCTTCGCTTTCGCGGGATCCTCGCTCCCGAAATGAACGCCGGGAGAATCGCCCCCTGGGCGATACCTCCCTGCGAAACGAGCCCGCAGGGCGAGCTTTCGCAAAGGTGTCCGGTCTTGCGCGCAGAATGCCCGGCGTGCACGTGATCGTCCTCGGCATCGACCCCGGCGTCGCCAACACCGGCTACGGAGTGGTCGCGCACGACCGCGGGCGCCTGGTGGCGCTCGATGGCGGCGTCATAGAGACGCGCGCGGGTCTCGACGCGGGCACCCGGCTGACGGAGATCTTCGCGCGCGTGGGGGAGCTGATGGACCGCTACGGGCCCGACGCCGTCGCGGTCGAGGACCTGTACTTCGGCGCCAACGCGCGCTCGGCCTTCGCGGTCGGCCAGGCGCGCGGCGTGGTCATCCTCGCCGCCGGCCAGCGCACCATCCCGTGCCGCTCGTACACGCCACAGCAGGTCAAGGCCGCGGTCTGCGGCTCCGGGCGCGCCGGCAAGGGCCAGGTCCAGCGGATGGTGCAGACGCTGCTGGCGCTGCCCGAGCCCCCGTCGCCCGACCACGCGGCCGACGCGCTCGCGGTCGCGATCTGCCACGCCAACCACGCGCCGCTCTCCGCGGCCCTGGCGGCGCGATGATCGCGCTGGTCACGGGCGAGGTCGCGGTCCGCCGGGGCGATCACGTCGTCGTCGCCGCCGGCGGCGTCGGCTACCGGCTCGCCGTGTCCGCGGAGACGCTGCGCCACGTCCCTCGCGCCGGCAGCCAGGCGACGCTCCACACGCACCTGATCGTGCGTGACGATGCGCTGCTGCTGTACGGCTTTCACAGCGAGGCGGAGCGCGACCTGTTCCTGCTGCTGATCGGCGTTCAGGGCGTCGGGCCGAAGATGGCGCTCGCCGTGCTCTCCGGCGGCTCGCCGCGCGAGCTGCTGGCCGCCGTCGCGGCCGGCGACGTCGCGCGCCTGCAGGCGGTGCCCGGGATCGGCAAGCGCACCGCGGAGCGGATCGTCGTCGAGCTGCGCGAGAAGGTCGGCGCGGCGCCCGGCGATGCGCCGATCACGATCGTGCGCGGCGACGACCCGCGGCATCTCGCGCGCGACGGCCTCGTCGGGCTCGGCTTCAGCGCCGCGGAGGCCGAGTCGCTGCTCGACGGCGCTCCCGGCGACACGCCGGAGGCGCTGATCGCGCATGCCCTCAAGGAGTCGCGCCGGTGATCCGCACGCCCGGAGCCGACCCCGAGCGCATCCAGGCGCCGGATCGCCGCGACGACGACGAGGGCGAAGTCCGCCTGCGCCCGCGCCGGCTGGACGAGTTCGTCGGTCAAGCGGCGCTGAAGGCGCAGCTGCAGATCTCGATCCGCGCCGCCTCCGAGCGCGGCGAGGCGCTCGATCACGTGCTGCTCGCCGGCCCGCCCGGCCTCGGCAAGACGAGCCTCGCGCGGATCGTCGCGGAGGAGCTCGAGGTCCCGTTCGTGCAGACCGCCGGGCCCGCGCTCGAGCAGAAGCGCGACATCGCGGCCTTCCTGAGCGACCTCGAGCCTCGCTCGATCTTCTTCGTGGACGAGATCCACCGGCTCCCGCGTGCGGTCGAGGAGACGTTCTACCCCGCGATGGAGGACCGCCAGTTGCCGATCACGCTCGGCGTCGGCGCCGGCGCGAAGATCGTCACGCTCGACCTGCCGCCGTTCACGCTCGTCGGCGCCACCACCCGCTCGGGCCTGCTGACCACGCCGCTGCGCGACCGCTTCGGCATCCAGCACCGGCTCGACCACTACGCGCCCGACGAGCTGGCCGCGATCGTCGTCCGCAGCGCGGGGGTGCTGGCCGTCCCGGTCCACCTCGACGGCGCGCGGGCGATCGCGGTGCGCAGCCGCGGCACCCCGCGCGTCGCTAATCGACTGCTCAAGCGCGTGCGCGACTACGCGGAGGTACACGCCGACGGCGCCGTCGACGCTCGCACCGCAGACGAGGCGCTCGACCTGATGGGCGTCGACCACGAGGGCCTGGACCGGACCGACCGCGAGATCCTCGCGCTCGTCTGCGAGCGCTTCGGCGGCGGCCCGGTCGGTCTCAGCACGCTCGCGGTCGCCGTCCAGGAGGAGCAGGACACGATCGAGGATGTGTACGAGCCGTATCTGCTCCAGCGGGGCTTCCTCCAGCGCACGCCGCGCGGCCGCATGGCGACGCCGCACGCGTTCCGGCACCTCGGTCTAGAGCCGCCTGACCCGGCGGCCAGCCTGTTCTGACGCGGACCCTCACCGTCAGTCCAGCCGCATATTCATCGTTTATCCCGCGGGCTACCCTCACGTGACGAAATGGCGCACCTGTTCATCTGCCCGAACTGCGGGAACCGAAGCACTGCGACCGACCGCAGCGCCGGGTTCCGGAACCAGCCCAAGGGCTGCTCGAAATGCGGCTTCGGCTTTCTCTTCGAACTCCTGGACGACTACTACCCGGCCCCCAACGCCGCGTTCTTCGTCTGCGACAAGGAGGGCCGGATCATCGGCTGCGGCCGCGGTTCGCGCGAGCTGACCGGCCTCTCCGACGAGAAGGTGATCGGCCGTCCGGTGCGCGACGTGCTCGGCCTCAACTTCGACGGCGGCGAGGATCACGTCGGCATGGCACTCGAGTGGGGAGTGCGCCGGCTCGGCAAGCGCGTTACGGTTCACGCGGAGGGAGACCTGCCCGCGAAGGCCGTCGCCGACCTCTTCCCCGCCTACGATGACGACGGCGGGCTCCTGCTCGTCCTTACCCCCTCGAAGTAGCCTTACACGTCCTCTATGTCCGAACGCCGCCGTTACTCGATCGTCCTGCTGCTCGTGCTCGCCCTGATCGGCGGCGCGATCGCGCTGGTGGTGAGCAAGCCGACCATCCTCGGCCTCGACCTCCAGGGCGGCGTCCAGCTTGTCTACCACGCCGAGCCGACCGCGTCGCAGAAGACCGTCGACGCCGACGCGATGCAGCGGTCGATCGACCTCATGCAGCAGCGCGTGAACCAGTTCGGCGTCAGCGAGGCGGAGATCAATCAGGCCGGCGCCGACCAGATCGAGGTCGGGCTGCCGGGCGTCAAGGACGCCGAGCGCGCCGCCCGCCAGGTCGGCTCCACCGCCCAGCTGTTCTTCTACGACTGGGAGGCCAACCTCCTCGACGAGAAGTGCAAGACGACCCCGGAAGTCAACGCCAACACGCGCCAGGCGACGGTCGGGCTCTATACGGCGGTCAAGGCGGCGTCGAAGTGCACGAGCGTCGGAGTCGGGCCCGATGGGACGACCGACCCGAACGATCCGAAGTTTGACGGCGGCCCGTCGCAGGCGGCCGCCAAGCCGCGCTTCTACGCGTTCGACAAGACCAAGCACACGCCGTTCGCCGGGGGCCAGACGTTCGACAGCCGCCAGGCTGCCGAGGACGCGCTGACGCCGACCCAGAAGGCGAATGCCGAGATCGTCGAGGTCCCCGCGGGCGTGCTCGTGCTGCGCGACCAGAAGGCGGATGCCAAGGCCGCAGCGCCGGACCGCTGGTGGATCCTGCGCGACCGGCCGGGCCTCTCGGGCGTCGACATCAAGAGCCCGGAGCAGGGCTTCGACCAGTCGGTCAACAACGAGCCGAACGTCAACTTCAACTTCACGAGCAAGGGTCGCAAGGCGTTCCACGACATCACGCGCACGATCGCCCAGCGCGGCCAGGACAACTCGCTGGGCGGCGACCCGACGACGACCGGTCAGCACTTCGCCATCGCTCTCGACAACGAGCTCGTCTCGTCGCCCTACATCAACTGGCGCGAGAACTCGGACGGCATCGACGGCGCCAACGGCGCCCAGATCTCCGGCTCGTTCACGATCCAGAGCGCCCAGGACCTCGCGAAGATCCTCAAGATCGGCGCCCTGCCGCTGAAGCTCTCGCTGGTCTCGCGCTCGCAGGTCTCGGCCACGCTCGGCAAGCAGGCGCTCGATCAGGGCCTCAAGGCGGGCATCGCCGGCTTCATCATCGTCGCGCTCTTCCTGATCATCTTCTACCGCGTGCTCGGCGTGATCGCGACCGTCGCGCTCGGCATCTACGCGCTCTACTTCTACGCGCTGGTCAAGCTGATCCCGATCACGATGACCCTGCCGGGCATCGCGGGCCTGATCCTCACGCTCGGCGTCGCCGCGGACGCGAACATCGTCGTGTTCGAGCGCGTGAAAGAGGAGGTGAGAGCCGGGAGATCGGTCCCGACGGCCATCGCCACCGGCTATCGCAAGGGCCTGACCGCGATCGCCGACGCGAACATCGTCACGTTCCTGGTCGCGTTCATCCTGTTCATCATCGCCACCGCGGGCGTCCAGGGCTTCGCCTTCACGCTCGGACTCGGCGTCATCGTCTCGCTGTTCACGGCGGTGCTGGCGACGCAGGCGATCCTGTACTCGCTGCGCAACACGGCGCTGATCCGCCACAAGTGGGCGCTCGGCGCCGGCGAGCAGCGGTTCAAGTTCCGCTTCGACTACATGGGCAAGGCGAAGTACTTCTTCTCCCTGTCCGGGATCATCCTGCTGATCGGCGCCCTGGCGATCTCCGGCAAGGGCATCAACTTCGGCATCGACTTCGACGGCGGCACGCGGATCACCGCTGCGCTGAGCAAGCCGGCCACGGTCGAGCAGGTGCGTAACACGCTGACGCCGCTCGGGCTCTCCGACGCGAAGATCCAGACGCTGCAGAACAAGGATCTGGGCAACAACGTCGTCCAGGTGTCGACCAAGGAGCTCGGTCCCGACGGCGTCGACCGGGCGGTGAAGACCCTGAGATCCAACTTCGGGATCCAGGGCCAGACCGAGCAGGAGTCGATCGGCCCGAGCTTCGGCAAGACGGTCGCGAGGTCCGCGCTGATCGCGATCATCGCGTCGCTGCTGGTCATCTCGATCTACATCGCGCTGCGTTTCGAGTGGAAGTTCGCCGTGCCGGTGCTGATCGCGCTGATGCACGACGTCCTGATCGTGTCGGGCGTCTATGCCCTCGTCGGCCGGGAGGTGACGACGTCGACGGTCGCGGCGCTGCTCACCATCCTGGGTTACTCGCTCTACGACACGATCATCGTGTTCGACCGCGTGAGAGAGAACATCCCGCGCATGCCGAGCGCGGCGTTCTCGCAGATCGTCAACCGCTCGATGAGCGAGGTCATCACGCGCTCGCTGGCGACCAGCTTCTGCACGCTGCTGCCGATCCTGTCGCTGCTGCTGTTCGGCGGCGACACGCTGAAGGACTTCGCGTTCGCGCTGCTGATCGGCGTCGCCTCGGGCACGTACTCCTCGATCTTCATCGCCACGCCGGTGCTGACGCACTGGAAGGAGCGCGAGCCGGGCTTCCGCGCGCGCCACGACCGGATCATGGAGACGCTCGGAGAGGTCCCGCCCTATGCGACCACGGCGCAGGGCGGCCCGATCGACATCGCGCCGAAGGATCGCAAGACCGGCCGCCGCCCCGTCACCGCGCCGGTCGGGCAAGAGGTCTCGCAGTCCGAGTTCACCGAGATGGTGCGAGACCTCGGGCTCGAGGAGGAGAAGAAGCCCGCTCGCGAGCCGGCCGCCACGGGCGCTTCCCGGCCCGCCGGTGGGCGCCGCGCCCGCGCGCGCCAGAACGGCATGGCGCCGCCGGCGGGTCCGGCGAAGCCCGCCGAGGGTGAGTCGAAGGAGCCGAAGGAGCGCAAGCCGCGCAACCGCCGTCACGGGAGGCCGCGCTGATGGCACTGCTCGTCTGGATCATGGTCGGACTCGCCCTCTGGCACGGCACCGTGTGGCTGCCGGATTACTTCTACGGCGGCATCGTCGGCGCGTTCTGCGGCGCGCTGCTCGGCTCGGTGATCTTCGGGCTGATCGTCAACCTGGGCACGATCCCGGGCCAGTCGGACACCCATCTGGGAACCGGCCTGGAGGCGATCCCGGGCACGCTGGCGGGCCTGGGCCTGATGTGGGTCCTCGGCGTCCGGCAGCTCAGGGAGCAGGGGCGGCTCGCGTAGCGATATAAGGCGTGCAGCCCCTCCGCCCGGGCGGGTTCCCTCTCATCCGGCCTTAACTGCCCATACGGCCCAGAGCTGATCCCCCGCGCCCGTCAATGAGGTGCGGAGGTCGCTCTCGGCCGGGCCGAACCCCGGAGTCGTCTCGAAGCGCTTGCGCAGGCGCCGCACCTGGGCGTCGGTGTCGGGCGCGAGCGTGTTCGTGAACGTGATCACGAAGCGCCCGCCGGGCCGGAGGGCCCGCGCCACCGCGGCGAACAGCTCCGCGTCGTCGGGCGCCCCGAAGTACACGACATCGTCGTAGGTGCGCTCGAGATCGCCGTCGAGGCTGAGCTCGTCCGGCGGCACGTTGAAGTGCTCCATCCCGGCCTCGCCGAGGTCGAGCACGTGCCCGTCGATCTGGAGGTCGGCGTACAGGTCGCGGATCGCGTCCCTGGCCGCGTCGTCGATCCGCATGCGCTCCATGTTGCCGCATTCCGTCCTACCTCACACCTAGCTTTCGGCGTGTGGACGCCCGTCTGACCGTCTCGCCGTACGAGTTCGCCGCCGCCGCGCGGCTGGCCGGCGAGCTCGGGTGCTCGCACGTGCTCGCCCAGGTTCTGGTGCGCCGGGGCCTGGCATCGCCCGACGACGCGCGTGCGTTCCTGGCCGCGGGTGAGGCGCACGCGCTGTCGGCGTTCCCGGGGCTGTCGGAGGCCGCGGCGGACGTGCTCGCCCACGTGGCGCGCGGCTCGCGGATCACGGTGCACGGCGACTACGACGTCGACGGCATCTGCGCGACGGCGGTGCTGGTCCGCGCGCTGCGGACGGTCGGCGCGGACGTCGACTGGTACCTGCCGTCGCGGATCGACGACGGTTACGGCCTCGCGCCGGCGACGGTGGAGAGGCTCGCGGCGCGCGGGACGCGGCTGCTGATCACGGTCGACTGCGCGGTCACGGCCGTCGAGGAGGTGGCGGCCGCGCGTGCGGCCGGGCTCGACGTCCTGGTCACCGACCATCACTCCCCGCGCGCGGACGGCGTGCTGCCGGACGCGCCGATCGTCCATCCCGCGCTGGCGGGCTATCCCTGCCCGGAGCTGTGCGCGGCCGGCGTGGCGTACAAGCTCGCGCAGGCGCTGCTGGCGGCCGCGGGGCAGGACCCGGGGGCCGCCGACGAGGACCTCGATCTCGTGGCGCTGGCCACGGTCGCCGACGTGGTGCCGCTGAGGGGCGAGAACCGGCGGCTGGTGCGCGCCGGGCTGCGGGCGCTGGCGGGGACGCGCAAGCCGGGGCTGCGGGCGCTGATGGACGTCGCGCGCGTCGACCCGTCGCTGGTCGACGAGAGCGCGATCGGGTTCCGGCTCGGCCCGCGCCTGAACGCGGCCGGGCGGCTGTACCGGGCCGACGCGGGGCTTGAGCTGCTGCTGACCGAGGACCGCGCACGCGCTCGCGAGATCGCCGCGGAGCTCGACGCGGTGAACTCGGAGCGGCGCGACGTGGAGACGCGGATTCGCTTCGAGGCGGAAGCGCTGGTGGACGAGCAGCGCGACGCGTTCGGCCTCGTCCTGGCCGCCGAAGGCTGGCATCCGGGCGTGATCGGGATCGTGGCGTCGCGGATCGCCGAGCGTCACCATCGCCCGGCGCTGCTGATCGCGCTGGACGGCGAGGACGGGACCGGGTCGGGGCGGTCGATTCCGGCGTTCGACCTGCTGGGCGGGCTGCATGCCTGCTCGTCGCTGCTGGGGCGTTACGGCGGCCATCGCGCGGCCGCGGGGCTCTCGATCGCCCGCGCGGACGTGGACGCGTTCCGCGCGGCGTTCGCGGAGCACGCGGCATCCGTGCTGTCGCCCGCCGATCTCATGCCCGAGGTGCGCATCGACGCCATCGCCCAGGGCGACGCGCTGTCCCTGGACCTGGCCGAGGAGCTCGAGCAGCTCGCCCCGTTCGGGATGGGCAACCCGCGCATCTCGCTGCTGGTCCCGGCGGCGACGCTCGGCGACGCGCGCGCACTCGGCGCCGAGGGCCGCCACTGCCAGTTCACCCTGAACGCCGGCGGCGCACGCTCGCGCTGTGTCGCGTTCGGCGGCGGTGACAAGCTGCCCGTGGAGCCAGGTGTGCCGGCCGACGCCGCGGTCCGGCTGGAGATCGACCGCTGGAACGGCACGGTCTCGCCGCGGCTGGTGCTTCGCCACGCCCAACCGGCCGCCCCGCGCCCGATCGAGATCATCGGCGAGCCCGACTTCTTCGCCGGCGTCGGCCGCGAGCTGGACCGCGCCCTCGAGTACTGGAGCCTCGCGGGAGGCCGAGGAGACCTCGCGGAGTTCGCCGGGGGAGGGACGCGCGAGCCGTCCATGCCGCTCGGAGGCCCCCCGGCGTTCGGCGGCGGCGTTCAGGCCGCCCGCGACGCCGCCCTCGCCGGCATGCACGAGTTCGCCGTCGCCGCGCGGGCGGTCGCGGCCGGAGCAGCGCCCGGCGGCGATGTTGCGCGAGGCCGCGCGGCGCCCGGCGGCGACGCCGCGCCGGGCCGAGCCGCGCCTGGGGTCAACGCCGCCCCTGGGGTCAACGCCGCGCGGGGCTTCGCCGCGGCCGGCTTCGCGTTCGGCCCGCGCGTGGCGGACATGTTCCCGTCCGGGGGCGACCGAGCCGTGCGGGACATGCGCGGCACCGGCATCGCCGGCCTGCTCGGAGACCTGGTGGCGACGGGGGAGCCGGTCCTGGCGGTGACTGCGCACGCGCCGCATCGGGCACGTGCGCTGCGGGCGCGGGTCGGGGGTTTCGCGGTCGCGTCGTGGGCCGCCCTGGAGGACGATCCCCGCCTGGCGGCGCCGTTCACGCACGTCGTCGCGGTCGACCCGCCGACGCGGCCGCCGTTCGACCATCCGTCCGGCGAGGGATGGACGCATCTGGCCTGGGGCAAGCCTGAACTAGAATTCTCGTTGCACATACATGAATGGGACTTCGCCCTGCGCGATCCGCTGACCGCCCTCTACCGCGCGCTGCGCGAGTTGGGGACGGCCGCCGGGGAGGCCTGCGAGACGCTGCTCCGGGGCGAGGGGCCGCAACCGAGGTCCGCCGCGCTCGCCGGGCGCCTCGTGCGGGTCCTCACGGAACTCGGGCTTGCGAGCTTCGAGGCAGGGGATCCCACCCACACGGCCCTTACCGCGGCCGAGAGCCCGGAGCGCACGTCGCTCGAGCGATCGCCCGCCTACCGGGCCTACCAGCGACGGCTCGAGGACGGACGGCGATACCTGACCAGCAGCGAAACGACGGAGGCGGCGGCCTGAAGGGCGGCGTAGAGCGCTTGCCGACGGCCGACGAGATCCGTGCCGAGGCGATCCGCCGCGCGAGCGCGGGCGACGCCGCGCGAGCTGCTGCGCGCGAAGACCCGCAGGCCGACGCCGCGGACACCGCCCGTACGGCCGCGCCCGTGATCGCCGGCGGCTCGCCCGAGGCCGACGGCGCGGACGCCGCCGCCGACGCGCCCGTCGCCGTCGCCGCGCACCGTCCCGTCGACGAGGCCGAGTGCCCCGACGACGGCGCCATCGCGATCCCCGACGACCTGACGACGCTCGAGCACGAGCTGCTCGCGGACCTGTTCGCGATCGTGTCCGAGCACGCCGACGAGGTCGCCGAGCCGATCGACCGCGCCGCCGTCCTGAACGCGTTCACGTTCGCCTGCGAGCACCACGCCGACCAGCGCCGCGTCTCCGGCGAGGACTTCATCGTCCACCCGGTCGGCGTCGCCAAGATCTGCGCCGGCATGCGCCTGGACACCCAGACGCTGTGCGCCGCGCTGCTGCACGACACCGTGGAGGACACCACCGCCTCGCTCGACGAGGTCAACGAGGCCTTCGGCGACGAGGTCGCCGGCCTGGTCGACGGCGTCACCAAGCTCACCGGGATCACGTTCCAGTCGCGCGACGAGGCGCAGGCCGAGAACTACCGCAAGATGATGGTCGCGATGGCCACGGACATCCGGGTCATCCTGATCAAGCTCGCCGACCGCCTGCACAACATGCGCACGCTCGGCGCGATGCCGAAGCAGAAGCAGATCGAGAAGGCCAAGGAGACGCTCGAGATCTACGCGCCGCTCGCGCACCGGCTCGGCATCCACGCGATCAAGTGGGAGCTCGAGGATCTCGCGTTCGCGACGCTGCACCCGCGCAAGTACCAGGAGATCAAGGGCCTGGTCAACCAGCAGCGCGAGGAGCGCGAGCGCTACGTCGCCAAGGCCGGCGGCTATCTGACGAAGGAGCTCGACGCGCTCGGCATCCACGCCGAGATCTCAGGCCGTGCGAAGCACTTCTACTCGATCTACTCGAAGATGACCAAGAAGGGCCGCGAGTTCAACGAGATCTACGACCTCACGGCCATGCGCGTCATCGTCGACTCCGTCAAGGACTGCTACGGCGCCGTCGGCGTCATCCACTCGCTCTGGAAGCCGCTCCCCGGCCGCTTCAAGGACATGGTGGCGATGCCGAAGTTCAACATGTACCAGGCGCTCCACACGACGGTGATCGGGCCCGAGGGGCGCCCGCTGGAGATCCAGATCCGCACCGGCGACATGCACGAGACGGCCGAGTACGGCGTCGCCGCGCACTGGCGCTACAAGGAGGGCGCGACCGAGGGCCGGATCGACGCGACCGACGCCAAGCTCAAGTGGCTCAAGTCGCTGCTGGACTGGCAGGGCGACCCCGAGGACCCGGCCGAGTTCACCGACCAGCTGCGCGGTGAGCTCGTCGAGGACGAGGTGTTCGTCTTCACGCCCAAGGGCGAGGTCAAGTCGCTCGCCGCCGGCGCCACGCCGCTGGACTTCGCGTACGAGATCCACACCGACGTCGGCCACCGCTGCGTCGGCGCGCGCGTGAACGGCAAGATCGTCCCGCTGCACTACGAGCTGCAGTCGGGCGACATCGTCGAGATCATGACCTCCAAGCGCGAACGCGGCCCGTCCCGGGACTGGCTCGCGCTCGTGAAGACGACGCGCGCCCGCAACAAGATCAAGGCCTGGTTCAAGGCCGAGAGCCGCGAGGACTCCGAGCACACCGGCCGCGAGCTGCTGCAGGAGCACCTCAACAAGGCCGGCCTGCCCGCCCAGAAGCTGACCGGCAGCCCGCTGCTCGCCGACGTGATCCGCGAGCTGGGCTTCAAGAAGGCCGACGACTTCTACATCGCGCTGGGCGCGGCGAAGGTCTCGCCGAAGGTCGTCGTCAACAAGGTCATGCAGCGGCTCAAGCAGGGCGATCCTGCGATCGAGGAGCCGACGCCCGGCGAGGACCTCCTGCTCGACCGCCGCAAGGCGCCCGCGCTGCGCCGCCCGGACGGCACGTCGGGCAAGTTCGGCATCCAGGTCGAGGGCGTCGCCGACGTCCCGCTGCGGCTCGCGAAGTGCTGCCGCCCGGTCTCGGGCGACAAGATCGTCGGCTACGTCAGTCTCGGCCGCGGGATCACCATCCACCGCGACGACTGCCCGAACGTCGTCGCCCTGCGCAAGGACCCCGAGCGCTTCGTCCCGGTCTCCTGGGACGGCGAGAACGAGACCGGATTCAAGGTCGAGATCCAGGTCGACGCGTGGGACCGCCACCGCCTGCTCGAGGATCTCAGCCGCACGTTCGCCGAGGTCGGCATCAACATCATCGAGGCGCGCTGCCTCGTCCAGCATCCGATGACGCGCAACCGCTTCGTGATCGAGGTGGGTGACACGCAGGCGCTGAAGGCCGCGATCTCCCGCCTGCGCGCGATCGACAGCGTCTTCGACGCGTACCGGGTGATCCCCGCCGGCGGATGAAGCGCGCCGAGGCCACCGGCTCCGAGCCGGCGATCGGCACACCCTCCTAGGGACGCCGAGGGCCGCCGCTCGCCACGTGCGGGCGTCGCCGTTCAGACTGGCTCTCCTAAACAATTGACAATCGCGCGACGAAGTGGGATAGCGTCGCGCCATGAGGCTGGCTGACACGGAGGTCATCGACCTGAGCGACAAGGTCGTCGGCGTACCGGCGTGGGTGTGGATCGTCATCTTCATCCTCGCGGTCTTCAACAAGTACGTCGTGCCGGCGATCAGCAACCTCGCGAAAGGCGCGCGGAACATCGTCGAGCTCGCCCGCGAGCTCAGGGGCGGCGTGCAGAGGGCCGACCGGCGGCGGAGCCGCCGGCAGTTCGCGGAGTACACGGAGGCTCGCGTCCGCGACATCGACCGCAAGGAGCAATGGTCTCACCACCGCTTCGCCGAGCTCGAAGCCGAAGTGGAGATGGAGGCGGACGGCAGCTTCGAACGCCGCCTGACCATGTGGGTGAGGAACCGCGGCGGAATCCGGCGTGAGCGCTCGCTCTCACGCGCGCTCGCTAAGTCCAGAGCGCGGCTGATCCTCCTCTAAGGCGACCCCGGCTCAGGGAAGAGCGTCTCGATGCGCTTCGTCGCCCGCAGGCTGTCCCGCCGCGCGATGCGCAAGCGCCACGCGAACGACCCCATCCCTCTCTACGTCAACCTCAAATACCTGCAGGCCGGCGATCGACCGGTCAACGGCGACCTGATCCGCCTGTTCGTGATCGAGCGCCTGGCCGACGGCGCGACGGCCGACATCGATCGATACCTCGAGGAAACCTTCGACGACGGCGTCAAGAATGGACGCTGGCTGTTCTTCTTCGACTCCTTCGACGAGATCCCGGACGTGCTGAGCTCGACCGAGGTGGACGAGACGATCGAGGCGTACTCCAACGCCATCTATGCGTTCATGTATGGGCTCAACGAGTGTCGCGGGATCGTCGCGTCGCGCCATTTCCGCTCGCCCGACGACACCGGCTGGCCGACGTTCACGATCGTCCCTCTGAGCGACAAGCGGCGTCGCGAGCTCGTGCGCAAGGCGCGCCTGGGAACGCGGGAGGCGAGCCTCTGGTCCGCCCTGTCGTCCGGGGACCCGGGGATCGCCAGTATGGCTTCCAACCCGTTGTTCCTCGGTCTACTGTGCGAAGCGCTTCGGGAGTCGGACGAGGTCCCGGAGAGCTCATATGAGGTGTTCGAGGCGTACGTCTCCCGCCGCTTGCGTGACGACGGCCACCGCGTAGAGGACCGTTTCGGCCTCACCGCAGAGGAGCTTCGAACGCTCGCGGAGGACATCGCGTTCGCCATCGCAGCGACTCCGGGCATCGGGTTGAGCCCCGCCCGTGCCGATGTCGTCGAGGCCGTGCAAGCGCTCGGGTTCGATGGTTCTGAGCGCACGGAGGTGGCGATGGACGCGTTGAGCTACGTGAAGCTCGCCCCCGTCGAGGACGCCGGATCTCTGAGCTTCGAGAGGACGTTCACGTTCGCGCACCGGCGATTCCAGGAGTACTTCGCCACCTGCGTCGTGCTCAGGGATCCGACGCGTGTCTCTCCGGCCACGCTGCTGACCGACGGAAAGTGGCGCGAGACGGCGGTTACGCTGCTGCAGTCGCAACCCGCCGCAAGCGGCCCGCTCCTCGAGCGCGCCGAAGCCATGTTGCAGGAAGCGCTCCAGGACCATGCACCGCCCGCCGCCTCGCAGAACGGGCACGCAAGATTCCGCTGGCGGATGGATGCGCTCCACGTCCTCGGCCTCCTGCAGGCGGCGTTCGCGGGTCGCGCCGAACTGCTGCCCGGAGCGCTCCGGGCCGCCGTGGGCGAGTTGGTCTCCACAGCGTTCGCGACGGGCACCGTGGTGGATCAGAAGTGGGCGCTGGAAGTCGCGGGGACGATGCCCCCGGATGCGCTTGTCACGGTGCTCGGGAAAGGGTTCCGCGGCCGGAGCGATTGGGTGCGCGACGTGGCCTACCGCCAGACCGCTCGCCTGATCAGCGTGCCGAACGACATCGCGCGAGAGATCCAGCGGGCGCTCATCCGGATGATGAGCACCGCGAGGCTGCGACGCGAATGGCTCACCACGAGGGCCGAGCTGATGCGCCTCCGCCCGGCTGGTCCGCTGCTCGACACGGCGAGGCTTCTCCACGCCGCGCCGCTTGTGGATCTGTGCGGCTGCGTCGTGGCCGCGGTCGTGGTCATCTCGGTGAGCGACCATCGAGCGGCCATGGCGCTGATCGCGTTTCCGATCGCTGCGGTCGTGCACCTTGCCCTCTACCCGGTCGTCGGCATGCTCGGCGAGCCTCCGCGGGACAGCAGTAGGAAGCAGCGGCCATCGATCGCGCGCGAGCGCTGGTGGCGGCGCACGGTCAAGGCCATCCGTCGGGCCGGCTCTCAATCGGAGGTCCGGTTCGACAAGCCGATGACCGCGAGCATGGTCAAGCGATCGCGGCGTATCTCCGGCTCGGGTACGCGGCCGCTGCGCTGCCGGTCGCCCAAGCGGCCGGCGGTTCGGATCTGCTGATCGTGCTCGGCTGGATCGCCATCTCGACCTGGGCCCCTTTCGCGGTCATCCATGTCCTCCTAGGGAAGTCCGCGCGTCCATGGCAGTGGCCGTTCATCCCCGTTTCGGTACTCGGCACCGCGCTGATCGAGTTGGCGCGCGTGCGACCGTCCCTGAAGGCGATGCTCACGCTGTTGGGGGTCGTGCTCGGAATGTTCGCGGCGCTCGTCGCTCTGGCGCTGGCGGCCGAGCATTCCTCGAGTACGGTCGCGGCCGTCGTGCTGGTCGCGTTCTATGTGCTGCTGCTCGCCGCCAGCGGTTGGCTGCTGGTGCGGTTCGTCCGGATCCGACTCCACGATCGCGGGAGATATCGATCGTGGACGCGGGAGCAGACCCCGGTCACCGCGGAGGTCCTCGTCAGCCGGCTCGGCGAGTTGCGCACTGCCACCGCCGTCACCAGGTATCTCCAGTACGTCCGTGCCAGCCGCGGAGTCCGGATCGACGACGGAGACGGATTCCTCTACGACCTGCTCGCGGCCGCTCAGCTCGATCCCGACCAGGAGGACCCGGCCGCAGCGGACAACGGAGCCTGGCCGGCGACGAGGTTCGGCGACTGGGCGAGGGGAAACGGTCCGGTACTCGCTCGCCTCCAGCGAGCGGCCGCCGGCGACGGCGCCGTGGTTGACGAGTTGGGCCGCCTGATCGAAGCGACTGAGAAGCGCTCCGCCCCGGCGGCGTAGCGCTCTTCAAAACTGCGGCGAGGCCCAAGACTACGGTCAGCCCTACCTGCATTGACGGGCCAGTCCCCTGTATCACACGACGATCGGGGCAGATCATTGTGCACATGAGCACCCAGCCCCAGAGCATCGTCGCCAAGCTCACCAGCTCTGCGCTGCAGGGCCGCGACGACCACGCGCGCCAGCGCGAGCTCGTGCGCGCGAGCCTGCTGGCCCGCTAAGGGCCGCCACGCCGTCCGCGTTTCGCCGAACTCAGGCGATCACGCGCAGCGCGCCCGGCGCCACGGCGAAGCGCGCCTCGAGCTCATCGCCGAGGTAGTCGCCGTCGACCTGGACGGGGATCGGCCGGTCGTCGCCTGAGCGCACGACCGCCTCCTGAAAGCCGCCGAACGCCGCGATGCCCTTGTGCTTGGCGATCCGCGCCGCCCCCGAGAGCGCGCGGAACGTGACCGTCGGCACGTCGTAGGGCCGCGCACGGGTGAGCACGACTCCGGCCAGCGCGCCCGACTCGAAGCCGCCGCCCTCGACCAGCTGGACCGCGCGCTTCTTGAAGTACGTGTAGTGCGCGGTGTTCTGGATGAACGCGCTCACGCCGCTGACCGGCGCCGCGCCATCGACCTCGATCAGCAGCTTCGGCGGGTTGACCACGTAGCGCGACAGGAACGTCGCCACCGCCGACTCGACGAAGTAGAACGGCCCGAAGCGCGCCTTCAGCGCGGGATGGGCGTCGACCCGCTTGACCACGCTGGCGTCCAGCCCCATCCCGGCGGCGAACGTGAAGTAGCGGCCGTTGAGCAGCCCGAGGTCGATCGGGCGCGGCTCCCAGCGGTCTGCGAGTCCGAGCAGGTGCTCGGTCGCGTCCACCACGTCGGTCGGGATCCCGAGCTCCTTCGCCCACACGTTGTTCGAGCCGCCCGGCAGGGCGGTCAGCGCCGTCTCGGTTCCGGCCAGGCCGTTGGCCGCCTCGTTGACCGTGCCGTCGCCGGCGTACACCGCGACGACGTCGTAGCCGTCGCCCGCGGCGGCGCGGCTCAGATCCAGCGCGTGGCCGCGGTGCGTCGTCTCCTCGACGTGCACGTCGTAGCGGCCCTGCAGCGCGTACACGACGAGATGGCGCAGGCGCTCGTTCATCGCGGTCGCCTTCGGGTTGACGATCACGAGCATGCGCTTGGCACGCCCGCGCGCCTGCAAATCGGCGACCTCGGGCGCGATTACAGCCATCCGCGGCGCCGGAAGAACAGGGCGACGCCGACCACCACGGCGAACATGACGATGATGATGACCCAGAACGCGTGGATGGAGCCCTGGCCGGGGACCTTGACGTTCATCCCGAAGACGCTCGCGATCAGCGTCAGCGGCAGGAAGATGAGGCTGATCGCGGTCAGGACGCGGAACGTCTCGTTCGTGCGGTGGGCGAGCGCCGACTCGTTCGTGGCCTCCAGGCCCTCGACGACCTCCTTGTAATTCTCGAGCATGTCCCAGACGCGCTCGGAGGCGTCGATGATGTCCTCGAAGTAGATGTCGAGGTCCTCGGCGATGTAACGCGCCTTGTTGCGCTCGAGGTCGCGGAACGCGGCGCGCTGCGGGCGCACGACCTTGCGGAAGTTGATGATCTCCTGCTTGACGTTGGAGATGTCGCGCACGACCTCCTCGCCCTTGCCCTCGAAGATGTCCTCCTCGATGCGCTCGAGCTTGTTGCCCATCTTCGCGAGCATCGGGAACGACGCGTCCACCGAGTCGTCGACGATCTTGTAGAGCAGGTAGCCGGGACCCTTGGAGAAGATGTCCTCGCGGACCTCCTCGTTGGTGCGGCAGCGCTCGAACAGGTACTCGATCGGCTGCAGCGGCTCGTTGGGCAGCGTGATCAGGAAGTCGGGGCCGACGAAGATGTCGACCTCGGCCGCATTCAGGCGCGAGACGCGCTTGTCGTAGCGCGGGAAGTGGAGCACGATGAACAGGTAGTCGTCGTACTCGTCGACCTTCGGGCGCTGGTTGCGCGAGCGGATGTCCTCGTAGTCCAGCGGGTGGAACTCGAAATGCTCCTCCAGCCACGCCATGTCGACCGAGCGCGGGCGCTCGATGTTGATCCAGCGGAGGCCGGGCGCCTCGACGATCTCGACGCGAGGCTCCTGCGCGTCAGGGGTGGTTTCAACGACTGCGCGAGAGCGGCGACCGAACGGGCTGCGGGGCAGGCTCGGCATGCCCGTAACTGAGAGGCTCGTCGGTCGTCGGCATCAGGGCGCGAATTCTATCGGTCCAGGTCAGGTTTTCGCTACGCTTTCCGACTACATAGCTGGACGCATCCAGAGGGGTGGAGGGACTGGCCCTATGAAACCCCGCCAACCTGGCCCGATCAACACCCGGGACAAGGTGGCAATTCCATCAGGCTCCAAGACGAATGGCCTGGGAGATGCGGTGCAGGGTTTCCCGGTTTCTCCCGAGTTCTCCCTTCGCCGCACCACCGGGCGGAGGAACAGACCAGATGCCGGCAGATGCCCTGAAGTGCAAGGAGTGCTCCACCACCTATCCGCTCGAGGCGCGCTTCGTATGCGAGCGGTGCTTCGGCCCGCTCGAGGTCGCCTATTCGGCGCCTGAAGGCACCGCCGACGAGCTTCGCCGCCGGATCCAGGCCGGTCCGCACACGCTCTGGCGCTACGCGGACTTCCTGCCCGTCGAGGTCGCGCGCTCGGCGCTGCCGACCGGCTGGACGCCGCTGGTGAAGGCCGATCGCCTCGCCCAGGCGCTCGGGATCGGTGAGCTCTACATCAAGAACGAGACCGCGAACCCGACGCACTCGTTCAAGGACCGCGTCGTCTCGATCGCGCTCGCCCGTGCAAAGGAGCTCGGCTTCGACACGCTCGCGTGTGCGAGCACGGGCAACCTCGCCAACGCCGTCGCCGCCCACGCGGCGGCCGCCGGGCTGCCCGCGTACGTGCTGATCCCGCACGACCTGGAGGAGCAGAAGGTGCTCGCCACCGGCGCCTACGGCGCGCAGATCGTGGCGGTCCACGGCACCTACGACGACGTCAACCGGCTGTGCACCGAAGTCTCCGGCGAGCGGCCCAACTGGGCGTTCGTGAACGTCAACCTGCGCCCGTACTACGCCGAGGGCTCGAAGACGCTCGCGTTCGAGACGGTCGAGCAGCTCGGCTGGGAGCTGCCGGACCGCGTCGTCGGGCCGATCGCCAGCGGCTCGCAGTTCACCAAGCTCGCACGCGGCTTCCAGGAGTTCATCGACGCCGGGCTGGTCTCCGGCGACGTGCCGGTGATGAACGGGGCGCAGGCGCTCGGCTGCTCGCCGGTCGCGACCGCGTTCGCCGCCGGGCACGACATCGTGCGCCCGGTCAAGCCGGACACGATCGCCAAGTCGCTGGCGATCGGCAACCCGGCCGACGGCCCGTACGCGATCGAGCTGGCGCGCCGGACCGGCGGCGCGATCGACTCGGTCACCGACGACGAGATCCGCGCCGGGATCTCGCTGCTCGCGCGCACGACCGGCATCTTCACCGAGACGGCCGGCGGCGTGACGATCGCGACGCTGGCCAAGCTCGCCGCGCGCGGGGACATCGGACGCGACGAGCGCGTGGTGGCGATGGTCACCGGCGACGGGCTGAAGACCCTCGATGCGGTCCGCGGCTCGTTCGAGGTCGCGGAGATCCCCGCGTCGCTGGACGCGTTCGACGAGCGCTTCGCCCCGGACGAGGTCACGGTCTGATGGCGGTCACGGTCAAGCTTCCGACCCAGCTGCGCGACGCGGCCGGCGGCGCCGTCTCGGCGTCCGTCGACGGCACGACGGTGGGGGAGGCCCTGGAGGCGCTCTACGGCGAGCACGGCGAGCTGCGCACGCGCATCTGCGACGAGAGCGGCGGCCTGCGGCGGTTCGTGAACGTGTACTTGAAGGGCGAGGACATCCGCTTCCTCGACGGGCTCGACACCGCCGTGAGTGACGGAGACGAGGTCACGATCCTGCCGGCGGTCGCGGGCGGATGAGGATCGACGAGGTCATCGGCGGCGACCCGATCGTCTCGTTCGAGTTCTTGCCGCCGCGCTCCGTCGAGGCCGAGCTCGCGTTCTGGCGGGCGATCGAGGAGCTCGCGGCGCTCGGACCCGCGTTCGTCTCGGTCACCTGCGGCGCCGGCGGCACCACGCGCGATCTCACACTGGCGATCGTCCGCCGCCTGGCCCGTGAGCGCGGGCTGGAGGCGGTGCCCCACGTGACCGCGACCGGCTTCACTCGCGACGGCCTGATCGGGTTGTTGCGCGAGGCGCGCACCGACAACGTGCTCGCGCTGCGCGGCGACCCGCCTCGCGGACAGGCGACCTGGACCGCGCCGGAAGGCGGCCTCAAGAGCTCGGTCGAGCTGATCGCGCTCGCCGCCGAGGCGGGCTTCTGCGTGCTCGCGGCCGCGTATCCCGAGCCGCATCCGGACTCCCAGGGCTGGGCGCGCGACCTCGAGCACCTGCGCGCGAAGCTCGACGCCGGCGCGCGCGTGCTGATCACCCAGATGTTCTTCGACAACGACGACTACCGCCGCTACGTCGAGCGCCTGCGGTCCGTGGGCATCGACGCGCCGGTGATCCCGGGGATCATCCCGATCGCGAGCGTCGGCCAGATCGAGCGCATGACGCAGCTGTGCGGCGCGAGCATCCCGGCGCCGCTGCGGCGCGAGCTCGAGGCGCGACAGGACGACCCACGGGCGGTCGCCGAGCTGGGCGTCGCCTACGCGACCGCCCAGGCCGCCGGGCTGTTGGCCGACGGCGCCCCCGGCATCCACCTGTACACGCTCAACCGCTCCCCGGCCACGCGGGCGATCGTCAGCGCCCTGCGCGCCCAGGGCGCCCTGGCGCCGGCGGCGAGCACGCGGTAACGGCGGCGGCGCCTACGCCGCACGGCGCAGCGCGAAGTCGTCTGCGCTCACGAGATCCAGCTCCAGCGCCGAGGCCAGGCACGTTGCCAGCGCCTCCATGCTGTCGGCCACCGTGCGCTCGTACTCCGCGCTGATCAGCGCGCGGTACTCCGCCTGCCGGCGATCCAGCTCGCGCATGTCCGCGCGCGAGTGCGGCGCCTGCACCCAGATCGAGCAGTCCGCGCAGCGCAGCTCCACCACCACGACGTCGGCGCCCTTCGCCTCACAGCGCAGCGGCTGCAGGAACGAGGACCCGCACCGTGGACACAATGTCAGTGCGGCCACGGCCGCGAACCTACGCCTCCGCCCGGACGGAACTAAATCCGCGTTGCGTGCGTCGTACCTAGCGGCCGATTAACTGAAGTAGGACACCGATGGACGCACCGAAGACCCCACCGAGAGATCTGCGAGACGCCACCGAGGCCGCGCGTCACCTGGCGCTGCTCGGGTGGTCCGCGGAGGCGGCGAAGACGTATGCCTCCTTCCACGCGGGCATCCGCTGGCCGCGGCCGAGCGACTTCTCGCATTCGGCGCCCGCTCGTGCACATGATTGAGGCGTGCATGAGGCGAGCCGGCCGATCGAGCTGCTGCTCTCGCTGACGCGCGACGCGCCGGCGTGCAGATCCTCGTCTAGGAGCCTGTTGAAGAATTCCGGTACGCCTGCTGCGGCACATCCGCGGCGCCTCGCGCCGCCCGCGATGCTCACGTGGCAGAGCCACGCATCGCGATCGCGTCCGCCCCGAGGCATCCACGGCTGCACCACATCAGGGCTGACCGACCATTCTTCAACAGACTCCTAGGCGTCCTGAGGCGGCACGCGCTCGCGCAGCGTGGCCACCGCCTCGCGGGCGTCGGGGATCACCAGGTCGGCACCGAACTCGCGCGCGGCAGCGCTCGTCTCGGCCGTCCAGAAGCGGCCGCCGACGACGATCAGCGGGCGCGGCCGCAGCTCGGCGAGCGCGCCGAGCTCCTCGACCACGCCCGGCAGCACGGCCGCCGTCGACGTCGAGAGCGCGACGACGTCGGGGCGCTCGAGGTCGACGAGCTCGACCACGTCGCGCGCCGGCGGTCCCGGGCCGAGCAGCATCGCCTCCCAGCCGTCGGCCTCGAGGAAGTCGGCGACCATGCGCGCACCGAGCGCGTGCTGCTCCTGCGGCGTGGCCGTGACGATCGCGAGCCGGCCGTCCTTGGGCGGGCGCGGCCGGCTCGCGCTCAGCACGTCCAGGAGCGACTGCGCGAGCGCAGTCGCGTAGTGCTCCTGAGCGACGTTGAGGTCGCCGAGCGCCCACCGGTGGCCGACCTCGTAGAGCGCCGGCTGCATCACGCCGACGTAGATCTCGTCGACGGCGACCCCGCCGGCGACCGCCGCGTCGATCGCACGCCGCGCCGCCGCCGAATCGCGCTCGATCAGCGCGCGCACGAACGCGTCGCGATACGGTTCCGCGCCGGCCATCGAGTCGCACGGTAACGTCCCATGGCAGGGAACGCGATGTCTGCCGGCGAGCAGATCACCATGGAGTGCCCGCGCTGCGGCGCGACGTTCGCGGTCTGGCCGCAGAGCGCGCCCGTCCTCGGCCTGGATCCGGAGCTCGGCGACCCCGGTTGGGTCGCCTCGCACGCCGCCGCGACCTGCCCGGAGTGCGGCGAGAGCGCCTGCTGCGGGATCCTGCTGCACGACGAACCCTAGCCTTCGGCCTATCCCTCCGGCCGTGGCGCACCGTCCGGACCGACCCGTACGGTGACTCCATGAACACACCGTCCGAGAGCGAGCGCGAGGCCGATGAGCGCCTCGACGATGCGCTCGCCAGCCGGAACGCGGCGTTTCACGTCGCGAACGTGACGGGAATGTCGCCGGAGTCCGCCGCCACCTACGCGGCGTTCGTCTCCGGACGCTGGGCGCTGGGCGCCCGGCATTCCCGCTGACATCCGCGCTTGGCACCGTCGCCGGCGCGGGCGTACCCTCCTCGCAAGGAGGTGGCCACGTTGATCCTGCAGGAGAACGACCGGGACTCCGCTGATCGCTACGCCGAGGCGCGCGAGGAGATCCGCGCGCTGTTCGATCGCTACCGCATGACCGCCCGCCGCGCGGCGGAGGAGCCTGCAGAGCCCCTCGCCGCAGAGCCGGACGAGGCGCCGGCGCTGACGGGGCGCTAGGCGCCGTCGAATGGCCGGGAGCGCCCCGCACGCCGCGGGGCGCTCCCGAGGGCCGGCGGGACGCCGCGCGGGCCCGCGTCTCCGCGGGGCGCTCCTGAGAGCCGCGGGACGCCGCGCGGCGCCCCGCGTCTCCGCCCGACTCGGCTACGACCGCCGCCTGGTCGCGGGTCACCGTCGCTTCATAGGGCTGTAGCTTCTCGTCGGCGAGCGCCGGACTCGCGCCCAGAAGAACCACCGCAGCCGACAGCAATGATGCGCGTCTGCGCGTGAGAGCCTCCCTGGTGCCGGATTGGACCGGCGGGAGACCATGTGTAAATCCGATCGAATTTGCAGGATTTAGCCGTGGAGATCGATCAACGCCTCGGCGGCGGCGCGCTCCCCGGATCGCACGGCGCCGTCCATGTACCCGTTCCAGAACGTCGACGTTTCCGTTCCCGCCCAGTGGATCCGGCCGACCGCGGCGCGGTTGGCGGCGCCGTACGCGAGCAACGTGCCGGGCCCGGCGATCGCGACCGGGCAGCCGCGCGTCCAGCGCTCGTTCGTCCAGCGCGAGTCGTAGAACCCGGTCGGGGTGCGGGCCTGCGGGCCGAACAGCGCCGCCAGCTCGTCGAGCACCCTGGCGCGGCCGTCGGCGGGGCTCATGCGCTCATACGCGCGGGCACTGTCGCCGCCGACGAAGCCGAACAGGACGCCCGGCTTCCCCGACGGCGGCGAGTCGTCGAACGTGGCGTTGACCAGGCCGTCGGCGTTGACCGCGGTGCCGCTCAGGCCCTGCTGGCGCCAGAACGGCGTGTCGTAGACGGCGGTGACCTTGGTCAGCGTGCCCTGCCCGAGCCGCTGCGTGAGCTGGTCGCGGGCGGCCGGCAGCGCGGGGTGGTAGTCGATCCGGCCGGCCAGCGTCGGCGGGATGGCGACGATCGCGGACTTGGCTTTGACGGTGAGGTCGTCGCTCTCGACCTTCACGCCGCTCGCCGTCTGGGCGATCCGGCGGGCGGGCGCGCTGAAGACCAGCTTCAGCCCCTGCGCCGCGAGCTGCGCGATCCGCTGCGTGCCGCCCTCGAAGCGCCACATCTGCGCCCCGCCGGCCGTGTTGAAGTTGCGCTCGAACGTGCCCGGGTTGGACTCGTTGCCGGACGCCGCGATGTAGAAGAGCACGAACAGCAGGCTCAGCTCGCGCGGCTCGGCGCCGAACACCGGCCGGGTCACGGCGGGCACGAGGCGGCGGAAGCGCTCGGTCGCGGTGTGCGCGTCGATCCACGTCTGGAGCGTCTGCGAGTCGTACTCGGCGGCCTTGCCGGCGGTCCAGGGGGCGTCGACCGGCACCTCGGTCGACAGCTGGTCGAGCAGCGCGACGGTCGCCGTCAGCTCGGGCAGGATCAGCGGGTCCAGCGGCGCGGTGCCGGTCGGCCCGTCGCTCGGGTACGTCGAGCGCTGGCCCTGGTTGAGGTAGACGTTGCTGCCGGTGTCGTAGGTCGGGAACGTGGAGACGCCGAGCTCGTTCGCGAGCGCCAGGATCCGATCCTGGGTCGGCCCCGCGAACGTCGCGCCGCGCTCGGTCACCTCGCCGCCGGGCAGCGGGAGGTTCAGCGCCCGCCCGCCGACGCGGTCGCGCGCCTCGAGCACGACGACGGAAGCGCCCGCCTTGGCGAGCGCGCGCGCAGCGGTCAGGCCGGCGAAGCCGGCGCCGATGACGACGACGTCGGTGGTGCGGGCTCGGCGTGCGGGCTTGGCCGTGGCGGTCGCGGCCGTCGCGGCGGTGACGCCGAGAAATCCGCGGCGGGTCGTGTGCATGATTCGCCTGAACGTGGCTTTGCGGCGTTTCTGGCGGCCTCGGCGAACTGCGGCAGGTAGGGAGGCGGGCTTCCCAGAAACGATCATGCAGGGACGGCAAACGATCATGGTCGACCGCGGCAGATAGGCAGGCAGCCTGTCCACATCGAGTTTGTCGGCCATAGCCCGACAAACTCGACTCGCGCGTCTCAGGCGATGATCGATTCACCGCGCGGTTGGCTCCGCATCCCCTTACTGGCGCAGTTGACGTTCGCCCCACGACTAGGCAACCCCCCGATGCGCCAGCCAACCCCCGCGCGTACCGTCGCCAGATGCGCCGCCTCCTTCTCCTCCTGACTCTTGCCGCATTTCTGCTCCCGAGCACAACTGCCCTCGCCAAGCCGCTCTCCGTGAACGTCCCCGCCGAGGCGCAGACGACGATCACGGTCGCGACCGCTGCGAAGTCCGTGAAGGTCAAGTCCGCGCCGCGGGGCGTGATCGTGCTCGGCTCGGTGAAGAAGGGCAAGCTCGCCGTCGCGATCGCCCGCCCGCGCGGCTCGGCCGCCGGCAGCGTCGTGCTCGACGTCAAGGGCAAGGCGAGGAAGGCCGCGACCAAGACCGCGTGCAAGGCCCTGCCCAAGCTGCTCGCCCGCAACCTCGCCGGCCCGAGGGCGAATGGACTGGGCGCCGTGCTCGCGGCCCGCGCATGCGGAAAGCCCGACCCCGCAGGCGCCGCGGAACTGCTCGCCAAGCTCGGGCTCGGCCCCGCGCAGCAGAACCGCTCGACGCCCACCACCGGCGGATCGCTCCAGCGCCCGCCGGCCAAGCCGGGCGCGACGCCCACGCCCGCGCCAGCCGTCCTCAGCGTCCCCGCCGCTTGCGCCGAGAGCTCGTTCGTCGCCCAGGGCGACGACGACCGGTCGCTCTTCGTCGGCATCAACCAGGGCTGCCCGGCGTTCACGCAGGTGACCGTCGAGGTCGGCGCCACCGTCGCCTCCTGCGACGCGATCACCTCCGAGCACAACTTCACCTGCGGCGCCGTCGGCGGCAAGGCGGTCGCGAAGGGCGGGACCACCGACATGATCGACATTCCGATCACGCTGACGGGCGCCGCCAACTGCGCCGTCAACGCGAAGGTCACGTTCACGCTCGCCGCCGGTGGGACGCAGCTGCTGAGCGAGCCGATCTCCAACTGCGGGCTGATCCCGGTCGCGCCGCAGTGCTCCAACGGCTCCGACGACGACGGCGACGGCATGACCGACGCGCGCGAGACGGCCGGCGCGACCGATCCCGACCCCGGGTGCAGCGGCCCGAACGACACGACCGAGGGCTCGGACTCCGGCCTCATGGAGGGCTGCGAGTTCGAGGCCGGGCCGGTCCAGGGCGACCAGCGCTTCGTCTACCTCGCGGTCGCGAACTGCGGGGCGATCGAAGGGCTCTGGTTCAAGCCGCCCGGCACGCCCACCGACTGCAAGCACGTGATCGGCGCGGGCGCCGCGCTGAACTGCTCGGTGGTCGGCCGGACCGCGAGCGCGACGTTCGCGCCCACGACCGACCAGGTGCTGATCGCGACGCACCTCACGGCGGACGCCACGTGCGGGACGGCCACGCTCGCCATCACGCTCGCCGGCGGCGGCGTCATGTCATTCCACGGCAACTGGTGCCGCCTGCCGCTCAGAGGTAGATGAGCCGCCAGGCGTCCCACCAGCGGGACGCCCGGCACTCGACCGTGCGGGCGTCGAGCAGCGTGACGCCCGCACGGTTGCGGAACTTGTCGGCGTCGTCGGGCGTCGCGAGCTCGACGGTGATCGTGCACGGCGCGCCCGGGTCATAGACGGGCGCGCCGGCGAGCTCCGCCAACGCCTCGGCGGTCGCGGTCTCGAGCAGCGCGCGGGCGCGGGCGGGGGAGAGGTGGCGCGCCGAGAAGCGCCCGAGCGCGCGCTTGACCGCGGCCGTGCGCAGGCCGCCTCCGAGCAGTTCGGCGGCCTCGGCGCACACGACGTCGTCGCCGGTCACGAGCGCAATCGGGCAGCCCCACGTCCCGCACAGCGCTGCGTTGATCGCGACCTCGCCGACCGGCACGCCGTTGAAGCGCAGCTCGTGCCAGCGGGTGGCCGACACCGTGTGCGACATCACGCCGCGCTCGGCGCCGGCGCGGGCGTGCTGGCCGACGAGCAGCGCCGCGTCGCAGCCCTGCTCGAGCATCTCCGTGTACTCGGTCCACTCGTGCTGGACGACGAACTCGCAGCGCTCGTCGAGCGCGTCGGGGATCAGCGAGTTGAACGAGCGGTCGCCGCCGGCGCCGTGGCAGTCCATCACCACCACCTCGGTCGCGCCGCCCGCGAACGCGCCGCGCACGGTGGCGTTGAGCTCCTCGGTGTAGAGCCGCCGGCCTTCCTCGTAGGCCGCGCCCTCGGCGTCGACCTGGTCCCAGCGGCAGATCCCGGCGACGCCCTCCATGTCGCTGATGACGAGGACCTTCAGGCCTGCTCCTCCTCGCGGCGGATCCGGTAGACGAGCGTCTCCAGCGCCCACTCGGCCTGCGCCAGCGTCTCGCGCGCGTCCGCGATCAGCTTCTGGATCTCGCGCAGCTGGTCTTCGACGCTCTTGCCGGCGGGCACCATGTGCGGCGAACGCTACAGAGCGTCATACCGGTCAGCCACCGTCCAAAGGGGCGGCCATTGAGGCAGGCGCGACGCGGTATCGTCGGCCAGCATGGAGATGCACCCGGGTGAGGACGTCGTCTTCGAGGGCCATCCCTCGTGGCGGGCGCTGCTCTCGTTCTACGTCTACGGGACGATCGGTGTCGCGGTGATCGGTGTGATCGTCGTGCTGGTGGCGAGCGTGGCCGTCGGCGTGGCGATCGCGGTCGTCCTGTTCGCGATCATGCTCGTCGTCGGCTTCGTCCGCCGGATGGCCACGACCTACATGGTCACCAACCAGCGGCTCTACATCCGCCGCGGGATCCTCTCCAAGGCCGAGCAGCAGACGCGGATCGATCGCGTCCAGAACGTCAACACCAATCAGACGCTGCTCCAGCGCATCCTCTCCGTCGGCACCGTCGACTTCGACACGGCGGGCACCGACGACAGCGAGTTCCGCTTCGTGGGGATCGCAGGTCCAGGGCGCGTTGTGGAGGCCGTCGACCGCGCCCAGCGCGAGGCGGCCGAGCGCGCCGTCTGAGCGGCGCCACTCCGGCGCTAGCGATCCGCTAGCATTGTGCTAGCACCATGGCAACGCTTCATGTCCGCAACGTTCCCGACGAGCTGTACGAGCGGCTCCGTGTGCAGGCCGACGCCGAGGGCCGCTCGATCGGCGCCGAGGCCGTCCAGCTGCTCGATCAGCAGCTCGCGAGCGGCGGGACGCGCCGGGGACTGCGCCGGCGGCGCGGCGGCGGGCCGGCTCCGGGCGGACATCTGAGCGCCGCCGCGCGAGCGGCCGTCGCGAGTGCGCAGGAGGAGGCCCGGGCGCTCGGCCATGTCTACATCGGCACCGAGCACCTGCTGCTCGGCGTGCTCGCGCAGCGTCCGCTTCCCGGATTGACGTTGGACCAGGCGCGACACGACGCCGAGGCCCTGGTCGGCCGCGGCGAGGGTGCTCACTCCCAGGGTCAGCTGCCGTACACGGCGCGCGCCAAGAAGGTGCTCGACCTCGCGCTCCGCGAGGCCCACCCGCAGGAGATCGAGCCCGAGCACATCGCGCTCGGGATGCTGCGGGAAGGCGAGGGGGCGGGGTTCCAGCTGCTCAACGCCCGGGCGCCCGACATCCGCTCCACCCGCGCCGCGCTGCGCGAGGCGCTCGAGGCGGTTCCGCCTGTGCCGCCGTTCCGCGTGATTGAGCTCGAGGGCGCCGCCGCCGATTGGGAGTCGTCGCTGAACGGCGCCGCCGCGGCAGGCTACGAGCTCGTCTCGGTCGTGGATCGCCGGGCCGTGCTGCGCCGGGCGAGCTGAACCTCGCCGAGATTCTGTGCGTATGGTTGTGCGGTGTCTGTCAGGGCACCCTTACGACCGTTCGCCAAGGAGTCTTTCCATGCGGTTCTCGTCTCGCCTCGCCGCCTGCGCGGCGCTGGCTCTCTGCGCCCTCCCGGCGGCCGCGATGGCGGGCGTCAAAGCCGAAGGCCACGCTGACCGACGGCCGCATCGCGGTCAGCCCGAAGTCCGCGTCGCACGGCAGGGTCACGTTCGCGGTCAAGAACAGCGGCAGCGTCGAGCACGAGCTCGTCGTGATCAAGACCTCGACGAAGGCGTCCAAGCTCAAGGTCAACGGCGGCGAGGCGAGCGAGAAGGGCTCCGTCGGCGAGGTCGAGAGGTTGTCCGAGATCTCGTAGAACTTTGAGCGGCGGTCCTTCCGGCCCCGTCCGCTGCCGTTGGCAGCGTTCTGGGTGCTTGAAGTCCATCCGGGACAGGAGGAACCGCCGTGAAGAAGGTACCTGCGCCGAAGGTCGTCACGACTGTGCAGGCGGCCGAGATGCCGCTGCCAGCGGAGATCCAGGAGGCGCTCGGTGAGCTCGTCGGGGCAGCGAGGGAGGGTCTGCTGGCGCTGAGCGTGGGCGTCGGGCTGAGCGTGGTGCACGAGCTGATGGAACTTGAGGTCGCCGAGGTCGTGGGCCCGAAGGGCAAGCACAACCCCGGTCGCGGCGCGAAGCGTCACGGCCACGAGGACGGGTCGATGACGCTGGGCGGGCGGCGCGTGCGGGTGCGCCGGCCGCGGATGCGCACGGCCGACGACGAGCACGAGCTGGCGGTCGGGACGTATGCGTTCTTTGCCGACCGTGATCCGCTGACGCGGGCGGTGATGGACCGGATGCTCGCGGGCGTCTCGACGCGTAAGTTCGCTCGCGTCGGTGAGCCCGTCGGGCTCGGTGTCGAGACCGAGGCCTCGGCGACGGGCAAGTCGTCGGTCTCGGAGATGTTCGTCGAGCGCACCCGGACCGCGCTGGAGGAGCTCATGTCCAGGCGCTTGGACGATGTCCGCTTGGCGGTGATGATGCTCGACGGGATGGAGGTCGCCGAGGCCACGCACGTCGTCGCGCTGGGCATCACGACCGAAGGCGTCAAGCTCCCGCTCGGGCTTTGGGAGGGCTCGACCGAGAACGCCACCCTGGCCAGGACGCTGCTGGCCGATCTCGTCGACCGCGGCCTGGACCCTGGGCAGGCGATCCTGTTCGTGATCGACGGCGGCAAGGCGCTGCGGCGGGCGATCCGCGACGTCTTCGGCGAGCACGCGCTGGTCCATCGCTGCCAGCGGCACAAGGAAAGGAATGTGATCGACTTGCTGCCCGAGCGTGACCGCGACGCGGTCCAGGGCCGGCTGCGCGCAGCCTGGTCGCTGGCCGACGCCGACCTGGCCGAGCAGCGCCTGCAGCTGTTGGCCGGCGAGCTGGATCGCACGTGGCCGGACGCCGCCGCCTCGTTGCGCGAGGGGATGCACGAGACGCTGACGCTGATGCGGCTCGGGATCACCGGCCAGCTCGCCAAGACGCTGTCCTCGACGAACCCGTGCGAGTCGATGATCGAGATCGTCCGCCACACCCAGCGCAACGTCAAACGCTGGCAAGGCGGCGACATGCGAAAGCGCTGGACCGCCGCCGGCATGCTCGTCGCCGAGCAACAGTTCCGACGCATCATCGGCTACCGCGACCTCGCCACGCTCGTGATCGCCGTCGAACGCCACGCGATGACCGTCACGCGCACCGCTCAGCTCACACCCGCGACCCCGACAACGAAGACGCCGATCACCGCAACGGTATAATTAGTCACAGATCGCACAAACTGGACCGCCGCGAAATCCCACGACGATCCGGACATCCTCCGGTCTGGGAGAGCATGAGCCACCCTATCCAGGACCCGCCGCGCTGGCAAATCGCCGCCAGCGAGCGGAAGAGGAGCCCCTTACGGGACGACGCCACGCCAGCCACGGCGCCACGGCGCCACTTGTCATTCGACCGTGGTTCTACAGCGCATGTTGAGCGTCACCGAGATGGCAGCGGTTTGGTCATCGACATGTCAGTGGTTGTGGTCATCTGCTGTTTAGTGAGTCGTAGGCCGAGGTTGGCGATGAGCTCGGTGCTGCCACGAACGACCCAGCCGCCGCGCCTTCGAACTGCTATCGCGGGGAATGTGCGCGTTTCGCGCGCGCCGAAGGTCGCCCATTGCCGCATCCGGACGTGGAGTCCGGACGGTGCTGTCGCGGGGAATGGACCATTCCCCGCGACACGATGCCGTCAGCCGGTGTCGGTGAGGGTGCGCGCTCGCGGGGTCGGGCTGCGCTACCGCGCGTTTGCGGGCGCATGTACTCGTCGATCGCTGCCGATGGTGCGCTCCTCGTCGTGGGTCTGGGCCACGGGCTACGACCTTCGATTGATTCCCCGCGGGTTGACCTTTCGCGTAGGAGCCCTCGTGAGGTTGGCCATGAGCTCGGCGCTGAGTTCGAGTTGGCCGCCGGTGAGCGGGAACGAGCTCGAGGCGGATGAGCGGCGCGCCAGGCATACGGCGAGGTCCTCGATCAGGCCGCGCATGTGCGCGATCGCCTCCTCGGGGCCGGCGCACAGCGTCTCCAGCCCGTCGGTGTCGATCACGACGAGCTCGCGCCCGGGGCGGCGTGAACCGCGCTCCTGCGAGCTGCGCGCCGGCCAGCGGCACGGGCACCAGGCGCCCGCCGGGTCACTCGCGGCGATCGAGAGGACCAAAGGGCCGCCCGATCGCCGGAGCATCACGCGTATCTAGCCGTGCTTCTCGGTTGGCCCTACGATCCGCCCGTTGCCGTCGATCCATTCCACGGTACCGGCGACCGGCAACGGCGGACCGGGGATCATCGACGGTCCGTCGTAGCCCTTAGGCGCCGGAATGAGGTGCTCAGGCTGCAGCTCGGGCACGGTGGTCGTGACGAAGTTGGAACTCACTGCTATCTCGACCGGCTGTCCGCCGTCCGGCGTGAAACGGACCGTCGCGACGCCATCCGGCACCAGGCTGGTGAGTTTGGTCCCATCCGGCCCAGCGCTCGTGATGGTGATGCCGTTCTTGATGGCGGTCGCCGCCGGCCCGCACCCGATGAACTCGCCATTGGTGATGCAGAGCCCATCGCCGTCGGTTCGGGTCGGTCCGGTCTGGTATCCAGTAACCGGGACGAGCGCCCAGCCCGGCGCGACGGAACGAATGGAGTCGGTCTGAACTCCAAGGACTTGCCTTCCCACAGCCCTCAGCAGCGGCGCGACCTCTCGCCGATCGGAGGCTGTCTGCGCCCGTCGAAGAACAGCAAAGTGGTCCTGTGCGGCGGCAATGACGGGCTGATCGGCGATCGACGCTGGCTCGTCGACGCCGGCCGCCCAAGCACTGGCTCCCACGGCCGAACGACCGCGAGCGCCGGCGCCGCGATCACGAGCGCGACCAGCGTCACGAGTCCGCCCCGCCGGAGACGACGCCTGCGAGCGGAACCGCGACGCTGGTGGGCCTCAACGGCAGCACGGAAGTCTTCATCAAGGCGGTCGAGGAAATCAGCTTCGGGCATCACGGTCTCCAATCATTGTTCGGACGTCTGCGACTGCGCGGCTCAGGCGCTTGCGAACCACAGCCTCGGAGCACTGCAGCCGACGCGCGATCTCCGGGTACGGCTCTTCTTCCACCAGTCGTGCGCGAAGCACGTCCCAAGCGTCAGGAGCGAGTGCGGCTCGGACGTCTTGAAGAAGATCAGCTGCCTCGGCGATCTCCAGTATGCGCTCGATGTCGTAGTCATCCAGCACGAGTGGCGGCAACCCGAGCTTGCGTCTCGCCGCAGCCTCGGCGCGACCTCGGCGAGCACTGTCCACGAGCAGGTTCCGCGCCGCAGTGAACAGCCATGCCGCAGGTGCCTCCGGCAACACTCGAGACGACAGCGTCTCGACGAGCAATCGAGCGAAGAGCTCCGCCATGAGATCCGCGGCGAGTTCCGGATGATCGACCCGACGCGCGAAGTACGCGAGGACGCCTTCACGGTATCGGCCGTAGAAGACTCCGAACGAGTCGCCATCTCCATCGCGCGCGGCCTGAAGCAGATCCTGATCGCTCGCTGCAGCCAGTTCGCCCATCATTTCTTAAGACGTTCGGCGGTGCCCTCTTGTGACCGGAGCGTCCAGCCAGCACCAAAGGTCCATCCCTTCGAACGCCCGGCGATCCTGGGGGGTCAGAACAGGGACACCCCGGAATCTCGTGACACACGAGACCCACACTGCCCAGCCTCGAGCTACCCGAGGTTGTCCGAGATCTCGTAGAACTTTGAGCGGCGGTCCTTCCGGCCCCGTCCGCTGCCGTTGGCAGCGTTCTGGGTGCTTGAAGTCCATCCGGGACAGGAGGAACCGCCGTGAAGAAGGTACCTGCGCCGAAGGTCGTCACGACTGTGCAGGCGGCCGAGATGCCGCTGCCAGCGGAGATCCAGGAGGCGCTCGGTGAGCTCGTCGGGGCAGCGAGGGAGGGTCTGCTGGCGCTGAGCGTGGGCGTCGGGCTGAGCGTGGTGCACGAGCTGATGGAACTTGAGGTCGCCGAGGTCGTGGGCCCGAAGGGCAAGCACAACCCCGGTCGCGGCGCGAAGCGTCACGGCCACGAGGACGGGTCGATGACGCTGGGCGGGCGGCGCGTGCGGGTGCGCCGGCCGCGGATGCGCACGGCCGACGACGAGCACGAGCTGGCGGTCGGGACGTATGCGTTCTTTGCCGACCGTGATCCGCTGACGCGGGCGGTGATGGACCGGATGCTCGCGGGCGTCTCGACGCGTAAGTTCGCTCGCGTCGGTGAGCCCGTCGGGCTCGGTGTCGAGACCGAGGCCTCGGCGACGGGCAAGTCGTCGGTCTCGGAGATGTTCGTCGAGCGCACCCGGACCGCGCTGGAGGAGCTCATGTCCAGGCGCTTGGACGATGTCCGCTTGGCGGTGATGATGCTCGACGGGATGGAGGTCGCCGAGGCCACGCACGTCGTCGCGCTGGGCATCACGACCGAAGGCGTCAAGCTCCCGCTCGGGCTTTGGGAGGGCTCGACCGAGAACGCCACCCTGGCCAGGACGCTGCTGGCCGATCTCGTCGACCGCGGCCTGGACCCTGGGCAGGCGATCCTGTTCGTGATCGACGGCGGCAAGGCGCTGCGGCGGGCGATCCGCGACGTCTTCGGCGAGCACGCGCTGGTCCATCGCTGCCAGCGGCACAAGGAAAGGAATGTGATCGACTTGCTGCCCGAGCGTGACCGCGACGCGGTCCAGGGCCGGCTGCGCGCAGCCTGGTCGCTGGCCGACGCCGACCTGGCCGAGCAGCGCCTGCAGCTGTTGGCCGGCGAGCTGGATCGCACGTGGCCGGACGCCGCCGCCTCGTTGCGCGAGGGGATGCACGAGACGCTGACGCTGATGCGGCTCGGGATCACCGGCCAGCTCGCCAAGACGCTGTCCTCGACGAACCCGTGCGAGTCGATGATCGAGATCGTCCGCCACACCCAGCGCAACGTCAAACGCTGGCAAGGCGGCGACATGCGAAAGCGCTGGACCGCCGCCGGCATGCTCGTCGCCGAGCAACAGTTCCGACGCATCATCGGCTACCGCGACCTCGCCACGCTCGTGATCGCCGTCGAACGCCACGCGATGACCGTCACGCGCACCGCTCAGCTCACACCCGCGACCCCGACAACGAAGACGCCGATCACCGCAACGGTATAATTAGTCACAGATCGCACAAACTGGACCGCCGCGAAATCCCACGACGATCCGGACATCCTCGAGGTCGAGCTCGCCAGGGGCAAGTCCAGGAACCTCACGCTCACCCTGTCCAGGGGCCACTACGCGCTGATCTGCAACCTACCCGGCCACTACAAGGGCGGCATGCACGTGGACTTCACGGTGCGCTGAAGCGCGCCCGGCAGGATTCGAACCTGCGACCTCACACTCCGGAGGCATATTCGCTAAGAGGGCTGGATGCCCAGGATTCCGCGCTACGGCGCGGTACTCGGGGCGTCGACCCTCATTTGCGTTCCGCCGAATTCGGCACATTTCGGCACCTTTCGGGCGCCGCGTACTGGCGTGTGCCCAATAGCGCCGCGGCGTTGACGTGGGCTCCTAGTCTGCTCGACGGCGCTTCTCGAAGCCTGTCAGCGACTCGCGCAGCACCGCTTTCCAGTCCTCAACCCGGGAATCGACTCCCCACTCGCTGAGCAGATGCCAGAGCACGTGTTCGATTGCGACTCGACCTGTGCCGATATGAAGCTTCCCGGGCGGCTTTGCCACAACCGCGGCCACGTCCTGGGCGAATTCTGCGTTCACGTGTAGATGCCCGAGCGGATAGACATACCCCGGCTCGGGCGGCTGGCGCAGGAACTCCCATCTGATGATCCACGACTTACGGTCGGCGGTGCGCTGCAGCCGGTACGAGTAGCTCAGCGTCCGGCAATGCTCATCCTCCACGTGAATACGGTGGTCGATGAACAGCATCACGCCGGCGCCGCGCAACGCGAACGGCTCTGCGTGGTCACGGGCGGGAACGCACGCGAGGGTGTACTCGTCGGGCGCTCCAGGGCTCACCACGAGACTCAGCCGAGCGTCCGACACGGTGCGATTCAGGACGCCGTTGAGATGGTCCGCGAAGCCTTGCGCGACGTTACGAGTCGACGTGATGGCCGTTCTGCCCGATGCCCAGGATGCCAGCGACGTAGAACGCGTCGGGGTCATCCCAGTCGACTTCGCCGCGCCCGGCCCGGTCGACGAACTCTGCGATCGACAGGCCCACACTCGCTTGGACTTCACGCTCGAGGAACGCGTGATGCTCCTCTTCGGTCATGTCGAGGACGGGTGTGCCGGCGGATGTCTCGTACACGTTCATGGTTGCACTCCGCAACTAAGCATCGTATCGGCACCGGACGGAATCAATTGAAGGCCGAGCCGAGCACAGTGCCCTAGGAGCT
This sequence comes from uncultured Solirubrobacteraceae bacterium, assembly GCA_963837485.1. GTDB lineage: Bacteria > Actinomycetota > Thermoleophilia > Solirubrobacterales > Solirubrobacteraceae > Solirubrobacter. The sequence continues at coordinate 121,669 of CAWINP010000006.1, read as the reverse complement.
GTTCGAACGCCCGCGGGGAGTCCGGCACCTTCCAGGCACCCCCCGGGTCTGCCATAGGCTACGCAGCGTGCTCACGTGTCCGGAATGCGGAGGCTCTAAGAAGTGCCCGACGTGCAAGGGTCTCGGCACGGTTGCTGGGGAGCCATGCGAGGTGTGCCAACACGGCGTCTGCGCGACGTGCCGCGGCACAGGCGAGAACCCGGTCGCCTGACACGAACGTTGCCGCCCGACTGGCGGACCGCGCGCTTCGTGGACAGGAGATCGCTCGCGGCGTTTCGCATGCGTGCCGGCAGATCAACGCGCGCCACACTGCCGCAGATACCGGGCACTGGGCGCTTCGCGTGCCCGGTATGCCGGGGATCCGGCGCCATCCGCCGTGGTCGGTCACCGGGGCGTGATGTTGATGGTCCAGTCGCCGATCGCGTTGACCTCGAGCTTGTGGCGCCCGCGTTCGATGTAGGTGTGGCCGTGCGATCCCGTGGAGTTCACGGGCACGCTGTCGATGTCGTAGATCCCGAAGTACCCCCCGTTCGCCGTCCACGTGAGAGTGGAGTCGCGCGACAGCGTAAATGGGGCGAGGGTGAGCCCTCCGTTGCCCGAGAACGCCTTGGTGAGCGAGGCGATGAAGCGCCGGTGGCGCGCGCGGACAGCAGCGCGAGCGGAGGCCCTGCGCTTGGCGGCGGCTTTCCTTGCGGCCGCGGCCTTGCGCGCTGCTGCTGCCTTTCGTATCGCGGCAGCGCGGCGCTCGGCGCGCCTCGGCGTGGCGGCGGGCGTCGCCGTCGAAGCGACGTCGACGGGTGACTACGTCGCCGCCGGCGGGGGCGCAGCGACACGCGCAGCAGGCTCGGTGTCGCCGCTCTGGATGCTCACGCCGACCCCGACTCCGATCACGAGACACACGATCGCGACGGCGGTGTAGCGCGCTAAAACTCGCATCGAGTGAGCATCCCTGACTGATGAAGCCTGGTCAAGGCGCCTGCGCGACACCCCATACGTTGGTGCAGCTAGATCCCGTGAGCGGTCCGCCGAGCACGTACGCGTCGATCCTCGTGGCGCTCGGCGAAGACCCTCGCCACGTGACGGAGCAGATCGGCCACACAGACCCAGGGTTCACGCTCCGGATCTACACGCACGGCATGCGCCGCGGCGACGACGAGCGCGACGCGCTGCGGGCACTCGTCGGGCACGCACCGCGCGAAGATCGAGCACGAGCGGGCACAACTCCCGCTCTCGGCCGGCTCACCGGCGACACGCGGCAGGTCGCCTGAATGACGAAAGGCCCGCGTTAGCAGGCCTTCCGTGAAGCGCGCCCGGCAGGATTCGAACCTGCGACCTCGCGCTCCGGAGGCGCGCGCTCTATCCACTGAGCTACGGGCGCTAGCGGCAACGAGCTTAGCGGTAGCGTTGCGGCGTGCCGAAGACCATCGCCTTCTTTCCCGAGGGCGCGTACGGGCCGACGAACAACTGCGTCGGCATCGGGAACGTCCTGCGCGCGCGCGGCCATCGGGTGGTGTTCATCGTCGAGGAGAGCTTCGCGGGGACGCTCGAGGCGCAGGGGTTCGAGGAGCGCACGATGCGGCTGTCGCCGCCGCCCCAGGAGCCCGAGGTCCCGGGCCAGTTCTGGAAGGACTTCATCCGCGACACCGCGCCGGTGTTCCGCAAGCCGACGATCGAGCAGCTCGGGGAGTTCATCGCGCCGACGTTCCAGGCGCTGATCGACGGCGCGCGCTACGTCGACGACCGCCTCAACGAGATCTTCGACGAGCTGCGCCCCGACGTCATCGTCGAGGACAACGTGGTGAGCTTCCCCGCGCTGCCGGCGAGCGGGATCCCGTGGGTGCGGATCGTCTCCTGCAATCCCGCCGAGCTGAAGGACCCGCTCGTGCCGCCGACGTTCTCCGGCTACCCGGCCGGCGACATGACGGGCTGGGCCGAGTACTGGGACGAGTACGCGCACGTCCACAGCGACATGCACGCCGAGTTCGACGCGTTCTGCCGCGAGCGCGGGGCGCCGCCGCTGCCGCCGCTGGAGTTCGCGCACACGTCGACGTACCTGAACCTGACGCTGTACCCCGCCGAGGTCGACTACGCGCGCGCGGTTCCGCTCAACCACTCCTGGCACAACCTCGAGGCGAGCGTGCGCACGACCGAGCAGCCGTATGCGGTCCCGCCCGGCGACGGGCCGCTCGTCTATCTGAGCCTCGGCTCGCTCGGCTCGGCCGACGTGCTGCTGATGCAGCGGCTGATCGACGCGCTGGCGGACACGCGCTACCGCGTGATCGTCTCGCTCGGCCCGCAGCACGAGCTGCTGACGCTGCACGAGGGCATGGTCGGAGCCGAGTTCCTGCCCCAGACGTCGATCCTCCCGCAGGTCGACGCGGTCGTCACCCACGGCGGCAACAACACGACCACGGAGTGCCTGTGGTTCGGCAGGCCGATGGTCGTGCTGCCGCTGTTCTGGGACCAGTACGACAACGCGCAGCGGATGGACGAGACCGGCTTCGGCGTGCGCCTGGACACCTACCACCACACGCCGGACGAGCTCACGCGCGCGCTCGAGCGCGTGCTGGGCGACCAGGCCCTGCGCGCGCGCCTGGACGCGCTCTCGCGCCGCCTGCACGCCCGCCCCGGCACGGACTCCGCGGCGGAGGAGATCGAGCGCCTCGCGGCATGATCCTGGCGATCGTCTCCGACACGCACATGCCCAAGGGCATGCGGCGGCTGCCGGCGGCGTGCGTGGAGCGGTTGCGCGCGGCCGACGCGATCCTTCACGCGGGCGACTTCTTCGAGCTCTCGATCCTGCGAATGCTGGAGCGGCTCGGGCCGCCGGTCCACGCCGTGGCCGGCAATGTGGACAGCCCCGAGCTGCGCCTGCTCCTCCCGCGCGCGACCGTGGTAGGCGGCCGGATCGCGATGATCCACGACGCCGGAGCGGCGCCCGGCCGGCTGATGCGCCTGCGGCGCATGTTCCCGGACGCCGAGGCCGCCGTGTTCGGCCACTCGCACATGCCGCTGCACGAGGAGCGCGACGGCTTCCAGATCTTCAACCCGGGCTCGCCGACCGAGCGCCGGCGCGCGCCCAGGCACACGATGGGGATGGTCAGCGACGAGACCGGGAGGCTCGAGTTCGAGTTGATCGAGCTTGACTAACGGCAATCGAAAGATATCTTTCGAAACATGTCTTTCGATCCGCCGCGGGAAGTCACCGACCCGATGGCGATGCGCGCGCTCGCGCATCCCGTCCGGCTGGCGCTGATCGAGGCGCTCGCCGACGCGGGCACGCTGACCGCCACCGAGGCCGGCGAGCGCGTGGGGGAGAGCCCCGCGAACGCGTCGTTTCACCTGCGCCAGCTCGCCAAGTACGGCTTCGTCGAGGAGGCGGGCGCCCAGGGCCGCCGGCGCCCGTGGAAGCTCAAGCAGCTCGGCATGCGCTTCACCGACGTGCACGACGACGAGGGGACGGCCGCGGCCGCTCGCCAGCTGGATCGCACGATCCGCGATCGCTACCTCGCGCGCGCCGAGCGCGCGTTCGAGGAGCGCCACGCGCTGCCGAAGGAGTGGCGCGAGGTGACGGGCGCGAATCAGATGCGCCTCTACCTGACGCCGCAGGAGCTCAAGGCGGTCGACGACGAGATCGTCAAGCTGCTGCTCGAGCGCCACGCCGACCGGCGCACGCCCGGCCCGGATCATCCGGAAGGCGCCGAGCGAGTGGAGATCCTCACCTTCGCCTACCGCGTGTGATGCGGCGCGCACTGGCCATCCGCGATGCGCGCGTCTATCTCGCCGGCCAGTCGCTTTCGCTGCTCGGCGACACCGCGCTCTGGCTCGCGCTCGGGATCTGGGCGAAGGATCTGACCGGCTCCAGCGGCGCCGCCGGCCTGGTGATCTTCTGCATCGCGGCGCCGCTCCTGCTCTCACCGCTGTCGGGCATGCTCGCCGACCGCGTGCGCCGGCGCTCGCTGCTGCTCGCCGTCAACCTGGCGACGCTCGTCGCCGTGCTGCCGCTGCTCGCCGTACACGACCGCGGCGACGTCTGGATCCTCTACGCCGTCGCGACCGCGTACGGCGTGTCCTACTCGCTGATCGGCCCGGCGCAGTCGGCGCTGCTGGCAACGCTGCTGCCCGAGGAATTGCTCGCCGAGGCGAACTCGCTGCTGCAGACGGTGCGCGAGGCGCTGCGGCTCGTGGCGCCGGTCGCCGGCGCCGGCCTCTATGCGCTCGCGGGCGGGGCGGCCGTCGCGGTGCTCGACGCGACCACGTTCGCGCTCGCCGCGGTCAGCATCGCGGCGCTGCGTGTGCGCGAGCCGCGCCCGCAACCGGCACGCGAGCCGTGGCATGCCGCGGTCGCGGCCGGCGCCCGCCATCTCGCCCGCACGATCCCGCTGCGGCAGATCACGCTCGCCGGCGCGATCACGCTGCTCACGCTCGGCTTCAGCGAGACGCTGGTGTTCGCGATCGCCGACGACGGCCTGCACCGGCCGGTCTCGTTCGTGGGCGTGCTGATGGCCGCGCAGGGCGTCGGCGCCATCGCCGGCGCGGCGAGCTCGACGCGAGCGATCCGCCGCTTCGGCGAGGTCCGCGCCTCCGGCGTCGGGCTGGCGATCTTCGCGGCGGGCGCCGCGCTGACCGCCGCGCCGGCGCTCGCGCCGGTGCTGGCCGGCAAGGCGCTGTTCGGCTTCGGCCTGCCGTGGATCGTGATCCCCCTGCTGACGCTGCTGCAGCGATTGACGCCGCCGCACCTGCAGGGCCGCACGTACTCGGCGGCCGAGCTGCTGCTGAGCGCGCCGCAGACCGTCTCGATCGCCGCCGGCGCCGCGCTGATCTCGATCGTCGACTACCGCGTCCTGATCGCGGCCGAGGCGCTCACGGGAGCGATCGCGGCCGCGTACCTGCTGAAGGTCTCCGGCGCGGCCCGAACGGCGAGACCCGTGGTATGCGCACCTGGCGCGCGATCGGCATCGGCACCGTGATCGCCAGCTGCTCGGGCTGAGCCTCTACCGCTTCGCCGTCGATGGCGAGACGCTCGGGCGGTTCGGGCCGGAAGACCTCGAGCGCGCCGTCCAGCCCCGCCGCTAGAGCGGCGTCGCGAGCTCGATCAGCGTCCCGAACGGGTCGCGGACGTAGCCGACGCGCTGGCCCTGCGGCTTGTCGGCCGGCTCTGCCAAGGGCACGCAGCCGGCTTCGACCGCGATCCGGAAGGCTGCGTCGACGTCCCCTGCCACGAGGGCGATCTCGACGTTCGCCGGCTGGCCCTCCGCGCGCCGCACACCGCCCTCGAAGTTCGTCCGCGACAGCGCGTAGGACGCGAAGCCGAGCTTGGTGGGACCGGTGTCGAGCTGGGCGAACTCGTCGCCGGCGATGAAGTCCACGCGCATCCCGAAAGTGCGCTCGTAGAAACGGGCCGCCTCGGCGGGGTCATCGACGTACGCGACCACCCAGCCGAGCGTCATCTCGATCTCTGCCATGTCCGAGAGCATGCAGCCAGACCGTGGCGCGGTTCTTGAAGGAAACGGACGCACGTGTACCAGTACACGCGGCCCGGAAGTCCCACGCACTCCGGCGGGCCCGAACCGCCATCTGGCTCGCCCTAGAGGCGAGTCACTTGGCTCTCGCCGCTGCCGGGCCACGGCAGGCGCACACGTACCACCAGTATGCGAGCGCCTGCCGCAGCCGGCAGCGACGACCCGGACTGCGCCGGCGATGCGCGGTACTCCCGGGCCGCGTGTACTAGCCTCGCCGCCCCGTGGATCTCTCGCTGTTCTTCGCCGGCACCGCCGGGTCGGTCCCGACGCCGCGGCGCGGGCTTCCGGCGCTGCTGCTGCGCGCCGGCGGCGACCGGATTCTTCTCGACTGCGGCGAGGGCACCCAGCAGCAGCTGCTGCGGTCGATCGGCCTGCCCGAGCTCGACGCGATCTTCATCACTCACTACCACTTGGATCACTGGCTGGGCATCGTGGGAATGCTGAAGACCTTCGACTTGCGCGCGCGTGAGCGCACCCTGGACATCTACGGCCCTCCGGGGCTCAAGGCGCTGTTCCACAACCTCAAGCCGCTGATCGGGCGCACGTTCTACCCGCTCTACGTGCACGAGCTCGAGCCGCACGGAGAGGTTCGCTTCGACGGCTACGCGATCGCCTCGTTCCCGGTCAAGCACCGGGTCGACGCGTACGGCTACGCGTTCATCGAGGACGACCGGCCGGGCCGCTTCGACGTCGAGTCCGCGCGCGCTCTCGGCATCACCGAGGGCCCCGACTTCGGTCGCCTGCAGCGCGGCGAGACCGTCAACGGCGTCGCGCCCGAGCAGGTCGTGGGCAAGGCGCGCCACGGGCGGCGGATCGTCTACACCGGCGACACCTCGCCCGTCCAGACCGTCGAGATCTATGCCCATCGGGCGGAGGTGCTGGTCCACGAGGCGACGTTCCGCGAGGAGGATCGTGCACGCGCGCGGGAGACCGGACACAGCACCGCGCGCCAGGCCGCGCTCGCAGCCCAGGCCGCCGAGGTCAAGCTGCTCGCGCTCACGCACCTCTCGACGCGCTATTTCCCGCGCGACGTGCGCGACGAGGCGCGAGAGGTGTTCGAATCCACCGTCGTCCCGCGCGACTTCGACGCGATCGAGGTCCCGTTCCCCGAGCGCGGCGCGCCGCGCCTGATCAAGCCGGAGCCGGAGGCGTAGACGGCGTCGCGCTGTTCCTCGTCCTGACGGCGGCCGGCGCGCACGCGACCTGGAACCTGCTCGCCAAGCAGGCCAAGAGCGGCGGCTCAGGGCCCTCCGCCGCGTCTAGGGATTCCCTGACGGCACGTGTCGGGCTCACCTGGCTCTACAGCATCGCCGGCGTCGCGATCTGGACGCCGCCTGCGATCGTCCAGGGCGCGATCAAGGGGGGGATCACCTGGGCGGGCGTCGGATTCATGGCCGGCTCCGGCCTGCTCCACGTCGGCTACTTCACGAGCCTCCAGCGCGGCTACCGCGACGGCTACCTGTCGGTCGTCTACCCGCTCGCGCGCGGCACGGGGCCGGTGCTCTCGGTCGCCGGGGCGATCATCCTGCTCGGCGAGCGCCCGTCGCCGGTCGGCCTGCTCGGCGGCGCGCTGATCGTCTTCGCGGTCCTTCTGCTCGCGCTCGGCGGCTCGCGCGCCGGCGTCGGGGCGGCGCTCTCCACAGGCGCGTTCATCGCCGCCTACACGGTGTGGGACGCGCATGCGGCCCGTGCGCGAGTCGTCGGTGGTGCTCGGCGCGTTGCTCGGCGCGCGCGTGCTGGGGGAGGGCGACCTGGTCAAGCGCATCCTCGCGGCGAGCGCGATCGCGGCCGGCATCGCCGCGCTCGCGCTGTCCTAGGAGGCGTACTCGACGAGCAGGTCGAGATCGCCGGCGAGCTTCGCCTGGCGTTCGTCGCGCGTGTACAGCGTGAGTCCGTATTCGGCGGCGGTGGCGATGATCAGGTGGTCCGCCTTGTCCTTGATCCGGCCCTCGAGACGTGCGAAGGCGTGGATCGCGCCGTAGCGCTCAGCGATGCGGGTGTCGACGTCGTATGCGAGGAATGTTCCGAAGGCCGCCCGATATCGCCGGTTCCGCGCCGCGCGGGTGACCGGGTCATTGGCGAGGAGGATGCCCGCCTGCAGTTCGCCGAGCGTGACGACCGAGATCGCCAGATCGCCGCGCAGGGGCCACTGGCCGTGGACGAGCACGCTCGTGTCGAGCAGATACCCGTCTACGGAAGATCCTTGTACTCCGGCCACGTGTCGTCCTCGTCGTCCTCGCCACGTTGCTCGAGCAACTCGCGCAGCCACGTCGGGTCCACCGGAATGTCGGCGAAGATCCGCCGCACCTCCTCGGCGGGCACGAACCGCCGCGGGCCGGGCTCCTCGGCGAACGGCGTCAGCCGAGCGACCGGCTTGCCGCGGACGGTGATCGTGAACGTCTCTCCTTCCGACTCGACCGCACGCAAAATCGCGGACACGTCGTTGCGCAGCTCACGGAGCGGGATCGTCCTGTCGGCCATCGTGCTACGCACCGTAGCACTCGCCGGGGACGTCCTCGGCGGCTGCTACAACTCCTGCCGTCCTTTAACCCGGTCCCGAGAGGCCAGGAAGGAGTCCAGTGCCCGAAACGAAGGTCGTCCTCGCCGAGGACGACATCCGTCGCACGCTCGTGCGCATCGCGCATGAGATCGTCGAGAAGAACGCCGGCCGGCCCGTCGCCCTCGTGGGCATCCACCGCCGCGGCGCCCATCTCGCCCAGCGCCTGCACACGTTGATGGAGGACCTCGTCGACGAGGAGGTCCCGCTCGGCGACCTCGACATCGCCTTCTACCGCGACGACGTCGCGACCCGCCCGGTCGACCCGGCGGTGCACGACACGAACCTCACGTTCAGGCTCGACAACTACACCGTCGTGCTCGTCGACGACGTGCTCTACACCGGCCGCACGACGCGCGCGGCGATCGAGGCGCTGTTCGACTACGGGCGCCCGGCGCGTGTGCAGCTCGCCGTGCTGATCGACCGCGGGCACCGCGAGCTGCCGCTGCGGCCTGACTACGTCGGCAAGAACCTGCCGACCGCGCGCGGGGAGCGCGTCAACGTCCATGTCGTCGAGGTCGACGGCGTCGACGAGGTCACGATCACCGAGCTGGAGGGGGCATTCGCGTGAGGCACCTGATTTCGATCGCCGACCTGGACCGCGCCGGGATCGAGCGCATCCTGGATCGCGCGAAGACGTTCACCGAGGTCTCCGAGCGCGAGATCAAGAAGGTGCCCGCGCTGCGCGGCCGGCGTGTGCTGAACCTGTTCTACGAGGCGTCCACGCGCACGCGCAGCTCCTTCGAGCTGGCCGCCAAGTCGCTCTCCGCCGACGTGATCAACTTCGCGTCGAGCGGCTCCAGCGTCGAGAAGGGCGAGTCGCTCAAGGACACGGTGCAGACGATGTCGGCCTACCAGCCGGACCTGATCGTGATCCGCTCTCCGCACGTCGGCGCCGCCGCGCTGGTCGCCGGCTGGACGACGGCGAGCGTCGTCAACGCCGGCGACGGCAAGCACGAGCATCCGACGCAGGCGCTGCTCGACGTCTACACGCTGCGCGAGCGCATCGGCGCGCTTGACGGCGCGAACATCTGGATCGTCGGCGACGTCATGCACAGTCGCGTCGCCCGCTCGAACATCATGGCCTTCACGAAGCTGGGGGCGAAGGTCACCGTGTGCGGGCCGCCGACGCTCATCCCGCGCGCGATGGAGACGCTCGGCTGCGAGGTCGAGTACACGCTCGAGCGCCTGCCGGAGGCCGACGTCGTCTACGCGCTGCGGATGCAGAAGGAGCGGATGACCGACAGCTTCGTGCCGTCGATCCGCGAGTACGCCGCGCAGTACCAGATCGACGGGCACCGGCTCGGCGCGCGCCAGGTGCTGATGCACCCCGGCCCGGTCAACCGCGGCGTCGAGCTCTCCGCCGAGGTGATCGACTCGCCGCAGGCGGTGATCGGCCAGCAGGTCGCCGCCGGCGTCGTCGTGCGCATGGCGGTCCTGTACGAGTGCCTCGCCGGCCGCAGCGCGCCGTCGCCCGCCCTCGCGAGCACCCCGGTGCCGGCATGAACCTCGATCATCGCCCCACGCCGCCCGCCGACCTCCTGATCCGCGGCGCCCACGTGCTCGACCCGCGCACGAGCATCGACGGCAGGCACGATGTCCTGATCCGCGGCGGCACGATCGCCGAGATCGGCGACTCGCTCGAGTTCGACGGCGAGACGATCGACGGCGAGGGCCGGCATGTGTTCCCGGGCTTCGTCGACCCGCACGTGCACCTGCGCGTGCCCGGGCAGGAGCACAAGGAGGACCTCGACACCGGCACCCGCGCCGCGGCAGCCGGCGGCTTCGTCGCCGTGGTCGCGATGCCGAACACCGAGCCGGTGCTCGAGAACGCCTCGATCCTGCGCTCGCTGCGCGAGGCCGCGCGGCGCGAGGCGCGCATTCCGGTCGGCTTCCTCGCGAGCGTCACCCGCGGTCTGCAAGGCGAGGCGCTGACCGAGATGGCCGAGCTGCGCGAGGCCGGGGCGCTCGGGTTCACCGACGACGGCAAGCCCGTCTGGCGCGCGGGCATCCTGCGCAAGGCGCTGCAGTACCAGAAGCTGTGCGGCGGGATCATCGCGCTGCACGAGGAGGACCCGACGCTGTCGGGCAAGGGCGTCATGCACGAGGGCGAGGTCTCCGCGCGACTCGGCCTCACCGGCATCCCGAGCATCTCCGAGTCGACGCTGATCGCCCGCGACGCGGCGCTGGCCCGCTACGAGGACGGGCGCATCCACATCCAGCACCTGAGCGCGCGCGAATCGGTCGAGGCGGTCGCCGAGGCCAAGGCGCGTGGCGTGCGGATCACCTGCGAGGTCAGCCCGCACCACCTCACGCTCACCCACGACGCGCTGCTCGAGAGCCTGGATACGCGGCTGAAGATGAACCCGCCGCTGCGCTCCGACGACGACCGCCAGGCGCTGATCGCCGGCCTGCGCGACGGCACGATCGACTGCATCGCCACCGACCACGCGCCGCACGCGCGCGAGGAGAAGGAGGTGCCGTTCGAGGAGGCCCCGATGGGCACCACGGGCCTGGAGACCGCGTTCGCGGCGGTCTACAGCGCGAGCATCCTCCCGCTCGCGCTGATCGTCGAGAAGCTGAGCGCCGGCGCCGCCCTGATGGGGCTGCCGACGCCGGAGATCGCGGTCGGCAGGCCCGCGAACCTCGTCCTGGTCGACTTGGAGGCTACGTGGGAGGTCGGCGAGGCCGGCTACGAGTCGCGCTCGGAGAACTGCGCGTTCGCCGGGCGGCGGCTGCGCGGGAAGGTGCTGACGACGGTCGCCGCCGGCGGCGTCGCCTACCGGGAGCGGAGCATCGCGCTCACTGCCGCATGAGCGCCTACGTGCTTTTGGAAGACGGGGTGCGCTTCGACGGCGAGGCCGTCGGCGCGCACGGCTCCGTGACCGGCGAGGTCGTGTTCACGACCGGCATGTCCGGCTACCAGGAGTCGATGACCGACCCCAGCTTCGCGCGCCAGATCATCACGTTCACGACGGCGCACGTCGGCAACTACGGCGTCTCGGCGTCGGCGATGGAGTCCGATCGCATCCACGCCGCCGGGGCGATCATGCGCTCCGCGGTCGACTACGACGACGCGCCGGGCGCCGAGCAGGGCTGGCTCTCGTGGCTGTCCGCCAACCGCGTCCCCGGCATCGCCGAAGTCGACACGCGCGCGCTCGTGCGGCACATCCGCGCCGAGGGCGCGATGCGCGGGGGCATCTTCGCCGGCGACGTGCCCGAGGCGGAGGCCAGGGCGCGAGTCCACGCCGAGCCGAGCATGGTCGGCCGCGACCTCGCGCGCGAGGTGACGACGGCCGAGCCGATCGTGTTCCCCGGCGAGGGCGACGGGGTGGGTGGGATCCGCATCACCGCACTCGACACGGGCATCAAGCGATCGATCATCCGGAACTTCACCAGCCGTGGCGCGACGCTGGAGATCTACCCGTGCACGACGCCCGCCGACGAGCTGCTGGCGCGCGACCCCGACGGCTTCTTCCTCGTGCCCGGGCCCGGCGATCCCGCGGCGCTGGACTACATCGTCGAGAACATCCGCACGCTGCTTCACCGCAAGCCCGTGTTCGGCATCTGCCTCGGCCACCAGCTGCTCTCGCGCGCGGCCGGGCTGGAGACGTTCAAGCTCCGGTTCGGGCACCGCGGCGCCAACCATCCGGTCAAGGACTTCCGCACCGGCAGGATCGCGATCACGTCGCAGAACCACGGCTTCGCCGTGCGCGGCGAGCCCGGCGAGATCATCGAGTCGGAGATCGGCGCCGTGCAGCTCACGCACGTCAACCTCTACGACGGCACGATCGAGGGCATCCGGGCGCTCGACGTGCCCGCCGGCTGCGTGCAGTACCACCCCGAGGCGGGCCCGGGGCCGAACGACAGCCTCGGCCTCTTCGACGACTTCATCGGGGCGATCCGCGATGCCTCGTAGGGACGATCTGAGCAAGATCCTCGTGCTCGGCAGCGGCCCGATCGTGATCGGCCAGGCGGCCGAGTTCGACTACTCCGGCGCGCAGGCCTGCAAGGTCCTGCTGGAGGAGGGCTACGAGGTCGTGCTGGTGAACTCCAACCCGGCCACGATCATGACCGACCCTGAGTTCGCGACGGCGACCTATGTCGAGCCGCTGCTGCCCGGGCCGGTCGCCCAGGTGATCGAGAAGGAGCGCCCGGACGCGCTGCTGCCGACGCTCGGCGGCCAGACCGCGCTCAACCTCGCCAAGACGCTGCACGAGGACGGGACCCTGGGGCGCTTCGGCGTCGAGCTGATCGGCGCCGACTACGAGGCGATCTGCCGCGCCGAGGACCGCGAGCGCTTCGACGCGACGATGCGGGCGGCCGGCCTGCGAACCGCGCGCAACACGATCGCGACGTCGCTCGCCGAGGCCGGGTCCGCGCTCGAGCGCTTCGGCCTGCCGCTGATCATCCGCCCGGCGTTCACGCTCGGCGGCCGCGGCGGCGGGATCGCGCGCACGCACGACGACTTCGAGGAGATCGTGCGGCGCGGCCTGGCGGCGTCGCCGATCGGCCAGATCCTGATCGACGAGAGCGTGCTCGGCTGGGGCGAGTTCGAGCTCGAGGTGATGCGCGACCGCGCGGACAACGTGGTGATCGTCTGCTCGATCGAGAACATCGACCCGATGGGCGTCCACACGGGAGACAGCGTGACCGTCGCGCCGCAGCAGACGCTGAGCGACCGCGTCTACCAGAAGCTGCGCGACCAGGCGATCGCGGTGATCCGGGCGGTGGGGGTGGAGACCGGCGGCTCCAACGTGCAGTTCGCGGTCAACCCCGCGACCGAGGAGATCGTCGTCATCGAGATGAACCCTCGCGTCTCGCGGTCGAGCGCGCTGGCCTCCAAGGCCACCGGCTTCCCGATCGCCAAGATCGCCGCGCGCCTCGCGGTCGGCTACACGCTCGACGAGATCCCCAACGACATCACGCGCGCGACGCCCGCGAGCTTCGAGCCGACGCTCGACTACGTGGTCGTGAAGTGGCCGCGCTTCGCGTTCGAGAAGTTCCCCGGCGTGGACAGCGGGCTCTCGACGCACATGAAGTCGGTCGGCGAGGTGATGGCGATCGGGCGCACGTTCGGCCAGGCCTTCGTCAAGGCGATGCGCTCGCGCGAGCTCGATGCCGAGCCGAAGCTCGACGGCGACCTGCTGGAGCGGCTCGAGACGCCGGGGGCGGACCGCTTCGACCTCATCCTCGAGCTGCAGAAGCGCGGGGTCAGCGACGGCGAGCTCCGCGCCCGCACCGGCATCGACCCGTGGTTCCTGCGCGAGCTGCGGCGTCTCGACGAGGCCGAGCAGGGCGTCCGCACCTACAAGGCGGTCGACACCTGCGCGGCCGAGTTCGAGGCCGAGACGCCGTACTACTACTCCGCCTACGAGCGCGTTCGCGCCGACGAAGTGCGGCGAGGGGACCGCCCGAGTGTGATGATCCTCGGCTCCGGTCCGAACCGGATCGGCCAGGGGATCGAGTTCGACTACTGCTGCGTGCATGCGGCGATGACCGTGCGCGAGTCCGGGCGCGACGCGGTGATGGTCAACTGCAACCCGGAGACCGTGTCGACCGACTACGACACGTCCGACCGGCTGTACTTCGAGCCGCTGACGCTCGAGGACGTGCTGGCGATCGTCGAGGTCGAGCAGCCCGAGGGGGTGATCGTCTCCTTCGGCGGGCAGACCCCGCTGCGGCTGGCGGCGGGGCTGGAGGCCGCCGGCGTCAAGCTGCTCGGCACCCAGCCGGAGGCGATCGATCTCGCCGAGGATCGGGGCCGCTTCGGCGCGGTGATCGAGCGGCTGGGCCTGAAGGTCCCGCCATACGCGCTCGCGCAGTCGGCGGAGGAGGCGCTGGAGGCCGCCCCGCGCGTCGGCTACCCGCTGCTCGTGCGGCCGAGCTATGTGCTCGGCGGGCGGGCGATGGAGCTCGCCTACACGCGGGAGATGTTGGAGGACTACCTACAGAGAGTTAAGCCTGAAGGCGAGATCTTCCTCGACCGCTTCCTGGAGAACGCGATCGAGGTCGACGTCGACGCGATCTGCGACGGCGAGGACGTCTGGATCGGCGGGATCATGCAGCACGTCGAGGAGGCCGGGATCCACTCCGGCGACTCCGCCTGCGTGCTTCCGCCGCACTCGCTCGGCGGCGAGATGCTCGACGAGATCCGCGAGGCGACCCGCGCGCTCGCGCTCGAGCTCGGCGTGGTCGGGCTGATCAACGTCCAGTACGGCGTCTACGGCGACGACCTGTACGTGATCGAGGCCAACCCTCGCGCCTCGCGCACGGTCCCGTTCGTCTCCAAGGCGACCGGGCTTCCGCTGGCCAAGCTCGCCTGCCGCGTGATGCTCGGCGCCAAGCTCGCCTCGCTCGGGTTGCCGGAGAGCACCAACAACGGCCATGTGTCGGTCAAGGAGGCGGTGCTGCCGTTCGATCGCTTCGCCGGCGTCGACGCGCTGCTCGGCCCGGAGATGCGCTCGACCGGCGAGGTGATGGGCGTCGCCCCCGACTTCCCGACCGCGTTCGCGAAGGCGCAGGCGGCGGCGGGGGCGAAGCTGCCGTCCGGCGGAACCGTGTTCCTGACGGTGACCGACTCCGACAAGTCGGCCGCGGTCGGCATCGCGATCCAGCTGCACGATCTCGGCTTCCGGATCGTCGCCACTCGCGGCACGGCCTCGGCGATCAAGCGGATGGGCATCCCGGTGGAGACGCTGAACAAGATCCAGGAGGGCTCGCCGCACGTCGTCGACTGGATCCGCGACGGCGACGTCGACCTCGTCATCAATACGCCGACCGGCACCGCGGCGCGCTCGGACGGCTACGAGATCCGCCGTGCGGCGGTCGCCCGCGGCGTGCCGTGCATCACGACGCTGACCGGCGGGATGGCGGCGGCGCGGGCGATCCGCGCGGCGCGCCTCGCCGAGCCGCCGGTGATGTCGCTGCAGGAGCTGCACGCCGGCGGAGTCCACGTATGATCGCGCCGCTCGGACGCCGCCTGGCAGAGGTCAGCGGGCACCGCCGGGTCGGCGCCTACGACGTCCTCGCCGTCGCCGACCCCGACGGCCCGGCGCCCGACCCGGGGCAGTTCTACATGCTCACGGCCGCGGAGCGGTGGGGCGGAGGCGAGGACGAGCGCCCGTTCCTCCCGCGCGCGTTCTCGGTGCTCCGGGCGGCCGGCGGCCGGCTGGAGTTCATGCTCGAGGACGTCGGGCCCGGCACGCACCGCCTCGGCGAGCTGCGCGCCGGCGACGGGCTGTGGCTGGCCGGCCCGTTCGGCAACGGCTTCGCGCCGCCGCGCGACGGGCGCCGCCCGCTGCTGGTCGGCGGCGGCGTCGGCGCCGCGCCGCTGGCCATCTTCCAAGACGCCTGCGGCGCCGAGGCGATCCTCGGCTTTCGCGACGCGCACCACGCCGAGGGGGCGACACTGCTCGGCGGCGCCCGCGTCGCGACCGACGACGGCTCGGTCGGCCACGCCGGCCCGGTCACCGATCTGCTGCTCGCCGAGCTCGGGTCCGACCCTCACGTCGAGGTCTATGCCTGTGGGCCTCCAGGCATGCTGGAAGCCGTGCGCGCCATCTGCGTCGAGCACGAGATCCCGGCGCAATTGGCCATGGAGTCGGGGATGGCCTGCGGCTACGGCGCGTGCTTCGGCTGCGTGGTGCAGACCAAGGCGGGCTACGTCCGGCTGTGCGTCGACGGGCCCGTGCTGGAAGCGGCCGTCCTATGACGTTCCTCGGCCTCGACGAGCCGGTCATCAACGCGTCCGGAACGTTCGACGCGATCGCCGCCCGGCGCGCGTTCGGCGACGCGCTGCTGGAACGCTTCCCGTTCGCCGCCTACGTCAGCAAGACCGTGACGCTCGCGCCGCGCCAGGGCAACCCGCCGCCGCGGCTGTACGAGCTGCCGGCCGGGCTGCTGAACTCGATCGGGCTGCCCAACAAGGGCCTCGAGGGCTTCCTCGCCGAGGACCTGCCCAAGCTCGCCGAGCTGCCGGTGCCGCTGATCGTCAACGTCATGGGCAACACCCACGAGGACGTCGGGCGGCTGGTGCAGAGCGTCGGCGAGCGCGACGAGGTGACCGCGCTGGAACTCAACGTGTCCTGCCCGAACGTCAAGACGGGGCTCACGTTCGGCTCCGATCCTCGCGAGGTCGCGGGCCTGCTCGACGCGATCCGCGCCCGCACCGCCAAGCCGCTGATCGTCAAGCTGACGCCCAACTGCGCGAGCCCGGCCGATGTCGCGGCGGCCGCCGAGGAACACGGCGCGGACGCCGTCTCGCTGATCAACACGCTGCGCGGCATGGCGCTGCACCGCGGCGAGCCCTGGCTCGGCGGGGGCACCGGGGGCGTGAGCGGGCCCGCGGTGCGCGCGATCGCGCTCGCCCAGGTCGCCGAGGTGTCGGCGCGCGTGAACGTCCCCGTCATCGGCATGGGTGGGGTACAGTCCGGCGCTCACGCGGACGACCTTATGCGTGCGGGCGCAGATCTGGTCGCCGTCGGAACGGAGTCGTTCAGGGATCCGCTCGCGGGGGAACGCGTACGGAAACAGCTCCGGGCCCTCCGGCCTGGACGCTTCGCGGTGTCCGGATAACGCGTCCAAAACCCCTGCAAACCTGCGGCTTACCGTCAAGTCCCCTCCACAGCGGTGAACCTCAACTTCAGGTCCAGGTGAATTCCCTCACCCGGCCCTTGTCGAAGCCCGGACTCGCTGTAGACTCGCCGCCCATGCCGCCAGCGACGAAGACGCCGACTAAGCCACTCGTGGCTGCCCCTGAGCGTTCCCTCGACCAGCGGATGGAGGCCCTTAAGCGCGCCAACGAGATCCGCTCTGCGCGGGCTCAGCTCAAGCGCGATCTGAAGGCCGGGCGGCGAAGCATCCATGACCTGCTCCTGGAGCCGCCGGAGTACGTCGAGACGGCGAAGGTCTTCGACATGCTCCTCGCGGTGCCGAAGTACGGGCGCGTGAAGGTGAACAAGGTGCTGCAGCTCTGCCGCATCTCGCCGTCGAAGACGATCGGCGGTCTCTCGCAGCGCCAGCGCACCGAGCTTGTCTCGATGCTCCGTCGCTAGCTCAAGCCGTGGTCTTCGTGATCACCGGCCCCTCCGGGGTCGGGAAGGGCACACTCATCCGCACGCTGCTGGAGCGGGTCCCACAGCTTCAGCTCGCCGTCTCCGCCACCACGCGCAGTCCGCGCCCGGGGGAGGAGGACGGCGTGCACTACCACTTCCTCAGCGATGCGGAGTTCGACCGCCGCGTCATCGCCGGCGAGTTCCTCGAGCACGCCGACTACTCGGGCCGCCGCTACGGCACCCTCAAGTCCGAGTTGAGCAAGCACGACGTGGTGCTCGAGATCGAGGTCCAGGGCGCCCGCCAGGTCGCGCACGAGATGCCCGACGCGGTGCGGATCTTCATCGCGCCGCCGTCCGAGGACGCGCTGCGCACGCGGCTGGTCGGCCGCGGCCACGACGACCCCGAGCAGGTCGAGGCTCGCCTGCAGGTCGCCAAGGCCGAGCTCGCCGCACAGGACGAGTTCGCGCACGTGGTGCACAACGACCGGCTCGACGACGCCGCCGACGAATTGGAGCGGGTCGTCAGAAGCGCTCTAGACTCATCAGCGTGATTTCTCCCCGCGTTGACCGCCTGCTTGAACACGTCGACTCGCCGTACGCGAGCGTGATCGTCGCCGCCAAGCGCGCGCGCCAGATCAACAGCTACTACCACAACCTCGGCGAGGGCACGTTCGAGGAGTTCCCGCCCCCGATGGTCGACACCGCTTCGAAGAACTACCTGACGATCGCGCTCGAGGAAGTCGCGAACGGCAAGGTGGCCTACAGGTATCGCGGCTAGCAGCACGCCGTGCCCCGCATTCTCTTAGGGGTATGCGGCGGCATCGCCGCCTACAAGGCGCTCGAGCTCACGCGCCTCGCCACCAAGGCGGGGCACAGCGTGCGCGTCGTCTGCACCGAGGCGGCCTCGCGCTTCGTCGGGACCGCGTCGTTCTCCGGCATCACCGGCGCGCCGGTGCTCGTCAGCGAGTGGGAGCCTGACCCGCTGCGCGGTGCGTTCCCGGGCGATCCGCTCCCGGAGCACGCGCCGCTCTCGCATCTCGCGCTGGTCGAGAACGCCGACGTCTACGTCATCGCTCCGGCCACCGCGCACACGCTCGCCAAGCTCGCGCACGGGCTGGCCGACAACCTGCTGACCGCGGCCGCGCTCGCATGCCGGCGACCGATGATCGTCGCTCCGGCCATGAACAACGCGATGTATGAGAACGCGGTGACGCAGGCGAACCTCGAGCTCCTTCGCGCGCGCGGTGTGGTGGTCCTGGAGCCCGGCACCGGGCCGCTCGGTTCGCCCGGCGAGTTCGGGATCGGCCGCCTGCCGGAGCCGCGCGAGCTGCTCGCCGCCGTCGAGGACACGCTGCGCGCCGGCGGGGAGCTCGATGGGCTCAACGTCCTCGTCACCGCCGGCGGGACGCAGGGAACCGATCGATGCGGTGCGTTACGTCGGCAACCGCTCCTCCGGCCGGATGGGCCTCGCGCTGGCCGCCGCCGCCGAGCGCCGCGGCGCCACGGTGACGGTCGTCGCCGCCAACGTCTCGATCCCACGGCCCGCGGGAATCGAATACGTGGACGTGGAGACCACCGCGCAGCTCGCCGCCGCCTGCGACGCCCGCTTCGACGCGGCCGACGTCCTGATCATGGCCGCCGCGGTCGCCGACTACGCGCCCGCGGACCCGCGCGCGGGCAAGCTCAAGAAGGACCAGACGGGGGAGGAACTCAACCTGCGGCTGGAGCGTACGCAGGACGTGCTGTCCGGCCTCGCCGCCCGCCGCCGCCCCGGCCAGGTGCTCGTCGGCTTCGCCGCCGAGCACGGCGACGGCGCGCTCGAGTACGGCCGCGAGAAGCTGACCCGCAAGAACTTGGACGCCGTCGTCGTGAATGACATAGGCGGCGCGGGCATCGGCTTCGACGCCGCCGACAATGAGGTGTGGATCGTGACCGACGGAGAGGAGCGGCACGTGCCGCGGACCTCGAAGGAGCGGATCGCCGAAGCGGTCCTCGACGCCGTCTTGAACCGCCGTTCATCTACCGAGTTAAAGGTTCGCCGCTGAATGGAACCCCTGGAGGAAGCCGTACCCGAGGGGCTCGCCCCCGCCGAGATCGAGGCCGCGGTGTCCGTCGCGCGCCGCGTCGCCGACAACATCCGTCGCGCCGTCGAGGTGCGCGACGACGTGCTGCAGAACGTGATCGTGGCCATGCTCGCCGAGGGCCACATCCTCGTCGAGGACTATCCGGGCGTCGGCAAGACGGCGCTGGCCCGCTCGCTCGCCCGCTCGATCGATTGCCAGTTCGCGCGCGTGCAGTGCACGGCCGACCTGCTGCCGGCCGACATCGTCGGCTCGCAGATCTACAACCAGCGCGAGGCCCGCTTCGAGTTCCGGCCGGGGCCGATCTTCGCCAACGTCGTGCTCGTCGACGAGGTCAACCGGGCGTCGCCGAAGACCCAGTCGGGATTGCTCGAGTGCATGCAGGAGCGGCACGTGACGGTGGACGCGATGTCGCACGAGCTCGCGCGCCCGTTCCTGGTCTTCGCGACCCAGAACCCGGTCGAGTACGAGGGCACCTACCCGCTGCCCGAGGCGCAGGTCGACCGCTTCATGGTCCGGCTCTCGCTCGGCTATCCGGACGCCAACGCGGAGGCGGGGATGCTCGCCGGCCACGAGTCCGGCGACCGCGTGCTCGAGCTCGAGCCGGTGGCCGACCGCGCCGAGGTCGTCGATGCGGTCGACGTCGCCCATCGCGTGCACGCGACGCGCTCGCTGCGCGACTACATCGTCGCGCTGCTGCGCCGCACGCGCGCCGACGACCGGGTCGAGCTCGGCGCCTCGCCGCGCGCGGGGCTGATGCTGCTGCGCGCCGCCAAGGCGCGGGCGCTGGTCAGCGGCCGCGACCACGCGCTGCCCGACGACGTCCAGGCGCTCGCCGGCGCCGTGCTCTCCCACCGGCTGATGCTCGCCCCCGAGGCGGCCGGCGTGACCCGCGAGGAGATCGTGCGCGACGCAATCGCCGCGGTCCCCGCGCTCTAGCCATGCGATCGGCTCTGGGCTGCGCCGCGCTCGGGGTCGTGCTGCTGCTCGTCGCCGGGACGTTCGACGCCGAGCCGCTGTATGTGACCGGCGCCGCGCTGCTGCTGCTCGGGGCCGGCGCGGCGCTCTGGATCGGCATCGGCGGCCGTGGCGCGTCGCTCGGCCGCGAGCTGACCGCGCGCTCGGTGGTCGAGGAGCAGCCGCTGCAGGTGCGCATCCACGCCAAGTCCGGCCGGCTGCCGTTGCCGCCCGGCTGGATCGACGAGCCGCTGCTGCCCGAGCCGGTGCGCCTGCCGGCCGGCCGGCGTGACGCGCGCGTGCGCATCGAGGTCACGTTCGGGCGCCGCGGCCGGCGCCGCCTGCCGCCGCCCGCGCTCGTCCTGCGCGACCCGTTCGGCCTCGCCCAGCGCGTCATCGGCGGGCCGGCGACCGACGAGGTGCTGGTACTGCCGAAGATCTATCCGGTCAGCGTCACCGCGGGCGGGGGAGACGCGATGCCCGCGCACGCGCGCGCGTCATTGCTCGCGGCGGCGGAGACCGAGATCGACGGCCTGCGGCCGTGGCGCGAGGGGTCGCCGGCGTCGCGGATCCACTGGCAGTCCTTCGCGCGCGGCGCCGGGCTGATGGAGCGCAAGCTGATCTCGGAGGCCGACTCGCGGCCGCTGATCGTGCTCGACCCGCGCGCGCCTGCGGATGCCGACGCACTCGACGCCGCGGTGCGCGCCGCCGCGTCGCTGACCGTGCACTTCGCCAAGCGGACCGGCTGCGGGCTTCTCATGCCCGGCGACCGGCGGGCGACGATCATCGAGCACGACATGCTCGCCTGGCCCACCGCGCACGTGCGGCTCGCGCTGCTCGACGACCACACGGGTCCGTCGCTGGCCGCGGCCCAGAACCGCCGCGGGCTGATCGTCTATGTCGCCGCCCGTCCCGTCGACCGCGCGCCGCGCGGGCTCGGCCGCACGCCCGGAGGGTGCCTCGTCGTGGTGCCGGGCACGCTGCCGAACCGCCGCGCCGTGCTCGACGTCGCCGGTTGCCACGCCTACGTGTCGGGCCGCAGCAGCGGCGCGGCCGCGATCGCCGCGCTCGAGGTCACCCCAGGATGACCGACGGAGCATCGCGATGACCACTTCGGCGGCGGCGTTCGGGGGCACGGCGGCGGGGCCGGCGCGCGGTGCCGGCTCGTCCGGCGAGCGCATCCGCACCGCCGGCGGCGACCTGTTGTTCTCGGTCCCGGTCGCGCGCAGCCTCGCGTTCGCGGCGCTCGTCTCCTGGGGCGCCCTGCACTGGATGTCGATGCTCCAGCCGGCCGAGCCCGGCCGCGGCTGGGCGGTCGTCGCCGTCTCGCTGCTGGCGATGTCCGGCCTGCTGGTGGTGGGCAGGGTCCGGGGCCGCGCTCGCCGCGGGCTCGCCCTCGTCGCGCTGGTGATCCCGCTGATCGCGCTGATGCTGCTGGCCGGCGGCGCGCGCGACGAGCTGCTGCTGCCGGGCAGCTGGAGCGAGCTGACCGGCGGCATCTCGCGCGGCATCTCCGATCTGCCGGGCGTGCGCGTCCCGTACCGCGGGATCGACCCGTGGGTGCGCTTCGTGATCCCGCTCGGCGGCAGCGCACTCGCGCTGGTGGCCGCGCTGCTCGCGTTCTGGCCGCGGCGCGGCGGCCTCGGGCGCCCGTACGCGGCGTTGATCGTCCTGATCGTGCTCTACGTCACGCCGGTCGTGGCGCTCGACTTCCCGACCGAGTTCCTGCGCGGCGCGGTCTTCACGCTGCTGATGGTCTGCTTCCTGCGGCTGGAGAAGCTGCGGATGCCGGACGCCGGCGCGGCCGGGCTGCTGACGCTCGGTGCCGTCGTGCTCGCGCTGGTCGCGGCGCCGCTGCTCAACCGCGACGCGCCCTGGTGGGACTACGAGACGTGGGCGCTGGAGACGTCGGCCTCGAAGTCGACGACGTACACCTGGGACCACTCCTACGGTCCGCTGACCTGGCCGCGCGACGGGCGCGAGCTGCTGCGCGTGAAGGCGCAGCGGCCCGCATACTGGAAGACCGAGAACCTCGACGCGTTCGACGGCAGGCGCTGGCTGCGCACCGATCAGAACGCCCAGGCCGACGAGCTCTCGCCGAACCAGCGGATCGTGCAGCGCTCGACGCAGAAGATCCGCGTCTCGATCCGCAACCTGCGCAGCGAGCAGTTCATCACCTCCGGCTACGCGACCCTCGTCGACCTGCCGAACGTCGACTCGACGCCGACCTCGGATGGCCTGTTCGTCCCCGAGCGCGCGCTGCGGCGCGGCGACACCTACACCGCGGTCGTCTACAACCCGCGCCCGAACGAGAGCCAGCGCGAGCGCGCGGGCATCGACTACCCGCCCGACCTCGACCACTTCCGCACGCTCAGCGTGCCGGTCCGGCGGCTCGCGTTCCCGGGCGTCGCGCGCCTGCGCGTGACCTTCCCTGCCTTCGGCAGCGACGCGCCGCTGCGCGCCGGGCCGCCCGCGGCCGCCGACGGCCGCAACGCCGACGAGGTCGTCGAGCAGAGCGACCTCTCGGCGGTGTGGGCGATCGCCAAGCGGCTCAAGCGCGGCGCCGACAACCCCGAGCAGTTCGTGCAGCGCGTGCTCGACTTCCTCTCGACCGGATACTCCTACAGCGAGGTCCCGCCGAAGTCGGCCGACACCCTGCCGGGCTTCCTCACCCAGGCCAAGCAGGGCTACTGCCAGCAGTTCTCCGGCGCGATGGCGCTGCTGCTGAGGATGGGCGGCGTGCCCGCCCGCGTCGCCACCGGCTTCTCGACCGGCGCGACCGACTCCAAGACCGGCGAGTACATCGTGCGCGACTTCGACGCGCACTCGTGGGTGGAGGTCTACTACCCCGGCTGGGGGTGGTACACGTACGACCCGACGCCGGCCGACTCACCGGCCCGCGCGCAGCCGACCGACTCCCGCAACGTGCCGGCGGCGGCCGGCGGCACGATCCCCAGCTTCGGAAGCGGCGACGCGCCGTCCAGCCGCGCCGACGGCACGACCGCGGCGAGCGACGGGGTTGCCTGGTGGGAGGTCGCGCTCGGCATCGCCGGCGCGGCCGTGCTGGCGCTGCTCGGGCTGGTCGGCTGGCGCCGCTGGCGCGCCGGCGCGCCGCCCGCGCTGTCTGAGCTCGAGCGCGCGCTGCGCCGCACGCGCCGCGCCCCGGCGCCGGGCACGACGCTGCACGCGCTGGAGCTGCGCTTCGCGGCCACGCCCGCGGCCGCGGGGTACGTGCGCGTGCTGCGCGAGCAGCGCTATCGCGACCGTGACGCCCACCCCACGCGCGCACAGCGGCGCGGGCTGCGCAGCGAGCTCGCCCGCGGCGGGGGAATCGTGGGCAGGCTCCGTGCATGGTGGGCGCTTCCGCCCAGGTAGCCGCCTACAATTCCTTAGGCGATGGATGACGTATACGACCTCTATCAGCGTGGAATGTCGCTGCTCGAGGACGGTCACTTCCATGCCGCGACGGTCCCGCTCGCCAAGGCCGCGGACTTAGAGCCGGACAAGACGTCGATCCGCGAGGCGCTGGGGCGCGCGTACTTCCGCTCGCACCAGTTCGACGAGGCGCGGGCGGAGTTCGAGGCCGTGGTCGAGCGCGCGCCGACCAACGACTACGCGCTGTTCTGCCTCGGCCGCTCGCTGCTGCAGCTCGGCCGGGTCGCCGAGGCGCGCAAGCCGCTCACCCTCGCGGCGACGATGAACCCCGAGCGGCACGACTACCGGATCTATCGAGATCGCGCTCGCAAGGCCGCTTAGCGCTCTCGTCTAGGGGCCACAGCGAAGACGCGCGCTGACGAGGCCGCAGGCCGAGGGAGCGACCGTCGGAGCGTGCGGGGCCCGCCAGAACTCGTCGTGGTCCCTGGACGAGGGCGCCAACGCTGCTAACCTGGACGCACAAGCTTTTCGCGGCCGGAAGGCCACTTTGGGAAGCGGGCGAAGAGCCCGCTTTTTTGTTGAATAGGGAGGTGACATGAGCATGATCCAGGCCCAGATCGAGGCCCGCCTGGCCGAGGTGGAGCCGGATGTCGAGGTCCTGCTCGCCGAGGTCGTCGGCGGTGACCTCGTTCGCCTCTTCATCGATCATCCCGACGGCGTCACGCTCGAGCTCTGCGAGCGCGTCACCAATCATCTTCCCTCGGTGCGCGAGCAGTACGCGCTCGAGGTCTCTTCACCGGGCACGGAGCGCCCGCTCACCAAGCCGGAGCACTTCCGGCGCTATGTCGGACGCCGCGCCCGCGTACGGACGCGCCGCGAGATCGGATCCCCACCCACCCGCCGGTCGTTCACCGGCGAGCTGCTGAACGCCACCGATGACGCCGTGACCGTCGCGGCGACCACCGGCGTCGTGTCGATCGCCTACGCCGACATCCATCGTTCCAACCTCGTGGGAGACTGAGGCCCATGTCCGCAGAGATCGTCGAAGCAGTCAAGGCGCTCGGGCGCGAGAAGGGCATCTCCGAGGAGAAGCTGATGGGCGCGCTCGAGGACGCGCTGCTGTCGGCCTACAAGAAGCAGCCCGGAGCCGCCCGCTACGCCCGCGTGCGCATGGACCGCGACTCCGGCGACTTCATCGTGGAGGAGTTCCTGCTGCCGCCCGAGCTCGAGGACCAGCTCCTCGACGAGGCCGAGGAGCAGGCGACCGGCGCGCTCGAGCGCCGCGTGGACCCCGAGACCGGCGAGGTCATCGTCCCGGAGGCGCCGGACATCGATCCCGGCCGGCTGAGCGACTTCGAGGACCAGATCGAGCTGCGCGACGTCACGCCGCACGACTTCGGGCGGATCGCCGCGCAGACCGCCAAGCAGGTCATCCTGCAGCGGATCCGCGAGGCCGAGCGCGACATGATGTTCGAGGAGTACCGCGACCGCGTGGGCGAGCTGATCACCGGCATCGTCCAGCAGTCGGACTCCCGCTACACGCTCGTGCAGCTGCGCGAGCGGGTGGAGGCGCTGCTGCCGAAGTCCGAGCAGGTCGACGGCGAGCGCTACGACCATTCACAGCGCATCAAGGCCGTCATCAAGGAGGTCTCCTCCTCGACGCGTGGCCCGAGCATCATCGTCTCCAGGCGTGACCCGGAGCTGATCAAGAAGCTGTTCGAGCTCGAGGTGCCCGAGATCGCCGACGGCCTGGTGGAGATCACCGGCGTCGCCCGCGAGCCCGGCTACCGCTCCAAGATCGCGGTCGTCTCGCATGCCGACGGCGTCGACCCGGTCGGCGCCTGCGTGGGCCCGCGCGGCTCGCGCGTGCGCATGGTCGTCTCCGAGCTGCGCGGCGAGAAGATCGACATCATCCCCTACAACGACGAGCCGGCCCGCTTCGTGGCCAAGGCCCTCTCGCCCGCCCGCGTGCGCGAGGTTCTCGTCGACGACACCAACCGGCAGGCGACGGTGATCGTGCCCGACGACCAGCTCTCGCTGGCGATCGGCCGCGAGGGCCAGAACGCGCGGCTCGCCGCGCGGCTGACCGGCTGGCGGGTCGACATCCGCTCCGAGACCGAGTTCCACAAGGACGAGGAGTCCAGCTACGAGGAGGAGGAGACCGGCGGCCGTTGCGCGGCGGTCCTCGCGAACGGGCGCCGCTGCCCGAACGCCGCGCTGCCGGGCTCGCGCTACTGCGGCCTCGACGCCCATCAGGCGCTGACGAATAAGGACACGGATCGCGTCAGCGCGTAGGTCTCCGCACGATCCCCTTCGCCGCTGTATCGGCTGCGGGACGCGCTCTCCCAGAGCGCGTCTCATCCGGTTCGCTAACGTGAAGGGGCTCGTAGTACCTGATCCATCAGCGACCCTGCCGGGTCGCGGCGCGTGGCTGCACGCCGCGCGTGAATGCTGGGAGGCGGCGACAGCCCGTCGCGCCTTCAACCGCGCTTTCAGAGCGCCCGTTTCCATACCACAGGACACCGTAGACTTCACTCACACATGGCCAAGAAGCGCGTCCACGAGCTAGCCAAGCAGTACGACATGCCGATGCCGGAGGTCGTCAAGCGTCTCCAGGCATACGGCATCGAGGTCAAGGCTGCCGCCACCGCCGTGGATGAGAAGCTGGCCGACGCCGCGCTCACCGGCAAGCCCAAGCCCAAGGAGGTCGCCAACGGCGCGGCCGCCAAGAAGCAGGCCCAGCCGGTTGTCCAGCAGCGGGCCGGCTTCGGCCACGGCACCGCGCGCGCCCCGCGCGCCGACAACCTGCCGAAGCCCAAGCCGGCCAAGCCGGCCAAGCCCACCGAGGGCGGCGGCACCGCCGGTCAGCAGCGCAACGGCGGCCAGCAGCGTCCGCCGCAGAGCGGTCGTCCCGCGGATGCCCGGCCTGCGCGGCCGACGCGCTCCTCGCTGCAGGGCGAGCGCGCCCCCGGCGCGGGCGGCGGCGTGCGCCGCGTGGTGATCGACTCGCAGGCCTCGCGCCGGCAGGGTCCGGGCGGCGGCCCCGGCGGCGGTCCGGGCGGCGGCCCCGGCGGCGGTCCGCCCAACCGGCCCCCGCGGCGTCGCGGCGGCCGGCGCCGGCGCGGCACCTACACGGAGCCGACGCCGCAGGACGTCTCGTCCCTGAAGGCCGACGTCATCCGGGTCAACTCGGGCTCGACGGTCAAGGACGTCGCCGAGTATCTCGGCGTTCCGGTGCCCGAGGTGATCAAGAAGCTGATGAGCCTCGGCGAGATGGCGACGCTCACGCAGACGCTGTCCGACGACGCGATCCAGGTGATCGCCGACGAGTTCGACAAGGAGATCGAGATCGTCACGGCGGCCGAGGATGCGGACGCCGATCCGGAGTACGACGACGACGACGAGGATCTCGAGCCGCGGCCCCCGGTCGTCACGATCATGGGCCACGTCGACCACGGCAAGACGTCGCTACTGGACGCCATCCGCCAGACCGAGGTGGCGGCCGGCGAGGCCGGCGGCATCACCCAGCACATCGGCGCCTACCAGGTCCACCAGGACGGCAAGACGATCACGTTCCTCGACACGCCGGGCCACGAGGCGTTCACCGCCATGCGTGCACGCGGCGCCCAGTCGACGGACATCGCGGTGATCGTGGTCGCCGCCGACGACGGCGTGAAGCCGCAGACGCGCGAGGCCGTCGATCACGCGAAGGCCGCCGAGGTGCCGATGCTGGTCGCCGTCAACAAGGTCGACAAGGAGGGCGCGCAGCCCGATCGCGTGCGCACCGAGATGACCCAGCTCGGGCTCCAGCCCGAGGAGTGGGGCGGCGACACGATGTTCGTCGACGTCTCGGCCAAGACGCACCAGGGGCTCGACGACCTGCTGGAGTCGATCCTGCTGCTCGCCGAAGTCGAGGACTACAAGGCCAACCCGGACGTCGAGGCGTCGGGCGTGGTGATCGAGTCCAAGCTCGATCCGGGCCGCGGCGCCGTGGTGACCGTGCTCGTCCAGCGCGGCACGCTGAAGATCGGCGACGCCGTCGTGGCGGGCGCCCACTGGGGCCGCGTGCGGGCGATGACCGACTTCACCGGCAAGCGCGTGAAGGTCGCGACGCCGTCCGAGCCGGTCGAGGTGCTCGGGTTCGACACCGTGCCGGAGGCCGGCGAGCACGTCCGCGTGGTCGAGAACGACCGCCGTGCCCGCTCGCTGGCCGGCGAGCGCGCGAACCGTCTCAAGCTCGAGCAGCAGGCCCGCCGCGGAGGCATCAAGCGCTCGCTGGCGACGATCTTCGACCAGCCGGGCGCGGTCAAGGAGCTCAGCCTCGTGCTCAAGGCCGACGTGTCGGGCTCGCTGGAGGCGTTCGAGGACGAGATCGCCAAGCTGCCGCAGGACGAGATCAGCGTCTCGATCGTGCGCGCCGGCGTCGGCGGCATCACGGAGTCCGACATCAACCTGGCCGCCGCCTCGGACGCGATCGTGCTCGGCTTCAACGTCCGCCCGGTCGGCGAGGCGAGGCTGCTGGCCGATCGCGAGGGCGTGGAGATCCGCACCTACTCGGTCATCTACCGCGCGATCGACGAGCTGCGCGACGCCATGCAGGGCATGCTGGCGCCCGAGACCGTCGAGGACGTGGTCGGCACGATCGAGGTGCGCCAGATCTTCCGCGCGTCGCGGATCGGCGTGATCGCCGGCTGCATGGTCACCGACGGCACGGTGCGGCGAGGCGCGAAGGTCCGCCTGATCCGTGACGGCGCCGTCATCCACGACGGCGAGATCGGCTCGCTGCGGCGCTTCAATGACGACGTGCGCGAGGTCCAGGCGGGCTTCGAGTGCGGCGTCGTGCTCGCCAACTACGCCAACGTGGAAGAGGGCGACACCATGGAGGTCTACGAGACCCGGCAGGTCGAGCGCACGTTGTCCTGACCGGGATTCCCACCCGCTCGCCCCTGCCACCTTGTCCGAACGCGCATACGTAGTGCTGATGCGCATTCATCTTCACTTCCCCGAGGCCGGCTCCTTGAAAGGGAAGCGGGCTGAGCTGAACCGTGTGAAGGCGCTTCTCCGGGAGCGCCTTCACGTCTCGGTCGCCGAGGTGGCACATCAGGACACCTGGCAGCGCTCCACGCTCGCGGTCGCCCTCGCGGCCGGCACCGCGGCCGGCGCCGAGCACGCGGCCGACGACGTGCAGCGCGCGCTCGACTCGCGGCTCCCGCAAGGCGTGCTGGTCGAGCGCAGGCTGGCCTCATGGGCGGACCTGGAGTCACTAGGATGACCGGCGATCGGATGCGCCGGGTCGACGAGGCCATGAGAGAGGTCCTCTCCGGCGCGATCACCTCTGAGCTGAAGGACCCGAGGGTCGGATTCGTCACCGTGACCGCTGTCCAGACATCCCCTGACCTCCGCCATGCGCGGGTCTTCGTGTCGGTGCTCGGCAACCCCGGCG
Organism: uncultured Solirubrobacteraceae bacterium; assembly: GCA_963837485.1. Lineage (GTDB taxonomy): Bacteria > Actinomycetota > Thermoleophilia > Solirubrobacterales > Solirubrobacteraceae > Solirubrobacter. Next base: position 92,678 of record CAWINP010000006.1, on the reverse strand, counting down.
AGCGGCGCCGCTCGATGCAGGCGCTGGAGGGGGCTCACGGCTACCTTCAGAGGCGCATCAACGCCGAGCTGCACATCAAGAACACGCCGTCGCTCGAGTTCGTCTACGACGACACCGCGGAGCGCAGTCAGAGGATCAACGAGCTGCTGTCTTCGTCTGAGGAGGAAGCGTAGGTGGGGGAGAACGGCGCGCACTCGGCGCGGGAGGAGGTATTGCGAGCGCTCCGAGAGGGCGATCGCTTCGTGCTGACCACGCACGAACGGCCGGACGGCGACGCCGTCGGGTCGCTGGCCGCGATGCAGCAGGTGCTCGCGGCGCTCGGCAAGGATGCCGTCGCGTTCATGCCCGCCGACGAGTTCCCGCTCCCCTACGAGTATCGCTTCATCAAGCTGGAGGGCCTCGCCACCGAGCCGCCCGAGGACCTGTGCTCGCGCACGATGATCTTCCTCGACTGCGGCAACATCGACCGCACGCCGGCCGAGGCGCTGCGGCGCTCAGATGGCCCGGCGAAGATCATCAACATCGACCACCATCACGACAACACGCGCTTCGGGACGCTCAACTTCGTCGACCCGGGCGCGTCGTGCACCGCGGAGATGGTGTGGGACCTCATGCACGGGCTCGGCGTCAAGACGACGCAGGCGATCGGCGAGGCGCTCTACGTGGGCCTGGTGACCGACACCGGGCGGTTCATGTACGAGAACACCGGGGCGCGCGCGCACGAGATGGCGGCCGAGCTGCTCGCCGAGGGGATCGATGCGCACGCGATCTACCGGCGGCTGTATGAGGGGATCCCGCAGGGCAAGCTCGAACTGCTCGCCCGCGGTCTCACCAACGTCGAGCGCTTCGACGGCGGCCTGCTGACGCTGACGCACCTCTCACGCGCGGACTACCGCGCCACGGGCGCCGACGAGTCCTACTCCGAGGGCGTGGTCGACCACCTGCGCTCGGTCGAGGGCACCGCCGTAGCCGGGCTCGTGCGCGATCAGCTGTCCGAGGGTGCGCCCAAGCGCAAGGTGTCGCTGCGGGCGACCGACGACCGTATCGACGTGTCGCAGATCGCGCGCGCGGGCGGCGGCGGTGGGCACCGGCGCGCGGCCGGCTTCTCCACCGACCTCGAGTTCCCCGCGCTCGTCGAATTCCTCCGCGCCCAGGTTGCACAGCAACTTTGACGGACCCCGCCGCGGGAGTACGAGCCCCCAGGCGAGCGTCGACGGGGTCATGCTCGTCGACAAGCCGGCGGGCGTCACCTCACATGACGTCGTGGCCCGGATCCGGCGGTCGCTTCCGCGCAGCACCAAGGTCGGCCACGCCGGCACGCTCGACCCGTTCGCGACCGGCCTGCTGCTCGTGCTCGTGGGCCGCGCGACGCGCGTGCAGCGCTACCTGATGGACCTGCCGAAGACGTACGAGGTCGTGGCCCGGCTCGGCTTCACGTCGACGACGGGCGACCCCGAGGGGGAGATCGCTCCCGGCCGGATGCCGGCCGAGTTGACGCTGCCCACCGGCAAGCTCATGCAGCGCCCACCGGCGTACTCGGCCGTGAAGGTCGGCGGCAGGCGTGCCTACGCTCTGGCTCGTGCGGGCAAGGAGTTCGAGATCCCTGAACGTGAGGTGGAGGTCTACAGATTCGAGCGCACCGGGCCGGAGTCGTTCGTGATCGAGTGCTCGGCCGGCACCTACGTGCGCTCGCTGATCGCCGATCTCGGCGACGCCTATTGCACGCAGCTGCGCCGGACGCGGATCGGCGGCTTCGACATCCGCGACGCCGGCGAGGAGCGGATCGTGCCGCTCGACGACGCGCTCGCGTTCCTGCCCGCGCTCGAGCTGGCCGGCGAGGACGCCCGCGCGGCCTCCCACGGGGTCGCGGTCCCGGGCGATGCGCCGGGCACCGTGCGCCTGCGCGACGAGCACGGCCTGATCGCCCTGGCCGAGCCACGTGAACCCGGACTCGTCAAGCCCGTCGTAGGCTTCCGCGGCTGATGGACGTCATCTGGCTTCCCGACGCGACGCCCCGGCCGCGCACATTGGCGGTGGGCGAGTTCGACGGCGTGCACATCGGGCACCGCGAGGTGATCCGCGACGCCTGCGCGGTGCTGACCTTCGAGCCGCACCCGCGCACGGTCGTGGCGCCGGAGTCGGCGCCGAAGCTGCTCACGACGCTCGAGCAGAAGGCGGACCTGATCGCCGCGCTCGGCGTCGAGGAGCTGATCGTGATCCCGTTCGACGGCTCCTTCGCTGCCCAGACGGCGCAGGAGTTCATCGACCACGTGCTCGTCGGCCGCCTCGACGCCCGCCACGTGTCGGTGGGCGAGAACTTCCGCTTCGGCAACAAGGCGCGCGGCGACGCGGCGCTGCTGGGCGCCCGGGACGAGTTCCAGACGCGCGTCGTGCAGCTGGTCGAGCTCGACGGCGAGATCGTGTCCTCGACGCACATCCGGGGCCTCGTGGCCACCGGCCAGGTCGACGAGGCGGCGCGCGCGCTCGGCGCCCCGTTCGGCATGCGCGGGATCGTCGCGCACGGCGACAAGCGCGGGCGCACGCTGGGCTTCCCGACCGCCAACCTCGTCCCCGACCCGAGGCACGCGGTGCCCGACCACGGCATCTACGCCTGCCGGGCGACGCTGCCGGGGCTGGGGGAGTGGACGGCGGCCGTCTCGATCGGCGTGCGGCCGACGTTCGTCACCGGCCGCGGGCTCCTGGTGGAGGCGTTCCTGCTCGACTTCGACGACGACCTCTACGGCCGCGAGCTGCGGCTGGACTTCATCCAGCGGCTGCGCGGCGAGAAGCGCTTCGAGTCCGTCGACGCTCTCGTCGAGCAGATGCACCGCGACGTCGTGCAGACGCGCGCGATCGCGGCGGCCTGACGCCCCTGGAGGGGACTCGCGTCGTGCTGGGCGCCGGTTGCCGTCAACGGCAACTGCGCAGGTAAGGGGATCGGGAGAAAGTTGCGGTCGCTGTAAATCGATCACCGTCTCGGGCTTCGAGCGAGGGGGTGACCTACGTTTGTATGCCTCTGGGGTGACAAACGTGGGGCACCCCCTCCCAGGTGAGCGAGCCGGTGGTCGAGCATGATCGTTTGCCGTCCCTGGGTGATCGCTTCTGGGAACCGCGCTCCCTTACCTGCGCAGTTGCCGTTCAACCATGCCGAGCCAGCACGCCAACCGTCCCCTCCAGAGGCGAACCCTACGGACCGGGCGGCCCGATTGTGACGGCTCGACGAACGGCCGAGTCTCGCGTTCACCTGACCCGGGTACGCGTGGAGCGCAGATGCGCGTCCTCGTGGTCCATCCGCACGCCCCCGACCGGCGCCGCTTCGCGCACGTGCTGCGCGACGCCGGCCACGACGTCGCGGAGGCGTCCGAGCCCGGCGCCGCGCTCGTCCGCTGCCGCGCCGAGCATCCCGACGTGGCGATCCTGCACGGCGCGCTCTGCGACGGGCTGGTGGGCGAGATCAAGGCCGACCCGCACGCCTACGGCACGGCGATCGTGATGATCGCGCCGCCCGGCCTCGACCGTGGGACGGTCGCGGCCGGACTCCGCCGCGGCGTGCTCGACTACCTCGTCGAGCCGGTCGCCGACGGCGAGGTGCTCGCGCGCACCGAGGCGGCCGGCCGCACCAAGGACCTCCAGCACGAGCTCGTCGCCCAGGGGCGGCGCCTGGAGGCGCTGCTGCGTGAGGACGCGCTGACCGGCCTCGCCAACCGGCGCGCGATCCTCACGCAACTGGGCGGCATGGTCAGCCTCGCCCGCCGCCACGGGCACCCGTTCTCGATCGGCATCCTCGACCTCGACGACTTCAAGGCGATCAACGACGAGCACGGCCACCACGTCGGCGACGACGTCCTGCTCGCCGCCGTCCGCGCCATGCGCGCGCACCTTCGCGCGGAGGACCAGCTCGGCCGGCTCGGCGGCGAGGAGTTCCTGTTGCTGCTGCCCGACACCGCCTCGGCGGCCGCCCGCCGCGTGGCCGAGAAGCTGCGCGCCGAGGTCGCGGCCGCGCCCGCGCCCGTGGCGGTCACCGTGAGCGCCGGCGTCGCGACGTGGGCGCAGGAGACGCCCGAGGAACTGCTGCGGCGCGCCGACGCGGCGCTCTACCGCGCCAAGGAGGCTGGCCGCGACCGGGTCATGGCTGCTACCCTGCACGGCCGCACATGACCATGACTGCTGAGGAAAAGCGCGAGATCGTCACGCGCTTCGGGAAGAGCGAGGCCGACACCGGGGCGACCGAGGTCCAGGTGGCGCTGCTCACGCACCGCATCAACCACCTGACCGAGCATCTGCGCGAGCACAAGCACGATCACCACTCGCGCCGCGGCCTGCTGATGCTCGTCGGCCAGCGCCGCCGCTTCCTGAACTACATGCAGAAGAAGGATCTCGAGGGCTACCGCTCGCTGATCCGCGAGCTCGGCCTGCGCCGCTAAGCGCGTCATGCCGGTCGTCGAGGCCGGAAGTCCCGCGCCCGAGTTCTCGCTGCAGAGACCCGAGGGCGACACGTTCACGCGCGCCGACCTGCTCGGGAAGACGACCGTGCTGGTCTTCTATCCGTTCGCGTTCTCACCGGTCTGCACCGACCAGCTCTCGGTCTACAACGAACTGCTCGACGACTTCGCCGAGCGCGGGGCGACGCTCTACGGCGTCTCCTGCGACGCGCACTACTCGCAGACCGCGTTCCGGCAGTCGCTGAACATCGAGATCGAGCAGCTCTCGGACTTCGAGCCCAAGGGCGCCGTCTGCCGGGCGTTCGGCGTCCTGCATCCCGGCGGCTTCCCGCAGCGCGCGCTCGTGCTGATCGGCCCCGACGGCGTGGTCCGGTGGAGCCACGAGGCGCCCTCGCCCGGCGACCTCCCCGGCGCCAACCTGATCTTCGACGCGCTCGACGCCGACGTCTGATCTCGGCTCAGCCCCGGTGCCGCCGGTCGGCCCCGACGACCACGTCCGCGGAGCCGGTCCGGTGGTGATCGTCTATGGCGACTACGAGTGCCCGTTCTGCGCGGCGCTGGAGGCGCGGCTGCAGACGCTCGAGCTGCGCGTGTGCTTCCGCCACTTCCCGGTGCGCTCCAGCCATCCGCGTGCCCATCCCGCGGCCTGCGCGGCCGAGGCGGCGCACGATCAGGGCGCGTTCTGGGCGATGCATGACGCGCTGTTCGCCGACCAGGGGCGCCTCGAGGACCCACACCTGTGGGCCCGGGCGGAGCGACTCGGGCTCGACGTGGGGCGCTTCGACGCCGATCGCCGCGGCGAGGAGGTGTCAGCGCGCGTACGTCGCGACTTCCGCGCCGGGGTCCGCGCGGGCGTCGTCACGACGCCGACGATCTTCGTCCGCGACACGGCCATCGGCGGGCGTGCGACCATTGAGGCAGTCACCCGGATCGAACCTGGATCCGGACCGGCGCGTACTTACTGATGGCCGTGCCAACCGACGCTCAACTGATCGCACGCATCTCGTCCGACGCGACCGGCGAGTCGCTACGCCAGCTCTACCGCTCCTACGCGGGCGAGCTGTACGGCTTCGCGCTCAACGCGCTGGGCGATCGCGGGAGCGCCGAGGAGGTCGTGCAGGAGGTCTTCACGCGCGCCTGGCGGCATGCCGAGGCCTACGACCCGTCGCGCGGCAGCGTGCGGACGTGGCTGTACCAGATCGCCCGTCACGCGATCATCGACATGCGCCGCCGCGCGGCGGTACGGCCGGCGCTCGCGCTCCACGAGCCGCGCGAGGAGGAGGATCCGGAGGGCCTGTCGATCGAGCGCGCGATGCTCGGCTGGCAGGTGGCCGGGGCGCTGGAGAAGCTCACGCTCGAGCATCGGCAGGTCATCCGGCTCGCGCACGTGCAAGGGTTGTCCGTGCGCGAGATCGCCGAGCGTCTGGGTCTGCCGGAGGGAACCGTCAAGAGCCGCACGTGGTACGCGCTGCGTTCGCTGCGGCTGGTACTGGAAGAGATGGGGGTGCGGGCATGACGCACGTCCATGAGGATCTCGGCGCGTACGTCCTCGGTGGTCTGGACGCCTCCGAGCAGGAGCGGGTGCGCGCGCACCTCGCCGAGTGCGAGACGTGCCGGGCCGAGCACGAGGAGCTCGCCGGGCTCCCGCAGCTGCTCGACCTCGCCGTCGTGGCCGGAAGCGGGGATGACGATCCGCTCCCCCCGGCGATTGAGGAGCGGCTGCTCGACCGCTTCGCGCGGGAGCGTCCCGCCGAGCGGCGCGAGCGCCGCTGGCGGCCGCGGATCTTCTTCGGCGTCTCGAGCGCGCTCGCCGGCGCGGCCGTGGCCGCGGCGGTGCTGTTGCTCGCGCTCGGCTTCGAGAAGGGCACGCAGCGCGCCGCGCCGCAGTACCGGCTCGCGCTGAGCCCGGCGTCAGGCGCGCCGGCCGACGCCAAGGCGCGAGCCGCGCTGCGGACGGTCAAGGGCGGCACCGTCGTGCGCCTGTGGGTCTACAACCTGCCCGCCCAGCCGGGCGACGTCTACGAGGTCTTGTGCGAGTCCAAGAGCTGGAGCGCGAGCGCGGGCACGTTCCGCGTCGATCCGCGGGGCAACGCCTACGTGATCCTCACGACGGCCGCCAAGCGCGGCCAGTACGACTCGATCCGGGTCGTGCGCAAGTCCGATGGGCGCGAATACAACGTGCTCGGCGGCAAGCTGGCGTAGAAAGGAAGGGCCGGAGTATGCGTTTGATTGCCTTGGCCGCGGCATGCGCGGCGCTCGCGCTGGCGGGATGTGGCGGCTCTGACGACGGCGGCGGCGGCTCGACGTCGACGCCGGCTTCCGGCGGCGGGGGCGGGGGCGGGGCCTCGTCGGGCATCAGCCTCTCGGCACCGGCCGACGGCTCGCTGAAGTTCGATCAATCGACGGCGACGGCGAAGGCCGGCAAGGTCACGATCAAGTTCTCCAACCCGTCCTCGGCGCCGCACGGCGTGACGATCGAGGGCAACGGCGTCGAACAGGCCAGCGACGTGGTGACCGGCAAGGACACCAGCTTCACGGTCGACCTCAAGGCCGGCGAGTACACGTACTACTGCCCGGTCGACGGCCACCGCGCGGCGGGCATGGAGGGCAAGCTGACGGTGAGCTAGGGTCCGCCACCGTGACGACGGTCGCGGTGCTGGGCGGTGGTGTGGGCGGCCTGAGCGCCGCCCACGAGCTGGTCGAGCGCGGGTTCCAGGTCACGGTCCACGAGAAGCGCGCCGTCCCGGGCGGCAAGGCGCGCAGCTATCCCGCCCCGGACAGCGGGCTTCCGGCCGAGCACGGCTTCCGCTTCTTTCCGGGCTTCTACCGCCACCTGCCGGACACGATGGCGCGGATTCCCGCGGGCGCCGGAACCGTGTGCGACCGGCTGGTCGGCGCCGAGCGCATCCTGCTCGCCCAGGCGGGCGGACGCAACGAGCTGGTCGCGCCCGCGCATGTGCCGGAGTCGATCGGCGACGTCCAGGCGCTCGCCCGCTTCGCGTTCGGGGCGGCGTCGGCGATCGGCGTCCCCGCCGCCGAAGTCGCGTTCCTGATCGAGCGGGTGCTGGCCCTGCTCACCAGCTGCGACGAGCGCCGCTACCGCCAGTGGGACCTGCAGAGCTGGTGGGACTTCGTCGAGGCCGACCGGCGCTCGCCGGAGTTCCAGAAGTTCCTCGCCGACGGCCTCACGCGCACGCTCGTGGCCGCGCGTGCGCGCGAGATGAGCGCGCGTACCGGTGGGCTGACCCTGTTCCAGCTGCTGATGGACCTCTCCCGCGCAGGCTCCCGCGCGGACCGCGTGCTCGACGCGCCGACCAGCGACGCGTGGCTGACGCCGTGGGCCGGCCACCTGCGCGGCGCCGGCGTCGAGCTGCGGCTGGGGGAGGCGGTCGAGGGGATCGAGGTCCGCAACGGGCGGATCGCCGGCGTGACGGTCGCCGGCGGCCGGCGGGTGATCGCCGACTTCTACGTCGCCGCGCTGCCGGTGGAGGCGATGCGGACGCTGCTCTCGCCCGAGCTGCGCGCCGCCGACCCGCGCCTGAACGGCCTCGACCGGCTCGTCACGCGCTGGATGAACGGGATCCTCTTCTACCTGCGCGAGGACCTGCCGCTGGAGCGCGGCCATGCGATCTACATCGACTCCGAGTGGGCGCTGACCTCGATCTCGCAACGGCAGTTCTGGCGCGGGGTGGACTTCTCGCGGCTCGGCGACGGGACCGTCGGCGGGATCCTCTCGATCGACATCTCCGAGTGGCAGCGCCCGGGCCGGCGCACCGGCAAGGTCGCCGCGCGGTGCACGAGGGAGGAGATCCGCGAGGAGGTCTGGGGGCAGCTCCAGGACCACCTCGACACGCTCCTGGACGGCGTCGAGGTGCGCTCCTGGACGCTCGACGAGGACATCGAGTTCCCGAACCCGTCCGGCGCCGCCAACGCGGAGCCGCTGCTGGTCAACACCGCCGGCTCGTGGGCCGACCGGCCGGACGCCGCGACGCGGATCCCGAACCTGTTCCTGGCCGCCGACTACGTGCGCACCTCGACGGACCTCGCGACGATGGAGGCCGCCAACGAGGCGGCGCGCCGCGCGGTCAACGCGATCCTCGACACGACCGGCTCGACCGCGGCCCGCTGCGGCGTCTGGCCGCTGCGCGAGCCCGCCGTGCTGGCTCCCGCGCGGGCGCTGGACAAGCTGCGCTGGAAGCTCCGCCGGCCGCCCAAGAGCCCGGTGCGCGTGAGCGAGTCCGGCAAGGTGGCGCCGGCCGGCGTCGCCGGCCGCGCGCTCACGCTTGTCGGCAGAGCTAGCGCAAGGAGGTGAACGTCAGGTCCCACCCGGTGAGGATCGGGTTGGAGACCCCGGCGACGTCCTTGGAGCGCACGATCGGCTGGTTGAGCCAGGTCCCGGGGATCGCCGGCGCCTGCGCCATCACCTGCTGGTCGATCGCGCCCCACGCCGCCGCGCGCTCGTCCGGTACGGCGAGCGTCTCGGCCTTCTTCATCGCCGCGTCGATCTCGGGCACCTTCAGCTGCGGGAAGTTCGAGTTGCCCTGCGGCTGGATCGCGGCGCCGTTGAACGTGACGTCGAGCATCGTCTGCGGGTCCGGGAAGTCCTTGTACCAGGACCAGCCGACGCAGCCGTTGGCCTTGCGCCCGGGAACCTGGCAGTACTGCGTGTAGAAGACGTCGTTGGACACGAACCTCAGCTTGACCTTGAAGCCGAGCTTCTCGAAGTTGCGTTGCGCGACCTCGCCCTCGTCGCGGTACGTCGGCGTGTCGATCGTCGGCAGGAACAGCGTCGCGTCGCCCTCGTAGGACCCGGAGGCCATGCCCGCCTTCTTGAAGTAGGACGCGGCGAGCGCGGGATCGCCCTGCGGCTTGGCGAGGAAGTCCAGCGGCGGGCCCTTCGTGCCGCCGCCCTGCTGGAAGCCGGGCAGGCTCGGCGGGATGAAGTGCGTGGCGAGCGGGCCGCGGACCTGGCCGCCCTGCGTGAGCCGGACCGCGTTGCGGTCGAAGCCGGCGATCACCGCCTTGCGCACGTTGATGTCGTCGAACGGCGGGATCGCGGTGTTGAGCGGGATGTAGTCGATGCCGCCGGTCGGCACGAACGCGAGCTGGTCCTTGCTGGACGTCAGCGCCTGCTTGATCACCGGGCCGGGGACCGGGAACTCGCCGCTGGCCATGTGGCTGCCCGTGAGCACCTGGCGCGAGGCGACCGTGGTGTCCTTGTTGCCCTCGCGCACGTCGATGGCGTCCAGGTAGGCGGGCTTGTAGTCGGTCGAGTGGTCCCAGTTGGGGTTGCGCACGAGCTTGATCTCGCTGCCCGCGTGGTAGCCGGTCGTGTTGCCCTGGGCGTCGTTGGCGATCATGTACGGCCCCGTCGCGACCTGGTGCTTGCCGTAGGTCGACGGAGACTTCTGGTCGAACGGCAGCGCATCGTCGCGCGGGACCGGAGCGGCGATCGGCATCGTCAGCGCGCCGGCGAGCACGCCGCCGGACGGCCGGGTCAGCTTGAACACGACGGTGTGCGGGTCCGGCGTCTCGATCCCCTTGATCTCGGTGCCGGGCGCCACGCCGGTCTTCGCGCCGTCGATGTCGGCGTAGTACACGCCCGCGTAGCCGTTGTTGACGGTCTTGAAGAACGCGCGCTCGATCCCGTACTTGACGTCGGCCGACGTGACCTCCCGGTTGACCGGCGGCGAGAACTTCACGCCGCTGCGCAGCTTCACGGTCACCGTCTTGTTGTCCGGCGAGACCTCGGGCAACTGGGCCGCGAGGTCGGGGACGGGGTGGGTCGGGTCGTCGGGCTTGTAGTTGACCAGCGGGCGCTGGGTCGCGTACACGATCAGATAGCCGCCCGTGTAGTAGGTGATCCCGGGGTCGATGTTGTCGACGTCGCCGGAGTAGAGGAACTGCAGCGTGCCGCCGGCCTTCGCGTGGGGCGCCGCCGTCTGCTGCGGCGCCGCCGAGCCGGACTTGTCACTGCCTCCGCACCCCGCCACGACCAGCGCGACGATCACGACCCTCCATCGCACGCCACCAAGATAAAGGGGTCAGGCACGTTCACTAAGGGTGCCTGACCCCTTTAGGTTGTGCGGGTGAGGCCCGCGGCGGCGATGCCTCGTTGGAGCGCCTCGAGGCCGTAAGCCTGGACGGGGCCCAGCGCGCCGGCGCCGGTGACCGGATGTCTCGCCGCCCAGGCCAAGAACGAGGCGGTGAAGTCGTAGCCGTCGACGCCGGTGAGGTGGACCTCGGAGAGCTTGGTGCCGGATTCGTCGTACGCCTCGGCGGCGATCCAGGACGAACCGCCGGGTGTGGTACCCGCCTCCGGGCCCGAGAGCAGGCCGGCGGCCTTCTCGCCCCAGAACCGCATCGTGGTGCGCGCCAGCGGAATCCGGTTGACGTACTCGCCGACCAGCGCGCCCGCCTGCAGCGGCCGGGCCAGCGGCCCGAACCAGCCGAGGTAGACGTTGACCTCGCTCAGCTCCGGGTAGGCGGCGGGGAGCGCGAAGTGCTCGGACCCGCCGACCGAGATCGCGTCGCGGCGCTTGCCTGACACGTCGAACGAGCGGACGCGCTCGACCGTGCGCACGGTCTCGATGCGGCCGCCGCGGTACGCGAAGGCGTCCGACAACGTCACGCCGACCATCGACTCGCGCGTGCCCGCGGACATCGACGACGGCGTGCCGCCGAGCGCGTAGTAGCCGACGTCGACCCGCGCCACGTTCGCGCCGGCGTCCTCTACCGCCAGCGCCCCGGCCAGCGAGCCCGGCGCGAAGTCGTAGCCCATCGCGGTCAGCAGCGCCGCGCCCGAGCGGCGGGCGGGCGCGTCGAGCTCCTCGAACACGCGCCGGATGAACGCGGCCTCGCCGGTCGAGTCCAGGTACGTCGCGCCGGCGGCGATCGCCGCGCGCACGGCGGGCATGCCCCACTTCACGAACGGTCCGACCGTGGACACCAGCACGTCGCCGGACCCGACCAGGTCGAAGACCGAGTTCTGACGCATCGCGTCCGCGTGCGCGATCTCCAATCCGCCGAGGCGATCGGCGAGGTCGGAGAGCTTCGCGTAGTCGCGGCCGGCAAGCACCGGGCGCGCGCCCTGGGCGACCAGTCGCTCGGCGACCAGTCGCCCTGTGTAGCCCGTGGCACCGAACACGACGATCCGCATGAGGCCGCAGGCTACCCGTCGGCGCGCGCGAACCATGGTGCCTTCTAAACTTCGCCGGTAACGACTACCGAAGCGTCAAGACGATGCAGAGGGGCCGCCGCCAGACCGAGGCGGCCGCAGAGAGAAGAGGACACCTATATGTCTGAAGTGCACCGGGTCACCGTCGAGATCGGTGGTACCGAGATCGCCTTCGAGACCGGGAAGATGGCCAAGCAGGCCTCCGGAGCGGTGACCGTCACGGCCGGCGACACCGTGGTCCTGAGCACCGCCACGGCCGGCAATCTTCGCGACGTCGACTTCCTCCCGCTGACGGTGGATGTCGAGGAGCGCATGTACGCCGCGGGCAAGATCCCCGGCTCGTTCTTCAAGCGCGAGGGCCGCGCGGGCGAGAAGGCGACGCTGATCGCCCGCATGATCGACCGCCCGCTGCGCCCGCTGTTCCCCAAGGGCTGGCGGCGCGAGACGCAGCTCGTCGCGCTCACGCTGTCGGTGGACCAGGTCCACCCGTACGACATCCTGGCCATGAACGGCGCGTCCGCCGCGCTGATGGTCTCCGATGTCCCGTTCCCGACCGCCGTCGGCGCCGTGCGCATCGGCAAGCTCGAGGGCGGCGACTTCGTCGTCAACCCGACCGACGAGCAGCTGCTGACCGCCGACATGGATCTCGTGGTCGCCGGCACCGATGAGGCGATCCTGATGGTCGAGGCCGGCGCCAACGAGGTGTCCGAGGCCGAGATCCTCGACGCGCTCGACATCGCCCACTCGGCGATCAAGAAGCTGACCGCCGCGCAGCGCGAGCTGGCCGACAAGGTCGGCAAGCCCAAGATGGAGATCGAGGTCCCGAAGGCCGACGAGGATCTGATCGGCCAGATCGCGAAGTCGCACGGCAAGGCGCTCGACAAGGCCACCTCGGTCGAGGACAAGCTGGAGCGCCAGGAGGCCACCAAGGCCGTCGAGGAGGCCGTGCTCGAGCAGTATTCGGGCGACGCCGACGCCGACACCTACGCGGAGTTCCGCCAGCGCGCGCAGATGGCGTTCGACGCGCTCGAGAAGCGGACCATCCGCGAGCGCATCGCCAAGAAGAAGAAGCGCCCGGACGGCCGCTCCGAGCGCGAGATCCGGCCGATCTCGATCGACATCAAGCCGCTCCCGCGCACGCACGGCTCGGCGCTCTTCACGCGCGGCCAGACGCAGGCGCTCTCCGTCGTGGCGCTCGGCACCACGCGCGAGGAGATGCGGCTGGACAACCTCGGGCTCGAGACGTCCAAGCGCTACTTCCACCACTACAACTTCCCGCCCTTCTCGGTCGGCGAGGCCGGCTTCATGCGCGGCCCGAAGCGCCGCGACATCGGCCACGGCGCGCTCGCCGAGCGCGCGCTCGTGCCGATGATCCCGAGCCAGGAGGACTTCCCGTACACGATCCGCGTCGTGTCGGACATCCTCGAGTCCAACGGCTCGAGCTCGATGGCCTCGGTCTGCGGCTCCTCCCTCAGCCTCATGGACGCCGGCGTGCCGCTCAAGCGGCCGGTGGCCGGCATCGCCATGGGCCTGATCAAGGAGGGCGACGACTACGTCGTGCTCTCCGACATCGCCGGCGTCGAGGATCACCTCGGCGACATGGACTTCAAGGTGGCCGGCACCGAGAAGGGCATCACCGCCCTGCAGATGGACATCAAGATCACCGGCGTCACGTTCGAGATCATGCGCGACGCGCTCGAGCAGGCGCTCGAGGGCCGGACGTTCATCCTCGGCAAGATGCACGAGGCGATCGGCGCCCCGCGCGAGCAGCTGTCGGAGTTCGCGCCGCGCATCTCGTCGATCCAGATCGATCCGGAGAAGATCGGCCTGCTGATCGGCAAGGGCGGCGAGACGATCCGCTCGCTCCAGGAGGAGTACGAGTCGCAGATCGACGTCAACGACGAGGGCCAGGTGCTCGTCTACGCGGTCACCGGCGCCCAGGGCGACGCCCTGATCGACCGCATCCGCTCGATGACCAAGGAGGTCGAGGTCGGCGACGAGTACAAGGGCAAGGTCGTCAAGACCACGACCTTCGGCGCCTTCGTCGAGCTTGCCAAGGGCACCGACGGCCTGCTGCACATCTCCAACGTCTCGCCGGGCAACCGCGTGGCGACGGTCGAGGAGGTGCTCAACAAGGGCGACGAGATCGCCGTCCGCGTCGTCGAGGTCGACAAGGAGCGCGGCCGCATCGGCCTGCGACTCTCGGAGGACCCCGACATCGCGGGCAAGACCTCCGAGGAGCTCGCCTCCGTCGGCACCGGCGACCCGACGATGGGCGGCGGAGACCGGGGGCGCGGCGGGCCGCGCGGCGACCGCGGGCGCAACGGCCGCAGCGGCGGTGGCCGCGGCGGGCGTGACCGCGACCGCGACCGCGGCTCGCGCGGCGACCGCGATCCCGACCGCCGGTAACTGAGGCCGGACATCCCCTCCGCCCCACCCCGATCATCCGACCTCAGGTAGGCCGCTATCTCTGAGCACCGCATAACGGAGCTGGACTCGGGGCTGCGGATCGTCACGGAGGCCATGCCCTCCGTGCGATCCACGGCCCTCGGCTTCTTCGTGGCCACCGGCTCGCGCGGTGAGACGCCCGCGCAGGCCGGGCTCTCGCACTTCCTCGAGCACCTGCTGTTCCGGGGTACCGCGCGCTACGCCTCGGCCGAGATCGACCAGCTCTTCGACGGCATGGGCGCCGAGCTCAACGCCGGAACCGACAAGGAGAGCACGACCGTCTACGCGCGCATGCTCGACCAGCACCTGCCGGCCGCCTTCGACGTGATGGCCGACATGGTGTGGCGCCCCGCGTTCAAGGACGTCGATCCCGAGCGCGAGGTCGTGCTCGAGGAGATCGCGATGTACGAGGACGACCCGCAGGACACGGTCTTTGACGTGCTCGGCGAGGCCGTCTTCGGCGAGCATCCGCTCGGCCGGCCGATCATCGGCCGCGCGCCCGTGATCCGCGACACGCCGGTCGACCAGATCGCCGAGTATCACTCGCGCCGCTATTTGCCGCGTCAGGTCGTGATCGCCGCGGCCGGCTCGGTCGATCACGACGCGGTCGTGGAGCTGGCGACGCGCACGCTGCGCAACGGGCAGCTGGGCGACCCGGTCGAGGCGCCGGAGGCGGCGCCGTCGGAGCTCGTGCGGGCGACCCGCTTCCAGCGCAAGGACACCGAGCAGTGCCACGTCTGCCTCGGCGGCCTCGGGCTGCCGCGCGGCGATCGCCGCCGCTTCGCCGCCCGTGTGCTCGACGCGATCTTCGGCGGGCTGTCGTCGTCGCGGCTGTTCCAGGCGGTCCGCGAGGAGCGCGGGCTGGCCTACAGCGTGTACTCGTTCGCCGGCCAGTACACCGACACCGGCCAGATCGGGCTCTACGTCGGCACGCGCCCGGACAACCTGAGCGAGGCGATGAAGGTCGTCTCCGAGGAGCTTGCCCGCCTGCGCGAGAACCCGGCCTCCGAGGAGGAGCTCGTGCGGGCGCGCGAGAACGTCAAGGCGCGCGTCGTGCTGGGCATGGAGTCGACCGGCGCGCGCATGCACCGGCTCGGCGGCTCGCTGCTGTTCGACCTGCCGCTGCTCGACACCGACGAGGTGATGGCGCGCATCGACGCGGTCACGCTCGACGACCTGCGCGCGCTGACCGACGAGCTGTGGGCGCCGGGTGCCTTGTCGGCGGCCGGCATCGGCCCCGACGAGGACGCGTTCCGCTCCGCCGTGGAGGACGTCGCGGGAGCCGCAACGGCAGCATGATCAGGGTCGCGGTCGCGGGCGCCGCGGGGCGCATGGGGCAGACCACGATCAGCGCGATCGACGCCGCCGGCGATCTCGAGTTCGCCGGCGGCGCCGATCCCGCGCTCGGCGTCGCGGTGCCTGACGTCCTCGACGCGGACGTGCTCGTCGACTTCTCGCTGGGCCCGCACGTCGCCGGCAATGCCAGGACGGCCACCGCGGCGGGCGTGCACGTCGTGATCGGCGCCACCGGCTGGGACGAGGCCGAGCTGCGGGCCGCCGTCGAGGGCGCCCCCGGCAAGGTCTTCGCGGCGCCGAACTTCGCGATCGGCGCGGTGCTGATGATGCGCTTCGCCGCCGAGGCGTCGAAGCTCATGCAGCGCGCCGAGATCATCGAGTACCACCATGCCGCCAAGCTCGACGCGCCGTCCGGCACCGCCGCCCGCACGGCCGCGCTGATGGAGGGCGACGTCCCGATCCACTCGGTGCGCCTACCGGGCATCGTCGCCGATCAGGACGTGATCCTCGGCGACACCGCCCAGACGCTGACCATCCGCCACGTGACCACCGACCGCACGAGCTTCATGCCCGGCGTGCTGCTGGCGATCCGCAACGTGGCCCAGCTGCCCGAGTCCCCGGTGATCGGGCTCGAGCGGCTGCTGTGGCCCTCACGCCCAGCCGGACGAACGGATTCTCGCGGGCCCCGCCCGCGTCTGCCGGCACCGCCAGGCGAACACGTACCACCAGTATGCGAGCGCCTGCCGTGCACCGGCAGACACGACCGGTGCATTCGCGAGCGATCCGCCCGGCCCGAGGCTGGACGTGCTGGTAGCGGTCACCGATCACGCGGTCGAGCGCTATCTGCAGCGCGTGCGAGGCGCGCTCGACGCGCGCACCGAGATCGCGAGCCGCGTCTCGCGAGCGCTAGACGCCGGCCGCTCCGAGCCCGGCGAGCGCGGCGCGGTGCTGGTGCGCGACATCGAGCGGCCCGACCTCGTCTACGTGACCATGCACGACCGCCCGCGCGGCGAGCTCGTGGTCGTGACGCTGTGGGAGGAAGGGGAGGACCCCGAGGTGCCGAAGCGGTTCACCGATGCCCTCCGCCGACGCTGACGTCAAGCTCTCGCACCCCGACAAGGTGCTCTTCCCGGACGACGGGATCACCAAGGCCGACCTCGCCGACCACTACGCGAGCGTGGCCGAGGCGATGCTGCCGCACGTCAAGGACCGCCCGATGAACCTGTGGCGCTGGAACAGCGGCATCCAGGGCGAGCGCGTGGTCCAGCAGGGGATCCCGAAGGGCGCCCCGGACTGGGTCGCGCGCATCGAGGTCTCGCGCCGCCGCGGCGGCAGCGTCACGCACGCGATGATCAATGACGCGCGCACGCTGCGCTGGCTGGCCAACCAGAACTGCATCACGCCGCACGTGTGGCAGAGCCGCGCCGACAAGCTCGACCGGCCGGACCGGATCGTGTTCGACCTCGACCCGTCGACCGAGGACGAGCTGGAGCAGTTCGCCGACGTCCGCGCGGGCGCGCTCGCGCTCGGCGACCACCTGCGCGGGCTCGGGCTCGTCCCGTTCGCGATGACCACCGGCTCGCGCGGCATCCACGTGGTCGCCCCGCTCAAGCGCACCAAGGACGCCAACACCGTGCGCGAGCGCGCGGGGGAGATCGCCGACGAGTTCGCGGCTTCACACGACACGCTGACCACGTTCTGGCGCAAGGACAAGCGCGACGGGCGGATCCTCGTCGACACCGCGCGCAACACCTACGCGCAGACCGTCGTGGCTCCATATGCGGTGCGCGCGCTGCCCGGAGCGCCCGTGGCGATGCCGCTGGAGTGGGATGAGCTCAACGATCCGGAGCTCCATCCGCGGCGCTGGACGGTGCGCGATGCCGGCGCGCGAGTGGCCGAGCGCGGAGATCCCTGGTCGGACATCCGCCGAGAGGCCCGCAGTCTGGCGTGAACCTGCCGATCACAGGAGAGACGCAGGGCTCTCCTCCTTCTAGGACCGGGATCCGGGGGGTTCCCGGCGCCCCACGCGTACAGCACGGACGAGGGGCCCGTCTTCGACGGGCCCCTCAGCTGCTGTACCTTCGCGTCCATGGGCTTCCTCGATAAGGCCAAGAAGCTCGCCGAGCAGGCGCAGACCAAGCTCGACGAGGTGCAGGGTCAGTTCAACCAGCAGGGCGCTGCACCGCCGGCGGGTCCGGTGACCGAGTACGACAAGCACGGGCGCCCGGTGCCGCCTGCCGCGACGATGGGCTCGGCGCCGCCGCCCGCCCCGCCGGCCACGCCCGATCCGCCGGCCACGCCCGGCGTGCCGCCCACCGGCTCGCCCGCGAGCGAAGCGGTGACGAGCGCTCCGCGCGAGGCAGTCCCGCCCGTCGAGGCCGAGTCGAGCGCGGCGCCGCCGCCGCCCACGCCCGGCGTTCCGGCGCCCGAAGAGGACCGCAACTTCCCGAGCCACGCACCGCCGCCGCTCACGAGCGGCGATCCGCTCGCGGGCTGACCACCGCACGTGCCACCATAGGGGCCATGCGTCCCTACGAAGGCCTGCTCACGGCCATGGTCACCCCCTTCCGCAGCGACGGGTCCGTCGACGAGGAGGCGGCGGTCTCGATCGGCCGGTACCTGCTCAACAGCGGCTCGCACGGCCTGGTGGTGTGCGGGACGACGGGCGAGGCCGCGACGATGGACGACGACGAGCACATCGGCGTCGTGGAGCTGATCGCGCGCGAGCTGGGCGACGAGGGCGTCGTCATCGCCGGCACGGGCTCCAACGACACCCGCCACGCCGTCCACCTGACCGAGCGCGCCGTCGCCGCCGGCGCGGACGCGGTGCTGTCGGTCACGCCGTACTACAACAAGCCGAACCGGCGCGGCATCCTGGCCCACTTCACCGAGGTCGCCAAGGCCGCCGGCGACACGCCGGTGATCCTCTACAACATCCCCTCGCGGACGGCGACCAACATGCCGCCGGACCTGTTGAAGGAGCTCGCCCAGATCGACGGGATCGAGGCGTGCAAGCAGGCCAACTCGGACGAGCTGCAGCTGATCGACGGCATGGCCATCCTCGCCGGCAACGACGACATCTACGCCCGCTGCCTGGACATCGGCGGCACCGGCGGCATCTGCGTCGCCAGCCACGTCGCCGGGCCGGAGATGCGCCGCATATACGACGAGCCGGAGGTGCGCGCGGAGATCGACGCGTCGCTGCAGGAGATCTACGCCGCGATGTTCGTGACCGCGAGCCCGGCGCCGGTCAAGGCCGCGCTGAGCATGCTCGGCCATGACGCCGGGACGCTGCGGCTGCCGCTGGTCGAGTGCGACGAGGCCGAGCGCGAGCACGTCCGCGCCGCGCTGGCCCGTCACGGGTTGCTGCAAGAGGTCCACAGCGCGTGACAGGCGACGATTCGCGCCGCGCGCTCGCGTCGCTGGGAGCGATCGCCCAACGGGCGATTCTCCCGGGTGGGGTGCGATGAGCGGCGCTCTGCGGGTGATCCCGCTCGGGGGCGTCGGCGAGATCGGCAAGAACCTCAGCGTCGTCGAGTACGGCGGCAAGCTCGTCGTGATCGACTGCGGGCTGCGGTTCCCGACCGCCGAGATGATGGGCATCGACCTCGTGCTGCCGGACTTCACGTACCTGCGCGAGCGCGTCGACGACATCGAGGCGATCGTCATCACGCACGGCCATGAGGACCACCTCGGCGCGCTTCCCTGGGTGCTGCGCGACCTCGGGCAGGACAAGATCCCGGTCGTCTATGGCGGCCAGCTGACGATCGCGATGGCGCGCTCGAAGCTCGACGAGCACAAGCTGCGCGAGGTCAATCTCGAGGTGCTCCCGATCGGCCAGGTGGCCGACGCGGGGCCGTTCAAGATCGAGCGCATCCACCTGACGCACTCGATCCCGGACAGCTCGGGCGTCGCGCTCACCACCGAGCTGGGCACCGTGCTCTTCACCGGCGACTACAAGTTCGACCAGACGCCGGTCGGCGGCGCCCCGGCCGACATGGCCCGCCTCGCCGAGCTCGGCCGCGCGGGCCTGCTGCTGCTGTGCGGCGACTCGACGAACGTGGACCGCCCGGGCATCAGCGCCAGCGAGTCGGTCGTCGGGCCGCACCTCGATCGCCTGTTCGCGCGCTGCGAGGGCCGCATCGTGGTCACCTGCTTCGCGTCCAACATCCATCGCGTCCAGCAGGTCGTGCACGCCGCCGCCGCCAACGACCGCAAGGTCGCGCTGGTCGGGCGCTCGATGCGCAAGAACGCCAACATCGGTCGCAGCCTCGGGCACATCGACATCCCCGAGGGCATGCTCGTGCCGCCGCGCGAGGTCGACCAGTGGCCCGACGAGAAGATCGTGGTGATCTCCACCGGCTCTCAGGGCGAGCCGCTGTCGGCGCTGCGCCGGATGGCCTACCGCGACCATCCCCAGGTCGAGCTGCGCAGGGGCGACACGGTGATCTTCTCGGCCACGCCGATCCCGGGCAACGAGCGCGCGGTGAACGAGACGATCGACCGCCTGTACCACGTCGGCTGCGAGGTCGTGACGGCCGCCGACGCGCCGATCCACGCCTCCGGACACGGCTATGCGGAGGAGGTCAAGATGATGCTCAACCTCACCCGCCCGCGCTACGTGATGCCGGTCCACGGCGACTTCAAGCGGATGATGATCCACGGCCAGCTGGCCGAGGCGGTCGGCGTCCCGCCCGAGAACATCTTCCGCACCGAGAACGGCCAGGTGCTGGAGATCGACGCCAACGGCGCGCGGCTCGCCGAGACCGTGACCGCGGGCATGATCTTCGTCGACGGCGTCGACATCGGCGACGTCGCCGACGTCGCGCTGCGCGACCGCCGGATGCTCTCCGCGGACGGCATCTTCATCGTCGTGGCGACCGTGTCCGAGCAGGACGGCTCGTCGGTCGTGCCGCCCGAGGTGCTCGCGCGCGGCGTGCCCTTCCTGGACGGCGACAGCGCGTTCATCGACGAGCTGCGCGAGGCGGTCGAGGACTCCTTGGACCGCGCCGCCGAGCAGCACATCACCGAGGTCGACGTGCTGGAGAGCTTCCTGCACGACGACCTGGCGACGTTCATCTACGAGCGGCTCAAGCGCCGTCCGATGGTGCTGCCGGTCGTCGTCGAGGTGTGAGCCCGAGCGCGTCGCGGCGCCGCCCGCGGTCGTAGGCGGGCTTCAGGCAGGCCGCGGCCAGCACCAGCGCCAGCACGCCGGCCCCGGCGACCGTGTAGGCGGTGCGCGGCGAGCCCAGCTCGACGATCACGCCGCCGAGCAGGAAGCCGACGCCCGGCATCGCCGCCCCGATCGACTCCAGCAGCCCCGAGACGCGCGCCTGATACTCCGGCGGGGTGGACTCCTGCAGCGCGGTCATCACCGCCACCCACTGGACGCCGTTGCCGGCGCCGCCGACGACCGACATCAGGCACGCCACCAGCAGCGTCTGCGCGCTCGCCATCCCGAGGTAGGCGAGCCCGACGGCGGCGCTGGAGATCAGCAGCAGCCCGAAGCCGGAGCGGTTGCGCAGCCACAGGAACAGCAGGCTGCCCAGCAGGATCCCGGCGCCCCAGGCGGCGAGCAGGACGCCGAACCCCGCGCTCGTCGTCCCGAGGCTCTGCTTCGCGTAGATCACCTCGATCGGCACGACCAGCGTGAAGCAGATCAGCGCCAGGGATTGCCCGAGCAGGAGCACCCGGACGCGCACGCTGCCGCGCGCGTAGTCGAGCCCCTCGCGGAAGCGGTCGATCCAGCGCTGGTGGCCCTCGACGCGGCCGGTCGGCAGGCCTGAGGTCGCGCCGAGCACGGCCGCGATCACCAGAAAGGACGCGGCGTCGACCAGCAGCGCGGTCGAGACGCCGAGCTCGGCGATCAGCAGGCCGCCGAGCGCGGCGCCGCCGACCGAGGAGACCGCGAAGCCGAGGTTCATGAGCGCGTTGCCCCCGCCGAGCAGCCCGTGAGGCTGCAGCACGGCGGCCACGGCGCCGCGCGTGAGCCCGCGCCCGGTGATCGCCAGCATGCCGTCGACGAGGCCGAGCGCGAGCACGGCGGCGAGCACGAAGCGATCGCCGGCGGCGAAGTAGGCCAGGCCGGCGAACGCGGCGGCCTCGAACACGTAGATGCCGGGCAGCGCGCGGCGCAGCGCGAAGCGGTCGAGGTAGGCGGTCAGCGCCGGGGCGATCAGTGCCGGGAGGAACTTCGCGGCGAGGAAGAACGCCGCGGTCGGCGCAACCGCTTCCGTGCGATCGAACACGAGCACCGCGAGCGCCACCAACCCGATCGAGTCTCCCAGCTCGTTCAGGGTGTAGGAACCCAAGAGCCGTCCGAAGGGACGGATCGCCAACGGTTCGAGACGCCTCCGCACCACCGCCTCACTCTAGCTCGTGCCGCGCGCCCCGGACCGGCAGGCGGCGCAGGTTCAAACCGAGCGCCTACGTGCCGATCACGGGGGGTGGTGTTGACCAGGCGCACAACGCTTTCGCTGGCCGCCGCGTCCCTGCTCGCCGGCTCGGTCGCGACCGCGGCCGCGCTGAGCCGTGCCGAGGACTGGCGGCCGCTTTCGCTCGTGGCTCTGTTGCTCGTCCTGGCCGTGACCAGCGACCTGGTGATCGTCGAGATCCGCAACCTGCGGCTCTCCGGCGCGTTCCTGGCGATCGTGCTGGCGATGGCGCTGCTCGGCCCGGCGCCGGCCGTGGCCATCGGCGTCTCCTCCGCGTTCATCGAGGCGCTCATCTCACGCCTGCGGCCGCTCGACGCGCTGGCCAACATCGCCACCTACGCCTGCTTCCCGCTGGTCGGCGGGCTCGCGATCGACGCGGTGCCGGTCGGCGGAGACGAGTTCCGCTTCGCCGCCCTGGTGTTCGTCGTCTTCCTCGGCGCGAACTGCGTGAACTTCGCCCTCATCGTCGCCGCCGTGCGTTACGCGCATCGGGTCCCGGCGTCCGTGATGCTGCGCGCGTTCGTGACCGCGCTGCCGACCGAGGTCGCCACCGCGCTGCTGACCGCCGGCGTCGTCTTCACGTACGGCCGGGTCGGTGTCGGCGCGATCGCCCTTGCCGCGGTCGTTCTGCTCGTCTTCCAGTACAACCTGCGCGCCAGCGTCCAGGCCCAGGAGCGCGGCGAGGAGCTCGCGCAGCGCACGACGGAGCTCGCGTCGCTGCAGGTCGGGCTGCTCTCGACCGTGCTGCAGACGCTCTCGATGCGCGACGCGATGACCGCCCGCCACTCGGCAGCCGTCGCGCGCTACAGCCGCGAGGTCGCCTCGATGCTCGGCCTCGACGCGCGCGAGCAGGACCTGATCCACACGGCCGCGCTGCTGCACGACATCGGCAAGTTCATCCTGCCCGACTCGATCCTGTTCGCCGACCGCAAGCTCACCGACGAGGAGTGGGAGCTGATCAAGCTCCATCCCGAGCAGGGCGCCAAGCTCGTGGAGCGGATCGAGGGCTACGGGCCGGTGGCCGAGATCGTGATGCACCACCACGAGCGCTTCTCGGGCGGCGGCTATCCCGCCGGCATCGCCGGCGACGCGATCCCGCTCGGCTCGCGGATCATCGCGGCGGCAGACACCTACGACGTGATGACCTCGCGCGACTCCTACCGGCGCCCGGTCAGCTCGGAGGCCGCGCTCGCCGAGCTGCGCCGCGTGGCCGGCTCGCAGCTCGACCCGCGGGTGGTCGCGACGTTCGAGCGCATGATCCTCGAGGGGCGCGTGCGCTTCAGCCACGCCAACGAGGCCGACTTCGAGTCCGAGCTGGCGTTCGAGCGGCGCGTGGCCGACTACGCCCGCCCGCGCGTCGCCGCCGCGTAGTGGACGCGCCCACTCGACACACGTCCGATGCAGGCGTGAGCGAATGTGGTCGTTAACGAGAACGAGCGCCTGGTCGGGCGCTCGTCGCAAACTGGGGTCTCGGAATTAGATCTTCCAGCCCATGGTCCCGTTCCTTTCGTGAATTTCCATCCCCCGGACCTCGCGGCAACGTGGTTCTTGGGGGCTCGACCGTCCTGACTGACAAGACGAACAGTGCAGGACGCCGGCAAAGTGGCGGTAAAGCCGCCCCAAACCCGAACATGTCATACGGCGGACAAACACGCGACGATGGGCGCGCCGAGGTCAAGTCCCAGGCCACAGCTGCCGAGGATCGGTCTGGTTTGAATCGAGCGCGCATGATCCTGCTCGCCGAGACGTCGGTGCTGGGCGCCGGTCTCGTCGCGGCGGTGCTGTCGTCGAGGACCGCCGACTGGCAGCCGGTCTACCTCGTGACGCTGCTGCTCGTGCTCGCGATCGGCAGCGAGGCGATGACGATCGAGCTGCGCCGCGTGCGCATGTCCGGCTCGTTCCTGGCGCTGGTGCTGGCGATGGCGCTGCTGGGCCCGGCGCCCGCCGCGCTCATCGGCGCCGTCTCGGTGCTCGCCGACGACGTCGCGCGGCGCTGCTCGCTGCGCGACACGCTGTGGAACGCGATGACGTTCGTGGCCTTCCCGCTCGCAGGCGGCTGGATCATGCGCCTGGCGATCTCGGGCACCGGGGGCGACGACGCGCTCGGCTTCGCCGCGCTCGTCGGCCTCGTCTACATGCTGATGAACGCCGCCAACTTCGGTTCGGTGTCGCTGTACCTCAACCTCACGCGGGGGATGCGCTTCCGCGACTCCTGGCAGTCGGTCTACGTCACCGTCCTGCCGTTCGAGTTCGCCACCGCGCTGCTGACCGCGGCGGTCGCGTTCAGCTACAGCCGGATCGGCGTCGGCGCGGTCGGCCTGCTCGCCGTCGTGCTGTTCGTCTTCCAGTACCTGATCCGCGCGGGCGTGCAGGCCTACGAGCGCGGGATCGAACTGCAGCGGCGCACCAAGGAGCTCGCGTCGCTGCAGGTCGGGCTGCTCTCGACCGTGCTGCAGACGCTCTCGATGCGCGACGCGATGACCGCCCGCCACTCGGCAGCCGTCGCGCGCTACTCGCGCGAGGTCGCGCACATGCTCGGGCTGTCCGAGCGCGAGCAGGAGCTGATCCACACGGCCGCGCTGCTGCACGACATCGGCAAGTTCATCCTGCCCGACTCGATCCTGTTCGCCGACCGCAAGCTCACCGACGAGGAGTGGGAGCTGATCAAGCTGCACCCGGAGCACGGGGCGCGCCTCGTGGAGCGGATCGAGGGCTACGGGCCGGTGGCCGAGATCGTGATGCACCACCACGAGCGCTTCTCCGGCGGCGGCTATCCCGCCGGCATCGCCGGCGACGCGATCCCGCTCGGCTCGCGGATCATCGCGGCGGCAGACACCTACGACGTGATGACCTCGCGCGACTCCTACCGGCGCCCGGTCAGCTCGGAGGCCGCGCTCGCCGAGCTGCGCCGCGTGGCCGGCATGCAGCTGGATCCGGCGGTGGTCGAGACGTTCGAGCGCATGATCCTCGAGCGCCGCGTGCAGTTCTCGCACTCCGACCACGCGGACTTCGAGTCCGAGCTCGCGTTCGAGCGCCGCGTGGCCGACTACGCGCGTCCTCGGATCGCCGCGTAAGCGAACCGGGGTTGGTCACAACCCGGACGTGGTACAAGCCATGTCAATGGCCCCGCTCCTCCGCGCCGCGCTCGCCGCGCTGACTGTTCTCGCGCTCCTTCCGGCCGCCGCCCGCGCGGCCGACTGCTCCGGCCAGTCGCTGGACCGCACGTTCCTTCCGTGGGCCGATCCCGCGCTCTACACGCCCGTGCCCGAGGGCTGGACGACGGCGGGAGGCGCCGCCGTCGTGGACGGCAACGAGCCGTACCTGGACGGCGCGAGCTCGCTCTCGCTGCCGGCCGGCGGCTCAGCCACCACGAAGCCGCTGTGCATCGGGATCGGGCACCCGACCGTCCGCTTCTTCGCCCGCAACACCGGCAACCCGCTGTCGGTCCTGCGCGTCTCGGTCGTGGCCGGCGGCACCGAGCTGCCGATCGGCCGCGTGCTCGCGGGCGGCGAGTGGGCGCCGTCGCTGCCGCTGCTGATCGGCGTGAACCTGCTCGGCGCCGGCTCGGCCGCGTTCCGCTTCGCCGCCGACGGCGGGGAGTGGTCGGTCGACGACGTCTTCGTCGACCCGTACAGCAAGGGTTGAGCGCTAGCCGACCACTTTCACGGCGAGCAGGGCGAGGTCGTCGCGCGGCGGCTCGTCGCCGAGCGCCTCGCGCGCCAGGTGGTCGACGATGCCTTGCGCCGTCGCCCGCCGCGCGGACGCGACCGCGGCGTCGAGCTGCTCCGGGGTCCAGATCCGCCGCGGCGTGCCCGCCTCGGTCAGCCCGTCGGTGTAGAGCACGAGCGCGTCGCCGCCGGTCAGGCGCGTCGAGCGGTCCTCCAGCACGACCTGGCGCAGGACGCCGAGCAGCGTCCCGGGCGCGCCGATCGACTCGACGAGGCCGGTCGAGCGCAGCACGCGCGGGCTGGGATGCCCGCCGCAGGCGACCGTGGCCGTCGTGCCGTCCTTGTCGACGTCGAAGCGCACGCACGCGATCGTCGCGAAGCGCGTGGGTCCGGTCTCCTGCCGCAACATCGCGTCGTTGAGCCAGCGCAGCATGCGCGCCGGCGAGCGGTGCTGGACGACGGCGGCGCGCAGGGTGTAGCGCGCCAGCGCGGTGACCGCGGCCGCCTCGGCGCCCTTGCCGCAGACGTCGCCGATGACCGCGAACCACTGGTCGGCGGCGGTCGAGAAGACGTCGTAGAAGTCGCCGCCGACCTCGTTGCCCTCGCCGGCCGCGCGGTACAGCGCGGCGGTCTCCAGGCGCTCGATCTCCGGCAGGACCGGCGGCAGCAGCGACGCCTGCAGGGTGTGGGCAATCGCGCGCTGCGCCTCGTGCAGCGCAAGGTTCTCGAGCGAGGCGGCGGCCTGCGTGGCGAGCTGCTCGAGCAGCTCGCGCTCGTCGGTGTCAAAGCGCCGGCCGTCGCGCATGACCCCGAGCCGGCGATCGTGGCCGGGGAGGGGGACGGCGAGCTCGCCGTGCGCGACCGGCTCGCCGGCCTCGAGCAGCCGTGCCCGGTCGGCCTGTAGCGCGCCTGTGGCGGCGGTCAGCAGCACGCGCTCGAGCTCGCCGCGATCCAGGCGCGAGGCGACCGCCTCGCCGATGCTCGCGTACGAGTGCCGGTACGCGCGGCCGAGCTCGAGCTCGCGCTCGATCCGGTTGCGCCGCTCGTGCCCGAGCGCGGCGAGCAGTCCCGCGGGACCGAGCACGAGCAGGAACGCCGCCGGATGCGTGCCGGAGGCGAGCACGACGAGGACCCCGACCGGGGTCAGCAGCGCGTCGACGGTGTAGATCAGGCCCATCACCGGCGCCAGGCGCGCGGGGGAGAGGCCGGTGCCGGCGCCCTCGCGCGCCGCCGTGACGGCGAAGTCGGTCACGAACTGGGCGACGAGCGCGAGCACGAACACGTACCAGGCCTGCGACGGCGCGAGCGCGGAGACCACGAGCGCGGGGCCGACCGAGTACCAGCCGTCCGACAGCGCCACGAGCGCGCGCTCGGGGTGCGAGCGCCGCAGCGCGATCGCACGCACCTCGCCCAGCAGCTCGCCGCCGGCGACCAGCAGCGGCACGGCCAGCGGCGGCGCCAGGAACAGCATCGGCACGAACACGAGCTGCGTCGGGCCGACGAGGCCCGGCCCGAGCTGGAGCCGGATCTCGGTCAGGACCGCGTAGGTCGCGATCAGCCCGGCGATCGTCCAGGCGCTGGGCCAGGGATCGTCGGAGACGGCGGCCAGCAGCGCGGCGACCGCCACGAACAGCAGCGCAGCCACCAGCTCCACGCGCCGCTCGCGCGGCTCCAGGCGCCGGGCGACGTCCGGTTCGCGGCGCTCGAGCAGCCGGTCGGCGGTGTCGATCGCGGCGCGCGCCCAACCCCGTGCTCCGCGCTGCATGCGCCGCACACCCTACGCCCTGGGACGGGCGTCGACCCGCTCGATCCAGCGCGCGAGGCGCGGGTGGCGGTCGCCCAGCGGCTGGTGCTGCTCAAGGATGAGGTGAAACGGCTCGTCGTCGCGCGGGTCGCGGATCGCCGCGAACTTCAGGAACGGGAAGGCGATGCAGTCGGCGGCGGAGAACTCCTGCGAGAGCAGATGGTCGCGGCCGTCGAGCAGCTCCTCGAAGAGATCCAGCCAGCGCCGCATGCGCGCGCCCAGCTCGACGACGCGGGCGGGCTCGGGCAGCGGGTTCGCCAGCTCGGCCTCGATCGCGTTCGGCGGCACCTTCCAGACCTCGTTGAACCACTCGATGAAGACGTCCATCTCGGCTCTCGCGGACGGCTCGCGCGGGAACAGCGGAGGGTCGGGCCAGCGGTCCTCCAGGTAGCGCAGGATGACCGCCGAGTCGGCGATCACGCGGCCGTCGTCGACCAGCACGGGCACCAGCCCCTGGCCGGAGACCGCGAACACCGGCGAGCGGTCGGCGTAGTCGATCACGATCGACTCGGCCGCGAGGCCCTTGTGGGCCAGCGCGAGCGCGACGCGTTCGACGTTGGTGGAGAAGGGGGCGCGGTAGAGCTGGAGCACCTGCGGGAGCCTAAACAGGTGTCCGATCGGGCCGCGGCCCGAAGCTGCCGTTATGCCCCCCTCTCTCGCCCCGCTCCGCGCGGCAACGCGGCGCGGGGTTGACCGTTCCTGACTGACCGGGACGGATGATGCGGCCTGGACGCGTACCGCAGAATCGGACATGCGTCCAGGAGCATGCGGACGCGACGCCCCGCTGCCGATCTCTCCGGTGATGTCAAAGCTCGGCATGATCGGCGCGACGCTCGTCGCGGCCCTCTGCGCCCTCGGCCTGTCGGTGGGCGCTGCGCTCGCCGAGAGCCCGGGCAGCACGACACCGCGGCTCGACGCCAACGGCAAGCCGGTCCCGGCCGGCGTCTGCTTCCTGCACAAGATCGTCCCCTGATGGCGGTAGTCCGCCACGTGCACGGCGGACAACCGAACTGACGCGCCGCCTCCGCCCTGGGAGGCTGGTCGCATGGCTTCCGTGTATGACGAGATCGGCGGCGGAGACGCAGTCGCCGCCGCTGTTGACCAGTTCTACCTGCGCGTGCTCGGCGACTCCGAGCTGGCTCCGTACTTCGAGCACACCGACATGCGCAAGCAGAAGTCGCACATGCGCGCGTTCCTGGCCGCCGCGCTCGGCGGCCCGCAGCTCTACTCCGGCCGCGACATGCGCGCCGCCCACGCGCACGCCGGCGTCACCCCCGGCGCGTTCGACCGCGTCGTCGTGCACCTCGTCGCCACGCTCGAGGGCCTGAGCGTGCCAAGCCCCGTCATCGAGGCGATCGGCGGCAAGCTCGTCCCCCTGCGCGAGCAGATCGTCGCTGCTTAACGACGGCGGGCGGCTGTGAGGCCGCCCGCTGAAGACATTTGGGCGTGAGCCGAGTTAGGCGAGCGCCTTGGAGACGGCCTCCAGGACGCGATCCGACTGGAACGGCTTCACGACGAAGTCCTTGGCGCCGGCCTTGATCGACTCGAGCACCTTCGACTCCTGGCCGAGTGCCGAGCACATGACCACACGCGCGTTCGGGTCCAGCTGCACGATCTCCTTGAGGGCGGACAGGCCGTCCTTCTCGGGCATCGTGATGTCCAGTGTCGTGAGCTCGGGCTTGAGCTCCTGGAAGCGAGCGATCGCCTCGTGACCATTGCCGGCTTCGCCGACCACCTCATGGCCGCCCTTGGTCAGCGTGTCGCTGACCATCTTCCGCATGAATGCGGCATCGTCGACTACCAGGATTCGGGCCATCGGGCCACCTCCATTCCGGATTCCATATGGGCATTGGTTTTGTCGAGCACGTGATCGATACGCACGGCCCAGTCGGTTCCATCAACCACCACCAGGCGACCGGTGGCAAACCGAGAGCCGTTGACGAACAGGTCAATCGGCTCTTCCGCCTGGCGATCCAGCTCGACGACCGCCCCAGCGGGGAGGCCGACCACCTGGGCCGAAGGCATCCGCGCGCGCCCGAGCTCTGCCCAGACCCGTACGGGGATCCCCGCGAGCGACGGCGTTGCCGCCGCTGACCGCGTGGGGGTGGTGCCGCTCACTGGAGCGGACGTGTCTGCCCCGACGACCTCGGAGCCCATGTCGTCGAGCGCGCTCGACATCCGGACCACGAAGGCGTTGGGAACAAGCTGGACGAGCCGCGCCGGCTCGCCGCAGATCGAGAACGAGGTGTGCACCGCGTGCGGGGTGCTGGGGTAGGCGTCGGCGAATTCGTCGGCCGAGCTGAACATCCGGGTCTCCGGCGTTCCGATCTCGACTTCGGTGGTGAGCACCGACGATGCGGCGCCGGCCGCCATGGCCATCATCTGGTTCATGGCCTCGGAGACCGCCGACTCCTCAAGCTCGGAGAGCTCGGGAGCCTCGGGGTCCTCCGGGTCCTCCATGCCCATCATCGCGGCGGCGAGCTTCTTGGCGCCGTCCAGCGTGACGACGAAGACGTTGCCGCCGGTGACGCCGTCGATGTAGGACACCGACATCGCCACCGCGGGGACGCGCAGGCCGTTGAACGCCGTCTTGGAGTCCGGCGCCACGATCGGTTCGCCGACCGTGACCTTGCCGGGCGCGAACATGTCCAGCACGCCGATGCAGGCCTCGGCGCTGGAGGCGCCGAGGCGCTCGAGGGCTTCGGATGCGGTCATCGCATGCCTCCGGTCACCTGGACCGCGCGGCGGCTGCCGCTGCGCCCGGGCTTGGCGCGCTTGACGGGAACCTTGTCGGCGTAGAGCGTGATGCCGCCGGCGGCCGGCGCGTTGAGGCGCAGAACATCGCCCTCGCGCAAGGCGAGCACGGCCTCGATCGGCATCTCGACGGCGGCGACCTCGGCGCGCACCGTCATCTCGACGTTGCCGACCGCGCGGCGGACCGAGCTGCGGTCCTCGTCGTTCTGCTTGCCCCTGGTCTCGTCGCGGGCGCCGAAGGAGTCGGCCACCGGCGCGATCGCCGACCATGGGATCAGCAACGCCAGCGTCGCCGACGTGCCCTGCAGGCGAGCCTCCATCATCAGCGACAGCGTCGGCTCGGACACGGGGACCATCTGCGCGGTCTCCAGGTGCTGGTCGACGGTGTCGAGCCCGAGCTCCAGGCCCGCGACGTCGGTCCAGATCATCGTCAGCTGCGCGAGCAGCCGCTCGAAGAAGTGCTTGCCGAGCGCGTGGTCGATGTCGGTCAGCCGGCGATCCTTCACGCCGCCGTTGACCGCCCCGCCCAGGAACAGCTCGATCGCGCCGAGCACGAGGCTGCTCTCGGCGACCAGCAGCATGCGGGTGTCGATCGGCCGCGCCTCGAAGATCGCGGCGAGCGAGTTCGACGGCACCTGCGTGTGCGCGTTGGCCCAGGTCAGCTGCGTGCTGGTCAGCAGCTCGAGCTCGAGCGGCACGCGCAGCTCGGCCGAGATGCGCGTCGACGCGGTGCGGCAGAACGCCTCCAGCGTGCGCCGCAGCCGGCGCTCCTGGTCGGCCGTGAACTTCGTCGGGCGCGTGAAGTCGACCGCCCGCATCCGCCGGCGCCGCTGGGGCGTCGGGGCTTCCTCGGGCAGCCGGCCGTCGCGCGCGGCGTCGACCAGCGCGGCGATCGCGTCGGCAGTGAGGACCTGACCGCTCACGCCGCCACCGCCATGCCCCGAGCGGGCTGCAGAAGATCGGAGTCCTTGCCGCCGGCCTCGCGGACGGTCACGCGCATCTCCGCGATGTACACGCGGATCGTGCGCCCGCGATTGCCGCCGGTCTCGTGCGCGATCACCGGGATCCGATGCGTCTTGAGGTGGACGCGCACGGCGGCCTCGTTGCGCTGCCCGACCTCGAGCGCGCTTGAGCTGACCGCGAACATGCTGGCGCCGCCGACGAGGACGGCCTCGAGCTTGCGGGCGCCGAGCTTGGACACGCGCTTGATCAGCTCGGGCACCGCGTGATCGGCGAACTTGAGCGGGTTCTGCCCCGCGGCATGACCATCGGACGCGGGCAGGACGACGTGCGCGAGCCCGGCCACGCCGGTTCGCCGGTCCACGAGCGCCAGCCCGATGCACGAGCCGAGACCGAGGGACACGAGCACGTCGGCGGAGCCGGCCGATGCGGCCAGCTCGCCCATCCTGACCATCGTCTCCGCCATGGCTTTACAGACCCAGTCGCGCAAGGAGCTGCTCGACGCCGCCTTGATCCGGCACGAGCAGGAACGACACGGAGCAGTCCTCGTTCTCGACGGACATGGCGGAGTCCAGCAGCAGCGCGATGTCGCCGGTCGAGGCGCGCGTGGCGAGCACCGACTCGACGATCGCCGCCAGCATGTCGGTCGCCAGTGACGGCGGCGTCGGCTCGATCTCCATCCCGGTCATCATCGCGAGCGCGTTGATGTAGGACGAGCCGACGATGTTGCCGATCTCCATCAGCGCGGACTCGCCGAACTCCGAGTCGGCGGGGACGCCGAGCATGCCGCACAGCAGCGCGGCGTGGTTGGGGTTCACGAGCAGGAGGACGGTGGCCTCCAGGTCGCCGTAGACGCCGAGCACGATGCCGGTGACGTCGTCCTCGGGGTTGCCGATGCTGTCGACGGCCTCGGCCATCGGCAGCACGAACGCGTTGGGGACGGTGATGTCGACGCTGCGGCCGAGCATCGACGACAGCGCCGTACTGGCGGTGCCGGAGCCGACATTGGCGAGCTCGCGCAGGGCGTCGAGCTGCAGGTCGCTGTACTTGGCGCTCAAGGGAGGAGATCCTTTCTCAATCTCAGACCGGCAGGAGGACGTCGGCGATCGCATCGCAGTCGACGATCAGGGCGATCTGGCCGTCCGAGAGGACGGCGGCGCCGGACAGCGCCGCGCCGTCGGCGACCTCGGGAGGCAGCGGGCGCGTGACCAGCTCGTGCTGGCCGATCAGCTTCGTCACGACCATCGCGAGGCGCTCGTTGCCGCCGCGCACGACGACCGCGTAGTCGGCCTCGGGGGTCTGCGGGCCGCCGAAGCGCTCGGAGGCGTCGACGATCGGCAGCACGCCGTCCGACAGCACCAGCATGCGCTGGCCGGCGACCGAGCGGACGGCCTGGTCGCGCAGGCGCACGGTGCGCTCGATGCGGTCGAGCGGGATCGCGAACGGGCGCGCGTCGGCCTCGACGATCAGCGCCGCCATGATGGCCAGCGTGAGCGGGAGGCGGATCTGCGCACAGGTCCCGACGCCCTTCTCGGAGGTCATCACGACCTCGCCGCCGAGGTCGCGGATCGTCGCACGGACGGCGTCCATGCCGACGCCGCGGCCGGAGATGTCGCTCGTCGAATCGGCGGTCGTGAAGCCGGCGGAGAACAGGAGGTCGATCGCGGCCTTGGTGTCGATCGAGTCGACCTGGTCGTACGCGATCAGGCCCTTCTCGGCCGCCTTCTGGGCGACTCTGGCCGGGTCCACGCCGCGGCCGTCGTCCTTGACCTCGATCACGACGTTGCCGCCGGCATGGCGGGCGGAGATCTCCAGCACGCCGGTCTCGGGCTTGCCGGCCGCCTTGCGCTCCTCCGCCCCCTCGAGGCCGTGGTCGAGCGAGTTGCGGACGAGGTGCACGAGCGGGTCCCCGAGCGCGTCGACCACGGTGCGGTCGAGCTCGGTGTCCTTGCCGACCAGCTGCAGCTCGACGTGCTTGCTGAGCTTGGTCGAGAGGTCGCGCACGAGCCGGGGGAAGCGCAGGAAGACGGCCTCCACCGGGATCATCCGGACCTGCATGACCATCGCCTGCAGGGCGTGGGACGTGCGCGTCAGGTTCTGCATGGCCTGCGAGAGGCCGGGCACGTCGGCGCGCGTGGCGAGCGCCTCGACCTGCGTGCGGTGCAGGACGAGCTCGCCCATGAAGTGCATCAGCTGGTCGAGCCGCTCGGCATCGACGCGGACGGTCGAGGAGCCCTTGTGACCGCCGCCCGCAGGGCTCTTCGGGGCCGCCGCGGGAGCGGCCGCGACCGGCGCTGCGCCTGCGATCTCATCGTCGCCGGTCTCGACGGCGCGGTCGGAGACCGCCTCGAAGACGTTCACGTCGTCGACCTCGGGCACCGAGGCCGCGGCCTCGCCGAGCTCGGCGTCCGTGCGCTCGGAGATGACCCACGCGTCGACCTGGCGGCCGCTGAAGGAGTCGACGTCGTCGGGCGTCGGGATGCAGGCCAGCGTCTCGCCCAGTCCGGCGAGCGCGGAGAGGACCATGTACGCGCGCACGGCCGCCATCTGGACGTCGTCGCGCAGCGTGACCGACACCTGCACGACGCGCCGGCCGTCGGCCATCTCGGCGAGGTTGTCGGGCGCCTCGGCGCCGCGCGGCTCGTCGTCGTCCATGGCGGCTTCGGCGGCCTCGGCGGCCTCCGCGGCCTCGGCCTGCTCGTCCGCGTCGCGGATGAGGCCCTTCAGGCGCTTGATCAGCGGCTCGGGCTCGATCGCCTCGGCGCCGTTCTCGTCGATCGCGTCGACGGCGGCGGAGAGCGCGTCCAGGCACTGCAACAGGCAGTCGATCGCGTCGCGCGAGAGGCCGCCGCGACGCTGCTTGAGCAGCTCGAAGACGTCCTCCATCTCATGCGTGAGGGCGGCCATGCCGGCGAAGCCCATCGTCGCGCTCATGCCCTTCATGGAGTGCGCGATGCGGAAGATCTCGTCGACCGTCTCGCGGTCGTCGGGGGTCTCCTCGATGCGGACAACGGCGAGATTGAGCTCCTGGAGGTGCTCGCGGCCCTCTGCCAGGAACATGGGGAGGTACTCGGAGGTCTCCATCAGCTCTTCCGGTAGATGAAGTGGAACGGGGACGTGAGGCCGAGCGCACGCGGGTCAACGACGCGCTCGGAGGTGCCGACGATCAGGTAGCCGCCGGGAGCGAGCGACTTGACCAGGCGCTCGTGCAGCGCATCGCGCACCTCTTCGGTGAAATAGATGACGGTGTTGCGGCAGAAGACCACGTCGTAGCGTTCGGCAGCGATCGGCATGCGCAGGAGGTCGCCTGTCTCGAACCGGACCATGCGCAGCAGCTCGGGCTTGGCGACCCAGCCGCCGCCGGGCTGGGCGACGAAGTGGCGCTCGAGCATCCTCGGCGGCGCGGCGCGCGCGTCCTCGGCGGTGAACACGCCGGTCCGGGCGCGGGCAACCATGCGCTTGTCCAGGTCGGTGCCCTCGATCTCGATACGGACGTTCGGGACCGTCTCGCGGCAGACCGCGGCGATCGTGTACGCCTCGGCGCCGTATGAGCAGCCGGCGCTCCAGATCCGGATCCGGCCCTTGGGCGCGAGCTCCGGCAGGATCGAGCGGCGCAGCGCCTCGAACTGGTCCTCGTGGCGCCACAGGTGCGAGACGTTGATCGTCACGCGATCCAGGAACGCCTCGAGCTCCGCGGGGTCCTTGCGCAGCAGCTTGCCGTACTCGGCCAGCTCCGGCGTGCCCCGGCGCTGCGTCCAGGTGCGGACCCGGCGCTCCATCTGCGCGCGCTTGTACTGGGAGAGGTCGACGCCGCAGAGGCCGCGGACGAGCTCGCAGAGGGAGATGAAGTCATCACCCTTCAGGCCGGCGGTGAAGCTGCCGGCGGCGGGCCGCGGCGACGCCGGCGTGCTGGGACGGGCTGGGAGGGTGCTCATGATGCTCAGGCTCCGCGTGGGCGTGGTTGCGCCATCGGTGTGTCGTTCCGTGGAGCACCGGTCATGACGCCTCCCTTGCGATTGCTGCAGGAAGCTCGTCCAGAGGCAGGATCTCGTCGGCGAGACCGGCCTCGGCCACCGCGCGCGGCATGCCGTAGACGACACACGTGGACTCGGCCTCGACGAGCACGCGCCCGCCGGCCTTCTTGACCGCGCGTGCGCCGTCGAGCCCGTCCTTGCCCATGCCGGTCAGCACGACCAGCACCAGCGACGAGCCGTAGACCTTCGCGGCATCGAGGATCGTGAGGTCGGCGCGCGGGCGCAGGCCGCCCATCGGCGCCTCGTCGGACAGGCGCAGGCGCTTGTCGTCGCCGAAGCGCAGGTGCGCGCCGCCCGGAGCCAGGTAGAGGTGAGCGGGATCGATCGCCTCGCCGCCGGCCGCCTCGACGACCTTCAGCTTCGACGCGGCGTCGAGCCGCGCGGCCAGCGAGGCCGTGAAGCCGGCCGGCATGTGCTGCACGATCATCGCGCCGCTGCCGAGCGGGGCGGGGAGCTTGGGCACGAGCTCGCCGAGCGCCTTCGGGCCGCCGGTCGAGGACGCGATCAGGACCATCTTCTTGCCGGCCGTCCGCGGACGAGCCGGAGCGACGGCGGCGCGCGGGGGCACCGGGGTCGAGACGTGCGGGCGCACGGGGCGGCGCAGCGCGGCGCCGGCAAACCGCTTGCGGGCGCGGCCGCTCTCGGTCGCCGCGCCGACCTTGCGGCCGAGCTCTTGAGTGAAGGTGTCCATCGACTCGCCGAGCGCCGGCTTGGCGACGAGGTCGAAGGCGCCCTCGGCCAGCGCGTCGACTGCGCGGGCTCCGTGGGCGGGGGAGAAAGCGGACACCACCACGACCGGCAGCGCCTCGACCTTGCCTTCGCGCAGGGCGCGCAGGACGCCGATCCCGTCCATCCCGGGCATGGCGAGATCGAGGGTCAGCGCATCGGGACGATGCGCGCGGCACGCTTCGAGGGCCTGGTCGCCGTCCGCCGCGGTGGCGACGACTTCAAACCCCTGACGCCCGAGGGCATCCGAGAGGATCCGGCGCATCAGGCGCGAGTCGTCGGCGACGACGATGCGTTGCTTGGTCGTGGTGGGGGGAGTCACGGCCGTGAGGTCCTACACCGCGGCGAGATCGTCGGCGTTTGCGCCGGCGAAGAGGCCTTCGGGGTTGAGGAGGATCACGAGCCGGTCGCCGATCTTGGCGATGGCGGAGATGGTCTCGGTGTCGGCGGTGGGGACGTCCTCGAGCTGGTCGGTGGTGACCGTGAGGACCTCCTCGACGTCGCCGACGACGATGCCGGCCTGGCCGGTGGCCGTCTCGACGATGACGATCTTGTTGGCGTCGGACTCAGCCTGCTCTGCGATCACGCCCATGCGGGACGCAAGGTCGAAGATCGGGATGATCTTGCCGCGCAGGCCGATGACCCCGCGGATCCACGGCACGTCGGAGGCGACGGTGCGGGGTTCGGTGAAGCGGATGATCTCGTGGACTGCGCCGATCGGAAGTGCGTACTCCTCGCTTCCGAGCGAGAACACCACGAGCTGCTGTGAAGTGATGTCGGACATGTCCCCCCGTTCATCGGCGGGACGCGGCACACCCTTAGTTCAAGGTTCGGTCAATGGCGCGCCGGAAAGCGCACGACGAAGCGCGCGCCGCGCCCGTCGAGCGGCGGCTCGAGCGTCACGCGCCCGTGATGGCTGTCCGCGACGGCCCTCACGATCGACAGCCCCAGGCCCGACGAGCCCGAGCGGTCGCCCTCGCCGCGGAAGAAGCGCTCGAACACTTTCTCGTGCAGCTCGGGCGGGATTCCGGGCCCGTCGTCCTCGACCGCGAGCACGACCTCGCCGTTGCGCCGCTCGACCGACGCCTCGACCGCGGTCCCGGGGTCGGTGTGGCGCAGCGCGTTCTCCATCAGGTTCAGCACGAGTCGGTGCAGCTCGTCGCGCGCGCCCTCGATCTCCGAGCCCGGACGCGCGCTGACCGAGATCTCGTGATCGCCGGCGACGGGCTCCAGCTCGGCCGCCGCGTCGGTCACCACGTCGGCGAGGTCGACCGGGCGGTGCGGCAACCGGCGGCCGGCATCGGCTCGCGCGAGCAGCAGCAGGTCGGCCACCAGGCGGCGCATGCGGCGGCTCGAGCGCAGGGCGGACGATGCGGACTCGCGCTGCTCGCCCTTGGTCGTCTCCTCGAGCAGCTCGAGGTTGGCGAGGACCGAGGTCAGCGGCGTGCGCAGCTCGTGCGAGGCGTCGGCGACGAACTCGCGCTGGCGCGTGAGCGTCGCCTCGGTCTCAGAGCGCGCCTCGTCGAGCGCGTGCAGCATCAGATCCAGCGTCTCGGCCAGCTCCGCGACCTCGTCGTCGGCTTCGGGGCGTGGGATGCGGACGCTCGCGTCGCGCGTGCGGGTCACCTCGCGCGCGGCGGCGGTCAGCTCGGAGATCGGCTCCATCGCGCGTCGCGCGGTGGCGAGGCCGGCCAGCAGCGCGAGCGCGGTGCCGGCGAGCACGCCGAGACCGAGGAACAGCTTGACGCGGTTCGCCGTGCTCTGGACCTCGGAGATGCGCCGCCCGTACTGGAGGAACACTCGGCCTTGGTATTGGGCGTCGATGTGCTCGACGACGCGCGTCTCGATCTTCCAGCCGTCGCGCACCACGGCTTCGCCGAGCACCGGCTTGCCCCAGCTCGGGGCGTTCTGCGAGCCGTCCTTGCGGTTGCCGACATTGTCGACCACACGCACGGCGGTGTTGATCCCGCCGAAGTTGTCGAGGTCGGGCTGCTCACGGCTGAAGTTCGCCTCGTGCGTGACGGGGTTGATGTCGGTGAGGCGGTAGGTCAGCTGGTCCTGCAGGCGGTCGGCCGCGACCGCCACCTGGCGGTTGAAGTCCGCGTAGATCGCGCGCGTCGTCAGCGTCCCCACGATCACCGCGAAGCCGCAGAGGATCACCAGCGTCAGTGCCGCCGACCCTCCCGCGAGGCGCCAGCGGATCGGCTGGCGCTTATACGCGGAGTACGTAGCCCGCGCCGCGGACCGTATGGAGGAGTCGAGGCTCCCCACCGGCTTCCAGCTTTCTACGGAGGTTGGAGACGAACACCTCGATGGTGTTCGTGATCGAGAACGGGTCGTAGCCCCACACCTCGTCAAGCAGCTTCTGGCGCGAGATCACGAGGCGCTCGTTGCGCATGAGGTACTCGAGCAGCTCGAACTCGCGCTGCGTGAGTTCGATCGAGCGGTCGCCGCGGGAGACCTCGTGCGTGTCGGGGTTGAGCGTGAGGTCCCCGACGCGCAGCGGGGCCATGCCGCGCGGGGGACGGCGGCGCAGCAGCGCACGCATGCGGGCGAGCAGCTCTTGGCGCTCGAACGGC
This sequence comes from uncultured Solirubrobacteraceae bacterium, assembly GCA_963837485.1. Lineage (GTDB taxonomy): Bacteria > Actinomycetota > Thermoleophilia > Solirubrobacterales > Solirubrobacteraceae > Solirubrobacter. The sequence continues at coordinate 54,356 of CAWINP010000006.1, read as the reverse complement.
TTGACCAGATAGTCGTCGGCGCCGACGTCGAGCCCTTCGACGCGCGACTCCAGCGCGTCGCGCGCGGTCAGCATCAGGATCGGCGTGTCGTCGCCGTCGTCGCGCAGGCGCTTGGCGACGTCGATTCCGTCGAGACGGGGGAGCCCGAGGTCCAGCACGATGATGTCGGGCAGGAACGCGTGCGCTTCGTCCAGCCCGCGCACGCCGTCGGCGGCCAGCTTGACCTCGTAGCCCTCCAGGCGCAGCGAGCGCTGCAGGACCTGCGCGATCTCCTCGTCGTCCTCGACGACGAGCACGCGTACGGGACGTGCGGTTGCATCCATCGACACTTGATGGTACGGCGCTCGCGGCGGATTCTGCCCGAAGCTTCAGACGCCGTTTAGCAAGTCCTCAGCAGGGCTCGCCCGCCCGGCGTCGAAGGGAGCCGAGCCATATGCCTGCCGCCACACGGAAGAAGCCCGCCAAGCGGGCGCGCAAGCCCCCGTCGCACTGGAAGCTTCCGCAGCTCGAGCAGCGGCAGCTCGACCTGATCGGGCTCGGGCTCATCGCGCTCGCGATCTTCTTCGCGTTCCTCGTGTACTTCGGCTGGGACGGCGGGCGCGCCGGCTCGCAGGCGGTCGAGGGACTGCGGTGGCTGCTCGGCGCCGTCCACTACGTCGTCCCGGTCGCGCTGGCCGCCGCCGGCGCGATCCTGATCCTGCGCCCGATGCTCCCCGCCGTGCGGCCGTTCCGCTCGGGAGCCATCTGCCTGTTCGCGGCGCTGACGCTGGGGCTCGCGGCCGGGACGCTCGGCCTCGGTCCGGGCGGACAGCGGCCGCAGTGGTGGGATCCACAGTGGGTCAAGACCCGCGGAGGGATGACCGGCGAGCTGCTCGACTGGGTGGTCGCGACGCTCACCGGCAACGTCGGCGCGCACATCCTCGCCGTCTTCCTCTTCATCGCCGGCGTGCTCCTGCTCACCGGCGCGTCGGTCGCCGGCGTGATCAAGGCGACGTCGGACTCGGTGTCCACCACGATCAAGAAGGCGCCGACGCCGCGCCGGCCGGCGAGGGATCTCGCGAAGCTCGAGCGCACGGCGCGCGTACGCGTCGCCGAGACGCCGCCGATCTCCGAGCCGCCCGAGTTCGACGTGTGGGCGCACGAGGAGCCCGAGCCGGAGCCTCCCGAGCCCGAGCCCGAGCTTCCGCAGCCCAATCCGGAGCCTCGTCTCGCCGAGGATCCGCCCGAGGACGAGGACGGCGTCACCCGCGGGCCCGTCGAGGTGACCCCGGAGCAGCTCACGCCCCAGGGCCGCTACCGCCCCGAGGTCACCGACTCGCCGGACTTCGTCTGGCAGCTCCCCGACCCGGCCCTGCTCACGCGCTCGTCCGAGGATCAGTCGCGGCCGGACACCGCGGGGCAGGAGAAGGTCGCCGCCCAGCTGCTCGAGGCGCTCGGCCACTTCAACGTCGAGGCACGCGTGATCGGCATGGTCGCGGGCCCGCACATCACGCGCTACGAGCTGCGCCTGGCGCCCGGCATCAAGGTCGCCAAGGTCGCCCAGCTCAAGGACGACCTCGCGTACGCGCTGGCCGCCGCCGACATTCGCATCCTCGCCCCGATTCCCGGCAAGCAGGCGGTCGGCATCGAGGTGCCCAACGCGCGCCGCCGGATCGTCCACCTCGGCGACGTCCACCAGCCGCCGCCGGCCGACTGGTCGCCGCTCACCGTCTGGCTCGGCAAGGACGTGGCCGGCCGCGCGATCGGCGCCGACCTGGCGAAGATGCCGCACCTGCTCGTGGCCGGCACCACCGGCGCGGGCAAGTCGGGCGCGATCAACTCGATGCTGTCCTCGATCCTGCTGCGCGCCACGCCGCACGAGGTGCGGATGGTGCTCGTCGACCCCAAGCAGGTCGAGCTGACCCACTACGACTCGATCCCGCACCTGCTCACGCCGGTGATCACCTCGCCGCGCCAGGCGGCGATCGCGCTGCAGAACCTCGTGCGCGAGATGGAGCAGCGCTACTCCTTCATGGCGCTCGCGCGCACGCGCACGCTTAAGGACCTCAACGAGGTCCGCGCGCGCCGCGACGAGGCGCCGCTGCCGTACGTGCTGTGCGTGATCGACGAGCTCGCCGACCTGATGATGGTCGCGCCCGCCGATGTCGAGGACTCGATCATCCGCATCGCCCAGAAAGCGCGCGCGGTCGGCATCCACCTCGTGCTCGCGACGCAGAGCCCGCGCGTGGACGTGATCACCGGCATGATCAAGGCCAACGTCCCGTCGCGGATCGCGTTCGCGGTGTCCTCGCAGACCGACTCGCGCGTCATCTTGGACCAGAATGGAGCGGAATCGCTCTTGGGCATGGGCGACATGCTGTTCTCGCCGGTCGGCTCGTCGCGCCTGCAGCGCATCCAGGGCGCGTTCATCGACGAGCCGCAGATCGAGCAGCTGACCGACGCCTGGCGCAAGCAGGGCGAGCCCGAGCTGCGCGACGACCTGCTCGAGGCGGTTGAGGAATCGGAGCCTGAGGCCGCCGCCGACGACGGGTTCGACCCTGACGAGGACCCGCTGCTGGGCGACGCGATCCGGCTTGTCGCCGAGATGCAGACGGCCTCCACGTCGATGCTGCAACGGCGCTTGCGCCTCGGCTATACGCGTGCCGGCCGGCTGATCGACATGCTCGAGCGGCGCGGGGTGATCTCCGGCTACGAGGGCTCCAAGCCGCGTCAGGTGCTCGTGAGCGAGGCCGACCTGCCGCGCGTGCTGGACGCGCTGGATCCCCACCCTGTGCCCGACGACGACTAGGCGCTTGTAGCCTCGGAGCCTCATGCCGGAGATCGGTGAGACGCTTCGGGAGACGCGCATGCGTCGCCGCATCGACATGACCGAGGTCGAGGCGGCGACGAAGATCCGCGCCAAGTACCTTCGCGCGCTGGAGAACGAGGAGTGGGACCTGCTGCCCGGGCCCACGTTCGTCAAGACGTTCCTGCGCACGTACGCGGAGTACCTCGACCTCGACCCCCGGCTGCTGGTGGAGGAGTACCGCCAGCGCTACGAGCGTCCGTCGACCCAGGATCTGCGGCCGTTCAAGCCGGGCGCCGCGGCGCAGCGGCGGCGCCGGCGGCGAGGGCCGTCCGGCCCGGCCGTGGTGGTGGTGCTCGGCCTCGTGGTGTTGCTCGGCGTGCTGTACCTGATCGGCACCCAGTGGGGCGGCAACGAGAAGGAGCCGCCGGTCGTGCGAAACACGCCGACGCCGACGGCCACCGCGACCGCGACGTCTACGCCCAAGCCGCGTGAGCCGCGCAAGGCGGCGACCCCGAAGGTCGTCTCGCTCAAGCTCACCGCCCGCCAGCTCGTCTACGTGTGCGTGGTCGACGCCCGCGGGCGCACGGTGGTCGACGGCGTCAACCTGCAGCCGGGCGCGTCGACCAAGACCCTGCGCTCCAAGAGCTTCCGCATGAACCTCGGCAACGCCAACGTGCGGCTGAGCGCGAACGGGAAGAGCTATGCGGTGCAGGACACCGGCAACCCGATCGGCTACGAGGTCAAGCCGGGGCGCAAGCCGGTGAAGCTGTCCGAGAGCGTGCGCGCGAGCCTGTGCCGGTGAGCCTGCGGGCCGGCATCGTGGTGACGGGCACCGAGGTCCTGTCGGGCACGATCGCCGACCGCAACGGGCCGTGGCTGTCGGAGCGGCTGCGCGAGCACGGCGTCCAGCTCGCTCACATCGTGGTGACGGGCGACCGGGCATCCGATCTGCGCGACGCCCTGGGCTTTCTCGCCGCGTTCGATCTGGTCATCACCAGCGGCGGGCTGGGGCCGACCGCCGATGACCTGACGGCTGACGTGGTGGCGGAGTACGCGGGCCGCTCGATGTCGTTCGATCCCGCTTTGGAGGCGCGCATCTGGGCGCGGGTGATGAGCGTGCGTTCGCGGCTCGGCAGCGCATCGGAGGCGGCGCTGCGCGAGGGCGCGCGCAAGCAGGCGTTCGTACCCGTGGGCGCCGCCGTGCTCGAGCCCGTCGGGACCGCGCCCGGTCTCCTGGTGCCGACCGGCGGTCCGCTGATCGTCGTGCTGCCGGGACCGCCGCGCGAGCTTCAGACGATGTGGGCCGCCGCCGTCGAGACGCCGCCGCTGCGCGAGCTGCTGGCGTCGGCGGGCCGGTTCGAGCAGCGGATGCTGCGCTTCTATGGGCTGCCGGAGCCGGAGATCGCCGCGACCCTGCGCGAGCTGGAGCCTCCGGCGTCGCTGGAGATCACGACCTGCCTGCGCCGCGGCGAGCTCGAGATCGCGACGGTCTTCGACGCGGCGGCGTCCGCCGACTACGAGCGCTTCGCCGCCGCGGTGCGCGAGCGCCACGCGGACACGCTGTTCTCGCCCGACGGGGCGACGATCGACGAGATGGTCGCGCGGCTGCTGACGGGCCGCACGGTCGCGACCGCGGAGTCGTGCACCGGCGGGCTGATGGCGGGGCGGCTGACCGACCTCGCCGGCTCGTCGGCGTACGTGGTCGGCGGGCTGGTGGTGTACTCGAACGAGGCCAAGATCGCGCTCGCCGGCGTCCCGGCGTCGGTGATCGAGGCGGTCGGCGCCGTCTCCCCGGAGGTCGCGCGCGCCTTGGCCGGCGGCGCGCGTGACGCGCTGGGCGCGGACGTGGGGATCGGCATCACCGGCATCGCCGGGCCGGGCGGCGGCACGCCGGACAAGCCGGTCGGCACCGTCTGCCTGTGCGTCTCGACGGCAGACGAGCTGCTCGAGCAGACCGTCCGCCTCCCGGGAGACCGCGCCGACGTGCGCGAGCGCACGACCACGGTCGCGCTGCACATGCTGCGCCGGCTGCTGTCGTGAGCGGCTCGCCCTGCGGGCTCGTTTCGCTGGGAGCAATCGCCCGAAGGGCGATTCTGCCGGGGACGGTGGAGCGATGAACGGCGAGCGCCGGCTCCGGCTCTTCGTCGCCCTCGAGCTTCCGGCCGACGTCCGCTCCACGCTCGCGCTGCCCGAGATCGGCGGCCTGCGATCGGTGCCCGCCGCGGCGCTGCACCTCACGCTGGCCTTCCTGGGCTCGCGTCCACCGTCGGACGTCGAGGCGATCGAGCTGGTCCTGAAGCGCGAGGAGGGCACGCCGGCGCCGCGTCTTGCCATCGACCGCTCGCCGCTACTGCTCCCGCCCCGGGCTCCGCGCGTGGTCGCCGTCGCGGTCGACGACCTCGACGGGACCCTCATGCCGCTGCAGGCGAGGATCTCTGCCGGACTCGCCGAGGCCGGCCTCTACACCCCGGAGAAGCGCCCGTTCCGCGCGCACGTCACGGTCGCCCGGGTGCGCCCGCGAGCGTTCCCGCCGCGGACAGGATCGGCGGTGTTCGAGCCACTGCGGTTCACAGCTGACCGGCTCACGCTCTTCCAGTCGGAGCTTCACCCGACGGGCGCGCGCTACACGTCCGTCACCGGCGCGATGCTGGCGACCTGAACGCTAATCTGCGAGCCGCATGGTCACTGCCACGGCCCGGAGGGCCGTGCTCCTCGCGCTCCTCACGCTGCTTGCGCTCCCGCACGCGGCCCAGGCGCTCACGTGGAGCGCCTGCCCCGACTTCAGCGGCGTCCGCTGCGCGACGGTCACCGTGCCACTCGATCGCACCGGCGCCGACCCGGGTCAGGTGCCGCTGCGCCTCGGGCGCATCGGCAAGTCCTCCGGAAAGACGCTGATGTACCTCTCCGGCGGCCCCGGTGGCGCCGGCGTGAGCGAGATGGTCAACGTGATCCCGATCGTGCCGGCGCTGATGCGCCGCTACCGCGTCGTCGGCTACGACCAGCGCGGCACCGGCCGCTCCGGCCTGCTGCGCTGCCCCGCGCTCGAGCGCGACCCGCACCTGCGCAGCACCACGGCGGCCGAGCAGTGCGCCGCCGCGCTGGGACCGGCGCGCAGGCACTACACGACGGCCGACTCGGTGCAGGACATGGAGGCGATCCGCCAGCAGCTCGGAGTCGACAAGCTCACGCTGTTCGGGATCTCCTACGGCACCGAGCTCGCGCTCGCCTACGCGCGCACGTTTCCGTCCCACGTCGACCGGCTGATCATCGACTCGGTCGTCGACCCCGACGACACCGACCCGTTCGTGACGGCGAGCTTCCGCGCCATGACGCCGACGCTCGGCTCACTGTGCCCGCGCCGCTGCCGCGGCATCTCGGCCGACCCCGCCGCGGATCTCTACGAGCTGGTCAAGCGCCTGCGCACGCGCGAGCTGCACGCGCTCGCCTACGACGCGAAGGGGCGCTCGCACAACGTCGCGATCGGCCCGACGGCGCTCATGGACCTGATGTTCAACGCCGACTACGACCCGCCGCTGCGCGCGGCGCTGCCGGCCGCAATCAGGTCTGCGCTGGCCGGCGACGCCGCGCCGCTGGCCCGGCTCGTGCGCGAGGGCGACATCTTCAACGACCTCGGCCCCGCGCGCGAGTTCTCGACCGCGCGCTACGCCACGATCTGCGAGGAGACGCCGCTGCCGTGGGACCCCGGCACGTCGTTCGACCAGCGCTCGGCGGTCGCCCACCAGCGGATCGGCGCGCTCGGCGCCGATGCCTTCAAGCCGTTCGACGCCGACGTGGTGTTCGAGGACGAGATCGACCTCTGCCTGCGCTGGCCCGACGTCCCACGCGCGCCGGCGGCCACCCCGCCGCCGGCGTATCCGAGCGTCCCGACGCTGATCCTGCAGGGCGGCGAGGACCTGCGCACGCCGCCGGAGATCTCCGCCCGGATCGCGGCCCGGATCCCCGGCGCCAAGCGCCTGGTGGTGCCGGGCGTCGGGCACGCGGTGACCGGCGCCGACCCGAGCGGCTGCGGCGAGCGCGCGATCGTGGACTTCGTCGACGGCCGCAGCGTGGCGTCCTCCTGCCGGCGTGTGCCCACGAACGTCCCCGGCGTGCTCTACGGCCCGGCCGCGTTCGACTCGCTGCCCGGCTTCGGCGCGCTCCCGCGCCGCATCGGGCGCACGCTGCGGGCGCTGGAGGCGACGTTCGATGACCTGCGCGTCGTCACGTCGCCGGCCGTGCTGGAGAACTCGGGCGGCGGCCTGCGCGGCGGCAGCTGGGCCGTGAAGGCGCGGCGCTTCACCGTGCGCGGCTACACGGTCGTGCGCGGCGTGACGCTGAGCGGCGGCGGCACGTCTCGGCTCGTGTTCCGCGTCGGCGGCTCCAAGGCCGCCCGCGGGACGGTGACCCTGCGCTCGGGCGGGCGGCTGCGGGGGACGCTGGGCGGGCGCCGGATCTCGGTGACGCTCGGGACCTCGGCGCGCGCCGCGAAGCTCCCGGCCCGCGCCTCGCAGTTGGCGCGCTGACCGGTCCGCCGGCTCGGCGTCGCCGCCGACCGCGTGCGCCAGGGCGACCTGCAGGTCGAGGTCCCGATCGGCCGGCGCGACGAGGTCGTGGGGGAGGTGCTGGTGGCCGTCTCCGACCAGGGCGTCGGAATCCCGGTCGCCGAGCAGTCGCACGTGTTCGAGAAGTTCTTCCGTGTGCAGCGGACCGACCTGCGGGTCGGCGGCACGGGCCTCGGGCTCGCGCTCTCACACGAGATCGTCGTCGCCCACGGGATGGATTCGAGAGCCTGGAGGGCCAGGGCTCGCGGTTCTGGTTCACGCTCCCGCCCGCCTGATCGCCGCATCCGCCGCCGCCTGCGACGAATCCGTTTCAACTCTGTGCCGGAACACGCGTTCTGGGTTCTTCCGTCCGATCCCCGCCCTAGCGTGCTGGCCATGAGCAACCAGGAGCCGTCAAAGGCACGTGATACCGCCCTGGCGGGCGCCCTGTCCCAGATCGAGAAGCAGTTCGGCAAGGGCAGCGTCATGCGGATGGGCGATCCCGGGGCTCAGGTGAAGGTCGAGGCGATCCCTACGGGCGCCCTCTCGCTCGATCTCGCGCTCGGGATCGGCGGCGTCCCGCGCGGCCGGATCGTGGAGGTCTTCGGCCCGGAGTCCTCCGGCAAGACGACGCTGATCTACCACCTCATCGCCGAGGCGCAGAAGCTCGGCGGCGTGTGCGCGTTCATCGACGCCGAGCACGCGATGGACCCGCTGTACGCGCAGAAGATCGGCGTCAATATCGACGAGTTGCTGGTCTCCCAGCCCGACTACGGCGAGCAGGCGCTGGAGATCGCGGACATGCTGGTCCGCTCCGGCGCGGTGGACGTCGTGGCGGTGGACTCGGTGGCGGCGCTGACGCCGCGGGCGGAGCTCGAGGGCCAGATGGGCGACCAGAGCGTCGGCCTGCAGGCGCGGATGATGAGCCAGGCGATGCGCAAGCTCGCCGGCAACCTGAACCGGACGAAGACGCTCTGCGTCTTCACGAACCAGATCCGCGAGAAGGTCGGCGTCATGTTCGGCTCGCCGGAGACGCAGCCGGGCGGCCGCGCGCTGAAGTTCTATGCGTCCCAGCGGCTGGACATCCGCCGGATCGAGACGCTGAAGGACGGCACGGAGGCGGTCGGCAACCGCGTCCGCGTGAAGGTCGTCAAGAACAAGGTCGCCGCGCCGTTCCGCCAGGCGGAGTTCGACATCGAGTTCGGCACCGGCATCTCGAGCTCGGGCTGCATCCTGGACCTCGGGATCGAGCACTCGATCGTCACGAAGTCCGGCTCGTTCTTCTCCTATGGCGACGAGCGGCTTGGTCAGGGCCGCAACAACGCCAAGGCGTACCTGGACGAGCACCAAGAGGTCGCGAAGGAGATCGAGGCCAAGATCTACGACGTGCTCGGCGTCAATCAGGACCTCGTGGAGCCGATCGAGAACGACGCGGACCCGGGCGAGATCGCGGCGCTCGTCGGCTAGGGCGTGGACCCCGAGCGCGAGACTCGGCGCGGCGAGGCGTTCGACGTCGCCTGGAAGCTGCTCAATCACCGCGACCGGACCGAGGCGGAGCTCGTGCGCGCCTTCCTGAAGGCGCGCGTGGAGCCTCAGCTCGCCGAGGAGGTGCTCGGCGAGCTGCGCGAGGGCGGCTATGTGGACGACGCGCGCTTTGCCCAGCGCTTCGCGGAGGACCGCCGCCGCCTGGACGCCTGGGGCGGCGAGCGGATCGAGCGGCGCCTGGCGGAGCTCGGCGTCGCCCGCGAGCACGTCGCGGCGGCGCTGGGGGAGGACGGTCACGACGAGCTGGAGGCGGCCGTGGCGCTGCTCGAGCGCCGCTTCGCCTCACCGCCGTCGACGCCGCGCGAGCGTGACCGCGCGCTCGGCGTCCTGCTGCGCAAGGGCTATGAGCTCGAGCTCGCGCACGACGCGCTGCGCCGTTTCGCGGGCGTCACCGCCGATTGACGGCGGTGCCCGCCCGAATTCCGCCTGCTCGCCGAACCGCGCTCCATTGCGTGTGGCCGACTGCGGTACTACGATCCGCCCCAGCGACAGACCGGGCCCGTTCGGGCCTTAGAAAATTGCAGCAAATCATCGACTTTTGAGCGGAATCCAGCAGCTTCAGCGTTGACGGCACACCTTCGACCCCCACAACATCTAGCCGCCATCTGACGCGGCGGCCTTTGGCCGCCTATATGCGGGGAAACCTCGCTTCATGGTCCCGGGCACGGCCCGGTCTGGCGCCTGTTGCACAGGGACACATGGACTCGCGCCGAGCCTTCGGGCCCGGCGTACGAGGAGAGGAAACGGACAATGGAAATCGTGATCGCGGCGGCCGTGCTCGCGGCCGGGCTGGTGATCGCGGCGCTGCTGGTGGTCAAGCGGTCCCCCGGGCTCGCGACGGCCGGCCGCGCCCCGGCACCGCCGCTCGCGGGCGCCGGCCGTGAGCCGCAGGCGCCGGTCGACGGCGACGACGCGCTCGCCCAGCGGCAGGAGATGGGGCGGCTCGAGGAGCGCCTCGTCGGCAAGGAGGCGGCGCTGGAGACACGAATCGCCGAGCTCGACGCGCGCGAAGCTCGCCTCGACGAGAGCGTGCAGGCGACCCAGGAGGCGCGCGAGCGTCACGTGCGCGCGCTCGAGCGCGTCTCCGGTCTGTCGGCGTCGCAGGCCAAGCAGCTCCTGCTGAAGGATCTCGAGGACCAGATCCGCCACGAGTCCGCGCGGCTCGTGCGCCAGGTCGAGGAGGAGACCAAGCGCGACGCCGACCGGCGCGTGCGCAACATCCTCGCGGTCGTCATGCAGCGGCTCGCCGCCGGCCACGCGGCCGAGACCACGGTGTCCGTCGTCCAGCTGCCGGCCGACGACATGAAGGGCCGCATCATCGGCCGAGAGGGGCGCAACATCCGGGCGCTCGAGCACCTGACCGGCGTCGACTTCATCATCGACGACACCCCGAACGCGGTGATCCTGTCCGGCTTCGACGGCGTCCGCCGCGAGATCGCGCGCATGACGCTGGAGAAGCTGCTCTCCGACGGCCGCATCCATCCGGCGCGGATCGAGGAGACCTACTACCAGGCCAAGTCCGAGCTCGAGTCGCACATCGCGGAGTCCGGCGAGCAGGCGGCGCTGGACGCGAACGTCCAGGGGCTCGACGCGGAGCTGACCAAGACGCTCGGGCGCCTCAAGTACCGCACGAGCTACGGGCAGAACGTGCTCGCGCACTCGATCGAGTGCGCGCACCTGGCGGCGATGATGGCCGAGGAGCTCGGCGCGTCGGCGAAGACCGCGCGGCGCGCGGCGCTGCTGCACGACATCGGCAAGGCCGTCTCGCACGAGGTCGAAGGCCCGCACGCCCTGGTCGGCGGAGACCTCGCGCGCCGGCACGGCGAGTCCGAGGCGGTCGCGCACGCGATGGAGGCGCACCACAACGAGGTCGAGCCCCAGACGGTGGAGGCCGTGATCGTCCAAGCCGCGGACGCGTTGTCGGGCGCAAGGCCGGGAGCGCGGGGAGAGTCCCTGGAGCAGTACGTCAAGCGCCTGCGCGACCTCGAGCAGATCGCCACGCGCCACGACGGCGTCGACAAGGTCTACGCGATGCAGGCCGGCCGCGAGATCCGCGTGATGGTGCTGCCGGACTCGCTCGACGACGACGGCGCCGTCCTGCTCTCGCACGAGATCGCCCGCGAGATCGAGCAGGAGCTCGAGTACCCGGGCCAGATCAAGGTGACCGTGATCAGGGAGTCGCGAGCGACCGACTACGCACGCTGAGCAACACGTCCCGCACCCGCGCGGGCTCCTCGAGCAGCTGGCGGTGGGTGAACCGGAGCACCGTCCACCCGGCGGCGGTCAGCATCTGATCGCGCGCGCGGTCACGCTCGAACGCCGCACGCGTGCCATGGTGCTCGTGGCCGTCGGTCTCTACCACGAGCCGCTGGTCCGGCCAGTGGAAGTCGACTTCGAGCCCTTCGATCGTCCCGTTCACGACGGGCTCGGTGAGGCAGAGCTTCAAGAACGCCTCTTCCAGCGGGCTCCTTGGGCCTTGTGGGGCGACCGGCTCGCCAAGCCTTTGCGCGACCTCTTCGGCCTTGCGCAGCTGCCAACGCGGGATCTTTGCCGCCGCCAGGTCGTCCAGCGTGCATCGAGGGGAGGTGACCGGGATGCCGAGGTGGACCGTGCCGTCGCGTGTTCCCCGCCGGATGCGAATCGTCGCGGTCGTCCGCCGACCGCTCTTCGGCGGCACGATCACGTCGATCTTCGGCGCCGACGTCGAGAGCATCCCCCACAATGCGGCGGCGCTCCGATGGCTCAGGAGAGCGCCCGCACCGCTCGCGAGCACGGCGGCGAGCCACCGCCCGCGCAGGCTCACCGCGGTATGTCCCACCGCGTACACCCCGCGGTGAAGCCGGTGCAAGCGTCCACTCCTCATCCTCCGCGCGATCGCCTCCTCGCTCAGCCCGAGCCCGACGAGCTGCGCCCGCGTCACGACGCCGTACTGTCGAGACGCCAGCCCGGATTCCGGTGTGACGGTTTCCTGTCGCATACCGACAGTTAGCCGCCACACCTGCGTTTCTCGCCCCCGCCGATACCCTCCCTTCTCGATGCCTGCCGTTCGCCGGCACAACGAAACCGCCCACACAAGATGCCCCGCTTCCACGTCACCACCTTCGGCTGCCAGATGAACGAGCACGACTCGGAGCGCATGAAGGGCATGCTCTCCTCGCTCGGCTACACAGAGGCGCCGACCAGGCACGAAGCGGACCTGATCCTCTTCAACACCTGCAGCATCCGCGAGAAGGCCGACGAGCGCTTCGTCGCGCACCTGCACGAGGCCAAGGTCCTCAAGCGCAAGGACCCGACCCGCACCATCGGCGTGGGCGGCTGCTGGGCCCAGTCGATGAAGGAGCAGGTCTTCGCCCAGTTCCCGTTCGTCGACGTCGCGTTCGGGCCCGGCCAGGTGCACAAGCTCGCCGAGTTCCTCACCAGCGACAGCCTCACCGCCCAGGGCTTCTTCGAGTTCGAGGGCTTCACCGGCCACCTCCCGGCCAGGCGCGAGCGCGAGTTCCAGGCGTGGGTGCAGATCTCCGCCGGCTGCAACATGAAGTGCGCGTTCTGCATCGTCCCGACGACGCGGGGCCGCGAGGTCAGCCGCCCGTTCGAGGAGCTCGTGGCCGAGATCGAGCGGCTTGCCGCCGACGGCGTCAAGGAGGTCACGCTGCTCGGCCAGAACGTCAACAGCTACGGGCTCGGCCTGCGCCCGCAGCCGCGCAAGTTCTCCGAGCTCCTGTACGCCGTCGACGCGATCGACGGCATCGAGCGAATCCGCTACACGAGCCCTCATCCCGCGCACATGCGCGAGGACGTGATCCGCGCGCACGCCGAGCTCCCGAGCGTCTGCGAGCACATCCACCTGCCGCTCCAGTCCGGCTCGAGCCGCGTGCTCAAGCGCATGCGCCGCACCTACGGCCGCGAGCGTTTCATGGACCGCGTCGCCCTGATCCGTGAGCACGTCCCCGACTGCGCGATCACGACCGACATCATCGTCGGCTTCCCGGGGGAGACGGAAGCGGACTTCGCCGAGACGCTCGCGGTCGCCGAGGAGGTCGGCTTCGACGGCGCGTTCACGTTCATCTACTCGCCGCGCCGCGAGACCGAGGCGGCCGAGCTCACCGGCGAGTTCATCGCGCACGAGGTCGCCGTGGAGCGCATGGAGCGCCTCGTCGAGGTCGTCCAGCGCCGCGCCCGCGAGCGCGCCCAGCGCTTCGTCGGCCGCACGCTCGACGTGCTCGTCGAGGGCACCTCGCGCCACGACCCCTCACGCCTGCGCGGCCGCACGACGCACAACAAGGTCGTCAACTTCGACGGCCTGGCCGAGCCGGGGGAGACCGTCCCGGTCGCGATCACCTCGGCGACCAGCCAGACCCTCGCCGGCGAATCCTCGCCACTCGCCGTGCACCGCTACGCGCACTGAACCACCGCCGGACCCACGCCGCGGTCGCTGCGCCAGGCGTCCACGCCGCGGCGGGGCTGCCCCGCCTCGGCGCCGGTCGAGCGCTAGCGGTACACGGCGACGTGCACGGAGAGCGTGGCGGCGGCCGGCCGCGCGACGCGCTGCGCGTTCACATGGTGCGCGCTCGGGCCCATCCCGATCAGCGCCGCCACGTCGTCGCGCGAGAGCCGCATCTCCGCCTCGACCTCCCGAATCCGCTCCGGCTCCCCGAGCGACGCGGCCAGCCGCTCCGGCTTGCGTTCGTCGACACGCACCAGCCCGAGCGGCTCGACGAGCTCGGCCAGGTGCCGCGGCGTCGGAGTCACCACCACGATCGCGCCGCCGGGCGCCAGCACCCGCCGCATCTCGGGCGCATTGCGCGGAGCGAACACGCACAGGACTGCCACGGCGACCCCGTCCCGCACGGGCAGCTCCCGCCACACATCACAGACCACCGCGCCCAACCCGGCCCGGGCCGCCCGCCGAGCGGCGTAGCGGGACGAATCCAGCGCGATCCCCGGCCGCTGCCCACGAGCCCGCGAGAGGTAATAGCCCGTCCCGGCGCCCACCTCGACGACACATCCGGCAGCGCTCACATCGCCAGCACGAGCATCCCGCCCGTCGCCGTCTCCGTCGCTGCCCGCCGTTCGTCCCGCGCCGGCCGCGTCGCCCGCTTCGGTGCCCGCCGTTCGTCCCGCGCCGGCCGCGTCGCCCGCTTCGGTGCCCGCCGTTCGTCCCGCGCCGGCCGCGTCGCCCGCTTCGGTGCCCGCCGTTCGTCCCGCGCCGGCCGCGTCGCCCGCTTCGGTGTCCGCCGTTCGTCCCGCGCCGGCCGCGTCGCCCGCTTCGGTGTCCGCCGTTCGTCCCGCGCCGGCCGCGTCGCCCGCTTCGGTGCCCGCCGTTCGTCCCGCGCCGGCCGCGTCGCCCGCTTCGGTGTCCGCCGTTCGTCCCGAGCCGGCCGCGTCGCCTCCTTCGGTGCCCGCCGTTCGTCCCGAGCCGGCCACGTCGCCCGCTTCGATGCCGGCCGTCCGCCCCACCCGGCCCGCGCGGCCCGCCTTAACGCCCGCCGTCCGCCGATCCACGCCCGCACGGCCCTCCTTAACGCCCGCCGTCCGCCGATCCACGCCCGCACGGCCCTCCTCAACGCCCGCCGTCCGCCAATCCACGCCCGCACGGCCCTCCTCAACGCCCACCGCGGCGGCAACACGCGAGACCTCCTCCGCCACCGCCGCCGCGATCGGCTCGAAGTGCCCCGCCGCCAGGAACGCCTCCCGCGCCGCCACCATCTCCGCGCTGTCGCCCGCAGCCCGCGGACCCGCGCCCGTGAGGTCCACGTAGCCCTGCCGCGCCACGTCGAAGCTGTGGCCGGCCGCGCACCGCACCGCGCCGCCCGCACGCGTCAGCGCTTCGCCGCAATGCGGACAGCAGAGATACGCCAGCGGTAAGGCCACGATCGGTCCATTCTCCCGATGCGCGGCCGTCCACCGTCCGCGACGATGCGCAACCGCGTGCTCCGTTCCGACCAACTCAACCGCGCGCTCCTGGCCCGCCAGCTCCTCCTCGCCCGCGAGAATCGCGAGCCGCTGGATGTCGTCGACCACCTCGTCGGCCTCCAGGCGCAGGAGCCGCGCGATCCGTACACCGGCCTGTGGTGCCGGATCGCCGAGTTCGACCCGCGCGGGCTCTCTGGCGCGCTTCAGGACAAGCGGGTCGTCCGCATCGCCCTCCAGCGCTCGACGATCCACCTCGTCAGCGCGTCCGACGCGCTCGCGCTCCGGCCCGCTCTGCAGGTCGTCCAGGAGCGCGCGCTGAAGGGCACGTTCGGTCGAGCGCTCGAAGGCATCGACCTCGCGCAACTCGCCGAGGACGGGCGCCGGCTCGTCGAGGAGCGTCCGCTCACGTTCGGCGAGCTGGGCAAGGAGCTCGCCAAGACATACACGGGGCGCGATCCGCTCGCGCTCGCGATCGCCGTCCGCACCGGCGTCGCGCTCGTGCAGCCGCCGCCGCGCGGCATCTGGGGACAGGGCGGGCGCGCGCTGCACACATCGATTGAGCACTGGCTCGGTCGCGGGCTCGGCACCCCGATCGCGCTCGAGGAGCTCGTGCTCCGCTATCTCGCGGCGTTCGGCCCTGCGAGCGTCAAGGACGCCCAGGTCTGGTGCGGCCTCACGCGCCTCGCGGACACGTTCGAGCGCCTGCGCCCGCGCCTGGCCACCTTCCGCGACGAGCACGGCGCCGAGCTGTTCGACCTTCCCGACGCTCCGCGCCCGGACCCCGACACTCCCGCTCCACCGCGCTTCCTCCCGCAGTTCGACAATGTGCTGCTCTCGCACGCCGACCGCTCGCGGATCGTGCCGGACGGCATCGGCGAGCGCATCCACCGCCAGTTCGGGCACTGGTCGCCGCTGCTCGTCGACGGGCGGCTCCGCGGCACCTGGAAGCTCACGCGCGAGCGCGAGGGGGCGACGCTCGCGATCGAGCTCGGCGACAAGCTGTCCAAGGCGGAGCGCACCGCCGTGGAGGAGGAGTGCGACCGGCTGCTCGGCTTCGCGGCCGGCGGCGGCGACATCCGCTTCGTTTCATAGGTTCCGTCCGCGCCGTATGCGAACATGTGTTCGTATGCGGTGGGAAACGCAGCAAGCGAGGCAGGAAGAGGAGCTCAGGCTCCCGGGGGTGGGGGACGCCGTCGTCCGCCGGTTCGACGCGCCGGAGGCGATGAACATCCGCTTCCACGAGGTGCGCACCAAATCCGCCCTCAACCGGATCCCGACCGGCGCCCGCCTCCCGTTCGAGTGGACCGTCAACCCGTACAGGGGCTGCACGCATGCCTGCGTCTACTGCTTTGCGCGGCCGACCCACGAGTACCTGGACATGAACGCGGGGACCGACTTCGAGCGCGAGATCATCGTCAAGGTCAACGTGCCCGAGGTGCTCCGAGCCGAGCTGGCACGCCCGTCCTGGACGAAGGAGAAGATCGCGCTGGGTACGAACACCGACCCCTATCAGTGGGTCGAGGGCCGCTACAAGCTGATGCGCGGCATCTGGGAGGCCCTGCGTGACTTCAAGAACCCGTGCTCGATCCTGACCAAGTCGCCGCTCGTCCTGCGCGACATCGATCTGCTCAAACAGATCAGCGAGGTGACCGACGTCAGCGCCTGCCTGTCGGTGCCGACGCTGGAGGAGAAGGCTTGGCGCGCGACGGAGCCGCACACACCGCACCCGCGCGCCCGGCTGGAGGCGGTCGCCGAACTCAACCGCGCGGGCATCCCGACGGGCATCCTCGTGGCGCCGCTGATGCCCGGCATCAACGACTCCCCGGCGCAGGTCGCGGAGATCGTCGAGGCCGCGACGGAAGCGAACGCGACGTACATCGGCGGCAACACGCTGTTCCTGCGCGGCGCGGTGCGGGACATCGTGTTCGAGTGGCTGCGCGAGCACCGGCCGGATCTGGTGCAACGCTACGAGCGGCTGTACGCGGGCGGCGCGTATCTCAAGCCGCCGGACCGCCGGCGGATCGAGCTTGCGGCGGGCGCACCCTGGATTCGCCCGGACGGCAACGACCCGTTCCGCGATCGCCATCGCGGCGGCTTCCGGCGCTCGCCGCCGCGGCCCGCGATCCCTGCGGCCGCGCTCAAGCAGGAGTCGCTGTTTTGATCAGAGCGCCGACTGTGACGCCGCTCACACGACGGAAACCGGAGCGTCGGAGCCGTGTTGCCTCTCAAGATGCCACGGTTCAACCGCCCGCATGTCGCCTCCGGCGCCCGCCACCTGACGTTGCAGACCGCCAAGCGCGCCCGCCGCGCGAAGTGGGAGCTGTTCGCGATCGTCCCGCTGCTGCTCGGGACGATCGCGGCCTACGTCGAGCGCGAGCGGATCTTCGGGGTCGACACTCCGGTGCGGATCGCCGCGGCGCTGGTGATGGTCGCGCTCGGCTGGGCGCTCGCACGGGACCTCGGGCGCTTCTCGGCGCCGGCGCTGTTCAAGCGCATGGACCCGGCGACGGCGGGCACGGTCGGGTTCCTGATCCGGCTGGCGTTCCTCGTGGCGGCGGCGATCGCCGCGCTGCGGGTGGCGGGGCTGGATCCGCGCACGCTCGCAGTCGGCGGTGCGATCACCGCGGTGGTCATCGGTCTCGCCGCCCAGCAGACGCTCGGCAACCTGATCGCCGGCGTGGTGCTGATCTCGGTCCGGCCGTTCAAGGTCGGCGACCGCGTGCGGCTCCAGGCGGGCGCCGTGGCCGGCCAGCTCGAGGGCGTGGTGTCCTCGCTGGGGCTGCTGTATACGACGTTCGCGCGCGGGCAGGACTCGATCATGGTGCCGAACAACGTGGTGCTGGCCGCCGCGGTCGTCCCGCTGCGCGAGCCCGCGTCGGTCGACCTCCGCGCCCGCCTCCGCCCCGACGTCAGGCCCAGCGACATCCAGTCCCTGCTGCAGGAGGCGATCGACACGCCCGTCCGCGGCGAGCCGACGATCGCGCTCGAGGAGGTCGACGCCGATGAGGTCGTCGTCCGCATCCAGGCGACCCCGATCGCCGACTCCGACGGTCCGCAGCTCGCCGACCAGGTGCTGGCGGCGATCAGCGCCGTGACACAGGAGGAGCCCCCCACGCACGATGCCGGGCCGGATTCGAGCGACGGCACCCGCCTCGCAACGCAGTCCGCCGGCGACGCCTGATCGGGAGCGACGCCAGCGGCGCGGCGGCGCGGCACGGCGCCGCGGCGGTTCCCGGTGACGCCCGAGCCGCGGCAGGCACGGCATGGCGCCGCGGCGGTTCCCGGTGACGCCCGAGCCGCGGCAGCCGCGGCATGGCGCCGCGGCGGTCCCGGTGACGCCCCAGCCGCGGCAGGCGCGGCGCTACCGCTTGTCGCGCTGCCCGCGCCCGATCTGGTCGGCGGTCGCGGCCGCGCCGAGGCGGCGCTGGATCGCGCCGACCGGACCCGGGGCGAGCGCGGCCAGCGTGGCGCCTGCGCGCAGCGCGACGGGCGCGACCTCGAGCTCCGCGCGATCGTGCTCGATCGCCTTGACGACCGCGCGCGCGACGTCCTCGGGGCGCTTGGTGCCGACGTACGGCGGCAGCTTCGCCCCTGACTCGGCGAACATGCCGGCATCCGAGATGAAGCCGGGCAGGATCACGGAGACGCCGACGCCCTTGGGCGCCAGGTCCTCTCGCAGCGCGAGCGCGAACCCGCGCAGGCCGAACTTCGTCGCCGCGTAGACCGAGCTGCGCGGCGCGCCTGCCTTGCCGGACAGCGAGGACATGAACAGGAGGTGGCCGCCGCCGCGCTCGACCATCCGCGGCGAGAGCGCCTTGGCGAGCAGCATCGGCGCGCGCAGATTGACGGTCAGCGTGCGGTCGAGCTCCTCGTCGGAGAACGAGTCCAGCCGCCCGGAGCCCGGCAGCCCCGCGTTGGCCACGAGCACGTCGACGTCGCCGGCCTCCGCGAGCAGGCGCGACGGCGCGTCGGGCTCGGACAGGTCAGAAGCGATCGCCCGGCCGCCGACCTCGGCCGCCAGCGGCCCGAGCACGTCCATGCGCCGCCCGGTCAGCGTCAGCGACGCGCCCCGCGCCGCGAGCGCCCGCGCGATCGCCTGCCCGAGGCCACCGGACGCGCCGGTCAGCAGCACATTCGCGCCCGCCAGGTTCATGCGGGGCGCCATGCTGGCAGGTTCAGGCGAACACGGCGACGGTCGCCGTGAACGAGTGCACAAAGTACCCGCCGCCCACCGGCCCGATCTCGCCCGCCGCGAAGAACCCCGCCGCCGGCACCCCCAGGGCGTCGGCGA
This sequence comes from uncultured Solirubrobacteraceae bacterium, assembly GCA_963837485.1. Lineage (GTDB taxonomy): Bacteria > Actinomycetota > Thermoleophilia > Solirubrobacterales > Solirubrobacteraceae > Solirubrobacter. The sequence continues at coordinate 35,278 of CAWINP010000006.1, read as the reverse complement.
GCGCTTCCGCGTCGTGGTCCGCGCGCCCGAACATCCCGCGCCCGCGGCCGTTGCACGCGAACACGAGCGCTCCTGCCGGCGGGCGGTTGCCGAGCGCGGTCATGCGCACCGACAAGGCCTCGCGCAGGTCGCGGTCCGCGCTCTCGGCGTCCCGGGCGTGCAGCCGGACGACCTGGCCCGGGTGGACGTCGGCCGCGACGGCGACCTGCCCCGTGGCCGGATCGGCGCCGACCAGCCCGCGCACGAGGAAGTCGCCCTGCACGTAGTCGGGCTTGTTCGAGTCGACCACGATCCCCATCAGCAGGCCGCCCTGGACGAGCCGGAGGTCCTCGGGAGGCAGCGACTCGATCGTCTCGCGCAGCTTCTCGAGCGCCGGCTTGCCGGCCAGCTCGCCGATCACGTGGCCCTCGGCGGCGGTGATCGTCAGCTCGGGGCCGATCGGCGCCGCGCCCTGGGAGACCATCGGCAGCACCTCGACGCCGTCGAACCGCACGCCGACGGCGCCCTCGGAGACGACCTCCTCGCCCGCGAACAGCACCGCGTCGTCTCCGGTCGTCCGTCCGGACGCGAGCCCGCCGAGCAGCGGTGTGAGCGGCGCCGCCTCGCTCAGGAAGCGCAGCACGGCATCGGTGGGAAAGGTGACCGGATCGGCGAGCAGGATCGTCCCGTCGGCGCCCGACAGGTCCGGCATGCCGGTCAGCGCGCCGGTGCCCTCCTCGAGCTCCTCGACCTGAGCGTGGAACGTGGACGCCGCGCCCTCGCCGAGGCTGGCGGCCCAGACGGAGATCCCGGTGCCGGCCTCGATCTCCCGCCCGCGGCCGATCACGCCGCCGGCGCCGCACCCGATCAGCCCGTCCGGGGCGAGGATCTCGTGGATCGCCTCAAGCGCGGCGTCCGGCGCCGCCAGATGCGCGCCGGACGCGAACACGATCGCCAGGTCGCACGATGCGCCGCGGAGTCCGGTGGCCGCCGCGGTCGCCGCCTCCAGCGCGCCCGTGCGGGCGTCTGGGACCAGCGAGAGCCCGGTGCCGATGCTGACGGACATGTTCACCGGTCGACGATACCGCCCGGCAAGGCCCGGCCCGCCAGGCGCCAAGCCGAGGGGGCACGTGGGGCGGCGCGCCGCGGCGCTCCGCGCGGAGCGGCGCCGGGGTCGGAGGTGCGCCGGATCCGGAAGCGCGCCCCGGGGGACGGCGCCCCGGGCTCGCACGGGCGGGCCCCGCACCGCGGCAATGCCGCGCCCGACCGCGATACTGGCGCGTCGTGCGCGTGATCGCCGTGTTCGGGCCGACCGGGATCGGCAAGACCGCCGTGGCGATCGCGCTCGCGGAGCGCCTGAGAGCGGGCGGCGAGGACCCGGTGGCGGTGTCGGCGGACTCGATCCAGGTCTACGAGGGCCTGGAGATCCTCAGCGGGGCGGCGACCGCCGAAGAGCAGCGGCGCCTCGAGCACCGGCTGCTCGGCTTCCTGCCGATCACGCAGACGTTCTCCGCCGGCGCGTACGCCGCCAAAGCCCACCCCGTGATCGACGACCTGCTCGAGCAGCGGCGACGCCCGATCGTCGTCGGCGGCACGGGCCTGTATCTGCGCGCCGCGCTCGCCGACCTCGACCTCCGCCCGGCCGTCGACCCCGCGATCCGCGCCAGGTGGCAGCGCGAGCTGGAGCGCCAAGGGCGAGCCCGCCTGCACGCACAGCTCCCCGCCGGAAGCGGCATCGCGCCCACCGACACGCAGCGCATCCTGCGGGCGCTCGAGCTCCGCGATGCCGGCCACGAGCTCCCGCCGGCTCCGCACGCCCCGTCTCAGCTGTGGACCGCCCACACGCGCCATCCCACGCTGCTCGCCGCCCTCACGATGGAACGCGACGCCCTCTACGAGCGGATCGAGCGCCGCATCGACGCGATGCTGCAACAGGGTGTGCAGGAGGAGGTCGTCAACGCCGCGGCGCGCCACGCCTCGGTCACGGCGCGCGCCGCGCTCGGCTTCGAAGAGCTGCTCAACGGCGACACGGAGGCGATGCGCACCCGCACCCGCCGCTACGCCAAGCGTCAGCTCACCTGGCTGCGCAAGCTTGCGAACGCGCACGTGATCGACATCACCGGCCGCACGCCGGAGGACGTCGCGGCGACCATCCACGGCATGATCTAAGGCTTGCGCTTCGAGAAGTGGCAAGCCCTCGGCAACGACTACCTCATCTTCGAGGGCACACAATTGACGCCGGATCACGTCCGCCGGCTCTGCGACCCGCACTTCGGGCCCGGCGGCGACGGCGTGCTGCTGCTCCAGCCGCCCGACGAGCCCGGCTACGTCGCCCGCCTGCGGATCTTCAACCCCGACGGCAGCGAAGCGGAGCTGTCGGGCAACGGCGCCCGCGAGGCGATCATGTACCTGCGCCGCAACGGCTGGACGGAGACCGACACGTTCTCCATCCAGACGCTCGCCGGCGAGATCCGGCCCACGATCACGGGGCCGACAACCTGCCGCGTTGACATGGGGCGCGCGAAGCTCCAGAGCGAGCACTATCCGGGAGGCCCCCCGGACGGCAGGGGCACCATCGAGGGCTACGCGTTCCAGCACGTCCACATCGGCAACCCGCAGTGCGCGATCCACGTCCCCGACCCCGAGGCCATCGACCTGCGCACGCTCGGTCCGAAGATCGAGAAGGCCGCCATCTTCCCGAATCGCACGAACGTCTCGTTCTGGACCGAGCTCGACCCGCATACCATCCGCGCGCGGATCTTCGAACGCGGCGTGGGCGAGACGCTCTCCTCGGGTACCGGAGCCTCCGGGGCGGCGGTCGCGCACGTCCTCAAGGGCGGCGACTCGCCGGTCACGGTGCGCTTGGACGGCGGCGAGCTGGAGGTCGACGTCGACGAGGCGCTACATGTTGATCTCACGGGCTGGGCGGTCCCGATCTACCGCGGCGAGCTGAGCGAAGAGCTGGTGAGCGAGCTGAACGACCACGGAGGAAGCTGAATGCTGCTGGTGACCGGAGCGACGGGCACGACCGGGATGGAGGTCCTGCGCGCACTCAAGGCCCGCGGCGCGGAGGCTCGTGCGCTGGTGCGCGACGAGACCAAGGCGCACCAGCTGCGCGACCTCGGCTTCACGCCGGTCACCGGCGACCTGGGTGACCCGCGCACGCTGACGCCGGCGCTCGAGGGCGTCGAGCGCGCGTATCTCGTCGCCCCGGCGAGCCCGATGCAGTCCGAGCTCGAGCAGGCGTTCCTGGAGACGGCCAAGGAAGCCGGCGTCAAGCACATCGTCAAGCTGAGCGTGATCGGCGCGTCCGAGGAGGCGCCGGGCCGCTTCGCACGCTCGCACGGCAAGGTCGAGCGGGCGCTGAAGGACTCCGAGATCGCCTGGACGCTGCTGCGCGCGACCGGGTTCATGCAGAACACGCTCGCCTGGGGCAAGCAGGTGCAGGACGGAACGTTCTACACGCCGATCCCGGACGCGGCGTTCAGCATCGTCGACGCGCGCGACGTCGCGGAGGTGGCGGCGCTGGCGCTGACCGGCGAGGGCCACGAGGGCAAGGCGTACGGCCTTTCGGGCCCGGAGGCGATCTCCTACCGCGACCAGGCCAGGCGCCTCTTCTCCGCGGCCGGCCGCGAGATCCAGATCAAGGAGGTCCCGGTCGAGGCGGTCAAGCGCGAGCTCGTGCGTGCCGGCGTCCCGCCGTGGAACGCCGAGGGCCTGTGCGAGATGTTCGAGCTCTACGCCAGCGGCGGCGCGACGATGGTCACCTCGGGCGTCCAGGACGCGCTCGGCCGCCCGCCGCGCGACCTGGACACGTTCGCCTCCGATCACGTGGAGGCGTTCAAAGGATGAAGGCGTGGGGAGCCGGGGTGGCCACCGTCTCGGGTGACCGCGTGCTGGACGTCTTCTATCCCGATCCGCGGCTCGGCGAGCCGGGCGAGGCGCCCGAGCTGCCGTCGAGCCGCGACGCCGACCGCGGGACGCGCTGCAAGCAGGTCCTGACCGTGATCGAGGACCTCGGCCAGCCGCCGAGGGACACTGCGGACGCCTACCTGCGCCTGCACCTGCTCAGCCACCGGCTGATCAAGCCGCACGGCGCGAACCTCGACGGGCTGTTCGGCGTACTGCCGGTCGTCGCGTGGACCAACCACGGCCCCGTCGACCCCGCGCTGCTGCCCAAGGTCAAGCTCCACTTCATGGGCCACGGCGAGCACCTCGAGGTCCACTCGGTCGACAAGTTCCCGCGCATGACCGACTACGTGGTCCCGGCGGGAGTGCGCGTGGCCGACGCGGACCGCGTCCGGCTGGGCGCGCATCTCGCCGAGGGCACGACGGTGATGCACGAGGGCTTCGTGAACTTCAACGCGGGCACGCTCGGGCACTCGATGGTCGAGGGGCGGATCAGCGCCGGCGTCGTGGTCGGCAACGGGTCCGACGTCGGCGGCGGCGCGAGCATCATGGGCACGCTCTCCGGCGGCGGCACCGAGGTGATCTCGATCGGCGAGCGCTGCCTGCTGGGAGCGAACGCGGGCATCGGGATCTCGCTCGGCGACGAGTGCACGGTCGAGGCCGGCCTGTACGTGACCGCCGGCACGCTGGTCGCGCTTCCCGACGGCGAGGTCGTCAAGGCGCGGGCGCTGAGCGGCGCGAGCGGCCTGCTGTTCCGGCGCAACTCGCGCACCGGGGCGGTCGAGGCGCTGCAGCGCTCAGGCCGCTGGGCCGGCCTGAACGCCGCTCTGCACGCGAATGATTGAGGCGGCGCGCACGCACGTCTCCAGCGGCGGCACCAGCGCGAGCCGGAAGTAGCCGGGCAAGCCGAAGAACGAGCCGGGCGCGACCACCACGCCGGACTCCAGCAGTCGCTCCGCGAACGCGTCGCCGCCCTCGAGCCAGAGGAAGAACGAGGCGTCGCCCCCCGCGTTGCGCAGCGGGAGCGCCTCGAGCATCGCGTCGCGCTTGGCCCGGTAGCGCTCGCGCATCGCGTCGACGTGCGCCTCGTCGCTCCACGCGGCCACGGCCGCGCGCTGGACGAACTCCTGCGGCGCGACGCCGACGTTCGGCCGGTAGCGCTTCAGCGCGCCGATCAGCGCCGGGTCGCCGGCCGCGAACCCGGAGCGGTAGCCCGGCATCGACGAGCGCTTGGACAACGTGTTGAAGGCGAGCACGTTGCTCCGGTCGGCGACCTGCAGCGCCGAAGCCGGCGGCTCGCCGAAGTAGATCTCCGAGTACGCCTCGTCGGACGCGAGCACGAAGCCGTGGCGGCGGGCCAGCTCGGCCGCGCCCTCGTAGAACTCCAGCGGCGCGGTGGCGCCGGTGGGGTTGTTCGGGTAGTTGAGCCACAGCAGCGCGCAGCGGTCCCAGTCGACGCCGCTCAGGTCCGGCAGCCAGCCGTTCTCCTCGGTCAGGGGGAGATGCACGATCCGCTTGTCCGCGAACAGCCCGCCGCGCTCGTAGACCGGATACGACGGCGTCGGAACCGCGACGAACTCGCCGTCGAGCACGTTCGCGAGGCTGTAGATCGCCTCCTTGGAGCCGAGCGTGGGGATCACCTCGCGCTCGGGATCCAGGGACGCGCCGAAGCGTCGCGCGACCCAGCCGGCGATCGCGTCGCGCAGCTCGGGCAGGCCGGCGGCGCTGGGATAGGTGGACATCGCCGACAGCGCGTCGACGAGCGCGCGGCGGATGAACTCGGGCGTCTCCTCGCGCGGCTCGCCGGTGCCGAAGTCGAGGATCTCCACGCCCGCCGCGCGCAGCCGCGCCCGCGCCTCGTCCAGGCGCACGAAGGGATACGTCGCGAGGCCCGCGAGCACGGGGGAGATGCTCAACTATCCGCTCCGCATGGCCGTGCCACGGCCACTGTTGCGCTCGACCCCGTCCGCAACGTCATGCGGCTAGTGCCTCCAGCACCCGATGGGCGTGCAGCAGCCGCGCGATCTCGATCGACTCGTCGCGGCGGTGCGCCTGCGAGGGCGACCCCGGTCCGAAGTTCACGGCCGCGTAGCCGAACTGGGCGAACTCGGCGACCGGCGTCCACGCCTGCTTGGGCGCCACGACCAGCTCGCCGGCAGCGATCAGCCGGCGCGCGAGCGGGTGGTCGAGCGCGACCGGCGCCGAGCGGGCGTTTCCGCTGATCTCCAGCTCGCCGCCGTGACACAACGACCGCAGCCGCGCCTCGGCCTCCTCCGGCGTGCGGCCCGGCGCATAGCGGAAGTTGACCGAGGTGGTGCATTCGTCGGGAATCACGTTGTTGGCGATCCCGCCCGAGATCTGCGTCACCGACACGACCTCGTGGAACGTCAGGCCGTGGAACTCCACCGGCAGCACCGGCGTGCTCGCGAGCCCCGCCACGCCGAGCGCGGCCCGCGTGATCGCGTTCTCGGCCGCCCACGGGCGCGCCGAATGCCCGCTGCGGCCCCGGAACGTCCAGACCGCGTTGATGTTGCCGACGCAGCCGGCGTGCAGCTCGCCGTCGGTGGGCTCCATCATCACCACGAACTCGGCGTCGATCGCCGAGCGCTCGAGCAGTGGCACGAGCGCGCTCTCGGTCGAGGGCAGCTCCTCGCGCGGGAAGAACAGCGCGCCGTACGGTGCGCCGGCCAGCACGAGCTCGATCATCACCGCGAGCGCGCCCTTCATGTCGCTCGCGCCGAGTCCGTGCACGCGCTCGCCGTCAAGCGAGCCCGGGAGGTTGCCCTGAGCCGGGACCGTGTCCAGGTGGCCGGCCAGCAACACGGCGGGCGAAGTGCCGGCCGGGCGCGCGAGCACGCACGAGTCGCCGAGCTCGGACACTTCGGCGCCCCCCGAAGCCAGCACGCGCGCGACGTGCCCGGCCAGCGCGGCCTCGTCGCGAGACTCGCTGGGGACGTTCACGAGCTCGAGCGTGCGTTCGGCGAGACGCGCAGCCACTTCGGTGTCGCTGGGTGCGGGCCGGACAGGCACGGGTCGGCACGATAGCCCGCGGGTAGAATGAAAGGCCTTGGAGCGCTCTCGCAACGGCCGTACATCGCAGTCCTACACCTCCCCGCCGCAGCCTGGAAGGGCTCGGCAGCGCGCCTTCGCCATCGCCGCCACGCCGCACGACGAGGATCTCGCGGAGCTCGGAGAGCTCCTGCGGACCGCCGGCGTCGCCGTCGTGGGGGAGATGGTCCAGAAGCGCGACACCCCGCATCCGAACACATACCTCGGCCCGGGCAAGGTCGATGAGCTGGTGCCGCTGCTCAAGCAGGCCGACGCGAACGTGGTGGTGACCGACGACGAGCTGACGCCGCGCCAGCAGCGCAACCTCGAGGAGAAGGTCGGCATGCCGGTGCTCGACCGCACGGCGGTGATCCTCGACATCTTCGCCGGCCACGCCAACACGGCCGAGGGCAAGCTGCAGGTCGAGCTCGCGCAGCTGGAGTACAACATGGCCCGCATGCGCGGCCTGTGGACGCACCTCGAGCGTCTGGGCGGCGGCATCGGCACGCGTGGCCCGGGCGAGTCGCAGATCGAGACCGACCGGCGGCTCGCGCGCGACCGGATCGCGACGCTCAAGCGCCGGCTCGATCACGTGAAGGGCACCCGCGCCGTGATGCGCCAGGAGCGCGAGCGCGCGCACCTGCCGACCGTCGCGCTGGCCGGCTACACGAACGCCGGCAAGTCGTCGCTGCTGAACGCGCTCTCGGGCTCGGAGGTCGGCGTGCGCGACCGCCTGTTCCACACGCTGGACCCGACCACGCGAACGACGCGGCTCGACGGGCGCGCATATCTGATCACCGACACGGTCGGCTTCATCCGCAAGCTCCCGCACCAGCTCGTCAACGCGTTCGCGGCGACGCTGGAGGAGACGCGGCTGGCCGACCTCGTGCTCCACGTCGTTGACGCGAGCGCGCCCGAGGAGGAGCTGGTGGCGATGACGCGCGCGGTCGAGGACGTGCTGGAGGAGATCGAGGCCGGCGCCTCACCGCGCGTGCTGGTGCTCAACAAGGCGGATCTGCTCGATGACGAGCGCCGCCGCGAGCTGGACTTCCGCCACCCGGACGCGATGCTCGTCTCGGCGGTCACCGGCGAGGGGCTCGAGGAGCTCGGCGAGCGGATCGCGCTCGAGTTCGAGCGCACGCTGCGCGACGTCGAGCTGCTGGTCCCGTTCAGCGACGGCGGGACGCTGTCGGAGCTGCACGACGTGGCCGGCGACCTCTCGCGCAAGGACACGCCGGAGGGCGTGCTCGTCACCGCCCGGCTGCCCGCGGTCGTCGCCGAGCGCTTCGACCGCTACGCGGTCAACGGCCGCTAGAGCCGAAGCCGCGCTCGCCGCGCTCGGTGGCCGACAGCTCCTCGACGACGCTGATGTCCGGCGTCCAGTACGGGACGAGCAGGAGCTGGGCGATCCGGTCCCCGGCGTGCGCGCGATACGTCTCCTCGCCGTGATTGACGAGGATGACGCGCAGCTCGCCGCGGTAGTTCGGGTCGATCAAGCCCGGGCTGTTGACGCACGCGATCCCGTGGCGGTTCGCGAGGCCGGAGCGCGGCGTGACGAGGCCCGCGACCCCGCGCGGGAGCGCGATCGCGACGCCGGTCGGCACGAGCTTGCGCTCGCCCGGGCGCAGCACGAAGGACTCGACGCAGCTGAGGTCGTACCCCGCGTCACCCTCGCGCCCGCGCAGCGGCGGCCGCGCGCCCGGATGCAGGAGCTTGACTTCGAGCTGATCGACGGCGAGTTCGAAGGCCATCGCGGCAAGGTAGCGGGCGCACCGGCGGCGCCCCGGCACGCAGCACGCTAAATGCGCGGATCTGCGCGCCTTTCGTCACGATTCGCGCGGCTCAGCTCGCCGGCAGCACGATCCAGCCGGCCAGCGCGACGAAGTGCGCGACCGCGGCGAGCACGACGAACACGTGGAAGATCTCGTGGAATCCGAAGACCCGCGGCCACGGGTTCGGGCGCTGGAAGGCGAAGATCACCGCCCCGGCCGTGTACAGCACGCCGCCGGCGCCGATCAGGATCACCGGCACGGGCGGAAGCGACGAGGCCAGCTGCGGGAACGCGATCACCGCGACCCAGCCGAGCGCGACGTAGCACGCGCTGGCGAGCGCCCGCGGCGCCGAGATCCACGCCAGCGAGAGCGTCACGCCGCCTAGCGCGCCCACCCAGACGGTGGCCAGCACGGCCCAGCGCAGCGTCCCCGACAGCACCAGCAGGCACACCGGCGTGTAGGACGCGGCGATGAAGATGAAGATCGTCGAGTGGTCGATCCGCTGCAGGATCGGCCGCCAGCGCGGGTTCCAGCGCCAGCGGTGATACAGCGCGCTGCCGCCGAAGAGCGCGCACAGCCCCACGCCGTACACCGCGCCCGCGCCGCGCGCCACGCCGCCCGGCGCGAGCACGATCAGGCACGCGGCCGCAACGGTCGCGCAATAGAACGCATATAGATGCGTCACTCCGCGGAGGCTGGGGATCTCGGGCATGAACCGCGTATCGACCACGCAGGCACTATGCCCGAGAACCCCTAAGCGTCACTTAACGAGCCCGGTCTCGGAGAGGTACTCCTTGGCGACCTCCGCGGGGTCCTTCTTGTCGATGTCGACGCGCGCGTCGAGCTCCTGCATCGCGTCGTCGGTCAGCGGCTTCTGGAGCTGGTCAAGCACCTTCGGCAGGTCCGCGCCGGCCTTCGTGGCGGTCTCCTGCTTCATGACCAGCGTCGAGTTGTACGGCGGGAACATGCCCTTGTCGTCCTCCAGCAGCACCTCGCCGTTGCGCTTGATCTGCGGGTCGGTCGTGAACACGATCGACACGTCGGCGCGGCCCGACTGCAGCACCTCGTGGCGCTGATCCGGCGCCACCGGGACGAACTTCTTGAACTTCAGGCCGTAGATCTTCTCCAGCCCGAGCAGGCAGTCCATCCGCTGGCGGCACTCCGGCGTGCCGTAGAGGACCAGCTTGCCGGCCACGGACGCCAGGTCCGAGATGTTCTTCAGCCCGTACTTGTCCGCCGTCTCCTTGGTCACCGCGACCTCGTTGGAGTCGGTGAACGGGGTCGGCGGGAACGCGGTCAGGCCCTCCTTCTCGAAGTCGGCCTTGGCCAGCTCGTACGCCTGCTGGGGATCCTTCGGCAGCTTGTCGGCCGGCGTCTTGAAGAACGACAGCAGCGCGGTGCCCGTGTACTCCGGGTACGCCTCGATCTGGCCGCTCTTGACCGCCTTCAGCGCGGTCTGCTCGTCACCGAGGTTGAGGTCGGTGGTGGTGGTGTAGCCGGCCGCCGCGAGGCCCTGCGCATAGATCTCTCCGAGGATCTTCTGTTCGGTGAAGTTCTTCGAGCCGATCTTCAGCGAGATCGACGAGTTGGCGGCGTTCTTGGCGATCGTGCCGGCAGCGGCCGGCGTGGAGGCCGGCGCGGCGGTCTTCTCCGGCGTCGACGACGACGTCTTGTCGTCGCTCCCGCAGGCGACCACGGCGACCGCGAGCACAGCGGCCGCCAGCACATGGGTGAGCGATCTCATGGGGCGGTCTGGATCCTCCTCTTGGTGACGCCGAAGCGCGCACGCGACGAGCGCTCCGGCTTGATGCCCTTGGGCGTGACTGCGCGCTGGACCGCTGACAGACCCAGTTCAGCGGCGATCGCCAGCGCGGCGACGATGAGCGAGACGCCGATCTGCCCCTCGCGCCCGTAGACGGCGAACGACACGAGCGGGTCACCGAGCGTGACCACGCCGGCGAGCGGGGCGATGGTGGCGGTGGCGATGACGTTGACGGTGGACGTCTTGATCCCGCCGAAGATCAGCGGGAGCCCGAGCGGCAGCTCGACCTGGCGCAGCACCTGCGCGCCTGAGAGCCCCATGCCGCGGGCGGCGTCGATGGTCTCGCGATCGACCTGCCGGATCGCCACGTAGGCGTTCGTGAGGATCGGCGGGATGGCGAGCAGCGCGAGCGCCAGCGTGATCGACAGGAACTCCGGCGACTGCGGGAAGAACGCGACGAAGAACGCGATCAGCGCGATCGACGGGACGGCGCGGCCGACGTTGGACGTCGAGATCGCCAGGAACGACCACTTCCCGAGGTGGCCGAGCACGAGCCCGATCGGCAGCGCGATCGCCATCGCCAGCCCCATCGAGGCGAGCGTCAGCTCCAGGTGCGTCCACAGCAGCGAGAGGTTGTGCGCGCCGCCGATCTCCGCGCCGCCGCGCGACTGGCGCGACGTGAAGATGAACGAGATCGCGTCGCCGAAGTCGCCCAGGACCGCGAAACCCGTCATGACGCCACCTCTCGCGTCCACGGCGTCAAGACCTTCTGCACCGCCAGCACCGCGAGGTCGAGCACGACGGCGAGCAGCACGCACAGCCCACCCGCGACCAGCACGTTGGAGCGGAAGAAGCGGTCGGAGAAGATCGCGTCGCCGAGCCCGCCGGCGCCGGCCAGGAACGCCAGCGAGGCCAGCCCGACCGTCGTGGTCGCCGCGATCCGCAGCCCGGCCATGATCTCCGGCAGCGCCAGCGGCAGCTCGACCCGCCACAGCAGCTGGCGCGGCGTCAGCCCCATCCCGCGGCCGGCGTCGCGCGCCTCCTCCGGCACGCCCTCCAGCCCGGTGATCACGTTGCGGAAGATGATCAGCAGCGTGTAGGCGACGAGCGCGATCAGCGCGGTCAGCGTGCCGCGCCCGGTGACCGGCAGCAGCAGGAAGAAGACCGCGACGCTCGGCAGCGTGTAGAGCACGCCGGTGACCTGGGTGATCGGCGAGATCAGCGAGCGGTGGCGGTGCGCGAGCAGCCCCAGCCCGAACGCGATCGCGAAGCCGATCGCCACCGAAAGCAGGACGAGCGCGAGCTGCTGCAGGAACGGGTGCGTGTAGCGGTCGAAGTTGTGGGCGATCCAGCTCGGGCAGATGCCGTTGCGCTCGATGCAGTCGGCCTTGCCGGTGCGCTCGTGGATCTTCAACTGAGCCAGGAGGATCACGCGGTCTCCTCCGTGGCGATCATGTGCGAGAGCAGCTCGATCGAGAGGACGCCGACGACCTTCCCGCCGCCGTCCACGACGGGTCCGTACTGCGACTCGTGCGCGAGCAGGTCCGACAGCGCGTCGCGAAGCACATCCATGCGATCGACGACCGGCTCGGGCCCGGAGCGCAGCTCACGCGTGACCACGTCGCCGGCCAGCCCGCGTTCCGACAGCCACCCCAACGGCGCCCCGCGCTCGTCGACCAGCAGCGGGATCTTGACGTCGGCGCTCTCCAGCGACCGCCGCACGTCGGCCACCGGGTCGCCCGCCCGCACCAGCGGCGCCGTCCACAGGTCGACGTCGCGCACGCGCTGCAGCGACAGCCGCTTCAAGGCGCGATCCGCGCCCACGAAGTCCTCGACGAACGGCGAGGCCGGGCTCATCAGCAGCTCGGCCGGCGGCGCGTACTGCGCCAGGTGGCCGCCCTCGCGCATGATCGCGATGCGGTCGCCCATCTTGATCGCCTCGTCGATGTCGTGGGTGACGAACACCACGGTCCTGCGGATCTCCGCCTGCAGGCGCAGGAACTCGTTCTGCAGCCGCTCGCGGTTGATCGGGTCGATCGCGCCGAACGGCTCGTCCATCAGCATCAGCGGCGGGTCCCCGGCCAGCGCGCGGGCCACGCCGACGCGCTGGCGCTGCCCGCCGGAGAGCTGCGCCGGGTAGCGGCGGCCGAGCTCCGGTGGGAGCGAGATCAGGTCCAGCAGCTCCTCGACGCGCGCCGCGATCCGGCGCTTGTCCCAGCCGAGCAGGCGCGGGACGGTGGCGATGTTGTCGGCGATCGTGCGGTGCGGGAACAGGCCGATCTGCTGGATCACGTAGCCGATCTCGCGGCGCAGGGCGTCGGCGTCGCGGTCGCGCACGCTGCGGCCGTCCACGCGGATGTCGCCGGACGTGATGTCGATCAGCCGGTTGACCATCCGCATCGCCGTCGTCTTGCCGCAGCCCGACGGCCCGACGAGGACGCAGATCTCGCCGGCCGGCACCGTCAGCGTGAGCCCGTCGACGGCCGGACGATCGGCGCCGGGGTAGCGCTTCGTCGCTGCGGCGAACTCAAGCTCGACAGCCTCGCGGTAGCCGGACGGCCCCTCGGTTTGGGCGGTGTCGGTTGACGTCAAGAGGGCGGTTCCCGGGGGGAGGGACGGCGAAGGCTACCGAACGCGAGTTCGCTAGACGCCGGCTGCCCGGCGGGCGGCTGCATGCGCCGCGTCCTCCAGCGCGTCGTCGAGCGGCGCCAGCGCGCCGTCTTCCAGACCGAGCGCCGTGCCGGTCAGCCAGTCCGCGAACCATGCGTTCTTGGGCAGCAGCGGGCCGTGCAGATACGTCCCGATCACCGTGCCGTGCGGGCCGCCGCGGACGCCCTCGTAGCCGGAGCGCCCATCGTTGCCGTGCCCGCGCAGCACGCGCCCCAGCGGCCGCTCGCCCGGCCCCAGCCGCGTCCGCCCACCGTGGTTCTCGAACCCCGCCAGCACGCGCCCGTCGAGCTCGATCGCGACGTTGCCGATCAGCCGCGGCCCGTCCTCGCGCACGGTCTCGAGGTCCACGAGCGCGACGCCCGGGAGCCGCTCGCCGTCGAGCTCGTAGCCGTGGCCGAGCAGCTGGTAACCGCCGCAGACCGCGAAGATCACCGCTCCGCGCGCGGCCGCCGCGTGCAGCGCGTCGCGCTTGACGGTCGCGAGGTCGGAGGCGCACAGCGCCTGATCGCGGTCCTGACCGCCGCCGATGTAGAAGAGGTCGTGCGCGTCCGGGTCGACCTGCTCGCCGAGGCCGGCGCCGCTGAGCGTGAAGCCGATCCCGCGCCACGCGCAGCGGCGCTCGAGCAGCTGCAGGTTGCCGCGGTCGGCGTAGATGTTCATGAGGTCGGGGTACAGGGAGCAGACCCGCAGCTCAGCCACGCAGGATCACCACCTCCGAGCTGACGTGGGCGGGCGTCTCGGGGATGTGGCGCAGATCCTCGGCCTCCAGCCCGTGCGCGGCGGCCTCCTCGGCCAGGCCGCCGGGCGAGACGGTGGCGAGATGGACGGCGTCGTCGGCGGTCGTGCGCTCGCCGTCCGGTGCGATCAGCTGGCGGACGCGCTCGATCCGCACGCCGTCGTCGAACAGCCGGACCGCCACCGGCTGGGAGATGAAGCGGTAGCCGCCGGCCTCGCCGAGATCCGGGTAGGGGAGCGCGGCGTCGCCGTCGAACGCCTCCAGCCCGGTCGCGATCGCGATCGCCACGCGGCCGCCGGGCGTCAAGGAGCGCCGCGCGGAGGCGAAGAACCCGGACCGGTCCGGCAGCAGCTGGATCGTCTGCATCGGCACGATGATCAGCGACACCGGCGCGGGCAGCGCGAAGGCGGCCGCGTCGGCGACCACGGTCGCGATGTCGAGCCCCCCGGCGCGGCGGGAGAGCTCGGCCAGCAGCACCGCGTCGAGGTCGAGCGCCGTGACCTTGTGCCCGGCGCGCGCGAGCGCGATCGCCACCCGGCCGGTGCCGGCGCCCACGTCGAGCACGCCCTCCGGCGCCTCGGACGCCAGCTCGCCCCACAGCGGCAGGTCGATCGCGTAGCCGCCGCACTCGATGTCGTGCCAGATCACGTGCGGATCGATCATCGCCAGTAGGCCTCCGCGTGGCCGCGTCGGGTCAGCAGGTCGCGCAGCTCGAGCAGCGCCGTGTACGTGGGCACGACGTAGAGCGGGCCGGAGCCCTCGAGCGCGCTGTCCAGCGCGGCCTCCAGCTCCTCGATGACGACGATCCGGGACGTGTCCAACCCGGCGTACTTCAGGCGCAGCGCGAGCTCGGCGGCGCGCGTGCCTGAGCACGTCATGCGACGCACGTGCCCGACGAGCAGCTCCCAGTCGGCGTCCCACACCCACGAGACGTCGCGGCCGTCGGCCGTGCGGTCGTTGAGCACGCCGAGCAGGTCCAGCTCGCCGCCCTCCAGCGCCAGCGTGCGGAGCACCTCGTTCGCGCCGGCCGGGTTCTTGACCAGCAGGATCGAGGTCGGGCGCCCGAGGTCGAGCGTCTCCGCGCGCCCGAACGCCGGCGCCACCCGCTCGAGCCCGTCGACCACGTCCTCGAGCGGCACGCCGAGCGACAGCGTCAAGGCCGCCGCGCCGAGCGCGTTGTAGACGTTGTAGAGCCCGGGCAGGGGCAGCTCGACGCGGCGCCCGCGCAACGTGAAGGCGGCGCTGCGGATCCCGCGCAGCTCGACGTCGGTCGCCACCACCGACGGCGCCGGGCGCGCCTGTCCGCAATTGGGGCAGCGGTAGTGCCCGAGATGGGCCAGATAGATCTGTGAGTACCGGTACGCGTGGCCGCAGCGCCGGCAGTGCTTGGAGTCCGACGCGTGCTGGAGCTCGGGCAGAGCCAGCGCGGCGTCGTCGACACCAAAGTAGGTGGCGGCGCCCTCACGACCGAGGTCGGCGATGAGCGGGTCGTCGGCGTTGAGCACCAGGCCGGAGCGGCCCGCGGTCACCGCGGCCCAGCGGTCGGCGATCGTCTCCAGCTCGCCGTAGCGGTCGAGCTGGTCGCGGAACAGGTTGCCGAGCAGCATCGCGCGCGGCTCGAGCTCCTCGACCACCGCGCCGAGCCAGAACTCGTCGACCTCGAAGAGTCCGAGGTCGCCGGCCAGCGCGCGCCCGCCGCGGCGCGAGGCGGCCGCTAGCGCGCTCGCGATCCCGCCGGCCATGTTCGCTCCCGCGCGGTTGTGGACGAGCCGCGCGCCGGTGCCGTCGAGGATCGACGCGACCATCGCCGCGCTCGTGGTCTTGCCGTTGGTGGCGGAGATGACGACGCTGCCGCGCTCCAGCCGCGATGCGAGCTGCCCGATCGCGTGCGGCTCGAGGCGGGTGAGCACCTTGCCCGGGAGCGACGTGCCGCCGCCGCGCCGCGCCGTGCGCGCGAGCGTGCCGACCGCCTTGGCGGCGGCCACGCCCGCCGCGAGCCGCATCATCGCGGCGTCACCACCCGCAGCGCGCCGGGCAGCACCCGCACCGTCAGCGGCAGCGGGGCGACCGGATCGCCGTCGGCGTAGGCGGTGAACGGGCGATCGGCGCGGAACGAGATCTCGCGGCCGCGCAGGAGCTGGAACGCGGGATCGCCGACGTGCGTGCCCTTGAAGATGCGCGGCAGGCCGCGCAGGTAGTTGAACTTGCCGTGCGCGGCGATCAACGCGACGTCGAGCATCCCGTCGTCGAGCGACGCGTCCGGCACGAGGTACATGCCGCCGCCGAAGACGCCCGAGTTCGCCACCGCGACCGAGTACCCGCTGAAGCCGAGCTCCTTGCCGTCGATCTCCACGGTCCACGACGCGTGGGTCCACGACGCCAGCGCGCGCAGCACGCCGTAGACGTAGACGTTGGTGCCGAGCGGCAGGCGCGTCGAGTTCGCGATCACCTGCACGTCGGAGTCGATCCCCGCCGACAGGATGCCCAGGAACGCCGTGCCGCCGGCGTCGGCGAGGTCCACGCGGCGCTCGACGCCAGTCGCCAGCAGCTCGCACGCCGCCACCGCGTCGGACGGGATCCCGAGCTTGCGCGCGAAGTCGTTCCCGCGCCCGCCGGGCAGGACGGCGAGCACGCCGGCGCCGTCGCGCAGCTCTCCGGCCACGGCGCCCGTGATCCCGTCGCCGCCCATCGCGGCGACGATCTCGCCGGAGTCACGCGCGCCGCGGGCCAGGTCGCGCGCGTGCTCCATCGACGCCGTCGGCTCGACCCGGAACGTGCGGCCCATGCCGCGCAGCGCGGCCTCGACGCCGGGCAGCAGCCGCATCGCGCGGCCGCCGCCGGCGTGCGGGTTGACGATCAGGCAGACCGGGCCGTCCATCCGGCGGAGGAGGCTAGTGGACGCGCCCCCAGCTCCTCGCTCAGTCGGGCCGCGTGGGCCAGCGCGAGCTCGGCGAACGCGAGCGAGGCCGGCGGCCGGTAGCGGTCCCGGTGCAGCACGAGGCCGATCCGCCGGTCCGGGATCAGCGCGTCGAGTCGGCGCAGCTCCACGCCGTCGAGCGCGTCGTCGAGCGCGAGCGCCGGCATGATCGCCGCCCCGATGCCGGTCGCCGCCAGCCGCTGTAGCAGCGCGTTGTCCTCCGCTCGCAGCACCACCCGCGGCTCGACGCCGCGGGAGCGCAGATGGCGCTCGACGGCGGCGTTGGCGCGGCACGTCCGGTAGGCGACGAGGTCGAGCGCGCCGAGGTCCTCGATCGACGGGTCGCCGAGCGGGCTGCCCTCCTGCAGCACGAGCACGTACGGGTCGGTGAGCAGCGGTACGTGCGTGGTCGCGCCGTCGCCCTCCTCGTAGGCGACCGTGAAGGCGAGGTCGAGCATGCCGCGCTCGACCATGTCGTCGAGCTCGTCGTGCGAGCCGGACTCGAACAGCGTCAGCTCGATTCGCGGCCAGGCCGCGCGGAACTCGGCCAGCAGCGCGGGCAGCAGGCGCGCCGCGATGCTCTGGTAGGTGCCGATGCGCAGCTCGCCGGCGGCGCCCTGGGTGAGCGCGTCGACGTCGGTCGCCGCCGCCTCCAGCCGCGCCAGCACCGCGCGGGCGTGGCCGAGCAGGACGCGGCCGGGCTCGGTCAGGCCGATCGGCCGCGGCCCGCGCGAGCGCTCGAACACGCGCGCGCCGACGACGCGCTCGATCGCCACCACCTGCTGGCTGACCGCCGACGGCGTGTAGCCGAGCTCGTCGGCGGCGCGATTGAACGAGCGGTGACGGGCGATGGCGTCGAGCGTCGCGAGGTGGCGCACCTCGAGACCCAATTGATTAGGCCGGCTTACTTGCATCCTTAGGAACCTTCGTTGCGCTTCACTCCACGGTACGCCATCGTCGAGCGGGATGCGAGACGCCTTCGAGATCCCCGACGACATCGCCTACTTCAACACCGCCAGCCTCGCGCCGCAGCTGAGGGCGGTGCGCGCGGCCGGCGAGGCCGCGTTCGAGCAGCGCGCACGCCCGTGGACGATTCACTCCGAGGACTGGTTCTCCGATGTCGAGCGCCTGCGCGGCCTGTTCGCGACGATCGTCAGCGGCACGCCGGACCACGTCGCGCTCGTCCCCGCCACGAGCTACGCGTTCGCGGTCGCCGCCCACAACCTGAAGCCGCAGCGGGTCGTCGTGCTCGCCGATGAGTTCCCCTCCGGCATCTACAGCTGGCGCGCCTCGGGCGCCGAGATCGTGACCGTCGAACGCGAGGGCGGCCAGACCTGGGCCGACGCGACGATCGCCGCGATCGACGAACGCGTCGACGTCGTCAGCGTCCCGAACGTGCACTGGACCGATGGCGCGATGGTCGACCTCCCGCGCGTGGCTGAAGCGGCGCGAAGCGCGGGTGCGGCGCTGATGATCGACGCAAGCCAGTCGTGCGGCGCGATGCCGCTGGACGTGAGCGAGATCCGGCCCGACTTCCTCGTCGCCGTCGGCTACAAGTGGCTGCTCGGCCCATTCGGCCTTGGGTACATGTACGTCGACAAACGCCACCACGGCGGCGAGCCGATCGAACAGAACTGGATCAACCGCGAGGGCTCGGAGGACTTCGCCCGGCTGGTCGACTACCGCGACGCCTACCAGCCCGGCGCGCGCCGCTTCGACGTCGGGCAGCGCACGAGCTTCATGCTCACGCCGATGGCGATCGCGGCGCTGACCCAGATCCTCGAGTGGGGCGTGGAGACGATCTCGCGCGAGCTGGGGGAGATCACCGCGCGGATCGCCGACGGCCTCGAGGCCACTCCGGACCGCTGCCCGCACATGCTCGGGATCGAGAACTGCCGGCCGGACCTTGAGAAGCATCGCTGTGTCGCGGCTCCCCGCGGCGACTCGCTGCGGATCTCGCCGCATCTGCACATCACCGACGACGACGTCGCGCGGCTGCGGGTCGCGCTCGAGGAGGGTGCATGACCATCCGCGGAGGCTGCCTGTGCGGCGGGGTGCGCTACGAACTGACCGCGCCGTTCCGGCGCGCGAACTTCTGCCACTGCAGCCGCTGCCGCAAGCACACCGGCGCCGCCGCGTCTGCGCAGGGCCGCGTCCCGCGCGACGGCTTCACGCTGCTTTCCGGCGCCGAGCTGATCGAGACCTACCGGCCGGAGGGAGGGATGGCGAAGGCGTTCTGCCGCGTCTGCGGCTCGAGCGTGTTCGGCGGCACGTGGCCCGACGGCCCCGAGGTCTCGATCCGGCTCGGCACGCTCGACGACGATCCGGGCATCCGCCCGCAGTACCACTCGTTCGCGGCCGACGTGCCGCCCTGGGACCGGCTGCCCGACGACGGGCTGCCGCGCTACCCCGGGCCGCCGCCGAGCACGAGCGCCCCCAGCGAGTCGGCCACGTAGGTCGGGCGCGGCTGGGCCGCGTCGGCCTCGGCGCGCGTCGTGACCCCGGTCAGCACAAGCGCCGCATGGTGACCCGCGCGCCGCGCGCCGTCGACGTCGGCGTCGAGCCGGTCGCCGACCGCGAGCACGCGCCCCGGGCCGAGCCGGTCGCGGGCGGCGGCGTACATCGCCGGCTCGGGCTTACCGACCACGTGCGTGGCGGCGCGCCCCGTGGCGGTCTCGATCGCCGCCAGGATCGCGCCGGTGCCGGGCCACATCCCGTCCGGCATCGGGAACGTCGCGTCGCGCGTGGCGCCGATCAGCTCCGCGCCGCGCAGGACAGCCTGGGTGGCGACCTTGAGCTCCTCGAACGCGAAGCGGTCGTGCCCGCCCACCACCACGACGTCGGCGCGCGGCGCGAAGGCCGTGCCGTTGACGATCCGCAGGCCGGCCTCGGCCACGTGGTCCACGAGCGCCTGCGCGCCGACCACGAACGCCGAGCGCTGCGCGTCGCCGCCCGCGGCCAGGAAGTACTGCAGCGCGGCGCCCGCGCTGAGTACCTCGGCGACCGAGGCCTGGAACCCGAGCCCCCACAGCTTGCGCACGAACGCCTCCGGCGCGAGCCGGACGTCGTTGGTGAGGAAGAGGACCGCCTTGCCGGCTTCGCGCAGCGCGGCGATCGCCTCGACCGCCCCGGGAAGAGCGGCCCCGCCGACCCAGACGGTGCCGTCCAGGTCGATGAGCAGATGGTCGTAGGGACGGACGGCAGGGGAGAGCGGCACGCGGCGCGCATTATCCTTGCCCGCCGTGCCACGCCACCTTGCGGTCCTCGTCGCCGCCATCGCCCTGATCGCCGCGGGCTGCGGGGGAGATTCCTCCGACAACGAGAGCGCCGCCACGCCGGCGCCCACTGAAGCCAAGGCGCCCGACCTCTCCAACGGCTGCCAGAGCGCCTCCAAGCCGGCCGCGAAGGACGTGGGCGACATCAAGAAGCCGACCGAGAAGCTCGACAAGGCCAAGACCTACGTCGCGACCGTGTCGACCAACTGCGGCGACTTCGAGATCACGCTCGACGCCAAGCGCGCGCCGGTGACCGGCGGGAACTTCAAGTACCTGGCCGACCAGAAGTTCTTCGACGGCACGAGCTTCCACCGGATCGTCAAGGACTTCGTGATCCAGGGCGGCGACCCGAACGGCAACGGTGAGGGCGGCCCGGGCTACACCGTCGTCGAGGCGCCGCCCAAGGACCTCGCCTACGAGAAGGGCGTCGTCGCGATGGCCAAGACGCAGAACGACCCGCCCGGCGCCTCGGGGTCGCAGTTCTTCGTCGTGAGCGGCCCGGGCGCGGCCAGCCTCTCGGCCGACTACGCGCTGCTCGGCAAGGTCACGTCGGGCATGGAGACGGTCGACCGGATCAATGGCATCCAGGCCGACCCGAACACCGGGCAGCCCGCGGCGCCGGTCGTGATCAAGTCGATCGCGGTGTCAGAGAAGTAGGCAGCCTGCCGGGCAGGACCCCCTCCAGCTCGAGCAGCGCGCGCTTGCGCTCCGGGCCGCCGCCGTAGTTTCCGATGCCGCCGCCGCCCGGGAGCACGCGGTGGCATGGCACGACGATCGGGATCGGGTTGCGCGCGCACGCCGTGCCGACGGCGCGCGAGGCCTTCGGGTTGCCCGCGCGCGCGGCGAGCTGGCCGTAGGTGACGGTCTCGCCGCGGTGCACGGAGCGGTGCAGCTCCTCGAGCACCTTGTGCCGGAACGGGGCCGCCATCAGCCGAAGGTCGTGCGGGAGGTCGAGCACGGCCGTCCCGCCCTCGAGGTAGTCCGACAGCGCATCGCGCTCGGCCGCCAGCTCGCGGTCGGAGGCGATGATGCGCGGACCGAGCGCGGCGGCCACCTCGGCCAGCGCGAGGTCCTCGGCCTCCTCCTGGAAGGCGACGCGGATGAGGCCGTCCGGGCCGTTGACGACGAGCAGCCTGCCGATGGGCGTGCTCAGCCGCGTGAAGACGGCATCGGCGAGCCCTTCGCGCACTGCGGCGGAGGCGACGGACTCGAGCAGGGATTCGGGCAGCGGGGTCATGCGAAGGTCTCCCGGAGGGATCGGACGGCGGTGGAGACGCGCTGGCGCGCGGCCACGGTCGAGCAGCCGAGGCGGTCGGCGATGCCGTCATAGTCGAGGTCGTCGACGAAACGCAGGCGCAGAGCGGAGCGGGCCGTCTCCGGCAGATCCGCGATCAGGGCCTCGAAGGCGCCGTCGTCGTACGTGTCGTAACTCACCACAACGGGGGGCTCGTCGGTGACGGTCTCGCGCCGGCGCGAGCGATGGAAGTCCATCGCCGCCGACGTGGTCACGCGGTACAGCCAGGCCCGCAGGTGGTCGGCGTGCCGCAGCTTCGGGTACGCCCGCAGCGCGCGCAGCAGCGCGTCCTGCAGGACGTCCTCGCCGTAATCGTCGCCGGCGAGGCGCTTCGCGTGGACGAACAGCTCGTCGCCGTGGGCTTCGACGAGCGACCAGAAGGGGGGAAGCGGCACGTTCATAGAACGCGCGCCGCGCTGGGTTTGTGAGGCTACCTTCGCCCTCCGAGCGCGGCCGCCCGCTGCTCGGAGGCTCTCGCGCGCGCGGCCTTCTGGCGCCGGCGGCCGAAGAACGCGAGCGCGCCGAGCGCGACGACGATCAGCAGCACGCCCCAGAACCAGGCGACGGCGCCGATGCCGCCGAACGGGAGGGCGATCAGATTCACGATCCCGAAGCCGAGCAGGACGAGCGCGACGACCGCCAGGATCAGCAGCAGGATGCCGCCGATCCGGCGCGGGAGGCCGGCACTGGGCGGCGGCATCACGACGCCCATGATCCGCAGCGTCCACAGCTGGCGGTTGGTGATCGGCGCGCCGCCGAGCTTCTCCGTGGCCACCTTCAGGTCTCCCGCGCGGCGCTCGGCGAGGGCGAGCGACGCCTCGGCCATGCGGCGCAGCTGGAGCCGCTCCTGCGGGCGCGCCGCGGCGATCGCGACGCGGAAGTGCTCGCGCGCCTTGTTGGCGTCCATCCGCTCGGCGGCGCGCGCGCCGAGGATCGCCTGCGCGGCGGCCTTGAAGCGCGTCTCGGCCTCGAGCTCCTCGTCGGAGCGCGACTCGAGCTTCTGCATCGCGGCGAGCGCGGATCTGGATTCGATCTTGACCTGGCGGGGCTTGGGCGGCATCTCGGTATTCAGTCTAGGCTCCGCCGGAAGCCGACGGGCGCCGGGCGAGCCTCGAGCGGGCTGGCCGGCAGGCCGGGCTCCGGATCGAGCGCGTCGTAGCCGCCGGGAGCGATGTCATTGGGCGCGTCGGGATGGAAGATCGCGGCCAGCAACTGGACCTGGTCGCGCCCGACGCCGAGCTCGTACTGGCCGCCGCCGTACGCGCCCATCCCGCGCTGCTCGCAGAACTCGTACGCCTCGAACAGCGCCTTCAGCGAGCCGAAGCGCGACGGCTTGAGATTGACCGTGCGTGGCATCACCGGCGCAGCCAGGATGTCTTCGACGCTGTGGATCGGTGCGTCCCAGGTGATCCGGTCCTGGTGCGCGAGCAGCGCGCGCCGCGCCTCCTCGCTCTCGAGGTCGGGGTCCTCCAGCCAGGCGTCCGGGAACGCCTCGGCGATCCGCCGGTACAGCTCCGGGTCGGTCGGGGTGTCGACCACGGTGCCCTTGTAGGCGCCCTTGAAGTCGATCGAGTCCACCGCGCCGCTCTCGACCAGCTCGGCGATCAGCTCGTCGCTCCAGTCGGGCGTCGCGTCGAGCTTGAAGCGCAGTCCCGGGTAGCGGTCGAGCCGGCGCCGGACGGGCTCGATCGTCGGCGGCTCGCCCATCCGGCTGGAGACCACGAACGCGACCGGCCGCGGAGCGCGCCCGAGCACCTCGTGCAGCGAGGCGCCGGCCTGGCGCAGCGCGAGGTCCAGCGCCGCCGACTCCAGCCCCCAGCGGCGGTAGCTCCGGTAGACGGGCATCTCGGGCTCGAAGCCGGGGAATGTGTCGAGCGCACCGAGACGTTCCGAGAACGAGCCGAACGTCCAGTCGCCGGCGAGCTCGAGCACCGGGCCGGCGGCCTGCTGGGCGACCTGCGCGTCGGCGGAGTAGGTGACGTCCTCGCCCTCGCCGCTCTCGCCGTCGCCGTAGAGCTCGAAGATCGTCGACACGCGTTCGAAGCCCGACGAGACGGTCTTCGAGAGGGCATGCAGCGCGTAGCCCTCGATCTTCAGCGGCAGATCGACGACGGGGTCGTAGAGCGGCATTGCCGCAGCCTAGATGGTCGATTCGACGGGTGCGGGGGGCGTGGGATCGACCATCCGGTTACCCTCCCGGCCCGCATGCTCTCGGCCCTGGGGCTGTTCCTTCTGGTCGAGCTGGTCGGCCTGCTCGCCGCGCCGCTCACCGGTCTGCTGCTCGGGCGCCTTCCCGGCGCCGGCCTCGGGCTGTCCAAGATCGTCGGTCTGCTGCTGGTGTCGTGGCTCGTGTGGATGGCCGCGTCGCTGCACCTGGTCGGCTACGGGGTGCCGCTGATCGTCGCCGTGCTCGTGCTGCTCGCCGTCGCCGGCGTGCTCGCGGCGCTGCGGCTGCGGTCGCTGGCCGGGCGGCTGGAGGAGGCCAAGGGGCGGCGGCTGCGGCGGCTCGGGCGGCTCGCGCTCCCGCCCGACGATCACGTGCGCCGGCGGCTGTTCGCCGGCGGCGAGATCGTGTTCGCGGTCACCTACGCGCTCGGCGTGCTGCTCGCGTCGTTCGCGCCCGACGTGTGGAACACCGAGAAGCCGATGGACATGGGCTTCATCAACGCGATCAACGCGTCGTCGCACTTCCCGCCGCACGACCCGTGGATGAGCGGGGAGACGCTCAACTACTACTACTTCGGCCACCTGGTGATGGCGTGGCCGCTGAAGCTGCTCGCCATCCGGCCCGACTCCGGCTACCTGCTCGCCTGGGGGCTGCTGCTGGCGCTCACCTGCTCGGCCGTCTACGCGTTCGCGGGCACGCTGTGGGCGGCCGCCCGCGCCGTGCTGCCGCGGCCGCCGCGCGGCGGGCCGGTGCTGGCCGGCGTGCTCGCGGTGCTGCTCGTCGTCGTGCTCGGCAACCTCGCCGGCGTGCGGACGTGGCTGCACGCCGACAACCCGCCGCACGACTACATGTGGTTCGAGCCCTCGCGCGTGATCCCGAACACGATCAACGAGTTCCCGAGCTTCTCGTTCATCCTCGGCGACCTCCACGCGCACGTGCTCGCGCTGCCCTTCACCGTGCTCGCGCTCGCGTTCGCGCTGCAGGTCGCGCTCGTGGGGCCGCGCGGGGACGTGATCTGGCGCGCGGTGTTCGAGGCGCTGGCGGCGGCGCTGGCGATCGGCGTGCTGTACGCGATCAACACATGGAGCTATCCCGTCGCCGCGGGCGTGCTGGCCGCCGCGGTGGTCGTCTGGCTGCGCGACCCGTTGAGCGCGCGAAGACGCGAGTTCGCCGTGCTGTGGCTGGTGCTCGTGCTGCTCGGCAGCTTCGTTCTGATCCTGCCGTTCGTCCTGAACTTCAACCCGGAGGCGCGCGGCGTGGGGGTGGTGCACGAGCGGCGCGCGTTCACCAAGTGGCTCGGCGACATGGTGATGATCTACGGGATCCTGCTGTGGCCGCTGCTGGCCGCGTTCGCCAGCCGCGTGCGCGCGCTCGAGAAACCGTGGCTCGTGCTCGGGTGGGGCGGGATCGCGGCGGTCGTCGTCGGGGCGCTGCTCGCTGCCGACCAGCTGACCGGCGTGATGGTGCTGGCGATCGGCGTGGCGGTCGGCGTGGGAGCGGCGCTGTCGCCGGCCGTGACCGCGCCGGAGCGCTTTCTGTGGGTCCTGATCGCCGGCGGGCTCGCGCTCGTGCTGATCCCCGAGCTCGTCTACCTGCGCGACGCGTTCGACAACTCGGCGCTGCTGCGCATGAACACGGTCTTCAAGGCCGGCTATCAGGCGTACCTGCTGCTCGGGCTCGCGGCGGCCTGCGCGCTGCCGTGGGCGGGCGTCTGGCTCGGCCGCCGCGTGTGGCAGGGCTGGGCGCTCGGCGCGACGATCCTGCTGCTGCTCGGCTTCGTGTACCCGTATGCGGCGAGCTATGCGCGCACCAACGGCTTCTCCAACTCGCCGTCGCTGGACGGGCTGAAGTGGCTTCGCGTGAACAACCCCGGCGATCCGGGCGCGATCGCCTGGCTGCGCGAGCATGCACGGGGCGACGCGGTCGTGCTGGAGGCGTTCGGCGACGACTACTCGGCCTTCGGGCACGCGCGCATCTCGACGTTCACGGGCCGCTCGACCGTGCTCGGCTGGGCCGGGCACGAGCTGCAGTGGGACCATCCGCCCGGATCGCGGATCGAGGACATCAAGACGCTCTACACGGCAGCCGTGCCGGACGCCGCGCGCCCGCTGCTGGCGCGCTACGGGATCGACTACGTGGTCGTCGGGCCGCTGGAGCACACGACGTACGGCGACGGCGGCGATGCGAAGTGGGATCAGCTCGGCGAGCGCGTGTACTCGTCGGGCGGCACGACGGTCTGGCGCATCCGGTAGAAGCGGCGCGCGTACTCGCGCGGTGTCAGGTCGAGCCCGCGCCGGAAGTGGCGGTGCAGGTGGCTCTGGTCGGCGAAGCCGGTCGCCGCGGCGACCTCGGCGATCGGCACGCCGCGCTCGAGCAGCCGGCGGGCGAGCCGGACGCGCTGCGCGAGCTGGTAGCGATGCGGCGGCATCCCGGTGGAGGCGCGGAACAGCCGCACGAGCCGGAACTTGCCGGTGCCCGCGGCCGCGGCGAGCTCGTCGAGCGTGACGTTCGCGCTCAGGTGGTCGCCGAGATAGTCGCGTGCCCGCTGCAGCGCGGGGTCGTCGCGCAGGAGCGGCGGCCGCGGCCCGGCGAGGTCGTGCAGCCACTCGATCAGCGTCCCGGCCGGGCGGGCGCGCCCGACGGGGTCGGGGAACTCGAGGCCCGCGAGCGGGCCCGGGTCCTCGAGCACCGCGAGCCAGGCGGTCCAGTCGCCGGTGCCGCGGTGCGGGGCCGACGCGTCCCATACGCACGCGTCGCCGGCGCGGAAGTCGTAGCGATCGCGGCCGCGCCACGCGCGCATGTGGCCCGCCTCGATCACGCCGACGACGTACTCGCCGCGAGGCTCGACGGCATAGCCGCGCGTGCGCCCGCGCATGAGGAGCACGCCGTCCTCGCGCCACATCCGCACGTCGGTCACGTCAAGAACGTACAAGACGCCGGACGTAGCGTCCGCGGCATGCAGATCAGCCCGCACATCGTCGTCCGCGGCGCCGCTGAGGCCGCGGACTGGTACGCCCGCGCGTTCGGCTTCCAGGAGGTCAGCCGCCTGGCGGTCCCCGACGGCCGCCTGATGTCGCTCGTGATGCGCTACGGCGAGTCGGAGTTGCACCTGTGCGACGAGTTCGCGGAGATGGGCGTCGTCGCCGGCGACTCCGACGTGCTGCAGCTCTCGACGCCTGACGCCGACGCGCTATGGACTCGCGCCGTCGGCGCCGGCGCCTCGGTCGTGCGCGAGCTCGCCGACGCGTTCTGGGGCGAGCGGCACGGCCAGCTCACCGACCCGTACGGCCGGCGCTGGAACATCGGGCAGCATTTGCGCGACGTGTCTTTGCACGAGCAGGCGAGCGCGGTGGCGGCGATGTTCGGCGCGCCGGGTCAGGCGAACGGCGGCAGGTAAGGGGAACGGGAGTACCAGAACCGATCACGAGGGACCGGCGAACGGTCGCGAGCGATCACAACCGCGCTTCGAACAAAGGGGGTGCCTGCAGAAACGTTGCTCCTGGCAACGAAAGTGCAGGCACCCCCCTCGTGCGGCCGCGCGAACCGCACAGCCAATCTGACCCACATCCCCTTACTGCAAGCAGTTCGCCGGACCTGGCAAGCCGCCGACCCCGGCCCGGAATTTCGGGCCGGGGTCCGCCATGGGGAGGATCAAAGAGCGTCGCGCCAGCGGATCGCCGCGCTCGCGACCTCGCCGAGCGCCTCCAGCAGCGCGCGCCGGTCGGCCGCGCTGCGGGCGCCGTGCAGGCCGCGCAGGGCGAGCGCGAGCACCGCGGGGCCGGACGGGCCGCAGGCGCGCAGGTCCGCGAGCTCGTCCGGCGTCAGCTGCCGCTGCTCGCCGCACACCAGCGCCGCCAGCTCGCGCGAGCGCGACTCCGCCTTCGCCGTCCGGGCCTCGGCGTCGCGCGCCGCCTGCCACGCAGCTCCGGCCTCGCGGCGCGCTGCCGACACGGCCTCGCTCACCGCGGCTCCGGCCGCGGCGTCGCGCAGCGCCGACTCGGTCGCGCTCGCCAGCTCCGTCCGCGTCGCCGCGGCCAGCCGCTCGGCCGACTCCGCACGCGCCTCGGCGTCCGCCGCGCGAGCCTCGGCCCGCCGGGCCGCGCGACGTGCCTCGTGCGTGTCGCGGACCGCGGCCTGCGCCTGGTCGTACGCGGCGCGGACGCGCGCATCCGCCTCTGCGGACACGAGCTCCACGGTCTCCGTCGCGGCCACGGTCGACTCGCGCGAGGTGACCGCGACGCGCTCCCGCGCGCCGCGAGCACGGCGCTCGCGCTCGCCGGCCCGGCGCGCGCGGCGGCGCGCGTCGTCCAGCTGATCCTCGGCACGCTCGGCACGGCGCTCCGCGGCCTCGAGCCGGCGCTCGAGGGCCGCGACGCGGCGCTCGGCGTCGCTCACGCGGTCGGCGGCCTCCAGCAGCGCCTCGTCGACGCTGCGGGGAGCCAGCGGCGCGCGCTGCTCGACGTCAGGCCGCGCGGCTCCGGCCGGGCGGCGGCGCGGGCCGGAGCGGTGGGGCTCCAGGCCGGCCGCGCGCACGGCGGCGTCGAACGACCCGCCGAACGGGCGCTTGGCTGCGTTGGTGGAGGGCCAGATCCCTTCGCGGTAGCGCTCGGCACGCCACTCCTGCGCGCGCCAGCGAGCCAGCGACGGGTTCCAGTCGGCCGAGCACGGCGGCTCGCCGTAGGCCTCGTTCCAATCGCGGATCTTCTCGATGATCGATTCGCGGGACCAGCGCGTCACTCGACGCCCGCCCGCGGTGTTCGCGGACGGGTGCATGTGTAGCTCCGTCCGCTAGTAGCCGCGCGGCTGCTGGTCGTTGGCGGTCGCCGGCATGATCCGCTCCGCGGCCACGAACGCCTGCCAGCCCGTCATTGCGGGCTTCAGCGCGTGGAGAGTGCGGAGGGTGCTCAGCGACATCTGCTCTGCGAAGGTACACACAGACGCGCCCGTCGTCCAATCAGGTTCACACGCGGACCGGGTTCGAATCCTGCTCGACCGCGACCGGCGCGAAGCGCGCGGTCTCCGGCCTCTCGCGCTCGACCTCGGCGCGCGTGCGCCGGCGCCAGGCGCGCCACAGGTACGCGAGGCGCGCGGTGGCGGGGCCGGCCAGCAGGAGCAGCCCGACGAGCCCGGTGGCGGCATCGGCGCGGGCGAGGCCGTCGCCGACCATGTAGAGGCCGACGTACAGCGGGAGCGACATCGGCAGCGCGTACACGATCAGGTCGAACGGCGTCTCGCGCGGGAGCCGGCCGCCGAGGAGCCGCGTCTCGTGCGCGGCGATCTCGCCGCGCAACAGCTCGTGCCGGATCCGGAACGACGGCGTGAACGGGCGCAGGACCGCGTAGAGCGAGAGGAGCACGATGATCGCCACGAACGCGAGCACGCGTGCGTCGCCGGCGCCGCCGAGGTCCTTCAGCGCGTCGGGGATCTGGCCGACGTCGATCGTCAGCACGCGCGTCGAGAGCTTGTCGACCAGGTCGTTCGCCGCGCCGAGCGTGCGGCTGAGCGCCTTCGTGCCCTCGAAGCTGCGCAGGATCGCGATCACGCCGAGCGAGGCGGCCGAGACGAGCAGCACGAGCGCCGCGTAGAGCCGGCGGTACGGGACCGGCGGGAGCGAGGCGAGCAGGTGGTCGAGCGCGCCGAGTGTGCCGGAGTGATCGGCGCCCGTGGCCGCGCTGTCAGCGTGCGCACCACGGCGCAGGAGGGCGGCGCGCCGTGTCACGTGGTCGTCGAGTCCCCAGAGGACGACGCGGCGGGGCCCGCGCGCGCTGTGCCGGCCGGTGCGGACCGACACGACGGAGCCGCCGCCCGCCACGTTCGCGCGAACGCGCTGGTAGGCGCCGAGAAGGCCGCGAACCTCGTCGTCGAACGCCGAAGGGGACATCGCCCGACGCTACGCGCATCCAGAGCGCGCGGCAAGTCCGGTAGCGTCGGGCCGTGCACCGCCTCCCGCTGCTGCTCGCCGTCCTCGCGCTCGGGTTCCCGGCGGCGGCGAGCGCGCAGGGCGAGGCCAGCCCGGCGCCCGCGGCCGCCACGACGGCGACGGCGGGCGACGCAGGGCCGCCCGCAGGCGGAGACGAATCGGCCACGCCCGCGGGCACGGCGTCGTCGCCGGCCAGCGGGACGTCGCCGGCCACCGGGTCGTCTCCGGCAAGCGGCTCGTCTCCGGCAAGCGGCTCGTCTCCGGCCGGCGAGTCGTCTCCGATCAGCGAGTCGTCTCCGGCCGGCGAGTCGTCTCCGGCCGGCGAGTCGTCTCCGGCCGGCGAGTCGTCGCTGGCCAGCGCGGCCTCGCCCGACGGCGCGACCCCGCCGGACACCGCGGCCTCGCTCGCCACGGCCTCGCCTGCCGCGACCGGCGGCCCGGCAGCGCCCGCGGCGCCGGCGTCCAGTCCCGCGCCCGCCCGACGCGCCGCCCGTCGCGCGCCGGCGCGCCACTCCTCCCGCCGCCACGCCCCCCGGCGGCCGGCCAACCAGGACACCGGCGAGGGCGACACGGTCGTCGACAACTTCTTCGGCGGCCGCATCACGGTCGGCGACGCGACGGCCGCGGGCCCGTCGCCGCAGCACGTCACGGTCACCGGAGTCGACGTGCGCGCAGAGGCCGGCGACGACCCGCTGCTGACCGTCACCCAGGCCGACGTCGAGAACGGCAAGGTGACCGTCCACGTCGTCCTGCGCCCACCGGGAGGCGAGCCGGTGGAGACCGACCTCTCGCTCGATCCCGGGCAGGACCTGATGGATCCCGCGCACTACCAGGACGATCCCGCGCTGGCCGACGCGTTCGCCAAGGTCGGCGATGCGCTGGGGACCGCGGACGGGTCGGGCAAGCCGCTGGAGGCGCTGACGATCGTGTTCGGCAACGGCACGATCACCCCGCCCGGAGTCGTCGGCGCGATCGGGTTCTCGACCAACGACTCGCAGGCGCGCGTGCTCGTCAAGGCCGAGCCGCCTCCGCTGCGCTTGCAGAACGACCTCGCGGGCTCGGACGGCGCGCCGCGCGACGAGCGCGCGCAACGGCTCTATGAGGACCTCACCACCGCACAGCTCGCGCGAGTGCTGGGCATCAGCCTCCCGGGTCAGATCGTCGCCGTGGTCACCGCCGGCGCGTGCCGCGCGTTCGCCGGCGAGGGCTGCACGAAGCAGCGGATCGTGCAGTTCGTCGTCGCGCTGCTGCACGGCGCGACGCTCGTGGCGTCGCCGGACGGCGAGCTCAAGCTCCAGGTCGCCTGCCCGACCGGGTTCGGCGACGTCACCGGCTCGCTCGAGATCAAGACCATGCCGCGCCAGGGCGAGCCGCAGGTGACGCTCGCCAAGATCGCGAGCTTCGACTGCGGCCAGGCGCGCACGCCGCTCACCGCGACGCTGACCGAGGAGGCGCAGCAGCGGCTGGAGCGCGTGGACCGGATCGTCGTGGAGGTCACCGTGCTCGCGCGCGGCGCCGGGCACTTCGACGGCGACGTCGTCGATCTCGAGCTGCGCGAATCATGAGCGCGCGTGGTCGCGGAGGCCGCGCCGCATGCCATCCTGATGCCCCCTGAGCACGGAGTCCACCACCTCGGAGCGTCCACTCGCGCCCGCTCGCCCGCGGCGGCCATCGCCGCTGTCGGTGCTCGGGATCATCGTCTCGGTGCTCGCGCTGGGCGCGGTCGTCTACTGGGCGTCCAAGCAGCAGGCGCCCCGGCTGCCGCACACGACGGGCGAGCTCCTCGCGCTGCTCGGCGCGATCGCGCTGTACGCCGTCGCGACCGTCGTGCGATCCGAGCGCTGGCAGCGGCTGCTCGAGGATGAGGGCGCCACGCCGCCGCGCGCCGACACCTACGCGCTGACGGTGATCGGCTACATGGGCAACAACGTGCTTCCCGCGCGCGCGGGCGACGCGATCCGGATCGTGCTGATGGGCCCCGCCGCCAAGACGTCGCGGATCACCGTGGCCGGGACGCTGGTCGCCGAGCGGGTGCTCGACGTCGTCGTGCTCGTCGTGCTGTTCGTGGTCGTCGGCTACGGCCTGCTCGGCGAGGTCGGGGGAGAGAAGATCGAGTTCATCGTCGCGATCGTGGTGGCGGCTTCGATCGTCGCGTTCGTGGCCTGGCAGATCGTCAAGCGCAACGAGCGCCTGCACGGCTACGCGCGCCAGCTCGCCTCCTCGACGCTCGGGCTGCGGCGGGCGCACCACGGGCTCCTGCTGCTGGCCATGACGCTCACGATCTGGGCGATCGAGGCCGGCGTGTGGATGGCGGTCGGCGCGGCCGTCGGGTTCGGCATGGACCCGATCGAGGGGCTCTACCTCGTCGCGCTGGCCAGCGTGTTCTCGATGATCCCTTCCGGCCCGGCCTACGCGGGCACGCAGGACGCGGCGGTGGCGATCGGCATCAAGGCGCTCGGCGGAACCGGCGCGATCGCGGTTGCGTACCTCTTGATGTTGCGCTTCGTCATCGTGGTGCCGATAACGCTGGCAGGATTCGTCCTGCTGGTCGCCCGCTACGGCGGGCTTTCACGTCTCCGCGGGAAACTGAGAACTCCTTGACCGTCGCCGCCACCTCCGCTCCGGCCGAATCCGGCCGGGTCCGCGCCTGGTTCGCCCGCCAGGACGGCCGCGAGCTGGCGGTCTGGGGCGTGCTGATCGCCGTCGCCCTGATCCTGCGCCTCGTCGGGCTCGCCGACCGGCCGTTCCATCACGACGAGAGCCAGGACGCCTACTTCTCCTACATCTTCCAGCAGACCGGGAAGTACCAGTACAACCCGCTGCTGCACGGGCCGCTGCGCTTCTACCTGACCGCGGCGATGTACGTCCTGTTCGGCGACTCGGACTTCACGGCGCGGCTCGCGCCGGCGCTCATGGGCACGGCGATGGTCCCGCTGTGCTTCGGCCTGCGGCCGCTGATCGGGCGCGGCGCCGCGTTCGCCACCGCCGGCCTGCTGGCGTTCGAGCCGACGTACTTGTACTTCTCGCGCTTCGCGCGCGAGGACATCTACATCGCGTGCATCACGCTCGCGCTGATCGTCGCGATCTTCCGCTTCCTCGACCGGCCGCGGAAGTACCACCCGGCGCTGATCGGCGCGTTGCTCGCGCTCTCGTTCGCGACCAAGGAGTCGACGTTCATCACGGTCTTCGTGATGGGGACGTTCTTCCTCGCGGCGCTCGCGTGGTCGCGCTCGCGCCCGCTCGTGTGGGAGCCGGTCCGCGGCGCCGGGCTGGAGGCCTGGGGATGGGGGCTGGCCGCGTTCGCCGGCGTCTTCACGCTGCTGTTCACGACCTTCCTCACCCATCCGGGCGGCCTCTGGGACGGCGTCTACACGGGCCTGAAGTACTGGCTCGACCAGCAGGGCGTGGGCCGCGGCGGGGAACCGAAGTACATGTACGCGGTCGTCCTCTTCGGCGTGGAGTGGCCGGCGCTGCTGTTCGGCGCGATCGGGGCCGTCGCGGTGTGGAAGCGCCCGACGCTGCTCGGCGTCTTCCTGATCTGGGACTTCCTGATCTCGTTCGCCGTCTACTCGTGGGCGAGCGAGAAGTTCGCCTGGCTGATCATGCACCCGCTGCTGCCGCTGCTCGCGCTCTCCGGCATCGGGCTGCAGTCGATCTGGACGGCGCGCCACGGCCTGTGGCGCTCGGTCGGCATCGCGGCGGCGGCCGTGGCGCTCTTCTACGCCGCCTACAGCTCGTACCTGATCAACGCCAGGCACGGCGCCGACCCGCGCGAGCTGCTCGTCTCCACTCAGTCCTCGACGCAGGTCAAGGACGTCGCCGACCAGGTCCTCGCGCTCGCGCGCTCGCGCGGCCCGGGGCAGCCGCCGCTGAGCGTGACGGTCGATTCCGCCGAGGGCGCCACGTTCCCGTACGCGTGGTACTTCCGCCACCTCAATACCGGCTACATCGACCTCCAGCAGCCGAACGCGCCCCCGCCGACCGGCGACGCGGTCGTGATGACCGACACGGCACACGCGCGGCTGGCCAACGCGATGCAGGGCTATCGCGGCCGGCAGTTCGACTTCCGCGTCTGGTGGGTGCGCGACTACAAGGGCGCGACCGACCCGGGGAACTGGTGGCGCTGGATGACCGCGCGCAAGGTGTGGAACCCGACAGGCGGGATGAAGGAGTGGCTCTTCGTCCGCAACGGCGCTTAGCGCCGCTCGGTTCGGGCGCTCGCCGGAACCCGTTGCGTCTGCAACGATAAGCGAATGAACCTTGGAACCCTCGGCGTGTGGTGGGCGAACCTCGGCAGCGCGGCGGCAGGCACCGAGATCGACGCGGTACGGGAGATCGAGCGGCTCGGGTACGGGACGTTCTGGTTCGGCGAGAGCATGCGCAACAAGGACGCGATGGCGCACGCGGGCGTGCTGCTGACCGCGACCGGGCGCATCAACGTCGCCACCGGCATCGCGAGCATCTACAACCGCGACGCGACCGCGACGAAGTCGGGCGCCTACTACCTCGCCGACGCTTCACGAGGACGCTTCGTGCTCGGCCTGGGCGTCAGCCACGTGCCCGCGGTCACGCGCCGCGGCGCCGACTACGGCAAGCCGGTCAGCACCATGCGCGCGTATCTGGACGCGATGGACGAGGCGCCGTACCAGCCGCCGGCGCCCGAGACCCCGCCGCCGGTCCTGCTCGCCGCGCTGCGCACGCGCATGCTCCAGCTCGCGGCGGAACGCACGGCGGGCGCCCATCCGTACCTGACCACGCCGGATCACACCAAGCGGGCGCGTCAAACCCTCGGACAGGGCCCGTTGCTCGCGCCCGAGCAGGGCTTCGTCATCGAGCCCGAGCCCGAGAAGGCCCGCCGGATGGCGCGCGAGCACCTGAAGTACTACATGAGGCTCCCGAACTACGTGAACGCGTGGCGCGAGGACGGCTTCACCGACCAAGATCTCCAGGACGACGGCAGCGACCGCCTGGTCGACGCGCTCGTCGCCCACGGCGATGTCGATGCCGTCAAGACCCGCATCCAGGCGCATCTGGATGCCGGCGCCGACCACGTGTGCATCCAGCCCGTGACGACCGACATCGAACGTGGCATGCGGGAGCTCGCGGAGCTCAGACCGTGAGGCCCTGAGGCTTTAAGCGGAGCGGTTGCCCTCAACCATCCGGCCAGAACGGCCGATACACCCGGCTGGTGGCAACCGGATTCGGCAGCGCGTTGAGTGAAGGCCAGCCCGCCCAGCTCGATCTGGGCCAGGAGGCCGTCTCCTGCCTCGTCGTCGGCTTCGACGGCGCCGACATCGTGCTCGCGTTGCAGGAGGCGCTCGAGGGCGGCCTGCCCGCCAACGGCCTCTCGTTCCTGCTGATCGAGGCCGGCGGGCGCCTGCACGCGCTCAAGTCCTATGTGCGGCCCGGCAACGCGCCCAGCGAGTACGTCGCCACGCTGCTGGACCCCTTCCGCCTCGGCCAGCGCCGCAGCTTCAGCCGCGCCCCGCTCGTGCTGCCGGCCCACCTGCGCCCCGACGGGGCCGACACCGAGCGCTGGACGACGTTCACGCGCGACATCTCGGCCGGCGGCGTCCGCGTCGCGCGCCAGAGCTCCTATGTGGCGGCCGAGTTGCACGACGTCGTGATCGGCCTCGTGCAGGTCGACCGGGAGATCAAGGCGAAGGCCAAGCCGGTGCGCATCACCGACGCCGACCTGTCGCTCAGCTTCACCGCGATCGGGGCCGAGGACCGGCTCCTGCTCGCGCAGCTCACCTTCGCGTATCACCGCCGCCGCGCCGGTCACTAAACCGGCTTCTCGGCTGCGATAGGGTCCGCTCCTGATCGCGT
>CAWINP010000005.1:0-201236 GCA_963837485.1 uncultured Solirubrobacteraceae bacterium | reverse complement strand
CCTTCATTAGAGGAGCCGCCCACGACGCGGCTCTTCGTCGTTAACGCCCGCGTGCGGTCCACGCCCCGCCGCGCGATCCGTCCGCGTTGCTGCGCGACGCGCTCGACGCCTGCCACACGCGTGGCGCACGTCACCGGCGCGCGTCCCTCTCGGACGGCGCGCCGTACGCCTCGCCCCGCGTGTTGCCGGCGTCGCGCCGCGCACCGCTCGCTAGCCCGGATCGTTCATGACGCAGCAGCGGCCCCGGGTGATCGGGGCCGCTGAACTGTCCGCCTGAGCAGGGATTCTGTGGTTGTCGAAGCCCAGTCCCCGACGCTCGGGAGGATCACCTTGAAGGTGCAGCGCGATGGGCGCCGTTTCACCGTAGATGTTGTGCCGGACGGAGGCGGGCTGGTCTCGCACGCCGGCGCGGCGTTGTTGGCCGAGGCGGCCGACCGACTCGGGCTCACCGACGCGCTCTCGCGTGCGCTTGGGCCGATGCGCGAGCGGCGCGGCCGGCACGATCCGGGCCGGGTCGTGCGTGACTTGGCGGTGATGCTGGCCGACGGCGGGGAGTGTCTGGCGGATCTGCGCGCGGTTCGCGATCAGCGGGCGCTGTTCGGGCCCGTCGCCTCCGACGCGACGGCGTTTCGGGTGATCGACCGGCTCGCCTCAGACCCTGGGCTGTTGGCGGCGCTGCGGGCCGCCCGAGCGCGAGCGCGCGAGCACGCCTGGGAGGTCGGCGTTCGGCCGCAGCGGATTGTGATCGACATCGACGCGACGCTGATCACTGCCCACAGCGAGAAGGACGGGGCGGCGGGCACCTTCAAGCGCGGGTTCGGGTTTCACCCGTTGCTGGCCTACCTGGACGCCTCGCGCGAGGCGCTGGCCGGCGTGCTGCGGCCGGGCAATGCCGGCGCCAACACCGCCAGCGATCACATCGACGTGGTCGAACTCGCGCTCGCGCAGCTCCCGCGAGCGCTGGTCGAGGCGGGCGAGATCGTGGTCCGCACCGACAGCGCCGCCGCCACGCACGAGTTCACCGACGAGCTACGCGCCGCGCGCATCCGCTTCTTGATGGGTTATGACCTCACCGAGTCGGTCCGCGCGGCGATTCTCGGCCTGCCCGACGCGGCCTGGCGGGTCGCGATCCGCCAGGCCGGCGGGACGCGCGAGGGTGCCTGGGTGGCCGAGCTCACCGACCAGCTCGACCTCAGCGCCTGGCCCGAGGGCAGGCGCGTGATCGTGCGTCGCGAGCGCCCGCACCCGGGCGCGCAGCTGTGCTTCACCGACCATGACGGCCACCGCTTCCAGTGCACGTTGACCGACCTGCCCGGCGACCCGGTCGAGCTCGAACGCCTCCATCGCGCCCGCGCCGGCGCCGAGGACCGCATCCGCACCGGCAAGCAGACCGGGCTGGAGAACCTGCCCTTCCAAGGCCTCGACCCCAACGCCGTCTGGCTCGAGCTCTCCCTTATCGCCCAGGACCTGATCGCCTGGACCCAGCAGCTCGCGCTCACCGGCGAGCTCGCCATCTGCGAGCCCAAGACGCTGCGCTATCGGCTGCTACACACCGCCGGCCGGCTCGCGTTCCACGCCCGCCGCGCCACCCTGCGCCTCCAGCGCAGCTGGCCCTGGGCCACCGCCCTCGCGATCGCCTTCAAGCGCCTGGCCGCACTCCCACCACCCGCGCGCTGAAACCGGCGCCGCCCCAGCCCGACGACGATCACGCCCCCGGCTCGACGGCCACCCCGGGCCGCTGCCCCCGCCACGCTCGATGAGCGCCGCCGTTCCCGCGCAAACGCCCCATCTCCCCCCACCCCAGCGCGCACGGCGGCTCTCACACCACACAACGCGCACACCACTCTCACCGCTCACCGGCCGCGAGACTTGATGAACGATCCGGGCTAGTCCGCCCGCGTCGGCGCACGACGCGCGAGCCGCCGCCGAGGTCCATCGAACCCCGCGGCTCTACGAGCCGCGGGAGTCGTCCGGGCCGCCTGGGGTCGGGAGTGCCCACAGGTCGAGGAGCCGGAAGCCGCGGGCGAGGTCGTGGATGCGCCATGGGCGGGCGGCGTGGGCGGAGGCCGGGAGGCGTGCGTCCATGGTCCTGGTCTAGTCACGGAACCGGGGCAGCCTTGGAGCCGGCCCGTTCGACGGCGGGCGCCCCTTGAGGGGCCTCGCGGCACCGGCGCTGCGGGCCGCTTAAACGGCAACGGCGCAGGTAAGGGGAGCGGGAGAAAGTTGCGGTGACTGTAAATCGATCATCGTCTCGGGCTGCGAGTGAGGGGTGACGCACCTTTGTTCACCTGTGGCGAACAAACGTGCAGCACCCCCTCCCCGGCTGAGCGCTTCGCTGAGCGATTGTGTCCGAACCCCGCTCACGGCTGATCGTTCCCGAGCGAACCGCACACCTCACCTGCGCAGTTGCCGCTCACGCCAATCCGGCCCCGTGTCTTGCCGGCGTCGGGCCGCGCACCGCTTGCGCCTGCGTCCGCGTCGCGCCGCCGCGTTGCCCGCGTCGCGTTGCGCCCGCGTCGCCCCCCGTGCTCGCCTGCGACGCTAGATGGGGTGGTGGCATGCGACTCCGGCGTCTGCGGAGTCCGGCGGGATCGGGCGGCGTGGCCCGGGGCGCCGGTAACGCCGTCGCTTGCGCCACGCGCCGTGTCTGCGTGCGTGGCTCGCGGCGCGGCGTGGTCAGCGGACGGTGAGGGCGCGCGCCGCGCCGGCCCGGAGGGCTACGCGATAGCGGCCGGGCCTCAGCAGGCCGGTCCGGGCGCTCCAGCGTCGCCCGGTTGCTCGGAGGGTCGCGCTCGCCCGCGCCGCTCCGGCGCGCGAGACGGTCACCGTGACGGCGGGGGCGCACGTGGCGGCCGTACCGGAGACCACGATGCGGCGGCCGACGACGCGCACGGAGGCGAGCTTCGGCGCCGCACACCCGCCCGCGACCGCGTGGCCGGCCAGGGGCGTCGCGTCCGCGGTGCCCGCCGCGCGGGCGGCGGCCTCGCCCGGCGGCGCCGCGCTGGCGGCCTCGGCCGTGGATGTCGCGCCGGGGGCGGCCTCAGCTGAAGTGCCCGCAGCGGGCTCTGGGGCCGGCGGCGTGACGGGGACGTCGGCGAGCTTGTCGGTGTAGACGGTCGGGCCGGAGACTGACTCCTGGAAGCGCACGTCGGCGAGCTCGATCGACCCGGTTGCGGGCTTGCCGGGCTCGCCGAAGCGCAGGTCGAGGCGTCGCACGGCGGTGAGATCGACGCCCTGGGCGGCGAAATCCCCGAGCGGCACGCGGATCTGGTTGAGGACGATGTGCGTGCGCGCGGTCGTGGTGCCCGTGGTCTGGTGCAGCGCGGTGCCGTAGCGCGGGCTCGCGGCCGCGACCGTGCCGACGTGGCCGGCGGCGTCGGTCAGCGCGATCGTGAAGTCCTGCGTAGTCAGGCCCGGGTTCCAGACGGCGTCCCCGGTCCGCGGCGGATTGCGGGCGTCGAAGAAGTTGACCGCGGCGCCCATCGCGAGCGACTTGAAGCCAGAAACGTCGCGGGACGCCGCGGGGATCCGGGTTCCGAGCGCGGCCGGCTGGTCCCACGCGAGCGCGAGCTGGAGCCCGTAGGAGTGGTTGACCGGCGCGTTCTCGCGCGTGCCGCTCTGCCCGCCGAGCGCGCTCGCGGCCGGGAGTGGGCACGGCTTCGCCGCCGTCGGAAGGCCGGACGTGCCGAGCAGCGACGGCGTGAAGTCCAGCGGCTCCGGGTTGCACCAGTCGAAGCCGCCTTCGGTGGTCGGCGGCAGCGGCGAGACGCCTCCGCCCGCGACATACGGGTTGCTGAACCCGGATCCGGTCAGCGCCGTGCCGAGCGCGCTCACCGCCAGCGGATTGTCGGTCTCGGGGCGTATGACGTCGCGACGCTCGGCAGGGGGCGCGAAATACGACGTCATCAGCCGGTCGAAGCACGGGATGCGGATCCCGAAGGCGCTCGTCGGGCAGGCGGACGCCGGCAGTTGCGGCGTGACGCCGTCGGAGCTGACCTCGCCGGTCATGTACGGGTCGAACGCGGCGTCGCCGCCGACGTAGCGGCGCAGGAACGCGGACATGACCGCCAGACCGGCCCTCTCCTGGTCGCCCATCAGCGCCGGATCGCCCGACCCACGCGTGGTCAGGTCGTACAGCCCTCCGCTGAGCCGGATGTTGGTCGGCTGCGAGGTCGCGCAGGCCGCGTCGCTGCCCGTCGCGTCGTCGCCGTCGGCGAACCAGACCGTGTTGAACCAGTTGTGGTTGGCGCCGAGCAGCATCGCCTGGATCCGCGGATACGGGTCCGTGGGCTGGATGTACTGGCTGCGCTCGAAGAACCGCGCGCCTTGGAGGTTCGAGACGTCGCCGTCGCAGTAGCCGACGTAGGACATGTACGGCACGCCATACGGCGCGCGGCGCTCGTAGTCGACCGGCGCCAGCGAGATCACGCCGCGCAGGTCGTAGCGGCGCCCGGGCGCGGGCCGCGTGCGGTTGTAGTCGATGAAGCTGGTGACCGCGTCTCCGCCGCGCGAGTGGCCCATCAACCCGATGCGCGAGAAGTCGAGCCTGCCGACCAGCCGCGCGCCGAGATCGGTGTCGGCGTCGGTGGGCAGCGGCGCCTGGTTGGCGGCATAGAGGGCGTCCAGCGCCGCGGCGATCATCCGCCGCCGCTGGTGCATGCCCTTACCCATCTGCGAGTCCTGGTAGAAGATCAGCTGGTCCTGGTCGAGCGACAGCACGGTGTAGCCCCAGGTCGCGAGGTTGTTGCCCAGGTACGCGTAGCCGCGGTCGTTGCGCTTGAACGCGGTGCAGTTGGGCGCGGAGCCGCTGTCGCAGCTGCCGTGAT
Source organism: uncultured Solirubrobacteraceae bacterium (assembly GCA_963837485.1). GTDB lineage: Bacteria > Actinomycetota > Thermoleophilia > Solirubrobacterales > Solirubrobacteraceae > Solirubrobacter. Next base: position 196,410 of record CAWINP010000005.1, on the reverse strand, counting down.
TGCCGTGCACGAGCACGATCACCGGCGAGTCCTTGGCCCGATCGGCAGGGTAGTAGAGCGAGCCGCGCAGCTGCACGGTGGCCGCCGCCGACGCGCCGGTGGTGGCGCCGCCGCCCGCGTTGGGCTCCTCCAGGTCCAGTCGCCCGAGATGGACCGGGTCGACGGTCGCGACGGTGTACGGGCCGCGAGCCAGCGGATCGGGCAGGGCGGCGCCGGCGGTCGCGGGCGCGGCGGCGAACGCGACGAGCGCGAGCGTGGCGGAGCGGCGTGCGAGGCGGGAGCCGAGCAGGGCGGCGACGGCCGGGCGGAGCGCGGGCCGCGTGGCGAGCAGGGCGAGGGCGAGCGATCTCAAGGCGGCGGGATCGTCGCAGCGGCCAGCGCGGCCCGGTCTGGACCGCCGGTCGAAATCTGCGGGTCCGAAAGCCGACCGATCGCACATCGCGACAGGCCGGCGGGGCCACTTACGCTGCGGCCGCCCCACGGAGGGGCTTCCCATGAGCTCTGCACGCACACGAACCCCACGTCTGATCGCGACCACCCTTCTCGCCGCCGCGCTGGCGCCGGCGACCGCCGCGGCGTCCAGCTGGACCGTCGACGACGACAAGGCCGACTGCCCGAGCGCCGGGTTCACGTCAATCCAGGCGGCGGTCAACCAGGCGGCGCCGTGGGACACGGTGGTCGTCTGCCCGGGCCTCTATCTCGAGCAGTCGACGCCGAGCTCGGGGAACAACAGCCCGTCGCAGGCCGGCTCGCGCAACGGCCTGACGATCACCAAGCCGCTGACGCTCAAGGGCGCCGGGGCCGGCAAGGTGACGATCCGGCCGGCGCCGGCGCTCGGCGCCTCGCTGGCCGGGACCGCGCCGTACCTGCGCGACGGCGGCGGCAATGTCGTGACGGTCTCGCGGCAGTCGCTCGGCGCGACCGACGACAACGAGAACTTCGTCGACATCTCCGGCGTGACGATCGAGTCGCCCGACGCCTACGCGGAGGCCGGCGTGGCCTTCTTCAACACCTCGGGCCGGATCGCCGACAGCGTCGTCGGGCCGCTCAAGAGCGGCGGCCCGCACGGCTGGGGCGTGATCGTCACCAACTCGCTGCAGGGCGCCGAGGCCGGCGCGCAGCGGCGCGTCACGGTGGAGAACAGCCTCGTCAAGGGCTACTCGGCGGGCGGCGTGCTGTTCGACGACGCCCGCGGCGCCGACGGCGCGCCCACGACGACCGCCCGGTCCGGCATGGTCGAGTACGGCTACGTCACCGGCACGCGCGTGCTCGGCGGCGGGGGTGGGACCGGCGTCGCCTACAGCTACGGCGCGCGCGGGGCGATCGCCGGCAGCGAGATCACCGGCCACGTGCAGGGCGTCGCGCTGACCGACGCCGAGACCGGCTTGGACTCGCAGAACCCGGCGACGCGCGCCTTCAGCCTCTCCGCGAGCAGCGTCACCGGCAACGCGGTCGGACTCGCGAACTCGGGGGCGTCCGCGCTGGCGGCGGACATCTGGTGGGGCTGCGCCGCCGGTCCGGGAGCGGCGGGCTGCGACACCGTGACCGGCGCCGCCGAGCTCGGCACGCTGCGCGCGACCGCGCCGGCCGCGCTCTCGGTCCCCGGCCCGACCGCGGACGGCGCCCCGTCCGCGGCGTTCGCCGACCCGCTGGAGGGAACCGTGGTGCCCTGGGGCGAGGCGATCGCGCCCGTCGTCGTCGCCTCCGACGACTTCGGCGTCAAGTCCGTCGAGCTGACGGCCGACGACACGCCGGTCGCGCAGCTCAGCCGGGTGCCGTACGAGTTCGCCTGGACGCCCGCGTACGGCCAGATCGGCAGGACGGTCACGCTGCGGGCGAAGGTCACGGACTCCGCGGGCCAGGTCTCGGTCGCCAGCGTGCAGGTGACGGTGCCGGCGATCACGACGAGCGCCACAGCGCCGGTCTCCGGGACCGTGCCGGCAACGCTCTCGCTCGCCGTCGGCCCGCCCGCGAGCTTCGGCGCGTTCACGCCCGGGATCGCGAAGGACTACCTGGCCTCCACGACGGCGACGGTGCTCTCGACGGCGGGCGACGCCAGCCTCAGCGTCGCCGACCCGAGCACGAATGCCCCCGGCCATCTGGTCAACGGCCCGTTCTCGCTGCCTGCCGCCGTGCAGGTCCGCGCACGACCGACCGCGCCGTACGCGCCGGTCGGCGCCACGCCCGCGAGCCTGCTCGCGTACACAGCGCCGATCAGCAACGACCCGGTCGCGCTCGAGTTCAAGCAGCCGATCGCCGCCGGCGACGCGCTCCGCACCGGCACCTACAGCAAGAGCCTCACGTTCACGCTGTCGACGACCACGCCGTAGCCGGGCGCGGCGTCGTGCGGGGGGCGCGGCGTCGTGCGAGGGCGCGAGGTTACGCGGGCTCCCCGGGCCCCACGGCGCTCGGACCGCGCGTGGCGGCCCGAGGGCGGTGGAGCTCGTTCGCGGCGCGTGGTCGATGCGCCGCGGCCCGGCCGGTGCGATCAGTCCTCCCAAGAACCTGATCGGCCGGCGGGCGCGGGAATCAGGTCGTGCGGTGCGCCGGGCGATGGACCGGCGTCGTGCAGACCTGGGGCCGAGGCGCGACCATCCCTGGGCGACGCCGGCGGCGGTGATGACCGAGACGTTGTCGGCGATGCGGGTGCTCGGACGTGGGGGCGGGCGCCTGCGGCGCAGGACCTGCGGGCGCGCTTGCCTCGCCCAGCGTGACGAACTCCAGGGCCGAATCCATGGCCCCGCGCACCAGCGCTCGGAGCGAGCGCTTGTTCGGGCGACTGTCGGTCATCGGGGGGAACATGTGTTCGGAAAGCTACGCGGGGGGTCGGACGGAAATCTTCGGAAGGAGCGGGATCTCAGAGGCGATTTCGCGGATCCGGCGGCGCAGCGCGGAATCGGCCCCCGCAGGCTGCAACCGATCTTGCACGACCGCCTCATCTAGGCTCCCGCCGTGCTCCACCTGCGCATCGTCGCTCCGCCCGACCGGGCGCAAAAGGCCCACGCGCTGCTGTGCGCGAGCCCGTCGGCGATCGACGTGATCCACATTCCGGGCGTGTCGCAGCGGCCCGCCGGCGACCTCGTGATGTGCGACGTCGCCCGCGAGGACGCGAGCGTGATCGTGGCCGACCTGAGAGAGCTGGAGATCGACAGGATCGGCTCGATCTCGCTGAGCGCGGTCGACACGATCTCCGACCTCGCGAGCGCCGCGGAGCGCCACGCGCCGGGCGCTCCGTCGGACGCCGTCGTGTGGGAGGAGCTCGAGCAGCGGACGAACGAGAGCGTGGAGCTGTCGGGAGTCTTTCTCCTCTACATGGCGCTCGCGGCGGTGATCGCGGCCGTCGGCATCATCCTCGACTCCGAGGTCCTGATCGTCGGCGCGATGGTCGTCGGACCCGAGTTCGGCCCGATCGCCGGCTTCTGCGTCGCCGCCGTGCAGCGCCACACCGACCTCGCGAAGCGCTCGGCGATCGCGCTGGCGCTCGGCTTCCCGCTGGCGATCGTCACCGCGCTGGCTGCCACCGCGCTCTTCGACACGATCGGCGCCACGCCCGACGACTTCTCGACCGAGCAGCACACGCTCGCCCGCATCATCTCCAGCCCCGACATCTTCGCGTTCGTGGTCGCCGCCGCGGCCGGGACCGCCGGGATGCTGAGCCTCTCCACGGCGAAGTCGGGCGCCCTGATCGGCGTGCTCATCAGCGTCACCACCATCCCGGCCGCCTCGAACATCGGCATCGCCGCCTACTACGGCGACTGGCACACCTTCTGGGGCTCGGCCGGCCAGCTCGCGGTCAACCTCGCGGCGATCCTGCTCGCCGGCACGATCACCCTCGCGATCCAGCGCCGCCTCTACGAGCGCCGGCGCGCGCGTCACGTGAGCGCGCGGGAATGAAATGAGCGATCCGGGCGTCTGGCCCAGGTGAGAACACCGAATCCAGGAGCCCCGCGTTGATCAAGAAGACCCTCATCCTCCCGCTGCTCGCGGTCGCCGCCATCGCCGCGGGGTGCGGCAGCGACAGCAGCACCAGCGCCTCGAGCTACGGTGAGCCGACCGCGGCCGCGACCGGCACCGCCGCGCCGGAGAAGACCGCGGCGCCCGCCCAGGCGCCGGCCGACAACGCGGCCGCCCAGGACGTCAGCGTCGACATCGCGGACTTCGCGTTCGCGCCGAACGACATCCAGGCCAAGGTCGGCCAGACGATCACGTTCACGAACAAGGACTCGGCCGCGCACACGGCGACCGCGACCGAGGGCGCGACGTTCGACTCCGGCCAGCTCGATCAGGGCAAGTCGTTCAGCTACACCGCCAAGAAGGCCGGGACGATCAAGTTCGTCTGCAGCTTCCACCCGAACATGACGGGCACGATCACGGTCTCCTAGAGCGCCCCGAGCGAAGACCAGATCTCGACCTTGGTGCGCACCTTCTCGACCACCGCGTCCGTGAACCCGGACGTGGTGGCCGAGCCGCCGAGGTCGAAGGTCTTCACGCCGCCGGCGGCGGTCTCGAGCACGGACTCGTAGACCGCCCGCGAGGCTAGCTCCGCTCCCGACACGCCGCGGACGGCGGCATACCCCAGCACCGACCCGCACGCGAGCAGCATCGCCATCGGGTTCGCGAGGTCCTTGCCCATCAGCGACGGCGCCGTTCCGTGCGGGGCCTCGGCCATCGCGACCTCCACGCCGTAGTCGGCGTCGAAGGAGAGCAGGACCGACTCGGCCCCCGCGATCGAGCCGAACATCGGCAGCACGAGATCCGACAGGCAGTCGCCGTCGCGATTCAACGCGGGAATCACCAGCGGCGTCTCCGCGGCGCCCGTCATCAGCCCCGCGTACGTCGCGTCGATCAGCACCGGCGAGTACGGCACGTTCGGATGGCGCGAAGCCGCCGCGTCCAGTTCCTCCTTGAGCATCCCCTCGTAGACCGGGGAGACCGTCCACTTCGGCCCGCCGTAGACGCGCGCGCCCATGCGCGAGGCGGTGCGGAACGCGTACTCGGACACGGCGTGGCACGTCGAGCGCGTGACCTTCTCGGTCCGGTAGGCGACCTCGTCGGCGGCGCCCTCGGTGCCCTCGCGCCACTGCTTGGCGCCGTAGGCGTCCTCAACCGCCATCCGGACCACGGAAATCGGGTGATAGACGCCGGAGACCGGCCCGACGACTCCGGGGATGCGGCGGCCGGTGCGCACGATCACCTTGCCGTCGACCTCTTCGCGCAGGATGCGATTCGGCGAGCCGACGTCGTCCTTGCCCTCGGGCGTGACCGTCGCGGCCTTGAGCCCGAAGCCGGCCTCGCGCATCGCGCGCGCCGCCTCGTGGACGATCTCGTTGCCGGTCTCGCGCCGGCGCTCCAGCGAGAGGTCGAAGGACTCCAGCTCGAGATCGACGTCCAGCAGGTCCGGGTCGAGCACCCGGATCGCCTGCTCGAGCAGCTCCTGCCCGGTCTCGTCGCCCTCCAGGACGACGATCTTCAGATCGGACATCAGGCCGCCTCGTTCCCGTTGAGCCCCAGCGCCTCGGCCTCGGGCTCCAGCGCGGCGACTACGAACGCGACGTGCTCGTCGAAGTCGATGCCGAGCTCCTCGGCGCCCTCGCGCATCGCGTCGCGGTCCACGGCGGCGGCGAACGCCGGCGACTTCATCTTCTTGCGGACCGACTTCGGCGTCAGCCCGTGGATGCCCTGCGGGCGCACGTAGGCGCACGCCATCACGAAGCCCGACAGCTCGTCGACCGCGAACAGCGTCTTCTCCATCGGCGAGTCGCGCGAGACCTCCAGGTAGTCCGCGTGAGAGGCGACCGCGCGCACGACGTCCTCGGGGAAGCCGAGGCGCTCGAGCTCGGCGAGCGCGTAGCGCGGGTGGCCGGTGTGAAGATCCGGATACCGCTCGTAATCGAGGTCGTGCAGCATCCCGACGAGGCCCCAGCGCTCCTCGTCGGCGCCGAACTTGCGCGCGTACGCGCGCATGCACGCCTCCACCGCCAGCACATGGCGTCGCAGGCTCTCCGACGGCGTCCACTCGCAGAAGAGCTGCCAGGCCTCGTCACGCGTCATGGGCAAGGTCATCGATTCGTTAGCCTAGCCGCCGCCCTTATGGAGAAGTTCGTGATCGAAGGCGGGGCTCCGCTCAGCGGAACCGTCGTGCCCGCCGGCAACAAGAACGCCGCCCTCCCGCTGCTCGCGGCGTCGCTGCTGACGCCTGAGCCGGTGATCCTGCACAACGTCCCGCGCATCCGCGACACCGAGGCGCTGATCGAGCTGCTCGCGGATCTCGGCGTGAGCGTGACCCGCCGCGGCGAGAACACCGTAGAGCTGCGCGCGCAGGACGTGCACAAGACCGACGTCGACGCCGACCTGGCCGAGCGGATCCGGGCCTCGTTCCTGGTCGCCGGCCCGCTGCTGGCGCGCTTCGGCTCCGCGCTGCTGCCGCCGCCCGGCGGCGACGTGATCGGCCGCAGGCGGCTCGACCCCCACCTCGACGCCTTCCGGGCGCTGGGCGCGACCGTCGACCACGACCGCGACATCGACCTCAAGGCGCCCGGCGGCGGCCTGCAGCCGTGCGACTTCTTCATGGACGAGCCGTCCGTGATGGGCACCGAGAACGCGCTCATGGCCGCGGCCGCGACCGCGGGCACGACGGTGATCCGCAACGCCGCGTGCGAGCCGCACGTGCAGGACCTCGCGCGCATGCTCAACAAGATGGGCGCGGCGATCGAGGGGATCGGCTCCAACGTCATGCAGGTGCATGGCGTCGCCCGCCTGGGCGGGTGCGAGCACACGGTGTCCCCGGACCACATCGAGATCGCCTCGTTCATGGCGCTCGCCGGCGTGACCGGCGGCGAGCTGCGGATCAAGGGCTGCGTCGCCGACGACCTGCGCATGATCCGGCTCGTGTTCGGCCGGCTCGGGCTGCAGACCCAGCTCGACGACGGGGACTGCCTCGTCCCCGGCGGCCAGCACCTGAAGGTCGCGCGCGACGCCGGCGACTACCAGTCGAAGGTCGAAGACGGCCCGTGGCCGGCGTTCCCCGCCGACCTCACGTCGATCGCGGTCGCGCTCGCCACCCAGGCCGAGGGCTCGGTGCTGATCTTCGAGAAGATGTTCGAGAACCGGCTGTTCTTCGTGGACAAGCTGATCTCCATGGGCGCCGAGATCACCATCTGCGACCCGCACCGGGCGATCGTCATCGGCCCGCGCAAGCTGCGCGGCGCGCGCGTGAGCTCGCCGGACATCCGCGCCGGCATGGCGATGCTGATCGCCGCGGTGTGCGCCGAGGGCCGCAGCGAGATCCACAACGTGCGCGACATCGACCGCGGATATGAGCGGATCGACGAGCGCCTCCAGGAGCTCGGGGCGCGCATCGAGCGCGTCGCCGCCGCGTGATCCACCCGATCCCCAGCGGCACGCGGGACGTCCTGCCGGACGAGCTGCGCGAGGTGCGCGCGATCACCGAGGCGATGCGCGCCGTGTTCGATTCCCGTGGCTACGGCGAGGTGGCGACGCCCGCGCTGGAGTACGAGGAGGTGCTCACGCGCGGGGATCCGGCCGCCGCCGATCCCGCGTACCGGCTGTTCGACGAGCATGGCAACGTGCTCGTGCTGCGCTCGGACATGACGATCCCGATCGCGCGCGTGGTCGCCGCGCGGTATCCGTCCGAGCCCGTCCCGCTGCGCTTCTGCTACGTCCAGCACGCCTACCGCGCGGTGCGCCGGCACCGGCTGCAGCCGCGCGAGATCCTGCAGGCCGGCATCGAGCTCGTCGGCGCGCCCGGACCGGAGGGGACGGCGGAGGCGATCACCGTGCTGTGCGAGGCGCTGGATGCCGCGGGGCTGCAGTCCTATCGCGTGGGCGTGGGGGACGCCTCGCTGTTCGCGCGCGCGCTCGAGCGCGCCGGCGTGGACGATCGCGACCGGCTGCTCGAGGCGCTCGACGCCCACGACTTCGTCACGCTGCAACGCGAGCTGCCCGCCGAGCTGGCGCGGCTGGCCATGCGGCGCGGCGGCCCCGAGGTGCTGGAGGGCGTGCCCGAGGCGGCCGGGCTGCGCGAGCTTCACGCCCTCCTCCCGGACGCCGTCGCCGCGCGCGTAATTTACGATCTCGGACTATTGCGCACGCTCGGCTACTACACGGGCGCGGTGTTCGAGGTCTACGACGCCGCGTTTGGCGCGCCGATGGGCGGCGGCGGGCGCTACGACGACCTCCTCGGCCGCTTCGGGCGCGACCTGCCGGCCTGCGGCTGGGCGCTCGACGTCGAGCGCGTGCACGCCGCGCGCCTTCAGGAGGGCGTCGCATGACTCGCGCTGCGCGCTCGCATGCTTTGGCGGGAACTCGCCCGGGGGCTCGCTCCCGCGCCGCGACATCACGGAGGGTCACTTGAACGGCCTCCGGATCGCCGTGCCGCGGGGCGCGCTGATGGGGGACACGCTCGACCTGCTCGACGGGCTCGGGATCGACACCGCCGAGGTGCGCGCGAACGACCGCAAGCTGCTCTTCGAGGAGGCCGGTCTGGTGACGATGCGGCCGTCCGACGTCCCCACCTACGTCGAGGCGGGCGCCGCCGACCTCGGCATCGCCGGCAAGGACGTGCTCGCCGAGCAGGCCGAGCGCGACGTGATCGAGCTGCTCGATCTCGGCTATGGCGGCTGCCGGATGGTCTTTGCCACGGTCGCGGGCGAGGACCCGGCGGCCGAGGCGCTGCGGCGCCTCGGGCTGATGCGGATCGCCACCAAGTACCCGCGGATCGCCGCCGGCTACTTCGAGCGCACCGGCCGCCAGGCGGAGATCGTCGAGGTCAAGGGCTCGGTCGAGCTCGCGCCGCTGACCGGCCTCGTGCACGGGATCGTCGACCTGACCGCGACGGGGACGACGCTGCGCGAGAACGGGCTCGTCGTGCGCGAGGAGATCAGCGAGTCGACGGCGCGGCTGATCGCCAACCCGGTCGCGTACCGGGTGAAGGCGCGAGCGATCGACGACGTGGTGGAGCGCCTGCGTGGCTGAGCGCTGGACGTGCACGGTTCACGACGCGGCCGAGGTCGCGGCGCGGGTGCGGGCACGGGTGCCGGCCGGGGCGTCGGTGGCGGCCGCGGTCGCGGAGATCGTGGCCGCGGTGCGCGAGCGCGGGGACGCCGCGGTGGAGGAGTACGAGGCGCGATTCGCCGGCGTCCACCACGGCGCGTACCTCGGCCCGCCGCTCAAGCTCCCGCAGGCCGCGCTCGACATCGCGCTCGACGACCTCGACCCTGACGTCCGCTTCGGGCTCGAGGTGGCGATCGAGAACGTGCGCGCGGTGGCCGAGGCCGGGCTGGATGGGGAGTCCGGCGCGATCCTGCCCGAGGGGCACACGGTCACGCTGCGCGACGTGCCCGTCCGCCGTGCCGCGGTCTACGCGCCGTCCGGGCGCCATCCGTACCCGTCCTCGGTCGTCATGGGCGCGATCACCGCGCGCGCCGCGGGCGTCGACGAGGTCTACGTGGCCAGCGCGCCGCACCCGGTCATCCTCGCCGCGGCGCGGCTGTGCGAGGTCGACGCCGTCTACCGCGTCACCGGCGCGCAGGCGGTCGCAGCGCTCGCGTATGGCACGGAGTCGATCCCCAGGGTCGACGTGATCGTCGGCCCCGGCAACCTCTACGTGCAGGAGGCCAAGCGCCAGGTCTTCGGCGAGGTCGGGATCGACGGCTTCAACGGCCCGAGCGACCTGACGGTGATCGCGTCGCAGGGCGCCGACACCGAGGCGCTGGCGCTCGACCTCGAGGCGCAGGCCGAGCACGGCGAGGGCTCGCTGACCGTGGCGGTGAGCGACTCCACGGCCATCCTCGACGCCCTGCCCGGCCTGACGATCCACGCAAGCGACCTCCACGCGGCGCTCGCGTTCGCCGAGGCGCTCGCCCCGGAGCACCTGCAGCTCGCGGGCGACGAGGCCGAGCGGCTGGCCCCGCGGGTGCGCAGCGCGGGGTGCCTGTTCGTCGGCAACGCGAGCGGCACCGCGTTCGGCGACTACGTCGCGGGTTCGAACCACACGCTGCCCACCGAGGGCGCCGCGCGCTTCGCCTCCGGCCTCAACGTGCGCCACTTCCGGCGCCGCATGGCCGAGGTCCGGCTCAACGACGCCGGGCCCGCGCTCGCGCGTGCCGGAATCCCGATCGCGCGCGCCGAAGGCTTCGAACGGCACGCCGCCTCGATGGCGCTGCGCGGTCGCTCACGGCTGACGCCGTGAGCGACCTGCTCGCCTTCGCAGACGCGGCTGACGCCGCGCCTGCGTCAGAATCCACGGCCGTGAAGCGCACCGCGACCCTGCACCGCAAGACCGGCGAGACCGACGTCGAGCTCACGCTGACCCTGGACGGGTCCGGAGCCGGCACGCGCAGCACCGGCGTCGGCTTCCTCGACCACATGCTCGACCTGCTCGCCCGCCACGGGAAGCTGGACCTCGACGTCAGCGTCACCGGCGACTTGCAGACCGGCTCGCACCACACCGTCGAGGACACCGGGATCGTGCTCGGCCAGGCGCTCGACCAGGCGCTCGGCGACCGCGCCGGGATCGCCCGCTACGGCCACGCCACGATCCCGATGGACGAGGCGCGCGCTGCCGCCACGCTCGACATCTCGGGGCGCCCGTTCGCGCGCATCGAGGGCTTCGAGCGCCTGCCGGCCGGCGAGATCGCCGGCTTCGAGCATGAGGCGGCCGAGGAGTTCTTCCGCGCCGTCGCCAGCGCGGCGCGGCTCACGCTCCACATCGAGCTGCAGGCCGGCACCAACGCGCATCACATGATCGAGGCCTGCTTCAAGGCGCTCGCGCGCGCGCTGCGCCAGGCCACCGCGATCGACCCGAGCGAGACCGGGGTGCCGTCGACCAAGGGGACGCTGACGTGATCGCGATCGCCGACTACGGCATGGGCAACCGCCGCAGCCTCGAGAAGGCGCTCGCGCACGTCGGCGCCAATGTCGGTGATCACCTCCGACCACGACCTGATCAGGAACGCCGACGCGGTGATCCTGCCCGGCGTGGGCGCGTTCCCGGAGGCCATGCGGAACGTCGGCCGGCTCGGCCTCGGCGACGTGCTGCGCGAGCTCACGCAGCCGTTGCTCGGCATCTGCCTGGGCATGCAGCTGCTGTTCGAGTCCAGCACCGAGCACGAGGGCGCCGAGGGCCTCGGGATCCTGCCCGGCACGGTGACCCCGCTCGTGAGCCCGCGCCTGCCGCACATCGGCTGGAACCTGGTGAGCTTCGAGCGCGAGTCGACGCTCACCGAGGGGCTCGACCGGCAGGCCGCCTTCTACCACGTGCACAGCTTCGCGTGCCGCCCCTCGGACCCCGCCGACGTCGTCGGCACGAGCGAGTACGGCGAGCGCTTCGTGTCGGTCGTCGAGCGCGGCAACGTGATGGCCACGCAGTTTCACCCCGAGAAGTCCTCCCGCGACGGCCTGCGCCTGCTGCGCAACTTCGCGCAGCGCGTGGCGGTCGCCGTCGCATGATCCTCTACCCGGCGATCGACATCATGGACGGCAAGGCCGTCCGCCTCGTCCAGGGCCGCTTCGAGGACGCCACGACCTACCACGACGACCCGCTCGCGGCCGCGGAGTCGTGGGTCGAGGCGGGCGCGCGCTTCCTGCACGTCGTCGACCTCGACGGCGCCCGCAGCGGCGAGCCGCGCTCGCTCGACCACCTGCGCCGGATCGTCAAGCAGACCGGCATCCCCGTCCAGTACGGCGGCGGGCTGCGCACGCTGCCCGCGGTCCGCGAGGCGCTGCGGGCGGGCGCCGAGCGGGCGATCGTCGGCACCGCCGCGTTCTCCGACGTCGACTTCCTGGACGACATCGTCGCCACCTTCGGCCCGCGGGTCGTCGTCTCGGTCGACGTGCGCGACGGCATGATCGCGACGGCCGGCTGGACGCAGACCACGCAGATGCCGGCCGGGGATGCGATCGCGCGGCTGACCGCGCGCGGCGTGCGCTCGTTCGTGTACACCGACGTCTCGCGCGACGGCAAGCTCAACGGGCCCGACCTCGACGGGGTCCGCCGCGTCGCGGAGGCGGTGCGCGGGCGGTTTCTGTACTCGGGCGGGATCGGCTCGCTCGACGACCTGCGTGGGCTCGCGGAGCTGCGCCAGGTCAACCTCGCCGGCGTGATCGCCGGCAAGGCGCTCTACGAGAAGCGATTCACGGTGGCCGAGGGCCAGGCCGCGCTCGACGCGCGCTGAAACTCGCTCCGGAACGCCTCGGAGGCGGCGATCCCGGCCAGCACGGCCTCGAGCCGATCGCCCTGCTGCACGGCGCTGAGGCTGTACAGGCGCACCGCCGCCGGCATCACGTCGGAGCCGACGACCCACAGCCAGGCCCCGCACTGCGTGCACACCCGCTCCTCGTCGAACACCGGCGCCGGCGAGCCGTCGAAGTTCGTGCGCTGCGGCGCCATCATGCGCCGGGCGGGGCAGTCGGTACAGCGGACACGTCGGAACGCCATGACCACTCGTCGCGGCGCGCGCGCTTCTTCCCCCCTCCGAGACGGAAACCGCACATTGGGAGCCAGACACGTAACGAGATCTGAGCGAGCTTCGGGGGGTGCCGCACGAAACTGGCCTAGGAGGACATAAACGTGCATCACCCCCCTCGCGCGCTTCCCTCAATGCGCAGTTGGCCCGGCTCGCCGCGCGGCAGCACGGAGTCGTGACGGCGGCGCAGCTCGCGGGACTCGGGTTGGATGCGTCGTCAACGTGGAAACGTATGCGCGCCGGGACGCTGCACCGCATCCACCGCGGCGTGTACGCCGTCGGCCACCCTCGGCTGGAGGAGAGGGGGCTGTGGATGGCGGCGGTGCTCGCCGCCGGCGACGGGGCGGCGCTCGCCGGCCTAAGCGCCGCGTCGCTATGGCGCATCTCGCGCTGGAACCCGGTCGAGATCCACGTCATCGCGCCGGGTCACCGTCGACGGCGAGTCGATTTCCGGCTCCAGACGACTCGCAACCTCGATCCCCGTGACATCACGCGCCAGCACGGCATTCCCGTGACGAGCGTCGCGCGCACCCTGGTCGACCTCACCGACATCCTCACCGCGCCGCAGCTCGCCAACGTGATCCACGAGGCGGCGTTCCGCAAGCGCTTCGATGATCGGGCGGTACGAACCGCCATGGCACGCGCGAATGGCCGCATGAGGCTCTCCGTCCTGAGCGAAGCGCTGGAGCTGAACCGTGGCGGCAGCGCCGGCACCAAGAGCCAATGCGAGGACCGCTTCCTCGAGCTGCTCGGAGACCGCCCCGGGCCGCGGATCAACGTCGAGGTCGAGGGCATCCTCGTCGACTTTGCCTGGCCGGGAACGATTGTCGAGATCGACGGCCGCGGCCACGAGCGCGCCCGGACCAGGGCCGAGGACGAGCGCCGCGACGCACGCCTGCGCGCCGCGGGCTACAGGGTCATCCGCATCCCGGCAGAACGTCTCGACTGACGGCGCTACCGTCTTCGAGCCTTGCACTACAAGCGCGTCATCCCCTGCATGGACGTCGACGCCGGGCGCGTCGTCAAGGGCACGCGCTTCCTCGACATCCGCGACGCCGGCGACCCGGTCGAGCTTGCCGCCCACTACGACGCCGAGGGCGCGGACGAGCTGATCTTCCTCGACATCACTGCGACCTCCGACAAGCGCGCGACGGTCGTGGAGCTGGCCCGGCGGGCGGCCGACGACGTGTTCATCCCGTTCACGATCGGCGGCGGCGTGCGCGAGGTCGCCGACGCGCATGCGGTGCTCGACGCCGGCGCCGACAAGGTCTCGATCAACAGCGCGGCGCTGGCCCGGCCGGAGCTGATCGGCGAGCTCGCGCAGGTGTTCGGCGCGCAGTGCGTCGTGCTGGCGATCGACGCCAAGAAGCGCCCGGACGGCTCCTACGAGGCCTACGTGGCCGGCGGCCGCACGCCGACCGGCCGCGACGCCGTCGCGTGGGCGCGCGAGGGCGCAGAGCGCGGGGCCGGGGAGATCCTGCTGACCAGCATGGACACCGACGGGGTGGGCACCGGCTACGAGCTCGAGCTCACGCGCGCGGTCAGTACCGCCGTCGAGGTCCCGGTCATCGCGTCCGGCGGCGCCGGCGAGCCGCGCCACCTGATCGAGGGCATCCAGGCCGGCGCCGACGCCGTCCTGTGCGCCTCGATCTTCCACTACGGGCAGTACACGATCCCGGAGGTCAAGCGTGCGCTGACCGCGGCGGGAATCGCGATCAGACCGATTTCGTCTGTGTAATCTCCCGGGCGGCATGCGTCGCCTGCTGGCCATCGCGTTGCTGCTGGTCGCGGCCGGTCCCGCCCGGGCGGCGGAGCCCGACCGCCGCGCGGACGCGCTCGTGGCCCGGATGACGCTCGACGAGAAGCTCCAGCTCGTCCACGGCGTCACGCTCTGCTTCATTCCGATCGGCGACTTCCCGGGCAGCGAGCGCTCGCTGCAGCGCGACGGCTTCGTCCCCGGCATCCCGAGCCTCGGGATCCCGGACATCAACTACGTCGGCGCCGGAGACGCCGGGAGGCGGCCCGTGCCCGGTCTGGGTGCCGTCGTCGTCGCTGCAGGCGGACCGCGCCGCCGCGCCGCGCGCTACGCCGACGGCGACGCCGCGGCGAACCCGAACACGATCGTGGTGCTGGAGACGGGCGGGCCGGTGACGATGCCGTGGGCCGGACGCGTCCGCGCCGTGCTCGAGGCCTGGTACCCGGGCAGCGGCGGCGGCGAGGCGATCGCGCGGACGCTGTTCGGCGACGTGGACCCGTCCGGGAAGCTCACGGTCACGTTCCCGCGGCGGCTGGAGGACATCCCGACCGGCGCCGCGCCGCCGTCCGAGGCGGACACGATCCCGTACGCCGAGCGCCTGCTCGTCGGCTACCGGTGGTACGACGCCAAGCGGATCGAGCCGCGCTTCGCCTTCGGACACGGGCTCGCCTACACGTCGTTCCGCTACGACGACGTGCGCGTGGAGCCCGGCCGTGTGAGCTTCTCGCTCACCAACACGGGGAGCCGCGCCGGCGCCGAGATCGCCCAGGTCTACGCCGCACTGCCGCCGCAGGCGGGCGAGCCGCCGCGGCGGCTGGTGGGCTGGGCGCGCGTCGAGCTGCGCCCGGGCGAGCGCCGCCGCGTGAGCGTCGCCATCGATCCCCGGCGGCTGGCGATCTGGGACCACGGCTGGCGGCGGGTGCCCGGCCGCCACGAGCTCTCGGTCGGCGCGTCCTCGCGCGACATCCGGCTCAGCGCTTCGGCCTGAGCGCGTAGAGCGAGCTGTAGCCGGTCAGGAAGATCGTGCGCCCGTCGGAGATGACGGGGTTGAACGACCCGCGGCCCATGTGGAAGACCTTCCTGCCCGTGCGGGCGCCCAGGCCGGTCGTGTCCTTGTGGCCGATGTTCGAGAAGTAGACGATGTCGCCGACCACAGTTGCCCCGCCGGAGATCTTGCCGCCGTCGTGGAAGGACCAGCGGACGCGGCCGTTGCGGGCGTCGAGGGCGTAGAACTTGCCGTCGTAGGAGCCGAAGTAGACCGTCGGCTGGCCGCCCGGGACCTGCGCCACGGCGGGGGAGGAGTAGACGTAGCCGCCGGTCGCCTTCGCCCACGCGAGCTTGCCGTTCATCGAGGAGAACGAGTACATGCGGCCGTCGGTGTTGCCGATGTAGACGCGCCCGTAGGCGACCGCCGGGGTCGAGTAGAACTGCCCGGACCGGAAGCCGAACGCGCCCGACTTCGCGCCTGTGTTCCACGCGACGCTGCCGTCCGCCTGGCGCAGCGCGTAGACGTGGCCGCTGTAGTCGCCGAAGTAGAGCTTGCCGTCGGCCAGCGCGAGCGCGCACTTGACCGCGCCCTTGGCGTCGTAGGTCCAGCGCACCGCGCCGTCGCCCGCCCGCAGCGCGTAGATGCGCCCGCTCTCGGAGCCGAAGTAGACGCGATCGTTGTCGAAGATCGGCGAGGACTCGGTGCGCGAGGGCAGCAGGCGGCGCCAGAGCACCTTCCCGGTCTTGGCGTCGAGCGCGTACAGCGCGCCCGGCAGCCCCTTGCCGCGCTGCAGCAGCGGGACGAAGATGCGCCCGTTGCCGTAGGCGGGGGACGCGGCGGCCAGCGCGCCGACCTTGCGCTTCCACAGCACGTTGCCGTTGCGCTTGTCGATCGCATAGACGGCGCCGTTGTTCTTGAGCAGGAACAGCTTGCCCTCGGCCATCGCCGGCG
The DNA here is from genome assembly GCA_963837485.1 of uncultured Solirubrobacteraceae bacterium. Lineage (GTDB taxonomy): Bacteria > Actinomycetota > Thermoleophilia > Solirubrobacterales > Solirubrobacteraceae > Solirubrobacter. The sequence goes on along the minus strand of CAWINP010000005.1, from coordinate 180,230 downwards.
GGAACTCCAGCAGGACCCTGCCGCCGAGCGTCCACACGCGCCCGTAGGGCGGCCGCAGCGCCAGCGAGGCGTTGAGGTAGTGCCGCCGGTCCTGCGAGTAGCCGTAGTGCGCCCAGACGAAGTTCCGGAGCGGGTCCTTGCCCTTCGAGCCGGGCGTGGGCTCGGGCTCGTCGGGCACCGGCGTGCTCGTCGGCTCGTCGTTGAACGCGACCTTGGGATCGTTGGAGATGTCTCCGGGTCGCTTCGTGATGGTGACGGCGAGCACGGCGCCCGCACCGACGAGAACGACGAGCACCACGGCGACGCCAAGGAGCAGCTTGCGGCGCGTCATGGATGTTCGAGGGTAGAAGGCACAATCCCCGCATGGACCTGCTCGACCGCCTGCAACTCGCTCCCGGCGCGGAGATCGTGCTCGCCGGCGTGGGCGATGAGCCCGGCGTGCACGTGGTCGGCGGCGCGGTCCGCGACGTGCTGCTCGGCCGCTCCCCGCACGAGCTCGATCTCGTGGTGGAGGGCGACGCGCTCGAGGTCGCCCGGCACGCGGCGCGGCGGCTCGGCGGGCGCGTGACGGTCCACGAGCGCTTCGGCACGGCGACGGTCTCGTCGGACGGCTTCGCGTTCGACCTCGCGGGCGCCCGGCGGGAGACCTACCCGCGCCCCGGGGCGCTTCCGGAGGTGCGGCTGGGCGCGACGTTGCGGGAGGACCTGGCCCGGCGCGACTTCACGGTCAACGCGATGGCGATACGGCTGGCCGACGGCGAGGCGACCGAGTGGCCCGGCGCCCGGGAGGACCTCGACGCAGGCGTGCTGCGGGTGCTGCACGAGCGCTCGTTCACCGACGACCCGACGCGGATCCTGCGACTGCTGCGCTACAGCGCGCGGCTGGGGTTCGAGCCCGACCCCGCGACCGACGCGCTGATCGATCCCGAGGCCTTCCGGACGGTCAGCGGCGACCGGCTCGGGCGCGAGCTGCGCCTGCTGCTCGACGAACCGCATCCGGCGAGGCAGCTCGCCCGCCACGACATCGGCAAGGCCCTGCTCGGGCCCGGGTTCGAGCCGGTCGACATCGATGCCTCGCGCCTGGCGAAGCTCGCCGCGTGCTGCACCGGCGTCCCGGACCTCGCCGAGCGCCTCGACGAGCTCGGCTTCACCGCCCACGACCGCAAGATCGTCGTGGCGGCGGCGCACGCGCCCGCGGTTCCCGACTCCGACGCGGAGCTGTGGCGCGCGTTCCGCCGCCTGCCGCCCGAGGCCGCCGAGGTGGCGGGCGCGCGGCGCTGGCTCGACGACGTCCGCCACCGCACGCTCGCCATCACCGGAGACGATCTCGTCGCCGCCGGCCTCACGGGCGCCGCCGTCGGCGAGGGGCTCGCGCGCGCCACCGTCGCGATGCTCGACGGCAAGGCCCCCGATCGCGAGTCCCAGCTCGCCGCGGCGCTGAGCTGATCAGTCGACCGCGGTCGCTTCCAGCATGACCATGAGGCCCGGCGCCGCCAGCCGCGTCGCGCCGAGCAGGCTCGTCGCATGGCGCGAGCCCCCGAAACGCTCCGCCAGGCGCGAGAAGTGCCTGAGGTACTCGTCGAGGTCGGTCGAGTAGACGTTGAGCCGAACGACGTCGGCGAGCGTCATGCCCGCGCCGGCGAGGACCGCCTCCAGGTTGTCGAGGGTCATCTCCAGCTGCGCGGCCATGTCCCCCGGATGCTGCGGATTGCCGTCGGCGTCGACGGCGTCCTGGCCGCTGCACACGAGCTGGCGCCGGTGACCTTCGATCAGCTGGCCTGGTCGAAGCCCAGGTTGGTGGACCAGGGCGAGGGATCGATCGCGGCGACGACACGGACATACGGCGACGGCTGCGCGATCGCGCGCGCGCTCGACGTCGTCGGGGAGCGCTGGGCGCTGCTGGTGGTCCGCGAGCTGCTGCTCGGGCCGAAGCGCTACACCGACCTGCGAAGGAGCCTTCCCAACGCGAGCCCCAACGTGCTGTCCGAGCGCCTGCGTGAGCTCGAGCGCCCCGGGGTTGTCCGCCGCCGTACGCTGCCGCCCCCGGCGGGCTCCCGCGTCTACGAGCTGACCGACTGGGGCATGCAGCTCGAGGACACGGTGGTGGCGCTCGGCCGCTGGGGCGGCCGCGTCGCCGGCGGAGCGCCGGTCAGGTCAGCGGACTCGGTCGTCCTGTCGCTCCTGGCGCAGATCGACCCCGGTGACGTGCAGGGACGCTATGAGCTGCGAGCCGGCGACGACCGCTTCCGCATCGAGCTCGCCGACGGCGCAATCACGGCCGAGCGCGGTAGCGCGGACCGGCCCGACGCGACGATCGACGCCGATCCCGACACGCCCGACGCCCTGCTCCGCGGCCGGCGGCCGCTCACCGACACGAAGATCGAGGGCGACGCCGCGGCGGTCGAGCGCCTGGCCCGCCTCCTTGCCGGATAGCGTCTCGCCATGTTGATCGAATCCGCGCTCGCCGCGGCCATCGCCATCACTCCAACCGGCGTCGGTGACGTCAAGCTCGGCAAGACGTTCAACGAGCTCCGCCAGGCGAACCTGATCGGTGGCCTGCGCAACGGCTGCGAGCTGTCCGGCCCGAACACGAAGTTCGCCAGTCTGCGGCCCCCGCTGCACGGCACGGTGGACCTGACGAAGACGTCGCCGCGCAAGGTCGCGCGGATCACGATCACCGGCGCCGGCGCGAAGGCGCGGGGCGTCGGGATCGGCTCGACCGCGACGACGCTCAAGCGCAAGTTCCCGAAGGCCAAGGCCGAGCACGCCAGCGAGAGCATCTTCGGCGTGACGCTCTACAAGGTGCCGAGCAACGGCGGCGGCCGCATGTGGTTCGCCGTGGACGTCGGAACCCACAAGGTCACGCTGATCGGCGTGCCCAACCTCTCGTTCTGCGATTGACCCGCACGCCTCGCAGCGATGAGTTTCGCATTTGAAACTCGCGGCCTTCGGTTGTATAAGCCAGGGGTCCAGTTTCTTCGAGGGGGTCACGGATGCGCCGCGCCGCATTGGGGTTGCTCGTCGCCGTGCTCGTGCTTGCATTGCCGAGCGCCGCGCACGCGCACACGGTCAGCTGGGACAAGTACTCGCTGAAGGTCGACGGGCAGCGCGTGTACCTGTGGTCGGGCGAGATCCACCCGTTCCGGCTGCCCAGCCCCGACCTGTGGCGCGACGTGCTGCAGAAGATGAAGGCCAACGGCTACAACGGCGTCTCGATCTACGTCGACTGGGGCTACCACTCGCCGAAGCCGGGCGTCTACGACTTCTCCGGTGTCCGCGACCTCGACCGCTTCCTCGACATCGCGAACGACCTCGGGATCTACGTGATCGCGCGGCCGGGTCCGTACATCAACGCGGAGGTCGACGCCGGCGGCTTCCCCGGCTGGCTGACGACCAAGGCCGGCACGGCGCGCACCAACAACGCGACGTACATGTCCTACACGGACGAGTACCAGTCGCACATCGACCCGATCTTCGCCCGCCACCAGCTGACGAACGACACGGGGACGGTGATCCTCTACCAGGTCGAGAACGAGTACGCGAGCAACGTCTCGAGCCAGACGGGCATCCAGTACATGAAGCACCTGTACGACAAGGCCCGCACGGACGGGATCTCGGTCCCGATCGTCCACAACGACAAGGGCCGCAACGGCTTCTGGGTGCCGGGCGCGTTCACCGGCGCCGACGGCCTCCCCGGCCCGAACCTGTACGGCTTCGACGGCTACCCGGGCGGCACGTGCTCGACCAGCGGCAACCCCGGCACCGCGGGGACGCCGCCCGACTGGGGCTACTTCGGCGCCGGCGGGGCGAAGGGCGGCGCGACCGCGAGCCCGAACACGCCCGGGGCGATGATCGAGTTCGGCGGCGGCTGGTTTGACCCGTGGGGCGACCAGCTGTTCGGCGGCGCCGGCTACCCGTGCCTCGCGCGGCGCGAGAACGGCGGCTATGAGCGCGACTACTACCTGACCGCGCTCGCCAACGGGATCAAGATCCAGAACATCTACATGACGTTCGGCGGCACCAACTGGGGTTGGCTGCCGGCGCCGGTCGTGTACACGTCCTACGACTACGGCGCGGCCTGGGACGAGGCGCGCCAGGCGCGCGTCGACAAGGTCGCGGCGATGAAGGCGATGGGCTACATGGTCCAGAGCGTCGAGCCGCTCTCCCAGCTCGACAAGGTCGGGACCGTGGCCGCCTCCGACCCCGCGGTCAAGGTCTACCACCTGGCCAACCCCGAGACCGGCACGCACGTCTACCTGCCGCGCCACAACGCGCAGAGCTCGTCGGACCTGAAGTTCACGTTCCCGATCAGCACCCCCGACGGCGACTTCACGATCCCGCAATCCGGGCAGGTCGAGCTCAAGGGCGAGGACATGAAGGCGCTGCTCGCCAACTACTCCTTCGACTCCCAGCACCTCGTCTACAGCACCGCCGACGTGATGACCCACGCAGCGCTGCCCGGCGCCGACGTGCTCGTCGTCCAGGGCCGGCCGGGGCAGACGGGGGAGACCGTCCTGAGCTACGCGACCGAGCCGACCGTGGACGCGCCGGCCGGCATCACGAGCACCTACGGCAACGGCCAACTGCGGATCGACTACCCGATCGACGGCTTCGCCGAGGTCAAGATCGGCGGCGCGCACCCGCTGCGGCTGCTGATCGCCGACGACAACGCGGTCGCCACGCTGTGGCGCGAGCAGACCTCCGCGGGTCCGGTGATCGTCCGCGGCCCCGAGCTCGTCCGCGGCGCGTCGGTCGGCGGCGACACGCTGAACCTCACCGGTGACACGAAGGACCCCGCGAGCGTGCAGGTGTGGGGCGGCCCCGCGAACGTCACCTGGAACGGCGCCCCGGTCACCGGCGCGCTCGCCGGTGCGCCGCAGGTCAGCCTGCCCGAGATCACCGGTTGGCGCTACCGGCCCGAGTCGCCCGAGGCGCAGCCGGGCTTCGACGACTCTGCCTGGGCGAACGCCGACAAGACGACGTCCAACAGCCGCACCGCCGTCCCGAGCGGCCAGAAGGTCCTGTTCGCCGACGACTACGGCTTCCACAACGGCCCGGTCTGGTACCGCGGCACGTACTCGGGCGCGGCGCCGCAGGTCCGGCTCGCGTTCCAGACCGGCACCGTCGGCCTGCTGCAGGCGTGGCTGGACGGGCAGTTCCTTGGCTCCAGCCAGACGCCCGTCCCCACATCGGGCCAGGCGACGACGGCGACCTGGAGCCAGACCCCCACGTTCGACGTTCCCGCCGCGCTGCAGACCGACGGCCCACACAAGCTCGCGGTGATGGTCAACGCGATGGGCCACGAGGAGGACGGCGGCGCCAACGACGCGTTCAAGAACGCGCGCGGGATGACGTCCGCGACGCTGCCGGGCACGACGACCACGATCGCCTGGAAGATCCAGGGCAACCAGGGCGGTGAGGACATCACCGACACGGTCCGCGGGTTCGTCAACGAGAGCGGCCTCTACGGCGAGCGCGCCGGCTGGCACCTGGCCAGCTACCCGGACGCCGGCTGGGCGCCCGTGTCGTTGCCGTACGCCGATCCGAGTCCCGGCACCGCGTGGTACCGGACGACGTTCGACCTCGACGTGCCGCAGGACGCCGACGCATCGCTCGGCCTGAACATCACCGACCCGGCCACGAAGGCCTACCGCGCGCTGATCTTCGTCAACGGCTGGAACCTCGGCCAGTACATCAACAACGTCGGTCCCCAGCACACGTTCGTGCTGCCCAACGGCATCCTGCGCCCGCACGGCCGCAACTCGCTGGCGATCGCGGTCACCAGCAACGCGCCGGGCGCCGGCGGGCTCGGCACGGTCAAGCTCGTGAACCTCGGCACGTCCGCGAGCTCGCTGCGGGTCGGCGACGTGGCCTCGCCCGCCTACGCGCGGCCCACGCTCCACCCGGCGGTGCTCGACGGCACCAGCATCGACGGACCCGTCGCGACGCTGGACGTCCCGCCCGACGCGCTCGGTACGGCGTTCGCGGCCACGATCGACTGGGGCGACGGGACGACGTCGGAGGGCACGGTCGCCGGGACCACGGTCAACGGCACGCACACGTACGCGCAGCCTGGGCGCCACCACGTGACGATCACGCTGCGCGACCGCTACGGCGCCGCCGTGCTCGACTCGGCGACGGCGGACACCGTGGCGGTCGGCGCAACCGTGCCCGCCCAGCTCTCGCTGACGCTGGGGCCGGCGGCGAGCTTCGGAGCGTTCACGCCCGGGGTCGACCACACGTACACGGCCTCCACCACAGCCAACGTCATCAGCACGGCCGGCGACGCCGCGCTCTCCGTGAGCGACCCGGGCCACCTGACCAACGGCGCGTTCAGCCTGCCCGAGCCGCTGCAGGTGACGCTCTCGAAGGCCGCGTGGACCGGACCGGTCTCCAACGACCCTGTCGCGATCGCGTTCAGCCAGCACATCGGCGCGACCGACGCGCTGCGCACGGGCTCGTATTCGAAGACGCTCACGTTCACGTTGTCCACGACCGCGCCGTAGGGACCGGCGAACGTCAACTGCGGCAGTAAAGGAGGCGAGGGGTGCCGGCCGGAACGATCATCCATGATCGCCGCTCAGGGATTCCTGTGTTGTCTAATTGTCGCTATGCGACAGTTAGACGCCACACGTGAAAGTGGTGCGTTGCGTCGGTGATCGATCGCGATCGCTCGCCCGTCCCTGATGATCGTTTCTGGTCAGGCCGCCTCCTTTACTGCCGCAGTTGACGTTCGCCCGTACCCTCTCCGGCGTGGACCTGCCCGAGCCGTTCCGCGAGCACGACGACCACATCACCGCCGACCTCCCAGGAGCGCGGATCGTCTTCTCGACCCGGAAAGGCGGCGTGAGCCAAGGTCCGTACGACTCGCTCAACCTCGGCCTGCTGACCGACGACGCGCCGGAGAACGTGCGCGAGAACCGGCGCCGTCTCGGCCAGGCGGTCGGCCACCCGTGGGAGCGCTTCTGCTACGGCCGCCAAGTCCACGGCGCCACCGTCCGCCGCGCGACCGAGCCGCCGTCCGCCGCGCGCCCGTACACCGAGGAGGACGGCCAGGCGACGACGCTCGCCGACGCCGCCGCGATCGTCTTCGTCGCCGACTGCCTCCCGGTCCTGCTGGCCGCGCCCGACGGCGTTGCCGCGCTGCACTGCGGCTGGCGCCCGCTGGCCGCCGGGATCGTCGGCGAAGGGGTCAACGCCCTGCGCGAGCTCGGCGTCGCCGGCCCGATCCAGGCCGCCATCGGCCCCGGCGCGCGCGGCTGCTGCTACGAGGTCGGCGAGGAGGTGCACGAGCAGTTCGCCCGCTACGACGCGCGCCGGATGGAGCGCAACCTCGACCTCGCCGCCGTCGCCACGCAGCAGCTGCACGAGGCGGGCGTCGAGACGGTGCACGACACCGGCGTGTGCAGCATGTGCTGGTTCGGGCTGTTCTTCTCGCACCGCCGCGACCGCGGCGTCACCGGCCGCCAGGCGGGAGTCATATGCCGCGCCTGATCACCGGCCTCGACGCCGTGCGGATCCGCGCCAACCTCGACCGCATCCGCGAGGAGGTCGGGCCCGATGTCCAGATCCTCGCGGCGGTCAAGTACGTGCCGCTGGCGGAGCTCGGCACGCTCGCCGAGGCCGGCCTCACGCTGGTCGGCGAGAACCGGGCGCAGGACCTCGAGGCCAAGGCGACCGCCTACCCGCAGTTCCGCTGGCACTTCATCGGCCAGCTCCAGTCGCGCAAGGTCAAGCAGATCGTCCCGTACGTCGAGCTGATCGAGTCGGTGGCCACCGATTCCGCGCTGCGCCGCCTTGAGGGCGCGTCGACGCCCATCCTGCTCGAGGTCAACGTCGCCGGGGAGGACAGCAAGGCGGGCATCGCTCCGGAGGCGCTGTCGGAGTACATCGAGCGCTCGCCGGTGCCGGTCAAAGGCCTGATGACGATGCCGCCGTTCGCCGACGACCCGGAGGACAGCCGGCGGTACTTCGCACGTTTGCGAGAGCTGGCGGCCGAGCATGACCTGCCCGAATTGTCGATGGGAACCTCGCAGGACTACAAGGTCGCGGCGGAGGAAGGCGCGACGATCGTGCGCATCGGCACGATCCTCTACGCGTAAACTCTGCCGATGCAGGGAAACCGCCGTCCGACGCGAACGACTCCCCGACCATGGCCCTGAGCGACACGCTGCGCAAAGTCGGCGTCTACTTCGGTCTCGCCGAAGATCGCGACTACTACGAGGACGAGCCGAGCGACGTCCATGAGGCTGCTCCCGAGCAGGAGCTCGAGAGCCGCTATCGCGAGCGGCCGAACGTCCGTCGCCTTTCCTCGCGCCGCCGTCGCGACGAGATCGACGACATCTTCTCCGACGAGCCGTCGACGTCCGAGCGCCGTACCACCGTGCTGCGGCCGGTGGGCGGCAGGGCCGCCAACGGACGCGGGGAGGTGCGCGTGCATCTCGTGGTGCCGAAGTCGTTCAACGACGCCCAGGACGTCGCGGACAAGTTCAAGGACTCGATCCCGGTGATCATCAACCTGCAGAGCTCCGACGCCGACCTGTCGAAGCGGCTGATCGACTTCGCCTCGGGCCTCACCTACGCGCTGGACGGCGGGATGCAGCGCATCGCCGACAAGGTCTTCCTGCTCACGCCGCGCAACGTGGAGGTCTCCGCGGAGGAGCGTGCTGCGCTGATCGAGAAGGGCTTCTTCAACCAGTCGTAGACTCACCGGCCGCGAATGCGCGTCGGCTTCATCGGATCCGGGAACATGGCAACCGCGCTGGCGCGCGGGTGGGGCGATCCCGTGCTCGCGACCGACGCGGGCTCGGGCCGCGCGGCCCGGCTCGTTGAGGAGCTGGGCGGCGAGGCGCTTGCCGGCAACCGCGAGCTGGCCGAGAAGGCCGACGTGGTGATCCTCGCCCACAAGCCCTACCAGCTCGAGCAGGTCGCCGCCGAGGTCGGCGGGGCCGCCCGCGTGGTCGTCTCGATCCTCGCGCGCGTGTCGCAGGCCGACGTCCGCGCCCACTACCCGGGCGCGCAGGTCTTCTGCGTGGAGCCGAACGTTCCCGTCGAGCTGCGCCAGGGCGTGCTCGCCTTCGCGGAGCCCGACGCCGAGGTCGATCAGGCGCTCTACGCCGCGCTGCGCGAGCTGTTCGGGCGGCTCGGGACGGTGGTCGAGCTGCCGGAGCGGCTACTACCCGTAGCCGGCGCGTGCTCGGGAGTCGGCCCCGCCTACTGGGCGCTGCTGGCCGAGGCGTGGATCGACTCCGGCATCCGCCGCGGGCTCAAGCCCGAGATCGCCACGCTGCTGGTGATCGAGACGATGGCCGGCGCGGCCGCGCTGCTGCGCGAGTACGGCGGCGACACGCTCGCCCTGCGCCGCTCGGTCGCCTCTCCGGGCGGCACGACCGCACGTGGGCTGAGGGCGCTTGAGCGCGGCGGCGTCCGCGCGGCGCTCGCAGCCGCTATGGATGATGTTCTGGCTCTCTCGGATGCCACGGATGGCATCCGTCAAGCTCAAAGGCGCCGGCCGGATGAAGGCAAGGGCTAACCAAATGGACGCACGCCAGCAGATCGCCGACTTCCTCTCCGCGTTGATCACCGTCTACGCGCTGATCATCTTCGCCTGGATCATCGTGTCCTGGGTCTTCTCGTTCGGCGTCCGCATCCCGTACTCGCGGCCCGTCAACGCGGTGCTCGACTTCCTGCGCGACGTGACCAACCCGTACCTGCGGATCTTCCGCAAGCTCGGGCTGCAGTTCGGGCCGGTCGACCTCAGCCCGATGGTCGGGATCCTGGTGCTGATCTTCGGCGGCCAGCTGATCGTGAACCTCATCGCGCCCGGATGAGCCCGGGCCGTACGGCGCTGCGCGCCGTCCTGGTGGCGGTCGCGGTGATCGCCGTCGACCAGGTGACCAAGGCGATCGTGCGCGCCGAGATCGGGCCGTTCGAGCGCATCCACGTGCTGCCGGGCGTCAAGCTCGTGCACACCGAGAACACCGGCGTCGCGTTCAGCGCGCTGTCGGGCGGCGGGCCGCTGGTCGTGCTCGTCGCCGTGGCCGCGCTCGGCGCGCTGCTCTTCTTCTTCTTGACGCACATGACGCGCCCGCTGGTGTGGCTGCCGACCGGACTGCTGCTCGGCGGCGCGGCCGGCAACCTGATCGACCGCGTGGCCCGCGGCTCGGTCACCGACTTCATCAAGTTCCCGCACTGGCCGGCGTTCAACGTCGCCGACATCGCGGTCACCGTCGGCGTGATCGTGCTCGTGTTCGTGCTGGAGAAGGCGAAGTGAGGGTCCCCGCCGAGGCGGCGGGGCAGCGGCTCGATGTCTTCCTGGCCGCGCACGCGGGCTCGCGCGCCGCGGCGCAGCGGCTGATCGACGACGGGCTCGTGCGCGTCGACGGGGTCCCGCGGCCGAAGCGCTACGCGCTGTCGGAGGGAGAGAGCATCTCGGTCCAGGAGCGTGCGCCGGAGCCTCACGCCGACGTGCCGCCGGCGCGCTTTGAGATCGTCTACGAGGACGAGCACCTGATCGTCGTCGACAAGCCGGCCGGCGTCGTCGTGCATCCCGGCCAGGGCCACGACCACGGGACGCTCGTGCAGGCGCTCGCCGGCCGCGTGGCCGGCGGCGCGGATCCGGAGCGCCCCGGGGTGGTGCACCGGCTCGACCGCGACACGTCCGGGCTGCTCGTGCTCGCCCGCGGCGAGGAGGTGCACGCCGCGCTCCAGCAGGCGCTGCGCGAGCGCCGCCTCACGCGCGAGTACCTCGCGCTCGTCCACGGCCGCCCGCCGGCTCGCAGCGGCACGATCGACGCGCCGCTCGGGCGCGACCGCCGCGTGCGCACGCGGATGTCCTCCGACACCGCCAACCCGCGCCGCGCGATCACCCACTTCGAGACCGAGCAGGCGTTCGAAGGCGCCACGTTGCTCCGGGTCCGGCTGGAGACCGGGCGCACGCACCAGATCCGGGCGCATCTGCTGGCAATCGGCAATCCGGTCGCCGGCGACCCGGAATATGGGCGTCCCAGGCAGTTCGGCCTGCGCCGCCAGTTCCTGCATGCCACGCGGCTCGCGTTCGAGCATCCGGTCAGCGGGGAAACACTGGATCTGTCGGCGCCGCTGCCGGAGGACCTTGCGCAGGCCCTCCGGCAGGCGTCAGGGGAACGAGCCGGTCCGCTTATGTAGGGGAAGCCGCGAACCGGCTCGTCAGACGCTGCAACGCGAGGCGCCGGCAGAACTTGCCCCCAAACGATGCCGGATGCCCGCAGGGGCTATCCTCTTCGCACCTAAACCACGACCCCGGGCGGTTTCGCTCGAGGACGCGGCCCTGCCCGGCGCGCCGATCGCGCCGGGTCCGCGACACCTCGAAGCCCGGGTTGCTGCATCAAAACTCAAGCAAAGGGAGTGACTCCACGATGGCCGAGGTCGGCATCAAGGAGCTACTGGAGGCCGGGGTCCACTTCGGTCACCAGACGCGCCGCTGGAACCCGAAGATGCGCCGTTTCATCCACGGCGAGCGCACCGGCATCTACATCATCGATCTGCTCAAGACGCAGGCGCTGCTCGAGCAGGCCCAGCGCTTCGCGGCTGAGATCGCCCACCGCGGTGGCACCGTGCTGTTCGTCGGCACCAAGAAGCAGGCCCGCGACGGCATCAAGGAGATCGCCGAGGCGGCCGGACAGCCGTACGTCAACCACCGCTGGCTCGGCGGGCTGCTGACCAACTATCAGACGATGTCGGCGCGCATCCGGCGCCTGCACGACCTCGAGCGCTACGCGTCCGAGGGCCAGCTGGCGCTGCTTCCGACGCGCGAGCGCCTGTCCGCTGAGGCCGACCTGGAGAAGCTGCAGGCCAACCTGGGCGGCGTCAAGAACATGCAGCGCGTCCCCGACGCGATGTTCGTGATCGACCTCAAGACCGAGGCGATCGCGGTGCGCGAGGCGCAGCGCCTGCGGATCCCGATCATCGGGCTGGTCGACACCAACTGCGATCCGGACGGGATCGACTACGTGATCCCCGGCAACGACGACGCGATCCGCGCCTGCAACCTGATCACGGCCGCGATCGGCGACGTGGTCCAGCAGGGCCGCGCGCGCTTCCGCGCCGAGGAGGAGGCCGCCCGCAAGGAGGCCGAGGAGCAGGCTCGCCGCGACGCCGAGGAGCGCGCCCGCCGCGAGGCCGAGGAGCGCGCCGCCGCCGAGGCCGCCGAGCGCGCCGCCGCCGAGGCGGCGCTCACCCAGGCCGGCGAGGGCGAGCCGCGCGACGCGGCCGAGGCCGCCGTCGCCGCGGCCGTCGAGGCCGCCGCGCGGCCCGTCGAGGGCACCGGCTCGGCCGAGGCCGCCGCCGCCGAGCAGGCCGCGGACGAGCCCGCGATGCCGGCCGCCGGCCACGGCGAGGGGCCGCCGCGCCGGGAGACCGCGCGCGACGACGGCGAGCACGCGGCGCACGAGCGCGCGCCGGTCGGCGGCGCCGGCCCCGAGGCGGGCGAAGCGGCCGCCGCCGAGGCGCCCGCGTCCAAGCCGCGCCAGAAGGCCCGCAAGGCCAAGGAGGAAACGGCCGCGGAGGCCCCCGTGGCCGAGGCGCCCGAGGCCCCCGCGGCCGAGGCGCCTGAGGCCCCCGTGGCCGAGGCGCCCGAGGCCCCCGCGGCCGAGGCGCCCGAGGCCCCCGTGGCCGACGCGCCTGAAGCCCCCGTGGCCGAGGCGCCCGAGGCCCCCGTGGCCGAGGCGCCCGAGGCCCCCGTGGCCGACGCGCCTGAAGCCCCCGTGGCCGAGGCGCCCCAGCCCCCCGCCGAGACCACCGAGACTGAGGAAGCGAAGTGAGCACCCCCACCATCTCCGCCAAGCAGGTCGCCGAGCTCCGGAAGGCCACCGGCGCCGGCATGATGGACTGCAAGAACGCCCTGTCCGAGACCAGTGGAGACTTCGACGCCGCCGTCGAGCTGCTGCGCGTGCGCCTGGGCGACAAGGCGCTGAAGGTCGGCGACCGCGAGGCCACCGAGGGCACGGTCGCGTCCTACATCCACGGCAACGGCAAGATCGGCGTGCTGGTCGAGGTCGACTGCAACACCGACTTCGTGGCCCGCAACGAGGACTTCATCGCGTTCGCGCGCGACGTCGCGCTGCACGTCGCCGCCTCGCCGACGACCAAGTACGTCTCCGAGGACGAGATCCCCGAGGCCGACAAGCAGGCCGAGCTGCGCATCTTCGAGCAGCAGGCGGCCGACAAGCCCGAGCACATCCGGCCCAAGATCGCCGAGGGCAAGCTCAAGGCCTGGATGGAGGAGGTCGTCCTGCTCAACCAGGTCCACGTGCGGCACCTCGACGACAAGAAGACGATCGAGCAGCTGCGCGCCGAGCTGTCGGGCAAGTTGGGCGAGAACGTCGTGATCCGCCGCTTCGCCCGCTTCGCCGTGGGGGCCTGACTCGCCGGTGACGGATGACCCCGTCTTCAAGCGCGTCCTGATCAAGCTGTCGGGCGAGGCCCTGATGGGCCCGCTCGACTACGGGACCGATCCGGCGACCGTCGAGGCGATCGCCTCCCAGCTGAAGTCGGTGCACGACCGCGGTGTCGAGATCGCGGTCGTGCTCGGCGCCGGCAACATCTATCGCGGGCTCTCGGAGGCCGCCGCCGGCATGGACCGGGCCACCGCGGACTACATGGGCATGCTGGCGATCGTTCTGAACGCGCTCACGCTCCAGGACGCGCTCGAGAAGCTCGGCGTGCACACGCGCGTGCAGTCGGCGATCACGGTCTCCGAGGTCGCCGAGCCGTACATCCGCCGGCGCGCGATGCGCCACCTGGAGAAGGGGCGGATCGTGATCTTCGCGGCCGGGACCGGCAATCCGTTCTTCACGTCCGACACCGCGGCGGCGCTGCGCGCGCTGGAGATGCACGCCGAGGTGCTGCTGATGGCCAAGCACGGCGTCGAGGGCATCTACACCGCCGACCCGCGCACCGACCCCGACGCGGAGTTCATCCCCGAGATCTCGGCCCGCGAGGCGCTCTCGCGCGGCCTGAAGGTGATGGATTCGACCGCCCTGTCGCTGTGCATGGACAACCACCTGCCGATCCACGTCTTCAACATGCAGGACGACGCGAACATCAACCGGATAGTCTCCGGCGACCGAGTGGGCACATTGGTGACGACGTGATCGACGACCTGCTTCAAGACGCGCGGGAGCACATGGACAAGTCCGTGGAATCCACGCGCCTGAAGTTCCAGTCCGTGCGCACCGGTCGCGCCAGCCCGGCGCTGCTGGACCGCATCAGCGTCGACTACTACGGCGCGGTCACGCCGCTCAAGCAGCTGTCGACGATCTCGGCGCCCGAGGCGCGGATGCTGACCGTCCAGCCCTACGACAAGACCTCGATCAAGGCGATCGAGCGGGCGATCATGGAGTCCGATCTCGGCCTGACGCCGAACAACGACGGCTCGCTGATCCGGCTCGTCCTCCCCGAGCTGACCGAGGAGCGGCGCAAGCAGCTCGTCAAGGTCGTGCGCGGGCTCACGGAGGAGGGCAAGGTCGCGCTGCGCAACATCCGCCGCGACGTGATGCACGACCTCAAGGAGCTGCGTGACGCCGGCGAGGCGGGCGCGGACGACGAGCATCGTGCGGAGGAGGCGCTGCAGAAGCTCACCGACGACAAGGTCAAGGAGCTCGAAGCCCTCCTCAAGGGCAAGGAAGCCGAGATCCTCGAAGTGTGACCGGCGAAGCCTCGCCCTGCGGGCTCGTTTCGCTGGGAGCAATCGCCCGGAGGGCGATTCTCCCGGGCGGGGTCGTCCAATGAGCGCCACATATGTCGCCATCATCACGGATGGCAACGGGCGCTGGGCCCAGCAGCGCGGGCTGCCCGTCGAGCAGGGGCACGAGGCCGGCGCCGACACCGTCAAGGCGAGGCTGCGCGACGCCGCAGACCTCGGCATCCGCGAGCTGACCGTGTACTCGTTCTCGACCGAGAACTGGTCGCGCCCGCAGGAGGAGGTCGACGCGTTGATGGCGATGTTCTCGGCGCGCATCCTCGCCGAGACGCCTGAGCTCGACTCCGAGGGCGTGCGGATGCGCTTCGTCGGCCGCCGCGAGGGCGTCCACCCCGAGCTGGTCGAGCAGATGCGCTGGGCCGAGCAGACGACGGCTGCCAACGATCGCATCACGCTGTTCGTCGCCTTCAACTACGGCGGGCGCGCGGAGATCCTCGACGCCGCCGAGCGCTACACCGGCGGCGGGGAGGAGGCGTTCCGCAAGCTCCTCTACGCACCCGAGATGCACGACCCCGACCTCGTCATCCGCACGAGCGGCGAGCAGCGCATCTCGAACTTCCTGATGTGGCAGTCGGCCTACAGCGAGCTGCACTTCCCGGAGGTGCTGTGGCCGGACTTCTCGCGCGCCGACCTCGAAGAGGCGCTGGCCGCCTACGAGTCGCGCGTCCGGCGCTTCGGGAGGCGATGAGGTGGGCGGCGATCTCGCCCGCCGGATCCTGTTCGCGGTCCCGGCGATCGTGTTCGCCGCGTTCATCATCTACGAGGGCGGCTGGATCTTCGCGGGCGGGATCGCGATCCTCGGCGTGATCGCGGTGCACGAGCTGTCGGTGATGCTCGAGCGGGCGCACCCGGTGCGGCTGGCGTCGATGCTCGGCGTGCTGGGCATGATCGTCGCGGGCACTGCGGGCGACGAGGGAACGGTGCTGATGGCGCTCGCCGCCAGCGTGCCGGTGACGTTCTGGCTGGCCGTGACGATGCCGCAGCGCGAGCGCATCACGGCGAGCATGTCGGTGACGTTCCTCACGATCATCTGGCTCGGGCTCGGCGTCTCGCACGCGGCGCTGTTGCGCGGGCTCGACCACGGCGGCGCGCTCGTGCTCACCGTGCTGCTCGGGACCTTCCTGGGCGACACCGCGGCCTACGTCGGCGGCCGAGCGTTCGGACGGCGCAAGCTCGCGCCGCGGATCTCGCCGAACAAGACGATCGAAGGGCTCGCGATCGGCGCGGCGTTCTGCACGCTGGTGGTCTGGTACTGGAGCCGCACGTACGGCGGCGACTGGATCTCCGGCACCGACGGCCTGCTGCTCGGCCTTGCGGTCGCGATCGCGGCGCCGACCGGCGACCTGTTCGAGTCGTTGATCAAGCGCGACATGGGTACGAAGGACACTGGAACCCTGTTCGGGCCCCACGGCGGCGTGCTCGATCGCGTGGACGCCGCGCTGTTCGCGCTCGTCGCCGGCTACTACGTATGGACCGCCGTGGCATAGACGACGAGGACGAGCTGCGTGACCGGCAGATGCTGGAGCTCCTCAACGAGCTCCGGGTCGCGCTGCCGGGCGTGCAGATCCTGTTCGCGTTCCTGCTCGCCGTGCCGTTCCAGCAGGGCTTCCAGAAGGTCACCGAGACGCAGAAGGACCTCTATTTCGGGACGCTGATGGCCACCTGCGCGGCCACCGTGTGCCTGATCGCGCCGAGCGCGATGCACCGGCTGCGCTTCCACCAGCGCGACCGGGCGTTCCTGATCGAGTCGGCGAACAAGTACCTGATCTGCGGGCTTGTCTTCCTCGGCGTCGCGATCGTGCTCGCGGTGGTCCTGATCTCGGACTATCTCTACGACGGCATCGCCGTCTGGCTCGCGCCGCTCGTCGTCGGCCTCGCGATCGCGGCGATCTGGTTCGCGCGCCCGCTGGCGCGCGGGAGCCGGTCGTCCGGGCCCTGAAACCGCACGCCTCAACGTTTCGCCGGTGAGGCCGATGACGCGGTGCAGCCGCGTCGACCTCGTCACAGATCGCGTTCATGCTCTTGTCGCTGCGCCGTGCCGTCGTCCCGCTCATCGCCGCCATCGCCGTGCTCCCTCCCGCCGCGCCGGCGCATGCCGCGACGCTGCGGGGCTGGGTCTCGCTGGACGGGCCCGCGCGCGGCGGGAGCGTCACGATCGTCTCGCTCGGCGGCCGCACGCTCGGTCGCGACGCCGACGGCCCGAGCCGCCACGGCGTGTTCCGCGTCGACGACATCCGGCTCCCGCGGGCGTTCCGCGTCGTCGTCGAGGCGCTCGTGCGGACGGCCGGCGCGTGCCGGGAGCGCTGACCGCCGTCGTCGCCGGCCGGCGCCGCGGTCAGGACGTGTACGTCAACGCGGCCACGACGCTGATCGACGAGGTCGCCCGTCACCGGGCAGGCCGCGCGCTGCGCCGCGCGACGATCCGCGTGCGGCGGTTCCTGGACCTGCCGCGCACGCACGACCTCGGCGAGGACATGCGCGTCACCGAGCGGTGGTTCGACGACGAGGCGCTGATCGCCGAAGCGCGCCGCCACGGCGGAATGGCGCGGTATGCGCGCCCGCTGGGCCGCCGCTTCGCGACGGCGTCCCGCCGCGCCGTCGCGGCACAGGCCGGCGTGACGCCGCTCGACATCGCGCAGGCGTTCGCGATCGGCGCCGCGCGCGAGGCCGGCGGGATCGGCCTCTCGAGCCGGCCCTAACCCGCGGTCCCGGTGCCCTGCGGCAGCGCACGGGCGCGGAAGTCCGACGGCGTGATCCCGGCCAGCTCGCGGAAGTCGCGGTTGAAGTGCGGCTGGTCGTAGTAGCCGCAGCCGTAGGCGACGTCGGCCAGGTCTTTGCCTGCGCGCACCAGGCCGACCGCGCGCTCGAAGCGCAGCACGCGCGCGAGGGCCTTGGGCGGCAGCCCGAGCTCGGACCCGAAGCGCCGGGACAGATACCGGCGGCTGCAGCCCAGCTCGCCGGCCAGCTCGGACACGCTCGCGCCGCCGTGCGAGTCGCGCAGTCGCCGCCAGGCGTGCTCAACCGCCGGCGGCAGCAGCGGCGCGGCCCGGGCACGGGCGAGCACCGCGCGCTCGAGGCGGTCGAAGCGGGCGTCCCAGGTGGGCAGCCCGTCCAGTTCCTCGGTGAGCTCGTTGACGCGCGGGATGACGTCCTCCAGCTCGGCGACCTGGTTGGTCAGCTCGTTGCCGGGCAGGCCCAGAAAGCGGCGGGCGCCGAGCGGCGTGAAGTGGATCTCGAGCCCGCGCGTATAGCCGTCGTGCTCGACGATCGTCGCCTCGTCGTGGACGCCGGCGATGAACGACACGCGCTCGAACGGCCCTCGCGGCCCGGTCATCCGGTAGCGGCCGCCGAGCGTGAGGATCAGCGCCGCGCCCGCGAACGGGACCTCCAGCCGCCGCAGCGGCGCGTGGTAGCGCTCCTCGAAGCCGACGTAGCGCGCGAAGTCGGCGCGCAGCGACGGGTGCGGCGCGCGGCTGGCGAACTCCCACCAGCCCGCGGCGGTCACCTGTCGCGTGACGACCGCTTCGCCCATGGTCCGAGCGTAACCGAGCCGCTCGTGACCGTGCCGGCGGTCGCCACGATCGCCTGCCGCGCCTGTCGCAGCCGCGCCTGCGCGGCCGGGGTCAGGCGAACGCGGACGGTCCGGGCGACCCCGGCGCGCAGCGTCACGCTCGCACGGCCCGCGACCGCGCGCCGGCCGGCGAAGCGAACCCGCACCTCGAGGCGGCAGTCCTCGGGCGCCCGCAGCCGCACCGCCACACCCCGAGCCCGCGCCGCGCGATCGGCGATGACCCGCAGCTGGAGCGCCGCCGGCGTCGTCGCGGGGGCGGGCGCCGCCGCCGCGACGCGTATCGGCGCCACGAGGTCGCCGGTGGCGACGGGCGTGGGCGTGGCGGTCGCGACCGGGGTCGGGTCGGGCGCCGGATCGCCCTCGATCGGGCCCACTCGGCTCCGAGACTCCGCCCGTGTCGTAGGCAACCGTGAACACGCGCAGCCGGTGGCCGGCGTCGGCGTCCTCGAGCCGGTGCCCACGCGAGGTGCCGGCGATCTCCGTGCACGCGTTCCCGGTGGCGTCGCAGCGCAGCCAGCCGAAGCGGAACGTCGTGGTCGCCGCCGCGCCTCGCGGCGGTGACGCCAGCACCGACGTGCAGCGTCCCTGCAGACACCGCGAGGGCGCGTACCTCGTCATCGAACTGCGGGCCGGACACCGGCTGGCCGGTCGTCAGATCGACCACGCCGAAGTTGCGCACGGTCACGTCGCCGAGCTTGGTGAAGAGCCCGCCGACGAACAGCCGCGACCCGCTGACCGCGAGCGCCTCGACCTTCCCGTCCACGTCGGGCAGCTCGAGCGGCACGCCCGTCCGCACGTCGATCCCGGCGAGCCCTTGCTCCGGGCGCCCGGAGGACTCCACGAAGTCGCCGCCGATGAACAGCGCGTCTCCGCCCTTGGCCAGCGCCGAGACGCTCCCGAGCACCGGCGGCCAGCCGGGGCGCCATCCGCCCGGATCCGGCGCAAGGCTCGTGGGGCGAGCGATCATGGCGCCGGTCCGGGTACCCCCGACCGGTTCGCGTCACTCCACTTCTCAACCTGTCCACGCGAAGGCCCGGCGATACGCCGTCGGCGTCGTCCGCACCGCGCGGCGGAAGTGCTTGCGCAGGTTCGCCGCCGTGCCGAACCCGCATGCGAAGGCGACCTCGTCGACGCTCGCGTCCGTGGTCTCCAGCGCGGCGCGCGCCGCGTCGACGCGTTGCAGGTGCAGCCACTGCAGCGGCGGCAGCCCGGTCTCGGCCGCGAAGCGGCGTGCGAACGTGCGCTCGGAGACGTGCGCGTGGGCGGCCAGCTCGCGCACCGTGAGCGGCTCGCGCAGCCGCTCCAGCGCCCACGCGCGCGTCGCCGCCAGCGTCCCGTCGCGCTCGGGCACCGGGCGGTCGACGTACTGCGCCTGCCCGCCGTCGCGGTGCGGCGAGACGACGATCCGCTTCGCGAACGCGCGCGCGACGGCGGCGCCGTGGTCGACCCGCACGATGTGCAGGCACAGGTCCAGGCCCGCCGCCACGCCCGCCGAGGTCAGCACGTCACCCTCGTCGACGTAGAGCACGTCCGGCGTCAGCCGCACGCGCGGGAAGGCGCCGGCGAACTCGCCGGCGTGGCGCCAGTGGGTGGTCGCCCGCCGGCCGTCGAGCAGCCCGGCGGCGGCCAGCGCGAACGCGCCGGTGCAGATCGAGACCTTGCGGCCCGGCGCGGCGCGCAGCGCGTCGAGCACGGCCTCGGGGAACTCGCGCAGCGGGTCCTCGAAGCCGGGCACGACGATCGTGTCGACCTCGGCAAGCGCGTCGAGCCCGCGCTGGGCGACGACGTCGAAGCCGACGTTGGTCTGCACCGGCCCGGCCTCGATGCCGCACAGGACGGCGGTGTACGGCGATTCGTCGTAGCCGCCGAAGACCTGCGACGGGATCGCCAGGTCGAGCGCGACGACCCGGTCGAGCGCGACCACGGCGACACGGTGCCTGGCCATTGGCAGGATCGTAGCGGAGATTGGCATTCCTGCCACTCGCGTGCGCGGCCGCGCGGCCGCAGACTCCCGCACATGCCGACAGGTAATCCCACAGACAGCCGGAGCGCCCCGAGCCGGGACATCGAGATCCTCCTTTACGACGGGTTCGACGACCTCGACGTGTTCGGCCCGTTCGAGGTCTTCACCGGCGCCGGCGTGAACACACGGCTGGTCACCGTCGAGCCGCAGGAGGTGGTGGTGTCGTCCGGCGGCGCGCGGATCGTCCCGCACGGCGTCGTCGGCAACCCCGACCTCGTGCTCGTGCCCGGCGGCAACTGGGACTCGCGCGGGCCGCGCGGCGCCTGGGCGGAGGCGCAGACGGGCGCGATCGGCGCGGCGATGCGCGCCCGGCTGGAGTCCGGCGGCCGGATCGGCTCGATCTGCACCGGCGGCATGATCCTCGCGCACGAGGGGCTCCTGCGCGGCCGCCCGGCGATCACGCACCACACCGCGATCGAGGACCTGGTCGCCTACGGCGCCGACGTCCAGCACGGCAAGCGCTTCGTCGACGACGGCGACATCGTCACGGCCGGCGGTGTCAGCTCGGGCATCGACCTGGCCCTGTACATCGTCGAGCGCGAGGTCGGCGCCGAGGCGGCGGCCGCGGAGGCGAAGGAGATCGAATGGACGACGCGCTGAGGCTCCCGGAGACCGAGCTCGCGCACGCCGCGCTGGAGTGGGCGCGCGCGATCGAGCCGGAGTACCTGCTCAACCACAGCGTCCGCAGCTACCTGTTCGGCCGCGCCGTCGCACGTCCGAGCGTCGCCTACGACGACGAGCTGCTGTTCCTGGCCACCGTGCTCCACGACGTCGGCCTCACGCCCGAGGGCGACGGAGCGCAGCGCTTCGAGGTCGACGGCGCGGATGCCGCGCTGCGCTTCCTCAGCGCCCGCGGGCTCAGCGAGGAGCGCGCGGAGATCGTGTGGGACGCGATCGCGCTGCACACGTCGATCGGGATCGCCAACCGCAAGCGGCCGGAGGTCGCGCTCGCGTACGCGGGCATCGGCATAGATGTGTCCAAGCGCGGCGCCGAGCAGCTCCCGCCCGGCTTTGCGGAGTCGGTGTTCGAGGCCTACCCGCGGCTCGGCTGCAAGCGCGAGCTGATCGAGGCGGTCATCCACGTCTCGCACAAGCGCCCCACCAAGGCGCCGCCGCTCACGTTCCCCGGCGAGATCCTGCGGACGCGGCACCCGGAGCAGGTGCCGCGCTGGGATCAGCTCGCCGCCTGGGGCGACTGAATCAACCGCGCGAGCACGTCGGGCTGGTCGACCGAGACGAACGCCAGCGAGTCGGCCACCTCGACGAGCTCCGCGCGCGGAAACGTGCGCGAGAGCCGCTCGGCGAGCGAGAACGGGAACGCCGGGTCGTGCGGCGGCCACGCGATCGTCACCGGCTTGTCGAACCCGGGCAGCTTGGCGGCGGCGTCGAGCGTGATCGACGGGCTGCAGTGCCTGATGAAGTGCGCCGCGTCCTTACGCACGCGCGCCTCGCTCAGCGCGGGCGCGATCCAGCGCTTCAGCTGTGCGTCGCTGCCGCGCTTGGTCAGCCGCCCGTAGGCGATCGGGAGCCGGCGCCCCAGCTTCAGGCGCAGCGGCTGGATCCCGGCGTTGAGCCCGGGCGCCGTGCGCCCGAGCACGAACAGCAGCTTGAACAGCGGCGGCGGGAACGTCTCGAACGCGTCGCACGGCGTGAGGATCAGCCGCCCGATCCGCTGCGGCCGGCTGGTGACGATCAGCTGCGCGAGCGCGCCCCCGGTGTCGTTGGCCACCAGCGTGACGTCCTCCAGCCCCAGCTCGTCGAGCACGTCGGCGGCCAGGTTCGCCACCCCCTCGGGGGTCAGCCGCGAGCGGTCCGGGAACGGGGTCGTGTGCGAACCGAGCGGCAGCTCGGGGACGAGACAGCGGTGGCCGGGCAGGCGCTCGACGACCGGATCCCAGATCGACCCGTCGACGAGCAGCCCGTGCAGGAAGAGGACCGGCGGGCCGTCGCCACCGGTATCGCGCAGCGGGATGTCCACGTTCCGACCTTAGCCATTCCTGAGGTGGCCGCTGCCACAATGGGGCGGGTGAAGCGGCTTCTCATCCTCGGCTCGACCGGGTCGATCGGCACCCAGGCGCTCGACGTCATCGCCCGGGCGGGCGATGCGTTCGAGCTCGTCGGGCTGTCCGCCGGGGCCGATCACGAGACGCTCGTCGCGCAGGCGCGTGAGCACGGCGTCTCCCGCATCGCGCTGGCCGACCGCGACGCCGGGGCGCGTGCCGCCGAGGCCTGGACGGCGGGCGAGGTCCTGCGCGGCTCCGAGGGCCTGGTGCAGCTCGTCGCCGAGTCCAGCGCCGACCTCGTGGTCAACGCGATCGTCGGCAGCGCCGGCCTCGGCCCCACGATCGTGGCGCTGACCGAGGGGATCGACGTCGCGCTCGCCAACAAGGAGTCGCTCGTGGTCGGGGGTGAGCTCGTCACCGCGCTGGCCGAGGCGACCGGCGCGCAGCTGATCCCGATCGACTCCGAGCACACCGCGCTGCACCACCTGCTGACCGGCGAGCCCCCGGGCGTGGTGGACAAGCTGATCATCACCGCCAGCGGCGGCCCGTTCCGCGGCCGCAAGGACCTCGACGGCGTGACCGTCGAGCAGGCGCTCGCCCATCCGACGTGGACGATGGGCGGCAAGATCACGATCGACTCGGCGACGCTGATGAACAAGGGCCTGGAGCTGATGGAGGCCCACCACCTGTTCGGCACGGCCTACGACAGGATCGACGTCGTCGTGCACCCGCAGTCGATCGTCCACGCGCTCGTGCAGCTGTGCGACGGCTCGACGAAGGCGCACCTGGGCTATCCCGACATGCGGGTGGCGATCGGCTACGCGCTGCACCACCCGGAGCGCGCCGACCTGCCGATCGCGCCGCTCGACCTCGTCGCGCTCGGCAAGCTGGAGTTCGAGGCGCCCGACACCGAGGCGTTCCCCTGCCTGCGGCTGGCTCGCGAGGCGGCGGTGGCCGGCGGCACCGCACCGTGCGCGCTCAACGCCGCCAACGAGATCGCCGTGCACGCCTTCCTCAACGGCCGGCTCTCGTTCCCCGGCATCCCCGCGGTGATCGAGGGCGTGCTCGAGCAGCTCGGCTCCCAGCGCGTGCACAGCTTCGAGACCCTGTACGTGATCGATTCGGAGGCGCGGCAGCTCGCGGGCGAGCTGATCGCGGTGCACGCATGACCTGGATCCTCACGTTCCTCGGCTTCGCCGCGCTGATCATCCTGCACGAGCTCGGCCATTTCACGGCCGCCAAGGCCGTCGGGATGCGCGTCGAGCGCTTCGCGCTGTTCTTCCCGCCGCTGATCGCCAAGGTCCGCAGGGGCGAGACCGAGTACGGCATCGGGGCGATCCCGCTCGGCGGCTACGTGAAGATCAGCGGCATGAACCCGGCGGAGGAGCTGTCGCCGGAGGTCGCCAAGCGCGCCTACTACAACCAGCCGGTCTGGAAGCGCGTGGTCGTGATCGCGGCCGGCCCCGCGGTCAACATCGTGCTCGCGTTCCTGATCCTCTGGGCGGTCTTCCTGGGCCGCGGCGAGCTCGGGCCGCCGGCCAGCGTCGACCGCATAGAGCCGGGCAAGCCCGCCGCCGCCGTGCTCAAGCCGGGCGACCAGATCCTGGCCGTCGACGGGCGGGCGCCGACCGGCGACGCCAACGCCCAGATGGACTCGATCGGCAAGGCGATCGCCGCGCACCACGGCACCAAGGTCGCGCTCACGATCCGCCGCGACGGCGTCACCAAGACCGTCGAGGCCACGCCGTTCAACGACAAGCAGCTGAAGAAGTGGCGGATCGGCTTCAGCCAGGAGCCGTCGATCCACCCCGTCGGCGCGGGCGGCGCCGCGAGCGCGGCCGTGAGCGGCATGTGGAGCGTGACGAGCCAGACGGTCAGCAAGATCGCGCAGATCTTCAAGCCCGAGGAGCGCAAGCAGCTCGGATCGGTGGTCGGCGGCTATGAGGCGACGCGTCAGGCACTCAGCTACTCGACCACCGACGCGCTGATCCTGCTGGCGGTCATCTCGCTCTCGCTCGGCATCGTCAACCTGTTCCCGTTCCTGCCGCTCGACGGCGGCCACATCTTCTGGGCGGTGGCCGAGAAGGTGCGCGGCCGGGCGATCCCGTTCAGCGTGATGGAGCGCGCTGGCTTCATCGGGTTCGCGCTCGTGATCGGGCTGTTCGTGATCGGCTTCACGAACGACATCGGAAGACTCACCGGCGACGGGTTCGGCGTACGCTAATTTCCCGCCATGGCGGCCACGATGGCCGAGGCGTTCCGGACCACTGCGGCCGAGCACGGCGACGTCGTCGCCGTGCGCACGCGCGACGACGCGATCCGCTGGACCTGGGCCGAGCTGCGTGACCGTGTGGACGCGCTGGCCGGCGGGCTGGCGCGGCTCGGGGTGACGCGCGGCGACACCGTCGCGCTGATGATCTCCAACCGGCCCGAATTCCATCTCGCCGACCTGGCGGTGATGACGCTCGGCGCCGCGCCGTTCTCGATCTACCTGACGTCGGCGCCCGAGCAGGTCGCGTACGTGATCCGCGACGCGGCGCCGCGGGTCGCGATCGTGGAGGAGGCCTTCAAGCCGCTCGTGTCCGGCCTCGTCCAGCACGTGATCGGCGTCGACGAGCTCGCCGGGTACGCCGAGCCGGGCTTCGACAGCGAGCCGCACTGGCGCGCGATCGAGCCCGACGACGTGCTGACGCTGATCTACACGTCCGGGACCACCGGGCCGCCGAAGGGCGTGCAGCTCCTGCACCGCAACCAGATCGCGGCGGTGCACGCCGTCGAGGAGCGCGTCGGCTTCGGGCCGGGCTCGCGAGTCATCTCGTGGCTGCCGAGCGCGCACGTGGCCGAGCGCACCGCGCACCACTACCTCCCGATGACCTACGGGATGACGATCACCACCTGCCCGGACCCGCGCCGGATCGGCGAGTGGCTGCCGGCGGTGCGGCCGACGTGGTTCTTCGCGGTCCCGCGCGTGTGGGAGAAGCTGAAGGCCGGCGTCGAGGTCAAGCTCGACGAGCAGGCGGCCGGACTGATCCGCGCCGGGATGCAGCGTGTGGAGCTCCAGCAGGCGGGCGAGGCGGTTCCGGACGACCTCGCGGCCATGTGCGAGGCCGCCGAGCCGAGGCTGTTCGCGCCGCTGCGCGCCGCGATCGGGCTCGACCAGGCGTCGCTGGTCAACGTCGGCGCCGCGCCGACCCCGCGCGAGGTGCTCGTCTTCTTCCACGCGCTCGGCATCCCGCTGGCCGAGATCTGGGGCATGTCGGAGACCTGCGGCGCCGGCTGCTCGAACCCCGGCGACAGGATCAAGATCGGGACCGTCGGGCTGCCCTCGCCGGGCGTCGAGGTCAAGCTCGCGGCCGACGGCGAGCTGCTCGTCCGCTCGGCCGTCGTGATGTCCGGCTACCGCAACCTGCCCGACCGCACGGCCGACGCGCTCGACGCCGAGGGCTGGCTGCACACCGGCGACGTCTCGACGATCGACGCCGACGGTTATGTGACGATCGTCGATCGCAAGAAGGAGATGATCATCGACGCCGGCGGCAAGAACATGTCGCCCGCGAACATCGAGGCCGCGATCAAGGGCGCCTCGCCGCTGATCGCGCACGTGTGCGTGATCGGCGACCGCCGCCCCTACGTGACGGCGCTGCTCGTGCTCGAGCCCGACTTCCCGCGCTCCGACGGCGACGTCGAGGCCGCGGTGGCGGCGGCCAACGCCCGCCTGTCGCGGCCCGAGCAGATCAAGCGCTTCACGGTGATCGCAGGCGACTGGCTCCCGGGCGGCGACGAGCTGACGCCGACGATGAAGCTCAAGCGCCGCCCGATCGCCGACAAGTACGCGGGCGAGATCGAGGCGATGTACTCCTAAATCGGGTTCCTCACCGGTCGATCACTCAGTGGAGGCCGTGTGAGACGTCTATTTCCGGACCGGGACGCGGAGGCGCGTCTGGCTGAGCAGCGTGACCGCTTCACGAGCCTGCTCGACGTCCTCGGAGAGCACGTCTACCTCGCCCTCGTGCTCGAGGACGGGACGATCAAGGAGATCTTCCAGGGCCCCGGCGCGGACCGGCTGCTCGGCGGCGCCGAGCCGGACGCCGCGATGGAGAACTGGGAGGCGGCGCTGCACCCCGACGACCGCGCCGCCTACGACGCGTTCAACGAGCGGCTCTCCCGCGGCGAGCCGGCCGAGGCCGAGTACCGGCTGCGCGGCGCCGACGGGGTCACCCGCTGGGTCCACGACCGCGCCGCCACGCGCCGGCGCGACGACGGCCTGATCGAGATCAGCGGCATCGTCTCCGACGTCACCGAGCGGCGTCGCATGCGCGCCGAGCTGGCCGGCGCGCACGCCGCGATGTCGCGCGTGATCGAGGCGATGGACGACCACCTGTTCACGCTGCGCGTGCACGGGGACGGCTACGAGGTCGTCTATCGCGGCCCGCATCGCGAGCGTCTGCTCGGCGGCCGCGTCGCCGGCGACGACCGCTCGTGGGAGGCGCTGCTGCACCCCGACGACGTGTCGCGCTGGCGTGCGCTGGCCGCGCGCCTGCCGCTCGGCGAGCCGGTCGAGATGGAGTACCGGCTGCGCGGCGTCGACGGCCGCGAGCGCATCGTCCACGAGCGCATGGTGCCGCGCCGGGACGCCGACGGCGCGCTGCTCTACGACGGCATCAGCCGCGACGTCACCGAGCGCCGCCGGCTGGAGGACGAGCTGCGCCGCAGCGCGCGCGTGGACGCGCTCACCGGCGTCCACAACCGCGCGCACTTCGCCGAGCTGGCCGAGGCGCGCCTGGCGGAGCGTCCGCACGGCCTGGTGCTGCTCGACGCCGACCATTTCAAGCAGGTCAATGACGGCCACGGCCACGCGGTCGGCGACGCCGTGCTGGTCGAGCTCGCGGCGCGCCTGCGCGGCGTGCTCGGCCCCGACGACTGCCTCGGCCGCTGGGGCGGGGAGGAGTTCGCGGTGCTGCTGGCCGGCGTCCTCACGGACGCCGAGCTGCAGGCGCGCGCCGAGCGCCTGCGCGAGGCCGTCGCCGCGCGCCCGTTCATCGCCGGGGCGGTCGCGATCGAGCAGACGATCTCGCTCGGCGCGGTCCGCGGCCAGGGCTCGCTCGACGTGCTCGCCGAGGCGGCGGACCGCCGCCTGTACGCGGCCAAGCGGCTCGGACGCAACCGGGTCGCGCTGTCGTCCGGCGCCCGCGGGACGGCGACCGCGGCGCGCGAGCCCGAGGGCATCGGGATGGCGCGGGCGCTCGCCTATGTCGCCGGCCTGCGCGACGAGGAGCCGGAGGCGCACGCCGCCGAGGTCGCGCTCTACGCGACGCTGATCGCCGAGCGGCTCGGGCTGCCGGAGGCCGAGGTCTGGCGCTGCCGTCTCGGCGGCTGGCTGCACGACATCGGCAAGGTCGCGGTCCCGGACTCGATCCTCGACAAGCCCGCCCCGCTGAACGGCGCCGAGTGGGAGCTGATGCGCTCGCACCCCGCCGCCGGGGCGGACATCGTCGCCCGCTTCGCCCAGCTGCGCGACGCGGCGCCCACCGTCCGTCATCACCACGAGCGCTTCGACGGCACCGGGTACCCGGACGGCCTGGCCGGAGCGCAGATCCCGGTCGAGGCGCGGATCGTGGCGGCCGCCGACGGCTACTCGGCGATGACCTCGGCGCGCCCGTACTCGCCCGCGCTGTCGCCCGCCGAGGCGGCGCAGCAGCTGCGCGCGGCGGCCGGGTCCCAGCTCGATCCGGAGATCGTCGCGGCGCTGCTCGACGTGCTCGGCCCGCTCGCGCTGCCTACTCGCGAAGCCCGATCGCCTCGATCGGGCGCCGCCTGAGCCCAAGTCGCGTCGGCAGCTGGGCGGCCAGCAGCCCGAGCACGCCGGCCACGCCGGCGATCGCGGCAGACTGGTCGAGCGGGACGTAGGGCATCGCCGAGCCGGTCAGCGCGATGCTGAACGGGATCAGCGTCGCGAGCGAGATCGCGATCCCGGCCCCGATGCCGGTGAGCACGGCGATCACGGCCTCCCAGCGCGTCATCGCGAGCACCTGGCGCGCCGTCCCGCCGACGAGCCGCAGGAGCCCGAGCTCACGCCCTCGCTGCAGGGCGATCATCGTGAACGTGTTCACGACGGCGATCGACGTGAACGCGAAGATCACGAGCACGAGCACCCCGTTGAGCCAGCGTTGCGTCTCGCGCTGCTCGTCGGTCGCGCTCGCGAGCTGCGCGCGGCTTGCGACACGCACGCCATCGGCCCGCAGGCGCTTCGCCACCGCCGCGGGATGGCGCGTGGCGACCGAGATCATCCCGAGCCGATCGTCGGTCAGATGGCCGGCGGCGAGCGCGGGGGAGAGGACGGCGTCGCCGAACGCGAGCTCGCGGTCGTAGATCGCCACGACGCGGGCGGTGGCCGGCGCGCCGTCGCCACCGTCGCGCCGGGACGCTCCGGGGCGCGGCCGCGGGTCAGCTCGTACGGCGCGAGCGCGGCGCTGCTCCACCCGTGAGCGGTAACGCCGCGGCCCGGCGAGGCGTAATCGGCGATCCCGCCGACCCGCGCGGCCACCGCCGCATCCACCGGGCGCGCTCGGTCAGGACGACGTCATGGTCGGGGCCGGTGGTCTGGCGCCCCGCGATCACCGCGGTGGCGGCCGCGTAGCGCTCCACCGGCGGGTGCGCGCGGATGCCGGACTCGAGCAGGACGCCACAGGCCATCACGAGAATTGCGGCGACGAACAGCGCAACGAACGCTCCGGTGAACGCGCTGAGCCGCCCGCGCATGCCGAGGATTGCCAGGCGCAGCATGGCTCACTCCACCACTCGGCCGTCGGCGAAGTGCACGGAGCGATCCGCGTACTCGGCCGCGACGGGGTCGTGCGTGACCATCACCACGGTCTGCCCGTCGGCGTCGACGATCTCGCGCAGCAGCGCAAGGATCTCGGCGCTCGTGTGCGTGTCCAGCGCGCCGCTGCCTCGCGCTGCGCGCTCATCACCGCTATCGCTCGGGCTCGTCGGCGAACAGCACCTCTGGCCGGGTGACGAGCGCCCGCGCGATCGCGACCCGCTACTGCTGGCCGCCCGACAGTTGCGCCGGACGATGGCGCAGCCGCTTCGCCAGGCCGAGGCGCTCGACGACCTCGCGCATCCACGCGCGGTCCGGGCGGCGCCCGGCGAGCCGCAGCGGCAACGAGATGTTCTGCGCCACGGTCAGCGCCGGCATCAGGTTGAACGCCTGAAAGACGAAGCCGACGCGCTCGCGCCGCAGCACGGTGAGCTGCTTCTCGCTCAGCCCGGCGAGGTCGATCCCGCCGAGCCCGACGGAGCCCGCCGACGGGCGGTCCAGGCCGGCGGCGACGTTCAGGAACGTGCTCTTGCCGGAGCCGCTCGGCCCCATGACAGCGGTGAAGGAGCCGCGGGCGAACGCGAGGTCGACGCCGTCCAGCGCCACGACCGCGCTTTCGCCGCGACCGTAGACCTTGCGCACGCCCTCGAGCGCGACGGCGGTATCGGTGACGGTGTCGAGCATGCTCTAACCGTCGGCCTGCGGCGGCCGCCGTTCGATCCTGCGCGCCCCCGAGCCGCCTTCCGGCAGACCCGAGAGCGTGGGCGCTAGTCGCGGCCCAGCGTGTCGAGGAACCCACCAACGGTCCGCATGACGCGGACCGCGGCGGCGAGCTCGTCGTCGGAGTGCTCGCCCACCGCCTCGAGGAACTTCGCGATCCACGCGTCGCGCTTGGCCTCGACCTTCTCGCGGCCCTTCTCGGTCAGCGAGACAAGCACCTGGCGGCGGTCCTCGGCGCTCCGGCGGCGCGTCACCAGGCCCCACTGCTCGAGCTGATCGAGCATCGCGGTCATGCTCGCGGGGGAGAGCTCGGCGGTCTTGGCCAGGCAGCCGGCCGTGACCTCAGGGTCCTTGTCGAGGCTGAACAGCGCGCGGATGTGATGGTGCGAGAGCTCGCCCATCGCGCGCCGGTGCTGGTCGCGGCCGCGCAGGCGGCGCTCGGCCCCGAGCATCTCGCCGAACGCGGTACGCAGCTCCTCGACGAGCGCGGCGCGGTCGGTGAGGACGGTCATGCGGCAGCCTCAACCACGGCGTCGGCGGGCACCGAGTGCGTCTGGTGCTCGGCCTTCGCGCGGCGCTCGACGACGGTCAGGACGATCGTCGGCAGCAGCGCGACGACGGTGATCGCCATCACCCACCAGTAGGTGTCGGCGAACGCGGCGGCGACGCCCGCCGGCGTCGGCGTGGACAGCGCGCTGATGCCGTTCTGGAGCGAGACCGCGAGAATCGCGGTGCCGATCGAGCCGCCGACGCGCTGAAGCACGTTCAGCTGGGGCGTCGCGGTGTTGATCTGGTCAGGGCGCAGCACGGCGTAGGCGGCCGACATCGCCGGCATCATCGACATTCCGATACCAAAGCCTCGCACGATCATCGCAGCCGAGATGAGCCAATACGAGGTCTCGGCGCCGATCAGCACGAACGGCACGGTGGCGATCAGCGTGATCACGCCGCCCACCAGCGCGGTGAGCCCGCCGCCGTAGCGCTCGACGTAGCGCGAGGACAGCCCCATCGCGATCGCCGCGCCGATGCCCTGCGGGGCGACCAGCAGGCCGGTGGCCACGGCGTCCTCGCCGCGCACCGTCTGGAAATACAGCGGCATCAGCACCATCGCGCCGAACAGCGCGGCGCCGAGCGCGAACATCGTCACCGACGCCGACGCGAACGCCTTGTTCGCGTACAGGCGCATGTCGAGCAGCGGGTTCGGGATCCGCAGCGCGCGGAGCACGAACGCGGCGACGAGCACGATGCCGAGAACCAGCGGGATCAGGACCTGCGGGGCGGTCAGGCTGCCGGCGGAGCCGCTCTCGGCGAGGCCGTAGGTGACCCCGACCAGGCCGGTCGCCACGAGCGACAGGCCCAGGGCGTCGAGGCGACCGGCCGTCGCGGGTGATCCCTTCTCCGCGGGGAGAAGACGCAGCGCGGCGAACACGGCGGCCACGCCGATGGGGAGGTTGACGAAGAAGATCCACTGCCAGCCGACGTGCTCGACGAGCAGGCCGCCGAGCGTCGGCCCGAAGACCGGGGCGAGGATGATCGGGATGCCGATCGCGCTCATGACGCGCGCCATGTTGCGCGGTCCGGCCGCGCGCACGAGGATCATCTGGCCGATCGGCATGATCATGCCGCCGCCGAGGCCCTGCAGGACGCGTGCGCCGATCAGCGTGCCGGCCGACCATGCGAGGCCGGAGAGCAGCGAGCCGAGCGTGAAGAGGACGATCGAGATGATGTACATGCGGCGGGCGCCGAAGCGGGCGGCGGCCCAGCCGGAGACGGGGATCACGGCGGCGAGCGCGAGCAGGTAGCCGGTGACGACCCACTGGATGCCGTCCAGCGTCGTGTGCAGGTCGCGCGAGAGCGTCTGGAGCGCGACGTTGACGATCGTCGTGTCGAGCACCGACATGATCGCGCCGAGGATCACCACGATCGCGATTCGCCAGACGTGCGGCTCGATTCGGGAGGAGGGTGAGGTCATATGAGAATTCCGTTAGCGCCTGAAAGTTTTGGTCTCGAAAGTTTAGCCACCAACTGTTTCGGCTTCAAGTCCATAACCTTGAATGACGGCGCGCGCTTCTAGACTCCGTTGCGATGGCTTCAGAGCGCTCGGTGAACGTCGGCGGCGTCCAGATCGGCGGCGGCGCCCCGGTCGTGGTGCAGACCATGACCAAGACGGAGACCGCCAACCTGCAGGCCACGCTGGACCAGATCCGGCGCGTGGCCGATGCCGGCGCCGACATCGTGCGCTGCGCGGTCCCGCGCGAGAAGGACGTGGAGGCGCTGCGGACGATCGTCAAGCAGTCGCCGATCCCCGTGATCGCCGACATCCACTTCAACCACACGCTGGCGCTGAAGTCGATTGACGCGGGCGCGCACTGCATCCGCCTGAACCCCGGCAACATCGGCGGGCCCGACAAGGTCGCCGAGGTCGCCGCGGCGGCGAAGGCGGCCGGCACGCCGATGCGCATCGGCGTCAACTCCGGCTCGCTCCCGAAGCATCTGCACCAGCTCGAGTTCGACAACCCGGTCGAGGCGCTCGTCCAGGCCGCCGTCGAGTTCGTCGAGCTGATGGAGCGGCTCGCGTTCACCGACTTCAAGGTCTCGATCAAGTCGACCTCGGTGCCCAACACGATCGCCGCGAACCGCCTGCTCAGCGACCGGATCCCGTACCCGCTGCACCTCGGCATCACCGAGGCGGGGACGAAGTGGTCGGGCTCGCTGAAGTCGGCCGTGGGGCTCGGCACGCTGCTGGCTGATGGGATCGGCGACACGATCCGCATCTCGCTCTCCACCTTCCATGCGGAGGAGGAGGTCAAGGTCGCGTGGGAGATCCTCAAGGCCCTCAAGCTCCGCGAGCGCGGCCCGGTGCTGATCGCCTGCCCGACGTGCGGCCGGCTCCAGTTCGACATGGACTCGGTGGTGGCCGAGGTCGAGCGCCGGCTGGAGGCCTACCCGGACCCGATCGAGGTCTCGATCCTCGGCTGCGCCGTCAACGGCATCGGCGAGGCCCGCCACGCCGACTTCGGCATCACCGGCGCCAAGGACATGGGGATGATCTACTCCAAGGGCGAGCCGATCAAGAAGGTCCGCACCGAGGACCTCGTCGACGAGCTGTTCGTGGAGATCGACAAGTACTACGCGGCCGGCAAGACGGTCGCGCGCGACGAGGCCGCCGCCGCCGAGGCCGCGGCCTGGCTGGCCTCCGAGGAGGACGCCACGGCGATGACGCCCGAGCGCCTCGCGGCCCTGGAGGCCGAGAAGGCCCTCCAGGACGCCGACGCCATCGACGAGGCGCTGTCGCCGGTCGACGGGCGTCGCTTTACAAGGGCGTAACGAGGCAGAGCAGCCCTTCCGCCCCACCCCGATCATCCGACCTCGTGGCTCTAGCTCCGTTCCTACTCGAGCAGTACTTCGAGCGCTACGAGTTCTCCGTTCCGTACCTGCTGTCGTCCTCCGACGCCGAGCCGTGGCGGCTGGACGACCTGCTCGCGCTCGCCGATGAGCAGATGCGCGAGCTGTGGTCCTCGTTGACGCTCGGCTACACCGAGGTGCGCGGGCACCCGCTGCTGCGCGAGGCGATCGCCTCGCTCTACGAGCACGTCACGGCCGAGGACGTGATCGTCTTCGCGGCCGCGCAGGAGCCGATCTTCGCGTTCGCGAGCGTGGCCGTGCAGCCGGGCGACCACGTGATCGTGGTGGTCCCGACCTACCAGTCGCTCTATGAGGTCGCGCGCTCGCGCGGCGCCGAGGTCTCGGTGGTGCCGCTCCGGCCGGACTGGACGCTGGACGTGGAGGCGATCCGGCGCGAGCTGCGTCCGAACACGTCGCTGATCGTTCTCAATGCGCCCAACCAGCCCACGGGCTCGCTTCCGTCGGAGACCGCGCTGCGGGAGCTGTTCGAGCTCGGCCCGCGCGTGTTCGTGGACGAGGTCTACCGCTTCCTCGAGCACGACCCCAACGAGCGGCTGCCGGCGGCCGCCGACCTCGGCGGCGTGAGCCTGGGCGTGATGTCGAAGGCGTTCGGGCTAGCCGGCCTGCGGATCGGCTGGCTCGCGACGCGTGACGCCGAGCTGCGCGAGCAGCTGGTCGCGTTCAAGCACTACCTGACCATCTGCAGCGCCGGGCCGTCAGAGCTGCTGGCGATCATCGCGCTGCGGGCGCGCGAGGCCGTGCTCGCCCGCTCGCGCGCGATCGTCGAGGCCAACCTGCCGGTGCTCGACGACTTCATCGCCCGCAATGAGGCGTTCAGCTGGGTGCGCCCGCGGGCGGGGACGACCGGGCTGATCGAGCTGCGCGACGGCGACATCGACGCGCTCGCCCGCAAGGTCGCCGACCGCGAGGGCGTGATGATCCTCCCGGCGAGCGTGTTCGACTGGCCGGCGAACGGGTTCCGCGTCGGCTATGCGCGGGCGGGGATGCCGGAGGCGCTCGCGCGCTTCGAACGCTTCGTGAACACGGGCCCGGCGAACGTCAACGGCGGCAGGTAAGGGGAGCCAGGTTCCCAGAAACGATCATCCAGGGACGGCAAACGATCGCGATCGCTCATCCGCGCAACGCACCACTTTCACGTGTGGCGGCTAAGTCGCGCATAGCGCGACTTAGAAAACACTAGGTTTCCTGAGCGGTCCCGGGGATGATCGTTTCCAATCCACACCCCGTCCTTACTGGCTGCAGTTGACGTTCACGCCAAGCCGCACCCTCCTCTCACGCCCGCCGCTAGCAGTCCGGCCTGTCATACGGATCGCGAATCCGGTGATACCGACCGCCCCGCTGCTTCAACGCCGTCGCCCACACATGGCCGGCATTGACCTCCGGTCCCGGCTCGCCCCAGACCGCCACGCCGCGGCCACCGGCGCCCGCGGCCAGCGTCACGCCCTCGGGCGCGTGCTCGCGGGAGCGTGTCTTGAACAGCGTCGTCGACCGCCCGAACGACGAGGAGGAGCGCGGGCCGGTGCGTGCGTAGACGACGCACGAGAGCCCCCGCTCGCTCGAGGACCAGGCGAGATGCAAGCGACCCTTGGCGTCCTGAGCGAGGTCGCCGGAGCCGGTCACCGCTCGATCCTCGGCCAGGGGCTTGGGCGCCCGCCAGCGCCCGTGCTTGGCGTCGAGTGAGCGGATCACGAACGGGGCGTTGAGGTCGCGCCGCTGGAACGCGATCGAGCGCGAGTTCATCAGGTACGTGCCGCGCGGGCCGGACGCGAGGTCGGGATCGCCCTCGCCGCGGACCTTGCGCGCCGGGAACGGCTGCCACGCGGCCTGGTTGTAAAGATCGCCGCCGCCCCAGACGCGCCACAGCGTGTCGGTGATCGTGTCGATCGCCGCGACGACGCTGCCCTGCGGCGTCTGCACGATCTCGGCGCGGTAGGCGGAGCCGGCGCGGCTGCCGTCGGGCTTGGCGTTGAGGTCGATCATCCGCGCCTCGGAGCCGGTCAGCGGGTCGGCCTGGAAGAACAGGTTGTCGAGGTCCTCGCTGACCGTGAACACCGATGCGCCGTCGTTGGAGAGCGCGAGGTCGTCGAGCCGGGACAGGCCGGTGCCGACCGGCAGCGGGCCCTGCCACGTCGCGCCGCCGTCGACCGACGTGCGCAGCCAGGTCACGCCGTGCGCCGCGCCCTCGATGTCGGCGCCCGAGGCCTGGACGATCAGCAGCGCGCCGTCGGCGGCGCGGCGGAAGATCTTGACGCGGCCGTCGTGGAACTCGACCGGCAGCGGCGTGAGCACGTCGCACGCCTTCGCGTTGCGCGGCAGGCGGCAGTACGTCTGCCCGCCGGCCGAGTCGTAGACGATGTGCGCCGTGCCCGCGGGGTCGATCACCGCCGCGGGATCCGAGCCGACGCCGAGATCGACGGGCGCGGCCTGCGCCGGCGCCGCGACGGCGAGCGCGAGCGCGCCGCCGATGAGCCAACTCCCCCTGCGCATTCGCGGGAGATTAGCTCGCGAGCACCGCATAGTGGACCGTGAACAGCTTCTCGGCGCGTCGCGGCGCCGCGCGCCAGAGCGCGGCGCGGACCGCCCACTTGGCGGCGGCCCGCGCCGGCGAGCTCCAGAACGCGTGATGGGCGTAGGGCAGCGGGTCGCTGAGCTCGGCTACGGGCGTTAGCCCGGCGCCGGCGAGCAGCGCCTGGACCTGCGCGCGGTCGAACGCCTGCAGGTGGCCGATCCGCTCCGCCTCCGCGCGCTTGGCGGGGCGCGCGGCCGAGCGGTTGCCCTCCAGCGGCACCTCGACGAGCACGTTGGCTGCCACGCGCGCGGCCTCGGCCAGCAGCGGCGCGGGATCGGGGACGTGCTCGAGCACGTGTGAGAGCACGGCGAGGTCATACGCGCGATCGCCGGCCGGGACGCGCGTGCCGTCGTAGGCCTCCAGGCGGCGGGCGCCCGGGATCCGGCGCCCGCGCGCCAGCTCGATCGCCGTCGGCGAGAGCTCGAACCCGTCGACCACCGCGGCCAGGCGGGAGAGCTCGGCCAGCAGCGCGCCGTCGCCGCAGCCGATCTCGACGAGCGTGGTGGGGAAGAGCCCGGCACGGCCGCAGAGCTCGAATGCGTGCGCGG
The DNA here is from genome assembly GCA_963837485.1 of uncultured Solirubrobacteraceae bacterium. Taxonomy (GTDB): domain Bacteria; phylum Actinomycetota; class Thermoleophilia; order Solirubrobacterales; family Solirubrobacteraceae; genus Solirubrobacter. The sequence goes on along the minus strand of CAWINP010000005.1, from coordinate 143,810 downwards.
CCTTGGTGCGCGCGCCGAGCGCGCGCCAGCGCCCGAGCCGCTGCGCCTCGGCCGGATCCGCGACGGCGTATCCCGCGGTGTAGAACGCCCGCGGATCCTCCGCCGCTCCCATCAGGTCTCCTTCCCCTCGCCGCTCACAACGCGGCCGCCGCCCGCAGCTGCGTCCGCTCCGGCTGCGCGAGATCCACGATCCCCGAGTACTGCTGCGGCAGCGCCGGGTCGGCCGGCGTCCAGCGGTAGCGGTACGCGGTGCCCGGCGCGAGCGTCACCCGGCGCCGGAACCCGCCGTCGGAGCCGAGCGGCACCTGCTCGAGGTCGACGAACTCGCTCGAGCCCAGTCGGCGCACCTGCAGCGTCACCACCGGGGCCGCCGCGGGCCGCACCTGGCCCCACAGCACGCTGCGCGTGCGGTCGATCACCAGCGGCGCTCCGAAGACGCTGAGCGCCGGCTTCGCCCGGCCGTCGACGAGCCGCAGCCCGCTCTGCCAGCCGGTGTAGGCGCGGGTGCCGGGGCCGCGCGAGATCACCGGCTCGTCCTCCCACTGGTAGAAGGAGAGGCTGCGCACGCGCGGCGAGCGCCAGGCGATGTAGGCGGCCTGCTGCAGGTAGCGCGTCTGCTGCGCCAGCGTCACGCCGATCGCGTGGTCGGGCGGCGAGGTCTGGTAGCCGAACTCGGTCAGGTGCACGTTGGCCGAGATCTTCAGGCGGCGCCGCGCGCGCAGCTTGTCGAGCACCGCGAACAGCCGCGGCAGGTCGGCGATCTGGGCGTCGTCGCGGTTCCGGTTGGCCTGGTCGGGCGCGTTGCGGACCGGGTGCGGGTGGTAGCCGAAGGCGTCCGCGGCGGCGGGCCGGAAGCCGGCGCAGCGCCCGCCGCGCAGCGGCTTGTACTTGGCGTCCACGCAGCCGAGCGCGCGCAGGAACGGCAGCGGGGAGAGGCCGGCGTTGGCCGAGAGCGGCGGCTTGCCGGTCGGCGCCAGCTCGCCCAGCAGGACCTCGCTGCGGGGGTCGGCGGCGTGGATCTGCGGCGTCGCCGCTCGCACCAGCGCCCGGTAGACGTGCGGCGCGACCGGCGTGCAGACGCGGTGGCGGCACTCGTTCTGCGGCTGCAGCCAGCCGGGCGAGTTCGGCTCGTTCCAGAGCAGGTAGCGGTCGACCTGCGCGCCGTAGCGCGTCGCGACGGCGTGCGCGAAGCGGCCGAACTCGGCCGCCGACGGCATCCAGCGCGGGTTGCCGCGGCGCGGCGCCGTGCTCGTCCACACCGGTCCCGGCCCGGTGACGCTCAGCATCACCCTCAGGCCCGCCGCCCGCGTGGTCGCGACCGCCCGGTCGAGCGTCGCCCAGTCGTAGCGCGGGTCCGACGGGTCGGCGGCGCGGAAGCCGGCCGGCTTGCGTCTCGGCGCGATGTTCCACCACTGCGCGTGGATTCGCACCACGTCGACGCCCAGCGCCTTCCACTCCGCCACGACGGCGGGCGCGACGTCCGGGTGCCCGAGCAGCAGGCGCTCGTCCTCCATCCCGATCTCCAGCCCAGCAGCGCGAGCGGGAGCGGCGGGAAGCAGCGCGATCAGGAGGACGAGCAGCAGCCTCTTCAGGATCCGACCCCCGCCTGGCGCGAGGTCAGGGTGTTCCAGCGCAGCCGCCACACGCCGCCGCCCTGATCGGGCAGAGCGACCGTGAACTGGCCCTTCGGCGATGTCACCGGCATCGTCTGGACGGTCGTGAAGCCCGAGCCCGCGGACGCCGCGTGCTGGACGTCGACCGACAGCGGGGCGCCGTCGGCGGCCGGGCGGACCTGCCCGTAGACCTCGACGCCCGCGCCCTTCTTGGAGACCCAGATCGGGAGCTGATAGGCGACGTAGGACGGCTTCGGCGTGCCGTCGATCGCGCGCACGCCGGACTGGAAAGAGCCCTGGTCTGCGTCGTCGATCAGCTTGTACTGGGCGACCGACTTGACGCGCGCGTTCTTGTACGCGATCTCGTCGGACTGGTTCATGTAGGCGGCCTGGTAGTCCGGCAGCACGCCGAAGATGCGGTCCGGCGGGTTGGTCTGCCAGCCGTTCTCGGTGTAGTACACCGGCAGCTTCTTCGGCACGCGCCCGGCGCGGCCCGCCTGGTCGAGCAGCTTCGTGAGCCGTGAGGCGACGCCGATGGTGATCTCGCCGCGGTTGGTCTTGGAGGTGGGCGGGCGCGAGCCGCCGCGCGTGTACGGATGGTGCGCGAAGCCCGTCACGTTGAGCTTCTTGAAGCGGTTGCACTTGAGCTTGCTCGCCGCCGAGCCGGTCAGCCGCTTGCCGCTGGAGCGCAGGCAGAACACGGCGCGCAGGAACGGCTCGGGGTTCGCGTTGGCCGACGGGCCGGGCGCGTTGCCGATCGGCGCCGTCTCGCCGAGCAGGATCTGGTCGCCGCGGTGGCCGGTGCCGCGCAGGCCGGCGATCGCCGAGGCGGCCAGCGAGCGGTAGATCACGGCGCCCTCGAGCGTCGAGCCGGTGTACTGCGGCGTCAGCCACGGCCTCAGGTTCGGCTCGTTCCAGATCGACCACATCTTCACGCTCGGATAGCGCTTGCCGACGGCGCGCACGAACTGGCCGAACAGCACCGGGTCGGGCTTGCACGTGTGGCGCGACCTGACCGAGCCGCGGCAGCGCGACGCCCAGGCCGGGATCGGCCCGGTGACGGTCAGCAGCACCTGCAGGCCGCGCGCCTGCGCGCCGCTGACGAAGCGGTCGACGGGCGCGAGGGCCGGATACGAGGCCGGGTTCTTGGCGTCGAAGCGCTTCGGCTTCTTCTTGGAGTCCGGCGACGGCGCGTAGCGCGACCAGATCACGTTCGCGCGCACGACGTCGGCACCGAGCTTGACGGCGTCGTCGAGCGCGGCGTCCTGCGCTCCGGGGCCGAGCTCGAGCATCTGGTGCTCGTCCTCGATCACTGAGAGCTGGTCCGACGAGGCGCGCGCGGGCGCAGCGATCAGCAGGACGCCGGCCGCGGCCATGGCCAGGGCTCGCCCGGCGCGGCGAAGGCTTGTCTCCATCATCGAGAGCATTCCAACGCCGCGACCGGACTCAAGTTGCGGCGGCTTACGAAACGGCGGCGTACAGCTCGGCCACCTTGGACCAGTTGACGACGTTCCAGAACGCGTCGAGGTAGTCCGGGCGGCGGTTCTGGTACTTCAGGTAGTAGGCGTGCTCCCACACGTCGGCGCCCAGCAGCGGCGTCTGGCCGGCCGACACCGGGTTGTCCTGGTTCGGCGTGCTGGTGACCGCCAGGCCCGAGCCGTCGTGCACCAGCCACGCCCAGCCGGAGCCGAACTGGTTGACGCCGGCGTCCTTGAACTTGGCCTGGAAGTCGGCGAAGGAGCCGAACGCCGAGTTGATGGCCTCGCCGAGCGCACCGTCGGGCTCGCCGCCGCCGTCGGGCGACAGCCACTCCCAGAACAGGCTGTGGTTGTAGTGGCCGCCGCCGTTGTTGCGGACCGCCTTCTGCTTGTCGGCGGGCAGCGCGTCGAGGCTCTTGAGCACTTCCTCGATCGGCTTGCCGTCCCACTCGGTGCCGTCGAGCGCGGCATTGACCTTGTCCACGTAGGCCTGATGGTGCTTGTCGTGATGGATCTGCATCGTCTGCGCGTCGATGTGGGGCTCTAGCGCGTCGTATGCGTACGGCAGGTCCGGGACTGTGTATGGCATTGAAGCCTCCAAGGTCTTGCAGTGTTCGAACCCCTCGGCGCAGCGTTCTATCACCCGGCGGACTTTTCCTTCGTCCCACTAGGCTTCGCGCCTCACATGACGCGTCTGAGCCAGTACCTCCTCCCCACCGAGAAACAGGCCCCCGCCGACGCCGAGGCGCTCTCGCACAAGCTGATGGTCCGCGCCGGGCTGGTGCGCCAGGTCGGTGCGGGACTGTGGAGCTGGCTGCCGGCCGGCTGGCGCGCGCACCAGCGCGTGGTGCAGATCGTGCGCGAGGAGATCGACGCGATCGGCGGCCAGGAGATGCTGATGCCGGTGCTCAACCCGGCCGAGCTGTGGCAGCGCAGCGGGCGCTATTACGCGATCGGGGACGAGCTGTTCCGGCTCAAGGACCGGCGCGGCGCGGACATGGTGCTGGCGATGACGCACGAGGAGATCGTCACGACCCACGTCGCCCAGGTCGTGCGCTCCTACCGCGACCTGCCGCTGATCCTCTACCACTTCCAGATCAAGGAGCGTGACGAGCCGCGGCCGCGCGCCGGGGTGCTGCGGACGCGCGAGTTCATCATGAAGGACTCGTACACGTTCGACCGCGACGCCGAGGGTCTCGAGGTCGGCTACGACAAGCACCGTCAGGCCTACGACCGCATCTTCGATCGTGTCGGCCTGGAGTGGTACCGGGTCGAGTCCGACGTCGGGATGATGGGCGGCACCGGCGCGCACGAGTACATGGCGCCGTGCGCGGCGGGCGAGAACGACGTGGCGCTGGCGCCGGGCTACGCGGCCAACGTCGAGATCGCGGCGGCCGAGCCCGCGCCCGTCGAGCTGCCTGAGGGCGTGGCCGCGCCGGAGGAGGTCTCCACGCCGGGGCTGACGACCGTCGCCGACGTCACGTCCAAGCTCGGGGTGGCATCCGGGACGCTGCTGAAGGCGTATCCGGTCATCGTGGACGACAGGGGTCTGACGCTGGTGATGGTGCGCGGCGACCACCGTGTCAACGACATCAAGCTCCGCAACGCGCTCGGCGCCGATTTCCGGCCCGCGCGCGAGGAGGAGTTCGCCGAGCGGGTCGGCCCAGCGGGCTACATCGGCCCGGTCGGCGCCGACGTGCCGATCCTGCTCGACGACGCCGTCGCCCCGGGCGCCTACGTGACCGGTGCCAACCGCGACGGCCACCACCTGCGCGGAGTTGAGCCGGGCCGCGACTTCCCGTTCAAGCGCGCCGACGTGCGGCGCGTCGAGGCGGGCGACACCGTCGGCGGCCACGCGATCCGGATCGAGCCCGCGATCGAGATCGGCAACATCTTCAAGCTCGGGACGCGCTACTCCGAGCCGCTCGGGGCCACCTACCTGGACGAGAACGGCGTCTCGCGCCCGATCTGGATGGGCTCCTACGGCATCGGGCCGGCCCGCATCGCCGCCGCGGCGGTCGAGCAGTTCGGCGACGAGCAGGGGATCTCGTGGCCGAAGTCGATCGCGCCGTTCGACGTGCACCTGGTCGGGCTCGGCAAGCCGGGCACGGAGGAGCATGCGCTGGCCGAGCGCCTGTATGAGGAGCTGCGCGAGGCGGGGTTCGACGTCATCTATGACGATCGCGACGCCGGGCCGGGGGAGAAGTTCGCCGACGCCGAGCTGCTCGGCGTGCCGCTGCGGCTGACGATCGGGCGCCGGACGATCGGCGCGGGCGAGATCGAGGTCCAGGTGCGGCGAGGGCGCGAGACGCGCTCGCTGCCGCTCGAGGGAGCGGCGGACGCCGCGTTGGAGATGTGGCGAAGCGTCAGCTGACCTTCCGGCGTCTCTCCGGTCTCGATCGCTCCGGCCCGCCGCCGCCGGAGACCGTCGCCGGGGCGCCGCTGCGGCCGTGGACGGTCCCGAACTTCATCGGCTACGTCCGGCTCGCGCTGATCCCGGTGTTCCTCGCCGTCGAGCTCTCGTCGGAGACGGGGACCGACGCGCTGGGCGCCGTCCTGTTCGCGGTCATCGGCTGGAGCGACTACCTGGACGGCATCGCGGCGCGGGTCACCGGCCAGTACTCGCGCATGGGCGCGCTGCTGGACCCGGTGGTCGATCGCCTGCTGGTCCTGTCGGGCGTGATCGTGTGCTGGAAGTTCGATCTGCTGCCGCGCTGGGCGCTGGCGCTGCTGGCCGCCCGCGAGCTGTTCATGATCGTGCTCGCGCGGGTCGCACTGAGCCGTGGCGTGGATCTCAAGATCAACTGGCTCGGGCGCTGGGGCGTCTGGCCCGTGTTCGGCTCGCTGTTCTTCGCCATGTGCGGGGTGCACTGGCTTGGGCTGATCTTGCTCTACGTCGGGCTGGCGCTCGCGCTCGCTGCGAGCGCGGTCTACGTGCGCGACGGGCTACGGCAGGCACGAGAGCAAGGCTCGACCTGAGCTTGATGACCGCTATGCTTGCGCTTCCGTCTCGTCGCACCTTGAGGAGAGGACGCCTTTTTCCATGGACACCTTCCCCGATCTGGGTTCGCTCTCCGACCAGGAGCTCAAGGACCTCATCCAGCAGCTCACTGACGAAGAGCAGGAGGTGTCCTATCGCCGGCGGATCCTCCACGGCAAGATCGACATCCTTCGCGCCGAGCTCGTGAACCGGCTGCGCAAGAAGCACGAGGGCGGCGAGGAAGTAATCTCCGGAGCCGACGTCCAGCGCCTGACCGACATCCTCGCCGGTCGCGCCACGGGCGGCGGCGACGACATCTAGCGCGACGGGGGACGCCGTTGGCGCTTCATTGCCCCGAGTGCGGGTTCGTCGTCACGGAGGGCGCGAACTACTGCCAGCGCTGCGGCGCGTACGTCGGCACGCGTGAGGACGCGCGCGACGACGTGACGACCGCGACGTACGTGATCGACGAGCAGACCGGCGAGCTGCGCCCGGTCGACGTCGGCGACGTCGCGGCCGCGTCGGGCGCGCTGGTGATCCGCGCCGGCGGCGGCCGGGTCGGGCAGTCGTTCCCGCTCGAAGGCGAGCGGATGACGATCGGGCGCTCGCCCGACGCCGAGATCTTCCTGGATGATGTGACCGTCTCTCGCGACCACGCGGTGCTGGTGCGACGCAGCGGCGCGTGGCATCTCGACGACTCGGGCTCCTTGAACGGGACATACGTGAACCGCCGCCGGATCGACTCGCACAAGCTCGAGGACGGCGACGAGTTGCAGGTCGGCAAGTACAAGCTCACCTACCTGGCGCGCTGAGGCGGCCGTGTCCGACGACGCCGCCACCGGCGAAGGTGCCCCACCCGCCGGACCGGAGGAGCCGCCGCGCCAGGCGAAGTCGCTGACGATCGGCGCCGTCTGCAAGCAGCTCTCGCAGGAGTTCCCGGACATCTCGATCTCGAAGATCCGGTACCTGGAGGACCAGAAGCTGCTCTCGCCGCGGCGCACGCCGGGCGGGTATCGCCTGTACGCACAGACGGACGTCTCGCGGCTGCGGACGATCCTGCGTCTGCAGCGCGACGAGTTCCTGCCGTTGCGCGTCATCCGCCAGGAGCTGGCGGCGGGGCGGACGTTCGAGGAGGCGCAGGTCGCCTCCGCCGACGCGGTGGCCGGCGAGGCGCCCGCCACTCCGGACGGGCGCCCGGGCGCGGCGCTGCGGCGGCTGACGTTCTCGCTGCAGAACAAGGGTGCGCTGTATTCGCTGGAGGACGTGGTCGAGGAGACCGGTGCCGAGCCGCGGCTGATCGCCGAGCTCGAGGACTACGGGATCGTCGCCGGCGAGCCGCGGGCCGGGACGCGCTACTACGACGAAACCCAGCGCGAGATCGTGCGCGCGGTCACCGAGCTCGCGCGCTACGGCGTCGCGGGGCGCAACCTGCGCGTGTTCCGTACGAGCGCCGAGCGCGAGGCGGCGCTGCTGCAGCAGATCCTCGCTCCGTCGCTGCGGTCGCGGAACCCGGAGCGGCGCAAGGAGGCCGTCGAGGCGCTCGAGAACCTCGCCGCGGTCGCGTCGCATCTCAAGCACCTGCTGCTGGTGCGCGATCTGCGCCGCATCGCAAAATGACGGACCTGCGGGGCTACATCCGCGACATCCCGGACTTCCCGAAGCCCGGGATCGTGTTCCGGGACATCACGCCGCTGCTGTTGGACGCGCCCGCGCTGGAGCTCGCGGTCGCCTCGCTGGCCGCCTGGGCCAGGCCGCTGGAGGTCGACCTCGTGGTCGCGGCGGAGGCGCGCGGCTTCATTCTCGGCGGCGCGCTCGCGCGCGAGCTCGACGCCGGGTTCGTGCCGGCGCGCAAGCCCGGCAAGCTGCCGTGGGACACGGTCACGGCGGAGTACGTGCTCGAGTACGGCGTCGACGCGCTGGAGATGCATGCGGACGCGCTGGCCGACGGCGCGCGCGTGCTGCTGCACGACGACCTGCTGGCCACGGGCGGCACGGCGCGGGCGCTGGCCGAGCTGGCCGAGCACGCCGGGGCGGTGATCGCCGGCTGCGCGTTCCTCGTCGAGCTCTCCTTCCTCGGAGGCCGCGACAAGCTCGCGCCTCACCAGGTCCACGCGCTCGTGTCCTACGACGGCGAGTGACCGCCCGCGACGATCCCGCGCCCGCCTTCCGGCGGCGCGAGCAGATCTTCTCCGGCTGGGGCGAGCTCGGGGCGGGGCCTTCGCTGCCCGGGCACGCCGAGGCGCTCCTGCGCGACGAGCTCGGCGTCCCCGGCGGCGTCGTCTCGCGGCCGGTCGCGCTCGAGGACGTGGCGCTCCCGCCGAGCGCGCTCACACCGCGCGCCCGCGAGCGGCTAATGGTCGTAGCCGAGGTGCGCGACGACCGCCTCGCCCGCGTGCTCCGCTGCCGCGGCAAGTCCTATCTCGACCTGCTGGCCCAGCGCGCCGGCGACTGCGCCTCGGCGCCGGACGCGGTCGTCATCCCCGGCGACGTGGAGGCGGTGCTGCGGATCTGCGCCGAGGAGGGCATCGCCGTCGTCCCGTTCGGCGGCGGAACGTCGGTCGTCGGCGGCCTGGCGGGGCTGCGCGGCGCCTATGACGCGCTCGTCTCACTCGATCTCGGCCGCCTGGATCGCGTGCTCGGCGTCGACGCCGCCTCGCTGACCGCGGTGTTCGAGCCCGGCATCCGCCTGCCTGAGGCCGACCGCGTGCTGCGCGGAGCGGGGCTGACGCACGGGCACGTGCCGCAGTCGTACGAGTGGGCGAGCGTCGGCGGGTGCGTCGCGACGCGCTCCGCCGGCCAAGCATCGACGGGGCACGGGCGGATCGACGCCAACGTGCTCGGCCTCGATCTTGTCACGCCGTCCGGGCGCCTGCACACGCTCGACATCGCGGCGACCGCCGCGGGGCCCGACCTGCGCGAGCTGGCGGTCGGCTCCGAAGGGACGCTCGGGGTCATCACCCGCGTCGCGCTGCGCGTGCACCCGCTGCCGGATTCGGTGCACCACGAGGGCTGGGCATTCCCGTCGTTCGCCGAGGGCGCGGACGCGCTGCGCCGGCTGGAGCGCGAAGGGCTGGCGCCCGACATCGCGCGGCTGTCCGACGAGGAGGAGACGCGGCTCGGCCTCGCGCTGGCGGGCACCGGGCGGGTCGGCCGTGCGTTGCTCGGGGGCCGCTGCCTGCTCGTGCTCGGCTGGGAGCACCGCACCGGCCGCCGCCGCGCGGTCGCTTCGCGGCTGCTGCGCTGGGGCGGCCGGCCGCTCGGCGGCGCGCCGGGCCGCGCGTGGGTGAAGTCCCGCTTCGCCGGCCCCTACCTGCGCGACGACCTGCTCGACCGCGGCGTGCTCGTCGAGACGCTCGAGACCGCCACGTCGTGGTCGAACCTCGCGCACCTCTACGACAGCGTCCGCCGCGTGCTCGCGGGCGCCCACGTCGGCTGCCACGTCTCGCACCTGTACCCGACCGGCGCCTCGCTGTACTTCACGCTCCTCGCCGCGCAGGAACCCGACCCGGCCGCGCAGTGGCGCGCCCTCAAGTCCCGCGCGCTCGACGCGATCGCCTCTGCCGGCGGCACGCTGACCCATCACCACGCGATCGGCCACGAGCACGCGCCGTGGCTGCCGGGGGAGATCGGCGGCTTCGGCGTCGACCTCCTGCGCACGCTCAAGGCCCACTGCGACCCGGCCGGGATCATGAACCCCGAAAAGGTCCTCCCACCAACCTAAACCGGTCAGATACCTTTATCTAAAGGTATCTGACCTCTTTAGATTGGCGAGGGCGCGGTGGGCGGCGATGGCGGCGCCGCGGGCGCCCGCGAAGATCTCGCGGTCGTGCTCGAAGGCGCCCAGGTGCGCGCGCTTGACGGCCTGGGCGGCGAGGCCCTCGGACCAGCCGCCGGTGACGACGAGGCGGCGCGCGGGGCCGGCGAGCGTCTCCATGCGGGCGAGAACGGACGCGCCGTCGGCGCCGATGCGCTCGAGCGCGGCGCGGTAGAGGGCGCCCGGCGACGCGCCGCCGGTGAGGCCGGTGATCGTGAGCGTGTCGTCGTCGAGGCCGTGGAGGGCGAGCGTGCCCGGTTCGGCTTCGAGCGCGGCCGCTTCAAGCTCGTCGCGCGCCTCAGGCGGCACGCCGACCAGGTCGCAGACCGCCTGCAGCGCCTCGCCCGCCCACACGGCGCCCTGGAGCACGAAGCGCCCGGGGATCGCGTGCCAGCCGACGGTGAAGCCCTCGGCGACGGCGCGGCGGACGACCTCGGGGGGCAGCGGCGGGGTCGCGCGCAGGATCGCCTCGGCGGTGCCGCAGGAGTCGAGCACGTCGCCCTCGCCGGCCGCGCTCGCGCCGACCGCCGCCGCGAGGTGGTCGTGGCCGCCGACCGCGAGGACCGCGCCGTCGAGCCGGGCGAGCGTGTCGCGACGCGCAGCTGCGGCGCAGGAGCCGGGAGCGCCGGCGTCGACGCGGCCCAGCGGCGTGCCCGCCGGGACGTGTGGCGGGGCCAGGCCCTCCGGCGCGCCGGCCCACCGCAGCGCCGGCTCCCACGGCCCGCCGGTGTACAGGTCGTAAAAGCCCGTGCGCGATGCCAGCGACGATTCGGCCTCGCGGGAGCCGCCGAGCCCCTGCACGATCCACTCGGCGACGTTGATCCAGCGGGTGCCGCGCGAGGCATCCGGCCAGTTCGCGCGCATCCACGCGTACTTCGCGAGCGTGCACAGCGTGGTCGCCGGCAGCCCGGTGCGCTCCGAGAAGTCCGGCAGCTCCGCCGCGATCCGCTTCGCCTCCTCGGCGCCGCGCGGGTCGTGCCAGGCGATCGACGGCACGACCGGGCGCGAGTCCTCGCCGACGAGCACGCCGGTCTCCGCCATCCCCGCGACGCCGATGGCAGCGACCGCCCCGCGCGGGAGGGCCGCGGCGGCGGCCTGCAGCGCGGCGTCGAGCAGCGCGTACGGGTCGAGCTCGGTGCCCACCCACGGCGTCGGCGCGCGCCCGTGCGCAAGCTCGCGAAGCTGCTCGTCGAACACCGCAGCCTTGACCGACGTCGTGCCGACGTCGAGTCCGAGCGCGATCACGGAGGCGGAACCTCGCCCGACCCGCGCGGGACCAGCTCGGTCGGCAGCACGATTCGGCGCGGCTCGGCGTCGTCGCCGTCCAGCCGGGCGAACGCGAGCTTCGCCGCCTCGACGCCCATCCGGTGCGAGTCGTGGCGGACCACGGTCGTCGGCGTGGCCAGCAGGTCGGCCAGCTCGAAGTCGTCGAACCCGACGAGCGCCAGCTGTCGCTTGTACCCGCGCAGGGCCCGCAGCGCGCCGACCGTGTGGCGGTTGTTGCCGGTGAACAGCGCGGTCGGGCGGAGCTTCTTCGGCAGCGCGAGCAGCTCGGCCACGATCTCCTGCGAGTGCTCGGGATCGCGCACGTCGGTGCGCACGAGCCGCGGGTCCGGCTCGATCCCCGCGCCGGCGAGCGCGGCGCGATAGCCGGCGACGCGCCCGGCGGCGGTGAACAGCTCCTCGGGGTCGGCCACGCACGCGATCCGCGTGTGACCGTAGGAGAGCAGGTGCTCGACGGCAGCCCGCGCGCCGCCCGCGTTGTCGATCAGGACCGCGTCGGCCGACACCCCCACCGGCGGGCGGTCGAGGAAGACGACCGGCGTCTCCTCGTCGGCGAGCCAGTCGTGGCTGGCGGCGGCCGGCACCAGCACCAGCGCGTCGACACGCCGGCGCAGGAGCGCGAGCACCAGCTCGCGCTCGCGCTCGGGGTCCTCGCCGCAGGAGCCGGCGATGACCATGAACCCGCGCGAGCGGGCGACGGTCTCGACCGCCAGCGAGATCGCGCTGTAGAACGGGTTTGCGACATCCTCGATCACGAGCCCGAGCGTCGCCGACGAGCGACCGTGGCGCAGCGAGCGCGCGAGGTCGTTGCGGCGGAAGCCAAGCTCGGCGATCGCCGCGTTGACGCGCTCGGCGGTGGTCGTCGCCACGTTCGGCTCGTCGTTGATGACGCGCGAGACGGTCTTCAGGCTCACGCCGGCGCGCTCGGCGACGTGGCGCATGGTCGGGCGGGGACGGGTCATGCGGCCGCCACGCTCCCCAGCAGCTCCTGCATGCGCCGCACGTCGAGATCGCCGGCCGTCGGCGCCTCCACGCTGGCCGCCGCCGCGGCGACGCCCTGGCGCGCCGCGTCGAGCACGGACGCGCCCCGCTCCAGCGCCGCCGCGAGCCCGCTCGTGAGGACGTCGCCGGCCCCGATCGGGTTGCGGACGCTCACGCGCGGCGCCGGCAGCCAGACCGGCTCGCCGTCCCAGGCGACCGCTGCGCCCGCCGCCGCCGCGGTCACGACCGCCGCTCGCGCCCCGCGATGCACGAGCGCCTGCGCGGCGGCCAGAGCGCGCTCGCGCGCGTCCGGCGACGCCTCGACGGCCTCGTCAGCGCGGCCGAACAGGACGCCCTCGGCCTCCGCGAGGTTCGGCACGACGGCGTCGGGACGCGCCCTCAGCGCCGCCTCCAGCACGAGGCCGGCGGCGTCCACGACGGCCTGCACGCCGGCGTCACGCGCGCGAGCGGTCAGTCGCGCGTAGCCGTCGGCGGGCGCGCCGGGCGGGAGCGAGCCCGAGCACACGAGCACGCGGTGGTCGGCGAGCGCGTCGTCGACTCGCGCTTCGAGCGCGACCCAGTCCTCGTCGCTCACCGGCGGCCCCGGCTCGTTGAGGACCGTGGCGCGGCCGCTCGGCTCGAGGATCACCGAGGTCGACCGGAGCTCGCCTGAGGTCGGCACACCTTCAAGGGTGACGCACTCCTCGGCGATCAGTGCGGCGGCCGCGCGGCCCATGTGCCCGGGCAGGAAGGCGACGAGCGCGGCGGGCACGCCGAGCGCCCGGGCGGCGCGGGCGACGTTGAGTCCCTTGCCGCCGGGCGTGACGACGACGTCGGCCAGGCGCAGCACCTCGCCGGGGCGAAGCTCGGGCAGCGTGGACGTGCGATCCACGGTCAGATTCGGCCCTGCGATCAGCAAGCCGAAAAGGATGTCAGCCGGACGAGCGCGGCAGTTCGCCCGAGAGGATCACGGTCCCGGGCTCCTTAGCCGTGGGGGAGGAGTCGAGCGAGACGACCACGGTGTCGTAGCTCGCGAACCACTCCGGGAACTTGTCGACGTCCTGGTTGCGCGGGCCGGCGGTGGTGAGCGTGCGGTCGGAGCCGACCGGGTTCTGGGCCACGCCGAGCCGGATCGCCTTGCCGTCCTTCTTCCGGAACCAGATCGAGTACGTCGCCTTGCCCTTGTTGGGGTCGACGTCCTGGGCGGCCAGCGCGAAGCGCACGGTGTCGTCGTTGGCGCGGAAGAGGCGCATGAGGCCGATCGCCTTCGACCCGGCCGGGCCGCGCAGCACGACGTCGCCGGCCTGGGCCTGCGGCGTGCCGGTGGCGGCCGCGGTCGGCGCGGTGTCGGCGGCCGGGTTGTCGTCGCTGCCGCGCGTGAGCACGAACGCGAGGACGCCGCCGATGACGATCACGGCGGCGGCGATCAGGATCGCGCCGCCGAGGCGCGAAGAGCGGCCGGGGGACGCGGGCGCAGGCGCAGGAGGCGACGGCCCTTCGGGGGGCGGCGGAGCCGCGGGCGCGGCGGCATGCGCCGGCGATCCCGAGGCAGGCGAGGCCGGAGCGGGAGCGGGAGCGGGCGGCGTCTCGGCAGCCGGCGCCGAGACCCACGGCAGCGCGGGCACGTTCGCGCCGTCCACATCACGCAGCGGCGCCGCGACCGTCTCCGCCCAGCGGCGCGCGGGCGCGCCGAGCCCGCTCGGCTCGGAGCCCTGCCCGAGCAGCCAGTCGGCGACCGCGCCCGCCCGCTCCGGCGCCGGCAGGTCCGGCGCCAGCGCCTCGAGCCCGCCGTGCGCCCGCTTGCGGACGGTCTCCTCGGAGATCCCCAGCAGCGAGGCGAGCTCGGCGTAGCTGCGCCCGCGCAGGACCAGCTCGACGGCGGCCCGCTGGTCGGGGGCAAGGCGCTCGAACGCGTTGACGGCGCGCGGCGGCATGACCGCACCTAGGCTAGTGGACCGCCGATGCTCAAGCTGCAGGTCCTCTCCCGCTCCGACGACGCGCTCCTGGCTCGCGTCGAGGTCGCCGACGCGCTCAAGCAGCCGCTCGGGCTCGTCCACGGCGGCGTCTTCGCGACGCTCGCCGACCAGCTCGTGACCGACCCGCACACCCGCGCCATCTCAAGCCACACGAGCTTCCTGCGCCCGATCACCGGCGGCCACGTCAACGCGACCGCCCGCCGCCGTCACAACGGGCGCACGACCGCGGTCTGGGAGGTCGACATCACCGACGACGAGGGCCGCCTGTGCGCCCTCGTGCGGGTCACGCTCGCGACTGCGTCGGCAGCCGGTACGCGTTCGTGATCGGCATCCGCCGGTCGCGCCCGAACGCGCGCGGCGTGATCTTCACGCCCGGCGGCTGCTGGCGGCGCTTGTACTCCGCCCGGTCCACGAGCGCGATCACCTTGTCGATCGCGTCCTCCGAGAAGCCGGCGAGGACGAGCGTCTCGCGGTCGGCGTCCTCCTCGACGTAGGCCTCGAGAATGGCGTCCAGCGTCGGGTAGTCGGGCAGCGAGTCGGAGTCCTTCTGGTCGGCCCGCAGCTCCGCGCTCGGCGGCCGCGAGATGATCGACTCCGGCACCACGCCGTCGCGGTTGCGCCAGTCCACCAGCCGGTAGACGAGCGTCTTCGGCACGTCCTTGATCACCGCGAAGCCGCCCGCGGTGTCGCCGTACAGCGTCGAGTAGCCGACCGAGACCTCGGACTTGTTGCCGGTCGTGAGCACGAGCCAGCCGAACTTGTTCGACAGGGCCATCAGCAGGTTGCCGCGGATCCGCGCCTGCAGGTTCTCCTCGGTGATGTCGGGCTCACGGCCCTCGAAGCGGTCGGCGAGCATCTGCTCGTAGACCTCCATCGCCGGCGCGATCGGCAGGTCGAACGTCTCGACCCCGAGGTTGCGCGCGAGCTGCCGCGCGTCGGACTGCGTGCCCTCCGAGGACCACTGCGACGGCATCACCACGCACGTGACGCGCTCGGGCCCGAGCGCGTCCGCAGCCACGAGCGCCACCAGCGTGGAGTCGATCCCGCCCGAGAGGCCGATGACGACGTGCCGGAAGCCGTTCTTGCCGACGTAGTCGCGCACGGCGACCCGCAGCGCCGCGTAGACCTCGGCCTCGGGCCCCAGCAGCTCGGCGACCTGCCCGCCGACGCGCTCGACCGGCGGGTGCTCGGGCCGCTCGAAGCGCCCGGCGTGGCGGATCTCCGGCAGCACCTTCTGGGCCGGCGGGCGCAGCCGCGTGTCGCGCAGCCGCGCGGTCATCGCCGCCTGCGGGTCGATGCTGGCGACCACCAGCGCCTCCTCGAACTGCGGCGCCCGCGC
Source organism: uncultured Solirubrobacteraceae bacterium (assembly GCA_963837485.1). Taxonomy (GTDB): domain Bacteria; phylum Actinomycetota; class Thermoleophilia; order Solirubrobacterales; family Solirubrobacteraceae; genus Solirubrobacter. The sequence goes on along the minus strand of CAWINP010000005.1, from coordinate 128,345 downwards.
GAGCACGCAGCCCTCGTGGTCGATCAGCAGCGAGTGGCCGTCGAAGACGAGCTCGTCCTGCCCTCCGACCAGGTTCGCGAACGCGACCGCGGCGAGGTTGTCGCGCGCCCGCTGGACGAGCATGCGCTCGCGCTGGAGCCCCTTGCCGTGATGGTACGGCGACCCCGAGGGGTTGAGGATCAGCGTCGCGCCCGCCTCCGCCTCCTCGGACGCCGGCGTGCCCGGCACCCACATGTCCTCGCAGATCGTCAGCCCGATGCGCGCGTCGCCGAGCTCGATCACCGCCGGGCCGGGACCGGCCTGGAAATAGCGCTCCTCGTCGGCCACGCCGTAGTTCCAGAGCCGCATCTTGCGGTAGTTCGCGCGCACCGCGCCGTCGGCGAGCACGGCGATCGAGTCGAACACGTCCTCGGTCCGCTCGGCGTAGCCGACGACCGCGACGATCCCCTCGACGTCGGCTGCCACCCGCGCCAGCGCCTCCTGCGTGGCGCGCAGGAAGTGCTCCTTGAGCAGCAGGTCCTCCGGGGGGTAGCCGGTCAGCACCAGCTCCGGGAACACGACCAGCTCGGCGCCCTCGTCGCGGGCACGCTCGACGTACTCGGCGATCTTGGCGGCGTTGCCCTCGAGGTCGCCCACGCGCGGGTTGAGCTGGGCGAGTGCGAGGCGCAGCGGGGGGAGACGCTCGGGCATGCCGATCAGGCTACCCCTGGCCGAGCCAGGCATCGGCGAAGTCGCGCAGCTGCGCGGGATCGGAGCTGCGCAGCTCGCGCCGCCAGGCGAGCGCGATCGTGCCCTTGACGCCCGGTCGCCGATCGAGGATCACCGCCTGGCCGGCGGCTGCCAGCTCGGGGTCGAACGGGCCGGAGACGTCGTCCTGGATCTTCTTCAGCTCCGCCGCCGAGCCGTCGTACGCGAACACGACGTTGCCGAGGTGCAGCGCCTCGAGCAGCTGATCGTCGGAGAGCGGGACCTGGTCGCGCGTGACCGCCTCGGGACGGTGTGGGCCGGACGTCGGCGGGTCGTCAGGGGGAGAGGCGGGCGTGCGCGGCCCGTCCACGTGCGCGCTCCCGCGGTCGGGCTCCAGCGTCCCCGGGCCCGACGCCTTGGTCACCCCGCTCGAATCCCGGTTCGCGAGGATCGTGATCAGCACCAGGCACGCAGCGGCCGCCAGCCCGGAGATCGCCAGCGCGTAGACGGCCTGCTTGCTTCGGCGCACGCCGAGAGCCTAGTGCCCGTGACTTGGCCCCCTGGGCCAACGTCACAGCGACGTGGCCCCCTGGGCCACTGTCGCCTCACACAGGGATCGTGGCAGGCGCCAGCTCGTCGATGGCCGCCGACAGGTCGGCCGCGAACGCGTCGAGGTCGGCCATCGCGTCGTAGTCGCCGAGCAGCCCGAAGAACACGTTCCCGTCGTAGGACATCACCGCGATTCCGAGCGCCGTGTTCGCCACCAGCGGCACCTGCGGATAGAACGCCTCCAGCCGGCGGCCGAGGATGAACAGCGGGAACTGCGGTCCCGGCACGTTGGTCACGGTCAGGTTGAAGAAGCGCTGGCGCGTCTGCAGCCGGCCGGCCTGGTCGAGCACCGTCGGCGCCGCCACGCCGGCGAGCGCGGTGATCGCCTGCGCCCCGACCGCCTGCCCGGACTCCTTCAGCCCGGCCATCGCCGAGTGGACGAAACGGAAGCGCTCGACCGGGTCGGCCACGCCGACCGGCAGCGGCGCGTACATCGCCGCGACCTGATTGCCGAGCGCACCCCGCTCGGCATCGGCGCGCACCGAGATCGGCACCATCGCCTTGAGCTCGACCCGCTCCGGGTCGCGCCCGCGCCGGAACAGATGCGCCCGTAGCGCGCCCGCCACGATCGTCAGCACGACGTCGTTGACCGTGCCGCCGAGCGCGTCCTTGACCGCCTTCAGGCGGGCGAGCTCGACCTCCGCCCACGCGAAGCGCCGGTGCGGGCCGATCCGCACGTTCAGCGGGCTCGACGGCGCGCCGGCCATGCCGGCGGCCGCCATCGCCGCCAGGCCGGAGAGCGCGCGCCCCGCCTCCGATCCGGCGTGCGTGGGGTGCGCCAGCGCCTCGCGCAGCGCCCGCACGAGGGTCGCCGGCGTCTCGGCGCGCTCCGTCAGCGCGTCGGCGAACAGCGCGGCGCGGCTCGGCTCCGGCCGCGGCGTCCACCTCGGCGGCGCCTCGCCGGGCGGCGGCGGGTCGCGCTGGAGGTCGAACAGCACGGTCGCGATGTCGACGCCGGAGATGCCGTCGACGAGCGCGTGGTGGGTCTTGGCGATGATCGCGAAGCCGTCGCCGACGCCCTCCACCAGCCACAGCTCCCAGAGCGGCTTCGCGCGGTCGATCTGCTGCGAGAACAGCCGCCCGGCCAGGCGGCGCAGCTCGTCGTCGCCGCGCGGCTCCGGCAGCGCCGAGTGGCGCACGTGGTAGCGCGGGTTGAAGTGGGCGTCGTCGACCCAGCGCGGCCGTCCCGCGCCGAACGGCGGGTACGCGAGCCGCTGGCGGTAGCGCGGGACGAGGTGCAGCCGGCCCTCGACGTGCGCGAGCAGCTCCTCGTAGGCCGGCGGCGGACCCTCGAACACGAGCACCGAGCCGACGTGCATGTGCGCGCCCTGGCGCTCGAACGCGAGGAACGAGGCGTCCAGGCCGCTCAACCGGTCCGGATTCGGCATCGCTGCGCATTGTTCCGCTCCGGCGACGTTCGTGAACCTTCAACATCGTGTATAACGTTGCCGTGACGGTCTGCGGAGAGGTCAGTCTTCGCGACGCGGAGGGCTTCCGCGCCGCGTACGACCGCCATCACCGCGCCGTCTACGCGACCGCGTTCCGCGTCCTCGGCGACGTCCAGATCGCCCAGGACGTCGTGCAGGACGTGTTCCTGCGCCTGTGGCGCCGTCCGGGCGCCTACGATCCCCGGCGCGGCGAGCTCGGCGCGTATCTACGCCTGATGGCGCGTTCGCGCGCCCTGGACCTGTGGCGCGAGGGCCAGGTGCGCGGGCGCACGGCCGAGCGGGCGCGGATCGTGCTGGTGCCCGGCGAGGGCGAGGATCCGCGCATGCTGGCGGAGCGCGAGTCCGAGTCCACGGCGGTGCGCAGCGCGCTCCAGAAGCTGCCCGAGGCGCAGCGCGAAGCGCTCGTGCTGGCCTACTGGGGCGGGCTGACCGCGGACCAGATCGCGCGCCGCGAGCAGATCCCTCTCGGCACGGCGAAAAGCCGCATCCGGCTGGGGCTGGCGCGGCTTCGCGACGAGGTCGCCACGGCCGCCTGAGCGGCGCTCGTGCCGATCGGCACGTCCGTACGCGGACAATCGGGCTGCTAGCCTCGTTCGCTCGAAAGTTCGGTCAAGCCGAGCCGCGGACGCAAGAGGTGACCGCGGGCGGGGGGACTCCAGAGGTATGAGCCGCGCCGGGAGGACGCGTGCCGGGGTCGCCGTTACTGCAGGCAGAGGTGACCGATTGCACGACAGGAGGATCGATGCCGCGATCCACGCTGCGCCGTGCGTCCCTTGCCGGCGCGCTGTGCCTCACGGCCACAACCGCGACGGCCGCGTCGGCCGCCGCCCAGACGCCTGCTCATGCCACGAAAGTGGACGTGAGCGCGAAGCGATTGAACGTGCTGGCCGGAAGCCGCGTGACCGTCAGCGGTCGCGTTCGCGCGTCCGGCCCGATCACCGCCGCTTTGCAGATCAAGCGCCACGCGCGCTGGATCACGCTCGACCGCGATCGCACCGACGGCTCCGGCCGCTACGTGCTGCGCCATCGCATCCGGCGCACGCTGAGCGCCCCCGCTCGCGTCCGGCTCAGTGACGGGCTGACGCGCACGCTGGGGCGGTTGAACTCCTACCGGACGTCGTACGCGTCGTGGTACGGCCCCGGGCTGTACGGAAACCGGCTCGGCTGCGGCGGCACGCTGTCCACGGGCCGGCTCGGCGTCGCGCACAAGTCGCTGCCCTGCGGCACCAAGGTCACGCTGCGCCACGGCGGCCGCGTCGTGCGCGTGCCGGTGATCGACCGCGGGCCGTACGTCGGCGGGCGTGAGTTCGACCTGACCGCCGCGACCGCCCGGAAGCTGCACTTCGGCGGCCACGGACCCATCCAGGTCGCCAACTAGGCGACCCCGCGCGAACGGGCGTTCGGTCCGGGGCGGTGCTTACGCTCAACCCGTGAAGCGGGTGATCGCGCACCTCGACTGCGACGCGTTCTACGCGACGGTCGAGCTCCTGCGGCGCCCCGAGCTGCAGGGCAAGCCGGTGATCGTGGCGGGCTCCGGGCCCCGCTCCGTCGTGACGACCGCGTCCTACGAGGCGCGCGAGTTCGGCGTGGGGTCCGCGATGCCCGCCTCGCAGGCGCGCCGGCTGTGCCCGCACGCGATCGTGATCCCGCCCGACCACGCGGCCTACCGCGAGAAGTCGCGCGAGGTGTGGGCGCTCGTGCGCGAGCGGCTGGAGCGCGTGCAGCAGATGAGCGTGGACGAGGCGTTCGCGGAGCTGACCGGCATCGCCAAGCCGTTGCGCGTGCTGCGCGAGCTGCTCGCGGAGGTCAAGACGCGGACGGGGGTTCAGATCTCGGTCGGCGTCGGGCCGAACCGCCTGGTCGCCAAGTGCTGCTCGGACCTCGGCAAGCCCGCCGGCTTCGTGGCCATGGGCCGCGAGGAGGCGTGCGTGCGCTTCGCCCCGGCGCCGACGCGGCGGCTGCCCGGCATCGGGCCCAAGACCGCGGAGCGGCTCGCCGGGCTCGGGTACGCGACCGTGGCCCAGCTGCAGGAGGCCGACGAGGCGCAGCTCGCCGCGCGCTTCGGCGACCGCACGGCGCGCTACCTGAAGGCGCGCGCCGCCTTCCACGACGACTCGCCGGTGGAGACCGAGAGCGGCGCCGCCAAGTCGGTCTCGACCGAGGTCACGTTCGACGCCGACATCGCGTCGCTCGACGAGCTCGAGGCGCGGCTGCGGACGATGTCGCGCGAGCTGTGCGAGGGCCTTCAGAAGAAGAGCCGGCGCGGGCGCACGATCGCGATCAAGGTGCGCCTGGCGGACTGGACGACGGTGACGCGCGCGCGCACGGTGGGGGAGTCCACGAACGACACGGCGCTCGTCACCGAGACTGCGATCGAGCTGCTGCGCGCATACGCGCCGCCGCAGCCGGTACGGCTGCTCGGCGTGCGGCTGGCGGGCTTCGACGACGTGGAGCCCGACCGCCCGCCGGCGCCGGTGGCGCCCGTCGGGCAGCTCGCGCTCGAGATCTGACCGCTGATTCGGAAGCTAATACAAGGCCGACGCGAGCCGGCGCCGCGAGTCGCGCGCGAGCGGGTGCTCGACGCCCAGCTCGTCCAGCACGCCGACGATCGCCCGGCGCAGGTCCTCGCGCTTGTCGGGGTCGGCGGCCGCGATCGCCTCGATCAGCAGATCCAGCCCGCGCTCGGTCTCGCCGGCATCCAGCGCCGCGAACGCGTCGCGCAGCGGCTCGTCGGCCTCCAGCCGCAGCCGCGCCGCCAGCCCCTCGGCCGCGAACGAGCCGGCCACGTTGGCGAGCACGCCCAGTGCCTCCTCGCGCTCGCCGCGGTCCGCGAGCAGCTTCGCCAGCGCGACCGCCGCGTCGGCGCGGCCGGGCTCGAGCTCCAGCGCCCGCCGCAGGTCGGCCTCGCCGCCCGCCTCCACGAGCCGCTCGGCCTCGGACGGCGCCAGCCCGTCGAGCCAGCGCTCCACCGCCGCCGGAGGCAGCGCGCCGATGAACTCGTCGACCACGCGGCCGTCCTTGAAGGCCTTGACCGCCGGGATCGACTGGATCTGGTACTCGGCGGCGAGCCGCTGGTTGGCGTCGGTGTCGAGCTTCACGAGCTCGACGTCGCCCGAACGTGCCTCGACCGCCTTTTCGATCACCGGCCCGAGCATGCGGCACGGACCGCACCACTCGGCCCAGAAGTCGACGACTACCGGCACTTCATAGGACCGCTCGATGACGTCGCGCTGGAAGGTGGCTTCGGAAGTATCGACTGGCACGTTCCCGAGGATAACTACCCTGGTTTCCCGGCATGGCCGAGTTCCGAGCAGACGCCGGTCCGATCGCACTTGCGGGCGAGGATTCCCGCGAGGGGACGCCCGTGGTCCTCCTGCACGGTCTCACCGCGACGCGCCGCTATGTGGTCATGGGCTCGACCGCGCTGCAGCGCTCCGGCCACCGCGTCGTGGCCTACGACGCGCGCGCGCACGGCAGCTCCGACGGCGGCGGCCCGTACACGTACGAGCAACTCGCCGATGACCTGCTCACCGTCCTCGACGACCGCGGCATCGAGCGCGCGGTGATGGCCGGCGCCTCGATGGGCGCCCACACGCTCGCCCGGTTCGCGCGGACGCACCCCGAGCGCGTCGCCGGCCTGGCGCTGATCACGCCCGCGTTCGACCCCGACGAAGATCAGGCCGGTCGGTTCGACCGCTGGGACCGGCTCGCCGACGGGTTGCGCAACGGCGGCGTCGAGGGCTTCGTGGCCGCCTACGACGTCTCGGCGATTCCCGAGAAGTGGCGCCAGACGATCGATCGCGTGCTGCACCAGCGCCTCTCGGCCCACGACCATCCCGTCGCCCTCGCCGACGCGCTGCAGCAGGTTCCGCGCTCGCGCCCGTTCGAGCGCTGGCAGGACCTGCAGGCGATCGACGCTCCCACCACCGTCGTCGCCAGCCGCGACGAGGCCGACCCCGAGCACCTGTACGCGATCGCCGAGCGCTACGCGCAGGAAATCCCGGGCGCGACGCTCGTCACCGAGGAGCCGGGCCACTCGCCGCTGGCCTGGCAGGGCGCGCAGGTCTCGCGCGTGATCAGCTCCGTACTGGAGCGCCCGGCAGCCGCGCCATGAGCAGCAGCGCGCACTCCACGACCAGCTCGCGGTCGTAGGAGGTCGCGAACAGCCAGTCGTCGCCGTCGCGCCGCGCCACGAAGCACGCGCCGTAGCCTGGCCCGAGCGCGACCTCGGTCCACGTCCCGTCGAGCACGCCGTCGTCGAGCACGCCGAGGAAGCCGATCTCGCTCTGCAGCGCCGCGTAGCGCACGCGCGCGGCGCGCCCGTTGCCGGCGGGAGGCGCGGCGAGCAGCATGCCGGTGTCGCCGAGCGCGGCGGCCTGGCTCGAGAGCAGCGCCGCCGTGCGCTCGGCCAGCTCGGACGCGCCGCGCGTCGGCCGCTTCCAGTTCGTCACGCGCTGGTAGGGGAGCGGCCCGTCCGGCGCCCCGCCGGTGCCGGCGAGCCGCAGCGGGCGACCCGGCTCGGGAAGCGGATCTGGGAGCGGACCGGGCTCGCCGAGCATGAAGCCCTGGCCGAGCGTGGCGCCGGCCGCCCGCGCGGTCGCAAGCTGCGCCTCGGAGTCGATCCCCTCGGCGAGGACGGTCGCATGCCGGCGCTCGGCCTCGAACCCGACCGCCGTCACCACGCGCGCGATGTCGCTGGGCTCGCGCCGGCTCAGCAGCCGCATGTCGAGCTTGATCACGTCGGGATAGAGCAGCGGCATCAGCGCCAGCGAGCGCGAGTCCGCGCCGATGTCGTCGAGCGACACTCCCCAGCCGTGCGTGCGCAGCGCGGTCAGCGAGCGCAGGACCGCATCCGGGCGCTCGGTCAGCGCGCGCTCGGTGATCTCCATCACCAGCGTGGCGTGGTTGGGCGGAAGCTCGGGCACCTCGCGCTCCAGGGCGCCCGCGTCGGCGTTCAGGAACAGCGCGAACGGCGCCCCCAGCCCGGCCGCCGCGGCGTCGCGCAGCGCTGCCGCCCGGCAGGCGCGGTCGACCTCGGCGAGCCGTCCCTGCTCGCGCGCGGCCGCGAACAGCTGCGCCGGCGAGGAGCCGTCGCGCGGGCGCGCGAACGCCTCGTAGCCGATCACCGCGCCCTCGCGCAGGTCGAAGATCGGCTGGAACGCCGCCCGCACGTCGAGCTCTTCGGCCACCCCTGACTGCGACCCTGAAGGACTTCCCACGTGGTCATTCAACCCGAACGTCCACGGGCGTGCTGCATCTTTCGGCTAGTCATACGGGCGAACGGGGCTGCCCCGTCGCACCGGATGTCAGCGCAGCGACCCGCGGGGTTTTCAGTGGATGACGACGACGGCCCGGCCGGTCACCGCCGGCGGCTGGTTCTGCGCGTCCTCCTCGGGCGTGCGCACCAGCGCGATCCGGTCCGGCCCGTCGGCGGCGCCGGAGGGGAGCTGGTCGACCGGCACGCAGCGCAGCGGGCGGGCGCCGGGGATCCCGCGGTCGAAGGCGCTTGCCTGGAAGCCGACCGAGAACAGCTTCTCGCCGAACTTCATCGCGTTGCAGTCGCCGGTGACGAGCGTCGCGCCGGACGCGAAGATGCGCCGCAGGCGGGCGTTCATGCGATGGCTGGCGCGCAGGATCGCGTAGTTGACGACCATCCGGTCGGGGCCGCGCTGCCGCTCGCCGGTGTCGTAGATCTGCTCGCCGCCGACGCTCGCGATCCCGTAGAGCCTGCGTGACACCGGGTCGGTCGGCGACCACGAGCCGGCCGCGAAGACGACGATCAGCACGCCGATCACCAGCGGGCGCGCCCGCGCCGGCCACAGCGGCAGCCCGACGAGCGCGATCAGGAGCGTCACCAGCGTCAGCGGCGTCGCGTAGCGCGGCTCGGTGAAGGTGGGAAACGTCAGCGTCGTCCACGCGTAGATGAGGCCCAGCCCGGCGAGCAGCGCGATCGCGCGCCGGCACCGGGCCCTCCGGGGGTCCGAGGGATTCCCTGACGGCACAATCGCCGCTGCCGCGGGGTTGCGGAGCGCCAGCACGATCGCCGCGACGGCCAGCAGGGCCGGGACCCAGAGGTAGTTGACGATGAACGCGTTGGCGAGGTTCTGGTGCCAATACACGCTGCCCTCGAGCCCGAGGACCGCACGCGCTGCGACGACGTAGGGGCCGTCGTCGGCGTGCTTGGAGACGATCCACGTGTGCCAGCTGTTGCCGCCGGCGAGCGCGAGGATGATCCGCCATCCGGCGATCGCGGCGACCGACGGCGCGACGACGAGCGCGCCGCGGCGCAGCTTCGCCCGCCAGCCCGTGTCCCCGGCGGTGAGCGCGGCGTAGACGGCGAACGGCAGGACGAGCACCGGCGCGGTCTCCTTCGCGAGCGGCAGCAGCGCGAGGATCAGCCCGAGCGCGACCGGCCGCCGCACGCCCGGCCCGAGCAGCGTGTAGGCGAGCCCTGCGGCGAGGATGACCAGCACCAGCGCCTCGCGCGAGACGAGGAACAGCGTGATCGCCAGCGACGGGCAGATCACGACCGCGAACGCGGCCGCCACGCGCTGGCCGGCCGGCAGGTACGGCGTCAGCAGCCGCTCGACGCCGCCGGCCAGCAGCGCGAACAGGCCGATCCCCAGCAACTGCTGTGAGCGCGGGTCCTCGCCGAAGAGCGAGAACGCCGACGAGGACAGCAGGTCGAGCAGCGGCGGGTGCACGCCGGTGCCGACGCGGTCGGCGATCAGCCCGTGCAGGCCGTCGCGGTGGGCGACCAGCGACTCGCGCAGCGAGATCATCGCGTCGAGGTCCGGCGCCTCGCCGACGTAGGCCGCGAGCTGGATCAGATACCAAGCCAGCACGGCCGCGACGGCGGCCAACGTCGAGCCCGCGATCGCGCGCGGGCCGGCCTCCTCCATCGCGGCGGGAGGTGCGCCGACGTGCTCCTCGGTGGCTACCGCGGACATCAGGGCGTCGGTTGAATAGCAGACGCGTAGGCTGCGCGCCATGTCCTCGGCCGGGTATTCCGGGACGCCGCTGCCGAAGAAGCTGGGCATCAAGTCCGGCCACCGCGTGCTGCTGCTGGGCGCGCCGGAGGGATTCGCGCTGGGCGAGTTACCGGACGGTGTGAAGCTGGTGCGGACGGCGCGCGGGGAGGCTGACGTGATCGTCAGCTTCCACGTCGAGCGGGCGAACCTCGAGCGCCGGATGCCGGTGCTGCGCGCCGCGATGGTGCAGAACGCCGGGCTCTGGATCGCGTGGCCGAAGCGGGCCTCCAAGGTGCCGACCGACCTGACCGAGGACGTCGTGCGCGAACTCGCGCTCGCGAACGCGCTCGTCGACAACAAGGTCGCGGCCATCGACGAGGTGTGGAGCGGGCTGCGCCTGGTCATTCGGGTTAGGGATCGCGTCTGACCCACTACCTTCAAGCTCATGTCCGCCGCCACGCTGCCCGATGACCAGCGCCTGATCGAGATCTCGCCGAAGTCCTACGAGCATCCCGCCGACCGCGCCGCGACCGCGGCGCTGAAGTCGATCCCGATGCTCGACATGGTCGTGCGCAAGCTGATCGAGTACGGGTGGGAGCGCCAGATCCGGCAGGAGCTGATGGGCAACTCGGTTCGGCTGTCGGACGCGCAGCTGCCGGAGGTGTGGGCGGCACACCGGGCGGCGCTGGCGCGGCTGGACATCCAGGGCGTGCCCGACCTCTACGTCGGCCAGGGACCGTTCATCAACGCCAGCGCGATCGGGTCCGAGCGGCCGATGGTGATGCTGAACTCCTCGACGGTGGCGACGATGGACGAGCTCGAGCTGCGGACCGTGCTCGGCCACGAGGCCGGCCACATCCTGTCCGACCACCTCGTGTACTCGACGGCGCTGGCGATCCTGATCATCGTCGGGACGCGCCCGCTGATGATGCTGCCGTTCTTCGCCGGCATCCCGCTGCTCGCCGTCAAGCTCGCGCTGCTCGAGTGGTATCGCGCGGCGGAGCTGTCGTGCGACCGCGCCGCGACGCTCGTCAACCGCAGCCCGATGACGACGTGCCAGACGCTGATGGTGCTCGCGGGCGGCACCGCGTCGCGCAAGCTGTCGCTGGACGCGTTCGTCGCGCAGGCCGCCGAGTACGTCGACCTCGAGCCGGGCTGGGACAAGTTCGGCCGCTTCCGCGCCGAGCTGCTGCAGACGCACCAGTACCCGGTCCGGCGCGTGCACGAGATCCAGAAGTGGGTGCGCTCCGGCGAGTACGACCGGATCATGAACGGCGAGTACCGCAAGCGCGGCGACCGCGTCGACCCGCGCGAAGAGGGCGGCGCGGCGGCGGAGTTCTATGCGGAGCGCTTCCGCGGCATCTTCCGCGAGTTCGGCGAGGGCATCAGCAAGGCCGGCGACAAGGCCGCCGACGCCGCGGACAAGCTCGCGGGGTGGCTCAGGCGCGAGTAGCGCGCACTGTGCGCCTCCGAGTGACTCCAACCGCGACGATCGAGACGCGGTAGAGCCCGGGCGCCTTCGGCTTGACCTTGGTCGCGTAGGCGCCGTTGCGCACCGCGATCCGCTTGCGCTGGACGGTCTGCCAGCGCCCGCGGACCTGGCGCTCGAGCAGGCAGACCACGCGCGGCTGGGCCGGCGACATCGAGCCGGAGACCGCGAACGCGGTGCCGGCCCGGGCGCGGCGCTTGTCGACCGCGAGGTTCATCTTCGGGACGACCTCGACGGTGATCGCGCCGGACTCCACGCGTGGGCGCCCGGAGTCGCCGGCGAAGACGGCGCGGACCTTGCCGCTGGACGGCAGGACGGCGCTGGTCACCCAGGTGCCGTCGGGACCGCAGGTGGTGGTGGCGACCTGGGTCCACGCGGAGCCCGCCGTCGTGTACTCGACGCTCAGGGACGCGCCGGCGGGAGAGGAGCCGTCGGCGAAGTGCAGGACGCCGTCGAGGTTCACCGGCGTCGTGCCGTGCTGGCGCGAGGCGGCGCGCACCACGATGCCGGACACCGGCCCGGCGTGGCGCGCGGCGCGGTCGCGCAGGTCGGCCAGCTGGCCGTACAGGACGTCGCCGGGGCAGGACGTGTTGTCGCCGTCGCGGTGCCCGCAGACGCGGTTGACGGTGACCGGCGTGCCGGACGGGTAGCGGTTGCTGGGGCCGCCCGCGGACGTGAGCGTGACCTGGCCCTGGACCGGCACGCCGTGCAGCGAGAGCTTCCAGCCGATCAGGCGCGCGAGCGCCTCGATCCCCGCCTCGCTTTGGGCGACGGTGGAGAACGTGCCCAGGCACGCGATCCCGGTCGACTGGGCGTTGTAGCCCTGGGCCTGGGCCCCGATCACGGCCGCCTCGATCCCGCCCGCGCGGCCCTCGAAGACCTGGCCGTACTTGTCGACGAGGAAGTTGTAGCCGATGTCGTTCCAGCCGTTGGTGTCGCGGTGATAGCGCGCGATGCCGAGCACGATGCCGGCGCTGTCGGAGGGCGCGTAGTCGTTCGTGCCGACCGTGTGGTGCACGAACGCCGCCTCGACGACGCCGTAGCCGGGCGCCGAGCGCGGCGGGACGGCGTCGGCGCCCCACTCGGCGCGCGAGACGATCGCGGGCGGCGCGACCTGGGCGAAGCGGGCGGCGGGGGCCGCGTGAGCCGCGCGTGCCCCTCGCGCGGACGTCGCGCCCCCCAGCGCGCGCACGAGGCGCGCGGTCAGGCCGCGGGCGCTGCCCCGCAGCCGGAACTGCAGCTCGTCCGCCGAGCCGGTGAACGCCGGGTCCGTGCCCAACGGCGCCCGCTCGCCGTCCGGCGCGTGCGCACCGAGCGCCGGCAGCGCGAACCACGCGGTCCAGCGCCCGCCCCTCGCCCGCGCGCGGGCCTGGGCGTCGACCTTGCCGCCGGCCCACGTGAGGCCCACCAGGTCGAAGCGGCGCGGCGCCTTGAGCACCGGTGTCGCGCGCCATGCCGACGAGGCGTGGGCGCCGCCGTCCGGCAGGGTGAGCGAGAACGTCGCCGCGGAGGCGGGCGAGACGCGCAGCGCGCTCACGGCGACGGCTCCCGCGCCGAGGCGGAGCGCGTCGCGGCGCGTGAGGTTCGGGCCTGCCATCAGGGTCCGGAACACAGGATGGGCGGAAACGGGCCGGTGTGAGCCGCTGAATCAGTTCTTGCGCGAACACTGCGGGCACGAGCCGTGCAGCACGACGTCGTGCCCGGCGATCTCGTACCCGAGCCGCTTGGCGACGCCGTCGATCAGCGTCTCCAGCTCCTCGTCCTCGAACGCGGCCAGCGTTCCGCAGCGATCGCAGATCGCGTGATGGTGGTGCTCGCCGCCGGGCGCGGCGGGCTCGTAGGCGGCGGTGCCGCCGACGTCGACGCGCCGCGTCAGCCCGAGCTGGGTGAGAACGTCGAGCGCGCGGTAGACGCTGGCCAGGCCGACCGCGCGGTCGCCCGCGCGCAGGCGGTCGTAGATGTCCTGGGCGCTGAGGCAGCAGTCCTGCGAGGAGAGCAGCTCGACGACCGCGTCGCGGGCTCCGCCGGTCCTGTGACCGGCGACGGCCAGCTCGCGGCGGGCGTGCTCGCTCCACTCCATGCCGCAAATGGTACCGCGCGTAATGAGAACGAGAATGACTTTCAGTATGCTTCGCGGAGTGTCACGCCTGCTCTTGCTCGCGCTGCTCGCGCTCGCCCTCGCGGCCTGCGGTAGCGACCGGGCGGCGCCGGGCTCCGGGGCCGGCTCGTACCGCGTCGTGGCGACCACCACGCAGCTCGCCGACTTCGCCCGCAACGTCGCGCGCAACCGTGCGACGGTCACGCAGATCCTCGCGCCCAACACCGACCCGCACGAGTACGAGGTGCGGCCCGGCGACGTGAAGGCACTGACCGAGGCGGACCTCGTGCTGCGCTCCGGCGGCGAGGTGGACGCGTGGCTCGACGACGCGCTCTCGGCGGCGGGCGTGGATTCCGGGGACGTGGTCGACGCCGGCAAGGCCGCCGGGCTCGAGGGCGAGGACCCGCACTGGTGGCAGGATCCGGTGCGCGCCGAGAAGGCGGTCGCGGCGATCCGCGACGCGCTCGTGCGCGGGGACCCCGGCGGCGCGGACGAGTACCGCACAGGCGCGGAGCGCTACCTCGCGCGGCTGCGCAGGCTCGACGCAAGCGTGCGCGCCTGCCTGGATCGCGTGCCGGCCAATCAGCGGCTGCTGGTGACCAGCCACGACGCGTTCGGCTACTACGCGCGCCGCTACGGCATCACCGTCGCCGGCGCGGTCATCCCGGCGCTCACCACCGCGGGGCAGCCGTCGGCGGGCGACGTGGCGAAGCTGATCGCGACGATCGAGCGAACCGGGGTGCGCACGATCTTCGCCGAGTCCTCGGTGAACCCGAAGGTCGAGCAGGCGATCGCGCGCCAGACCGGCGCTCGCGTCGGCGCGGCGCTGTGGGCGGACTCGCTCGGGCCGGAGGGATCCAGCGGCGCGACGTATCTGGGCTCGATCGCCGCGAACACGCGGGCGCTGGCCGACGGGTTCACGAGCGGCGCAGTGAGGTGCGACGTCCGTGCGTGAGCGAGCGGCGGGCGGCGCCGCGCGGGGGCGGCATGCCTGACCTCGCGGTCCCCTACATCCAGCGCGGCCTGATCGAGGTGCTCCTGCTGGCCGTGCTCGCGGGCGTCCTCGGGACGTGGATCGTCCTGCGGCGGCTGCCGTTCTACACGCACGCGATCGGAACCGCGACGTTCCCGGGGCTCGTGGTCGCCGGGCCGTGGGGGCTGCCCGTCCAGCTGACCGCACTGGCCTGCGCGCTCGGCTTCGGCGGCGCGCTCGAGCGCCTAGAGCGCACGCGGCGGATCGACCTCGACGCCGCCACCGGGCTCCTGCTGGTCGCCGCGCTGGCGATCGGCGTCGTGCTCGCCAGCGACGTCTACCACTCCGGCGCCGGGGTCGACCGCCTGCTGTTCGGCAGCCTGATCGCGCTCACGCCCTCGGACCTGTGGCTGACCGCGGCGGCCGCCGTGCTCGTGCTCGCGCTCGATGCGGCCGCCGGCCGCGCGTGGCTGGCCAGCGGGTTCGACGCCGACTCCGCTCGCGCGGGCGTGCGCACCGCGCTGGCCGACCGGCTCCTGCTCGTGGCGGTCGCGATCGCCGTCGTCGTCTCGCTCGACGCGGTCGGCGCGCTGCTGGTCACCGTCGTGCTCACCGTCCCGGCCGCGACCGTGCGCCTGTTCGCGCCGCCGCTGCGCGCGCAGCAGCGGGCGACGATGGCGCTGGCCGCGGTCGAGGGCGTCGCCGCGGTCTGGCTGGCCGACGTCGTCAACGTCGGCCCGGGCCCCGCGCTCGCGGTGCTCGGCGCGCTCGTGTACGCGGCGGCGGCGTTCGCGACCCGGCGGCAGGCGGTGGCGACGCCATGAGCGCGCTCGTCAGCACACGCGACCTGCGCGGGGGCTACGCGCGCGCGCAGGACGTGCTCGGCGGCGTCGACTTCGCGGTCGGCGCGGGCGAGATCGCCGGCGTGCTCGGCCCCAACGGCGGCGGCAAGACGACGCTGTTCCGAGCGCTGCTCGGCGAGCTTCCGTATCGCAGCGGCGAGGTGCACGTCGCCGACCGCCCGGCGTACGTGCCGCAGACCGAGCGCGCCCGGCTGGACTTCCCGGTCTCCGCGGCCGACGTGGCGCTGATGGGCGCGTACGGGCGCACGCCGTGGTACCGGCGGGTGTCTCGCGACGACCGCCGCCGGGCCATGGACGCGCTGGGGCGCGTCGGCCTCCGGGAGCGGGCGCACCAGCGCTTCGGGACGCTCTCCGGCGGCCAGCGCCAGCGCGTGCTGATCGCCCGTGCCCTCGTGCAGGACTCGCGGGTGCTGCTGCTCGACGAGCCGCTCTCGGGCGTCGATCACGCGAGCGCCGCCCGGATCGAGGCCGTCTTTGGCGAGTTGCGCGCCGAGGGCCGCGCGCTGCTCGTCGCCACCCATGACGTCGCGCAGGCGCGCGCCTGGCCGCTCGTGCTGTGCCTGCACCACCGCCAGGTCGCGTTCGGGCCTCCCGCCACGGTGCTGACCACGAACTGCCTGCGCGAGACCTACGGGGCCGAGCTGGTGGTGCTCGACGGCGCCGAGCGGGCGGTGACCGTCTCGCACCACGAGCACGAGCACTGAGCCATGAGCTGGCTCACCGACCCGTTCTCGACCGGCATCATGCAGCGCGCGCTGCTGGAGGCGCTCGTGCTCGGCGTCGCCTGCGGGCCGCTCGGCGTCTGGATCCTGCTGCTGCGGCGCGCGTACGCGGCCGAGTCGCTCTCGCACGCGATGCTGCCCGGCCTCGTCGTCGCCGCGCTGGTCGGCGCGCCGCTGATCCTCGGCGCCGCCGGGGGCGTGCTCGCCGCCGCGGCCGGCATCGCGCTGGTCGCGCGCCGGGGCGGGGGAGATGTCGGCGTCGCGGTCGTGGTCTCCGGGCTGTTCGGCCTCGGCGGGATGCTCGCACTCTCGCCGCAGACGCCGCCGCGCCTGAACGAGCTGCTGTTCGGCGACCTGCTCGGCGTCACCACCGGCAACGTGATCGCCGCCGCCGCGCTCGCGGCCGCGGTCCTGATCGCGCTGGCGGTCGCCTACCGCAGCCTCGCGGTGACTGCTTTCGATCGCGGCTCCGCGCACGCGCTGCGCGTCAACGCGGCGCGCGCCGACCTCGGCCTGCTCGTCGTGCTCGCGGTCACCACGGTTGCCGCCGTCCAGGGCCTCGGGAACCTGCTGCTGATCGCGCTGATCCTGGCGCCCGCGAGCGCGGCGCTGAACCTCACGACGCGTCTCGGAGCCGCGCTGGCGACGGCCGCCGCCCTGGCCGCGCTCGCCGGCGCGGCCGGCCTGCTCGTGTCCTACCGCTTGGAGATCGCGGCCGGGGCGTCGGTCGCGCTCTGCGCGGTCGCGCTGTCCGGGCTCGCGCTCGCGCGCGGCTCCGCGTAGAGCAGCCGCACCAGCGTGAGGATCGTCAGCACGGTCATGATCACCGCGCTCGCCACGCACCACTGGCAGATCGCGTGGATGCGGAACAGCTCCGCCCACGTCAGGTACATCGAGAAGCCGAAGCCGACGAGCGCCACGAACGCCGACGCCAGGCGCCCGGTCTCGTCGGGCAGGAACAGCGTGCTGCCGAGGATCGCGAGGTACCCGAGCAGGCCGAGCAGCGCGACCGGGACGCCCGCGAGCTCCGCGTAGTCGGAGCTCTGGACCTTCTCGCAGCCTCCGCCGCCGGCCAGGCAGACGACCTCCAGGCCCGCGTAGTGGACCCACGTCAGGTAGCCGGCGATCCCGAGCCCGATCAACGACAGGACGACTATGGCGCGGCGCACGTGATCAGAGTAGCGCTTGAAGACAAGGTTTAGGCGTGCCATAATTCAATCAGTGGCAGCTCGAGAAACAGAGTTCTCCCCAGCCGTAGAGGACTACGCGAAGGCCATCTACGCGCTTCAGCGCCGCGATGACGGCGCGGTCTCGACGACCGCGCTGGCCGAACGCTTGGGCGTCACCGCCGCGTCCGCCTCGGGCATGGTCCGCAAGCTCGACGAGCACGGCCTCGTCACCCACGCGCCCTATCGGGGCGTCCGGCTGACCGAGCAGGGCACGCGGCTCGCGCTGGAGGTGCTCCGCCACCACCGGCTGCTGGAGCTCTACCTGGCCGAGTCGCTGGACGTCCCGTGGGATCGCGTGCACGAGGAGGCCGAGGTGCTCGAGCACGTGCTGTCGGAGGACCTGGAGGCGCTGATCGCCGCCAAGCTCGGCAACCCGACGCACGATCCGCACGGCGACCCGATCCCGAGCGCCGACCTCGAGATGCCCGAGGAGCCGACGGAGTCGCTCGCCTCGCTGGAGCCCGGCGCGTGCGGCACCTTCGTGCGCGTCTCGGACTCCGATCCCGAGATGCTGCGCTACCTCGCCGAGCGCGCCATCGCTCCGGGCGCCCCCGTCCGGGTCGAGGACAAGCAGCCGTTCGGCGGCCCGCTCTTCGTCGCCATCAATGACCAGACCCACGTGCTCGGCGGCAAGCTCGCCGGCGCCATGAGAGTTCGACTGTGACGCCGCCTCCCGCCGCCGAGGCCGCGCTTGCGCTGCCCCCTTCCGCGCTGCGCCGAACGCGCGCCCGCGGACGCGTTCGCGGCGTCGTGGCGATGCTCGGCCCCGCGTTCGTCGCCGCCGTCGCGTACATCGACCCCGGCAACTTCGCCACCAACATCGCGGGCGGCGCCAAGTACGGCTACATGCTGCTGTGGGTCATCGTCGCGGCGAACCTGATGGCGATGCTCGTGCAGTACCTGTCGGCCAAGACCGGCATCGCCACCGGCAAGAACCTGCCGGAGCTGTGCCGCGAGCACTTCCGGCGCCCGGTCACCATCGGCCTCTGGCTGCAGGCGGAGGCGATCGCGATCGCGACCGACCTCGCGGAGTTCGTCGGCGCGGCGATCGCGCTGAACCTGCTGTTCGGCGTCCCGCCGTTCGTGTCGGGTCTGATGACCGCGGTCGTGGCGTTCGGAATCCTCGCCCTGCAGTCGCGCGGCTACCGGCGCTTCGAGCTGGCGATCGCCGGCTTGCTCGGCATCGTCTTCCTCGGCTTCATGTACGACCTGCTGCAGGTGCACGTCGACCGCGGCGCGGCGGTCGCCGGCCTGGTCCCGCACTTCGACGGCACCGACAGCGTGATGCTCGCCGTCGGCATCCTCGGCGCGACGGTGATGCCGCACGTGGTCTACCTACATTCCGCGCTCACGCAGGGGCGGATCAAGCCCAAGGGTGACGACGAGCGGCGCGAGCTGCTGCGCTTCGAGCGCATGGACGTCTTCCTGGCCATGGGCCTCGCGGGCGTGATCAACCTCACGATGCTGCTCGTCGCCGCCGCGCTGTTCCACACCTCCGGCCTCACGGGCGTGGACTCGATCGAGGGCGCGCACGCCGGCTTCACCCAGCTGCTCGGCGGCGGCGCCGCGCTCGCGTTCGCGGTCGCGCTGCTGGCCTCCGGCCTCTCGAGCTCGAGCGTCGGCACGTTCGCCGGCCAGGTCGTGATGCAGGGCTTCATCGCGCGCCGGATCCCGCTGTTCGTGCGCCGGGGGGTGACGATGGCGCCCTCGCTGGTGGTGCTCGGCATCGGCCTGAACCCGTCGAGCACGCTCGTCGCCAGCCAGGTCGTGCTCTCGTTCGGCATCCCGTTCGCGCTGGTGCCGATGGTGCTGCTCACGCGCCGCCCCGACGTGATGGGCAAGCTCGTCAACCGGCGCCTCACGACCGTCGTCGCGAGCGTGGTCGCGGGCATGATCATCTGCCTCAACGTGTTCCTGCTCCAGCAGACCTTCTTCGGTTAGAAAAAGGCAAGCGGCCCCTCCGGGCGGGCGGGATCCCTCTCATCTGGCCTTTAGGGGTACGGGCCCTATTGACGCGGCGGTCAGCTTCGTAGACCATCGCGCCGGATGGAGAGCACCGCTCGCAGGGTGAGGGCCGAGCGCGACCGGAATCGGTTGCCGCACCGCTCGGGGGTGGAGCGCTGGACGCTGCGCGTCGTCTTCGTGCTGGCCACCGCCGCGTTCCTCGGCGTCGGCGTGGCGGCCGCGCTGATGATCCTGCCCGACAAGAGCAACGAGGGCGCGGCAGCGGTGATCACGCCGATTCCCACGCCGGCGAGCAAGACCGCCAAGGCGAAGGCCGCCAAGCCGAAGCCGTCGAAGCCGAAGGGCCCGACGAAGGCGCAGCGCGCGCAGCGTGCGGCCGCGGTGGACGAGTTGCGCCGCCAGGGCTTCACGACGCTCAAGCTCGGCGACTACGACTACAAGGCCACGCTGCGGGTGCTGGTCGGCCGCCCGGTCGGCGACGCGGCCGGCGGCAGCTACGCGTTCTTCTTCCTCAAGGACCGGTATCTCGGCAAGGACTCGACCACGCCGTCCAACAAGGTCAGCGTGGCCAAGACCGGGAAGTCCCAGGTGACGCTCGCCTACGAGACGAGCGCGGGGCGCACGAAGGTGCGCTTCAAGCTTGAGGGTGAGACGCTCCAGCCCTTGGACGAGATCCCGCCGGCCGGCGAGCGGTTCGTCAAGCGCGTGACCTGAGCGAGCAGCCACTCGACGCTCGCGCGGCGGCCCACGACGGCGCTCCAGCCGTCCAGGCGCCGCACGACCTCGGCGCGGTCCATCGGCTCGCCGATGATCTTCACGCGGCCGGTCTCATGGCTGACGAGGTAGAGCTCGCCGGTGCCGGGCGCCCAGGCGGCCGAGTAGATCGGCCCCTCGACCGCGCGCCACCACCCGCCGAGCTCCAGGTGGTCGCCGCCGTCACGGCGAGGCTCGGCGGCGAGGAAGTCGGCGATGGAATTGAAGACGCGGCTCACGCTGACCAGATTGACGCCGCATGCGCCCGGGTTCGCATCGGCTGGCAGGTGTCTTCCCGTGTGGCCAGCCCTACCGTAGGCTCCGGCCATGGAGCCGTCATACGCATCGGGAACCTCGTCGAAGCCGCTGCTGGGGGACACGATCGGCGACAACCTGGACCGCACGATCGCGCGCTTCGGCGAGCGCGAGGCGCTCGTGTCGGTGCACCAGGACCTCCGCTTCACGTACGAGCAGTTCGGGGCCGCCGTCGAGCAGGCCGCGCGCGCGTTCCTTGCCGCCGGGCTCGAGTCCGGCGAGCGCGTCGGGATCTGGAGCCCGAACTGCGCCGAGTGGGCGCTGGTCCAGTACGCCACGGCCAAGCTCGGCGTGATCCTCGTCAACATCAACCCGGCCTACCGGACGTCCGAGCTCGAGTACGCGCTACGCCAGTCCGGCTGCCGCATGCTCGTCGCCGCGACGGCGTTCAAGACGTCCGACTACGTGGCGATGGTCGACGAGGTCCGTCCGAGCGTGCCGGAGCTGGAGCGGGTCGTCTTCATCGGCGGCGACTGGGACGAGTTCCTCGCCGAGGGCGAGTCCGTCGGCGCCGGCGCCGTCGCCGAGCGCCAGGCCGCGACGCAGTTCGACGACCCGATCAACATCCAGTACACGAGCGGCACCACGGGCTTTCCCAAGGGCGCCACGCTCAGCCACCACAACATCCTCAACAACGGCTACTTCGTCGGCCTCGGCTGCGGCTACAGCGAGCAGGATCGCGTCTGCATCCCGGTGCCCTTCTACCACTGCTTCGGCATGGTCATGGGCAACCTGTCGTGCACGGCCCACGGCGGTTGCATGGTCATCCCGGCGCCCGCCTTCGACGCCGAGGCGACGCTGCGCGCGGTGCAGGACGAGCGCTGCACGTCGCTGTACGGCGTCCCCACGATGTTCATCGCCGAGCTCGAGCACGCGAACTTCGGCGACTACGACCTCTCCAGCCTGCGCACCGGCATCATGGCCGGCTCGCCGTGCCCGATCGACACGATGCGGCGCGTCGTGTCGCAGATGCACATGGACGAGGTGACGATCTGTTACGGCATGACCGAGACCTCGCCGGTGTCGACGCAGACCGGCGCCGAGGACACGATGGAGCAGCGCGTCGGGACGGTCGGGCGCACGCACCCGCACCTGGAGACCAAGATCGTCTCGCCTGAGACCGGCGCGCTCGTCGAGCGCGGGACGCCCGGCGAGCTGTGCACGCGCGGCTACAGCGTGATGCTCGGCTATTGGAACGACGCGGAGCGCACGGCGGAGGCGATCGACCGCGCCCGCTGGATGCACACGGGCGACCTCGCGGTGATGGACGCCGACGGCTACGTGAACATCGTCGGCCGGATCAAGGACCTGGTCATCCGCGGCGGCGAGAACATCTACCCGCGCGAGATCGAGGAGTTCCTGATGGGCCACCCGGACGTCGCCGACGTGCAGGTGGTCGGCGTGCCGGACGCGCGCTACGGCGAGGAGCTGATGGCCTGGATCATCCCGCGCGGCGGCGCCGAGCTCGACCGCGAGGCGGTGGCCGAGTACTGCCGCGGCAAGATCGCCCATTACAAGGTCCCCCGCTACGTTCAATGCGTGACCGAGTTCCCGCTGACCGTGACCGGCAAGGTGATGAAGTTCAAGCTGCGCGAGCGGGCGATGGAGGAGTTCGGGCTGGTGCCCGAGCAAACCGCGTGAGAACGAGGACGGGGTCGAGCGCGCCGGTGGCGACGGCACGGCCATGCGGAGCTGACGCCTAGACCGTGTGCGGCCGCTACACGCTCTCGACGGTCGACGGGCCTGACCTGGCGCAGCGCTTCGGGCTGCTCGACGCGCCCGCCTCCGAGACGCTCGGGCGCTTCAACGTGTGCCCGACCGAGACCGTCGCCGCCGTGCTCGAGCCGGGCATCGTCGGCGCCGTCCCGTGGGGCATGCGGCCGTTCAAGAGCAGCGGCTGGGCACCGATCAACGTGCGCGCCGAGAACGCGACCAAGGGGTTCCGGCGGCGGATGGACGGCGGGCGCGTGCTGATCCTCGCCGACGGCTGGTACGAGTGGCTCAAGCAGGAGGCCAGAGGCGGCGCCCGGATCCCGTTCCGCTACACCGTCGACGGCGGCGCCCCGTTCGCGTTCGCCGGTCTCTACGACGGCACGGGGGTCGCGATCGTGACCACGACCGCGAACGAGATCGCCGCGCCGGTCCACGACCGCATGCCGGCGATCCTCTCAGACCGCGACGCCGAGGCGGCGTGGCTGAGCCGCGACGTCGGCGTCGACGCCGCGGCCGAGCTGCTCGGCCCGCTGCCTTCCGGCCGCGTGTCGGTCGCTCCCGCCAACCCGGCCGTCAACAAGGCCGGGGTGGAGGGGCCGGAACTCATCATCGCCCCATAGTCTTCCCGGCTTGGAGGTCGGACCAATCGTCCTCGCGGTGGGCGCGCTGCTCGCTGCGGGCATTGCCGCGTCCCTGCTCGCGGGCCGCCTGCGGCTGCCCGGCCTCGTGCTCGTGCTCGTGCTCGGGATGGCGATCGGGTCCGACGGCACGGGCTGGATCGACTTCGGCGACTTCGAGGCCGCGCAGTCGGCTGCCGTCGTCGCGCTCGCGCTGATCCTCTACGAGGGCGGTCTTTCCAGCGGCTGGAGCGAGATCCGGCCGGTGATCGGCGTCTCGATCGCGCTGGCCACGCTCGGGACGATCATCACCGCCGCGCTGACCGCGCTGGTCGCCGCCTGGCTGCTCGACCTCGACGCGCTGCACGCGCTGCTGGCGGGCAGCACGGTCGCCGCGACCGACGCGGCGGCGATCTTCGCCGTGCTGCGCGGCTCGACGCTGCGGCGCAGGCTGGCCCGCACGCTGGAGGGCGAGTCGGGCATCAACGACCCGATCGCCGTCCTGCTCGTACTCGGCTGCATCGAGGCGATCCAGCACGACGACTACGGGGTGCTCGACGCGCTCTGGCTCGCGGGCTCCGAGCTCGCGATCGGCGCCGTCAGCGGGCTCGCGGTCGGCTTCCTCGGCGTCTGGTTCCTGCGCCACGTGACACTGCCGTCGGCCGGCCTGTACCCCGTCGCCTCGATCGCCATCGCGGCGCTCGCGTTCGGCGACGCGCAGTCTCTCCACGGCTCGGGCTTCCTCGCCGTCTTCCTCGCCGGGCTGGTGATGGGCAGCGTCTCGACGCCCGCCCGGCGGACGATCGTCACGTTCCACGAGGGGATGGCGTGGGTCGCCCAGCTCGCCCTGTTCCTGCTGCTCGGCCTGCTCGTCTTCCCCCACCAGCTGATCGACATCATCCCCGAGGGCACGGCGATCGCCGTGGCCACCGCGCTGATCGCGCGGCCGCTCGCCGCGCTCGCCGTCGCATGGGGCTTCACCGCGCCTGAGCGGCTGATGCTCGGCTGGGCCGGCCTGCGCGGGGCGACGCCGATCGTGTTCGCGACGTTCCCGGTCACCGAGGGCATCGCCGGCGGGCACACGATCTTCAACGTCGCGTTCTTCGTCGTGCTCGTCTCGACCGTGTTCCAGGGGCTGAGCATCGAGCCGGTCGCGCGCTGGCTGGGCGTCACCTCCGACGAGGCGGCGATCCCGGCGCCGCTGGTCGAGCCGGTGCTGCTCAACCGGCTCGGGGCGGAGACGATCCAGTTCCCGATCCGCCCGGGCGACGCGATCGAGGGCCACCCGGTGCGCGAGCTCGGCCTTCCGCGCGAGGCGCTGCTGAACGTGATCGTGCGCGGCGAGCGCGCGATCCCGCCGCGCGGATCGACGATCGTCCAGGCCGGCGACCAGCTGCACGTGCTCGTCCGCCAGGAGGTCGCGCTCGACTTCCGCGAGCTGATGCACCGCTGGCGCCACGGCCCGATCACCGGGCCCGAGCGCCACGCGCCGAAGCCGCGCAGCCGTCCCTCGGTCACTTCGATCCGCCCGTGGCGGGAGTCCGACGGCGATCCGCAGCGGCCGGGGGCGATCCTCGGGTACGACGTCGTCGAGCAGCTGCGCACGCGGCGCGACGAGCCGGGCGCGCTGGTCGCGCTCGACGACGGGCGCTATGCCGTCTGCGGGCCGCTGCTGGCGATCGGCCCGTCGGGCGAGCTGCAGGCGTTCGCGCGCCGGCGACTGGGCACCGCGAGCACGCCCGGCGAGCGGGCGTGGTGGCAGGAGGTCGTCGGCGCGCTAGCGCGTTGAGTGGACGACGAGCATCGCCGTCGTGCACACCAGCGCGAGGCCGGCGAGGGCGGCGGCGACGCCGAGCATCTGTCCCCAGAGGACGAAGGTCGCGACGACGAAGAGGGCGAAGGCCAGCAATCCGGTGAGGCTGGCGGCGGTCATCGCGGGGTTCACTGCAACCACTCTCGCAGCGGCCGCGGCCCGCGTCGGTGAAGGCAACAGGCGGGCGCGGGGTACGGATTTCCGCCCCTGCGCCTAAACGAGATCGATCACCTTCGCGCCGTTGACGTAGAACACGCGCGTGTCGCCGATGTGGTCGGCGATCCTGCCCGGCTGCGGGTGCGTGTGCCCGTGCAGCAGGTAGCGCGGGGCGTGCTCGGCGACGTAGTCGCGCAGGCCCTCGAAGCCGATGTGCGCGACGTCGTCGGGATCGTCATTGACGCCGAGCGGCGGGCAGTGGCAGACGAGCACGTCCGCGGCGGGCAGCCGGCGAGCGAGCTTGGACGCGTCGTGCTGGCTGTAGGTCGGACCCGCGCGCCGCCCCGAGCGGCGGTACGTCACGCAGCCCTCGAACCCGGCGAGCGAGAGCCCGCTGTCGAGCACGATCCGGTTCATGTGCAGGTTGTCGATCGCGAACCAGGTCATGTACGGCTCGTCGTCGTGGTTGCCGTAGACGCCGAGCTTCGGGACGTGGATGCGATCGAGCGTCTCGAGCCAGGCCGGCTGGAGGTCCCCGAGCGTGAGGATCGCTTCGACGCCGTGCTGGCTCGCCAGCGTGGACACCTCGGCGTGGAACGGCCGGTCGGCGAGGGCGAGCACCCGCATGGGCCGCCACAATGACAGGGTGGATCCCTACGCCGTGCTCGGCGTGCGCCCGGGCTCGACGGAGTCTCAGGTCGCCGCCGCCTACAAGCAGCTGGCCAAGCGCTGGCACCCCGACCGCGGCGCCGGGGAGGAGGGTGAGCGGCGGATGGCCGACATCAACGCGGCCTACGACGCGTTGCGCGCCGGCGAGATGCACGCGCCCGCGGCGCCCGCGGCGGCGGCCCCCGGCCGCGTCGTCGGCGGGTGGCTCGCGCCGTGGATGCGGCGCGCGCTCGGCGGCGAGCTGCTGCGGGCCCTCGGCGAAGGCGAGGACGTCATCGTGGTCACGCCCGCGTCGCTCTCGGCGAGCCCGCGCGCGATCCTCGCGGTGACCGAGCGGCGCCTGCTGTGGCTGCTCGACGACGCGCCCGTCGCCCGCGTGCGCTCGCTCGCCCTGCGCGACGTCGCCGGCGTCGAGGAGCGCCGCCGGCGCCGCCACGTCAGCCTCGCGATCCGGACGCTGACCGGCCGCCGCCACGTCTTCCACGAGCTGCGCCCGCACACCGCGGCAACCATCGCGAAGCATGTGCGTCCTGCCTGACGGCTACCGTTGGACAGTCCTGGATGCGCCTGGCAGACCCCGTCCATAACGTCGAGCTGCGCCGCAACGCGCAAGGCCACGACTCCGTGGTGTTCGCGTTCCCGTACCGCGCCGACATCGTCGACGCCGTCCGGGCGATCCCCGGCCGCCGCTTCGACTGGCAGGCGAAGGAGTGGTGGGCGCCGCGCGCCGACGCGACCGCCGCCTACGTCCAGGGCGTGCTCGAGCGCTTCCCGGAGCTGCAGGTCGCGCCCGAGGTGAGCGAGTGGCTCGGCCGCGCCGTCAAGGGCTGGGTCGGGCGCGTGACCGCGGCGCGCCGGGACGGCGGCGGCTGGTTCGTGCTCGACACGGTCGCCGGCGAGCTGCCTCCCGAGCTCGAGGCCGAAGAGCGTGGCGGGCGGCTGTGGCTGCCGTTCTCGCAGGAGGTCGCCGAGGGCCTGCTGGAGGTTCCCGGCGCCCGGCTGGACCCGCGCGCGCTGCGCTGCGCCACGCGCCTGCAGGTCGGCCTGAAGCCGGCGCCGGCGACGCTCTCGCTGGTCGAGAGCTACGGCGAGCCGCGCTTCAAGCTCGACGTCAACTGGGACCCCGACGTGGTGCGGCAGTTCACCGAGTTGCCCGCCGCCGAGGCGCACGGCCGCACGGTCCCGATCGACCCGTACCTGCTCGAGCCGCTGGAGCACTTCATCGCGCTGCACGACATCGACGTGGGCGCGAACGCGGCCGACGTGCTGGAGCGCCTGCGCACAGAGCACGACGCGGCGATCGGCGCCGTCCGCCGCTCGCGTGCGCACGACGGCGCGCCGCTGGCCTGCGAGGAACGGCTGGGCGGCGAGCTGCGCCCGTTCCAGCGCGCCGGCGTCGCCTACGCGCTGGAGTCGCGCCGGCTCTTCCTGGCCGACGAGCAGGGCCTCGGCAAGACCGTGCAGGCGCTCGCCGCGCTCGAGGAGGACGCCGCGTTCCCGGCCGTGGTGATCTGCCCGGCGTCGCTGAAGCTCAACTGGGAGCGCGAGGCGAGCCACTGGCTCCCGCACCGCTCCGTCCACGTCGTGATGGGCGGCGGGAAGGCGATCCCGAAGGCCGACATCACGATCCTCAACTACGAGATCGTCCACGCGCACCGCGAGCGGCTGGCGATCTCGCGCCCCAAGGCGCTCGTGCTCGACGAGTCGCACTACGTCAAGAACCCCACCGCCAAGCGCACGCGCGCCGTGCGCCGGCTGGCCGAGGCGCTGCCCGAGGGCGCGTTCAAGATCGCGCTCACCGGCACGCCGGTGATGAACCACCCGGACGAGCTGATCGCCCAGCTGCGGATCCTCGGCCGGCTCGGCGAGTTCGGCTCCGGCGCCCGCTTCAAGCGCCGCTTCCAGGGCGCCGGCGCCGAGGAGCGGATCCACTGGCACCTGCGCCGCACGTGCTTCGTGCGGCGGCTGAAGAAGGACGTGCTGCCGCAGCTGCCCGAGAAGCGCCAGGTCGTCGTCCCGGTCGCGCTGGACAACGAGCGCGACTACCGGCTCGCCGAGAAGGACGTGATCGCCTGGCTGCAGGAGCAGCCGCTCGACCTCGCCGAGCTGGAGTCCAAGAAGGCGGCGATGCTGCGCGCCGAGCGGCTCGCGCAGCTCAACGTCCTGCGCCGCGTCGCCGCGCGCGGCAAGCTCGGCGCCGCGCTCGCCTGGATCGACGACTTCCTGGCCTCCGAGGAGCCGCTGGTCGTGTTCGCCGGCCACCGCGAGGTCCAGGAGGCGCTCGTGCAGCGCTTCCCCGAGGCCGCGCACGTCGTCGGCGACGACTCGGTTCCGGCGCGCGAGGCCGCGGTGCGCGCGTTCCAGGAGCCCGGCGGCCCGCAGCTGATGGTCTGCTCGACGCGCATCGGTGGCCAGGGCATCACGCTCACGCGCGCCTCCAACGTCGCGTTCCTGGACCTCGAGTGGAGCCCGGCGATGCACGACCAGGCCGAGGACCGCACGCACCGCATCGGCCAGCGCGACGCGGTCACCGCGTGGTACCTGCTGGCCGCGGAGACGATCGACGAGGACATGGCCGGCGTGCTCGCGCGCAAGCGCGGGATCGTCGGCGCGGTCACCGACGGGCGGCGAGACGAGTCCGAGGCCGTCGTCCAGTCGGTCGTGAAGGCGCTGCGCGGCAAGCCGCTGCGGCGGCTCAGGGCAGTCGCGTAGCGGCGTCGAGCAGGAGCAGGACGGGCTCGCGGTTGCGCGCGATCTCGTCGGCGAACTCCGCCGGGTAGAACTCGTTCGCGGGCCCGAGCTCGAACGTGTAGGCGGAGATGCGGTACTCGCCCCACAGCCAGTCGGGCAGCTCGCCGGCGGCGACGTAGAGGTCGCTCGCCTGCTCGCCCTTGTAGCCGTTCGCGTGCGCCATCCGGCGCCCGAGGTGCGCGAGCCGCGCGTACTGCGCCGCGGTCATGCCCTTGGCCGTGTTCGCCTTCGTGTAGCCGAACGGCCACAGCACGAGCCCGGCCGCGCTGTGGAAGTCGATCGCCGCCTTGATCTGCTGGGCACCGCCGATCTTCCGGCTCTGCACGAACTTCCGCAGCGCGCGCGTCTCCGGCGCCGAGAACGCGCGCTTGCCGCGGTAGGCGTCGGCGCGCGGGTCGCGGCTGACGTTGCCGCAGCAGCCCCACCGATAGCCCCAGTTGCGGTTGAGGTCGGTGCCGTAGGGCTTCTCGCGGTTCTTGCGCCAGAAGCGCGGGAACTCGCCGTGCGTGTCGTACTCGCTCCCGTCCGGGTTCATGTTGAACACGATCCAGACCTCGGTCCTGGAGATCAGATCGACCACGCGCGGGTCGCCGCCGGTGAGCTGGTCGAGCAGGTACAGCGCCTGCTCGATCGTGATGTGCTCGCGTGCGTGCTGGCCGGCGACCAGCAGCACCTCGGGCTCGAGCTCGTCGATCGCCACGTTGTCGGAGATCTTCACCGCCCACAGCCGGCGGCCCCGCGCGGAGCGGCCGATCGAGAAGCGGCGCACGATGTCCGGATGCGCAGCGGCGACGGCCGCCACCTGGGCGGACATCGCCGCATAGCCGTGATAGCCGGGGAGCGGCTCAGCGCGCGCCGGTGCTGTCTGCAGCAGGCATGCCAGCGCGATGAGGTGAACCACCCGGATCAAGGCGCCGCACGGTGGCGCGCGGCGGGCGCACTGTCAAGCCGAGGCCGGCGAGGACGACACCGGCGCCTGCGAGCTCGGCCGCGGTCGGGACCTCCGACAGGAAGACCCAGGCGGAGGCGATCCCGAACACCGGCACCAGCAGCGCGAACGGGACGACCTGGGAGGCGGGATGGCGGGCGAGCAGCGCCGTCCACGCCCCGAAGCCGACGAACGTGGAGACGAGCACGACGAACAGCAGCGATGCGACGGCTGCGGCGTCGAGCGTCGTGAACGCCTCGCCGATCCCGGACTCGGTGGTCAGGGAGAGCGCGAGCAGCGGGACCGGCGGCACGAGGCTCGACCACACGAGCATGCCGACGGGGTGCGGCGACGCGGCCTTGCGGCTGGCGACATTGCCGATCCCCCAGGACAGGGCGGAGAGGACCACGAGCCCGACGGCAAGCAGCGGGACCGCCTCGGCGCGGCCTGCGGCGATGATGCCGATGCCGGCGAACGCGAGCGCCCCGCCGGCGAGCTGGACCGGCCGCGGCCGCTCGCCGAGGAAGACCACCGCCAGGATCACGGTGAACGCGACCTGGAGCTGGATCACCAGCGACGCCAGGCCGGCCGGCATGCCCTTGTCGATGCCGAGGAAGAGGAAGCCGAACTGCCCGGCGGACATGAACAGCCCCACGGCGATCACGTAGCGGACGGGGACGCCGGGGCGGGGCACGAAGGGGAGCGCGAGCGCGACGAGCACGAAGCGCAGCGCGGCGAAGAGCAGGGGAGGGAAGTGCTCGAGGCCGACGTGGATGACGACGAAGTTGATGCCCCAGATCGCGGCGACGGACGAGGCGAGGAGCGCGTGGCGGCGGGGCATGCGACCACGGTGACGCGCGCCACCGGCAAGAGCCAGTTGAGTTGTTGGACGTAACCCGTAAGATTTGCTTCATGGTTTTGCCCAACCCCGAGCTGCCGCTTGGTGCGGCGAAGCCGCCCCGTGGTTGATCTGCGCCGCCTGCGCGCGCTGCGCGCCGTCGCCGACCACGGCACGCTGGCCGCCGCGGCCGACGCGCTTCACCTCACGCCCTCGGCCGTGTCCCAGCAGCTCGCGGCGCTCGAGCGCGACGTCCGGCGCCCGCTGCTGGAGCCCGACGGGCGCAGCGTGCGGCTCACCGCGGCCGCGCACGTCATGCTCGAGCACGCCGACGCGCTGTTCGCGCAGCTCGAGCGCCTGGAGGGCGACCTCGCCGCGGGCGATCATGCGCTGGGCGAGATCCGCGTCGTCGGCTTCCCGACCGCGCTCGCCGGCCTGCTGGCGCCGGCCGCGCGGACGCTGCGCGCCGAGGCGCCGGGGGTCACGCTGCGGATCCACGAGCTCGAGACCCCGGAGGCGGTTGCCGCGCTCACGGCCCGTGACGCCGATCTCATGCTCGGCATGGAGTGCTCGGCGGCGCCGCAGGTCGGCGACACGCGCTGGCACCGCGAGGACCTGATCGGCGACACGCTCGACGCCGTCCTCGGTGCCGCGCACCCGCTGGCGGGCCGCGCGCAGATCGGGCTCGAGGAACTCGCCCGCGAGGAGTGGGTGGCGCCGCCGGTCGGCTGGTCGTGCGACGAGGTCTTCCACGCGGGCTGCCGCGCCGCGGGCTTCTCGCCGCGCGTCGCCCACCGCGCCGGCGACTGGCAGGCGACGATGGGCCTGGTCGCCGCCGAGCTCGGCATCTCGCTCGTCCCAAGGCTCGCGCAGACGGCGCCGCCGCCGGACGTGGTCGTGATCCCTCTGGCCGGCGTCGCCCCGAAGCGCCACGTCTTCGCCGCCTGCCGCGCCGGGGCGGAGTCCGCGCCCGCCATGCGCGCGCTGCTCGACGCGCTCGCCCAGGCGGCCGAGCGCCCGGCGCGTCTCGTCGCGGCATGAAGGCGCTGATCTTCGACCTCGACGGGGTCCTGGTGGACTCCGAGCAGGTGTGGGACGCCGCGCGCAAGGGCGTCGTGGCGGCCAGCGGCGGCACCTGGCGCGAGGGCGCCGAGCACGACATGCTCGGCATGTCCTCGAAGGAGTGGCCGGTCTACGTCGTCGAGCGGCTGGGGGCGCGGCTGACCCCGCAGCAGGTCAACGACGCCGTCGTCGACGCGATGCTGCGCGGCTACCGCGAGCACCTGCCGCTGCTGCCGGGCGCGCGCGAGGCGGTCGACCGCGTGGCGGCCGCGATCCCGATCGGCCTTGCGTCCTCGTCGAACCGCGAGGTGATCGATCTCGTGCTGGAGCTGATGGGCGTCGCGCGGCGCTTTGCGGCGACGGTCTCCTCCGAGGAGGTCGGCCGCGGCAAGCCTGCGCCGGACGTCTACCTCGAGGCGGCGCGCCGCATGGGCGTCGATCCCGCCGACGCCGCCGCCGTGGAGGACTCCGCGAACGGGATCCGCTCCGCGCACGCCGCCGGCCTGCGCGTGCTCGCGATCCCGAACCCGCACTTCCCCCCGGCGCCCGAGGCGCTTGCGCTCGCCGACGAGGTCCTTCCCTCCCTGGATGCGCTGACCATCTGAAAACCTCAGGGGATGCCCCCGATTGCGGGGGCCGAGGTCCGCTCTCAGCATCCGGGCATGCTCCGGATCGCGCTTGCCGCCGCCGCCGCGCTCGCCCTCGCCGCTCCCGCTCACGCCGCGCCGGGCTGGCTGGCGGAGGAGGCGCCGTTCGGGGACGCCCCGTCCCTCCAGTTCGGCGCCGCCGCGTCGATGGCGCCCGACGGCACCGTCGTCGCCGCCCGCTTCACGCCCGACGACGAGGACGTCGAGGTGAGCGAGCGGCCGCCGGGCGGCCCGGCCGGCGCGCCGATCACGCTGCCGCACGTCGTCGGATTCCCGCTGCACGGCGAGAACCTGCAGGTGCTGACCGGCGCCGACGGCACCGCCGCGGTGCTGTTCGACGTCAACGCCAACCTGCGGTTCGCGTCGGTGCGCCGGCCGGGCGGACGATGGAGCGACCCGGACGTCGTCGCGCTGCGCGATGGGACGGCCACGCTCGGCCCGGACGGCGAGCTGTGGGCCGCCACCCGCTCCCCGGCCCACCCGGGCGCGCTGTGGGTGACGCATGTCGAGGACGGCGAGCTCAACGTGATCGAGCTGCCCCTGCCGCCGCAGGGCTGGTCCGACCAGGCGCCGGTGATCGCCGTCTCGCGCGCCGGCCACGCCCACGTCGTCTTCATCGAGGCGAAGGTCGACGACGGCGACGAGCAGCACTGCACCAAGGAGAGCCGGATCCTCGCGCTCGACACCGATCGCGTGGCCGCCGGCCCCGTCACCACGCTCGACGCCTTCGCCGCCGCCGGCGCGGGACGCCCGTGCCAGCTGACCGACGGCGCGATGCCGCTGCGGCCGCAGCTCGTCGCCGGCGGCGACGGCTCCGACACCGTCGCCTACACGGTCCAGACGTTCGCCGACGACAGCGTCGCGACGCTCGCCCGCCACCGCGAGCCGGGTGGCGACTGGGGCCGGTTCGAGCGCCTGGACGGCGACCCGAACGCCGTGATGG
Source organism: uncultured Solirubrobacteraceae bacterium (assembly GCA_963837485.1). GTDB lineage: Bacteria > Actinomycetota > Thermoleophilia > Solirubrobacterales > Solirubrobacteraceae > Solirubrobacter. Next base: position 96,086 of record CAWINP010000005.1, on the reverse strand, counting down.
AGACGCTGATCGGCGGCCCCGGCGCGCCCGTGCTGGCGATCCGCGCGCCCGGGCGGGCAGGTGTCGGTGACCACTCGCGGCGAGGACGGTGAGTGGCCGGAGCCGGAGCCGCTCGGCGTCAGCCCGTTGCCGTTCGACGGCGTGCGCACGGGTCCCGGGACGACGGTGTTCGCGTGGACCGCGGGCGGCCGCGTGCTCGGGCGCGTGGTCGAGCGCGACGGCGACCTCGAAGACGCGGCGCCGATCGCGAACGCGCCGGATCTGCTCGGCATCGGCGGCGACGCGTTCGGCGACGCCGTCGTGATCTACAGCCGGCCGGCGGGCGGCACGTTCGCGCTGCGCACGGCGGGCTTCGACGCGACGCCTCCGCGGATCGTCGGCGTCGGCATCCCGGATCGGGGGCGGGCAGGCGAGGGGCTGCCGTTCATCGTCAGCGCGCGCGACGTCTGGGGTCCGCTGACCGCGAGCTGGGACTTCGGCGACGGCACCCGCGAGCGCGCGATCGCGCTCGGCCACGCGTTCGCCGAGCCCGGCGCGCACCTCGTGTCGGTGACGGTCTCCGACGCCGCCGGCAACACCACCGGAGCGTCGGGGACGGTGACCGTCGCCCCGCCGCTGGAGCCGGTGCAACCGACGATCCCGGCGGCCGGGCGCGACACGCGTGCGCCGCGCCTCTCGCGCATCGCCGTCCGCGGCCGGAGGCTCACCCTGGTCGCCGACGAGGGCGGGCGGCTGGCGCTCCGGCTGACGCGCCGCGGGCACCGCGCGCGGACGCTGAGTCGCAGGATCGGCGCCGGGCTCCAGCGCGTCACGCTTCCGCAGCTGGCGGCGGGCACCTGGAGGGCCGGGCTCACCGTCACCGACGCCGCCGGGAACCGCTCGCGGACAGCGCGGGTGACCGTCCGCGTCAAGCGGCCGCGAACGCGTCCTCGCGGGACGCGTGCAGCGTGAAGCGCTGAGCGGTCCCGGTGATCTCCAGCAGCCTCCGCACGGGGCCATCCGGCACGACGACGTGCATCCGCTTGCCGGACGCTTCGAGCTGCTGGGCGGCGCGCAGGATCGTCCCGAGCGCGCTGGAGTCGATGAAGTCCACCCCCACCAGATCGAGCACGACGGCGTCCTGAGGTCCGGCCGCGGACATGGCGAAGATCGCGCTCATCTCGGAGGTGGCTGCGAGGTCGAGCTCACCTCCGGCGACGATCAGATGACTGCCGTCGACGGGGTCGTGGTCGAGGGTGAACATGCGCGCACGCTACCTCAGCGGCGAGCCAGCGCGCCACGAATGAAGTCCTGCGGGCGCAGCGCCATTCGCGGCAGGTCCCGGCGCGAGCGCTGCAGCGCGTCGATCAGGCCCGCCGCCGCGTCGCCGCCGTGCAGCGAAGCGCCGTGACCCACCAGCAGGTGCTCGGGCCGGTAGGTGCGCAGCGCGTTCGGAGGGAACATGCGGCGGATCGGGTGCACTCCCGCCGGCCCGTGGCCGAGCCGGTACAGGTGGCCGGTACCGATCGACTCCGAGACCACCAGCGTCCGCGACTCCGGGTGCCACACGGCACACTCCTTCCAGACCGGGCCGAAGCTCAGTGGGATGAGCGAGAACGGCGCGCCGGGGACGGTCTCCGGCAGCCGGTGGTGCGGGACGCCGAAGCGCTCGGCGACCTTCGCGCAGTCGCGCGCGTGATCGAAGTAGAGCTGCAGGACGCCCGCCGGCTCGCCGAGCGCGGCGCCGCGCTCGATCGCGTCATCGGACTCGAATGGATCGACGAACCAGACCTGCCCGTCGATGCACAGCGCATGGGCGGCGCGGGAGAGGTAGTCCTCGCCGACCCAGCTGAGGCCGAGGGCGTGTTCGTCGAACGTCCGGACGGGCATGTCCGGATCATCCCAAGCCTGGCGGAGCGCCGCGGCGCATGGCTTAATGGGTGCGCATGAATACGGGCCTACTCGAGCGTGAGGACGTCATGTCCCGCGCCGAGGCGGCGCTGGAGCGCGCCCGCGCGGGCCGCGGAAGCCTGTTGGTGATCGAGGGCCGCGCCGGGATGGGCAAGACCGTCGTGCTGGCCGCCGTGCGCGAGACGGCGACCGGGCGCGGCCTGCGCGTGCTGCGGGGGCGCGGCGCCCAGCTCGAGCGCGAGTTCGGCTTCGGCGTCGTGCGCCAGCTCGTCGAGCCGGCGATGATGGCGATGTCCCCCGACGAGCGCCAGGGGCTGATCGGGAGCCCCGCCCACCCCGCCGAGCTGGCGGCGCGCGTCCTCGGCCTGCCCGGCGCCAACGGCGGCACGCTCCCCGACGGCGACCCGTCGTTCGCGCTCCTGCACGGGCTCTACTGGCTGCTCGCCGGGATGACCGCGGACCGGCCGGCGCTGCTCGCCGTCGACGACGCGCAGTGGGCCGACGCCGCCTCGCTGCGCTTCCTGGCGTTCCTGGCCACGCGGCTGGAGGAGCTCCCGGTCGCCGTGGTCGTGGCGACCCGTCCGGCCCCGGCCGGGCCCGACGTCGCCGCCGCGCTCGGTGCCGACGACGTGATCGGGCTCTCGCCACTCAGCCCCGCGGGCGTCGGACGGCTGGTGGCCGAGGCGGGGATGCCCGACGCCGGCGGCTTTGCGATCTCCTGCCACCACGCGACGCGCGGGACGCCGTTCCTCGTGCGCCAGCTGATCAGCGCGCTGCGCGAGGAGCGGGTGAGTGCGGCCGACGCGGCGGCGTCGCGGCTCGGGCGGATCGGCAGCCGCTCGGTCGGGCGCTGGGCCCTGGCCCGGCTCGGCGGCCCGGGCACCCCGACCGACCGGCTCGCGCGTGCGGTCGCGGTGCTCGAGGAGGCCGACCTGCCGACCGCGGCCGCGCTCGCCGAGCTCGACGTGGACGCCGCGGCCGAGGCCGCCGACGCGCTGGCCGCCTCCGGGATCCTGGAGGCCGAACGGCCGTTGCGCTACGCGCACCCGATCGTGCGCTCGGGCATCTACGCCGAGCTGTCGGGCGCCGAGCGCGCCGGCGCGCACCTGCGCGCCGCCCAGCTGCTGGCCGAGCGCGACGCGAGCGACGGCCGGGTCGCCGAGCACCTGCTCGCCGTCGAGCCGCGCGGGGAGGCGTGGATCGCCGCGCGCCTGGTCGAGGCCGCCCAGGCGGCGAGCAAGACCGGCGCGCCCGAGTCCGCGGTCGTCTACCTGCGCCGCGCACTGGCCGAGCCGCCGCCGGCCGGCGAGCGCGCGGACCTGCTGCTCACGCTCGGGATGGCCGAGGACGCGATCGGAGATCCGTGCGCGCTGGAGGACCTCCAGTTCGCGTTCCAGGCCGCCGCGCCGGGCGAGCCGCAGGTGCGTGCGGCGATCGTGCTCGCCAACGCGCTGCGGCGGGCGAACCGCTCGCCGGCCGCGGTGGCGGCGATCGACCGCGCCTCGGCCGGCGGCGACCCGCGGCTGGAGCAGATGCTCGAGGTCGCGGCCGTCGGCGTCGGCATGATCAGCGTCGACACGGCGCCCGCGCTGCGCCGCCGGCTGCGGCGCGTGCGCGAGAGCGCCGACGATGTGCTGATCGCGCAGCCGCGTGAGCTGCTCGGCGTCTCGGCGCTGGCCGCCGCCGAGTACAGCGAGCCGGCCGCGGTCGCCGGCGCGCTCGCCCGCCGGGCGCTGGCCGCCGGCGAGCGCCCGCTGCCCGCCCCGGGCGAGCTGCCGTGGTTCTCGCAGGCGACGATGTCGCTCGTCTGGTGCGAGTTCTGGGACGACGCGCTGCCGGTGCTCGAGCACGCGATCGGCGAGGCGCGAGCCACCGGCGACGGCGTCCTGTGGGCGGTCGGCCACTCGCACCGCGGGCTGCTGAACCTGCGCCGCGGCGACCTGATGGCGGCCGAGTCCGACGCTCGCCAGGCGCTCGAGACCCCGAACCTGCCGGCGCCGATGATCTACCGCAACGTGGCGATCGCGGTGCTCGCCGAGTCGCTCGTCGAGCAGCGCCGGCTGTCGGACGCCGAGGCCGTGCTGGAGCCGTTCGGCGACGAGATCGAGGCGGGCATGCGTACCGCCGCGTTCGCCCGCACGGCGCGCGGGCGGCTACGGGTGGCCCAGCGCCGCCTGGAGCCCGCGATCGCCGACTTCCTCGCGGCCGGCGACGTGCTGACGCGCTGCGCGGTCACCTGTCCGGGCTTCGTCCCCTGGCGCTCGCAGGCGGCGATCGCGTTCGGGCTGGCCGGGGAGGACGAGCACGCAAGGGCGCTGGCCGAGCAGGAGGTCGGCTACGCGAGGCGGTTCGCGGCGCCGCGAGCACTCGGCGTCGCCCTGCACGCGGCGGGGGTCGTCGACGGCACCGAGACCCTGCTGCGCGATGCGGCCACGATCCTGGCGGACGCCGGCGCGCCCGTGGCCCTCGCGCGCGCCCAGGCCGACCTGGGCGCGCTCGTGCGCCGCGAGAACCGGCGCGCCGAGGCGCGCGAGCTGCTTCGCGAAGCGCTCGACAGCGCCCACCACGCCGGCGCGCGCGAGATCGCCGAGCGCGCCGAGGCCGAGCTGCGCGCCACCGGCGCACGTCCCCGGCGCACGATGCTGACCGGCCTGGAGGCGCTGACCGCGAGCGAGCGGCGCGTCGCCGAGCTTGCCGTCGAGGGCCTCACCAACCCGCAGATCGCGCAGTCGCTGTTCATCACCCGCCGCACCGTCGAGGGCCACCTCACGCAGGTGTTCTCCAAGCTCGGCGTCGAGTCGCGCCAGGCGCTCCCGGACGCGCTCGCCCAGCCGGTCGGCGGCTAGGTCCTGAAGCTAGGCGGCCTCGGAGCGCGAGTCCGCGAACGCCTCCGCGATCAGCTCGTAGGAGCGCCGGCGGGCGGCGTGGTCGTACGCGATCGTGACCACGATCACCTCCTCGGCGCCGTAGTCGGCGGCCACGCGCTCGATCCCGTCGCGCACGGTCTCCGGCGAGCCGACGATCGTGCGCCGGCGGCCGGCCAGCTCGTCGCCCTGGGACTCGATGAAGCGCAACGCGGTCTCCGGCGGCGGGAACTCGATCAGGCGCCCGCGGCGCAGCATGGCGAACGCCATCTTCGAGCTCGAGGCCAGGCGCTGGGCCTCCTCGTCGGTGTCCGCGGCGAGCGCCCAGGCGGCCACGACCGTGCGCGGCGTCTCCAGCCGCCCCGGCTCGAAGCGCGTGCGATAGAGCTCGGCGATCTCGGCGCCGCCCGGGTTGATGAAGTCCGCGAACGCGTACGGCATGCCGAGCTCGGCGGCCCAGATCGCGCTCTGCGGCGAGGAGCCGAGCAGCCATGGCTCGGGCTGCTCGGGCCTTCCCGGCAGCACGCGCGCGAGCCGCCCGAGCGGGTTCTCCGGCGGGAAGCGGTCCTCGTAGTAGGCGAGCAGCTCGGCGAGCTGCTGCGGGAAGTCGTCGGGCAGCGCGCGGCTGCGGTCGCGCTGGAGCGCGTGCGTGGTCATCGGATCGGTGCCGGCCGCGCGGCCGATGCCGAGGTCGATGCGGCCCGGGTAGAGCCCGGCCAGCACCGAGAAGGACTCGGCGACCTTGAACGGGCTGTAATGCGGGAGCATCACGCCGCCGCTGCCGACCCGGATCCGCGCCGTGGCTGCGGCGATCGGCCCGATCAGCACCTCGGGGCTCGGGCCCGCGAGCATCGGCCCGCCGTGGTGCTCGGCAACCCAGTAGCGGTGGTAGCCGAGCGAGTCGGCCAGCCGCGCGAGGTCGAGCGTGTTGGCCAGCGCCTGCGCGCCGCTCATGCCCTCGGAGATCGGCGATTGGTCGAGGACGCTGAGCTTCACGGCTAACGAAACGTTAGCGGACGGTCAGCAGCAGGCCGCCGACCACCGCGGTCGCCAGCGCGAGCAGCACGGCGGGGGAGACCACCAGCGCGAGCGGGCTGAGCGCGGCGAGCACGGCGACGCCCGACAGCCGGGCGGTCGGCGGCAGGCTCGTGAGCGCCCAGCTGAACAGCGCGCTGCCGGCCAGGAACAGGCCCGGGCCGCCGAGGATCGTGGCCGCGGTGGCCGTGCGCGTCTCGCCCGTCGGGTGCGCGATCGCGAGGTCGATCCCCACGGCCGCGACGATGATGCCGCCGACCATGATCCCGTGCGCGTAGGCGTACGCGGAGCGGGCGACGCGCGTCGGGTCCGGCGCCGCGGCGACGGCGCGCGCGCCCTCCTCGGCGTCGCGGATGAAGTACGCGCCCCACAGCGAGACGGTGAGCAGGAAGCCGACGACGAACGCGAACAGGACGCCGGCCTCGCGCTCGCGCTCCGCGAACGTCGCGCCGACGGCGAGCAGGGACTCGCCGAGCGCGATCAGGATCACCAGCTGGCCGCGCTCGGCCAGGTGGCCCCCGGCCAGCGTCCAGTCGGTCGTGGGCGTGCGCCCGGCGAACGGCAGCTTGAAGCCGTGCAGCGGCGCCGCGTAGTCGAGCACCAGCGCCCCGATCCACAGCAGCGCGCGCGCGTCGCCGTCGACCAGGCCGCCGGCGATCCAGGCGGCGCCGGCGATTGCCGTCCACGCGGTCAGCTGCGCGTAGTTGCGGCCCATGCGCGACCCGCGCAGCGCGTAGACCATGAAGCCGCCGCGCAGCACGCCCATGGCGACGTAGGCGGCCGCGAACTCGAGTCCCCGGTCCGCGAACGCGTCCGGAATCGCGGCCGACATGATCAGGCTGAGCAGCATCAGCGCGATCAGCAGCGCGCGTACCGGCGCGCGGTCGGGGTCGACCCAGTTGGTCGCCCACGCGGTGTAGTTCCACGCCCACCACACCGCGGCCAGCAGCACCCCGGTGCGAAGCGCCCCGCGCGCGGTCAGGTCGCCGAGCAGCAGATTCGACAGCTGGGTCACCGCGAACACATAGACGAGGTCGAAGAACAGCTCGGTCGTCGTCACCCGCGGGCCGGCGCCGTCGCCGCGGTCGCGCAGTAGGGTGCGATCGATGGGAGCGAGATGCGACACGCGGCGCACATGATCACGCTCGAGCAGGCGGTTGCGTTCATCGAGGCCGGAAAGCAGGAGGCCATGCGCCAGGGCCTGAAGCTCAGCTTCGCGGTCGTCGACGCCGGCGGGCACCTCGTCGCGTCCCAGCGGATGGACGGCGCGCCCTGGATCACGCCGGAGGTCGCGCTCGGCAAGGCGTGGACGGCGGCCGCCTGGGGCACGCCGAGCGCGGCGCAGGGCGACAAGATGAAGGAGCTGCACGCGTTCTCGGCGGCGATCTCGACCGCCACCCACGGTCGCTTCACGCCGCAGATTGGCGGCCTCCCGATCCTCGACGACGGCGAGCTGATCGGCGCGATGGGCGCGTCCGGCGCCAGCGGCGCCGAGGACGAGGCCGTCGTCCGCGCCGCGCTCAGCCGTTAGGCGGGAAGAGGTCGATCAGGAACACGCGGGCGTGGGAGCGCCCGGCGTTGACGATCGCGTGCGGGACGTCGGCGGCGTACATGATCGAGTCGCCGACCCCGAGCCGGGACGATTCGTCGCCCGACTCCACGATCACGCGGCCGCGGTCGACGTAGACGAGCTCGCGCGTGCCGTCGAAGTGGGGCGGGCTGCGCAGGGCCCCGCCGGGCTCGAAGTCGACGCGGTAGAACTCGAAGATCCGGTCCGGGGCGAGGGGGGAGAGCGTGCGCAGCGCGCACTCGGCGTCGCTGCGGTAGTCGTAGGACGGGTCGTTGGAGCGGATCACCTGCAGGCGGCTGTCGCCCGGGTGGCCGTCGACCATGTCGCCGAGCCGCAGCCCGAACGCGCGCGCGATCCCGAGCGCGGTCGCCAGCGTGGGGTTCGCCTGGTTGCGCTCGATCTCCGACAGCATCGAGCGGCTCACGCCGGACGCCTTCGACAACGACTCCAGCGACCAGTGGCGGCGCCGGCGCAGCTCGCGCACGTGCGACCCGAAGTCGCGCCCCAGCGCGGGCTCGGAGGCGCCGAATTCGTCCGGCTTACCGGAGCTCATCTCTTGTCAATCGGAGAACCATGGATTAGCGTCCAGGCACGAGGGGTGTCCCGGGGCGGGGGCTCCGGTTGCGTGGCCCAACCGGAGCTCCCGAGCCTACCGAGCGTTGCTTATGCTGCCGCCATGCTGCAACACGCTTCGCTAGAGGTCCCGCCGGACCGGGTGCGGGATTGCGTCGCCTTCTGGGAGCTGCTCGGCTTCGAGGAGATGGAGGCGCCGCCGCGGCTCGGCGGCCGCTTCACCTGGGTGCAGCGCGAGGGGACGCAGATCCACCTGATCCCCGCCGACGATCCGGTCAACATGCGCGTGGGCCACGTGGCGGTCGTGGCGCCCGACTACGAGACCAGCCTGCGGCTGCTGCTCGACGCGGGCTTCGAGCTACAGGCCGGCTCGAACGCCTGGGACGCCCCACGCGCGTTCGTGCGCGACCCCGGGGGCAACCTCGTCGAGGTGATGTCCAAGCCGCCGCTGCCGCCGTTTCCGGCGGACGGGGCGTAGCGCGGCCGCGGCCGCGGTCGCGCGTGCGAGGCGCGTCGCGCCTTCGCGGGACGACGCCCCATCAGCGGACGCTTGTCGTGCAGAGCGCGGCTTGGCTTAACGGCAACTGCGCAGGTAACGGGTGCGGGGACCGATCGTGATCGATCGTCTGTGAGCGCGATCCGCGCACGATCGATCATGCAAGCGTGCAGAGGGGAGGGGGTGGCGCACGTTTGTTCGCCATGAGTGAACAAACGTGGGTCACCCCCCGCCACGGAACATCGGGACCGTGATCGATTGACAGTCACCGCAACTTTCTCCCGTTCCCCTTACCTGCGCCGTTGCCGTTCAGCGGCCGGCGCTCAAGCCAAGGCTTGTCCGCTGGTGGGGGCGCCTGCGAACCCGCACTAACTCTTCGTAAGGCCCGAACCTAGCCCGCCTAAGGGGGCAAAGACTCCATCTGCCTGATGCCGAGCGCCCCCGGCGCCGCCACCATGCCGGGCGTGTCCCCTGTCCGCGCCACCGCCGCCCGCCGCTCCCCGCGAGGCGGCGGTGGTGGCGTCGGGATTGATCGCGATACTGGTGGTATGGCGTCGCGAGTCTCGAGCACCACATTCGTCGGACGCCACAACGAGTTGACCGAGCTCGAGGCCGGCCTTGCCGACGCCCGCGCCGGTAAGGCGTCGATCGCGTTCGTGGCCGGCGAGTCGGGCGTCGGCAAGACGCGCCTGCTCGGCGAGCTCGAGCGTGCCGCGCGCGAGAACGGGATGCGCGTGCTGAGCGGCGAGTGCATCGAGCTCGGCGAGGGCGAGCTGCCGTATGCGCCGATCGTCGCCGCCCTGCGCCCGCTCGCCCGCTCCGGTGACCCCGCGCTGGACGCGCTGACCCCCGCCGCCCGTGCCGGCCTCGCGCACATGCTCCCCGGCCTGGGGGAGAGCAAGGGCGCGGAACGGCCGGAGGAGTCCTCGACCGCCCAGGCGCGCCTGTTCGAGGGCCTGCTGGAGCTGTTCGAGCGGCTCGGCCGCGAGGACGGCCTGCTGCTGACGATCGAGGACCTCCACTGGGCCGACCGCTCGACGCGCTCGTTCCTGGTCTACCTCGCGTCCGCGCTGTGCCGCGAGAAGGTGCTGGTGGTCACCAGCTACCGGCCCGACGAGCTGCACCGCCGCCACCCGCTGCGCCCGCTGCTCGCCGAGCTGGAGCGCGACACCAACGCCCGCCGGGTCGAGCTCAAGCCGCTCACGCACTCCGAGCTGGCCGAGCAGCTCGCCGACATCCTCGGCGCGCTGCCGAACCCCGATCTGCTCTCGCGCCTGTTCAACCGCTCCGAGGGCAACCCGCTGTTCGCCGAGGAGCTGCTGGCCGCCGGGCTCGACGGGCGCGGCGCGCTGCCGCCGACGCTGCGGGACGCGCTGATGCTGCGGATCGAGCGCCTGAGCACCGGAGCGCAGGAGCTGCTGCGGCTGATGTCGACCGGCCGCAAGCTCGACCACGAGGTGCTGGCCTCCGCCTCCGGGATGGACCCGCGCGAGCTGCGCGAGGCCCTCAGAGAAGCCGCCGCCGCGCATCTGATCGTCGCCGACGCCGAGGGCCGCTACTCGTTCCGCCACGCGCTCCTGCGAGAGGTGGTGGCCGACGACCTGCTGCCGGGCGAACGCGCCGAGCTGCACCTCGCGGTCGCCCGCGCGCTGGAGGCCAAGGCCGAGGGGCTGCCCGATCACGGCGGCGCGCACCTGGCCGCCGGCATCGCCCACCACTACTTCGCCAGCGGCGACCAGCCGCGCGCGCTCGCCGCGTCCGTGCGCGCCGCCGAGGCGGCCGAGAACGTGCACGCGTACGGCGAGGCCGCCGCGCTGTACTCGCGCGCGCTCGAGCTCTGGCACCGGGTCACCGACCCCGAAGAGCTCGCCGGGCGCGACCACGTGGCGCTGCTGACCGCGGCGGCGTGGGCGACCGGGCGCGAGCACGAGCCGGCGCGCACGGAGACGCTGCTGCGGGCCGCGCTGGCCGAGATCGATCAGGAGGCGGAGCCGTACCGCGCCGCCGTGCTGCTCGACCGGATCGCGCACGAGCAGTTCCACCTCGCCCGCCCGCGCGAGGCGTCTGAGACGCGCCGGCGCGCGCTCGAGCTGCTGTCGCCGGAGCCGAGCAAGGCGCGCGCCACCGTACTGGCCAGCCACGCCAAGGAGCTGATGCTCGAGTCGCGCTTCCGCGAGTCGGTCGAGGTGGCCGAGACCGCGATCCAGATCGCCGAGGCGGTCGGCGACAGCGTCTCGCGCATCAAGGCGCTCGACGGCATGGGCTTCTCGCTCTTCAGCCTCGGCCGCGCGGCCGAGGGGGAGACCGCGTTGCGCTCGGCGGTCTCGCTCGCGCTCGACGGCGGCTTCGTGAACACGGCGCTGACCGCCTACGTCAACCTCGGCGACGCGCTGGCCGCCGCCGGGCGCCTGCCCGAGGCGCGCACGATCGCCGACGACGCCGTGGCGCTGGCCCGCGAGCACGGCATGCGCCCGCGCTGGCCGATCCTGCTGCGCGCCGAGCTCGCCTTCGAAGCCGGCGACTGGGCGATGGCCGAGGCCGAGCTGCCGCCGCCCGGCCGCCCCGCGATGGGCACCACCTACGTCAACGAGGCGCTGCGCTGGATCGAGCTGGCGCTGGGCCGCGGCGACCACGAGCGCGCCCGCCAGCTGCTCGACCAGGCCGACGACATCGCGTCCGACTCGCGCGAGCCGCAGTGGATCGGCCCGCTCGGGTCGCTGCGGGCGGAGCTCGAGCGCCGCGGCGGGGACCTCGAGGCCGCGCGCGCGGCGATCGACGATGCGCTGGACCGCCTGGAGTTCTGCTCGGAGGACGTGCTGCAGATGGCCCGCGTGTCGGCGACCGGCGTGCGCGTCGAGGCCGACGCCGCCGTCCGCGCGCGCGACCTCGGCGACGACCCGCGCGGCGCGATCGCCAACGCGCAAATGCTGATCGCGCGCGTCGAAGCGTGCTGCGAGGGCGACCGTCCGGTCGAGTCCGCCTTCCTGGCTTCGGCGCGGGCCGAGCTCGCGCGCGCCGAGGATCGCGACGATCCCGAGCTGTGGGCCGCGGCTGCGGCGGCGTGGGAGGGTCTTGGGCGTCCCTACCGCGCCGCCCAGGCGCGACGCCGGCGCGCCGAGGCTCAGCTCGCGCACGGCGACCGCGAAGCCGCGGCGGCCGGCGCGCTCCACGCGCTCCAGGACGCCAACCGGATCGGCGCCGCCTGGCTCGCGGCCGAGATCGAGGGCTTCGCGCTGCGCGCTCGCCTGCGGCTCGAGCACGAGACGCCGGCCTCCGAGCCGGCGGGCGCCGACCCGTCAGACGGGGATCCGTTCGGCCTCACGCCGCGCGAGCGTCAGGTGCTCGCGCTGCTCGCCGACGGCCGCACGAACCGCGAGATCGGCCAGACGCTCTACATGGCGGAGAAGACCGCGAGCGTCCACGTCTCGCGGATCCTGTCCAAGCTCGACGTGCGGTCGCGCACCGAGGCGGCGGCGCTGGCCCACAGGGTCGGGCTGGTCTGAGCAGCGGCGATGGCGAGCGCCCCGCCGCGCGCGCCGACGTAGATCGACAGCAGGGCGGTGCTGATGGCTGCCTCGCCGAGGGTCAGGCTTCTCATGCCCTGAGTGTGCGAGATGCCCGCGCGGGCTGGAACCGACCGCGTGTACAGGCATAAGGTGCCGCGCATGGCCACCACGCACTACTTCCCGCTGGACAAGGTGCACTTCACTTGGGACACCGGTCACGAGCCGGTGCTCACGGTCGCCAACGGCGACACCGTCGTCTACGAGACACGCGAGGTCTTCGACAACCAGATGTCGCCGGACGCCGACGTGAGCGCGATCGCGGCCGCCAACTGGGATCGCGTGTATCCCCTGGCGGGGCCGGTGGCCGTCGAGGGCGCGGAGCCGGGGGACACGCTCGTCATCGAGATCCTCGACATCCACGTCAGGGGCTGGGGCTGGACGGCGATCCTCCCGGGACTCGGGCTCCTGGCCGACGAGTTCACCGAGCCGTATCTGCGGACCTTCGACCTCTCGCTCGGCGACCGCATGTACTTCCGCGACGACATCGTGATCCCGCTGGAGCCGTTCTTCGGCACGATGGGCGTCTGCCCGGCGGGCGCGAGCGCTCAGTCGATCATGCCGCCCGGCAACTTCGGCGGGAACGTCGACACGCGTCAGCTGATCGCCGGCACCACGCTCTACCTGCCGGTGCACGAGAAGGGTGCCCTGTTCAGCTGCGGCGACGCGCACGGGTGCCAGGGCGACGGCGAGATCTGCGTGACGGGCCTGGAGTCGCCGATGTACGCGACGCTGCGCTTCAGCGTCGAGAAGCGCTCGATCCCGTCTCCGCAGTTCCGCACGGCGCCCGGCTCGCTGACCAAGCGCGTCGACCACGGCGCGTGGTTCGCGACCACCGGCGTCGGGCCCGATCTGTACGAGAACGCGCAGAACGCGACGCGCGGGATGCTCGACCACTTGACCGCCAATTACGGCCTGTCGCGCGAGGACGCGTACCTGCTGTGCAGCCTCGCCGTCGACCTCAAGATCTCCGAGATCGTCGACGCCGGCGTGTACGTGGTCAGCGCGTTCCTGCCGGAGGCGATCTTCACGTCATAGGGCGGCCTGCAGCACCTTCTTGGCGACCGGCGCGGCGGCGGTGCCGCCGAAGCCGGCGCCGACCATCATCACCGCGACCGCGACCTTCGGATCGCTCGCGGGCGCGAACGCCACGAACCAGGCGTCGGCGTCCTTCGGGTTCTTGGAGTTGGCGACCAGCTCGGCGGTCCCGGTCTTGCCCGCGACCTGGACGCCGGGCAGGCTCGCCGCCGTGCCGGTGCCGCCGCTGACGACGGCGAGCATCATCGCGCGCACCTGGCTCGCCACCGCGCGGCTGACCGCGCGGTTGCGGCGCACCTTGGCGCCCTTGACGACGCGCGGGCGCACGTGCACGCCGCCGTTGCCGATCGTCGCGCCGACCTCGGCCATCCCGAGCGGCGTCGCCAGGTCCTTGTTCTGGCCGATCGCGCTCGAGCCGACCGCGATCGCGTCCTTGAGCTCTGAAGCCTTCGGGATCGTGCTCGCCTTCGCGGCCGGCACGTCGGGCCGCTGGTTGAACCCGAACGCCTCGGCGGCGGCGACCAGCCGCTTGGCCCCAAGCCGGGCGCCGAGCGGGGCGAAGACCGAGTTGCAGGAGTGGGCGAACGACTGCGTGAGGCTGCCGCCGCACGACTCGCCGCTCGCGTTGGAGAGCGTGACGCCGGACAGCGTCGCGGCCGTGCGCACCGGATAGGAGCTCGAGGGCTTGGCGACGCCGTGCTTGAGCGCGGCGGCGAGCGTGACGATCTTGAACGTGCTCCCGGGCGGCTGGGGGGCGGAGACCGCGAGGCCGGCGAGCGCGAGCACCGAGCCGTCGCTCGGCTTGATCACCGCGACGCCGCCGACCTTGCCGCCGAGGGCGGCCTGCGCGGTCTTCTGCAGCCCGAGCCGGATCGTCGTGTGCACCGACTTGCCGGCGATGCGCGGCACCCTGGCGATCGTGCGTTCGCCGAACCGCAGCGTCGAGCTCGGGCGCCCGGCCAGGCGCTCGTCGTAGATCCGCTCGAGCCCGGTGGGCTTGGAGCCCGGGGAGCCGGCGATCGACGCGCCGGTCGGATCGGAGGCGAGGATGCGCCCCGAGGCGTCGTAGATGTTGCCGCGCGTGGGCGCGCGGCCGCTGACGCGGCGGACCTCCTCCTCGCCCTTGAGGCCGGGAAGGCGCATGTCCGGCGTCCAGGCGATGCGCGCGGTGTCGCCCTCCTCGTGCACCGGGATGCGGATCGTCCCCCGCAGCGTGCCGAAGTAGCGCGTGCGGACGGTCACCGGGGCGGTGGCGACGCCCTTGGAGACAGGCGAGACGGCGCCGACGTCGACGCGCTCGATGGTCGCCGCCCGGTCGGCGCGCGCATACGCGCGGGCGAACGTGCGCTCCGGGTTCGACGCACGGCTGCGTGCGTCGGTGAGGCGCCACATCGCCGCGCGATCGCCCTTCTCCCAGGCGGCCACGAACGCGTGCACGGCAGCGGGCCGGTGATCGGTCTTCAGCGCCTCGCGGATCAGGTAGTAGGCGCCGATGCCGAGGCCGACCGCGAGCACGAGCAGCGTGAACATCGTGCTCAGCGGCAGCGACCTGTGGCTGCGGTTCTTGTGGGTGCGGCGGCGGCGGGCGGGCGGTCCGGCGAGGAACGGCGAGCCGGCCCGGGGCGCGTAGCCGAGCTTCCCGGGGCGTCGGCGACGTCGGCGGGCCATGGGCATCAGGTCTACCACGCACTTGCACGTGGACGTACGATTGTCGGAATGGCGCATATCTCGCTCCCGCCGCAGGCCGGCACCGGGCTCTCCACGGCGCCGAGGGATTCCCTGACGGCACGCACCGGGCTCTCCACGGCGCCGAGGGATTCCCTGACGGCACGCACCGGGCTCTCCACGGCGCCGAGGGATTCCCTGACGGCACGCACCGGGCTCTCCACGGCGCCGAAGGATTCCCTGACGGCACGCACCGGGCTCTCCACGGCGCCGAGGGATTCCCTGACGGCACGCGCCACGCTTTCACGCCGCCTCGCCGGGACCGAGTCGTCTCCCGTGCGCGAGCTTCTGGAGATCGCCGCGCGCCCTGACGTGATCTCGCTCGCCGGCGGGCTGCCGGCGCCCGACACTTTCGACGTCGAGGGCCTGGCGAAGGCGTTCGCCGACGTGCTCGCCGGGCCGCAGGCCCGGCGCGCGCTGCAGTACTCGCGCACGGAGGGGGACCCGCGGCTGCGCGAGCAGCTCGCCGAGCGCTTCGTCGCCGGCGGCCTGCCGTGCACGGGCGAGGAAGTGCTCGTCACCACCGGCTCCCAGCAGGCGCTCGGGCTGATCGCGTCCGCGCTGCTCGATCCCGGCGACGCGGTGCTGGTCGAGGACCCGACGTACCTGGCGGCGCTGCAGTCGTTCGGGCTTGCCGACGCGCGCCCGGTCGCCATCCCGTCGGACGCCGACGGCCCGCTGCCCGACGCGCTGCTGGAGCGCGCGCGCACGCACCACGCGAAGGCCGTGTACCTGATTCCGACGTTCCAGAACCCGACCGGGCGGACGATGCCCGCCGAGCGCCGCGCCGCGATCGCCGAGGCGGCGGCCGAGGCCGGGATGTGGATCGTCGAGGACGACCCGTACAGCGCGCTGCGGCTGGAGGGCGAGTCGGTGGACCTGCTCGCCGCGCACCCGGCGGCGCGCGATCGCACGATCGTCGTGCAGACGCTCTCGAAGGTGCTCTCGCCCGGGCTACGGCTCGGGTACCTGCGCGCGCCCGCCGCGCTGCTCGGACCGCTCGCGGTGGCCAAGCAGGCGGCCGACCTGCACTCGCCGACGATCAACCAGCTCGCCGCGTCGGCGTGGCTGGAGCACCATGACCTCGGCGTCCACATCGCCGGCCTGGCCGCGCACTACCGCCCGCGCCGCGACGCGCTGCTCGCCGGGCTCGAGGAGCACCTGCCGCTGGGCAGCTCGTGGACCGAGCCGCAGGGCGGGCTGTTCGTGTGGGTCGCGCTGCCGGCGGGGATGGACGCCGAGGCGCTGCTGCCGGCGGCGATCGCCCGCGGCGTCGCGTTCGTCCCCGGCCGCTTCTTCTACGCCGCCGAGGCGCAGCGTGAGACGCTGCGCCTCTCGTTCGCCACCGAGTCTCCCGAGGCCCTGGTCGAGGGCGCGGCGCGGCTGGGCGCGGCGTTCCGCGGCTAGTTACGACGAGGCGGGCACCCGGGCCGCCGGCGCCTTGGCGGCGCTGCGCGCGCTCGTGATCTTCAGCTCGCCGCCGGCCAGCGTGCCCTCGATCGTGACCGGCGCCACTCCGGGCGCCGGCACCGCGGTCACGCTGAACTGCAGGCCGCCCTTGGCGCTCTGCGCGCGGCCGCCCTCGGCGGCGGCCGCTCTCATTGAGAACGCCATCTCACTGGAGCGCGACGAGGACGGGGATGACGGCGGTCTCGCCGCGCAGCGGCGCCAGCGCTTTGCCGATACGAGATGGCGCGGCTACCGAAGCTTCGCGCGCCGTCACTAGAGTCGCGGGTGGCGGCCCATGACGGCGTCCCGCAGAAGGAGTGACCTGGGGATGAGGCGCGACAACCCGTTTGCGGCACTGACGGTTCTCAGCCTCGGGCTGTTCATGACGCTGCTCGACGTGACGATCGTCAACGTCGCGATCCCGCAGCTGGTCGACTCGCTCAACGCGTCGGTCGACGAGGCGCTGTGGGTGATCAACGCGTATGTGCTCGTGCTCGGCGTGTGCCTGATCACCGCCGGCCGGCTCGGCGACATCTACGGGCCGCGCAACGTCTATCTGGCCGGCACCGCGCTGTTCACGCTGGCCTCGATCGCCTGCGGGTTGTCGAACAGCCCGACCGCGCTGATCGCGGCGCGGTCGATCCAGGGTGTCGGCGCGGCATTGCTGACGCCGCAGCCGCTGGCCATCGTGCTGCCGCTGTTCCCGCCCGAGCGGCGCGGCTCGGCGTTCGCGATCAACGGCGTGGTGGCCGGCGTCGCCGCCGTCGCCGGGCCGACGCTCGGCGGCCTGATCGTCACCCACTGGGACTGGCGCGGGATCTTCTTCGTCAACGTCCCGTTCGGGATCCTCTCGATCGCACTGACGCTGTGGATCGTGCCCGACCTGCGGCCGGGGCGCCGGCACCGGCTCGACATCTCCGGCGTGGTGGTCGCCACGCTGGCGCTGACCGCGATCACGTTCGCGCTGATCGAGGGCCAGCGCTACGACTGGGACTGGCGCGTCTGGACGCTGCTGGCCGGCGGCGGGCTGCTGCTCGTCGTGTTCGTGTGGATGCAGCGGCGCAAGCAGGACGGCGAGCCGCTGGTCCCGTTCGCGCTGTTCCAGGACCGCAACTACAGCGTGATCCTCGCGGTCGCGGCGGCGGTCCACGTCGGCATGGCCGGGCTGTTCCTGCCGTTCACGATCTACCTGCAGTCGGTGCTCGGGCTGAGCGCGCTGCAGGCCGGGCTCGTCTACGTGCCGTTCTCGTTGACGTCGATGTTCATGTCGCCGGTCAGCGGCCGGCTGACCGACCGCATCGGCGGCAAGTACATCCTGATGACCGGGCTGACGCTGTTCGCCGCCGGCATGCTGCTGCTGGTCGTGATCGCCGACGTGGACACGTCGCGCTGGACGTTCGTGCCGGGGATGATTCTCGGCGGCCTCGGAACGGCGTGCATCTTCGTCCCGATGATCACGATCGCCATGGGACGCGTGCCGCCGCACCTCGCCGGAGCCGCGTCGGGCCTGCTGAACACGACGCGTCAGCTGGGGGGAGCTCTCGGCGGCGCGCTGGTCGGCGCGGTGCTGCAGAACCGGCTCGCGGTCGCGCTGCGCGACGAGGCGGCCACGCGGGCGGCGGAGGTCCCGGCGCAGGCGCGCCCGGGCTTCGTGCACGGGTTCGACTCGGCGGCCAGCGGCGGCCTGGAGGTGGGCGCGGGCCAGACGGGCGCGAAGCCGCCGTCCGGACTTCCCGAGGAGGTCGCCCAGCGCGTCGCGAGCGTGGCCCGCGAGGTGTTCGACTTCGCGTTCGTGTCGGCGATGCGCTGGTCGCTGGTCGTCCCCGCGGCGATCATGCTCGCTGCCGCGGCGACGTGCTTCGCGCTGCGCCAGCCGCCGCGCACGCAGCCCGAGCGCGCGCGGGAGGCGGAGGCCGTGCCCGCGTAAGCCCCCAGCGCCGCGTCATCATGCGCACCATGGAGACGCGGCTTCTCGCGGGCGAGGCGCTCCCCGTCGTCGGCATGGGCACCTGGCAGACGCTCGACGTGCGCGGCGGTGCGGAGGCGAACGCGCACGCCGTCGTGCAGGCGGCGCTGGAGGCCGGGACGCGGGTGTTCGACAGCTCGCCGATGTACGGCGAGGCCGAGCGCGTGCTCGCCGACGGGCTCGGCGGGCGCCGCGACGAGGCGTACGTGGCGACGAAGGTCTGGACGCCGGACCCCGACGAGGGCGTGCGCCAGGCCGAGCGCGCGCTCGCGTGGTACGGCGGCCGCGTCGACCTCTACCAGGTCCACAACCTGGTCAACACGCGCGCACAGCTCGCGCTGCTCGAGCGCCTGCGCGGCGAGGGCCGCGTCCGCCACATCGGCGCCACGCACTACAGCTCGCACGCGTTCGGCGACCTCGCCGAGGTGATGCGCAGCGGCCGCCTCGACGCGATCCAGATCCCGTACAACCCGCACGAGCGCGAGGTGGAGGCGCAGATCCTCCCGCTGGCCGCCGAGCTCGGCCTCGGCGTGCTCGTCATGCGGCCGCTCGGCGGCGGCGCGCTCGCCCGCCGCCGGCCGCCCGCCGAGGCGCTGCGCGAGCTCGGCGTACGGACGTGGGCGCAGGCGCTGCTCAAGTGGGTCCTGTCAGACCCGCGCTGCACGGTGGCGATCCCGGCGACCTCACGGCCGGAGCGCCCCGCGGAGAACGCCGCGGCTGGCTCGCCGCCGTGGTTCGACGGCGAGCAGCGCGCGCTGGTGGCCCGCCTGGCGGGCGCCGGCTAGGTCGTCCCGCCGGCGCTCGTGATCAGGCTCTGAATCGCCTTGTCGGGGTTCTGCGAGAGGTCGACGGGCTTCATCGTCGCGCCGGTCTTGCCGCCCGCGAACGAGGGCGTGGAGTCGAAGCCGAGCGTCTGGAACTCCTGCGCGACCTTCGCGGCCGCGTCCTTCGCCGCCTGGGTCTTGCTGTCGGCGATCAGCTTGTTCGCGTCCAGGCCGGGCACGCCGCTCGCGATCCGGCGCGCGAACTCGTCGCTGACGTAGTTGTCGGTCTCGTCGCCCTGATTGACGTACCAGACGCGGTCGAAGTCCCAGCTCTTGTTCTGCAGCCCGGCGGCGTACGAGTACTGGGCCGCCAGCAGCGAGTACGGGCGCACGAACTGGAACGCCTTGAACTCGATCCGCAGCTTGCCGCTGCGCACGTACTTGTCGATCAGCGGCGGCAGCACGTCGTCGGAGTACGCCTTGCACGCGGGGCAGACGAGGTCGCCGTACTCGACCAGCGTCGCCGGCGCCTTCGGGTCGCCGAGCACGTTGCCGCTCTGCGCGATGCCGCCGAACTCCGCGGCCGCCAGCTCCTGCCCGGCGACGTTCTCGCTCGCGGTCTTCGTGGGGCCCTTCGTGCCGCCGGAGGAGATGACGATCGCCGCCACGACGACGATCGCGGCCAGCGCCACGAGCCCGCCGAGCTGGTACAGCCGCCGCTTGCGCCTGGCCGCCGCGGCCTCCCGGAGCTCCGCCTCGTGGCGCGCCGCGCGCGCCGCGTCACGGCGCTCCTTGCGGGTTTCCTGCGCATTTGCCATGCGACGATCATGGCGTGCGCTCGTGAGTCTTCGTTAAGGGCGCCGCCCGAACGGGCTAGGCGCCGTTCTCGTCCACGCTGCGCGCGATCACGAGCTTGCCCACGTGCTCGCCCAACGTGGCCTGCGCGTCCGGGCTCACACGATCGTCGGTGACCAGCACGTCGGCCTCGTCGAGCGCGGCGATCGTCGACAGGCCGACGATCCCCCACTTGGTGTGATCGGCGACGACCACGAGCTGGCGGGCGGAGCGCACCAGCGCGCGGTTGGTCTCGGCCTCGAGCAGGTTCGGCGTGGTGAACCCGCCGCGCTCCTCCATCCCGTGCACGCCCATGAACAGGATGTCGACGTGCATCGAGCGCACGGCCTGGTCGGCCACCGGGCCGACGAGCGCGTCCGACGGCGTGCGCAGCCCGCCGGTGAGGACGATCGAGAGGTCGGTGCGGCCGCTGCGGCGCATCACCTCGGCCACCGGCACGGAGTTGGTGACCACCGTGAGGTTCGGGATGTCGCGCAGGTAGCGCGCGAGCGTCCACGTCGTCGTGCCCGCCGTCACGCCGATCGCCGTTCCCGGCCGCACGAGCCGCACCGCTTCGGCCGCGATCGCCTCCTTCTCGGGGCGCTCGCGGAAGGACTTGGCCTCGAAGCCGGGCTCGTCGGCCGAGCGCTGCGTGGCCACCGTGGCGCCGCCGTGCACCTTCTCGACCAGGCCGCGCTCGGCCAGCGCGTCGAGATCGCGGCGGATCGTCATGTAGGACACGTTCAGCTGCTCGGTGAGATCGGACACGCGCACGCCGCCGGAGGCGCGAAGGGCCTCGAGGATCCGCTCCTGGCGGAGGCGCGCGAGCATCAGCCCTTCACCACTGCCACTCCGCCCGGCGGCACGGTGCCGTCGCCGCCCAGCAGGTCCTCGCCGGCGACCGCGACCGGCTCGCCGGTGTGGTTGAGGACGAACACGAAGTCGCCGTCCGCGCCGCGCCGGCGGACGGCCTCGACGCCCTCGGGCAGCCCGGCGAGCGCCGGCTCCACGCCCGCCTCCGCGCACGCCCGCGCCAGCAGCGAGGCCGGGTCAAAGCGCGTCGCGGCGTACCACGCGACGCCGTCGCCGAACGCGTGCCGCGTGACGGCGGGCCGCCCGTCGGCGAACGAGATCACCGCCTCCGCGCCCTCCAGCCGCAGGTCCTCGCCCCACACGGACGCCACCGACCCGTCGTCGAGCTTCCGGGTCTCGCCGTCGGCGAACGGCAGGAACTCCTCCACGCGCACGCCCAGAAGCTCCCTAAACGCGCCGGGGTAGCCGCCGAGCCGGATCGCGTCATCGGGATCGACGATGCCACTGAAATATGAGACCAGCAGGTGACCTCCGGTCTCCACATACCGGGCGAGCGCCTCGGCGGCGGCGTCGCTGACCAGATACAGGCTCGGCACGAGCACGAGCTGGTAGCCCGACCACTCGTGCGAGGGGTGCACGATGTCGACCGTGACGCCGGCGTTCCAGAGCGAGCCGTGGAAGGCCTGGATGCGATCGAGGTAGGTGACGCGGGCCGACGGGTGCGAGTCGAGCTCGACCGCCCACCAGCTCTCGTAGTCCCACAGCATCGCGACGTCGGCCACCACGCGGCTCCCGCGCACGGCGGCGAGCCGCCGCAGGTCGCCGCCGAGCTGCACGACCTCCCTCCAGACCCGGCTGTCGGTGCCGGCGTGTCCGACCATGCCCGAGTGGAACTTCTCGGCGCCGCGACGGGACGCGCGCCACTGAAAGAACAGCGCGCCGTCGGCGCCCCGGGCCACGTGGGCGAGGCTGTTGCGGCGCATCTGCCCAGGCCGCTTGGCGACGTTGACCGGCGCCCAGTTGACGGCGCTCGTCGAGTGCTCCATCAGCAGCCATGGCGCGCCGCCCGCGAGGCCGCGCGTGAGGTCGCCTGAGAGCGCGATGTCGACGTTCGGGTCGCCGAGCCACGGCCGCAGATAGTGGTCCGTCGACACGACGTCCTGCTCGGGCGCCCACTTGAAGTAGTCGAGCGGCTTGAAGTGCGGCGTCATGAAGTTGGTCGTCACCGGGATCCCCGGCGTGAGGCGTTCGAGGATCGCCCGCTCGGCGCGGTAGCAGTCGAGCAGCTCGTCCGAGGAGAAGCGGGCGTAGTCGAGCTGTTGGGTGGGATTGATGAAGTTCGGCGCCCGGCGCGGCGGGTTGATCTCGTCCCAGTAGGCGTAGTGCTGGCTCCAGAACGCGGTGCCCCATGCCTCGTTGAGCGCGTCGAGCGTCCCGTAGCGCCGCCGCAGCCAGCCGCGGAACGCCGCCGCGCTGACCTCGCAGTAGCAGTGCGCGACGTGGCAGCCGTACTCGTTGTTGACGTGCCACATGGCGAGCGCGGGATGCTCGGCGTAGCGCGTCGCGAGGCGCTCGACCAACCGCGCGGCGCCGGCCCGGTAGGCGGCGCTGCTCGGGCAGTACGCCTGGCGGCCGCCCGGCCACAGCGTGGTGCCGTCCTGCGTGACCGGAAGGCTCTCGGGGTGCGCGCGGCTGAACCACGGCGGAGGCGACGCCGTGGCCGTCGCCAGGTCCACGCGCACCCCGCCCTCGTGCAGCGCGTCGAGCACGGTGTCGAGCCAGCCGAAGTCGAAGGTGCCCGGCTCGGGCTCCAGCAGCGCCCACGAGAAGATGCCGACGCTCACGAGGTTGACCCCCGCCTCCCGCATCAACCGCACGTCCTCGCGCCAGGTCGCCTCCGGCCACTGCTCGGGGTTGTAGTCGCCGCCGTAGGCGAGCTGGTCCAGCGCGGTCGGCCACGCGGTCATGGGCCGGAGTTTTCCCCCACGCGAGCCCAGAAGTCAACACAAATCATCGTAACTCAACGTACGCGAGATGCGAGATGGCCCATCTCGGAGAAAGTCCGGGCTTGACAGCGGCCCGCGATCGGGGTGTGATGTGGGTGCCTTTGATGGATCACGTTGTTTTCGTGCGAACTCATGGTGCGTGTTGAGGAGGAGGAGAGGGCTCGATGAAGATCCCGTTCGATACGGAGGCCGCGGTCAGTCGCCGCAGCCTGCTGAAGGGCATGGGGGC
Source organism: uncultured Solirubrobacteraceae bacterium (assembly GCA_963837485.1). Lineage (GTDB taxonomy): Bacteria > Actinomycetota > Thermoleophilia > Solirubrobacterales > Solirubrobacteraceae > Solirubrobacter. The sequence continues at coordinate 73,271 of CAWINP010000005.1, read as the reverse complement.
GACGGCCGGATTGGCCGCGCTGCCTGGCGTTCTGGCCGCTTGCGGTGGTGATGACGATGGCGGCGGGAGCTCCACGCCGGCCGCCGGCGGAACCCCCGAGAAGAAGGCCGTCGGCACGGTCACGTTCGGCTCGAACGCGTCCGATGCGGTGCCGAAGGCGTCCTACGAGAAGGTGTTCGCCGACTTCAAGTCGTCCACCGGCGGGGACGTGAAGGTCAACACGGTCGATCACAACACGTTCCAGGAGCAGATCAACAGCTACCTCCAGGGCAAGCCCGACGACGCGTTCACGTGGTTCGCCGGCTACCGCATGCAGTTCTTCGCGCAGAAGGGCCTCGCCACCGACATCTCCGACGTCTGGCAGAAGGTCGGCGGCAACTACGGCGACGCGCTGAAGAAGGCCTCCACCGGCCTTGACGGCAAGCAGTACTTCATCCCGTTCTACTACTACCCCTGGGCGCTGTTCTACCGCAAGAGCGTGTGGGAGAAGGAAGGCTGGACGGTCCCGGAGTCCTTCGACGACCTGAAGGCGCTGCTGCCGAAGATGCAGAAGGCCGGCTACGCGCCGATCGGCTTCGCCGACAAGGACGGCTGGCCCGCGATGGGGACGTTCGACATCCTCAATCTGCGCATCAACGGCTACGACTTCCACGTCAACCTGATGGCCGGCAAGGAGTCCTGGCAGGACCCGAAGGTCGCCACGGTGTTCAACACCTGGAAGGAGATCCTTCCGTACCACCAGGACGGCGCGCTCGGCCGCACCTGGCAGGAGGCCGCGCAGGGCCTCGGCTCCAAGAAGTCGGCGATGTACCTGCTCGGCATGTTCGTCGGCCAGCAGTTCCAGGGCGCCGCGCACGACGACCTGGACTTCTTCAACTTCCCGGAGATCGACTCCAACGTCGGCGCCGACACGCTCGACGCGCCGATCGACGGCTTCATGATCTCCAAGGACCCGAAGAACGAGGACGGGGCCAAGGCGCTGATGGAGTACCTCGCCTCGGCCAAGGCGCAGCAGATCTACCTGGGCAGCGACCCGAACAACATCGCGACGGCCAAGGACGCGGACACCAGCAGCTACACCGCGCTGCAGAAGAAGGCCGTCGAGCTGGTCTCGAACGCGTCCAACATCACGCAGTTCCTGGATCGCGACACGCGCCCGGACTTCGCCTCCACGGTGATGATCCCGTCGCTGCAGGACTTCATCAAGAACCCGAACGACGTCTCGGGCCTGCAGAAGAAGATCGAGAACCAGAAGAAGACGATCTTCACGTCGTAGATTTCCCGGTCGGATCGTCGTCTATGACCGTCGTCGCCGAACTCGAGCCCGGCCGCCCCGCTCCCAAGCGGCGCGGCCGGCTCAGCCGCCTCACGCGCACCGACAAGGTCGTGCTCGTGGTGATGTGCGGCATCCCGACCGCGCTGCTGATCGCCTTCGTCTGGTTCCCGGCGCTGGCGTCGGTCGGCCTGTCGTTCACGTCGTGGGACGGGATCGGCGGCCTGGGGACGATCAAGTGGGTCGGGACCCAGAACTACCACCAGATCTTCACGATCTACCCGCCGTTCGGGCCCGCCCTGCGGCACAACCTGATCTGGCTCGTGTTCTTCGCGCTGGTCCCGACGACGTTCGGGATCTTCCTCGCCGTGCTGCTGGACAAGGAGATCCGCTTCACGCGGATCTATCAGAGCACGCTGTATCTGCCGGTGATGCTCTCGCTCGCGCTGGTGGGGTTCATCGCACAGCTCTTGTTCTCACAGGACCAGGGGCTCGTCAACGGGCTGATCGGGCGCTCGGGCCAGACGCCGGACATCCTCGGCGACCCGAAGATCAACCTCTGGGCCGCGCTGATCATGGCGAGCTGGCGCCACGTCGGCTACATCATGGTGCTCTATCTCGCCGGCCTGAAGAGCGTCGATCCGACGCTGCGGGAGGCGGCGGTGATCGACGGCGCCAACGAGTGGCAGACGTTCCGGCGCGTGATCTTCCCGGTGATGAAGCCGATCAACATCATCGTGATCGTCGTCACGGTGATCGAGTCGCTGCGCGGCTCGTTCGATCTTGTCTACGTCATCAACGGCGGCAAGAACGGGCTCGAGCTGCTCAACGTGCTCGTCTACGACAACATCGTCGGCGAGGCGAGCCGGATCGGCTACGGCTCGGCGCTCGGGACGATCCTGCTGGTGATCTCGCTCGGGTTCATCATCAGCTTCCTCTTCATCAACTTCCGGCGGGAGGCGCGCGACCGATGAGGGCGACGACTCGCCCAGAGGGCTCGCGTCGCTGGGAGCAATCGCCCGGAGGGCGATTCTCCCCGGCGAGGTCACGCATATGAGCGTCCACACCGCCGCCCAGGAAGCCGCTTCGCGCGCGAAGGCGCGCGAGAAGGCGCTTCGCCGCGGGCGCCGCACGCACGTGCGCCTGCACGTGTTCCTGATCGTCGTCTCGATCCTGTGGCTGATCCCGGTGCTGTGGGCGCTCTACACGGCGCTGCGCCCGTATTCGGACACCGCCGAGCACGGCTACGTGTCGATCGCGCACTCGCTCAGCTTCGAGAACTTCAAGAACGCCTGGACGCAGGCCGACCTGCCGCACTACTACATCAACTCGGCGATCGTGACGATCCCGGCGATCATCGTCGTGCTGATCCTCGCCTCGTTTGTCGCGTTCGGCATCTCGCGCTACAGCTGGAAGCTCAACCTCGCGCTGCTGATGCTGTTCACGGCCGGCAACCTGCTGCCCCAGCAGGTGATCATCACGCCGCTGTACCGGCTGTTCCTGGAGATTCCGCTGCCGTCGTTCATGAGCGAGTCCGAGTCGCTGTACGACTCGTTCTGGGGGATCATCGGCATCCACGTCGCGTTCCAGCTGGGCTTCTGCGTGTTCGTGATGTCGAACTACATGAAGACGATCCCGATGGAGCTGACCGAGGCGGCGATGGTCGACGGCGCGTCGGTCTGGCGCCAGTACTGGGGCATCATCATGCCGCTCTGCAAGCCGCCGCTGGCCGCGCTGGCGACGCTCGAGTTCACCTGGATCTACAACGACTTCTTCTGGGCGCTGGTGCTGATGAACAGCGGCGACAAGCGGCCGATCACGTCCGCGCTGGCCGGGTTGCAGGGGCAGTTCTTCACCAACAACAACCTGATCGCGGCCGCCTCGCTGGTGGCGGCGCTGCCGACGCTGATCGTCTACTTCGTGCTCCAGCGCCAGTTCATCGGCGGTCTGACGCTCGGCTCGACGAAGGGATGATCGCGCTCGGCCCCGATGGCGAGGTGCTCCACTGGGGCGCGGATGCCGACGTGTCCGCGCTGGCGCTCGAGCCGCCGGTGGCGCGCGCGGCGCTCGACGTGCCGGTGCGCGTGCGGCTGCTCAACGAGCGCGCGCGCGGCTGGCGCGGGCGCGAGAGCCTGATCGGCTCGCGCCGTTTGCCGGCGTTCGAGTGGGATGGCCTGACCGCCCGCGCCGGCGACGTCGCGGTCCGCACCGACATCGAGCACTTCGCGTCCGGCGTTTCCCGCCTCCGCCACACGATCTTCGCGGACGCGCCATTCGAGCTCCATCGGCTTGCAATCGCGCTGCCGATCCCGCCCGTCGCCACCGAGGTGCTCGACCTCACCGGCCACTGGTGCCGCGAGCGCGCTCCCCAGCGGCGCGCCCTGGAGCTCGGGACGTGGCTGCGCGAGCTGCGCCGGGGCCGCACCGGCTTCGACACGCCGCTGATGCTCGTCGCCGGCACGCCGGGGTTCGGCTGGCGCAGCGGCGAGGTGTGGGGGATCCACCTGGGCTGGAGCGGCGACTCGGCGTACTGGGCCGAACGGCTGCCCGACGGCCACGCGACGCTGGCCGCCGCCGAGCTGCTGTCGCCGGGCGAGGTCGTACTGGGGGAGTACACGACGCCGTGGCTGTACGCCGCGTACTCCGACCGCGGCCTGGACGGGCTGTCCGCCGCGTTCCACGGCTACCTCCGCGCACGCCCAACCCACCCGCCGTCGCCGCGGCCGGTCGTGCTGAACACGTGGGAGGCGGTCTATTTCGACCACGACCTCGACCGTCTCACGCGGCTGGCCGAGACGGCGGCGGCGGCCGGCGTCGAGCGCTTCGTGCTCGACGACGGGTGGTTCCGCCACCGCCGCGACGACACCGCCGGGCTCGGCGACTGGTACGTCGACGCCGGCGTCTGGCCCGACGGCCTGAGCCCGCTGATCGAGCGCGTGCGCGGCCTGGGCATGCAGTTCGGCCTCTGGGTCGAGCCCGAGATGGTCAATCCGGACTCCGACCTCGCCCGGGCGCATCCCGACTGGGTCCTGAACCCGGACGGCCCTACGTGGCGCAACCAGCAGGTGCTCGACGTCGCGAACCCGGACTGCCGCGCGTACCTGCTCGAGCGCCTCGACGCGCTGCTGAGCGAGAACGACATCGCCTACCTCAAGTGGGACCACAACCGCGACCTCGTCGACTCGCGGGTGCACGCCCAGACGCTCGCCGTCTACGCGATCCTCGACGAGCTGCGCTCCCGCCACCCAGGCGTCGAGATCGAGAGCTGCTCCTCCGGCGGCGCGCGTGTGGATCTCGGCATCCTCGAGCGCACCGACCGGGTGTGGGCAAGCGACACCAACGACGCGCTCGAGCGCCAGCACATCCAGCGCTGGACGCAGCTCCTGCTCCCGCCGGAGCTGATCGGCTCCCACGTCGGCCCGCCGCGCGCCCACACCACGCACCGCACCCAGGACCTCGGCTTCCGCGTCGCCACGGCGCTGTTCGGCCACTTCGGGTTCGAGTGGGACATCACCGAGGCGCCCGACCTCAGCGAGGCCGTCGCGCTCTACAAGCGCTACCGCGAGCTGATCCACAGCGGCGAGCTCGTCCGCGCCGACCATCCGGACCCCAGCGCCTACGTCCACGGTGTGGTCGGCGAGAACGAGGCGATCTTCGCGTTCGTCCAACTCACCACGTCCGCCCTCGAGACGCCCGGCCCGGTCCGCCTCCCAGGCCTGTCCGGCCCGGTCACCGTCACTGCCCTCAACGAGCCGTCATACGCCGGCAAGCAGCGGCCGCCGTGGATGGCCGCGGACCTCACCACCACGGGCGAGGCACTCGAACGCGTCGGCCTGCAGATGCCGGTCCTGCACCCCGAGCAGGCGTTGCTGCTCGGGGTGCGAGCTCAAAGGGTCTGACCCGGCGCTGCCCGAGCGTCATGCCGCTTCATGAACGAGGCGGGGCGGGAAGCCTGCAGCGCTCATGCGCTACGGCACCGTCGATCCGAAAGGGACCGGGCTGCACGACATCTGGGGCATCTCGAGCGCGACGACGTCGGCGTGGCTGAGCCTCGCCGTGGTCGCCCTGTCGGCGGTCGCGTTCGCCGCGCTCGCGATCCGGGTGTTCGCGCGGTCCGCGATGCGGTGAGCCCGCCGAGCGGCTGCGCAAGTCCTTGTGTAACGATCACACGCCTATGCGATATCGGCAACTGGGACGCTCGGGACTCCGGGTGTCAACGCTCACATTGGGCACGATGACTTTCGGCGGGCAGGGCAACTTCGCGAAGGTCGGCGACACGGACGTGGCCGGCGCGCGGCGCCACATCGACATGGCGCTCGACGCCGGCATCAATCTGATCGACACCGCCGACGTGTACTCGTTCGGCGCCTCCGAGGAGATCATCGGCGAGGTGCTCGAAGGACGCCGCGACAAGGTCCTGCTCGCCACCAAGGCGCGCATGGTGATGAGCGACGACCCGAACGACGGCGGCCTCTCGCGCCACCACCTGATCGAGTCGGTCGAGAACAGCCTGCGCCGGCTGCGCACCGACCACATCGACCTCTACCAGGTCCACGAGTGGGACGGCCACACGCCGCTGGAGGAGACGCTGGACACGCTCGACACGCTGGTGCGCTCCGGCAAGGTCCGCTACGTCGGCTGCTCCAACTACACCGGCTGGCAGATGACCAAGGCGCTCGGGATCTCCGACCGGCTCGGCTACCAGCGCTTCGTCAGCCAGCAGATCCACTACTCGCTCCAGGCGCGCGAGGCCGAGTACGAGCTCGTCCCGGCCGGCCTCGACCAGGGCGTCGGGATCCTCGTCTGGAGCCCGCTCGCCGGCGGGCTGCTGTCGGGCAAGTATCGCCGCGGTCAGGATCAGCCGGAGGGGCGCCAGCTGAGCGGGTGGGGCGAGCCGCCGGTGCGCGACGAGGACGCGCTCTACGACGTCGTCGACGTGCTGGTCGACGTCGCCGAGGCCCGCGGCGTGCCCGCCGCCCAGGTCGCGCTCGCGTGGCTGCTCGAGCGCCCCGGCGTGACGTCGGTGATCGTCGGCGCCCGCACCGACTCCCAGCTCGCCGACAACCTCGCGGCGGTCGAGCTCGAGCTGACGGCCGAGGAGCGGGCACGGCTGGATGCGGTCAGCGCGCCGCCGCTTCTGTACCCGTACTGGCACCAGGCGCGGACCGCGAAGGACCGACTCTCGGAGGCCGACCTGGCGCTGCTCGGCCCGCACGTCTAGACACCGGTGGGGCGGCGCCGCGTGGCGCCGCCTACCACGTCGCCGGCTTCAATGGGAACGCCAGCACGGCCGCCCACGTCTGTGGATCGGTCGTGCCGGTGACCTCGATGCCCTTCTCGGCCTGGAGACGGCGGACGGCGGCGTCGGTTGCCGCGTCGAAGCTCGCGTTGACGACGACGGCCGCGTCATACGAGGCGAGGTGCTCTTGCAGCCACGCGACCTCGTCGCTCTTGTTGCCCTTGCTGAGCGCCGGCCAGCCGGGGTCGGCGAACGGGATGGGGGAGACGGGCGCCGGGCCGATCGCCGCCCACGTCGGGTCGGTCGCGTGCTGCCACGACCACCAGGAGACGCCGCCTGACCCGTAGCCGGCCCAGATCGCTCGGAAGCGGGCGACGTCGCCCGGCGGCGGGTTGTCGTACGCCTGCCCGAGCGGCGCGATCGCGGTGCCGTAGATGCGGTTGTGGGCGAGCGTGTGGGCGCTGGCCGCGTCCACGGTGTCGCCGATGTCCTTCCAATAGACCTGCGGCAGGTTGGCCTGGGCGCCGTTGGGGCCGAGGAAGACCGAGTACGGCAGCTTCGGGTGGTAGTCGACGTACGGGAACGACGTGAAGCCGACCGGGTAGGCGGGGCCGATCTGCCCGCGCAGCGCCGCGAGGTACTGCTGCGCCTGCGCATACCGCCCCTCGTACTGCGTCTCGGCGTCGATCACGAAGCAGTCCGCGCCGGCCTGGATCGCCGCCGTCGCCTGGGCCGCCTCGCCGAGCGGGTCGACGCCGTAGACGTACTGCCACGCGCACGCGCGCAGGCCGTTCGCGTGCAGCGCGGCCACCAGCTCGGGCGTGAACTGGTTGTTGTAGGTGCCGGCGCCGTCGGCGCTCTTGATGAACACCGTGGAGACGCCGTACGTGCGCGCCTTGGCGGCGATCGCCACCGGGTTGCCGCCCTCGCTCTTGGGCACGTCCCAGATCCACATGCCGCCGCCGGAGAAGACCGGCGGGAGCGTCCCGCGCGCGGGCGCGTTGCCTCCGACCTTCGGCACGGGTGCGACGCGGATGCGCTTGACGTTCGAGCGCCGCCCGGCGCGGTCTGAGACGCTGACCGAGACCTGTCCGGCCTTGGTTCCCGGCGGGACCCGCACGACGTAGCCGACGCGCGTGTGCTCGAGCTTGGCCGCCAGCGCGCCCTTGGGCCAGCGGAACGAGACGCGCATGCCCTTGACGAGCCGCTTGCCGCTGACCTGCAGCTGGCGGCCGATCTGCACGTTCACGCCGGAGCGGCAGGCCGCCGACGTGGCCGGCACGCAGCGGATGCGCGTGAGCTCGGGCTTGCGGTGCTTGGCCTGGGCGGCCGCCGGGGCGAGCAGGCCCGCGACCGCGAGCGCGGCGAGCGCGCCTCCGGTTCCCCGTCCTCGTGTCACGTGGAAGGCCAACAGGGTACGGACGTGGAAGTTCCGGCGTATCGGCCGACTACCCTTCAGACGTCAGATGGGCAACGAGTTTCGTCAGCGCCCTCCGCGCGTGGGCTTGAGCGTGCTGGCGAAGGCCGCCGTAGCCTCGCTGGTCATCGTGCTGTGCTCGGGCGGCGCGGTCGCGGCGTCGATCCTGCTGCAGGTGCACAAGATCGTGCACCCGGGGCCGATCAAGGGCGCGCCGAAGCCGGAGCCTCCGCTGAAGATCAAGACGGAGCCCGTGAAGCCCGGTGGTCCGCGGACGCTGCTCGTGCTCGGCTCCGACCGCCGCTCCAAGCGCTCGGCCGACGCCAAGATCGGCTTCGTGCCGCGCTCGGACACGATCCTGCTGATCCGGCTGGATCCCAAGCGAAAGCGCGTCGCCGTGCTCTCGATCCCGCGCGACCTCGCGGTGACGATCCCGGACCACGGCGACGCGATGAAGATCAATCAGGCCTACGACTTCGGCGGCGCGAAGCTGACCACGGAGACGGTCAAGCTGCTGTTCGAGACGGCGACGGGCAAGGAGAACTTCCCGATCAACGGCGTCATCGACGTCAACTTCAACGGCTTCCAGCGGGCGGTCAACTACGTCCACGGCGTGTACGTGGACGTCGACCATCGCTACTACATCCCGCCCAACACGGGCACCTCGGAGATCGATCTCGAGCCCGGCTACCAGCGGCTCGTCGGGTCCGATGCGCTCGCCTACGTGCGCTTCCGGCACAACGATTCCGACATCTTCCGCGCCGCCCGCCAGCAGGACTTCCTGCGCCAGGCGGTCGGCCAGCCGTCGGTGCAGAGGCTCAAGAGCCTCGACGCGGCGGGCGACTTCCTGGCGGTGATGCGGTCCTATTTCCGCTTCGACAAGGACTTCCTGAGCACGAAGAACGTGTTCGGGATGCTCAAGACCGCGGTCGCCCTGTCCCAGGCGCATGCGCCGGTCAACCAGATCCAGTTCCGGGGCGTGCAGGACTCGCCGGACCCGGCGACGGACACGCGGCTGTTCATGTCGCAGGAGAACCTGCAGAAGGTCTACACGGAGTTCATGACCGGGGAGAAGACGCAGAACCCGGTGAAGCTCAAGAAGACCACGAAGCGCAGGAAGGTCACGGCGTCGAAGGTCTCTGGGCTGGAGAACGCGGCGAACCTGGGCGAGAACCTCGCCGTGCTGGCCGACGCCAAGCTCCACTTCCCGTTCTACTACCCGGCCTTCCGCACGGTGGGCTCGCGCTACCCGGATGACGCGCCGCGCATCTACAAGCTGGCCGACGAGCGCGGCAAGCGCCACGAGGCGTACCGGATGGTGATCGCCGCCGGCGCGCCGGGCGAGTACTACGGCGTGCAGGGCACGACGTGGAAGCGCCCGCCGTTCCTCGCCGAGCCGGATCGCACGATCATGCAGAACGGCCGCCGCCTGATGCTGTTCTACGACGGACCGGACCTGCGCGCGGTGGGGTGGAGGACGCCGAAGGCCGCGTACTGGGTCTCGAACACGATCGACCACGGGATCGCGAACACGCGCATGATCGCGATCGCCGCCTCGCTGACCCATTTGAAACAGTAAGGCTGCATCCCCTCCGCACCTCAAGCGGCGCGACTTTCGCACCCGCATCGGGTTCTCTGGCCTCGATGCGCTTTCTGCTCGCCGCTCTCGTCGCCGCCTTGCTCGTCGCCGCCCCTGCCCAGGCCGCCTGCCCGGGCGCCGACCCGTGCCCGTACTCGTCCGCGAGCGTCACCGGCCTGCGCTCCGGCGGCGTGCTGCGCTTCCCGCTCGCCGTCGCCGTCGGCCCCGACCGCTCGGTCTACGTCGGCGACCAGTACTCGCACGCGGTCCAGGTCTTCGGCGCCGACGGGACGTTCAAGCGCGAGCTCGGGGCGACCGCGAAGGGCCCGGGAGGTCTGAGCTCGATCGGCGGCGTCGCGGTGGCCGCCGACGGCTCGGTCTATGTGGCCGACGGCGCCGACCGGATCGACCGCTTCGCGCAGGACGGCACGCTGCTGGACAGCTGGGGCTCGACCGGCAGCGCGCCGGGGCAGTTCCACTTCGGCGCCGGCGGCGGCAACGAGTACGGCGCGGGCGGCGGGGTGGCGGTCTCCAACGGCTCGGTCTACGTCGCCGACACGCGCAACGACCGCATCCAGCGCTTCGCGGCCGATGGCTCGAACCCCGTGGTGATCGTCCCGAAGGGGCGGCTGCTGCGGCCGCAGGGGCTCGCGGTGATCGGCTCGCGGCTGATCGTCGCCGACGACGATCACCACCGGCTGGTGATCTTCGACACCGGCGGGCGCTACATCCGCACGGTCGGGTCCGGGCCGGGGCCGCGGCCGGGCCAGCTCACGAACCCGTACGACGTCGCCGTCGACCCGCGGGGCCGGGTCTACGTGGCCGACGACCTCAACCACCGTGTCGTGCGCTTCGGCCCGGCGCCCGGCTACGTCTACCGCGCGCGCTGGGGCTCCTTCGGCACCGCCGCCGGGCAGCTCGCCTACCCGCGCGGGATCGCCGCCGACGGCAACGGCAACAGCTACGTCGCCGACCCGGGCAACAACCGCGTCGACGTCTTCGACCTCGGCGGCGCGCCGCTGCGCGCGCTGGGCACCAACGGCCGCGTGGCCGGCCAGTTCATCGCCCCCAACGGCGTCGGCGCGGATATGAGCGGCCTGCGCGCGGTGGCGGACACCGTCGTGGGGCGGGTGCAGCTGCTCAACCCGGACGGGACGATCGCCGCCGTGTTCGGCTCGCCGGCGCCGGGGCCGACGCTGCTGCCCGACCCGGTGGCGGTCGCGTTCGACGCCGCCGGGCTCGCCTACGTGCTCGACCAGCGCCGCGCGCGGGTGATCGTGTTCGACCGCACGGGCAAGATCGTGCGCACGATCGGCAGACGCGGCACCGGACCCGGCAAGCTGCTCTCTCCCTCGGCGCTGGCGATAGCCGGCGACACCGTCTACGTCGGCGACACCGGCAACGGGCGGATCGCGCGCTTCTCGCTGCAGGGCGGCTACCTCGGTTCCGCAGGGCAGTTCAATGCGATCCGCGGCATCGCCGTCTCGCCTGACGGCAGCCGCGTCTACGCGTCCGACGCGGGGACCAACCACGTGTACGTGCAGTCGGCGACCGGCGCCGACACCGGCGTGCAGTTCGGCCGCAGCGGCTCGGCGCCCGGCCGGCTGCGCTCGCCGGGCGAGATCGCGCTCGACGCGGCGGGGAACCTGTGGGTCGCCGACCGCGGCAACAACCGCGTGCAGGCGTTCGCGCCCGACGGGACGCTGCTGACCGCATTCGGCGAGCGCGGCACGGGAGCCGGCCAGTTCATGGACCCCGCAGGGCTCACCGTCGACTGCCGCGGCGTGGTCACCGTCGCCGACACCGACAACAACCGCGTGCAGTCCTTCCAGGCGGCGACGCCGGGCGCGTGCGGCGCGCTGCCGGCGGTCCAGAGCCCGCCGGAGCCGGTGCTGCCGACCCAGCCCAAGCCGCTCCCGCCCGAGCTGACGGTCACGCCGGCCGGGACGAAGGGCATCTTCGGCACGCGGAGCCTGAAGCTGCGCGTGCGCTGCGACATCCCGTGCCGGCTCTCGATCTCGGGCACGCTGCGCGACCGCAAGACGCGCAAGAAGGGCAGGACGCCGAGCACGCCGGTGCGCATGAAGGCGACCTCGATCCCGGCGGGCAAGCTCACGGTCGTCACCGCGCGCGTGGACGTCAGCCGCCTGCGCAAGGCGATGCACGGGCGCAAGGGCATGATCGCCGACCTGCGCGTGACCGCGAGCGCGTCCGACAGCGCGCCGACGGTGGTCACACGTAGGTACGAAGTGTCGGGTTAGTTCCGCCACCTGTCTGAAGACCTCATGAAAGTGGGGAGATAGGTTCCTGCGCGACACGACGTCGAGGGGGACTGAGATGGGGAAGAGGGTTGCGGCGCTGGCCGCGCTGGCGTTGCTGGCGCTCCCGGCGGCGGCGCGCGCGCAAGCGCCCGGCTCGGCCACGGTCGTGCCGATCCAGGTCACCGGGCCGCCCAGCCAGCGGTTGAACCTCGTCATCCTCGGCGACGGCTACCGGGCCGAGGAGATGCAGAAGTTCCGCGATCAGGTGGACAAGCACCTGAACATCCAGTGGAGCATCGAGCCCTACAAGAGCTACCGCTCGTACTTCAACGTCTACCGGGTCGAGGTCGTCTCGGCGGTCTCCGGCATCACGTGCGACCCGGATGACGGCAACGTGCGGCGCGACACGCCGCTGCACCTGCAGTTCCAGGCCACCTGCCCCGCGCCGTTCGACGCGCGCGGGATCACGTTCGGCACCGGCGGCAGCGCGGCGCTGAACAGCTACGTGGCGATGATCCCCGGCGTCACCACCGCCAACCGCCAGACGCTCACGCTCGCCAACACGAACACGTACGGCGGCATCGGCGGCGGCGACGCGACGACGTCGGGCGGCGCCCCGCAGGGCCCGCTGATCTCGCCGCACGAGCTCGGCCACTCGCTCGGCGGCCTCCAGGACGAGTACCCGTACTCGGCCCGCAACGTCCCGGGCGGCGCCTACACCGGGGGCGAGCCCAGCTCCGCGCACCACACGCTCCAGACGATCGAGCAGATGCTCACCAACCACACCAAGTGGTGGCGCTGGCTCGGCGACGAGAGCGAGTCGGGCGGCGTGATCGGGCGCTACGAGAGCGGCAACACGCGCTCCTCGGGCATCTGGCGCCCGAGCCAGCACTCGATCATGCGCTGGCTCGGCAACCACTTCGACCAGGTCGGCCGCGAGGTCATGACCTCGCGCATCTCCGGCCGCCGCGCGACCAACGCGATGGCGCTGGCGTCCACGCCGGCCGGCGAGGTCGGCCCGACCGACGTGCTGTGGGTCGACACCGGCCATCCCGCCTACCACGAGCTGTCGGTGACCTGGAAGCGCAACGGCGTCGACATCCCGAGCGCCAACAACAGCCGCAACCTCAAGCTCGCCGACCTCGTGCCCGTGGCCGGGGACACGATCAGCGTCACGGTGACCGATCCGACGGACTTCGTCCGCGACCCGGCGATCCGCGGCGCCGCGGCGATGACCCAGACGCGCACGTGGACGGTGAGCGCGACGCCGTCGGCTCCCGGCCCGGCGGTCACGCCGTCCTTCACCGGCTCGACGCCGACCGACGAGCCCATCGGCCGCGACACGGTCGTCTGGGTCGAGGTCGGCCATCCGCTCGACCACGCGCTCAACGTCGCCTGGAAGCTCGACGGCGCCGACCAGCCGAACCCGAGCAACAGCCGCAACTTCAAGCTGCCGGCGCTGCCGGCGGGGACGCACACGCTGAGCGCGACCGTCACCGACCCGGCCGGTCCGGGCTCCGAGACGCGCACGTGGACGATCGACAACACCGACCCCACGACCGCGGTCCAGCTCTCGCAGCCGCTCGTGACGCTGCCCGGCTCGACGACGCACAACGTCTACTTCGAGCAGTTCACGATGGGGCTGACGACGCACGACGACCAGTCCGGCTACGTCGTGCCGGAGTTCCGGCTCGACCATGACGGCTGGTTCAACTACTTCGGCTGGCCGGACGCGCCCGACGGCACGCCGTACCTGTTCACCCCGAGCGGCACCGTGATCAAGAACCTCACGTACGGCTCGCTCGGCACCGGCGGCATGTCGAAGGCGCCGTTCGAGCAGAGCTACCCGGACTTCAAGCCCGGGTACGGCACGCACGTGGTCGAGCACCACGCACAGGACGCGGCCGGCAACCTGGGCCCGGCCGGCTCGTTCAAGGCCACCGTCCTGCCGGGCGCTCCGGCGGCCTGCCAGACCACGATCACCGGCGAGAAGGCCGGCAGCCTCGTGGTCGACACCGGCACCACGTGCCTCGACGGCGCGCACGTGACCGGCGCGGTCGAGGTCCGACCAGGCGGCAGCCTGGTCGCAACCAACGGCGCCAAGATCGACGGGTCGGTCAAGTCGGCGGGCGCGGGCGCGCTGCAGCTGATCGGCGCCACCGTGCTCGGCTCGACCGACGTGTCCGGGACCACCGGCGACACGACGATCACCGGATCCAAGCTCGACGGCGGGCTGACGCTGGCCGGCAACGCCGGGACCGTCAAGCTGGCCGGCAACCGGATCTACCGCCGGCTCGACTGCGGCGGCGCGGTGGACGACTTCGGCGCGCCCAACGCGCTCGGCGCCCCGAAGACCGGCACCTGCGCGGCGCTGACCACGACCGGCGTGCTCGTCGAGACGCCGGTGCCGAGCACCGTCGGCGGCAGCGTCCCCGCGACGCTCTCGCTGCAGCTGGGTCCCAACGCCTCGTTCGGCAGCTTCGTGGCGGGCGTCGCAGGCAACTACTCGGCGATGACGGCGGCCAACGTGATCTCGACGGCCGGCAACGCGGCGCTCACCGTGTCCACTGTCTCGCCCGGGGGGCTCACCACCGCTTCGCTCGCCGGCCACCTGACCAACGGCGCGTTCGCGCTGCCGGAGGCCCTGCAGGTCGAGATCGCGCCCAACGCGTGGAGCGCGCCGGTCTCCAACGGGGCCTCGACGCTCACGTTCCGCCAGCACATCGGGGCCAACGACCCGCTGCGCACGGGCACGTACTCCAAGACGCTCACCTTCACGCTGAGCACTACGGCTCCCTAGGGTCGCCGCGTGGCCGGGCGCTTAGGCCCCCGGCCACGCGGGAGTTTCGCCCCCTGGGCGAACACTCCCAACGAAGCGAGCCCTCTGGGCGAGCTTCGTCAACCCCCGGCCACGTCGCGGCGCAGGAACGCCGTGAAGGCGACGGCCAGCGCGGGGAGCGCGTACGCGGCCGAGACCCACGCGGCGCGCACCACCGGCGCCCAGTCGATCGGCTCCCGCAGCAGCCCCTGCCAGGCGTTGAACTGCTCCGACAGCAGGTACGGGTGCAGGAAGTCCAGTGCGCTGATCACGCCGAGCAGCTGCATGATCAGCGAGATCATCAGCGTCGCCACGACCGCCGCGGCGCTGTTGTGGGTCAGCGTCGAGAGCAGCAGGGCGATCGAGGCGACGGCGATCGTGGGCAGGAAGTAGGCGAGCGCGGACCCGCCGATGAGCGTCATCCCGCGCGAGACGGAGATCGGCGTCCCCGACAGCGAGACGAGCGGGTCGAAGCCCCAGATCAGCCCGCCTACGAACAGCCCGACGCCGACGTAGACGACCAGGCCGGCGAACGCGTAGGTGAGCGAGGCGAGCACCTTGGCCACGAACACCTGCCAGCGCTCGACCGAGCGCGTGAGGATCGTCTTCAGCGTCCCGTTGGCGTCCTCGGTGGCCACGATGTCGCCCGCGACCAGCGCGGTGATCAGCGGGAAGAACCAGATCGCGCCGAAGATCAGGCTGACGAGCGGGATCGCCAGGCCGGACTCGCGCACGTAGCGGGCGAACGGGATCCCCTCAGGCCCGCCGTCGCCGGTCAGCAGCGCGACGATGAAGATCATCGGGACCAGCAGCGCGGCGCCGAGGCCGATGTACGTGCGCTTCTGCGCTCGCAGCTTGATCAGCTCCCAGACGTAGACGGTGCCGACGCCGGGGCGGCGGGTGCGAGTGAGCGGTGCGGCGATCGCGGTCATGCGGCCCTCCTCGTCGACTCGACCACCCGCAGCGGCGGCCGCTGATCGCCCTCGGTGAGGCGGAAGAACAGCTCTTCGAGCGTGGCCGTGCGCGGCACCAGCGCGAGCAGGCCGATGCCGTCCTGGGCGAGCGTGAGGCTGAGCGCCGCCACCGCGCGTTCCTCGGCCGTGAACGTGATGCCGTGCGAGGTGGTCTCGAGCTCGCCGATGCCCTCGGCGCGGGCGGCGATCGCGGTCGCCCGGTCGTCGTCGGTGGTCCGCAGCTCGTAGCGGCCCGACGCGCTCTTGATCAGCTCATCCAGCGAGCCCTCGTGGATCACGCGCCCGCGCGAGACGATCGCCACGCGGTCGCACAGCTCCTCGACCTCGCTCATGAGGTGCGAGGAGAGCAGCACGGTCATGCCCTCGGACGCGAGCCGGTGCACGAGCGCGCGCATGTCGCGCATGCCTGCCGGGTCCAGGCCCGTGGTCGGCTCGTCGAGCAGCAGCAGGCGCGGATCGCGCAGCAGCGCGCCGGCGATCCCGAGCCGCTGGCGCATGCCGTGCGAGTAGCCCTTGACCTTGTCGTGCTGGCGGTTGGTCAGGTCGACGGTCTCGAGCGCCTCGCCGATCCGCGCCTTCGCGTCGCCGCCGTCGAGCGCGGCGACCAGCTCGAGGTTGCGGCGCCCGCTCAGGTAGGGGTAGAAGCGCGGCGCCTCGACGAAGCCGGCGACGCCGTCCAAGGCGCGCGCCCCCTCGAGGAGGGGGTCGCGCCCGAACAGCTTCGCCGTGCCCTCGTCCGGCCGGATCAGGCCGAGCAGCATGCGCAGCGACGTCGTCTTGCCGGCGCCGTTCGGTCCGAGGTAGCCGTAGACGTCGCCGGCCCGCACGGTCAGGTCGACGTGGTCGACCGCCGTGATGTGGCCGTAGCGCTTGACCAGCCCGCGTGCCTCAACTGCATTCATTGCAGCCCTCGTGCGGCGTTCTCGGCGGCCAGCGGGGGCACCGACCCGGCGACCGTGTAGGAGACGCCGCGGGAACTGTAAGTGAGGATCGTGCCGAGGGCGGTGGCGAGCTCGGTCCCGGTGGCGCCGTCGATGTTGACGGTCGGCAGGCGCAGGTCGCTCTTGCCGCTGCCGGGCGCCGCCTTGTGCTGGAAGACGACGATCTGGCCGAGGCCCTTGCCGTAGGTCACGAGCGCGCCGTTGGCGCCGTCCGCGCGGATCAGCGTCACGTCGCGGCGCGGGAGGCCGGCGAGCGTCTCGGGCGCGCCGATCGTGAACGGGACCTGCTTCTGGACGTTCGCGAGCCCGTGCACGGTGGCCGGCCTGCCGTGGGCGTCGACGCCGAGCGCCGGGTTGATCTCCACGAGCTTGGCGCCCTTCGGCGGCGCGGCGCTGACGTCGGCGTCCGCGATCTTCCCGTAGGAGATCTTGGTCGCCTTCAGCTCGAGCACCGGGTCGGACTGGCCCTGCGCGTAGACGGCGGCGCGCAGCGGCACGCCGCGGGCGGCGTCCCAGGCGAGCTCGGCGGCGCCGAGCAGCCCGCCGTCGTCCTTGGGCGCGATCCGCACGGTGTAGCTCGGGCGGTCGGCGGTCGTGCCCGGCCGGGCGCCGGACACGTCCCACATCCGGCCCAGACGTGCGAGCCCGTCCTGGATGCCGGAGAGCGAGGGCTCGCGATGCGGCGCGGGCTTGCCGGCGCCCTGCGGCACCGTGCCGGTGTACGCGGTGTTGGAGGTCGCGTCATAGACGCTGAACCTGGTGCCGTCGGACGCGATCTGGGCGTCGCCGCGGTCGGACTGCAGCTCGAGCCGGAAGCGGCCGTCGTTGGTCAGCCACAGGCGGCCCGACGCGCCGGTGAGGACCGGCGAGGCGGTGTTCTCGGGCAGCGCGCCGGAGGGAAGGAGGTTGTTCTTGAACTCGATCCGCGCGGTTATGCCGGCGACGTCGGGCGCGCGGGTCGCGGCGTAGATCGCCTGGTCGAGCGGCTTGGCCGGGGGCGCGGTAGCGCCCCCCACCGCCTGAGCGATGCCGACCGCGCCGAGCGCGACGGCGACGAAGGTGGCGGCGAGGATGGCGAGGTTTCGGGGTGATGCGGTTCGGAGTCGTCTCATTGCCCTGCCAGTTCTACGGGCGTTCTCTGACAAGTCCTTGATAGCCGAGGTCGAGGGTGAATCGCGAGCCCTCGACGGCCACGCTTCCGCCGTGGCGCTCGGCGATCGCCTTGACGATCGCCAGGCCGAGTCCCGAGCCGGTCTCGCCCTCGCGCCAGAAACGCTCGAACGCGCGCTCGGGGTCGCGCGGGCCCGGGCCCTCGTCCTCGACGCTGATCGCCGGGCCGTCGACGGTGATCGTGACGCGGCCGCGGCCATGCTCGCGCGCGTTGGCCACGAGGTTGCCGACCGCGCGCGCCAGCGTCGCCTTCTCGCCCTGGACCGTGCCCGGGTGCTTGACGATCATCTCGTCGGCGCCGGCCTCGCGCGCCAGCGCGACCAGGTCGACCGGCTCGCGGTGCAGCGGCGCCGCGGCGTCCTCGCGCGCGAGCGCCAGCAGGTCGTCCAGCAGCACGCCGAGCCGGGCCGCGTCGGCCTCGATGTCGGCCATCACCGCCGGGTCGGCGCCGTGCTTGACCACATAGGCGACGTTTCCGCGCAGCGCGGTGAGCGGCGTGCGCAGCTCGTGCGAGGCGTCGCCGACGAACCGGTGCTCGGCCTCGCGCGCGCGCTCCAGCGACGCCAGCATCCCGTTCAGCGTCTGCGCGAGCTGGGCGACCTCGTCGTGCGTGGCCGGCGCCGGCAGCCGCTCCGAGGCGTCGCCGGAGCGCTCGATCGCCCGCGCGCCCGACGAGAGCCGCGTCAGCGGCCGCAGCGCGCCGCGAGTCAGCAGCGTCGCCAGCAGCGCGGCCAGCGCCGCGGCGGCCAGGGCGCACAGCGCGACCAGCGTCCGCGCCCGGTCGACCGTGTGGTTCACGTCGGCCGTGCTGCCGGCCACGATCACCGCGCCGCCCGAGGCCGGCCCGCCGCTGAGGCTGCCGAGCGGGGCCGCGTACAGGCGCACCGGCTCGGCGCCCAGCGAGGCGTCCGCGAACCCGGGCTCTCGCTCCCGCAGCGCACGCGCGACCGCGTCGCCCTCGGGCAGCACGCGCCCGCCGAGCGCGCTCGAGCGTACGACCAGCCGCCCGGCGCGGTCGAGCACCTGCACATACAGCGCGCCGCCGGTCAGCCGGCCTTCCAGCGCGCCCGGTTGCGTCAGCTCGGCCGGCGCCGACGCGTTCAGCCGCGCGACGTCGGCGGCCCGCGCACGCAGCGTGTCGTCGAGGGAGCTCCGCAGCTCGCGCGCGAACAGCTTCGGCACGGCGATCACCAGCAGGACGAGCGCCAGCGCGATCGCCGCCGCGGCCGCCGCCGCGACGCGCACGCGAAGACTCATGAACGGTCGAGCCGGAAGCCGACGCCGCGCACGGTGTGGATCAGCGGCGGGTCGCCGAGCTTGCGCCGCAGATAGGCGACGTAGCGGTCGACGGCGTTGAACGTCGCCTCGCCCTCGCCGCCCCACACGTCCTCGAGCGCGCGCTCGCGCGTGATCACCACGCGCGGGTTGCGCAGCAGCAGCTCCAGCAGCTCGGCCTCGCGGCGGGTGAGCTCGAGCTCACGCCCGCCGCGCCGGGCCACGCCGGCGTCGGCCTCGAGCGTCACGTCGGCGAACGTCAGCTGCTCGGCCGGCGGCGCGTTGCGGCGCAGCATCACGCGGATGCGCGCCATCAGCTCCTCGACCTCGAACGGCTTGACGAGGTAGTCGTCGGCGCCGGCGTCGAGCCCGTCGACGCGGTCGCGCAGCGCGTCGCGCGCGGTCAGCAGCAGGATCGGCACGCGCAGGCCCTTGGCGCGCAGCCGGCGGGTCACCGCGAGGCCGTCGACCCCGGGCATCGTCACGTCGAGCACGATCGCGTCGGGCACGTTGCGCTCGACGGCGGCGAGCGCGGCGCCGCCGTCGGCCACCGCCTCGACCGCGTAGCCCTCGGCGGCGAGCGTGCGCGCAAGCATGCGGCGGATCGGCGCGTCGTCGTCCACCAGCAGCAGCGCCTCGCTCATCGATTCGAGTTTAAGGGGCCCGTTGAAGCATTCCGGTACGCCCGCTGCGGCACATCCGCGGCGCCTCGCGCCACCCACGACGCTCACGTGGCAGAGCCACGCATCACTGTCGCGTCCGGCCCGAGGCATCCACGGCGACACCCCATCGGTCGGACCGACCATGCTTCAACGAACCCCCAGGCGCGCGTCGACCTCTTCCTTCAACGCCGAGCGCAGCGCGATCAGCGCCGGACGGCGCGTACCGGAGCGCCGGATCGCGCTGAACACGGTGCGCTCGATCGGGCCCTCGGCGACGTCGCGGACCGCGACGGCGGGGTTGCGCTCGGCGCCGACGAGATCCGGCAGCAGCGTGACCGCCTGGCCGGCGGCGACGAGGGCGAGCAGGATCAGCAGGTCGTTGGAGCGGTGGCGCAGCTCCGGCTCGAAGCCGCCCATGGTCCGGCACGCGCGCACGGTCAGCTCCGCGTAGTCGCCGTCGGACTTCCCGGCTGCCCACGGCTCGTCGCGCAGCGAGGCGAGCGCCACCGGCCCGCCGTCGTGCGCCAGCGGATGATCGGCCGGCAGCACGATCCGAAACTGCTCACGCAGCAGCGCCTCGACCTCGAGCCGCGGGTCCGGCCGGCGGGGGACGAACGGATACTCGTCGCCGAGCACGAGGTCCAGCGCGCCCAGCGCGAGCGACGGCAGCGTCGTCTCGGCCTCCGCGTCCTGCACCTCGGCGCGCAGCGCCGGGTGCGCGGCGGTGAGCCGCTTGAGCGCGGGCGCCAGCAGGAACAGCCCGGCCGATTGGAACGCCGCGACCCGCACCGTGCCGGTGACCTGCCCGGCCATCGCCGCCAGATCGGCCTCGGCCTCCTCGACGCGCGCCAGCAGCGCCTCGGCGTGGCCGACCAGCGTCTGCGCCGCCGCGGTCAGCCGCACGTTGCGCCCGGCTCGCTCGAGCAGCTGCACGCCGGCCTCCTTCTCCAGCGTCGCGAGCTGCTGGGACACAGCGGATGGGCTGTAGGAGAGCGACTCGGCGACCGCGCCGATCGTCCCGCGGGCCGAGAGCTCGCGCAGCAGGCGCAGGCGGCGGAGGTCAAGCATCGTGAAGGAGATCTACCGAATATCGCTCAGAACTTCCAGTGGATACGGATGATGGCGAGTGCGACGCTGCAGCCGTGTCCCGGCTCGTGGCCCTCCGGCGCTCGCCGGCATTCCCTGACGGCACCCTCGGCGTCTCCTTCGTCCTCGCCTCCGCCGTCGCGTTCGGCGTCATGCCGGTGTTCGGCAAGCTGGCGTTCGAGGCGGGTGTCACCGTGACCACCCTGCTGGTCGTGCGCTTCGCGATCGCCGCGCCGGTGCTGTGGGCGGGGGCCGCTTTGCGCGCCGCGCTGCCGCGAGCTCCGCGCGCCGTCATCGTGCGCGGCCTCGCGCTCGGGGGCGTCGGCTACGCGATGCAGTCGGGCCTGTACTTCCTCGCGCTGGAGCGCATGGACGCCTCCGTGCTGTCGCTGATCCTCTACAGCTACCCCGCGATGGTGACGGGGGCGGCGATCATCCTCAGGCGGGAGCCGGCCAGCCGGCGCCGTCTCGCCGCCCTCGTCACCGCTTCGCTCGGGCTCGTGCTCGTCCTGCTCGGCTCCGGCGCCGGCGCGTTCGACGGGCCGGGCGCGCTGCTCGGGATCGGCGCCTCGCTGACCTACACGACCTACATCCTGGTCTCGGACTCGGTGCGCCTCGACGCGCTGCCCCTGGCCGCGCTCGTCACCTCCGGCGCATTGGCGACGCTGCTGCCGTTCGGCGTCGCCACCGGGACGCTCGACTTCGGCTTCGCCGCCGAGGGCTGGCTGTGGCTCGCGCTCGCGGCGATCGTCTCGACCGTCTCGGCGATCCTGCTGTTCTTCAGCGGGATGAGCCGTGTCGGCCCGTCGACCGCGGCGATCCTCTCGACGCTCGAGCCGCCGGTGACCGTCGCGCTCGCGTTCGTGGCGTTCGGCGAGGCGCTGGGCGCGGTCCAGGTCCTCGGCGCGCTCGCCGTGCTCGGCGCCGCGGTCATCGTGAACCTCCCGGTAACACGGTCGCGCGATTCCGCGGCACTCTTGTCCGGGTCGTAGATCCGGCATCGATCCGTCCGACAACCGCGGCGCGGGCTCGGTGATGGGCAACGCGCTCGAGCCCTACTGCGAGGGCGAGCCGTTCCGCTTCCGGATCACCGGCTAACGTCTCCCCAGTGCCGCGCCTGGTCTCCGTCAACGTCGGCCGCCCACAGCAGATCGCGGTTCGCCGCGGCCGCCCGCTGATGAGCGCGATCGGCAAGCAGCCGGTCGAGGGCCGTGTCCGCGTCGAAGGCGTCAACGTGGCCGGCGACCAGCAGGCCGACCTGCGCGTGCACGGCGGGCCCGACAAGGCGCTCTACGCCTACGCCAGCGAGGACGCCGCGTGGTGGGCCGAGCAGCTCGGCCGCGACATCCCGCCCGGCATGTTCGGCGAGAACCTCACGACCGAGGGCCTCGACGTCTCCGGGGCGGTGATCGGCGAGCGCTGGCGGATCGGGACCGTCGAGCTCGAGGTCGCCCAGCCGCGGCTGCCGTGCGCGAAGCTCGGCACCCGCTTCGGCGACCTGAGGATGGTCAGGCGCTTCGCCGAGGCCAGCCGTCCGGGCGCCTACCTGCGGATCGTGAGCGAGGGCGAGCTCGGCGCCGGCGACGAGATCGAGGTGCTCTCGCGGCCCGAGCACGGCATCACCGTCGCGTTCGTCTCCGACGCGATCCTGATCGACGAGACGCTGCGTGCCCGCGCCGGCTCGGCTCCCGAGCTGGCCGAGAGCCTCGCGGTGCACCTGCGCAGCGAAGACGCCGCTTAGCGCGCGGCCGAGCAGGCGGCGACCGCGAGCCGGTCGGCCCGGTCGTTCAGCCGCGCGTGCTCGACGCCCTTCTGGTGCCCGCGCACCCAATGCCAGCGGACCGCGGCGTGACGGCTGACCTCGCCCTCGAGCGCGGTCAGCAGGTCCTGGTTCTTGACCGGCTTGCCGGCCGCCGTCTTCCAGCCCTTGCCCTTCCAGCCCGGCAGCCACAGCGTCATCGACTTGAGCATCAGCAGCGAGTCCGTCACCACGCAGGCGTGCGCGCCCGCCGGCAGCCAGCGCAGCCCTTCGAGCGCGGCCGTCAGCTCCATCCGGTTGTTCGTGGTGTCCGGCTCGCCGCCCGAGAGCTCCACCGGCTCGCCGCCGCCCGGCGGCACGACGATCGCCGCCCAGCCGCCAGGGCCGGGGTTGCCCGAGCACGCGCCGTCGGTCCACACGAGCGCCTCGTTCTCCAGCTGCTGTACGGGAGTGTCCTTCGGCATCGGGCGGCGATGGTAGGCGACCCTGCGGTCGGACCCGGGGGCTAGCCTCAGTCGCGGACGCCATCGCGCCCCACCGACTCGGGTCTTCGCGCGGACGATCCTGAGCACATGGAAACCAGTCCGCGACAATTCTCATTCATGGAGCCGGAGCGCAACCGGATGGACTGGAGCGGATGGTTGTCGCTCCAGACGTCGATCTTCGGCGTCTGCACGTTCGTCTGCATCGTCATCTGGGCGCTGACCGGCGGCGCCTTCTGGCCGATCTGGGTCGCCATGGGGCTCGCGCTGCCGATCGGGCTGCAGCTCGCGATCCGCGAGGCGCTGAAGGCGCCGCGCCGCTGGCGCGCGCTGGCCATCCAGGGCGCGATCACCGGCGTCCTGACCGGCCTTCACGTCTTCATCTGGGCGCTCACCGGTGGCACGTTCTGGCCGATCTGGCCGCTGCTCGGCATGGGCCTGCTGCTCGCCCTGCACGCGATCATCCTCACGCGCGTCCCCGTGCGCGAGCGCGAGCTCGCCCAGCGTGTGGACGTGCTCACCCGCACCCGGCGCGGCGCGCTCGACGTCCAGGCCGCCGAGCTGCGCCGGATCGAGCGCGACCTGCACGACGGCGCGCAGGCGCGGCTGGTCGCGCTGACGATGAAGCTCGGGCGCGCCGAGGGACGGCTCGAGGATCGTCCGGAGGTCGCCGAGCTCGTGCGCAGCGCGCGCGAGGAGGCGAGCGCGGCGATCGGCGAGCTGCGCGACCTCGCGCGCGGGATCGCGCCGCCGGTGCTGGCCGACCGCGGCCTGGAGGCCGCCGTCGACGCGCTCGGCCGCCGTTCTGCCATCGACGTGACGGTGAGCACGCGGATCACGCGCCGCCCGCCGCCGGTCGTGGAGACCGCCGCCTACTTCGTGGTCGCCGAGTCGCTCACCAACGTCGCCAAGCACGCGCCGCACGCGTCCGCGCACGTGACGCTGATGGAGGAGCCGGGGTCGCTCGTCGTCGAGATCTCCGACACCGGCCCCGGCGGCGCGAAGCCCGACGGCGGCGGTCTGAGCGGGCTGCGGCAGCGCGTCCAGGCGCTGGACGGCACACTTGCAGTCGTGAGCAACCCGGGGGAGGGGACCGTGATCCGCGCGGAGCTGCCGTGCGAGTAGTCATCGCCGAGGACCAGGCGCTGCTGCGCGAGGGCATCGTCGCGCTGCTGCGCGAGCAGGACATCGACGTCGTCGCCCAGGCCGAGGACGGTGACGGCCTGCTGCGGATCGTGGGGGGACATAAGCCCGACCTGGCGATCGTCGACGTGCGGCTCCCGCCGACGTTCACCGACGAGGGCATCCGCGCGGCGATCGAGGCCCGCGCGCGCTTCCCCGGGCTCGGCGTGCTGATCCTGTCGCAGTACGTCGAGCCGGTCTACACCGCCGAGCTGCTCGACTCCGACGGCGACGGCGGGCTCGGCTACCTGCTCAAGGAGCGGGTGGGGGACGTCAAGGCGTTCGTGGCATCGGTCCGGCGCGTCGCCGAGGGCGGCACGGCGCTGGACCGCGAGGTCGTGAAGGAGCTCGTGCGCAACCGCGACACCGGCGACGAGGGCGCGCTGGGGACATTGACGCCGCGCGAGCACGAGGTGCTCGCGCTGATGGCCGAGGGCCGCACCAACGCGGCCATCGCGCGCGCGATGGTCGTCACGCCGGGCGCGGTGGAGAAGCACATCTCCAACATCTTCGGCAAGCTCGACCTGCCGGCGACCGACGACGACCACCGCCGCGTGCTGGCGGTGCTTGCCTACCTGCGAGCCTCGGGATAGCCCCAGCATCGCTCTCGCGCGCGCTGCATGGCGGCGGAGCGCGTATCGCCCGATGCTGAGGACATGAACGCGATCCTCGTCCGCTCGGCCCGCGAGGCGGCCTATCTGACCGCCGGCCTGCTCACCAGCATCCTCGCCTTCACGGTCTGGATCGCCTGCGTGACGCTGTCACTGTCGCTGGCCGTCTTCATCGTCGGGCTGCCGATCATGCTCGCCAGCGCGTACGTGTTCCGCTGGACCGCCGAGCTCGACCGCCGCAGCGTCTCGCTGTTCCTCGGGCGCCGGGTGCGCGGCCGCTATCAGGATCACCGCGCCGACACGTTCCTCGGGCGCCTGGCGGCGACCTGGCGCGACCCGCAGACTTGGCGCGACTTCAGCTGGCTGACCGTGCACTCGATCCTCGGCTTCGCGTTCGGCGTCGCCGCGGTCACGCTGATCGCGACGGTGCTGGGCATCGCCGCGCTGCCGCTCTGGTACTGGCCGATCCCCGATGGCGTGCAGTTCGGCCTGTGGACCGTGGACACGCTGCCGGAGGCGATCGCGTCCGCGTTCCTGGCGATCCCGGCGGCCGCGATCGCAATCGTGCTGCTGCGCTGGATGGCGTGGACCGAGGCGCTGATCGCTACGGCGCTGCTGGGGCCACGGAGGCTGCTGGCGCGCTGACCGCCTCGACGCGCTAGCTGGCGCTCAACACGATTTGGAAGAACATCGACGGCACGAGCTTCCCCTACGAACCGCTTCCCGCTCGTCGTGGGGGTGTGGCTGCTCGCCGGCCTCGCGATCACGCTCGTGTTCCCGTCGCTGACGCGGCGGATCGGGGAATCGCTGGCCCGCGATGTGACCGAGGCGTAAAGCGCTTCAGTTTGGGCGTGTAAGCATCGGTTGACGCGGGAAGGCGAGTTGACATAGGCAACCGAGCTCCCGCGCAGGGGTGGGAGCGGAAGGAGGTCCTATGGCACCGATCCATCGAGCCGGCGGGCGAAGTGATTCGAGCTCGCTCGGCACCGACTCGAGCGTCTCGTCGACACCGTCAATCGACACGCCGTCGACGACAACGCCCGACATCTCCGCGCCCGCGACGCCCGACATCTCGGCGCCCGCGACGCCCGACATCTCGGCACCCGCGACGCCCGACATCTCGGCACCCGCGACGCCCGACATCTCGGCACCCGCGACGCCGGACATCTCGGCGCCGGCACCGGCGGCACCAGAGCCCGCGGCCCCCGCGGCACCTGCGGAGCCCGCGGCACCGGCCGAACCGGCCGCGCCCGCGGAACCCGCGGCACCGGCAGCTCCGGCGGAGTCCGCGGAACCCGCCGCTCCGGCGGAATCTGCAGCACCGGCGGAACCCGCCGCACCCGCGGAACCTGCAGCACCGGCCGAACCGGCCGCATCGGCGGAACCCGCCGCACCGGAGGCGTCGGCACCCGCGGAGGCTCCGGCGCCCGCGCCGGAGGCGCCTGCCGACGCGGCGCCGAGCGAACCGGCGGCGCAGCCCGAGTCTGCCGAGCCGGCGGCACCGAGCGAGCCCGCTGAGCCGGCTACACCGGCCCCGGCGGAGCCCGCGGCGCCGGCCGAGTCGGCTCCCGAGGCGCCGGCCGAGTCGGCTCCGGCAGAGTCCGCGCCGGCCGAGTCGGCTCCTGAGGCGCCGGCCGAGTCGGCTCCGGCGGAGTCCGCGCCGGCCGAGTCGGCTCCTGAGGCGCCGGCCGAGTCGGCTCCGGCGGAGTCCGCGCCTGCCGAGTCGGCTCCTGAGGCGCCGGCCGAGTCGGCTCCGGCGGAGTCCGCGCCGGCCGAGTCGGCTCCCGAGGCACCGGCGGAGTCCGCTCCGGCGGCGCCCGCCGAGACCGCTCCCGCGATCGCGGCGGCTCCGGAGGCTCCGGTCTCCGCGCCGGCGGCTCCGGCCGCTGCCCGGACTCGCCGAACGGGTACAAGGTCAGCGCGACCGGCGCGTGGGGCCCGCTGGGCGGCACGTTCGCGTTCGCGCGCGACGACAAGAACACGTCGATCACGTTCGGCCCGGCCGAGGGCTTCGGCTTCTTCGGCTCAGTGGGCCAGGGCGCGGCGGCGACCGAATCGAGCGCACAGGCGTCCGTGCAGGCGGGTGCAGGTCCGATCAGCGGCTCGCTCACCGCGGGCACGTCCGGCGTCACCGGTGCGTACAGCGCCAACGTGCCGCTGAACCCGGGGCTCAGCCAGTCCGAGACGACCTCGTACACACTCGGCAACGACGGCTCACTCACGAGCAGCCGGACCGAGGGCTACGGATTCGGACTCGCAGGCGGCGGCTACGGGGCCGTGACCACCGAGACGATCACGCTCTCGGTGTCCAACGAGACGCTGAACGCGATCGGCAACGCGCTCAGCGCGGCGGCCAGCTACCTCGGTCTCAGCGGACCGTCGACGAGCACGGGCCCGCCCGGCTCGGAGATCGGCGGCCCGATCCCGACCGACTAGACGCAGCGTCACGGCGGCGGGCGGACGGCCCCCGCCGCCATGGTCGCCGATTGCCGCAGGCCGCCCCGTCGGACGGGGCGGCCTGCCCGGCGTCTATGCGCCGGTCGCCGCGATGTAGGCGGCCGAATTGACCGCCCCGTTGGGCGCCGGGTTGAGCAGGACGGCGGGCACCAGGCACGGGGAGGGCAGCTTCTTCGCCACCCGCGCCTCGAACTTCGCATTCCCGTCGGGGCTGAACGGATACGACTTGGTCGAGCCGACGGCGGTCCCGTTGCAGTAGACGGTCGCCGCGATGCCGTTGAGCGGGTTGGTGCCGGTCGTCGGGATGATGAGGCCTTCGACCTCGACCTCGACGCTGCCGTCGCGGCGCACTTCGGCCTCGCCCTTGCCGATCACCCACGGCGCCCCGCCGGGCTTGACGCCGAACAGAACCGGGCCGTCGGGCATGCTGCCGAACAGGTCGGAGTTCAGGACCTTCGCGTTGTCGTTGTCGTCGCCGTGATGGCCACCGTCGTCGGCAAGCGCGGTGCCGGCGCCGCCGGCGACCAGGGCCACGGCCGCCAACGCGGCCGCGATGCGATGCGACATGTTTCCTCCTTGGAGCTGGGGACACCGAGGAGATGTAGAACGACGGTCGAATGACAGTGGCGCCGCGGGGTCGTCGTTTCCCGTGATCAAGGTCGGCGGGCGTCCAGTATTGGCCGTCCACCACCGCGAGAGCGCGGCCAACCGGCGTTGTGCGCGCGCTCAGCGGTCCGGCAGCGCCGGGCGGCCCGGTGAAGTTTTAGGCGTGAGACGCCAGTTCGCCGGCCGGCCGAGCAGGTCATCGCCGACACCGTCCCGCCCGACTCCGAGCACCCGTCGCTGGCCGACACGAACGTAAGCCCGCTCGGCAGCTGGTCCGATAGCGTCGCGAAAGACGCCCGAGAACTTCGCGGAGTTCAATCGGCTGCATGCAGAGCGCCTTCTTTACTACTTCGCAACTCGAACGGCTGCGGAGTCGGGCAGCAGATCTGATGGCGGAGACATTCGCGCGAATGCCTTCGCAAGCCGTGCAATCTACCGACCCGGCGCTGAGCCGCTCTGGGGCGTACCTCCACAGCTTCGTCTCGTCAGGACAGAAGCGGAGGCTACGTCCGCACTAGGTTCGGCACTAGGTTTCCCCGAGCGGGACGCCACGGGGAAAGGACGCGTCCCCGGCCTACCAGAACTGACGCGTGTACGCGTAGGTGACCGTGCTGGCGTACTTGGATTGGCCGTACCCGTACTTCAGGTTGCACTGGCAGTAGCCGTGACCCACATTGACGTCGCCCGACCACGCGCAAACAGTCGCGCCCGCCCAGTAGCCTGCGGTTTCATCCCACGCATTGATGCAGCTTTGCTCATAGTTGTACCAAGTTGTCCAGACGCTGGTTAGCGTGTGACGGGGCCCAAACGCGCCAGCGTAATCCGCAAGGCCGTTGAAGATGGTGTCCTGTCCGGCGAGCGATGACTGGGGCATGAGTAGTGCACCGGATGTCGCCAGCGCCGCCGCCCAGCTCCAGTAACGACCTCTGCGCAACCAACGCATGCGATCCCTCCTTCGCTCAAGTACTACGAAGCTGTAGCGTGAGAGCATGACTACGGAGATCAGTGGTTGTCAAGCAAGCTTGAGTTCCAGATTTATGGAGCTTCGACGCGCGAGAGCCAGAATCGCAACGCGGACAGTTGACGGACGGCCTTCATCCCGTCAAGGCTCAAGGGGGTAGGCCTCGAGGCTGGGCAGTGTGGGTCTCGTGTGTCACGAGATTCCGGGGTGTCCCTGTTCTGACCCCCCAGGATCGCCGGGCGTTCGAAGGGATGGACCTTTGGTGCTGGCTGGACGCTCCGGTCACAAGAGGGCACCGCCGAACGTCTTAAGAAATGATGGGCGAACTGGCTGCAGCGAGCGATCAGGATCTGCTTCAGGCCGCGCGCGATGGAGATGGCGACTCGTTCGGAGTCTTCTACGGCCGATACCGTGAAGGCGTCCTCGCGTACTTCGCGCGTCGGGTCGATCATCCGGAACTCGCCGCGGATCTCATGGCGGAGCTCTTCGCTCGATTGCTCGTCGAGACGCTGTCGTCTCGAGTGTTGCCGGAGGCACCTGCGGCATGGCTGTTCACTGCGGCGCGGAACCTGCTCGTGGACAGTGCTCGCCGAGGTCGCGCCGAGGCTGCGGCGAGACGCAAGCTCGGGTTGCCGCCACTCGTGCTGGATGACTACGACATCGAGCGCATACTGGAGATCGCCGAGGCAGCTGATCTTCTTCAAGACGTCCGAGCCGCACTCGCTCCTGACGCTTGGGACGTGCTTCGCGCACGACTGGTGGAAGAAGAGCCGTACCCGGAGATCGCGCGTCGGCTGCAGTGCTCCGAGGCTGTGGTTCGCAAGCGCCTGAGCCGCGCAGTCGCAGACGTCCGAACAATGATTGGAGACCGTGATGCCCGAAGCTGATTTCCTCGACCGCCTTGATGAAGACTTCCGTGCTGCCGTTGAGGCCCACCAGCGTCGCGGTTCCGCTCGCAGGCGTCGTCTCCGGCGGGGCGGACTCGTGACGCTGGTCGCGCTCGTGATCGCGGCGCCGGCGCTCGCGGTCGTTCGGCCGTGGGAGCCAGTGCTTGGGCGGCCCGGCGTCGACGAGCCAGCGTCGATCGCCGATCAGCCCGTCATTGCCGCCGCACAGGACCACTTTGCTGTTCTTCGACGGGCGCAGACAGCCTCCGATCGGCGAGAGGTCGCGCCGCTGCTGAGGGCTGTGGGAAGGCAAGTCCTTGGAGTTCAGACCGACTCCATTCGTTCCGTCGCGCCGGGCTGGGCGCTCGTCCCGGTTACTGGATACCAGACCGGACCGACCCGAACCGACGGCGATGGGCTCTGCATCACCAATGGCGAGTTCATCGGGTGCGGGCCGGCGACGACCGCCATCAAGAACGGCATCACCATCACGAGCGCTGGGCCGGATGGGACCAAACTCACCAGCCTGGTGCCGGATGGCGTCGCGACGGTCCGTTTCACGCCGGACGGCGGACAGCCGGTCGAGATAGCAGTGAGTTCCAACTTCGTCACGACCACCGTGCCCGAGCTGCAGCCTGAGCACCTCATTCCGGCGCCTAAGGGCTACGACGGACCGTCGATGATCCCCGGTCCGCCGTTGCCGGTCGCCGGTACCGTGGAATGGATCGACGGCAACGGGCGGATCGTAGGGCCAACCGAGAAGCACGGCTAGATACGCGTGATGCTCCGGCGATCGGGCGGCCCTTTGGTCCTCTCGATCGCCGCGAGTGACCCGGCGGGCGCCTGGTGCCCGTGCCGCTGGCCGGCGCGCAGCTCGCAGGAGCGCGGTTCACGCCGCCCCGGGCGCGAGCTCGTCGTGATCGACACCGACGGGCTGGAGACGCTGTGCGCCGGCCCCGAGGAGGCGATCGCGCACATGCGCGGCCTGATCGAGGACCTCGCCGTATGCCTGGCGCGCCGCTCATCCGCCTCGAGCTCGTTCCCGCTCACCGGCGGCCAACTCGAACTCAGCGCCGAGCTCATGGCCAACCTCACGAGGGCTCCTACGCGAAAGGTCAACCCGCGGGGAATCAATCGAAGGTCGTAGCCCGTGGCCCAGACCCACGACGAGGAGCGCACCATCGGCAGCGATCGACGAGTACATGCGCCCGCAAACGCGCGGTAGCGCAGCCCGACCCCGCGAGCGCGCACCCTCACCGACACCGGCTGACGGCATCGTGTCGCGGGGAATGGTCCATTCCCCGCGACAGGACCGTCCGGTGCCCACGTCAGCATGCGGGCATGGCGACCGTCGGTTCTGCGAGCAACACGCTCATTCCCCGCGACAACGCCTCAGCGGGCCTGCAGGCGGCGGTCGACGCGTTCCTCTCGCAGCCGGTGCTCAGCGAGCAGACGCGGCGCTCATACCGCCTGACATTGGCCGCGTTGACCGCGGCGCTGGACAGCGCCGGCGCCGAGCCGAGCCGGGAGGCGATCGAGGCCGCGGCGCACCTCCGGTGGGGGAGGGTGGCGCCGGCGACGTGGAACCGGCACGCCGCGACGGTGCGGTCGTTTCTGCGCTACGCGGCTCGGCACCGGCTGCTGCCTGAGCTGGGTGTCGAGCTCGATCGGCGACGAGAGCCGGCGGATCGCACGCGCGCCCTACCGAAAGCGGCACTGGAGCGCCTGTGGGCCCGGCGCGACGTGCCGCTCGGCGATAGGACGCTGTGGCGGCTGCTGTATGAGACCGCGGCGCGGGCCGGCGAGGCGCTGTCGCTGAATGTGGAGGACCTCGACCTGGCGAACCGCCGCGCGGTGATCCGCGGCAAGAACGGCGAGCTGGACTTCCTGCACTGGCAGACCGGCACCGGGCATCTGCTGTCGCGGTTGATCGCGGGCAGGACGTCGGGGCCGGTGTTCTTGACCGCTCGGCGCGCGAGCCCGGCCCGCGCACCGGCGGCGGACGATCTGTGCCCGCACACCGGCCGGGCGCGGCTGTCGTATCGCCGCGCGCAGGAGCGCTTCGCCGAGGCGACGGGCGGGTGGACGCTGCATCAGCTGCGCCACTCCGCGCTGACGCACCTGGCGGAGGCCAACGTCGGGTTGCCGCTGCTGATGGCCAAGAGCCGCCACAGCAGCCTGCGCTCGCTGCAGAGGTACGCGCGGCCGGGAGTCGACGCCGTCGCCCGGCTCACCGCCGAGCACGATCCCGCGCGCCGGCGGCGCTGAGCGCCCGCCGACGGGGGAAGACGCGCGAGGCGGGAGTTGCGGCCCGTCAGGGGGCGCGCGTGAGGGTGCGGTAGCGGCGGTAGGCGGCGTCAAAGCCGACACGGCGCTCGTCGAGCTGCTCACGCAGCTCGGCGAGCCGGTGCTCGGCGAAGTAGCCGGGCGCGAGCCCGAACGCGGCGGCGAGCAGCTCGAGCGCGCGGCGGCTGGGCCGCTCGTGGCCGCTGCCGAGGTTGGCGATGTGTCCGTGCGTGAGGCCACGACCGGCCGGATCGATCTGTCGCGTGATCACAGCCAGCGCGCGGTAGGTGACGCCGCGCGAGCGCATCAGGGCGGGCAGCTCTTGAGTGATCGGGCGGTCGGCGACGCGCGGCTGGGTCACGGCGGCGAGCGTAACGACGTGCGGTCCGCCGTCGCCGGACTCCGGCCGGTCGGCGCGGGATATCACGGAGGTTGCGGGAAGGCTTCTGTTCGGTGTCTGGCGCGGTGATCGCCGGCCTGTTTGGATGCGCGCCAGGCAGCGAGCGCGAGAGGAGAGACATGCGAGCCGGGAGTGGGCGAGTAGGCGATGCGGCCGCCCCGCTTGAGTTCCGTCAGGCGCTGGTCGAGCGGCTCGTGGTGCTGAGAGCGAACGGGCCGATCCCGACGACGCTGGTGCGCGAGGTGGCGCGGTCGGCCGGGGTATCCGAGCGGACCGTGTGGCGCTGGCTGCGCGACGGTACGTACGCGCCGCGGCGGCGAGGCGCGTACCGGCTCACCGACGAGACCCGCGAGCTGTTCTTCGCGCTGCGCGGCAACGTCGCCGCGGTGCGCCGCGAGCTGGCCGCGCGAGACGCTGGCGCCCCGTCGGCGCGCACGCTCGAGCGTGCGGTCGCGCGCGAGCTGTCCCCGGGCGTGAGCGCCTACGCGGCGCGCGGGGCGGCCGGCTGGCGCGAGCGAGCGGTGTACCTGCGCCATGAGGCGCCGCATCGCGCGGCCGCGTATGAGGCCGATCACAAGGAGCTGGCGATCGAGGTGCTCGCGCCGCGGGCGGTGCGGCCGCGGCGGCCGTGGGCGACCTTGTTCGTGGATCAGTACTCGCGGCTGATCGTGGGCTGGGCGCTGTCGCTGCGACCGACGGCCGCGGAGGTGCTCGCGGCGCTGCGGATGGCGGTCGCCGCCGACTCGGAGCGCGGCTTCGGCGGCGTGCCGACGGTGCTGCGCTGGGACGGCGGCCTGGAGTTCGCCGCCCGCGCGATCGCCGAGGCGGCGGTCGCGCTGGGGTGCCTGGCCGAGCGCACCGACGCCTACTCGCCGTGGCAGAAGGGCAAGATCGAGCGGCTCAATCGAACGCTCGAGCAGGAGCTGATCAGCACGCTGCCGCGCTGGACCAACGGGCCGCGGGCGGCCAACGGGACACTGCTCGGCCCGGGGCCGCTGACGCTCGAGCGGTTCGTCGGCGTGTTCGCCGACTGGGTCGAGCACTACAACCGCGACCGGCCGCACCGGGCGCTGGGCGGCATGACGCCGCTGGCGCGCTGGCGCTCGGACCCCACTCCGGTGACCACGAGGCCGCCCGAGCAGCTGCGCTGGATGCTGCTGGCGGGCGAGCGGCGGCGCGTGCTCAAGGACGGCATCCACTTCCGCGGGCTCGTCTACTTCGCCGACGCGCTGTGCGGGCTGGTGGGGGAGACCGTCGAGGTGCGAGCGATGCCGCACGATCGCCGCACGATCGAGATCTACCGCGACGGCGTCTGGCTGGCGACCGCCAGGCCGCAGGCGACACTGACCGGCGCCGACCGCGAGCGCGCGCTCGAGCACCGCCGCGCGCAGGCGCAAGCGGCGGCTCGGGAGGCTCGTCGCCGCGAGCGGCGCGCGCGTGTCCGGCTGGCGCCGATCACCGGCCGCGGGCCGCTGGAGGAGACGACCGTTGTGTCCGCGCGCGGCACCGAGCCTCGTGTTCGACAGAATGCCGAGCCGACCGGCGAGCTGCGGCTGCTGGGCCTGCGCGACGTCAATCGGCCGCGCCCGACGCCGCCGGGATCGTGACCGCGCGCCACCACCTCGGCCTACGCGGCGCCGAGGTCATGCAGACCGAAGCGTTCCTGCTCGCCGAGCGCGCCGTCCATGACGTCGCGTCCGCGGGCGCGATGGGCGTCATCCACGGACTCGCCGGCAGCGGCAAGACGTTCGCCGTCCAGGCCGCAATCGACTCGCTGCCCGTGCCGGCCTGCGGCGTGCAGTTCCCGAGCCGGCCGAGCATGCTGCGCGTCGCCCAACAGCTGCTGCAGCGGCTCTCGCCCCGCGCGCCGGGACGGGGGAACCGGTTCGAGCTCTCCGACCGGCTGCTGGACGTGCTCGCCGAGCGCGACCGACTGATCGTCGTCGACGAGGCGCAGTGGCTCACGCGCGAATCGATCGAGTACCTGCGCCACCTGCACGACGATCCCGCCACCCGATTCGGGCTGCTGCTGGTCGGCGGCGACGGCTGCTGGCAGGTGCTCTCGCGCGAACCGATGCTGCGCTCGCGCCTGTACCGCCGCGTCGCCTTCACACCGCTGGCCTCGCGCGACGTGCTCGAGGTCATCCCGCGCTACCACCCGCTTTACCACGACGCGGACCCGGAGCTGCTGCTGACGATCGACGACCACTACGCCCACGGGCTGTTCCGCCACTGGGCGGCGTTCACGCACACCGCCAGCACAGTCTGCGCCAAGGACGACCAGCCCGTCGTGACGGCCGAACTTTCCCGGGCCGTGTTCGCCCTGCACGGCGCTCGCCAGGCAGCCTGACCCGTCGTGCAGCTCGTCTACGACCCCGACGATTCGCGCGACTGCATGCGCCGCCTCGCCGGGCTGCACTCGCTCGCGGACGGCTGCGTCGTCTGCCGGCCGGCGCCCGGACCCGGCACCCGGGGAATCACGGTGGCGCTGCTGCGCGCGCTCGGCAAGCAGCTACGGCTGCGCGACACGCCACACGATCCGCGCCGCCAGCTCGAGCACGCCACCATCTGGCTCGCCGCAGAGAACATCACCGACCTGATCGTCGTGCGCGCCGACCGCCTCGCCCCGGCCGCCTGGACAATGCTGCTCGACCTGGCCGGCCGCGTCCCGTACCTCACGCTCTCGCTGGTCATCCACCGGCCCGACGTCCCCGACCGTCTGCAGGCGGTGCTCGCAGACCAGCCGCGCGACGAACTCCACTACCGGCAGCTCGAGCCGTCACCCGCCGCGCCCGCGCGAGTGCCGCCCGATCGCGGATCGGCGTTCCCCGACGTGCCGGACACCGACTTCCCGCTGTTCGTGAGCGCCTGCCAGCAGATGCTCAACCCGAAGGACGCCGCACGCGTCCTGGCCGCGCACGCCGCCGAGCACGCCGACACCCGCGCCTGGCTGCACCACCAGCGCCGCCCAACTCGGGCCATGATCGCTCGCCGGCTCGGTGAGCTCGTCGACGGCTGCGGCGATCTCAACGAGACACTCGCCCGCCTGCGCGGCGCCCAGAGCGCGCTGTTCCTCGCCGGGCGGCTCGCCACCGTCGACCCGGTCGACGTCGCGTCAGCGCACGCGTCCGCGCACGGCTCGCCGCTCGACAGCGCCGCGATCGACCTGCTGCGCGGCTACACCTGCACCCAGCGCGCCGCGCTCGGCGCGATCGCGCTCGCCAGCCGCGCATCGGCCGAAACGCTCGCCCGCCTGGCCATCTCCGACGTCGATCCCCGCACCGCAAGCATCAGGATCGCCGGTCAACGCCAGACGGTGCCCACAGCAGCCGCCGCACTCGTGCGCGCGTGCCGCCTCAAGCGCCGACGAGACGGCGCCGCACCGGAGCGGTCGCTGTTCACCGACCGCCACGCGCCCGATCGGCCGCTGAACGCCGTCGGCGTGCGACGCCGGCTACGTGAGCTGGCCCGCGACACCGGACTCACATTCGCGCCACGCGAGGTCGACGCCGACACGCTGTTCACCCTCCACGACCTCGAGGCCGAGCAATCGCGCTTCTCAACCGCCGCCTGATCGCCGACCGGCGCGCCGCGCTCGGCCTGTCGCGCTACGAGCTCGCCCACGCCAGCGGCCTGACCACCGGCACGCTCGAGCACATCGAGAACCACGGGATCCACGACAACCTCCAGCTCGACTCGGCCGTCAAGCTCGCCGCTGCACTCGGCACCGATATCGCGGATGTGCTCCTGCGCGAACACCCTGGCCCTGCGGCGAAACGCGGGGACGTCGCCGTCGAAGCGCTCCTCGCCGAGCAGCGCCGACCGATCCCCGCGGAAGACCTCGCCGCCACGCTCGGTTGGACGCTCGCGCGCACCCTCGCCGCGCTGCGCACGCTCGACCGCCGCCTCTCAGGAACCGGACAAGCGCTCCAACGCCTTCCCGTGCACCGATACGCGCTCGTCCCCGCGATGGGCGCGGTCAGCGACAGCCTGCGCCGCGACGCCGCCCGCCGCCAACTCCGCACCCTCGACCTCGACACGGCGCGCGTACTGCACCGCATCGTCTGCGGCCCACGTCAGGACCGCAGATGGACCGCCTACACCGACGACGACCGCCGACGCGTCGCGCAACTCGTCGACCTCGGACTCGTCCACGACGCCGGCGGCCAACTCGAGATCAGCATCGAGCTGATGGAGAACCTCGGTCTGCGGGATCCACGGACGGACGCTACTGACACGTATGACGCAATCCACTGACATCTCAATGACGCAAACCACTGACATTTCGGTGACGCAAACCACTGACATTTCGGTGACGCTCAACAGGAGACACGCCCGTCGCGGCCTGCGTTACGGTTTCAATGCCCGCTAATCGACGTTATGTGAACTCATAACGCGAAGCGCGTCGGCAATCTCCGCCACGGCGTCGATCTCGCCCGAGGCGACGGCGACCATGAAGTCGTAGGCGGCGTCGTCATCGGGATCGAGCTCGATGCCGTTCTTCGCGCAGAACACGTATGTGGCGAGCCACGCGAGCCGCTTGTTGCCGTCGACCAGCGCGTGATTGCGAGCCAGCGAGTGCTTCAGCGCCGCGGCCTTGCTGAACAGATCCGGATACGCGTCCTGACCGAGCACGCTGGCCCTAGGCCGGTGCACCGCCGCCTCGAGCAGACCGACATCGCGGACCTCGACCGGCCCGCCGGCGGCGACCCGCGCGATCCGGAGCGCCT
This sequence comes from uncultured Solirubrobacteraceae bacterium, assembly GCA_963837485.1. Classification (GTDB taxonomy): domain Bacteria; phylum Actinomycetota; class Thermoleophilia; order Solirubrobacterales; family Solirubrobacteraceae; genus Solirubrobacter. The sequence goes on along the minus strand of CAWINP010000005.1, from coordinate 36,215 downwards.
GCTCGACCGTCAGGTAGCGCGTCACTCGCCGAGCCGGCGCAGCAGGTCGGCGAACCGCTGCGCCCCGCGCTCGGCAAGCCGATCGGTCAGCTCATCGTCCTCGGCCCGCAGCAGGTACTCGTCGACCGCCGTCAGGGCGACCTGCTGCATGCTGCGGCCTTCCTTCTCCGCGCGCGCCCGCAGCAACTCCGTCTGCTCGTCGCTCAGCCGCAGGTTCATCGCCATCGCGACGCGATGGTACCAAGATGGTACCGCCGATCATCCACCGCTGCGGCTGACCGTGGCCCTGAGCATCGCGGCCGGGTGGTTGCGCAGGTAGCCCTTGGCCAGCGGGCGGATCAGCGCTGACAGGTTGCGATGCTCGCCCACGGCCAGGCCCTCGAACGCCTTGCGCGCGACGAGCCGGCCGTGCACCCGCACCGATGAGGTTCCCGCGCACGCGCGGCCCGCGGACTTCGGGCACATCTCGCCGGCCGCCACATGTAGCGTGGCCGTCGCATCCTCGGGACGCGGCCATACCTTGTCGGCGCACAGCGTCAACCCGGAGGTCGTGGTGCACGAGCTTCCGTGCGTGGCGGTCACCGTCCCCGTACGGGCAGTGACGGACAGATCCGGCGGTTGCACTGCAGGCATGCTCAGCGCTGCTGCGGCGACAAGGGCGGCGACCATGGACCCAACTTACTCAGTGATCGCCGATCGGCGACATTTGTGAAGGCGACTAGCCGCGGTGCATCAGCCGGCCGACCGCGGCCATCAGCTCGTCGGCCTGCTCGCCCGGCTCCTTCGGCCCCTCGCCGGCGCCGAGCATGCAGTGGCGCGCGTGCTCGTCGAGCAGACCGAGCGCGACCTTGTCGAGCGCGGCCTGGACCGCGCTGATCTGCGTCAGCACGTCGATGCAGTAGCGATCGTCGTCGACCATCTTCGAGACGCCGCGCACCTGCCCCTCGATCCGGGCGAGGCGCTTCTGGAGCTGATCCTTGGTGGCGGTGTAGCCGCGCGTCGGCGTACTCATGCAAACAAGGCTAGCGCAGTACCCCTACCCCGTATCTAGACGACGACGGGCTCTTCCTCGTGCAGGAGGAAGCCGGCGGCGTCGAGCACGTGCCGGTCGCGCAGGCGGCCGAGCCGCTCCTCCGCCTCCGGGTTGGCCTGCCACGCGGCCACCGCCGCCGTGTCGCCGAGGCCGCGCAGCCCGTGCTCGGCCGGCTCGTCATAGGCCTGACGCAGCCACGCGAGGTCGTCGGAGATGCGGCGCGGGCGCTCGGCGCGGCGGGAGCCCTCCCACGGGTCCTCGCCGGAGCGGCGCTCCGGGACGCCGGGCGGCCGCGTCATCGCCACGGTCAGCGCGTTGAGCCAATCAGGCTGCGAGCTCACGAGTTCGAGAACGGCCATAGCGTGCCTTTTACCCCCGTTGCTGGACTATTCACGGCAGCTTTCCCTGCAATGCCTCGATATACCGGGAGGCGGAGCGTTGGACGATCGCGTCGGCCCCGGCGTCGATCACCGTCCCCCACCAGGCGCCGTAGAGCGCCTCGAACGCGTACGGCTCGAGGCGCCGCGCGATGTCGCGGACGGTCTCCGCCGGGAGCGGGATCAGGTTCGGGTAGCTGTACATGAAGGACACGTGCGATCGGTCCGGGATCACCTGGACGATGTCGCCCGAGAGCAGCATCCCATCGCGGTGCAGGACCGTCCCGCCGGCGAAGTGCCCGCCGAGCCGCAGCAGCGTCAGCCCTTCGCCGAGGTCGTGCGTCTCGCCGGACCAGAACGTGATCGCGTCATCGGGCCGCATGACCCATTCCTGGTCGTCCTCGTGCAGGAGCACCGGGCAGCCGAAGCGGTGCGCCCACTCGACCATGGCCGAGTAGTAGTGCGGGTGCGAGATGGCGATCGCGTCCAGCCCGCCGCGCCGCGAGACCTCCTGCGCCGTGCTCTCGTCGAGCAGCGTGATGCAGTCCCACAGCACGTTGCCGTCGCCGTGCCCGACCAGCAGCGCGCGCTGGCCGATCGCGAAGCGCGGCTCGGTGCCGATCCCGGTCAACGAGCCCTCGGGCCGGACCGCGTTGGCATGCGAGGACCGCAGCGCATCCAAAGTCGTCCACGCCTGCCCGGATTCGGGCACGTACTGGCGCGGGTCCTCGCAGACCGGGCAGCGGCCGGGGTCGCCGGAGGCGAACTGGACCCCGCACGTAACGCAGATTAAGCCCACGGCCTTTCATCCTTTCATGCGATGACCGCGCGCTTTATCGCCGCCGACGCCGTGCTGATCACCGCCCAGGCGAGCCTAGTGGCGCTCCCGGGAGCCGGAGTGCCAGGTTGGATGCGCCGTTTCGCGGGCGGCTGGTGGGCGCTGATCCTGCCGCTCTCGATCGCGATCGTGGTCGGCGCGATCGAGCTGGTGCCGGAGACCGCCGATGCGCTCACGTGGGTCGCGCTGGTCCTGATCCCGCCCGGCGCCGCGCTCGCGCTCGGCTGGGCGATGCGCGGCGCGAGATGGCCGTACGCGGCGCTCGCGGCGCCGCTGCTCGTGCTCGCCTGGGCCGGCGTCGACAGCCTGGCCGGCGACGCCGCCGCCGCGGTCCTCACCGCGCTCAGCTGCGTCACGCTCGGCCGCATCCTCGCCGGGGTCGTCCCCGCGCTGTGGCTGAAGGCGGGGATCGTGACGATGGCGATCGTCGACTCGATCCTCGTGTTCGGCAACCAGCTGCAGGCGCCGAACGCCGTTCTGAACGCCGCCGTGCCGACGCCGGGCGCGCCGCAGCTGCAGTACCTCGACCTGCACTACGCGAGCGTCGGCTACGGCGACGTGTTCGTGGCCGGCGTGCTCGGCGGCGTGCTCGCGCTCGAGCGCCGTCCCCAGTGGCCCGCCGCCGCGCTCGTGCTCGCGTGCTCGATCCTCTGGGACCTTCTGTTCTTCCACTACGACACACTTCCGGCCACCGTGCCGGTCGCCGCCGCCCTGATGATCCTGGAGATGCGCCGATGGGCTACCCGCCCGCGCCGTGGCGCCTACACGGCGAGCTGATCGTCATCCCCACCGTCTACGGGCCCTCCGGCGCTCACCGGGATTCCCTGACGGCACGCTGGGGAGGCGTATTGCTCGCCAACTACGCGGGCGGGACGCTGGCCTACCACGAGCTGATCGTGTTCCGCCCGGGGTTCGTGGTCTCCCACATCTACGTCGACTCGCCCGAGTCGATGCGCGGCGGGCGCGAGATCTGGAGGCTGCCCAAGGAGCTCGCCGAGTTCACATATTCGCGCTCGTTCGTCGAGGTGCGCCAGCACGGGCGGCCGCTCTTCAGCGCCCGCATCCGCCGCCGCCCCGGCCTGATGCCGCTGCTGATCCCCGGCCCCGCGATCGGCGAGGGCGGCAAGCTGTCGGTCGGCTGGCTCACCATGCGCGCCGCCCCGGCGCTGGTCACCGCCGAGGGATTCGGCATCTCCGGAACGCGGCTGGCGCTCGCAGGCGACGGCATGCGGCTGTTCATGCCCTAGCGTTAGGAAGCGTGCGCCACTACCTGCGACCGCTCTTCGACCGCGTCGTCGTGAAGGAGCTCGAGCCCGACCGGATCCGCCAGTCCGGCCTGCTCGTGCCGCCCGGATCGCACGAGCCCCCGCCGCAGCACGGGATCGTGCTGGCCGTCGGGCCCGGACTTGACTGGTGGGAGCACGTCGGCGTCCAGATGCCGGTCAAGCCCGGCGACCACGTCGTCTTCCCAGCCTCCGCGGGCGCGTGGGTCGACGTCGACGAGGAGCGCCTGCTGGTCTGCCGCGTCGGCGAGTTGCTCGGCGTGCTCGAGACCGAGGCCGAGGCGAAGGCCGCGGCGTGACCGAGGCCAACGCGTTCACCGGGGCCGAGCTCGACCGCGCCGACGACGCCCGCCGGCGCGATCCCGAATGGCTGGCGAGCCTTCGCGAGCACCCCGGCGCCCGCGCGATCGTGGCCGGCGCCAGCGGGCTGCGCGTGGACGGCGGCCGGCTCGCGCGGCTGCCGCTCGACGACGCGCAGCCGGAGCTCCTGCTCGGGCTGGATGCCGAAGGCCCGCTGTTCGCGCTCGACGAGGACGCCCCCGCCGAGGGCGTGCCGCCGCTGATCGGCGCCCGCGGCGTCCGCGGCGAGCCGCCTCCCGGCGCGCCGGCGCGCATGGGCCTGCGCGAGGCCGCGGCGGTCTTCTCCCAGGAGGACGGCGGGCTCGCCGCATACACGGCGGCGCTGCTGAACTGGCACCGCCGGCATCGGTTCTGCGCCAACTGCGGGCAGCCGACGGACGTCGGCGAGGCGGGCCTGGTGCGCAACTGCCCGGCCTGCGCCGCCGAGCATCACCCGCGCACGGACCCCGTGGTGATCATGCTCGTCACCGACGGCGACGAGCGGCTGCTGCTCGGGCGCCAGGCCGCGTGGCCGAGCGGCCGCTACTCGGCGCTGGCCGGGTTCGTCGCGCCGGGCGAGAGCCTCGAGGAGGCGGTCGCGCGCGAGGTCCGAGAGGAGACCGGCGTGGCCGTCGGCAAGCCGGACTACATCGCCTCGCAGCCATGGCCGTTTCCGTCCTCGCTGATGCTCGGCTTCAGCGCGCCGTGGCTCGGCGGCGAGCCGCAGATCGCCGACGACGAGCTCCAGGACGCGCGCTGGTTCGACCGCGCCGAGATCGCGGCGGCGGCCACGGAGGACGACGACGTCGGATGGGGAACGCCCGGCGACGCGGGCGGACCGCTGAGGCTTCCGCCGCGGCTTGCCATCGCTCGGCGGTTGGTCGAGCACTGGCTCTTGCCGCCGACGGGGTGACTCGCCTACCCTTTCCAGTTGAGGTGTCCCTGGAGGGGTGGATCTTCATGGTTGGCCTCCGAGTCTTCGACGTCGGAGCCCTTGTCGTGTGGCTTGTGTGGTTCTTCCGCCTGCGCGACGACGACGATGACGACGGGGACGACTACCGGCGCGGGCCGGGCGACGCCCCGGAGCCCGAGGAGCCGTGCGGCGGCGGCGGCCTGCGGCTGCCGCTCCCGGTGTCGCAACCGTGGCACGCGCGCCTGCGCGACCATGGCGGCGATCGCAAGGGCACCCCGGTGCCCGGCCGCCGCGCTCCGCACCCGGTGCCGGCCCGCGCCCCGGTGAAGCGGTCACCCCATTCTGAGAATTTCATGGGCGGACCCTGAACTTCTCTCGATTCCGCCTGGATATCTGTAGCTTGGCGCCATGGCGCGCCTGACCCCCGACCCGACGTTCTACACCTCACCGAGCGAGGCCGCCGCAGCGGCTCCGGAGACCCACGCGTACGTCGTGACGCTCAATACCGGCAGCAACGGCGACCGGGCCCCGGACGCGCTGACGGTGATCGACCTCCAGGAGGGCTCGGCCACCTACGGGCAGGTCACCTCGCGGCTCGACATGCCGACGATCGGCGACGAGCTGCACCACTTCGGCTGGAACGCGTGCTCGTCGGCGCTGTGCCCGTGGGCGCCACACCCGCACGTCGAGCGCCGCTACCTGCTGATCCCCGGCCTGCGCTCGTCGAACATCCACATCGTCGACGTCAAGGACGGCGACCCGCGCCTGGTCAAGACCGTGGCCGCCGGCGAGATCGCCTCCAAGGCCGGCTACTCGCGCCCGCACACCGTCCACTGCGGGCCTGACGGGATCTACGTCTCAGCGCTCGGCAACCCGGAGGGCGACGGCCCGGGCGGCATCTTCCTGCTCGACCACGACGACTTCTCGGTCAAGGGCCAGTGGGAGAACGACCGCGGGCCGCAGGAGCTCGCCTACGACTTCTGGTGGCACCTCAACTACGGCACGGTGATCACGTCCGAATGGGGCACGCCGAAGATGGTCGAGGACGGCCTCGTCGGCGAGCTGCTGCTGGGCAATAAGTACGGCCACAAGCTGCACGTGTGGGACATGAAGGAGCGCCGGCACCTGCAGGAGATCGACCTCGGCGCCGAGCACCAGATGGTGCTCGAGCTGCGCCCGGCGCACGACCCGCGCAAGGCCTACGGGTTCGTCGGCGTGGTCGCCTCCACGGCCGACCTGACCGCCTCGATCTGGCTCTGGGAGCGCAACGCCGACGGCACGGTGACGGCCAAGAAGGTGATCACGATCCCGCCGGAGCCGGCCGAGGCCGAGCAGCTGCCGCCGATCCTGCAGCCGTTCGGCGCGGTGCCGCCGCTGGTCACCGACATCGCGCTCTCCGTCGACGACCGCTCCCTGTACGTCTCCTGCTGGGGGACGGGCGAGCTCAAGCGCTACGACGTCAGCGACCCGCACAACCCGCGCGAGACCGGCTCGGTGCGCCTCGGCGGCATCGTCGGGCGCTCGGCGCACCCGGCGTCGGGGCCGTTGAACGGCGGCCCGCAGATGGTCGAGGTCTCGCGTGACGGCAGGCGCGTCTTCCTCACCAACTCGCTCTACGCCGCCTGGGACGCGCAGTTCTACCCCGAGGGCATCGACGGCTGGTTCGTCAAGCTCGACGCGGGCGGCGACGGCTCGCTCAGCGTGGACCCGAACGTGTTCGTCCCCTACACCGGCGAGCGGCCGCACCAGGTCCGCCTGTCGGGCGGGGACGCGTCGTCGGACTCGTACTGCTTCCCGGACTCCTAGCCGTGCACGACGCCTGGGCCTACGTCCTGCTGGGCCTGCTCGGGGCCTACCACGGGCTGAACCCGGCGATGGGCTGGCTGTTCGCGGTCGCGCTCGGCATGCAGGAGCGCTCGCGCCGCGCGGTGCTGCGCTCGCTGCTGCCGATCGCGATCGGGCACGAGTGCTCGATCGTGCTGATCGCGGCGATCGTGCTCGGGCTCGGGCTGCTGGCGGACTCGCAGGCGCTGCACATCGGCGCCGGCGTGGCGCTGATCGTGTTCGGCGTCTTCCGCTTCTGGAAGCCGCACGCCCACTTCCGCTGGACGCGGATGACGATCAACCGGCGCGAGCTCGGCTGGTGGTCGTTCCTGATGTCCACCGCCCACGGCGCCGGCTTCATGGTCGCGCCGGTGCTGATCGGCGCGGGCGCGGCGAGCGCGAACGCGTCGACTTCCTCCGATCACGAGCTCGAGCACGTGCGCACGGCGGCGATGTCGATCCCCGGCAGCGGGCTGGCGCTGCTGCTGCACGTGGCCTCGATGATCCTGGTGATGGGCGTGGTGGCGGTCGTCGTCTACGAGAAGCTCGGCGTGGCGATCGTGCGCCAGGCGTGGGTGAACACCGAGTGGCTGTGGGCCGGGTCGTTCGTCCTGGCGGGAGTGGTGACGCTGTTCACCTGACGCCGGAGTAGGGTCCGGCGATGCGGAAGTCCACGCTGTTCATCGTCGCGGCGGTCCTGCTCGGGACCGCCTCCTCGGCGGCCGCGCAGAACGCGCCGGCGCCCAAGCCCATCGTCACGTCCATCGACAGGGTCCCGATGGTCGAGCTCTACGACGGCGGCGGAGGCCTGCCGTACCTCGGCTCCAGCACGTCCTACAACGCGGGCGACTGGGAGAACGCGCTTCGCCTCTACGCCAACGGGCCCGATGGGGTTCCGCTCGGCGACGATGCGGTCTACCTGCAGCAGGTGGCGCAGATCGACGCGATCGCCGACAAGGCGATCAAGCGCTCGACCGGCCACGGCTGGCGCGCCAAGCTGCGCCGCGCGCGCGCCGCGCACCACGGCCACGGCCCGAAGAACCTCGCGCTCGTGCTCGACATCGACGAGACCTCGCTGTCGAACATCACCGCGATCGAGGCCGACAACTTCACGTTCGGCACCAACTCCCAGGCCGAGGCGACGAACGAGATCGGCAAGGCGATCCCGTCCACGCTGGCGCTGTTCAACGACGCGAAGGCGCGCGGCATCGCGGTCTTCTTCATCACCGGGCGGCGCGAGAACGCGCGCGCGCACACCGACAGCAACCTCCAGCGCGAGGGCTTCACGGGCTACAAGCAGCTCGTGTTGAAGCCGGACGCCTCGACCGACTCGACCGTCGTCTACAAGTCCAACGCGCGGGCGGCGATCGAGCAGCAGGGCTACAAGATCGTCGCCAACGTCGGCGACCAGTACTCCGACCTGGCCGGAGGGCACGCGGCGGTGGCGTTCAAGCTCGCCAACCCGTTCTACTTCCTGCCCTGAGGGGTGTTCCCGCACCGCGAGTACGCCCGTGAGCGGGTCGCCCGGGCGGCGACCCGGCTCGCGGAGCGGATCTACGCGGAGCGGGCGCCGCTGGAGCTGAGCCTGCCGCTGGGCACCGACCTCGGCCCGCTGTTCGCCACGCACTGGTTGCGGGCGGCGGGCACGGTGCCCGGCGGGTGGGCGGGCTCGCGTGTGGACCTGCTGCTCGAGACGGGCGGCGAGGCGACGCTGTGGATCGCGGAGCGTCCAGTGCAGGGGCTGAGCACCGGCGCCCGCCAGCCGCGGCCGCAGGCGACGCTATTCGAGCGCGCGGCCGGAGGCGACGCCGTCGACGTCGAGCTCGAGCTCGCCTCCAACGACCCCTTCGGCTTCGGCGAGTCCGGGCAGGGGGTCGAGCTGGAGTTCGTGCTGCGCCGCTGCGAGCTCGCGCGCTTCGACCGCGACGCGTGGGACGTGTGGTGCGACTTCTCCCTGCTGGCGGAGCTGGAGTCCGCGCCCGGCGTAGACGAGGCGTGGGCCGGCGAGCTGCTCGCGCAGCTGTACGCCTTCACGCTCGACGGCGACCGCGGCCGCCTGCAGGCGCTGCTCGCGCGCGGATCCGGCTCGCTGCTGGAGCTCTCGGCCGTCGGCCACGCGCACCTGGACACCGCGTGGCTGTGGCCGCTGGAGGAGACCTGGCGCAAGTTCGTGCGCACCACGACCGCGCAGCTGCGGCTGCTCGACGCATACCCGGACTACGTGTTCGCCCACTCGCAGGCCCAGCACTACGCGTGGCTCGAGGAGCGCGAGCCCGAGCTGTTCGAGCGCGTGCGCGCGGCGGTCGCCGCCGGCCGCTGGGTCCCCGTCGGCGGGAGCTGGATCGAGCCCGACTGCAACCTGCCGTCGGGCGAGTCGCTGGCGCGCCAGCTCCTCTACGGGCAGCGCTACTTCGAGCGCGCGTTCGGGCGCCGCTGCCGGGAGTTCTGGAATCCCGACGTGTTCGGGTACACCGCCCAGCTGCCGCAGCTGCTGCGCCAGGCGGGCATGACCCGGTTCCTCACGCAGAAGCTGTCCTGGAACCGCTTCAACCCGCCCGAGCACCACACGTTCACGTGGCAGGGCCTCGACGGCTCGACGGTGCTCACCCACTTCCCGCCGGCCGACACCTACAACGCCGAGGTCACCGTCGAGGAGCTGCGCCGCTCGGCGGCGGCCTACAAGGACCACGGCCGCTCGCATCACGCGCTGCTCGTGTTCGGGCACGGCGACGGCGGCGGCGGGCCGACCGCCGCGATGCTCGAGCGCCTGCGCCGCGCGCGGTCGCTGGAGGGCCTCCCCCGCACCGTGCAGCGCTCGCCGGACGCCTTCTTCGACGCGCTGGAGGCGGATGCGCGCGACCTGCGGACCGTGATCGGCGAGCTGTACTTCGAGTACCACCGCGGGACCTACACGTCGCAGGCGGCGCTCAAACGCGGCAACCGGCGCTGCGAGAGCGCGCTGCACGACGCAGAGCTGATGTGCGCGTTCCGCTCGGAGCCGTATCCGTCCGAGGAGCTCGCGGCGCTGTGGCAGACGCTGCTGCTCAACCAGTTCCACGACATCCTCCCCGGCTCCTCGATCGCCGCCGTCAACGAGCGTGCGCGAGAAGACCTGGCCAAGGTGGAGGCGCGCGCGCTGGCGCTGTGCGGGAGCGGCGAGACGCCGGTGAACACGCGAAGCTGGCCCCGGCGCGAGGTGGTCGTGACGCCCGCGGGTGGGCTCGCGTTCGCGGAGCTGCCGCCGTGCGGCGCCGGGACGCTCGTGGAGGGACCCGCCGTCTCGGCCGAGCGCGCCGGCGAGCACGTGGTGCTCGTCAACCAGCACCTGCGCGCCGTGATCGCGCCCGACGGCACGGTGGTCAGCCTCGTGTGCGGCGGCCGCGAGGCGCTGTCGGCGCCCGCGAACCGGTTCGAGCTCTATGACGACGACCCGGTCGAGTGGGACGCGTGGGACCTCGATCCCGTGCATCTGGAGACGCGCCGCGACCTCCCGCCGGCCGCGGGCTTCGAGCTGCGCGAGCACCCGCTGCGCTGCGAAGTGGTGTTCGATCGCGGGTTCTTGACGCAGGCGATCCGGCTCGACGCGGGCTCGCGGCGCCTGGAGTTCCGCACCCAGGTCGACTGGACGGCCTCGCACGCGGCGCTCAAGGTCGCGTTCCCGCTGGCCGTGCACGCGAGCGAGGCGACCTACGAGGTCGCGTTCGGCGCCGTGCGGCGGCCGACCCACTACTCCACCCGGCTCGACCTCGCGCGCTTCGAGGTGCCCGGCCATCGCTGGGCCGACCTGTCCGAGCATGGCTTCGGCGTGGCGGTGCTGACCGACTCCAAGTACGGCTACTCCGCGTTCGCCGACACGCTGCGCGTCACGCTCCTGCGCGCTCCCGCGCTGCCGGATTCCGAGCAGCGGTCGCATGCCTTCGCGTACGCGCTGCTCCCCCACGCCGGGTCCTGGCAGGCCAGCGGCGTGGTGGCGGAGGCGGCGGCGTTCAACTCGCCGGTGCGCTGGAGCGAGGGGCCGCCGGGCTCCTGGGCGTCCGCCGAGGGCGGTCTCGTGCTCGACACGGTCAAGCGCGCCGAGGACTCCGGCGCGCTCGTGCTGCGGCTCTACGAGCCGCACGGCGGCCGCGGCGTGGCGCTCGTCCGTGTCGCCGCGCCGGTCGAGCGGGCGGTCCGCGCCAACCTGCTCGAGGACGAGGGCGAGGCGCTCGAGCTGCGCGACGGCGCGATCGTCGTACCGTTCTTCCCGTGGCAGATCGTCACGGTGATCGTCCGCTGATGCGCGCCGTCCTGCTCGACGCGCCCGGGTCGCCGCTGCGGGCGGCCGAGGTGCCGGTTCCGGAGGCGGGCCCGGGGCAGGTGCGGATCCGGGTCTCGGCGTGCGGCGTCTGCCGCACGGACCTGCACATCCGCGACGGCGAGGTGGCGGCCGGGCATCTGCCGCTGATCCTCGGGCACCAGATCGTCGGCGTGACCGACGACGGCGCGCGCGTCGGCGTGCCGTGGCTCGGGTGGACGGACGGGACGTGCTCCTACTGCACCTCCGGGCGCGAGAACCTGTGCGTCGCCGCGAAGTTCACGGGCCGCGACGTCGACGGCGGCTACGCGGAGTACGCGGTCGCCGACGAGCGCTTCGTGTTCCCGCTCCCCGAGTCGATGTCCGACACCGAGGTGGCGCCGCTGCTGTGCGGCGGGCTGATCGGCTACCGCGCGCTGCGGCTGGCCGGTGACGGCGTGCGGCTCGGGCTCTACGGGTTCGGCTCGGCCGCGCACATCATCTGCCAGGTCGCGGTTAACCATCCCACCCACCCTCGGCGCGTATTCGCCTTTACACGTGACCAAGCGTCTCGCGACCTCGCCCTGTCGCTCGGCGCCGAGTGGGCGGGAGACTCTCGCGAGCCCGGCCCGGAACCGCTCGACGCCGCACTCATCTTCGCCCCGGCCGGCGAGCTCGTCCCCGCAGCGCTGCGCGCGAGCGCGCCGGGCGCCGTCATCGTCTGCGCAGGCATCCACATGACCGACATCCCCGCGTTCCCCTACGACATCCTGTGGGAGGAGCGGGTCGTGCGCTCGGTCGCGAACCTGACCCGCGAGGACGCCCGCGAGATGCTCGAGCTGGCGCCGAAGATCCCGATCCGCACCACGTTCACCACGTTTCCGCTGGAGGAGGCCGAGACCGCGCTGACTCGCCTGCGCGCGGGTCAGATCGAAGGCTCAGCCGTGCTCACGCTGCGGTGATCTGCCCCGCGTACGGTCCGCGCCCGGTCAAGTTCGCGGCGCCGGCGCGGGCGGCGAACGCAAGCGCGGCGTCGGTGTCCTGGCCGGCGCCGAGCGCGTAGGTCAGGCCGGCCGCGAACGTGTCGCCCGCGCCGTAGGCGTCGACGACGTCGCCCTCGATCGCCGCCGCCTTGAAGGTTCCACGGCGGTGCTCGGCGCCGTGCCACTCGCCGCCCTCGGCGCCGCGGGTGGTGACGACGAGGTGCGGCGGCGGGTCGAGCGGCTCGATCTGCTCGAGCCGGTCCTTGCCGCTGCCGACCAGCGCGTCAACCTGGATGCCGCGCAGCGAGTCCGCCGCGCGCGGAGTGGCGACGAGACGCCGCGCGCGGCGGGCGTGGCGCATCGCGGCCGCGTCGCCGCCGGAGACGAAGACCGCGTCGGCGCCTTCGATCCGGTCCCACGGGAGCTCGTCCGCGCCGTGCGGGGCGAGCCGGTCGCCGACGATCGTGATCGTGCGCTCGCCGTCGTCATCGAGGTGGACGAAGCCCCAGCGCGTCGGCGCGTCGCGCGAGGCGGCGTGGACGGTGACGCCGAGCTCGCGCAGGCGCTCCTGCGACCGCCGCCCGCGCTCGTCGTCGCCAAGCGCCGTGAAGAAGTCGACGCCGCCGGCGAGCTTGGCGAGCTGCACCGCGGCCACCGCCGCGCTGCCCGCCGCTTCGTTGAAGCCCGAGCGCGCGTCGATGATCTCGCCGGCCACCGGCACGTGCGAGACGAGCGCGAACTCGATCCACTCGACGTGGCCGACCACGGCGTACCGGGGGGTCACGCGGCGTCGCCCCCGGCGACCCGCCGCTGCACGGCGGCGCAAGTCATGCGCGCAGCTCCGCGGTCGCGAACTCGCGCATGCCCTCGTCGAAGTCCTCGCGCGCCGTGAAGCCCAGCTCGCGCGCGGCGCGCTCCGGCGACGCGAACACGTGCCGCACGTCTCCCGCCCGCCACTCGCCGGTCACGACCGCCTCCGGCGAGCCGGGGATCGCGCGGCCGAGCGCGCGCGCCATCTCCCCCACGCCGCGCGCGACGCCCGAGCAGACGTTGTAGACGCCGGGAGGCGCGCCACCCAGCGCGAGCAGGTTCGCGCGCGCCACGTCGCGCACATGGACGAAGTCGCGCCGCTGGGCGCCGTCCTCGAACACGCGCGGAGCGCGCCCGGCCGCGAACGCCGAGCGGAAGATGCTCGCGACGCCCGCATACGGCGTGTCGCGCGGCATCCGCGGTCCATAGACGTTGTGATACCGCAGCGCGGTCACCGGTACGCCCGTCTCGCGCGCGAACGCGAGGCACAGGTGCTCCTGCGCGAGCTTCGTCGCCGCGTAGACGTTGCGCGGGTCGACCGGCGCATCCTCGGGCACGGGCTCGGGAGCCAGCTCGCGCCCGCAGACCGGGCACGGCGGCTCGAAGCGGCCGGCGTCGAGATCCTCCGGCGCCCGCGGGCCGGGGCGCACGACGCCGTGCTCAGGGCAGCGGTAGCGGCCCTCGCCGTAGACGACCATGCTCGAGCCGAGCACGAGCCGGCCCGTGAACCCGCGCAGCGCGCGCAGGAGCACGGCGGTGCCGAGGTCGTTGTGGGCGACATAGTCGGCGATGTCGCCGATGTCGACGCCGAGCCCGACCATCGCGGCCTGGTGGCTTACCGCGCTGACGCCCTCGACGGCGCGCGCGACCGCGTCCGGGTCGCGCACGTCGCCCTCGATCAGCTCGGCGCGCGGGTCGAGGTACGCCGGGCGCTCGCGGTGGGCGGCGGGCAGGAACGCGTCGAGCACGCGGACCTCCTCGCCGGCGGCCAGCAGCGCGTCCACCACATGCGAGCCGATGAACCCGGCGCCCCCCGTGACAAGGATCATGGCGGCGCACGGTACCGTCCGGCGCCGTGCCGGACGTCGTCCTCCCCGTCCTCAACGAGCGCGAGGCGCTGCCCTGGGTGCTCGAGCGGATGCCGCCCGGCTTCGCGCCGATCGTCGCCGACAACGGGTCAACCGACGGCTCGGGCGAGCTGGCGCGCTTGCTCGGCGCGCACGTCGTGCACGAACCCATGCCCGGTTTCGGTGCCGCCTGCTTCGCGGGTCTCAACGCCGCGACCGACGAGATCGTCTGCTTCATGGACTGCGACGCGTCGTTTGACCCGCGCGACCTGACGCGGATCGCGGCGCCGGTGCGGAGCGGAGAGGCCGACCTCGTGCTCGGCGCCCGCCGCGGCGCGTTCCCCCTGCACGCGCGCGCCGCCAACGCCGTGCTCGCGTTCGAGCTGCGCCGCCGCACCGGCGTGCCGCTGCGCGACCTCGGGCCGATGCGCGCGGCGCGGCGCGAGCCGCTGCTCGCGCTCGGCATCCGCGACCGCCGCTTCGGCTGGCCGCTCGAGATGGTCCTGCGCGCCGCCGCGGCCGGTTGGACGATCCGCGAGCTGCCGGTGCCGTACTACGAGCGCGCCGGCCGCTCCAAGGTGACCGGGACGGTCAAGGGCACGCTGCGCGCCGTGCGCGACATGAGCGCGGTCCTTCGCTAGACGAGCTCGCGTCAGCGAGCTGCGGACGCTGCTGGGCGACCTGCAGGCCGCTCTGCGGGAAGCCTGAAGCGCACGCGCGTGCCGACCGGCGCGTCCTCAAGCCAGATCGCGCCGCCGTGCGCCTCCACGATCGCCCGCGCGATCGCGAGGCCGAGCCCGGCGCCGGGCTCCCGCCGGGCGGCGTCGGCGCGGTAGAACGGCTCGAACACGCGCCCGCGCGCCTCGGGGACGATCCCGCCGCCGGTGTCGGCCACCTCGACCTCGACCGCGCCGTCGACGTCCTCCGCGCGCACCGTGACGCTCCCGTCCGGCGGCGTGTGGCGGATCGCGTTCTGGATCAGGTTGAACAGCACGCGCTGGAGCTGCTCCGGGTTGCCGCGCGCGGCCGACGGCTCGCCGTGCAGCTCCGTGCGGACCGCCACCGCGCCGGCGTCCGCGGCGGGGCGCATCGCCTCGACCGCCTCGCGCAGGAGGACGTCGACGCGCACGTGCTCCATCGTCCACACGAGGTCGCCGGACTGCAGCCGGGTGAGCTCGAACAGGTCATCGATCAGCGCGCCGAGCGCGCGCACGTGCGTGCTCATCCGCGCCGCGTACTCGCGCCGCTTGTCCGGGTCCACGACCTCGTCGTCGATCGCCGTGGCGAGCAGTCCCAGCGCGGTGATCGGCGTCCGCAGGTCGTGCGAGACGGCGGCGAACAGCGTGCGGCGTGCGCCCTCCTCGCGGTCGAGCCGCTCGACCATCGCGTCCACGTCGCGGCCGAGGGCGGCGATCTCGTCGTCCCCCTGGAGGCCGGTGCGGACGTCGCGCCTGCCCTCCCCCACCGCGTCGAGCGTCGCCCGCACGGCGTCGAGGTCGGCAAGCGCGCGGCTGCCGATCCGGCGCGCCGTCCACAGCGCCAGCGCGGCCGCGTAGGCGGCCAGCAGCGCGGTCATCAGCGCGTCGTGGCGCGAGACGAACATGATCTGGACGAACAGGGCCACGAGCACCGACAGCGCGAGCGCGGCGATCGCCGCGACGGCGCCGAACCGGCGCCGAAGGCCGCCCCAGTCGACGATCCACTCCGACGCGAGGACGGTCGCCACGCCGACCGGCGCGACGATCTCGAGCGTGAGCAGCGCGCCGTGGGCGTCGTAGACGGCGAGCACGACGCCGGCCACCGCGAGCGCGGCGAGCAGCGCGAAGATCACGTCGCGAAGCGGTACCCGACGCCCCATACGGTCTCGATCCAGCGCGGCTGGTCCGGGTCGGCCTCGAGCTTCGCGCGCAGCCGACGGATGTGCACGGTCACGGTCGACGTGTCGGTGTAGAACGCGTACTGCCACACGTGGTCCATCAGCTCCTCGCGCGTGAACGCCTGGCCGGGGTGGCGGGCGAGGAACAGCAGCAGGTCGAACTCGCGCGCGGTGAGCGAGACCGGTTCGCCGTCGCGGCGCGCCTGACGGGCGCCGGGATCGACCTCCAGATCGCCGAAGCGCAGGCTCGGCGCGCGTTCGGGCACGGTGTCGACGCGCCGCAGCACCGCGTCCACCCGGGCGACGAGCTCGGCCGGCGAGAACGGCTTGACCACGTAGTCGTCGGCGCCGAGGCGCAGGCCGATCACGCGGTCTGACTCCTCGCCCTTGGCGGTCAGGAGGATGATCGCGGTCGAGCGGTCGCGGACGCGGCGCATGACCTCGAGCCCGTCGATCCCGGGCAGCATGAGGTCGAGCACGATCAGGTCGGGGCGCCGCTCGTTGACGGCGTCCAGCGCCTCGTAACCGTCGGCGGCGACGCGCGTCTCGTAGCCCGCCCGCTCCAGGTAGGCCGACACCACCTCGCCGATCGTCGGCTCGTCGTCGACCACCAGCACCGATCCGCGGACGTGCTCCATGACGTCAATTGTCGCAATGCCGACGGGACGTGTCCGTCGAGTTCCGCGGTTCGTAATAGGAGCGTGGCGTTCGACAACTTAGCTTCCGCACCGTGAGCCCCGCTCTCATCGTGATCGCGAAGGCCCCCGTCCCCGGACGCGTGAAGACGCGCCTGTGCCCTCCGTGCACGCCCGAGCAGGCGGCCGCGCTGGCCGAGGCGTCGCTGCGCGACACGCTTGCGGCGGCGCTGCGCTGCGGCGCGCCGCGGCGCGTGCTCGCGCTCGACGGGGAGCCCGGACCGTGGCTCCCGGACGGCTTCGAAGTCATCGCGCAGCGCGGCTCCGGGCTGGCCGACCGGCTCGCGAACGCGTTCGCCGACGTCGGCGGCCCCGCGTTCTTGATCGGCATGGACACGCCGCAGGTGCGGCCGGAATGGCTGGATGCGGGGCTGGACGCCCTGTCGGAACGGCACGCGGCGTTCGGCGCGTCGCCGGACGGCGGCTACTGGGGCATCGGCCTGCGGCGGCCGGACGCGGCGGTGTTCGACGGCGTGCCGATGAGCCGGCACTTCACGGGCGCGGTCCAGCGCGCCCGGCTCGCGATGCTCGGGCTGGCGACCGCGGTGCTGCGGCCGCTGCTGGACGTCGACACGTTCGCCGACGCGGTGGCCGTGGCCCGCGAAGCGCCGCGCACGAGGTTCGCCGCGGAGTTGCAACGAGTGGAGGCGGCGGCGTGACGGCGATGCAACCCGCGGTCGCGGCGGCGCTTCGCGCCGACGTGCTCTATGGACGCCTGCTTGCCACCGTCGCGGGCGGCGAGCCGGCGCGCGCACGCGTCCGGCTCGCCGACGGGCGGCTCGAGCCGCTCCCGCTCGATCGCTGGCTCGCGCCCGCCGACGACGTCGATGCGGCGGTGCTGGAGCGCGTGGAGGCGCCGGTGCTCGACATCGGCTGCGGGCCCGGGCGCCACCTGGCGGCGCTGCAGGCGGCCGGCAAGCGCGGCCTCGGCGTCGACCTCTCCCCGGTCGCCGTCCGCCTCGCCCGCGACCGCGGCGCGGACGCCGTGTTCGGCTCCGTGTGGGCCGACGTGCCGGGCGCCGGCACCTGGCGCACCGCGCTCCTGCTCGACGGCAACATCGGCATCGGCGGCGCACCGGCCGCGCTGCTGCGCCGCGCCGGCGAGTTGCTGCGTCCAGGCGGGCGCGTGGTCGTCGAGGTCGATCCGCCGGGCGCGCCGACGCACCGCACGCGGATCCGGATCGAGGCGCACGACGCGGTCAGCGAGTGGTTCGCATGGGCGCGCGTCGGCGCCGACGGCATCGCCCGCCTGGCGGATGCGGCCGGATTCGCGACGGGCGCGCGCTTCTCCGCGGCGGGCCGCACGTTCGTGACCCTGGGGCGGCCATGAGCGCGCCCGATCGGCAGGCCCCGGCGCCCGCAGCGCGGCGCCGGCCGCGCCTCTCGCTTCCCGCGACGCCTCCCCCCGGCCCTTTTCGGCCGGGCTTCTGGCGCTCTCCGCTGCGCGGGACCCAGCTCACCAGCCTGCTCGGGCTCGTCCTGCTCGGCCTCGTCGCGATCGTGGCCACGACCGGCTTCCTCTCGCACGCCGCGTACATGCCGGACCTGCCGGGCAACCGCCTGATCGCCCACGCGCTCCCGCTGACCTTCGACTGGCCGACCTCGCCGAGTTGGATCTACGCGGTCAACCAGAGCCTGCACACGAACGTCGGGCTCGTCGCGATCCCGTTCCTGCTGGCGAAGCTGTGGTCGGTCATCCCGAAGCTGTTCGCGTGGCCGCCGGTCGAGCATCCCGCGCAGGCGATCGAGCGGCTGGCGATCGCGCTGCTGGTCTCCAGCGCCGTGTTCGAGTTCGCGACCGGCGTTCTGAACATGCAGTACTGGTACGCGTTCAAGTTCAACTTCGTCGTCGCGCATTACTACGGCGCGGTGGTCTTCGTCGCCTCGCTGATCCTGCACGTGCTCGTGAAGGTGCCGGTGATGCGCCAGGCGTACGCGACGCGCAAGCAGGTGGTGACGCCGGAGCGCGAGGGCACGATGTCGCGCCGCGGGCTGTTCGCGTTCGCCGGCGCGGCCTCGTTCACCCTGCTGGCCGCCAACGCCGGGCAGTCGATCGGCGGCCCGCTGCGCGCGACGGCGTTCCTGGCCCCGCGCCGCCAGGGCGGCTTCCCGGTCAACAAGACCGCGGCGGCGGCGAAGGTGACGCAGGACATGGTCGGCGCGGCGTACCGGCTGACGCTCAACGGCGACGTTCAGCTCTCGCGACAGGACCTGCTGGCGCTCGAGCAGCGCACGCGCGTGCTGCCGATCGCCTGCGTCGAGGGCTGGACGACGACGCAGACCTGGACCGGCGTCCCGCTCGCGCTGCTCGCCGAGCTGGCGGGAGTGCCCGGCGCGCACAGCGTCCTCGTGCGCTCGCTGCAGCCCAAGGGCGTGCTGAGCAAGGCCTCGCTGTCGGAAGACCAGATCGCGGACCCGTCCTCGCTGCTGGCGCTGAAGGTCAACGGCTCCGACCTGCCGATCGACCACGGCTATCCCGCCCGGATCATCGTCCCGGGCCTGCCCGGCGTGCACAACGTGAAGTGGGTCGGCGCGATGGAGTTCACGGCGTGAGACGCCGCTACGGCGCGTCGCCGCTGCACCTGCTGGCGCACCTCGCGCTGCTGCCGCTCGCCGGCTGGGCGCTGCTGCAGATCCTCCAGCTCAACACCGCGCGCACGATCCTGCTCTGGTTCCTGTTCGCGGTGATCCTGCACGACCTCGTCCTGCTGCCGTTCTACTCGGCGCTCGACCGCGCCGCGCAGCAGGCGACCGGGAGCGCGATCAACTACGTCCGCGTCCCCGCCGGCCTGTGGCTGCTGCTGGGGCTCGTCTTCTACCCGGTGATCGCGCGCCGCGGCGACGCGGCGTTCCACCGGGTCAGCGGGCTGCACTTCGAGGGCTACCTCGGCCGCTGGCTGCTCGCCGGCGCCGTGCTGTTCAGCATCTCGGGGATCGTGTACACGGCACGGGCCGCGAGCCGGCGGCGTAGTCGAGCACCCGGCTTGAGAACGTGAGGCGCAGGCGTCCGGCGACGTGCTCGATCGCCGACGGCGCGCCGGGCAGCGCGACGCGCCGGATCAGCTCGAAGCGCGGGTGCAGGTGGTAGACGAGCAGCGACCGGCCGACGACATCGGTCACGTAGAGCACCGCGCGCCCGTCGGAGACGATCCGCGCCGGCCCGGCTCCGGCGGGCGCGCTGGCCACCATGCGCAGGGAGCGGTCGAACAGCTGCACGACGCGTTCGCGCCCGCACAGCACGGCGAGCAGGCGGTCGCTGTCGTAGCGCGTGACGTCGACCGGCTCGCGGCACGTGCGCGCGGTCCGGCCGTTCACCATGAGGCGATCGTGGGCGGGATCGAGCAGCGAGGACGGCTTGGGAGGCGCGGCGGGCGCCGGGAGGTCGGCCGGTGCCGCTGAGCCGCAGCCTGCAAGCGCCAGCACGGCCAGCAATGCGGATCCCCGGGCCGCGGGCGCGAGCCTGGCTCGGAGCGCTGATCGCCGCCGGGACGCTGGTCGCCGCCGCGTTGATCGATCGCGACCTGGGAGTCCGCCATCCGCCATTCGTCGGCAATTATGCGCCGCGGGTCTCGCTCTGGATGCTCGCGGCGATTCCCGCGTTCGCGGCCGCCGTCGCGCTCGTCCCACGCGCGCTGCGTGCTCGCCCGGCGGTCTTCGCGCTCTCGCTGTACGCCGGCACCCTCGTGCTGCGCCTGCTGCTCGCCGCCGCCCGCGGCGGGACCGAGCAGTGGGCGCACGTGTTCCGGCTCAGCTCGTTCGAGGGCCCGAACGAGTACCTGCCGGCGCTGAGATCGTTCGCATACGGCAGCGGGTTCTTCCTCGATCGCTTCGCGCAGCTCGTGCCGTCGCTTCCCGTGCACTCGGCCGGGCACCCGCCCGGCCTGCTGCTGGTGATGCACGCGCTGGCGCTCGACACGCCGGCGCGGCTGGCCGCGTTCTGCATCCTCGCGGGCGCGGCGAGCGCGCCGCTCACCTACGCGCTGGGCCGGCACGTGCTCGAGGAGCGAGACGCGCGGGTGGCCGGCGGCCTGATGGCGCTGGCGCCCGGCGCCCTGCTGCTCGGCGCGACGTCGGCCGACGCCGTCTACTGCACGCTCGGCCTGCTCGCGGCGATCCCGCTCGCCGCCGGCCGCCCGCTGCTCGGCGGCATCGTCCTCGGCGCGGTGACCCTGTTCGCCTGGTCGCTGCTCGGCATCCTCGCGTGGGCGGCGATTCTCGTGCTCGCGCGCGACGGCTTCAAGCCGGCGCTGCGGCTCGCGCTGCTCGGCGGCGCGGCGGCGGCGGCGGCGATCGGCGCGTTCTCGCTCGCCACCGGCTTCGACCCGGTCGGCGCGCTGCACGCGACCTCGCGCGTGTATGAGCTCGGGATCGCCGCCCGCCGCCCGTACGCGTTCTGGCTGTTCGGCTCGCCGGTCGCATTCCTGCTCGTGCTCGGCGCGCCGATCGCCTGGCTCGCGCTGAAGGCCGGCACGCCGGCCGCGATCGCGATCGCCGCGGTGATCGCCGTCTCCGCCGTCGCCGGGTTCACGAAGGCCGAGACGGAGCGGATCTGGCTCTTCCTCGCCCCGCTGGTCTGCCTCGCCGCGGCGCCGCTCGTCCGCCGCCACCGCGCGCTCGCCGCGCTGCTGGCGGCGCAGGCGCTGATCTACGGCGCGCTGATGAACACCGTGTGGTGAGCTCAGCGGCGCAGCGCGACCGGCGGGCGGCAGTGCGCGCACGCCAGCAGCCGCAGGTCGCCGAGCAGCGACCACTTCTCGACATAGCCGTCGTCGAGCTCGGTCGCCGTCTCGGAGTCGGTCGCCCAGCGCTGCGCGGGCCCGACCAGCCCGGGCGCCATCAGCCGCCGCGGGGCCCTGAACTGCTCGCCGGGCGGCGCCGCGCGCGGCCCGACGAAGCTCATCCCGCCGTTGACGATCGAGATCAGCAGCGGCGACTCGCGCACGCCGGTCCGCTCCAGCGCGCCGCCGAGCCGGCCCGGGAGCGGGCGGAAGCGCCACAGGCGCAGCGGGCGCCCGTCGCGGCCGGTCCGCTCGCGCCGCTCGATCCAGCCGTCGTCGCTGCCGATCAGCAGGAGCGCGGCGAGCACGAGCAGCGGCGCCAGCGCGACGAGCAGCACGAGCGCCAGCGAGAGGTCGAGCGCCCGCTTGGCGGCGAGGCGCACGCGGGCATGCGGACGAAGGAGCCGCTCAGCAGCCCCGATGACGTCCGGAGGACGTTCCTGTGCGCGTTCCATCGCCAGCCTCGGTGGCCCGCTGCCTCCCTGCGGGATGACCTCAGAACGCACCATCCCAGATGTGAGCCGGCCGTGGAAGGCCTGCAGCGCATGATCCGACGTATGTCCTATGCGGCGCACGCGCCGAGCGGCTATCCGCCGAACGGGCGAAGCAGGCCGGCGCCGTCGAGCGGCCGCAGCTCCTCGGCCTCGGGCAAGGACTCGAGCCCGAGCGGGCTCGACGGCGCGATCAGGACGCGCTGAAGCCCGTCGGCGGCCGCGAGCGCCGCACGCTCGAGCGGTTCGTGGTCAAGCGGCTCGAACCGCGACGGCGGCTCGCCGGGGAGCTCCAGCCGCCCGTCGCGCAGCCGTGGAAGCGCCGTGCGGCGCGCCAAGGAGGAGAGCAGCGCTTCCGGCCAGAAGTGCTGGTGGATGTCGGCGCGCCGCACGGTCCGGGGCACTGTATCCACTAATTCGATCGGGATTCAAGGGTTTGTGCGTTCGACCATGACGGACGTCGCCTTGACGGCCGCGGTGGCGGGCACTCCGGGCGCGAGCCCGAGCTCCTCGACCGCGTCGCGCGTCACCGCCGCGGTGACGCGGAACGGCCCCGCCTCGATCTCGACCAGCGCCATCACGCCGTCGACCTCGACCGAGGTGACGATGCCGGGGAAGCGGTTGCGGGCCGAGAGCCTGTCGCCGGTGCCGTGGCGGCGCGGGTGCGGCGACAGGCGCTCGATCTCGGCCTGCGGGACGAGCCGGCGGTTGCGGGCGTCGCGCGTGGTCCTGATCTTGCCGGCGCGGTCCCAGCGGCGCAGCGTGTCCGGGCTCACGCCGAGCGCGCGGGCGGCCTCGCCGAGCGTCAGGTCGGCCATGCGGGAAGCGTCCCCTCGACGCGGCGGGCGCCCCCGGGCGTGAGCTCGACCTTCCAGATCGGCGCCTCCGCCTTCACGCGATCGATCAGCGCGCGCGCGCCGGCGAACGCCTCGCCGCGGTGCGGCGCGGAGGCGGCGACGATCACCGACGGCTCGGAGAGCGCCACGCGGCCGCGGCGGTGCACGAGCGCGACGGCGCAGAGCCCGTGGCGCGCGGCCTCCTCCTCCCCGATCGCGCGCAGCTTCTCGGCCGCCATCTCGGCGTAGGCCTCGTAGTCGAGCGCCTCGACCTCGCGGGTCACGCCCTCGAAGGTCACGACGGCGCCCGCGCGCGGGTCGCGAACGGCGGCGGAGACCGCCGCGAGGTCCAGCGGCGCGTCGACGACGGCGACCAGGCGCACCGCGCCCTCTCCTCCGCTCACCGGCGGGACCAGCGCGACCTCGTCGTGCTCGGCGACGAGCGCGTCCTCCGCCGCGTACTCGCGGTTGAGCGCCACGATGCATGAGCGCGGCGCGAGCTCGCCGACCGGCGTCGTGCCCATGGCGGCCAGCAGGTCGCCGACCGAGGCGCCGTCGGGCAGCTCCACCTCGACGCGATCCGTGCCGGCCCGCTCGCGCAGGCCCGCGAACAAGCGCACGGAGATCCTCATCCCCCGGATGCTAGTGGCCCCGGACCGGGGGCCACTGGTGGGCCCCCACGTACGCCCAAGTAGGATGAGAGGGGTGGAGCTGACCCACCTCGATGCCGCCGGCAACGCTCGCATGGTCGACGTCAGCGACAAGCTCGAGACCGTGCGCTGGGCTCGCGCCCGCGCCGTGGTCCGGATGTCGCCGGAGGCGGCCGCGCGCGTGGCCGCCGGTGATGCGCCCAAGGGCGACGTCGCGACCGTCGCCCGGCTGGCGGCGATCCAGGCCGCCAAGCGCACCGACGAGCTGATCCCGCTTGCGCACTCGCTGCCGCTCACGCACGTGGATCCCGCGATCTCGGTGGACCCCGAGGCGGGAACCGTGACGCTCGTCGCGGAGGCTCGCACCAGCGCGCGGACCGGCGTCGAGATGGAGGCGATGGTCGCGTGCAGCGTCGGCGCCCTGGCGGTCTACGACATGGTCAAGGGCATCGAGCCGGGCGTCGTGATCGAGCGCGTGGAGCTGCTCGACAAGACCGGCGGCAAGTCCGACTACCACCGCGTATGAGACCGCAGCTGTTCGACGGCCACGGGCGCCCGATCGGAGACGTGAGGATCTCCGTCACCGACCGCTGCAACTTCCGCTGCCAGTACTGCATGCCGGCCGAAGGGCTGCCGTGGCTGGACCGCTCGGAGCTGCTGACCTACGAGGAGATCGCCCGCGTCGTCGGGCTGCTCGCCTCGATGGGCGTGCACGACGTGCGGCTGACCGGCGGCGAGCCGCTCGCCCGGCGCGAGCTGTGGCGGCTCGTGGAGATGCTCTCGGCCGACGAGCACGTCCACGACCTCTCGCTGACCACCAACGGCTACATGCTCGAGCGCCAAGTGGAGGGGCTCGTGCGCGCCGGCCTGCGGCGCGTGAACGTGTCGCTGGACGCGCTGGCGCCGGATCGGTTCTTCCAGCTCACCCGGCGCAACGCGCTGCGGCAGGTGCTGGAGGGTCTGGCGGCCGCCGAGCGCTACGAAGAGCTGCGCCCGATCAAGGTCAACGTCGTCGCGCTGAAGGACTTCACCGAGGACGAGGTCGTCCGCTTCGCCGAGTTCGCCCGCAAGCACCCGTACGAGGTGCGCTTCATCGAGTTCATGCCGCTCGACGCCGACCGCACGTGGTCGCGCGACCGCGTGCTGCCCAACGAGGAGGTGCGGCGCCTGATCGACGCCGCCTATCCGCTCGAGCCGCTCGGGCGCGAGCGGCACGGCACCGCGCGGCGCTGGCGCTTCGCCGACGGCCAGGGCGAGATCGGGTTCATCTCGCCGGTGTCCGAGCCGTTCTGCGGCGACTGCAATCGGATCCGGGTGACCGCCGAGGGCAAGCTGCGGACCTGCCTGTTCTCGATGACCGAGACCGACCTGCGCGAGCCGTTGCGGGCGGGCGCGTCCGACGACGAGCTGGAGGCGATCGTGCGGGCCGCCGTGTGGGCGAAGGAGCTCAAGCACCACGTCAACGACGTGGGTTTCGTGCAGCCGGCGCGCACGATGTCGCAGATCGGCGGATGAAGGACCTCGACGAAGCGCTGGCGCTCGTTCTGGACGGGTTGGAGCCGCTCGAGAGCGAGCGCGTCACGCTGGCGGCGACGGCGGGGCGGGCGCTCGTGTCCGACGCGCGCGCCGCGATCGACCTGCCGCCGTTCGACCGCACCGCCATGGACGGGTTCGCGGTCCGCGCGGCGGACGCGACGCCCGGCGCCTCGCTGCGCGTGATCGGGGATCTGGCGGCGGGCGGCGAGTCCCTGAGCATCGAGGCCGGCACCGCGGCGCGGATCTCGACGGGCGCGGCGATCCCGCCCGGGGCCGACGCGGTTCTGCGGGTCGAGGACGCCGACGTGCGCGACGGCGCCGTGGTCGCCCAGGCCGCAGTCACGCCCGGGCTCCATGTGCGCGTACGCGGCGAGGACGTCCACGAGGGCGATGTGCTCGCGCACGCCGGCGACGTGCTGACCGTGCCGCGGATCACGTCCTTGGCCTCGGCGGGGGTCGCGACGGTCGAGGTGCCGCGGATCCCGCGGCTGCACTTCTTCGTCACCGGCAGCGAGCTGCTGCCGCCCGGCGCCGCGCCGGAGCCCGGCAAGATCTACGAGTCGAACTCGTACGCGATCGGGATGCTGGCGCAGGCGGCGGGCGCGCTGCTCGTGCACCGGCCGCCGGTGCCCGACGACGCGGACAGGATCCGCGACGCCGTCGAATGGGGTCTTGAGGCCGACGTGCTGGTCGTCTCCGGCGGCGTCTCGGTCGGGCCGCACGATCACGTGAAGGCCGCGTTCGAGGCGTGCGGCGTCGAGGAGGTCTTTTGGCGCGTGCGCATCAAGCCCGGCAAGCCGCTCTGGTTCGGGCGCCGCGGGCGGACGCTGGTGTTCGGGCTGCCGGGCAACCCGCTGTCGGCGATCGTCGGCATGGCCGTGTTCATCCAGCCGGCCCTGCGGCGGCTGCGCGGCGAGCGCGCGGCGGGGCCGCGGCTGGAGCCCGGGCGCCTCGGTGCGCCGGCCGGGCCGTCGGACGGGCGCACCACGTTCCTGATCTCGCGCTTCCGGCGGGCGGCCGACGGCGTCCTGGAGGCGTTCCCGACCGAGCGGCAGGGGTCGCATATGACCGGCGCGCTGGGCGAGAGTGACGGGTTCGCGATCGCCCCGCACGGCTCCGGCCCGCTGCCCGCGGGCGCCGAGGTCGAGCTGCTCCGCGTCGGCTGAAGCCGCGCGTCCACGGCCACGCCGCGCGCGTCCACGGCCACGCCGCGCGCGTCCACGGCCACGCCGCGCGCGTCCACGGCCACGCCGCGCGCGTCCACGGCCGCGCCGCGCACCCCGCGCGTTACGCCTCGCGCGGCTACGGCTCGGTCAGCTCGCTCATCAGCGACTCGACGCTCCACTCCGTGAACTGATCGTGCGTCCAGGCGCGCTCCTCCACCAGGTGCGCGTAGGCGGACGGTTGCAGCCGGGCCCAGATCCAGTCGGCGGCGGTCTCCGTCGTCCAGCCGGGCGACAGCTCGATCCGGCGCACCGCGTGGCGAAAGACCGCGTGCAGCTCGCCCATGCGGCTGCGCCAGGCGGCGCCGCCCTCGTCGCCGGTGATCAGCGCGGCCTCCAGCGCGCGGGCGACCGGCAGGATCTCGGGCAGGTACGCGCACCAGCCGCGCAGCACGTGCTCGATCGCCTGGATCGGCTCCTCGTCGTGCGACCGAGCGACCGCGGCCGCGAAGTCGCTCTGCTCGTCGCGGTGGCGGGCCATCGCGGTCAGCAGCCCGGCGCGATTGCCGTAGTGGAAATAGACGAGCTGGCGCGAGACGCCGGCGTCGGCGGCGATGTCCTTCACGGAGATCGCGCTCGCCCCGTGTTGCTGCACGCGGTGCCACGCGGCGTCGAGGATCTGCTCGCGAGTCTCCGCCGAGAGTTCGGTGGTGGTCATCGTGAGTAAAAGATTGACACGTGTCTAGGACGGATGTAGCGTTTGACACGTGTCTAATCTTGCTGACCTCGTGCTCGCCCGCTCCGGCACGGCCCTGATCGATGGGCCGAGCGGGCAGGCGCTCGGCTACGACGAGCTCGCCTCGCGGGCCGAGCGCGTCGCGGCGAAGCTGGCGTCCCGAGGCTTCGGCCCGGGCGACGTGCTCGCCATCCACACCCCGAACATCCCGCCGTGGGCCGGCCTCGCGCTGGGAGCCATGGTCCGCGGCGGCGCGGTCACCGGCGTGCACCCGGCGGCCACGCCACGCGAGCTCGCCGCGCAGGTGGCGGACGCTGGAGCACGGGTCGTCGCGACGACGCGCGAGATGCGGGCCGCGAGCGGCGAGGGCCGCGACGGCACGCCGGACGTGCTCGTCATCGGGCCGGAGCTGCTCGACGTGCCGTGGCCGGCGGCCGCGGTTGCCGTTGAGGCTGGCGATGTCGCGTTCCTGCCGTACTCGAGCGGGACGACGGGGCTTCCGAAGGGCGTGATGCTCACGCACGCGAACCTGGTTGCGTCGGTCGGGCAGATCGGCTCCGCGCTGGGCCTCGGCGAGCGCGACGTCGTGCTCGCGATCCCGCCGTTCTGCCACGTCATGGGCTTCATCGTCACGTTGATGGCGCCGCTCGCCGCCGGCGCGACGGTGGTGACGATGCCGCGCTTTGACTTCGCCGCGATGCTGGAGCTGGTCGAGCGGCACGCGGTCGCGGTGCTCGTGGTCCCGCCGCCGGTGATGGCGGGGCTCGCACGCGCCGATCGCAAGCTCTCGTCGCTCGAGCTGATCGTCTCCGGCGGCGCGCCGCTGAGCCCCGCGCTGCACGACGCTGTCGCCGCGCGGTTCCCGCACGCGGCGGTCGGACAGGGTTACGGGCTGACGGAGACCGCGGTCGGGATCAGCGGGCCGAGACGCGCCGAGGGCACCCGGCCGGGCACCTGCGGGCGGCCGCTGCCGGGCACCGAGGTGCGCGTGGTCGACGGCGAGCTGTGGGCGCGCGGGCCCCAGGTGATGATCGGATACCTCAACGCTCCCGACGCGACCGCGGCGATGCTCGCCCCCGGCGGGTGGCTGCGCACCGGCGACGCGGGGCACCTCGACGAGGACGGCAACGTGGTCGTCGTCGACCGCCTGAAGGAGCTGATCAAGGTCAACGCGCACGCGGTCGCGCCTGCCGAGCTCGAGGCGCTGCTCGCCACGCATCCGCACGTCGCCGACGCCGCGGTGGTGCCTCGCGCCGACGAGCGTGCGGGTCAGGTGCCCGTCGCCGTCGTCGTGCCGCGGGGGACGCTCGACCCGGCCCAGCTCACGTCATGGGTGGCGACGCAGATCGCCCCGCACAAGCGGATCCGCGAGGTCCGCATGGTCGCCGAGATCCCCCGCACGCCCTCGGGAAAGATCCTCCGGCGGGCGCTGACGTAGGAGGCGGGGAAAGCCCGCGGAGGCGGCGGCGCGGCGGCGGCGTTGCGCCGGGACGGCGGGCGCGGCGGCGTTGCGCCGGGACGGCTCGGGGCGCGACCGGCGTTATGCCGGCGCGGGCTCGTCGGGCGCGAGCTCGGTGCCGTCGGCGACCAGCGACTCGGCGGTCGTGAGCGGGCCGCAGTCATAGCCCTCCCCCACGAGCACGCGGGCGAAGGCCGTGCGGATCGCGGCCGCCTGGGCTTCGCTGATGTGGCGCGAGAAGTGCTCCTCAACCGCCGCGAAATGGATCGGCTTCGCGCGCTCCAGCGCCGCCTCGCCCGCCTCGGTCATGCGCGCGAACGTGGCGCGGCGATCGTGCGACGGGATCTCGCGCACGACGAGGCCCGCCTCCTCCATCCGCGCGATCAGACGGGTCGCGCCGCCGCGCGAGAGTGTCAGCGACTCCGCGAGCTCGCTCATTCGCTTCGGTCCGTCATGGAGCTGGGCGAGCACTTCGAACCAAGAGGGAGGCAACCCGGTCTCCCGCTCCATGCGGCTGCCGATGCGGTCCACCAGGCGGGCATTCACCTGCAAAAGCCCGAAGAACGCGAGCCACTTTGGGTCTTCCACGATGAAGAAGTGTAATCGCAACGGTTGACAGATCAATCCTTCTGCGCTTTCCTGAGCAACGGTTGCTTCAGCAATCCTTGAGCCAGAAATTCAGGAGGACGACCGTGCCCGTCACCCGCCTCGCCCGCCTCGCCGACTTCGCGTACCGGAGACGCCGCCTGGTCCTCGCGAGCTGGGTGGCCGCGCTGTTCGCCGCGTTCGCGCTCGTCGCGGTGGCCGGCGGCGACTGGTCGGCCGACTACAACACGCCCGGCTCGCAGTCCAAGGCGGCGGCCGACGCGCTCGAGCACCGGTTCCCCACCCGCTCCCCGGACACCGTCGACGTCGTCTGGCAGGGCCCGACCGCCGGGCTGAACGGCTTCCTCGCACAGGCCGCCAAGCTCCCCGGCATCGGCGACGCGCCGGCGGACCGCCAGATCGCCAAGGACATCACCGTCGCGCGGCTCCCGCTGACGATGCTCCCCGCCGACGTCCCGAAGTCGACCGGTCACATGCTGCTGGACATGCGCAAGCAGGCGTCGCAGGGCGACGTGCGGGTCGAGCTCGGCGGCGGCGTCATCCAGAACGCGGAGCAGGGCCCGATCTCCAGCGAGGCCGTCGGCCTGACGATCGCCGCGATCATCCTGCTGCTCACGCTCGGCACGTTCATCGCCGCCGGCCTGCCGCTCGTGGTCGCGCTGTTCGGGCTCGGCATCGCGTCGGCGCTGATCGGCGTGCTCGCCGCCGTCCTCCCCACCCCGGACTGGTCCTCGACGGTTGCCGCGATGCTCGGCATCGGCGTCGGGATCGACTACTCGCTGCTGATTCTCACCCGCCACCGCTCGGCCCTCGCGCGCGGCGCCACGGTCCAGGAGGCGCTCAAGGAGGCCGTCGGCACGGCCGGCCGGAGCGTCCTGATCGCCGGCCTGACCGTGGTGATCAGCCTGCTCGGCCTGTTCGCGATGGGCCTGACGTACCTCTACGGCGTCGCGCTGGCGGCCATCATCGCCGTGCTCGTCGTGATGGCGGCGGCGATCACGCTCCTCCCCGCGCTGCTCGCGATCGCCGGCCTGCGGATCAAGCGCCTGAAGGTTCCCGGTCTGCGGACGAACCCGCGGCCGCTGGCCGCCGGCTGGAGCCGCGCGGTTCAGCGCCGCCCGTGGACGGCGGCGATCGCCGGCACGGCGATCCTGCTCGCCCTCGCCGCCCCCGCGACCGGGCTGCGGCTCGGCTTCCCCGACGCCGGCAACGACCGCGCATCGACCAGCTCACGCCAGGCCTATGACCTCGTGAGCAGCCGGTTCGGACCCGGCGCGAACGGCCCGCTCGTCATCGTCACGCCGGGCGCCCGCGGGGCTGACGTGGCCGTGAAGCTCAAGTCCGAGGCGGGGATCGCGAGCGTCGCGGCGCCCGCACTGAACCCCGCGCGGGACACCGCGGTGATCCTCGCCAACCCGACCACGTCTCCGCAGGCCACGGCGACCGAGGACCTGATCCGCCGGCTGCGCGACGGCCGCCTCGGCCCGGACGCCGAGATCGGCGGCCGCACGGCGCAGGGGATCGACCAGTCCGAGGCGACGGGGAACCGCCTGCCGCTGTTCATCGGCGGCGTCGTCGGCCTCAGCCTGCTGCTCCTGCTCGTCGCGTTCCGCAGCGTCACCGTGGCGATCAAGGCCGCGGTGATGAACCTGCTCAGCGTCGGCGCCGCCTACGGGGTGGTCGCCGTGCTGGCGCGGGGCGGCTGGGCGGGCCAGCTGGTCGGCATCGACACTCCCACGCCGGTCCCGCCGTTCATCCCGGTGATCATGTTCGCGACGCTGTTCGGGCTCTCGATGGACTACGAGGTGTTCCTGCTCTCGCGCGTGCGCGAGGAGTTCCTGC
This sequence comes from uncultured Solirubrobacteraceae bacterium, assembly GCA_963837485.1. GTDB lineage: Bacteria > Actinomycetota > Thermoleophilia > Solirubrobacterales > Solirubrobacteraceae > Solirubrobacter. The sequence goes on along the minus strand of CAWINP010000005.1, from coordinate 5,807 downwards.
GCCGCGGCGACACCAGCACGGCGGTCACCGAGGGCCTCACGCGCACCGCGCGGGTGATCAGCGCGGCCGCCGCGATCATGGTCGCGGTCTTCGGCTCGCTCGCGCTCAGCCCCGAGGTCTTCCTCAAGCTGATCGGCCTCGGGCTGGCGACCGCCGTGCTCGTCGACGCCACGATCGTGCGGCTCGTGCTCGTCCCCGCGGTGATGCAGCTGCTGGGCGAGCGCAACTGGTGGATGCCGCGCTGGCTGGAACGGATCATCCCGCGCGCCGAGCTGGAGGCCCCCGCGACCGTCTAGACCCGACCGGACAGCATCCCGGCCTGGCTGGACCGCGTCATCCCGCGCGCGGAGCTGGAGGCGAGCCAGTGCGCGCAGCGTGAGCAGCTCGTAGGCGACGTTGGCGGCCATAAAGGCCGTCACCTGCGCCTGCGTGTCGTAGGCCGGCGCGAACGCGGGGTCGAGCACGTCGATGTCGAAGCTCAGGAACGCGGGCCGGGCGCCGGCATCCCGGCGGGCCCGAAGCGCGCGCCGGGGCGCATCGAGGTCGCGGTGTCGAACGGCACGCCGACCACGGCGACGGCGCGTTCTGGCGGGGGTGACCTACGAACCTCAAGTTATGTTTGAGGAAAGTGGGGCACCCCCTCCGCAGTGCGCGCCGCGCCCAGCGCCCGGCGGGTCCGCTGATGGGGCGTCAGCCCGCCTCGGCGTAGTCCTCGACGATGCGCCGCTGGACGGGCGTGAGGCCCGGCAGCGGCTCGCCGCGCTCGAGCCGCTTCGCCGCCTGCGAGAGCGTGAGGCCCGTGCCGGTGAGCACGTCGCCGATCAGCGGCGGGACGTCGCCGCCGCACACGCCGGAATCGCCGCTCACGACGACTTCCTGCCGAACAACCGCTTGAAGAAGCGCACGATCCGCTCCCACAGCACCGAGAAGACCAGCCGGTGCGCCTTCAGCGGCTCGTTCGCCGGGGGCGGCGGGGCGACGCTGCGCGACGGGCCGCCGGCCGCGGCGGTGGCGGGCGGCGGGCCGCCCTGGACGGGGCCGCTCGGCTCGTCGTGCGCAGCGGCGCCGGCAGGCACGCCGGGCGGCGGCGGCTCGGCCGGTGCGCTCGCCGCGGTGGCGGTCGGGCCTCCGGCGCTCGACGCGGCGGCATCGGCGTCCGGCGCCGTGCCGGCCTCGGGCGCGGCCGCGAGGACGGCCTCGGGGGCCACGTCGCCCGACGTCACCTCGGCGCCGCTCGGCGCGCTCGGGGCGCCCTCGCCGAGCCGCGTCGCCAGGCAGGTCGCGAAGTCGCGCAGCAGCCGGTTGGAGATGTCCTGGATCATCCCGCCGCGGCCGAAGCGGGCCAGGCGGCCGGTGATCGCGAAGTCGGTCACCGCGTCGACGCGGGTCCCGCCGTCGACCGAGACCAGCGTGTTGACGATCGTCGCCGTCGCGCCGCCCTGCCCGCGCTTGTCGGTCCCCTTGGCGGCCAGCGTCGCCGTATGCGCCGACTCGTCGGCGTCCTGGATCTTGATGGTGCCCTTGTAGGCCGCCGTGGTCGGGCCGAGCTTGACCTTGAACTCGCCGTGGTAGGTGCCGTCGTCGTCGTGGCCGGTGATCGAGGCCCCGGGGAGGCACGGCGCGACGCGCTCGAGGTCGTTGAGCGCGGTCCAGACGACGTCGATCGGCGCCTGCACCTCGAATGACTGCTCGAGCTTCATAGCCCTGCCAGCTCCTCTCGCGTGTCGATGTCGGCCGCGCTGCACAGGTGGCCGGCCTCCCATTCCCGTACCCGGAACCGCGCCAGCAGATCGCGCGCGCCGGTATCGCCCGACAGCCCGCCGGCCGCGTCCATGACCCGCCGCGACAGCACGACGGGGTGGCCCGGCTTGCCGCCGTAGGTCGTCCGTACCGCGTCGTGGCCGGGAAGCTGGTCGAGCGCGCCGGCGATGACCTGTGGCGTGATGAACGGCTGGTCGCCGAGCGTGACCACGACCGCGTCCGCGTCGCCCGCGGCGATGATTCCGCGCTGCAGCGACGCCGACTGCCCGTCCTCCCACGCCGCCGCGACCACCACGGTCGCGCCGCCGAAGTCGATGGCACGCGCGATCTCGTCCGCGGCGTGGCCCAGGACGACGATCACCGGCTCGAGCGCCGGCGCCGCGAGCATCGTCTCGACCGCGTAGGAGAGCAGCGGCCTCCCGCGCAGCTCGGCGAGCTGCTTGATCCCGCCGAAGCGGCGGCTCGCGCCGGCCGCGAGCACGATCCCGGCCGGCGCCATCGCCTCGCCGCTCAGACGGCGCACCCTTGGATCGAGCCGCGGGAACGAGCCGTCAGGCGAGCTCCCGCCGGAGCATGCGAGCGCGCAGCGCGAGTCATGCGGCGCCTACCTCATGGATTCGGCCCTTCGCCTCGGCGAGCCGGCCGCCGGTGCGGTTGTTGCGCAGCGCGACGATCTCGCCCATGATCGAGAGCGCGGTCTCCTCGGCGGTCAGGGCGCCGAGGTCGAGCCCGATCGGCGCGGCGATCCGCGCCAGTTCGGCCTCCTCGATGCCCTTGGCAAGCAGACGCTCGCGCCGCTTGTCCTGCGCGCGCCGCGAGCCCATCGCGCCGATGTAGGCCGCGCTGGAGCGCAGCGCCAGCACGAGCGCGGCGTCGTCGAGCTTGGGATCGTGCGTGAGGACGGCGATCGCGGTCGCGCGATCGATCCCGCCGAGCTGCGTGAACGCCTCCTCCGGCCAGGCGGCGATCACCTGCTCGGCGTCCGGGAAGCGCGCCGGCTGCGCGAACCGGACCCTCGGGTCGACCACGAACGGCCGCCAGCCGGCGGCCGCCGCGAGCCGGCACAGCGCGGCCGCGAAGTCGACGGCGCCGAACACGATCAGCCGCGGCGGCGGAAACGTGACGTCGACGAACAGCATCGTCTCGTCTTCCACGAGGCGCTCGGAGCGCTCCGACCACATCAGCTCGTCGGCGTGCGCGGCGGCAAGCGAGTCCAGCGGATCGCTTCCGAGCGTGCCCGAGCGCGTGCCGTCGGCGAGGACGAGCATCCTGGCACCCGGCTTGGCGCCCTCCAGCACGGTGACCAGCGCGCCGCGCCCGCCGGAGCGGGCCAGGTCGGCGAAGGCGGACTGCTCGCTCATCGGAGACCCCCAACCGGGAGAATCGCCCCTTGGGCGATTGCTCCCAGCGACGCAAGCCCGCAGGGCGAAGTGTCGCCGCTCACGGCTCGTAGCGCTCGACCCAGACGTCGATCTCGCCGCCGCACGGCAGCCCGACGTCCCACGCCTCCTCGTCGGCGATGCCGAAGTGCAACAGCTGCGGCTCGCCCGTGCGCAGCACCTCCTCGGCGACCTCGACGACCGCGCCCTCGACGCAGCCGCCGGACACCGCGCCGGCGATCTCGCCGGTCTCGTTGATCGCCATCTTGGCGCCCGGCGGGCGCGGAGCGGAGCGCTTGACCCCGATTACGGTCGCGAGCGCGATCGCGTCGCCGCGCGCGGTCCAGGCATCGACCTCTTCAAGGACGTCCTTCATGAGATTCCTTCCTCCATCAGCTCGGCAAGTGCCTCCAGCGAGGCGATCGAGTTACCCGGCAGCAGCCGGTCGACGTGTGGGAGCGCGGCCCGCATCCCGCGCGTCAAGGGCTCGTAGCGGGGGTCGGCCGCGAGCGGGTTCAGCCACACGACCCGGTGGGCCGTCCGCTCCAGCCGCGCCATCTCCTCGTGCAGCTCCTCCGGCTCGCCGCGGTCCCAGCCGTCGGAGAGCAGGATCACCACCGCTCCGCGGCCGATGCGGCGGCCGTGGGTGCGGTTGAGCTCGGCGATGGCGGCGCCGATGCGCGTGCCGCCGGACCAGTCGTCGACGGCGGCGGAGGCGCGCGCGAGCGCGTAATCAGGATCCCGCCCACCCCGCCCGCGCAATTCGCGCGTGATGCGCGTCAGCCGCGTGCCGAACGCGAACGCCTCGACGCGCGCCCGGGCGGCGACGCAGGCCTGCATGTACTGCAGCAGCATGCGGCTGTACGGCGCCATCGAGCCGGAGACGTCGCAGATCAGGACGACGCGCCGCGGCCGCTCGCCGGGCTCGCGGTAGCGGCGCTCGAACAGCTCGCCGCCGTGGCGCAGCGACGCGCGCATGGTGGCGCGCAGGTCGTGCTCGTCGCGCCGCCGGCGGGTGGGCAGCGTGCGGCGCGACTGCCTCCGCGGGCCGCGCAGCGCGAGCTGGGCGAGCAGGCGGTGCGCGACGGCGCGCTCGGCCTCGGTGTAGTCGGCGAAGTCCTTCGCGCGCAGCAGCTCCTCGTCGCTCCAGGCGGCGGGGACGGGCTCCAGGGCGGCCGCGGGCGCCTCGTCGCCGTCGGGCGGGACCGAGACGCGCGGAAGCGCGGCCTTCTCGATCTCGCCGAGCTCGTCGAGCGGGTTCGCAAGCGCGTCGTCACCGAACACGCCGGTGAATGCCGCGGCGAAGTGCGCGAGGTCGGCGCGGCTGGAGCACAGCGCGGCGCGCAGGGCGAAGTAGGCCTCCGCGCGAGAGGACGCGTCGACGGCGGCGAGTGCGCGGTGAGCGGCGAGCACCTCGCCGAGGCCCACCCGCACGCCGCGGGCACGCAGGTCGGCGGCAAGCGTCGTCAGGCGCGCGGAGACGACGACGCCCTGCTCCGCGGGGTCGGCGTCGGCGGCGGTGAGCACCGCCGCCTCGTTGAGGGCGGCCAAGGACCGGCGGCTCGCGACAGCGTCGAGCGCGCGCGACGCGATCTCGCCGTGCCGCTGGGGAGCGGCCGCGTCGTGCCCGATGACGTCCGGGTCAGGCACCCTCGAGCACCCTTTCCCGCCGCACGCGGTCGATGTCCTCGCGCACCTTCAGCGCCACGCCCAGCGTGTCGTCGAGCGAGCCGTCGCCGTCGAGCGCCAGCAGCGCCCGCGCCCACGTGATCGTCTCCCCCACGCCCGGCAGCTTGTACAGCTCGCGCTCGCGCAGCAGCGCCACCGCGTGACACACGCGCGCGGCGACCTCCTCCGGCACGCCCGGGAGCCGCGCGCGCACGATCTCGGCCTCGCGCTCGGGCGTCGGGTAGTCGATCCAGTGGTACAGGCAGCGGCGCTTGAGCGCGTCGTGCAGCTCGCGCGTGCGGTTGGAGGTCAACACGACCAGAGGGCGGTGGGACGCCGTCACGGTTCCCAGCTCGGGGATCGTGATCGCGAAGTCGGCCAGGAACTCGAGCAGGAACGCCTCGAACTCGTCGTCGGCGCGGTCGATCTCGTCGATCAGCAGCACCGCCGGCCCGTCGTGCTCGAGCGCCTCCAGCAGCGGGCGGCGCAGCAGGAACTCGCGCCCGAACAGCTCGCGCGCGGGCGCGCCCGCCTCCGCCGCGCGGATCGCCAGCAGCTGGCGCTGGTAGTCCCAGTCGTAGACCGCGTGGTGGAGGTCGATGCCCTCGTGGCACTGGAGCCGGATCAGCGCGGCGCCGGACGCCGCGGCCAGCGCGCGCGCCACCTCGGTCTTGCCCACTCCCGCCTCGCCCTCCAGCAGCAGCGGCTGCTCGAGCGTCGCCGCGAGGTAGGCGGCCGTGCTCAGGGCCTGGTCGGCGAGGTAGCCCTCACCGGCCAGCGCCCTGGTCACATCGTCAGTCGTTGCGAAGTGCACTACCTGTCATTGTGACGCGTCCTCGAGCGCGCGACGCGTCAGCACCCGCGCAAGGTGCCGCTTGTAGTCCTGGGAGGCGTTGAGGTCCGCGGGCGGCTCGGTGCCCTCCGCGGCCAGCTCGGCCGCCGCGGCGATGTTCTCCGGCGTCGCCGGCTTGCCCCGCAGCGCTTCCTCGGACGCCGTGG
>CAWINP010000004.1:0-875504 GCA_963837485.1 uncultured Solirubrobacteraceae bacterium | reverse complement strand
GTCGTCTACCCTCGCCGAGCCGATGCGCTCGGCGCACGACGTATGGCGGCCGACACGGACCCCTAGCGGGGGCTCGTCGTCAGCTCGACGGCGGCGGCGCTATGACTGCCGGCGCCGGACGGCGCGCGCGATGCGCAGCGGGAGGAGGCCGATCAGGGGCGCCCGGCGGCCCAGGTCGGCGCGATCCTCGCGGTCGAACGCTCGCGCGTAGCGGGCCGCTTCGGTCTCGGTTGCGTAGCGCTTCTGCCCGCCCACGGGGCAGCGCTCGCAGCGCCAGCGCAGTGTCGCTCCGTCCGCGCGGAAGCGATAGCGATGTCCCAATACACGGCAGGCGAACATCGATCCGAGCCTACCCCGGCCGTATCCCGGCTTACCGGCGCACGACGCCGTACCGGGCGCCGGGGTAGCGGTATCGCCGTGAGCTCACCGCAGACCGCGACGATCGAGACGAAGATCCCGAGCCGGCTGGACCGCCTCCCCTGGTCGCGCTTCCACTGGCTGATCGTGATCGGGCTCGGGACGGTCTGGATCCTCGACGGCCTCGAGGTCACCCTGGTCGGCTCGATCGCCTCGCGCTTGACGGAGTCCGGCAGCGGCATCGACATCAGCACCGGGCAGATCGGGACGGCCGCCGCGATCTACGTCGCCGGCGCCTGCAGCGGCGCACTGTTCTTCGGGCAGCTCACCGACCGCTTCGGGCGCAAGAAGCTCTTCCTCATCACGCTCGCGATCTATCTGGTCGCGACGGGCGCGACCGCCTTCGCGTTCGCGCCCTGGTACTTCTATGTCGCCCGCTTCTTCACCGGCGCGGGCATCGGCGGCGAATACGCGGCGATCAACTCGGCGATCGACGAGCTGATCCCGGCGCGGGTGCGCGGGCGCGTCGACCTGATCATCAACGGGTCCTACTGGGTCGGGTCGGCGGCGGGTTCAGCCGCCGCGCTGATCTTCCTGGACACCGCCATCTTCGCGGCGGACCTTGGCTGGCGGCTCGCCTTCGGCATGGCGTCGTACTCGGCTTCGCGATCCTGCTCGTGCGGCGCCACGTGCCGGAGAGCCCGCGGTGGCTGTTCATCCACGGCCGCGAGGAGGAGGCCGAGCGGATCGTCTCCGACATCGAGGAGGACGTGGAGGAGGAGACCGGCCAAGAGCTTCCTGAGCCGGATGACAGCATCACGGTGCGCCAGCGCGAGACGATCCCGTTTCGCACGATCGGGCGCACCGCGTTCAAGGTCTACCCGCGCCGGGCGGTGCTCGGGCTCGCGCTCTTCGTCGGCCAGGCGTTCATCTACAACGGCGTGACGTTCAACCTCGGCACGTTGTTCACGACGTTCTATGACGTGACGTCGAGCTTCGTCCCGGTCTTCATCATCATCTTCGCGATCGGCAACTTCCTCGGGCCGCTCACGCTCGGCGGCTCGCGCGCGGGCGCGCGGCTTCGACGAGCGCGTGGCCGAGCTGACCGCGGAGCACGACGCCGAGGCGCGCGCACACCGGGAGCTGGCCACCGCGGCGGACGAACGCGGACGAGCCCGCGAGCAGCATGCGCGCGCCGCGGCCGCCGCGAGCCGCGCCGAGGACGACAGGGACGCCGCCGGCGCGCACGACCGCCAGGCCGCGGAGAACGAGGAGCTGGCCCTGGCCGCCGAGGAGCGCCTCGCCGCGGCAGCGCAGCGCGCCGGGGCCGAGCGGCTCGGCGGAGAGCGGGAGGCCGAGGAGGACGCCCGCGAGCGCCGCCGGCGGGCGGCCGAACGCGACCGCCGCACGCGCGCGCGCATCGCCCGTTCGCGCGCCGGCCTGCACCGGCTCCGGCTCGGGCCCGGCAGCGTGTCGGGCTCTCCCGGCATGGGGTTCCCCCCGCGCGCCGCATCCGGCGAGGAGCTCGAGCGCGAAGTCGACGCGATCGCCCGCGCGCTCGACGAACACGGCGCCACGGGCCGGCGTGACCTCGCCCGCCTCGTCGGCGCGCGCTACTGGGGTCCAGGCCGCTTCGGCGCCGCGCTGCGCGAAGCCGTCGAGGAAGGACGCGTCCGCAGGCTCTCGCGCACGACGTACGCGCCCTCCTCGGGCGCGTGATCAAACCTGGGTGTCGATCCACACGTCCGTGAAGCGCGCCTCGACCGGCTGCTCGAAGCGGCGGCCGTTGACCTCGTCGTGGCGGCCGAAGCGCGGCGGCTCGATCCGCACCGTGAGGGTGTGCTCCCCGCCGCGCGCGACGCGCCAATTGCGCCCGTAGTGGTAGAGCATCGGATGCCAGAGCAACGGCTGCTCGTGCGTACCGACCTCCGTCCCGTCGGCATGCCTGAGCGTCGCGATCACGCGCGCGCAGGGGACGAAGCGGCCATCGCCGGCGTCGCGGACGGAGATCTCGAGGTGCACGTTCTCGTCCTGCGGCTCGTGCCACACGAGCTCGCCGTCACGCCATTCATACATCCCCTCGGCCTCTTCAACGGCGTAGCCGACGAGGTACTGCCCGGCGCGCCGCTCGCCGCCGTCGTCGGCGACCACCTCGGTCATCATCGCCAGCGCCCGGCCGTACGCGAGGCCCTGGGCGCGAGCGGCGTCGAGCTGCTCCGCCGACGCTTCGTCGGTATGCGGGTCCATCGGGGGGTCGTCGTGCGGCATGGTCGCCTCCTCGTTCGGGGTCTCCTCCAGCACGTGCCCCCGCCTGGCCCGCGCGCAACGAACGCGTACGCCCGCGTACGGTTCGCCCACTAACCGTGCCCCCCGCGAGGGGCCGGGGGGCGGGTACGGCAGCGGCATGACCCGCCTGCGGCTGCCGGGGCGCAGGGCGCAAACGGCGCTCGATCTGCTGCTGATTCTGTGGACGGCGCTGTGGATCGCGCTCGGCGTCCGCGTCGCGCACGAGGTCCGCGGCCTGGCTGAGCTGAGCACGACCGTGGGCAGCGTCGGCCGCGCGATGACAAGCGTCGCGGACACGCTGCGCGGACTCCCGTTGATCGGCGACCAGATCGCCGGGCCGGCTCAGGATGTGCGTGCCGCCGGCCAGGACGCGGTGGCGTCGGCGCGGACCGCGCGCGCCAACGCGCGCTCGGTCGGGGACCTGATCGGCGTGTCGATCGCGCTGATCCCGAGCGTGCCGGTGCTGATCCTCTACATCCCCGGCAGGATCGCCGGCGGCCGCGAGCGGCGGGCGCTGGAGCTCGCGGTGGTCGAGGGCCCGTCGCCATGGCTGGAGGAGCTGCTCGCGCGGCGCGCGCTGATGCACCTCCCGTACCGGCGCCTGCGGCGGATCAGTGAGGACCCGCTGGCGGACCTCCGCGCGGGCCGCACCCGCGCGCTCGCCGACGCCGAGCTGGAGTGGTTCGGCGTGGAGCCGCGCCGGCCGGTCGCGCGCTGATGGGCCGCAGCTCGCGCTTCGGCCGGGCGGTCGTCGCGTTGCGCTGGCCGATCGTCGCCGCATGGATCGCGGCCGCCGTGCTCGCGACGGTCGCGCTTCCGAGCATCGAGGAGTCACAGATCGGCGCGCTCGGCGCGCTCGTCCCCAGCCACTCGGACGCGCTCGACGCCGAGCTGCGCTCGAGCGAGCTGTTCGGCTTCCCGCTGCTCAGCCGCACGGTCGTGGTCCAGCGCGACCCGCGCGGGCTGTCCGCGGACGCGCAGGCGTCGACGGTCGCGCGCGCGGTGGCGCTCGATCGCAACACGTTCCCGGGCCTCGAGCGGATCGGCGGCGCGATCCCCGTGCTCAACACGGTCTCGGTGCCGCCGTTCACGCGCGAGAACGGCACGACCGCGGTCAGCTTCCTGTACTTCAGGCCGGACGTGGGCTCCGGCGAGCGACTTGACCTCGCGGAGCGGCTGCGGCGCGCGGCACAGTCATCGGATCCCCGGAGCTTCACGGGGGTGACGGGGGCCATCGCGGCGCGGGAGGAACAGTCGCGGCTTATCTCCGAGCACCTCCCGCTCGTCGAGCTGCTGACGGTGCTGATCGTGATCGCCGCCGTCGGCCTGCACTACCGCGCCCTGCTGGCCCCGCTGCTCACGGTCGTCGCGATCGCGCTCGCCTACCTGATCAGCGTGCGGATGGTCGCGTGGGCGGGCGGGCGCTTCGGCGTCTCGGTACCCAACGAGGTGCAGCCGGTGATGGTCGTGCTGCTGTTCGGGATCCTCACTGACTACGCGATCTTCTTCCTCTCGCGCTTCCGCCTGCGCCTGTCGGAAGGGCTGTCGGCGCATGCCGCCGCGCGCACCGCGACGGGCGAGCTGGCGCCGACGATCGTCGCCGCCGGCGCCACCGTGGCGGGCGCGAGCGCGGCGCTCCTCGTGGCACAGCTCGGGTTCTTCCAGACCTTTGGGCCCGGCGTCGCGCTCGCGGTCCTGATCGCGCTCGCGATCGCGATCACGTTCGTGCCCGCCATGCTGGCCATCGTCGGCGACCGGCTGTTCTGGCCGAGTCGCCCGGGGCGTGAGGTTCCCGCGGAGCGGGCAGCCGAGGAGACGCCTACCGAGCGGACGGGACGCCGGGTGCGCTCGCGCGCGCTGCGGCTGGCCTCGCAGCGGCCCTGGCTCGTCGGATCCGTCTGCGTCGTGCTGCTGATGGCGGCGGCGTCGGGGTTGCTGGAGGTGCGCGTCGGGCAGACGCTGATCCGGGGGCTCCCGCGCGAGAACGAGGTGCACGAGGCCTACGTGCAAGCCTCACGCGGATTCGCACCGGGCCTGCTGTCGCCGACCACGGTGCTCGTCGAGCGCCGCGGCGTGGTGGGCGAGCGGCCGGCGCTGGTGCGGTTGCAACGCGAGCTGCAGGGGCAGCCGGGCGTCGCGCTCGTCGTGGGACCGGCGCAGCAGCCGGTGGCCTCCCCACTCGGCGCGGTCTACTCGCGCACCCGCGACGCCGTTCGCTACCTGCTCGTCTTCGACGCCGATCCGCTCGGGGCGAGCGGCATCCGCCGCCTGCGGACCCTGCGGAGCCGGCTTCCGGCGCTGACCCGCAGCGCCGGGCTCGGCGACGCGCGCGTGAGCATCGCCGGCGATACCGCGCTGGCGGAGGAGACCGTGCGCCTGACCGGCGCCGATCTCGGCCGCGTGGCGCCCGTCACGCTGCTCGTCGTGTTCGCGATCCTCGTGGTGTTCCTGCAGGCGCTGGTCGCGCCCGTGTATCTGGTCGCGGCAAGCGTGCTCGCGCTGGCCGCCTCCCTCGGCCTCTCGGTCTACGTCTTCCAGGAGCTGCTCGGGTACGGCGAGCTGACCTACTACGTGCCGTTCGTCGCCTCGGTGCTGCTCGTCGCGCTGGGCTCGGACTACAACGTGTTTCTCGCCGGGCGCATCTGGCGGGAGGCGGAGCGCCGCCCGGTGCGCGACGCGGTGGCGATCGGCGGCGCGCGCGCGGCGTCGGCGATCACGGTCGCCGGGATCGTGCTCGCATTGAGCTTCGCAGTCCTGGCGATCGTGCCGGTCCGGCCGTTCCGGGAGCTCGCGTTCACGATGAGCTGCGGCCTGCTGATCGATGCCTTCGTCGTGCGCACGCTGCTCGTGCCCGCGCTGATCTCGATCGTCGGGCCGGTGAGCGGATGGCCGAGCCGGCGCCTCGGGACGCGCGTCGCCTCGCGACCCGCGCCGGCGGCGCAGCCCGCGCAGCCGCAGCCGCAGCCGCACGGGCGCGGCGCACGAACGATCGTGTGGCTCGGCGTTGGCGTCGCGCTCCTGCTGCGGCTGCGGCGCGCCGCCCGGCGGCGTGCTTAGGCTTCGGCGCGCAGCCGCGCCCACTCCGACGCCGTCTCGGCGGCGAGCAGCAGCACGCAGCCTGCGAGCCAGACGAACACGAGCGCGGCGACGACGCTTCCGAGCGAAGCGTAGACCGCGTCGTAGCGGGCGAAGTGCTGCAGGTAGGCCGAGAACCCCAGCTTCGTCGCCTCGAACCCGACGACGAACACGAGGATCCCGGGCCAGGTGTCGTGCGGCCGCGTGCCAGCGAAAGGCCCAGGGACGCCGCCGCGGCGAGCCCGAAGCCCGCGACGAGCAGGAGGTCGACCGCCTTGCCCTGCAGCGGCGGCCGCGGATCCTCGACGTCCCAGGCGGCGTTGAGCCCGTGCCGGATCGCGCTCATCACGCCGCTGGCCCCGAACACGAGGCCGGCGGCGCCGAACACGCCGACCCCGGTGGCGTGGCCGGCGATCGTGCGCAGCAGGTCGCGCAGCTGCTCGCGCCCGGCCTGCGCCCGCAGTGGGACCCGCCGCAGCACGAAGTCGATGACCTGATCGCGCACCGACTGGGTGTCGGCGACGGCGCCGAGCACGGCCACCGCCAAGATGACGAGCGGGAAGATCGACAGCAGCGAGTAGTAGGCGATCGCCGCGGCGCGCTGCGTGCAACCGTCGTTGAAGAACTCGCGCACGGCGCGGACAGCCAGCACGCGAGTCCGCTCCATGGCGCACTCCTCACGTGCCGGCGGGCGACGCGCTCTCGTACCTGACCGCGGTGGCCTTGATCAGCGCGGGGGCGTGCGCGCGCTTGGCCACGGCGGTGCGCGATGCGGGGCGCCGGGCGAGCCGGCGGCTCGAAGGGGTGAGCACGAGCGTGCCCCGCACGACGACGGTCGTCCCGATCCGGAACGCCTGCAGGCGAGCGGGCCCGGCCGGCACCACGAGCAAACGCCCACCGTCGCGCCCCGCAAGCACGAAGGCGTTGCGATCTCCCGAGGAGACGCGGCTAGGACGCTGCGCGACCCGGCCGCGCACCTCGATCACCGGCCCGCGGTAGCTCGCCGGGGCATGTGCGACGGCGTCCGCTCCGAGGTACTCCGAAGGCGCGGCGGACGCGCCAGGCTCCGCATCGAGCATCGACGCCAGCGCCACCGCGACCGCCAGCTCGAGTCCGACGATCAATCCGGCTCGCGTCGCGCGCAGCCGCCGCGGGAGGCGCCTTGGAGTCCGTGCGTAACGCGGATATCCGGGCGTGCGAGCCGATCGCATGTCGTCGATCGGCATACCCGGGAAGGTGCGCGGCGGGTGCGCCGCGGTAATCCGGCGAACGCGCGTCCGCCACGCGCCCGTGGGCGACGCGGGCGTGAGCCATGTTGGGCGGCCGACCAGCGGCCGTTCGACTCACGCCTTCGCGGTGAGACGCAGGGAAACGCCGACAAGGAGGCCAGATGCTTCTCCGCGGGATCGTCGGCACGTACACGTGGCGCGCGCTGTTGTCCCGCTGACGCGAGGCCCGCACGCGCCCGCGCACGCGGGAAGACTCCAACCATGGTGATGATCACCGAGGAGGCCGTAGACGCGATCAGGACGCTCATCGACCCGAACCAGGGCGGCGTGCGGATCTCGCTCACCGTGTCCTCGGCCAACGGGCGCGGGCCGGGGCTGACGGTCGAGCCGGCCGGCGCCCCGCGGGCCGAGGACGAGGTCATCGAGGCCGACGGCCTCGAGCTCTACCTCGACAGCGGCGCCCTGGACCTGCTCGATGACAGGGTCCTGGACGCCGAGGACGAGGGCGACGCGATCTGTTTCACGGTGCGCGACTAGCGGCCGGCGTCGCGGCGGACACGACCGCCGCCAGCGCGCCGCGGATGTCGGCGCGATCGCGCTCGTTGCCCGCCTCTCGCTCGGCCTGCGAGGCCAGCGTCTCCGCAAGCGCGAGCGCGGCTTCGGCGCGGTCGAGCGCGCCGCAGCCCATCGCCGCCGAGGCGCACGCCTCCAGCGCGCCCAGCGCCTCCGTCGCGACCCAAGGGTCGCCGCTCGCGTAGCGGCCGAGCTGACGGAGCCCGGACAAGTACTCGTCGAAGCCGCGCCGGCGCAGGACCACGGTCAGCTCATGGTCGGGAGATCTTCGTACGGGCTCGGGGAGTGCGCGGCCCGCGAGGCGAACGAGGATCGAGCGCAGGTAGCCGATGCAGGTGACCGCCGTCGCGGGGTCGTTGACACCGGGTGAGATCGCCTTCAGCGCCGTGTCGGTGAGCTGGCGGAGGCCGAAGTCGACGTCCTGCTCGAGGTCGCGCTCGCGCCGGAGCGGGATCGCATCGCGCACGGGCTCCACGCAGCGCTCGGCCGCGCCGGCCGGCCAAACGAGCGCGAGCGGCGCGCCCAGGGAGGCGAAGTCGCCGGGGCAGACCAGGATCGCGACGCGGTCCACGTCGCGCGCGAGCTCGTGGGCGAGCGCGTCGAGCTCGACCCGCTGGACGTATCCCGGACGGTCGGGATGAACGGCGCCCGCCGGCTCCTCGCACCAGCGCTCCAGCACATGCTCAGCGGCGTCCTCCGGCTCGCCGTAGCGTCCAGGGTAGAGGTGGTCCAGCCGGCGCAGGGTGTCATGCGCGATCGCGCCCATGATGTGCGAGACCTGGATCATCTGGGCGACGTGGTGCAGGAAGGCGATCAGCAGCAGTACCGCGGCGATCCCGAGCAGCGTCGCGACCGCGATGCTCAGGCGCGGGACGAATCCGGCACTGACCGAGCGCAGGACCAGCAGGGCGTAGACGAACGTACCGACGAAGCCGCCGATCGTGACTTGCGTGAGGCGGTCGGCGAAGAACGTCCGCAGGACGCGCGGGCTGAACTGGCTGGATGCCAGCTGCAGCGCGACCATCGTGATCGAGAACGTCAGCCCCGCGACGGTGATCAGGGAGCCGGCGATCACCGAGAGCACCGTCCGCGCTGCCGATGCGTCCCCCCTGAAGGCGTACCACGCGGGCGTCACCTGCAGCCGGTCGTCGAGCTCGACGAGCCCGATCGCGAGCAGCGCGAACCCGGCCAGGAAGACAGCCGGGATGAACGCGAGGCTGCCCGTGAGGTCTCTCGCGCGGTCAGTCAGCCGTCGGATCGGCATCGCCTCGGCGGACCCCGCGCGCCGCGTCTGTCACTCGGTTTCGCGCAGCCGCGCCGCGGCGGCGCGAGCCGTCTTGACGACGTAGACGAGGGCCAGCACGAAGAACGTCGCGCCGATGAACGCGCGCACGTGCTCGTCGCCGACCGGCGTCCGCGCGGACACGCGTGGCGCGACGGCGTCGGCGAGCTTCGTTCTCCAGCCCTGCAGTCCTGCCTGTCCGACGTGGGCGGCCGTGGGCATATGCGCTGCTCCTTCGGTCGTTGCGGTTGGTTGAATCGTGTTCTCGCCGCGCGCCGGATCCGGTACGCCGCCGTACGGGCTAGATGACTGGCGGCTCCTCGGCCGGAGCGCCTTCGATCGAGCGCACCACGCGCTCGGGTGCGAGCCGGACTCGGATCGCGATCGCGTAGATCGCGCTGCTGAGGCCCGCGACGGCGAGAGCGCCCCAGCCGAGCGTGAGGACGTCCTGCCCGCCGCCGAACTCGCCGAGGTAGCTGATCAGCATCAGCCCGGCCAGCCATGGCACCACCCAGATCCCGGCCCGCCACTCCAGCGGCGCGGCGTTCTCGCTGAAGCGGTGGTAGCCCGCGAGCAGCGCATAGCCGATCAGGATCGAGATCAGGAGCTTGTAATTGGTCTCCCAACCCGCCCAGAACACGATCAGGTTCGATGCGATGAACGCGAGCACGGGGATCAGGTCGCCTCCCGGGACCCGGAACGGCCGCTCCTGGGCGGGCAGCTGCCGACGCATGGCGCCCAGGACGAGAGGTCCCGAGCTGAACGACAGGACGGTCGCCGACGTGATGAAGCCGACGAGCTTCTGCCAGCTGGGGAACGGCAGGAAGACGATCAGGCCGACGGCGAAGGTGATCGCCACCGCGACCCACGGCACTCCGTGCCGGTTGAGCTTGGCGAGGCCCGACGGCGCGTTGCGGTTCCGGCCCATCGCGTACGCGATGCGCGATGTCGTCGCCGTGTAGATGAGCCCGGTGTCGGCGGGGGAGACGATCGCATCGGCATAGAGCAGCGTGGCGAGCCAGCCCAGCCCGAGCAGCGAGGCGAGGCCGGCGAGGGGCCCGAAGTCGTTCGTGAAGGACAGGTTCGACCAGCCCCCCTGCAGCGTATGCGCCGGCAGCGCGCCGATGAACGCGATCTGCAGCAGCGTGTAGAGGATGATCGTCACGACGATCGAGCCGATCACCGCGATCGGCACGTTGCGGCGCGGGTTGGTGCTCTCGCCCGCGAGCTCCACGCCCTGGCGGAAGCCGAGGTACGAGAACACGATGCCCGCGGTGGCGACCGCAGAGAAGATCGAGTCGGTCCCGTTCGGCGCGAAGCCGCCGAAGTCAGACAGGTTCCCCGGGTGCGTCGCGGCAAGGAAGAACGCGACGACGACGAGCGTGATGATCGCGAGCTTCCACCACACCAGTGCGGTGTTGAAGCGCGCGAACGCGCGCACGCCGACGACGTTGATCAGGCAGAAGAGGAACATCAGCACGACGGCGACCGCGTAGCCGGCGGGCTCGAGCACGGCGACGCCGCCGCGCTGGTCGGTCAGCCAGGGCACGTAGTTGGTCGCGTAGGTGAGCGTCGCGAGCACCTCGATCGGCGCCGTCGTGACCGCGGCGATCCAGGTGATCCATCCACCCGTATAGCTGGTGAACGATCCGAACGCGTAGTGCGGATACCGCACGACGCCGCCGGAGACCGGAAGCATCGCGCCCAATTCGGCGAAGCAGAGCCCAATCAGCATCACCATCACGCCGCCGAGCAGCCACGAGACGATCGCCGCCGGCCCCGCGATCGTTGACGCCGTCAACGCGCCGAAGAGCCAGCCCGAGCCGATGATCGAGCCGACGCCCGCGAACAGCAGACCAACCCTCCCGACATCGCGTCGCAGGCCCTTCTCATCGACGACCAGCTGCGGAGTCGCCGGGGCGGACTCGACCGCGCCGGTCATGCCTTCGCACTGACGACGAGGTGGCCGAGCTCAAGCCCCTTGGCCAAGGCGGAGACGCCGAGCCGATCGCCGATCTGCTGCAGCGCCGATCCGCCGATCAGCGACGCGCTGGCCGGAATGACGATCTGGGCGCCGCCCTTCGGTGGGACCTTGTCGAGGTTGCCGACGTCGAGCGAGAGCAGCGGAACGCGCCGTCCCTGCACCACGGCGGTCACCACGCTCGAGGTCGGGTCGACGGCGAGAGCACGCGCGTCCACGCTGTGGCCGGCGGCGCTGAATCGCAGACCGCCGGAGTGCTCGATCGTCCCGCTGAGCGGGCTCGTGCCGAGCTTGCCGCCACTGATCGGAAACACGAACCGCCCGTTGCTCAACGTGGCTTCGCCGATCGGGGAGAGCTTGATCCCGGCGAGGTCGAGCACCCGCTGAGTGGTCGAGTCGAGTCGCAGCGTCGTCTCGCCGCCGGACAGCTGCTCGGTCGCGCCGCCGGCGGGCGCGGGCGATGCTGTGGCGCGCGGCGGCGGAGTCGAGCCGTTGTCGTTGCCGCCGCCGCAGCCCGCCGCGCCGAGGGCCAGCGCGGCAGCAACCACGATCGCCGTGGTGGCCTTCGTGCACGATGCATCCTGAACCGTCATGGGGCGAGACCTCCTTGAAGCCGTCGTTGTGGCCCTGCCCCGTCGCGCTGGAGTGCCCCACCGGCACGTCGGACGGCCGACACCGCGAGTCAGTTCTTTGACGCGCAGGATCAGCGGGCGCTCGTGAGCGCGGTGCCGAGCGAGTCCGAGCCGACCGCGCCGGCGATGCCGGCCATGGCCTGTGTGAGCAACTCGTCCGGGTCGGCGCGGAGGCCGCGGCGGGAGCCGGGCAGCACGTTGACGGCGCCTGCCAGGGCATGCTCGGCGACCGTCTCGTGCGGCGCGCCCACGGCAAGTTCATCCGCGCCGTCGTCATCGAAGTCGCCGCCCGCAAGCGCCGTGCCGAACAGGTCGGCGGTGTCTGCGCGGCTCTTGACGCCGCGGGCATCCTGCGTCCAGCGCTGGTTGCCACGCGACGAGAGACCGTGCCCGCGATTGCCGTAGAGCAGGTTGACCGCGCCGGCGTCCCGGGCATCTCCGATGTCTTCGCCGGGGACGCCGATCGCGAGGTCGTCGGCTCCGTTGCGCGAGAAGTCGGCGATCGTCAGCGCCGCGCCGAAGCGGTCGCGCCGCGCGGCGGCGCCGCGGATGCCCGGAGTGTCCTCGGTCCACAACTGGTCGCCGTCCTCCCCGAGGCCGGCGCGCGAGCCGTAGAGCACGTTGACCGCGCCGGCGTCGCGCGCGGCTCCGACATCCTCGAGCTCGACGCCGATCGCGAGGTCGCCGATGCCGTCGCCGTCCAGATCGCCGATCGCGACCGCGGAGCCGAAGTTGTCGAGCCGTTCCGCGCGGCCCTTGATCCCGCGCGCGTCCTGCGACCACAGGTCGTCGATGGAGCTCAGCCCGGCGGAGCGGCCGTACAGCACCGAGACCGCGCCTGCGTCGAGCTGGCCGGAGATGCGCCCGCCGGGGACGCCGATCGCGAGATCGTCGCGGCCGTCGCCCGAGACGTCGCCGGCGGCGAGCGCCCACCCGAAGCGAAAGCCGCCGCCGGCCAGGCCCTTGATCCCGGGGGAGTCCAGCGTCCATAGCTGGTCGCCCGCTTGGGTCAAGCCGGAGCCGTTGCCGTAGAGCACGTTGACGGCACCGGCGGCCAGACGGTCGCCCACGGGCTCGAGCGGCGTGCCGATCGCCAGGTCGTCGTGTCCGTCGCCGTCAAAGTCGCCGGCGGCGAGCGTGCCGCCGAAGCCGTCGCGCGCATGGGTAGTGCCCTTGACCCCTGGCCGGTCCTGCGTCCAACCCAGCCGCGAGCGGCCACGCAGCCCTTTCGATGAGCCGTAGAGCACCTGCACCAGGCCGGCGGACACGCGCGCCACCTCGCCCGGCCCGACACCGGTCGGCACGCCCTCGCCGGGCACGCCGATGGCGAGGTCGGCGTAGCCGTCGCCGTCGAAGTCGCCCGCCGCGAGCGCGGCGCCGAAGCGGTCGCCGAGCTCCGGGGTGTCACCGACGCCAGGGCTCGCTTGCGTGAACTCCTGGTTGCCGCGCGAGGTCAGGCCATGGGGGCCGCCATAGATGACGTTGACCGCGCCGGCGGCATCTTGGCCGGCGACCGAGTCCGTCGGCGCGCCGATCGCCAGGTCGGGGTAACCGTCGCCGTCGAAGTCGGCGCTCGGCGCCGCCGCGGCCGCCGGTGCCGGCAGGGCGAGCGGCACGCTGAGCAGGGCCGCGGCGGCAACCGAGCGGATGTGCATGGTGCTCGCCTACCCGTCACGTGCTGCCCTCCGCGCCCGCGGGTCAGTGGACCAACCGGCGCGCGAGCCGCGACGGCCACGTTCACGGTCGCGACCGGCAGCACCAGTAGTACGGCGACGATCGTCCCGGCCGAGGCAAGGATCGCCGGCGGCGCGCTTCGCAGCGCCAGCTCGGCCGCGACTCGTGGCGGCCGAGCTCCTCGCCGGCAAGCGCGCGGGAGCGCGGCGGGGTGCACGTGCCCGAAGCCCGCCGTAGCGTCCGTGACGCCCCATACGCCCCGCCGGCCGGCCATCTGAACTCACGCCGCCGGCCGCGCCGCACGGAAGGAGACCTCGCACGCCCGCCATGAGGCGGCTGGCATGAGCATGATCCCAGGCTCTTCGAGGGCACCGAGCGCTTTTTCCGGCCGAGCTACCGCGCGCACCTGATGACCGAGTGGATCCCGGCTCTCGACGGCATCGAGCGGCGGATGGAGACGGGCGGGAGCGTCGCCGACGTCGGCTGCGGCCACGGCGCGTCGACGATCATGATGGCGCAGGCCTACCCACATTCGGCCTTCGTGGGCATCGACTACCACGACGGCTCGATCGAGGCAGCGCGCCAGTCGGCGGCCAAGGCCGGCGTGGCCGATCGCGTGCGCTTCCAACGTGGGACCGCACACGACTACGCGATTCCTGCCGGCGGCTAGTCGTCGTCACAGGCGGCGAACAGCATTCCCAGCGCGAGCGCGAGTGTGACTACACGTCTTGAGGCCACGCCAGTCGCATGCCCCCGCGGAGAGCCGAGGCCGGTGGCGAGTACGCGCAACGCAGGAAGCGAGGGAGGGCGGGGACGTCCGTGTCCCCCCAGGACCGGCTCGGGAGGGGGCAGCGCCGATCCGGATGCCGCGCACCGCGGGGAGGAAATTGGGCAAGCGGCAAGCCCTCCTCGGCCGAGCATCTGCCCGCGCCGGCTTCGGCCGTGTGGGCGCTGGTCATTCGCCATACGCCGGAACGTGCACAGTGCACAACCAGCGACGTTGCGCTCATAGGCGTCGCCGCCGGTGGTCTGCTGACCGCGCTGGCTTGAGTCCCTCACTCGAGCGGCAGCAGGCGGTAGCCGACGCCGCGGACGGTTTCGAGCCGAGCTGCCCGGTCGCCCAGCTTCCGGCGGATGGCGCTCATGACGGCGTCGAGCGCGTTTGCGTCGCCGTTCCATCGCGCGCCCCAGACCTCGCGCAGCAGGACCTCGCGCCGGACGACGGCGCCGGGCCGCGCGTACAGGCAGCACAGCACGCCGAATTCGAGCCGTCCGAGGTCGATGCGCCGGTCGCCGAGTACGAGCTGGCGGCGCTCCTCGTCGAGTGGCGAGCCGGCGGCGCCGAAGATCTCGCGGGCCGCCAGCCGCGCGAGCCAGCCGTCGACGGACGCCGGTCCGAAGTCGTTGCAGTAGGTGCGGTAGCCGGCATCGTCCCCCAGCGGCTCGAATCCGAGCGGCCGAAGCACCGGCTCCATCGCCCGCAGCTGATGTGCACACGTGTAGACGCGGCGCAGCGTGGGACGCAGGGCGAGGTAGTGACGCTTGACGTCCAGATAGAGGGCGGATTGCGCGAGTGCCGGCCGCTCCCCCGAGTCGGCGCTCAGCATGAAGCGAATCAGCAGCGCGCGTTGTCCCGGCGCCGGCGGCCCAGCGCGCATGTGACGGCGCCAGGCCGCCGCGACCGGATCGCGATCGAACACGTGGACCGGAACCGATTCGGGCTCGGTCACGGCGGAGAAGCCCGCAACCTCGCCGTAGATGTCGCGCGCGACGAAGAATGCGTCGGGAACCGCGCGCAACCATTCGCGAACGGCACCCGGCGCGGGCTCGTGTGCGTCGCCGATCGCCAGAATCGCCGGCCACTCGCGCTCGCCGGCGGGCTCGACGCTGTACTGCGGCGACGAGGCGGGGAAGAACGCGTCGCGCACCGCCGGGTTCTCGATGAGGTACAGCATGTCGGCGGTGGACCGCCACAGCTCGTGCTCGCCCGCGTGCTCGAGCTCCTCCCTGAGATGGCGCCAGGCGGCGGCGCGCAAACGGCGGTGGCGCACCGGATCCGTCGCGCGGAGCTCCGCGACGACGAGCTCGCGGATGACTTCGTGCACGATCAGCCCGTCACGCCCGCGCGTGACGAACGGGAGCTGCCGCAACGCGTCGAACCGCTCGCTCTCGCCGGGGAGCATCGCCTCCAGAAGCGGGCGCGTCATCCGCCGCACGACGCCGGCGGCGTCGAGCACCCCGCGCGCTCGCGGGTCCATGCCGTCGAGATGCTCGCGGGCGAGCTCGTCAAGCGCCGGCTGGAGCACGCGGTCGTCGCTCAGCGCGGTGGAGGCCGCGAGGCGCAGCGCGAGCGGATGGCCGCGCAGTGTGCGGTTGACGCGCCGCGCGAGCGCGTCGTCCATGCCGAGCTCGCGCAGCAGTGCGTGCGCGTGGTACGGAGGAAGCGGTTCGAGCGGGAAGCGCCGGAGCCGCTCGCCGTAGTCGCGGATCCACGTGGCCACCGGCGCGTCGCGGCTTGCGATCACCAGGTGCGCGTTCGCCGGCAGCGACGGCACGCCGTCGCGGCGCAGCCAGTCGTCGAGCAGGCGCAGCCGCTCGTACGCATCGATGGTCACCACGACCGGCCCGCCGGCGGTCGCCGCGCGCGCCTCCCGGCGGAACGCCGCCTCGGTCGGCTCGAGCGTCTCGCCGTCGAGCGCGACCACGTGAGCACCGCGCACGGTCGCCGCGCTCGCGAGGGCACGGAGCAGCGCGGATTTCCCGATGCCTCCCAGGCCGTGCACCCACGCGATCCTCGGCGTGTCGGCGGCGAGCATCGCGAGGAGCGCCTCAAGTTCGGCGGCGCGCCCCGTGAACAGCAACGGCCTTTCGCGAACGGAGGTGGGCTGAAAGGAGGCTTTGGCCATCGCGTGTGGGAGAGCCGCCGCGCCTCGGGCCTGGCTTGGCGCGGCGGCCCACAAGGGCGGCGATCGGTCGCGCGGCGCGTCCTCATCGAGGAACGGTCGTTCGGGCATGCCGCGGTCCCGTCTCGCCGCCGTCACCCGCGATCGTCTCGTGCGGCCCGGGGTCTGACCATGGTGGCCGGCATCCAACGCATCGCCGCTGGGGCACCATTCGCGCGGCGCTCAGCCCGCGGCTATGCCGATGCTCGTCGCGACCAGCGTCGGCTTGCCTTGGTAGCCGACGCCGGTCGTGGCGGAGCCGCCGATCGGTTGGAGGTTCGCGACGGTCCGCGGACGACGATCGGATCGCCCGGCCGGATCCGGGCGTCGTCGGTGCGTCCCGAACGTCGGGAACCGCGGTATCGACGATCGCATCCGTCCTTGCGCCGTATGACCGGGCGCGGGCTGCGCGCTCTACGGACTCGGCGTCCGGCGTCCGCGCTCCGGCATCGGCTTCAGCGCGCTCGTCTGGGGCGCGAGCGTCGCCGGCGCCACGTTCATGGTCGCCGCGTACATGGCCGGCTGGTACGGCGACACGAATACGCCGCTGTACCTGTTCCCGTTCGCCGCCACGTTCGGCGGCGTCGCGCAGTTCGCCGGCGGCATGTGGGCGTTCCGGGCTCGCGACGGCCTGGCGACGGCCATGCACGGAATGTGGGGCGCGTTCTGGATCGCCTACGGGATCCTCTATCTGCTCGACGCGCTCAAGGTCCTCACGTTGCCGACCGGAGAGTTCACCGAGCTCGGCTACTGGTTTCTCGTCCTCGCCGTGATCACCGGCTTCGGCGCGATCGCCGCGCTGGGGGAGAACCTCGCGATCACGGCGGTGCTTGCCACGCTGACCGTCGGCGCGGCTTTCGCCGCCGTAAGGTTCCTGCTCGGCGGCGACGGCTGGGAACAGGCCGCCGGCTGGGTGTTCCTGGCCTCGGCCTTCCTCGCCGCCTACACCGCCGGCGCGATGATGATCGCCGCAGCTTGGGGCAGGACCATCCTGCCGGTCGGGGAGTACCGCAAGTCGGCGAACATCCCCGGCAAGCGCCCGCTGCGGCCGCTCGAGTACGAGCTCGGCGAGCCGGGCGTCAAGCAGGGCCAGTAGGCATGACCGGAGACGGCGCCGCGCGACTCAGCGCGGCGTCGTCCCGGTCTCCAGCGGGCGCGCCGCCTCCTCCTCGGCGGCCTCGCGCTCCGCTTCGATGCGTTCCACCAGCTGGAGCCAGCGGCACCCGCGGTATACGGCGTAGCCGATCAGCGCGGGGAAGATCCCGACCCCGAACCGCCAGAACCACATCTGGGTGACGTACGACAGGCCCAGGAACGTGAAGATGCGGTCCGAGGACCCGGCGAAGAAGACCAGGAAGACCCAGGTCAGGAACGCCATCCCCAGCCCGGTGCGCACCGGCGCGTCGCGCGGGCGGTCGAGCAGGTTGTGATAGCCGGAGTCGCCGGTCGCACGTCGCTCGAGCCACGGCCACAGCGCGAGCACGGCGAGCACGACGAGCGGGAACAGCGCGCCGCCCCAGAACGGGTTCGGCACGACCGTCGCGTCCGCGACCGTCACGTCGAAGCCCGGGACGAGCCGAAGGCCGCCGATCAGCCAGCCGAGGTACCAGTCGGGCTGCGCGCCGTTGGTCCCGAGCCAGGTCTCGTACGGTCCCCACAGCCAGATCGGGTTGATCTGGACGAGCCCGCCGAGCAGGAACAGCACGGCGGCGACGGCTGTCATCAGTCCGAGCGATCGCGGCGCCTGCCCGGGGAAGCTCGGCACTCCGACAAGCGTGCGGTTGGTCTGGCGCGGCATGCGCCGGAACTGCGTGTGATGCCGCGACGCGACCAGCGCGAGGTGCAGCGCCATCAGGACGCCGATGATGGCCGGAAACAGGAAGACGTGGCCGATGAACATGCGCGACTCGAACGCCGGGTCGCCCGGATACGGGTCGCCCCAGATCAACAGCGCGAGGTTGCCGCCGACGAACGGGATCGACAGCGCGACGCCGTACCCGATCGCGAGGCCCATGCCTGACAGCAGGTCGTCGACGAGCGAATAGCCGAGGTAGCCCTCGAGCAGCGAGATGAAGAGCATCGCCAGCCCGATCAGGTACGTGAGCTCGCGCGGCTTGCGGAATGCGCCGGTGAAGAAGATCCGCAGCAGGTGGATCACGATCGCGGCGACGAAGACGTCCGCCGCCCAGTGGTGCGTCTGGCGGATGAGCAGCCCGGCGCGGACGTCGAACGAGAGGCTCACGGCGGACGCGTAGGCCTCGCTCATCGAGACGCCCTGCAGCGGCTCGTACGAGCCGCGGTACACCGTCTCTGAGAGGCTCGGCTCGAAGAACAGGGCGAGGTAGCTGCCGGTGGCGACGAGCACGATGAACGCGTACAGCGCGACCTCGCCGAACAGGAACGAGAAGTGATCCGGGAACAGGTAGCGCAGCGCCTTGCGCAGGAACGGCGCCGCGCCGGTCCGCTGGTCGACGAAGCGGACCGGGTCCAGTACCGGGTCGCGCTTCACGTGCCGCGCTCCCGGTTTCGCACGCCCCACCAGGCCGGACCCGGCGGGCCGGAGTAGTCGCCCGCCGCGCGCAGGTCGCGCGCTCCGTCGATCATCAGCGGGAGCTGCGGCAACGGGCGGCCGGCCGGCCCGAACAGCACGCTGCCGCCGTCCGCCACGTCGAAGGTCGAGTAGTGGCACGGGCACACGAGCGCGCGCGAGGGCTCGACGGGCTCGAACAGCGGGTTGCGATACAGCGCGATCGCGCAGCCCGCGTGCGTGCAGATCTTCGAGTAGGCGACGATCCCCTCGGGCGCCCAGCCTTCGCGGCCCGGCGGCAGCCGCAGCGCCGACGGATCGAGCCGCACGAGCACCACCGGGGCCGAGATCATCTTGCGGTCGGCGCCCTCTGGGAACGCCGTGTAGAACGCGCCCGTCTCAATCGCGTCGGCCGAGAGCGGGCGCCCCTCCTCGTCGACCAGCCGGCGTCCGCGCCGCCACGGCGACGTGTTCAGCCGGCTCGTGTCGAACACCGGGCCCAGCGAAACCACGGGTGTGATGAACGCGATGCCCAGCGCGCTGCCGGCCATCCCCGCCGCCGTCAGCAGCAGCCGCTTGCGCGTGAGTCGGCTGCCGCTTTGGCGTACGATCGCCGCGACCTTGCGCTGCTCCTCGGCCGTCTCCTCCTCCGGATAGGGCTCGGGAATCTCCTCGGTCACCACGAGCTGCAGCGCCGTGACGATCAGCGCCGCCGCTAGGCATGCGAGCGCGCCGCCGAGGATTCCGCCCAGCGCCTGCGTGGACCAGTCGAGCGCGTAGGCCACGACGAACAGCGCCGCGCCGAGGCCGGCGAGCACGAGCAGCGCGAGCACGGCCAGCTCGGCGCCCGGGCTCTTCGGCCCGGCCTCGACGATGCGCTCTTCCTCTTCGTGCTCGTCGTGGCGCGCGAGCTCGAACAGGGTGCCGAGCGCGAGGATCGCTGCCAGCAGCTTGCGGCCCGGCTTCATCGCGACGCCATCCGCTTGCCGATGACCATGCAGGTGGCGACAAGCACGACGATCGCGATCAGCCACGTGACCATGCCCTCCGGGAACGGCCCCAGGTGGTTGATGCCCCAGCCGCCCTCGTCGCGCGGGTTCTGCGTGTACTTGACGTAGCGGATGATCGAGTTCAGCTGCGCGTCGCTGATGTCGCGCTCGGAGAACTTCGGCATCACGTACGGTCCGATCCGCACCGCCTCGGCGATCTGAGTCGGCGTCGCGCGATCCAGCGGCGGCGCCTTGGCCCCGGTCACCACGCCCCCCTCGCCGACGACCTGATGGCAGCCGGCGCAGTGCTCGGTGAACAGCTCAAGCCCCTCCGACAGGGTTCCGGACTCGGGCTGCGGGTGCGGGACCGGCGGGCCGTCGCCGAGCGAGGCGACGTACGCGGTGAGGGCACGCAGCTCGCGTGAGGAGAAGCGCGGGCGTGAGCGGACCGGCTGCCGGTCGGGCGAGCCGAGCGGCATGTAGCCGGTGCTGAGATAGAAGTCGGCGGCGCTCGCGCCGGCGCCGCGCAGGGAGGGCCCCTGGCCGCGGATGCCCGAGGCGCTCAGCGTCGGTGTGCCGACGCCGCGTCCGCCGATGCCGTGGCACATGATGCAGTTGGCGGCGAACAGCTGCTCGCCGAGCTCCAGATCCGAGCGTCCGCCGTTGTTGACCCCGACAACCGGCGGACCGCTGGGCGGCGACGCGAGCGCCTCGCGACCGGCGGCGGCGGCCGTCGCGAGCGCGACCACCGCAGCGGCGATGCGCATGACCCTACTGGTCATAGAGGTATGCGGCGATGTCGGCGGCCTCGGACGGCGACACGCCGAGATTGGGCATGATCGTGTGCGGCTGGAACGCCTGCGGGTCGCGGATCCAGCGCTCCACCTGGGCGCGGGTGTTCGGCAGCCTGCCGGCGATGTAGCGATCGCTTCGGAAATGACGCAGGCCGGGGCCGACCGTTCCGTTGGCTCCCTGGATTCCGGCGATCCGGTGGCAGGCGCCGCAGCCGTAGTAGCCGATCAGCTGCCGGCCGTGCTGCGTCGGCGTGTGCTCGGCGCCGCACGCGACGGCGATTGCGGCGACGGCGGAGAGCGCGAGCAGCCACCGCGTACTCATGACTGCACGCACTCCATGATCGCGATGCCGCCAGCCGAGCTCATCAGGATCATCGCGAGGAACAGCGGCGAGATCGTCATCCCGATCACGCCCATGAAGTGGATACGGCCCGGCGGCGGGGCGTCGTCGTCGTCGGCGTCGCGGGCGCTGCGCCAGGCGGCGACGGCGGCGGCGAGGCCGATCACAGCGAGGAGGGCTGCGGCGGCGCCGACAACGATCGTGATCGCGTCGACCGGGATGCCGGGCGAGGCACCGGCGGCGCGGTCGTGGCAGCGCGTGATCTCCAGCCACAGTCCGGTGATGTGCTGGCCCGTCCACGCGGCGGGGGCGGCCAGCAGCCCTGTCCACATCAGGAGATCGGCGCTCGGACGCCGCAGGCGCGGAAGCCTCATGATGGCGACACCTGCGTCGCAACGACGAACACCGCGATCGCGTTGACGACGTACCAGTAGAGGGCGATCGCGCGCACCGCCTTGACGCGGTAGTCGGTGAGCCCGCCGAGCAGCCGCGCGAGCAGCCACACGTTCAGCAAGAGCCCGACGCCGACGTGGATGTGGTGCGCGCCGAGCAGCGTGAAGTAGATCGAGCCGTACGCGTTGGTGGATGGCTTGAACTTCTCGAGGTCGCTGTGGTACTCGACGATCTGGACGGCGAGATAGCCGGCTTGGACGACCAGCGCCGTGAGCACCAGCAGCCACGTCACGCCCGTCCTCCCGCGACGCGCGGCGGCGGACGCCAGCGCCATCGGCACGCTGGTCGCGACCAGCGCGGCGGTCAACGCGAGCGGCAGCGCCACGCTTGGAGCCTCGATGCCGCCGAGTGGCCACGTACGGCCGGTGAACTCGAGATAGAAGTAGGTGCCGATCAGCGAGCCGAACAGCGCCGCCTCGGACGCCATGAAGACCGCCATGCCCCACCAGCCGTTGGGGAGCGCGCGTCGTTGCTGCGCGACCAGCGCGGCGGCCGCCGGTTCCATCGCCTCGGTGCTGCGCGTCGGGCTCACGCCTCGGCCGGCTCCTTCCAGTGCCATGCGGCGAGCACGGCGGCGGCGGCGCCCGCGAACACCACCGCGGTCACCCAATGCCCAGTCAGCAGGAAGACGAACACGAGCCCGAGCGCCAGTGCGAGCAACGGGGGCCAGGGCGAGTCCGACGGCATGTCGAGGACCTCATCCAGCTCGGCGTCGACGACCGTCGTCGCCGGCGTCTCGTGGCCCGCGTCGAGGATCATCTCGCCGCGCTCGAGCTTGCGCGCATCCTCCTTGCGGTCGCGCCGGTCCCACATCGGATATGGGCTCGACACGGTGGGGATCACCGGGAAGTTGAACGGCTTCGGAGGCGAGTCGGCCTCCCATTCGAGCGTGGCGCCGTTGAACGGGTTGCGGTCCACGCGCTTGCCGCGGAAGCGGCTGACCGCGAGGTTGCCGACGACCAGCAGCAGCCCGACCCCGAGCACGTACGAGCCGAGCGTCTCGATCAGGTTGGTGGCGTCCCAGCCAAGCCCCGGCTCATACGTGTAGACGCGTCGCGGCATGCCGAGCAGCCCGGCGATGTGCATGGGGAAGAACGTCAGCGCCGTGCCGGCGAACGACAGCCAGAACGAGAGCTTGCCGACCGGCTCCGAGTACATCCGGCCGGTGACCTTCGGGAACCAGTAGTAGAGCCCGCCGAGCAGTGGGAAGACGGCGGCGCCGAAGATGACGAAGTGGAAGTGCGCAACCACGAAGTAGGTGTCGTGCACCTGCTGGTCGAACGGCACGGCGGCGAACATCACGCCGGAGAGCCCGCCGACGATGAAGAAGACGATGAAGCCGACGATGAACAGCAGCGGCGTCTGGAAGTCCGGCGTACCGGTGACGAGCGTCGTGAGCCAGGCGAACAGCTGGATCGCGCTGGGGATGACGATGATCAGGCTCACGGCCGAGAAGTAGACGGTCTCGGCGGCGGGAAGGCCGGTCGCGAACATGTGGTGCGCCCAGACGCCGAAGCCGATCAGCGCGACGAGGATCTCGGCCAGCGCGACAAGCGGGAAGGCGACCATCCGCCGGTGCGTGAAGGTGGGGATGATCGAGGTCGCGATCCCGAACGCCGGCAGGATGATGATGTAGACCTCGGGGTGGCCGAAGATCCAGAACAGGTGCTGCCACAGCAACGGGTCTCCGCCACCGGCCACGTCGTAGAAGTGCGTGCCGACCTGGCGGTCGAGCTCGAGCAGGATCAGCGCGACGTTCAGCGGCGGCAGCGCGAACACCAGCGCGAACGAGACAGCCAGGAACGCGAAGCAGAACAGCGGCATCCGGTTCATCGACATTCCGGGCGCCCGCCACTTGAAGATCGTGACGATGAAGTTGACGGCCGTGGCCGACGTCGCGATCCCGTTGAAGATCAGCCCGAGGCAGTAGAAGTCGATGTTCGGCCCGGGGCTGTAGCGCGCGCCGGCGAGCGGCACGTAGTCGAACCAGCCGGCGTTCGGCGCGTCGCCGATCACCAGCGACGTGTACATGAAGATCCCCGAGGCCAGGAAGATCCAGAACGAGAGCGCGTTCATCCGCGGGAACGCCATGTCGCGCGCGCCGATCATCAGCGGCAGCAGGTAGTTGCCGAACGCTCCCGTCGAGATCGGGATGACGAAGAAGAAGATCATCGTCACCCCGTGCAAGGTGAACAGTTCGTTGTACGCGCCGGGGCTCAGGAGCCCGTTGTCCGCCTTGATCAGCTGCGTGCGGATCAGCAGCGCCTCGACGCCGCCGGCCGCGAACAGGACCATCGACGTGAACAGGTAGAGGATGCCGATGTGCTTGTGGTCGGTGGTGGTGATCCACCCGAGCACGCCGGGGCGCTCCTCCCAGATGCGCTCGAGGCGCTCGACGCGCGCGGCTCCGCTGCCGATCACCGCCATCGCTACCGCAGGCTCTCCAGATAGGCGAGCAGGGCCTGGAAGTCGTCGCCGCCGAGCTTGAGCGCGGGCATGCGGTTGCCTGGCTTGACGTGCTGCGGATCGAGGATCCACCCGCCCAGGTAGCCCTTGCGGTTCGGGATGGTGAGCGCGGCGAGCGTCGTGCGCGACGCGAGGTGCGTCAGGTCCGGCCCGACGTCGCCGCGGGCGCTCGTGCCGCGGATCGTGTGGCAGCTCGCGCACTGGTTGGCCTCGAAGACGCGCTCGCCGGTCCGCTCGGCGCCGGTGGCCGGCGCGCGGCGGGGCGCGGCCATGTTCGCCAGCCAGGACCGGAAGCGGTCCGGCGGGTCTGCGAACACGTACAGCGCCATGTGGCCGTGCTGCGCGCCGCAGAACTCGGCGCACTGCCCGCGGTAGCGCCCGGGCCGGTCCGCGTACAGCAGCACGCGGTTGCGGCGCCCGGGGATCATGTCGACCTTGCGGTTGAGCTGCGGGACCCAGAACGAGTGGATCACGTCGGCCGTCGTCGCGACGACGTCTACGCGCGTGCGCACGGGGATGTGGATCTCGTTGGCGGTGACCGCGGTGGAGCCCGGATAGCGCACCTCCCAGAACCACTGGTGGCCGATCACCCGGATGGTCATCCGCGTGCTGGCGGCCGCGGGCGCCTGCGTCTGCTTGAGCACGACGAAGTTCGACACGACGAACAGGGCGATGTTGACCGCGACCGGGATACCGATGCCGAAGAAGACGACGAGCGCGAGGTTGAGCCGCTTGCGGTTGCCGAGCAGCGGGAAGCCCTCGCGCCGGCGCCGCAGCCACGCGAAGCCGATCATCCCGACGGCGCCGACGAAGACGACGGTCGCCGCGACCAGCATCCACCACCACAGCGTCGAGATCTCTTGCGCGGGGCGGCTGCGCGGCTCGAGCGTGTTCTGCCGGCCGCAGCCCGCCACTGCGGTCGCTCCGAACGCGATGAGCACAACAGGACCGGCGATACAGGCGCGCACGGCGCGAGGACTCCCCCGGCGAACGACGGCACAACCCGCCGCGGTCACTCTACGTACCGAAGTTGATGAGAGCCAGTGCGCTACGCACTAGAGCCAAGGGGCTGGCGCGACGGCGCGTCAGCCCGCCGCGCGCACTTTGCGCCGGCGACCGATCAGCAGCGCGGCGGGCGCCGCGAGTGTCATCGCGGCAAGCAGCGCAAGACCGCAGATCGCCGCCGGGGATGTGGGGTGCAGCAGCGAGCCGCCGAGCAGCGCGTAGGCGGCCACGCGGGGCGATCCGCCGAGCGCGATGCCGGCCGCGAAGTCGCGCAAACGTATGCGCGAGAGGCCGGTCGCGTAGTTGGGCGCCGTCGCCGGAGGCCGGGGGCGGCGCGCAGTAGGAGCACGGCCAGAAAGCCGCGTCGCTCGAGCCGGTCGCGCAGCGCCCGCAGACGCTCGCCGCCGACCCGCGCGCCGGCTCCACCGCCGCCCGCGCGAGCCAGCGACGCGCATCAGCCCGGGCTGCGGATCGGGGGCCGCGTCCACTCGATCATGCCCCACCGCCGCTGGTTCGGGATGTTGCGAACGCAGGTCCTGCTCGAGCACGCGTCCGCCGGAGACGCCGGACAGGATCGCGCGGCTGTGCTCGCCGCGTTGCGAGCGGGACGCTGCTATCTCGCACGCGTCGATCTGGGGACGACCACCGGGTTCTCGTTTCAAGCACGATCGCCCTTGGGCGCATGCGCGAGCATGGGGGAACAGGTCCGGGTCGACGATGGCTGGCGCCTTCGCGTGACGGTACCGGCGCCGGCACGACTGCTGTTGCTCCGCAACGGAGAGCTCGTTGCCGCGTCCGACGGCGATCGGCTCGAGTGTGATGTGCATCGTCCGGGTGCGTATCGCGCCGAGGTGCTCGTCGCCACGCTCGGCGCCCGCGCGCTGGCTCTGCCGCGGCTGTTCGACCTCGGCTTCGTGATCGGCATGTCACTGCAGGCGTTCGGCAACGCCGCCGGACTGTTCAACAGCTTCCGGTACTACGACCTGCTCGTCCACTTCGCGCTGCCGCTCGCCTGCGCCCCGTGCCTCTACATCACGCTCGCCCGCCTCGACGTCGTGCCGGACCTGGCAGGCGGGCAGGCGCGCCAGCACCATCTGCTCGGAATCTTCATCGTCACCTTCGCGCTCGGGTTCTCGCTCGGCGCGCTCTATGAGATCTACGAGTGGCTCGCGGTGCACTGGCTCGGTGCCGGCCTCGCGGTCGGCTACGACGACACGATTTCGGATCTCGTCGACGATGCGCTTGCGTCGCTGCTCGGCGGCGTCTTTCTCATCTTGTGGGCCACCCGCGGCTGGGCGACGACGCGCCGCGTCCCCGCCGAGGTTGCCACACGTGGGGCGAAGGCGGCTGACCGGCACGAGACGCGACGGGCTCCGTACGCATGACCGCCGCGGCACCGCCCTCGGGGTCAGAGGGGTTTCGAGAGCGGTGCGCAGCGGGTCCAGGTCCACCAAGTCGTCCCCGGTGGGGCGACTCCGGTCTGCCGGTACGCGCGGGCACGGTCGCTGCGTGCGGGCGCTGCGGCAGTCTCGGGCGCCGCGAATAAGGCTGCCCGACGCCGGCGCTTCGTGCGATGGTGCGTCGCCACCATCCGCGGCCCAGGGTCCCACCATGCCCGGGCGCCAACGCGCCGAGCCGGTGCTGCACGGGCAGAACGGAGACATGGTTGATCTGGTGGTCATCGGCTACGACGGCTCGCCGGAGAGCGGCCGCGCCGTCTGTGTCGCGGCGGGCGCGCTCGAGGTTGGGCAGGCCGTGGTCGTCAACGTCTGGCATGACTCGGCGACCCTTGCCGGACCTCTGCCCGTGGCGACGGGGGCCGCCGCGGCGTTGGCGGACCGCGCGGACGAGCTCGAGCGCATCGCATTCGAGGTGGCGAGCGAGGGCGCCGCGCGGGCGCGGGCGCTCGGACTGCCGGCCGTGCCGGAGGCCTGCTGCGCGACGACCCACGCGGAGATCGGCCACGTCCTCTTGGATGTAGCCGAGCAGCACGAAGCCCAGCTGGTCGTGGTCGGACGCAGCGGCCGATCGCTTCTCGGGGAGGCGATTCTCGGAAGCGTGTCCGGCGCGGCCGTGCGCGACGGGCGTCGCCCAGTGCTCGTCGTGCCGGCGTAGTTCGCAGGTTCCGTTGCAGCGTCAGCGGCGCAACGCGCGCGCGAACGCGCCGAGGCAGCGGGGGCATGGTGGCGAGCATGCTTCGTCTCGCCACGCTCCTGCTCGCGCTCGCGACTCTCGTCGCGGGCGCGCTCGTCCTCGATGCGACCGACGGCCGCGCGGCGCGCGATCCGCTCATCCCACCGGGTACGCGGATCGCCGGGCTCGAGGTCGGCGGACAGCCGGCCGGCGCTGTCGCGCCGCACGTCGAGGCCGCGTTCGGCATCCACCTGCGAGCGCCGGTCGAGGTGCGCGTCGGCTCGCACCGCCTGCATCTGACGGCGCGGTTCGCGCGGCTGCGATTCGACGCCGCTCGGTCGGTTCGGCGAGCCCTGCAGGCCGGGCCCGGCGACATGGCGCCCTGGGTCCGCTATGACGGCGATCGTGTGCGCGACTTCGTCGACCGGGTCGCGCGCGCGATCGCCCGCAAGCCGCGCGATGCCCGGTTGCGCTACACGGTCACGCGGCTGAAGGTCGTCCGCTCGCGCGCCGGCTACGACATCGACCGCGATGCCTTGCGCCGGCGCGTGGAAGCGGTGCTCCAGGATCCGCGCGCACCAAGGATCCTGCGCGCTCCGGTCGTCAGGACACCGCCGCAGCTGACGACCGCCGAGCTGAGGCACCGTGATGCGACCGTCGTGACGATCCATCGCCGCGGTTTCCGGTTACGGTTGTTCAAGCACCTCGAGCAGGTCGCGAGCTATCCGGTCGCTGTCGGGATGCCGGCGCATCCCACGCCGCGTGGCCGCTTCACCATCGCCAACAAGGCGGTGAACCCGGCATGGACCGCGCCGGACAAGCCGTGGGCCGGCGCGTATCGCAACGAGGTCGTCGCGGGCGGAAGCGCCCAGAACCCGTTGAAGGCACGCTGGCTCGGCATCGTCAATGGCGTCGGCATCCACGGGACCGACGCGACGTGGTCGCTCGGCACGCGAGCCTCGCACGGCTGCATCCGCATGTCGGTGCCGGATGTCAAACGGCTGTACGCGCGCGTGCCGGTCGGCGCGCTGGTGATGATGAAGTGATCGGCTCGCCGATCCGGCCGTCCCGCCCGGCCGAGGGTTGGCCAGGCAGGACGGAGCAGGTTTGCCGCTCCGGCGGAGGGTTGTGCCGAGGCGGCTGCGATTGAGAAGAACGCACCCGCACGCCGCACCCTGGCACGAGGGCGAGATGCGACCGCATCAAACGGTTCGCCGTCGAACCGGGCGGTGCCGGGCGCCAGAGATCCGTGTTAACTGGACGGCACGCTTGACTCCCGGCCCCAATCTCACCCGAGACGCGGAGCGCTTGATCGCCCGCCACGTCGACTCGGTCGGCGTGCTCGACCTGTTGTTCCTGCTTCGCGGCGCGCCTGATCGCAGCTGGACTCGCGACGCGATCCGTGAGGAGCTCGCCTGCCCGCTCGGCTGGGCCGAGCGCGAGTTGGAGCGCCTGCGCCACGGCGGCCTGGCCAGGCACGACGGCGGCGGATATCGCTACGCGCCGAGCAGCGCGCGCCAGCGGGCTGCGATCGACAGCCTGGCGCGCGCCTGTCGGAGCGACCGCGCGGCCGTCACCAGGCTGATCTTCGCCCCGCCCCGCAGTCGCGTCGACGCTTGAGCAGACCCTCGCGGTTCGCCGCCTGACTGATCATGGCGACTCGCGTCGCGCCGCCGGGATCCAGCAAGCACGACGTCGTCCCCCGGCAGCGCGCCGCGGGCTGGCGACTCGCATGCGATTCCGGGGGCCCGGTGCACGCACCGGGCCCCAACTCTCGCCCGGCGCATCCCGGGGGCGTCCAGTTGGCGCCGGGCGCGCCGTCGGACGGCGGTCAGGCGACGCGCCGGTCCGACTCGGCGGGATTGATCAGCCAGGTGTCCTTGGACACGCGGACGATCTCGCCGGTGCGTTCGAGCTCGGCGAGCGTGAGCGAGACCGTGGGGCGCCGCAGGCCGGTGAGCTGCGAGATGACGCTATGGGTCAGATTCGCGGTCAGCACCACGCCGCGCGGGGTCACGCGCCCCCAGCGGTCCGCGAGGTGCCGGAAAAGATCGCGCACCCGGACGTCCGCCCGGCGCGCCTGGGTGATCGCCAGCGAGATGCTCAGCGAGCGGCCTCGGCTCATCGTCCGCCGGAGCAGCTCCGCGGTCACGCTCGGCCAGCGGCAGGCGCGGCGCGCGAAGGCCTGATCGAGCAGGGCGAGCTTCGCGTCCTCCAGGACCCGCCACGTCGCCTCCGTCACGAGCGTGACGCCGCCGTCCTCGTCCCAGGGCCGCAGCACGTCGCCCGGGCCGAGCAGCTCGCAGCAGCGCAGTCCTTCGACGTCGACGCTGCGGACTATCAGACCGTCGAGGACCAGGAGCCCGAGCCATTGGTGGAAGTCACCATCGAGCACGCTCGGGCGCGGGTCCCACTGCCCGGTGTCGAGCCGCACGGTTCGCGCCACGAGCTGCTCGCGCGCCGCAGCCGCGAGCGGCGCCGGAATGGTCCCGAGCAGCGAAGGGTCGGCGTCCGCGAGCCGGACCGCTTCGATCGGCCGCCGCGCGAAGGCCTGGAGGCGCGCAGGGGGCGCAGCGGCAGGTGCGTGGGCATGTCGACGGCTCGTCTGGACGGGCATCGGCCGAGCATGGTGCGCAGCCCACGTGGAATCCATGGTGGACAGCCACCATTGCGTTGTGGGCGGCGGACCATTGATCCCTCGTGCGCGCCGCCGATGCCCAGCATGCCTGCGCGCCCGCCGAATCAGGAGTCCGGCGGTTCGCCGGCTGACGCCATCACCCGGCGTTGACCGCAGGGACGTCGAGTCGGAGCGCGCTGAGCGTCCGCTGCACGGCATGGCGCACGTCGCGCGGGTCGATGCGCAGCGTCCGCGCGACGTCCTGCTCGCCGGCCCCGTCGATCAGCATCCCGACAAGCGCGCGATCGGCCTCCGGGATGCGCGCGGACGCGTCGCGCATCGCCGCCGCTGAAAGCGGCTCGAGCAGTCGCTCGCCCCGGTTGACGCGTCGGATCGCCTCGAAGAGCTCGCGCGCACCGAGCGCCTTGTTGAGGACGGCGTCGGCGCCCGCGAGCAGCGCCGGAAGCGTGAGCTGTCCGCTCGCGTAGGCAGAGAAGATGATGATTGCCGGCGCGGGCGGCTGGGACTTGATGCGGTAGCAGAGCTGCAGTCCGTCGCCGTGCGGAAGGTGGTAGTCGAGCAGCACGAGGTCGGGCTGAGCGGTGTGCAGCGTCGGCCAGAGGCTCTCCTCTGAGCCGCTGCTCTCGCCGGCGTAGACGATGCCGGGCTCGCCTTCGAGCACGGTACGCAGTCCGGCGCGCAGCGCGGGATGGTCGTCGACGATCACGACGCGGATCATGGGCGGTCTCCGTTCTGGTGCAGGGGGACGTCGAGGTGGATGGCGGTGCCCGGGCCGTCGCCGGACCCGAGGAGCTCGAGCCGCGCGCCGATCGTGGCCGCGCGGTTGTGCATCGCGAGCAGCCCGGAGGCGCCGGGCCGTACTTCGGCGGGAAGGCCGCGCCCGTCGTCGCGGATGGTCAGGCGGAGCCAGTCGCTGCGCGTGGACAGCTCGACGTCGATCCGGTTCGCCTCGGCGTGCCGGAGCGCGTTGGTGATGGCTTCGCAGCCGATCCGGTACACGTGCGCGGCGACCAGCGGCTCCAGTCGTGGCGCCTTTCCATGCACGCGAATCGCGGGTCCGCGGTCCGCTGGGGCGAGCTCGAGCGTGCGGGCGAGCAGCGCCTCTTCAAGGGGCCGCCCCTCCAGCGGCGAGCGCAGCTCGGCGAGGCTGGTGTCCATGTCCGAGGCGGCCGACTCGAGCTCGATCGCCGCGCGGCCGACCGTCGGCTCGAGGTTGTCCGGCACGCGCCCCTGGAGCGAGCAGACGAGCAGGTGCGCGGCGTGCAGGCGCTGCTTGGCGGAGTCGTGCAGTTCCCAGGCGATGCGGCGGCGCTCTGACTCGATCGCCAGCCGCTCGCGCGTCGCGCGCTCGTCCGACAGCCGCCGCAGCGCCTCGGCCGCGTAGGCCAAGGACGCCACGAGAAGCAGCGTGGGCCGGTACGAGCGCGCCAATGCGATCAAGGTCGACGGGATCGTCTCGCGTCGGCAGGCGATCGCCGCCGCCAATCGGATCACGACCAGGCCATACCACTACGGCGGCGGGCACCGCGACTTCGAGGACGACGCCTACGACTGCTCGGGCGCGGTGTCCAATGCGCTCCACGGCACCGGCCTTCTTGACACGCCCGAGGACTCCTCGCAGCTGATGCGCTACGGCGAGCCTGGACCCGGCACCTGGATCACGGTCTACGCCCGCGGCAGCCATGCCTACGCCGTGATCGCGGGCCTGCGCTTCGACACGTCGGGAAGCGGCGAGAAAGGCCGCGGCGGCGGCCGGAGCCGCGATCGGGACGCGGGTACCAGGAACGTCATCCGGCCGGGCTCTAAGGCCGGGCATCCGGACCGAGTCCCTGATAGCGCACCGCGAAACGCGACAACGCGGACATCACGCTCGCATCGAGCCGGCGGCAGCCGATCAGCCGTCCCCACGCCGTGCCGGCGACGATGTACGGCATCGCGGTGGCGTCGGGGGTGACGATGCGCAACGCGGCGCGGGAGCCGAACGCGCGCCGCAGCCGTTCGATCTCGGTCCCGGATAGCCCGGGCCGGTACTGGACGACCACGACGCCACGGCGCAATGCGCCGATCAACCGGGCGACGGAAGGAGACCTGCTGTAGACGCCTGTCCGGGCCGGGGTCGACGAGCGGCCGGCGACGGGTGGCCGCTGCGGAGCGCTCGTCTGGCGCAGGACGCAGCGATCGCGCACCGCGGCGATCGGGTCGGTACGGCGGAGCGGCGCCGTGTCCGGAGAGATCGTGCGCACAGCGAGCAGCCCGAGCGCGGCCGCGATCCCTCCGGTCAAGATCCAGCCGGCGATGTAGCTCGCCAGGGCCCGCGGACTCGTGTGCAACACGGGATCGGTGTCTTGGCTAGCGTGGGGAGACGTGTTGTTGGCGCGTCGCACGACTGGCCGTTACATACCCTTGTTCTGGCGGTTGTTCGTTCCGAACGCTGCGGTGCTGCTCGCGGCGTGCATCGTGCTCATGGTCGAGCCTGCGAACGGCCGTGTCGTGGCGCTGGTTGGTGGGCTTACCATCCTGCTGACCGTCAACGTGATCCTGATGCGGTGGGCGTTCGCGCCGCTGTCGCGGCTGGCCAGCCTTATGCACAGGGTCGACCCGCTCGCGCCGGGACGCCGGTTGCCGGCGTTGGGTCCGGCGTCGGAGGTGTCGCGGCTGACTGCGGCGTTCAACGAGATGCTCGACCGGCTCGAGACCGAGCGCCGCGAGAGCGGCTACCGCGCGCTTGTGGCGGAGGAGGCGGAGCGGCGCCGCGTCGTGGCCGAGCTGCACGATGAGATCGGGCAGCGCCTGACCGCGCTCGTGCTCGAGCTCGACCGTTTGGCCAAAGTCGCGCCGGCCGCGCTCAATGCGGACCTGTCGGATACCACCGTCGAGACCAAGGAGACGCTCGAGGTCGTGCGCCGGCTCGCCCGGCGGCTGCGGCCGGAGGTGCTCGATCAGCTCGGGCTCGTGCCGGCGCTGCGGAGCCTGTGCGACCGATTCGAGGCCCCCGAAGGCCTGGTGGTACACCGGTCGTTGCCCCAGGACCTTCCGCCGTTGGACGATGATGCGGAGCTGGTGATCTACCGCGTGGCCCAGGAGAGCCTCACCAACGTGGTCCGCCATGCTCAGGCCCGTCACGTGCAGGTGAGCCTCGCCGACGAGGGATCGGCCGTGGGGCTCGCGGTGCGCGACGACGGCATCGGGATCGACGCCGAACAAGCCACCGTATCGCCGGGCGGGATCCGGGGTATGCGGGAGCGGGCGATGCTGATTGGCGCCAGGCTCGAGCTCGCGTCGCTGCCTGCAGGCGGCACCGAGGTAAGACTCTACGTCCCCACCAATTGAAATGTCGGTCCGGATCCTGATCGCCGACGATCACACGCTCGTGCGCGCGGGGCCTGCGCCGCATCCTCGAGGACGAGGCCGATTTCACGGTCGCCGCTGAAGCGGCGGACGGGGTGGAGGCGGTCGCGTGCGCGCAGCAGCGCGAGCCGGATCTGGCGATCCGCGACATCTCGATGCCGAAGCTGACGGGGTTGCAGGCTGCTCATCGAATCCTCGAGTACAGGCCCGAGCTGCGGATCCTGATGCTGTCGATGCACGACAACGAGGAGTTCCTGTTCGAGGCGCTGCGTGCTGGGGCGGCCGGCTACGTGTTGAAGTCCTCGGCGGAGTCCGACCTCGTTGGCGCTTGCCGCACGGCGATGCGCGGTGAGCCGTTCCTGTATCGAAGGCGGTCGGTGCGCTCGTGCGTGATTTCCTCGGGCGGGTGGAGCGTGGCGAGCTGTCGCCGGGGAGACGCCGAGCCCACGCGAGAGCGAGGTGGTCAAGCTGATCGCCGAGGGTCACACGAGCCGTGAGATCGGCGAGATCCTGTCGATCAGCGTGAACACGGTCGAGCGTCATCGGCACAACGTGCTGGAGAAGCTCAATCTGCGCGACCGCGTGGACCTAACGCGCTACGAGCGCCAGCGGTTGTCGCCGCGGTCAGTGGACATACCAGTGCGCGCGACTCCGGTCACGCCCACGTGATGCGATCGGCGTGAAGAAGCTTCTGCCGGCGCTCGCTGCGCTCGCCGCGTTGTGCGGCGTCCTGATCCTCGGCCGCGCCGATGACGCGGCTCCCGCCCCCGTCCATCCCGTGTCCGTGTATCCCGCTCCAGGAGTGCGCACGGCGTCGCCTCGGACCCAGATCAGCTTCCGCGGCATTGGCGCGGGCAAGCTCGGGAAGGTTGTGGTGACCGGATCGCGCAGCGGTCGCCATGGCGGCGCGGTGCGCGCTCATTCCGACGGCGACGGCGCCAGCTTCCTGCCGGCGAAGCCCTTCCGGCCTGGAGAGCGCGTGACGGTGCGCACGGGCCTGGATGTGGTGGGCGCGCGCGACGGCGACTTCGCGATCCGGATCGCCCGGCCCGCCCGCGCACGGAGGATCCGCTCGCAGGATTCCCCGAGCAAGGGCGGCGGCGCCGTACAGCGATTCGCGACTCGCCGCGATCTGCTCCCGCCCGCGGTAGCCGTGACGACGGCCAGGCCCGGCCACACGCCGGGCTACGTCTTCCTCGCGCCCAAGGGCGGGCACGGGCAGGACGGGCCGATGATCGTCGACTCGTCCGGGCATCTCGTGTGGTTCAAGCCGATGGCGCGCGACCGGATCGCCACCGATCTGCGCGTGCAGCACTGGCGGGGCGACCCGGTGCTGACGTGGTGGCAGGGCGGGCTGATCGTCGGGGACGGCCGCGGCGAAGGGATGATCTACGACACCTCCTACCACCGCCTCGCCACGGTTCGTGCCGGCAACGGCTACGACATGGACCTGCACGAGTTCACCCTCACGCCCAAGGGCACGGCGCTGATGATCGCCTACAGCCGAGTCAAGCAGGATCTGCGCTCGGTCGGCGGGCGTCGCGACGGCGTCGCCGTGGACGGAATCGTTCAGGAGATCGATGTCAAGACCGGCCTCGTGCTGTTCGAGTGGCACTCGATCGGCAGCGTCGCGCTTGACGAGGGCAGGGGTCCCGCGCCGAAGGGTGACGGCGAGTACGACTACATGCACGTCAACTCGGTGGCGCTCGACACCAACGGTGACTTCATCGTGTCGGCGCGCAACACGTGGACGGTGTACAAGGTCGACCGCGCTCGGGCACGGGTCGCGTGGCGACTCGGCGGCAAGCGCTCGAGCTTCAAGATGGGTCGTGGCACGACCACGTCGTGGCAGCACAGCGCGCGCCCGCAGCCTGACGGCACGATCGCGATCTATGACAACGGGGCTTCACCTGCGGTGCGCAAGCGCTCCCGCGCGATCACCGTGAGGGTGGACGAGAAGGCGAAAACCGCCACGCTGGTGTCGGCGCTCAGTCACCCGCGCGACCTCCTGTCGGCAACGCAGGGCAGCGTCGAGCGCCTGCCGAACGGCAATACGTTCGTCGGC
Organism: uncultured Solirubrobacteraceae bacterium; assembly: GCA_963837485.1. Taxonomy (GTDB): domain Bacteria; phylum Actinomycetota; class Thermoleophilia; order Solirubrobacterales; family Solirubrobacteraceae; genus Solirubrobacter. Next base: position 840,715 of record CAWINP010000004.1, on the reverse strand, counting down.
GCCGGATCGCAGCGCTGGTTCTCCGAGTACTCGCCGTCCGGCGACCTGGTCTTCGACGGCCACCTCGCGCGCGGCAACGACAGCTACCGCGCGTTCCTGCTCCCGTGGAACGGGCATCCGGCTACCGATCCCAAGCTCGTGGCCAGCTCATCGCACGGACGCGTGATCGCCCATGTGTCATGGAACGGCGCAGCCGGGGTCGCTCGCTGGCAGCTGCTCGCTGGGCCACGCGAAGACGCGCTGGCAGTCGTGGCCGAGGCGCCGAGCGCTGGGTTCGAAACCGAGCTCGCCGCGTGGACCTCGCAACCGCTGGTCGCGATGCGCGCGCTGGGCGCGACTGGCCGCACGCTCGGCATGTCGGTCGTCGCGAGACCTCGCTAGCGCCTGTCGTCGCTCAACACCCGGCCGATCCCGGTGATCTCGAACAGCCGCGCGAGGGATGGCGACGTGCTCGACACCACGAGCCGGTTCCCGGCGCCGGCGGCGCGAGCGCGCGCTTGAGCTGCGTCGACGTCACGAGGTCGACCTCGCCGGCCACCGAGAGCACGACGTCGCCGCCGCGTTCCTCGATTTCGATCGTCAGCTCAGGCACGCGCACGTCGCCCGACGATAGACCTCGCCCGAAGGTGGCCGCGGCAGTCGTCACACGGGTCGAGGTGGCGAAGTCGAACGGGCGCGCCGCGGACGCGATCGCTGGATCGGCGGCGAGCGCGCCTGACAGCGAAGCCGCACGGGCCTTGGTGGCCGGTGGCGTCGCGGATGGTGGATGTCCGCCATCGTCAGCACGCAGCGGGTGGCCGACACTGAAAGTCATGGCCCCCGACCCAGGCGTAGAAGCGCTGGTCCTTCGCTACCGCCCGCTCGCACTCAAGCTCGCTCAGCGGTATGTGCGAACGCCGGATCAGCGCGAGGATCTCGAGCAGGTCGCCTGCCTCGGCCTCGTCAAGGCGGCACGACGGTTCGATCCCTCGCGCGGCACCGCGTTCTCGACGTTCGCGATGCCCACCATCCTGGGCGAGCTCCGCCGCCATTGTCGAGACACGCGCTGGGCGCTGCACGTGCCGCGGCCGATCCAGGAGCGCGTGCAGGCGGCGCGCCGCCTCGAGGACGCGTACGTGGCTCGCCACGGCCGAGCGCCGACGACGGCGGAGGCCGCCTCGGCGCTCAACTGCACCGAGGAGGACGTCCTCGACGCGCGGATGGCCGCAGCTTGCCTGGCGCCTGCCTCGCTCAACGTCCCTGCCCAAGGCTCCGACGGCACGCTCACAGAATTGATCGACGGTATCGGCGAGGCCGACCGCGGCTACGAGGATGCCGAGCAGCGCGAGCTCATCGGCCGAGCGCTCGAAGAGCTGCCCACTCGCGCGCGGGTGGCGATCACGCTGCGGGCAGAGTACGAGCTCACGATGCCGGAGATCGCTGAGCACCTCGGGCTCTCCGCGCCACAGGTGGGGCGGTTGGTGCGCGGTGCGCTTCGCACGATGCGAGAGGCGATCGACCGCTCGGACGACGCTGCGCGCCTCGCGCCGGCGCGACCACGCGTCGTGCGGCTGACCGACGTCGACCCGCGGTTGTTCGCCGGTCTGCAACCCGACGAGCTCGGGGACGCGTCCCAGCACGCCGTGGCGCGCCGCATCCGGGTGGCGCCGGGCCCCTGGAAGGCCGGGCTCGCGTCCGCGAATCCGCATGGCCATCTCGGCGCTTTGATCTGTTCGGGTGCGCTCCTGCGGACAGTCGACCATCGATCGGAGCTCGTTGGCCCGGGCGATCTGATCCGTCCCTGGGAATCCCCGGAGGCGTCGTGGGAGGCGCTCGCGCTTACCGAGCTTGCGCTGCTGGATGCGGGTGCGGCACGCGCGTTGTGCACGTGGCCGAGCGTGATCACCGAGCTGCTCGGGCGCGCCACCCGTCGCTCACATGCGCTCGCACAGCAGCTCGCGATGTCCGACGTGCGCCGCATCGACGAGCGGCTGCTGGGCTTGTTCGAGACGCTCGCCGCGCGCTGGGGACGCCCGGATTCTCGCGGCGTGGCGATACCTCTGGCGCTGACTCATGAGATGGTGGCCCGCCTCGTCGGAGCCCATCGACCGACGGTGACGTCGTCGTTGCGGCGTCTCACCGCCGAGGGTGTCGTCGCCCGCCGAGCCGACCGGACGTGGCTGTTGACGGAGGCGAGTCGCGAGCCCGCCGACCTCGCCGCCTAGCACTTGCACCACCGAACGACACAAAAGAGCGTGACGTGCCAGAGCTCCCGTACCGGACCATCCACCTTGATCGAGGCCGCCACGCCTCTCACGCCGCCGGCAAGCGCGCGGCGCTCTGCGTCGCCTGGGTGGCGGAGCGCCAGCGGCAGCGGCTGCCGCGTCGCTTCTGGCGGTTGCGCCGCGTCGCCCGCGGACGTGGTGGGCGTTTCCAGTCAGAGCGCGAGCTGGCGGCCACCTGGGCCGCTCGCTCGATCTCGTTGGATGGCGCCGATGCGCACGCGTCGGCGCTCGAGCTGCTCGACCGGCTGCTGGTGATCGGTCTGCCGCAGCAGCCGCTGCCAGTCGAGCATCCTCCCGTCGCCCGGGTGGCATGACTGAACATCGCCGCACGATCGAACGCGACGCACATGTCGATGACCGCGAGCTCAGCCGTGACGCGAACGAGCGGCTCAGCCCCGAACTGGGCGACGCGGTCGGTGAGCAGTATGTCGGCGTCCCGGAGCCGCGCACGGCGCTCACGTCGTCCCGCGCGCCGTCCGCGCCCAGCGAGACCGGGGTCGCGCCGCTTGCGCTGCCGATCCTCGTGGTCGCCGGGTCGCTCGCTGTCGGCATCGTCGCGGCGGCGAACTTCGGCGGAGTCGCTTGGATTGGCGCCTTGTTGCTGCTCGGCGCCGCAGTCGGCTGGTCGCTGCTCGAGATCGAAGTCGCTCGAGACGGCAAGCGGGAAGAGCGCGCGTTCGAGGGCGACGCCGCGGCAAGCCGCACGCGCCTGATTCCCACCCTCGTGGTCGTCGCGGCCGTCGTCGCCTCGGGCGTGATTATCGTCGGGGTGCTCGCCGGATATCTCTAGCGCGACTGCTCGAGGGCGGGCCGGCCGACCGCCGCGCCACGGCTCTTGGCCAGCTGCCCAAGCGCGGCGACCGCTCGCCTCGGATCGCGCACCCGCAGCGTCGCGGCGGCTACGACGAGGCCGATCGCGAGCGCCGCGACCGTCCGCCCGGCTTGCACGGCGACGACGTAGGCGAACACGGTCGCCGGGGCCACGGGGCTCCCCGCCGATGCGAACGCGGCGACGAGGGCCGCGGCGCGCAGCGCGCCCGTGGCCGGCGCGAGCCGCACCCGGGTCGCGCCCTCGAGCGCCATCGCCAGCAGCGCGCACTCGGCGGTCGCCGGCATGCCGCACGCCGCCAGGCAGAGCGCCACGGCACCTACCCGGATCGCGCGCGATGCCAGCTGCCAGGCGAGCACGCGCCCCACCAGCAGCCGCGGGCAGGCGAGCGCGGACATTCCCGCGGCGAGCTGTCCTCGCCACGGGGCAAGCCGCCATCCGACCGGCACCGCCACTGCGGCGACCGCGGCGATCACCACGACCGTGCGGAGACCGCCGATCGGCCCTATCGGCACGCATCCGCGGCCGAGCGCCCAGGCAAGCAGCACCGCGCCGGCAAGTGCCTCGCACAGCCCGTCCGCGACGAGCGTTCCAGCGAGCGTCGCGGGGTGCGGCGACTCCATCCTGCTGCGAACGAGCGCGAGCTTGACCAGGTCCCCGCCGCGCGCCGGGACGACGGCGTTGACAGCGCCGCCCGCGAACGCGGCCGCCTGGACGTCACGGAGCCGCAGCCGGTGCCGGCCGCGGTGGGCATGGCGCAGGATCGCCAGCCAAGCGCCGTTGCGGACGGCGTCCGCTCCGGCGTGAACGGCCAACCCCAGGGCGAAGGGCGCGAGTCGCACGTCGCCAAGCGCACTCCAGATCCCGTCTGCCCATTCCCCGGGGATGTCCATGCCGCCCCTCCTACCCCGGGCGCTGTCAGTCGTCCGCGAGTACCTCTTGCGCGCTCGGCACGTACTCCTCCTCGACGAGGATGTCGTACTGAACCGGGTCGACGTGCCCGGTCTCGGGGACCTCGAGGCTGCGCCGTGTGGCGGCGGGCCAGACCAGCCCGGCGGCTCCGCCGACGAGCGCGCCCGCCAGCGCCGCGATGATCGTCTGATCCGACCAGGAGGTTCCGGCGTCGGTGAACCCGAGACTCCAAAGGATCAGCCCGGCGACGCCGGCGACGATCGCGCCGGCGAGCGCACCGACCCGCATCGCGGTACCGGCCTTCAGAGGCTCGCGCCAGCGCAGCCCGCGCGCGACGACCGTCATCTGCTTGTCCGGGATCCGCGCGACGACGCGGAGCTGGTCGTACGCGCGCTTCGCGTCCTGATAGCTGCGATAACAGCGGACGAATACGCGCGAGGGGAGGGGGTCGGGCTTCCAGCCGGCGCGGGTGAGGGAGGGATCGGCGGCGTCGAGCATCGGGACTCCTTTCATCGAGTTGCCGGACACGCTCCTTTCCTCGCAGATGAAGATCGACTTAAACGACCGTCCCCCGGTTCGCCGGCTGACGTTCGCTGCTCGAGTGCGGTGGCGCCGACGATGGCGATCGGCACCGCGAGGAACGCTCCGGGGATGCCGGCCACGGCGCCGCCGAGCGTCACCGACACCAGTACCACCGCCGGGTGGAGGTTCATCCGCGGTCCGACGACCATGGGGTAGAGGAGGTTGCCCTCGACCTGCTGTACGGCGATCACCGCGGCGGCGATGATGATCGCCGCGCCGAGGCCGTCGGCGACGAGCGCGACGAGCACGGCGGCGACGCCCGCGATGAGCGCGCCGACGATCGGAAAGAACGCCGCCAGCCAGGTGAGCACGATCAGCGGCAGCGCGAGCGGTACGCCCACGACCAGCAGCGCGATGCCGATGAAGATGGCGTCGAACGTGGCGACGAAGCAGATCCCGCGGATATAGGTGCCGAGCGCCGTCGCCAGGATCGTAGCCCCGCTGAGCAGCTCGCCTGCGACGCGCCCACGGTGGGCACGCAGCGACCGCAGGAGCGAGTCGACCGCCGAGTCGGTACGGGTGCGAGAGACGCCGGCGACCTCGTGGGCGACGGTGTACGCGACGTGGCGGATCCCCTCCTCGAGGTTGTCGGTCAGCGCGCTCACGCGCGCGACGAACGGCGGCACGATCAGCGCCAGGGCCGCGGCGACGGCGTCAGCCTCAGCGGGCGGCGGCGATGACCCCAGCCGCCGCGGCGCCGGCCATCACCCCGAGTAGGCCCCGGCGATGGCGCGAGGCCCACCACTGGACGCTGCGGCCGTGCGCGCGGTCGTCATAAGGGCCGTGGGCGCCGGCGTCGCCGTCGGGCGGCTCGAAGAGGTTGCCGGGCGCCGCCGGCGAGTGACGCACCTCGCTGAGCTGCGAGGAGACCGCCGTCCGCGCGAGATAGCGCTCGGCGAGCCACGGCGCGAGCCGGTTGCCCCACACCGTGTACACGGTCGGGACGCCCACGAAGATCTCTCGCCGCCGGTGATGGGCCGCCCAATGGATGGCGTCCGCCGCCACCTCTGGCTGGTAGACCGGCGGCACCGGCTGCGAGCGCTTCTCGAACTTGTTGCGGCAGTGCTCGAACTGCGGCGTATTGACGCCGGGAAGGTGCACGGTGGTGAGATGGACGTGCGAGCCGGTGTGGCGCAGCTCGGTGCGCAGCGATTCGAACACCCCCTGGACCGCGTGCTTGGCGCCGCAGTAGGGCGCCTGCAGCGGGATGCCGCGGTAGGCCATCGCGGAACCGACCTGCACGATCGTGCCGCGGTCGCGGGGCGCCATCCGCCGCAGCGCCGCGCGCATTCCCCAAACGCTCCCGTGGTAGGTCACGTCGGTCGCGCGGCGGAACTCGTCCGGCTCGATGTCGCCGAAGAACGCGAACACCGTGGTCATGGCGACGTTGATCCACACGTCGATCGGTCCGAGCGCCTCCTCCGTCGCCGCCGCGGCCGCGTCCACCGCGGCGGGGTCACTTACGTCGGCGGGCAATACCATCGCGTCGGCACCGGCGGAACGGGCCTCGCGTTCGGCGTAATGGAGTCCCTCGCGGTCGCGCGCGATCAGCGCCAACCGTATGTCCGGCGCCGCGAAGCGGCGGACCGTTGCCCGCCCGATTCCGCTGGAGGCCCCGGTGATCACTACGACCTGGCTCATATGGGTCGCCTACCCGGCGGCAGGGGCTCATCGAAGCGGATGGTTCGCCGGAGTACCGGCGGTGAGCGCGCGCGGGCCGGCGAGGGTATGAGGTGGGATCGTGACGATCGAGATTGCCTCCGACCCGCGCACCCCGTCCAGAGCCGGCGGCTTCGCGCCGCTGCGCGACTACGCGGTGATCGGCAACAAGCGGACGGCGGCACTCGTGGCACTCGACGGCTCGATCGACTGGTTGTCGCTGCCGACGCTCGGAAGCCCGTCGGCGTTCGGCGCCCTGCTCGACGCCGAGCGAGGCGGACGCTTTGCGCTGGCGCCGGCGATCCCGTTCCGGGCGCAGCGTTGCTATCTGCCCGACACCAACGTGCTGGAGACGACGTTCATCACCGACAGCGGCGCCGTGCGCGTGACTGACTGCATGAGCCGTCCTCTGGCGCGTTCGCTGCTCTGGAACCAGGTGATCCGGCGCGTCGATGGCCTTGCGGGCAAGGTACCGATGCGGTGGGCGGTGGAGCCGCGCTTCGACTATGCCGCCGCGCGAGCGCGTCCGTCGCGGATCGCGGGCACGCCCGCGTTCGTGTACCGCGATCAGGTCCTGGCCGTCGAATGCTTCGACGCGGGCGATCCGCGGCTCGGCGACGATGCCATCCGCGCGAAGTTCGACGCCGTCGAGGGTGAGACGGCCGTGTTGGCGCTGAGTGCCTTCGAGCGCGAGCCGGTGACGCTTGGCCGTCGCGATCCGCTGCTGCGCAGGCTCGATGACACGGCGGAGCGATGGCGGCGATGGATGGCCGACTGCGGCTATGACGGCCCGTGGAACGAGGCGGTGCGGCGCAGCGCGCTGGCGTTGGATCTGCTCGTCGACGACGAGAGCGGAGCGATTGCCGCGGCGGCCACGATGGGGCTGCCTGAGCGGATCGGCGGCGGCCGCAACTACGACTACCGCTACGCCTGGCTGCGCGACGCCAACCTCACGCTGGAAGCGATGCTCAGGCTCGGCTATGGCGACCAGGTGCACCTCTCGCTCGGATGGATGCTGCGTACGATCTCGCGCACGCTCCCTCGCTTGCGCCCGATGTATCAGCTCGACGGCGAGCCGCGGCTGCCGGACCGTTCCCTCGCACTCGCGGGCTACCGCGGCTCGCGGCCTGTCCTGCTCGGCAACGGCGCCCAGGATCAGCTGCAGCTCGGCAACTACGGGGACGTGTTCGATATGGCGCATCACTACGTCGCCGACGGCAACGCGCTGGCTCCGGGCGAGCAGCGCGCGCTCGCGGAGGCGGCCGACTTCCTGGCTCGCATCTGGCGCCGCCCCGACGCCAGCATCTGGGAGCTGCCGGACCTGTCCCAGTACACGCAGAGCAAGCTCGCCTGCTGGATCGCGCTCGACCGCGCGGCTGACCTCGCCTCGCGCGGCGCGCTGCCCAGCAAGACGGCCGCGACGTGGCGCACGGAGGCCGATGCGGTCGCGGCCTTCGTGGCCGATCGCTGCTGGTCGAGCGCGGAGAGTGCGTACGCGCGCGAGGCGGGATCGGACGAGCTCGACGCGGCCGTGCTGCTTGCCGGGCGCGGCGCGCTGCTGCGCGGGCGACCCGGTCGCTTCGAAGCGACGATCGACGCCGTGCGCCGGCGGCTGGGTGCGGGCGGCCCGCTCCTGTATCGCTACAGCGGCATGCAGCGTGAGGAGGGCGCCTTCGTTGCGTGCTCATTCTGGCTCGCGGACGCGCTGGCTCGCCTCGGTCGCGTGGCGGAGGCATCCAAGTTGATGGACGAGATGGTCGATCTCGCCAACGACGTCGGGCTCTATTCGGAGGAGATCGACCCTGCGTCGGGCGATTTCCTCGGCAACCTCCCGCAGGCGCTCAGCCACCTCGCGCTGGTGAACGCGGCCTACGCGATCGCCGACGCCGGCGGCTGAGCTCAGCGCGCGCGCAGCAGCGTGCGAAGCGCCGCGATCGCGCCGGCGACGTCGAGCTCCGGATCGAGAAGGGCGTGCAGGAGCAGCCCGTCGCCGGCCGCTCCGACGAGGGTGGCGATCGCCTCGGCCGGCGCACGGTCGTAGAGCGCCCCGCGGCGCTGATCGGGCCCGGACCGTCTGGACGATGAGTCTGCGGTATCGCCGACGTCAACCCGATGTCGCACCTGGCCACGGCGGAGCGCCAGCTGATGCAGGGCACCGCGGCGGGGAGCGAGATCCTCTGGGTGCTTGGCGCCTCGGCCCTTCTGACCGCCGTGTTCGCGCCGCTCGGCTGAGACGCGCGGTCACATCTCCTCTTTGAGGCCTCTGCGGATCAGCCAGGCGTTGACGGGCCAGGCGGTGAAGAAGCCGACGATCATCCCGATCTGCATCATGAACCAGTAGCCGGGGCTGGCGACGCTGAGCGGCGGGTCGAAGAGGACCAGGTGGTAGAGCGCCATGTAGGCGAACAGGCCGATCTGGAAGGAGACGATCGAGAGGGTGTCGGCCTTGATCGCGGCCCAGATGCCGGCGAGCGGGCCGAGGTCGTTGCGCATCGGCACGATCGAGAAGTACTGGAACGCGATGCCCAGCGTCCAGGCGAACACGAAGTCGGCGACGAAGGCCGCCATCAGGGTGTCGGCGGCGTGCGTGCCGAAGACTGCGATCGTCCAGCCGGTGAGGTAGACGAGCCACTCGCCGATGATGTCTCCCAGCGTGCAGCCCGCGCCGCAGTGGCTCACGCCCTTGGCGATCGACCAACGCCGTCCCTCGAGCCTGTCGCGGCGCCGGAACGCCCACGCCGCGACCGGTCCCCAGTAGAGCGCGGTGATCGGCCAGACCCAGTTCATCACCGCCATCCGCTCGCGGCGCCCGCGGACGACGATGTCGAACAGGATCGCCGCGGCGCTCGCAAACGCTACTCCGAGCGCGATCCACGCGACGATGCTGAGCAAGTCCGAGCCGGTTTGAGTCACGCGCGACGACTACCCCTCGGTGCCGGCGGCAACGGCGCGGCGTAATCCGCCTTACGCGACTGGTCGCCACGTAGGCCGTCGAACGGGCCAGTGCAACGACGCCCGTGTTGATGCGTCGCAAGTAGCGAGTTCTCGTTCGAGAGAACGGAACGAAGTCATGTCCGATTCGCTTCTAAAGCTCGCCCGCGCCGCGCGCGAGTGGGCGCGGCGTGGACGCCGCGCCCGGCATGTCGTGATCGCCTCAGCGGTGATCGGCGTGCTGGCAGCGCCGGTCGCGCTGGCCGCCGATCGCAATCCGGTAGACGGCGGCGCGCGCAACCCGAGCGCCAATGCGTCGTCCGGTTACACCAACGAAACGCAGATCATCGGGGAGATCGCCCAGAACCAGGCGGCTTCGCGGCCGGTACCGGCGGGTACGTCACACGCCAGTCCAACAAGAGCGATACCGGCGGCGGCGCGATTTACGGCTGCCGTGCGAAGGCCGGCACCGAGTCCTGCGTCGCCGCGAACAACCTCAGCAACGGCGACGCGTTCCGCTTCCAGGCGACCGGCACCGCGGCCACGATCGGCCAGCTCCGCTTCGGCCTGGATATCAACAAGGCGGTCGCCAAGCCGCCGTTCGTGACCAACGGCACCGGGCTGGTCAAGAACCTCAACGCCGAGATGCTCGACGGCGCGAAGAAGGACGATTTCGTGCCCAAGGGCAGCCTGCTGTTCGCGCAGGTCGCGGCCGACGGGACCATCCCGGCCAACCGCGGCGTGCCCGCGAACGGCAAGGCCACGGTCACCGCCGCCGGCGGCAACCAGGTCGTGTCGGTTCCCTTCGGCGGCGACATCAGCAAGTGCGCCGTCACCGCGACGCCCGCCGAGGTGCCGTCGAACGCCGCGACCAATCCACCGACGGTGGTTGCCGCCGTCAACGCCGACAAGACGCACGCCGACGTCACCGAGTTCAACGCGGACGCCGTTCCCTACGCGGTTCACGTTCAGGTCGTCTGCTGACCTGCGCTTCCGCGGTGCTCCGCTCAGCGGCGCTGCGGGCGGGCCAGGTAGCGCTTGTGTGCCCGCAGCAGCAGCGTGCGGTGACGCACGCGGTCACGCACCGCCACGACGCCTCGGAGAACCCTCGTGAGCGTTCCGGCGCACGAGTCCTGGACAAGCCAGGTCGTGCCGCGGACCGTCGCGGCGCTGTACCGCCCTCGCGTGCGGAAGCGCCCGGAGCCGCGGCCCCATAGCCGCCGCGTCGTGTGCTTGTGCTTCCTGCGTTTGGAGCTTGCGCTCGCGGAGGCGCGGCTCGAGCACACGATGGGCGGACCGCCGAGCCTGAGCTCGGTGTACGAGCCGCGCTGCGTGACCTTGAACACGCCGCGTCGCATCCTGGGCCCCGCGGACGCGGCACGTCGCGCTGGTCGGTGCCGCGGCAGCCTTCACGCGCGAGCCCGATCGCGGGGCTGGTCGCCGCGATCGCGAGCACCGCGGTCTCGGTTCCGAGCGGCTGCAATTCCGTGCTCAGTTGCGGGTCGGCCTCCGTGGCGAACCCACAGTCGCCGGCACTCTCGAGGTTCGTGCCGTCGCCGTCGACCGGTCCCGCGCAGTCGGACGGGATGTCGGCGCGAGTGACGGATGCCGGTGACGTATTGGCGGCGACGATCACCCCCGTCGCCGCGACGCTGCCTCCGTCGGCCCCGGAGTAGATCCCGCCGCCGAGCCGGCCGGTCGCGTTGCGTGCGACGGTGACCCGGTGGAGCTCGACGCGCATGCGGCCGCCGCGTTTCCCGCGATCGTCGAGTCGCTGATCCTCAACGCTCCGCCGATCTCGATCGGTCCTCCCGTGCTCGACGAGCGCGACCGTAGTGAGGCGCGCCGCCATGTCGCAAGGGACCGGTCGGCCGGCGAACCGCGCCGGATTCAATCGAAGGCCGCGACGTACCGCTCGAGGATGTACGGCCAGCCCTGGTCGCGCATCGCGTCGCGGTACTCGTGCGCCCCCTCGCCATGGCGCTCGAAGCCCATGTGCGAGAGCTGCACGTCAGTTGCTCGGCCCGCGGCCTCGAAGCGCACGTCGACCAGGCTCGACTTCGCGGGGTCGGGCTCGGGCACGCGGGTCGGGCCGATCTGCCACGTGAACGCCAGCCGGTCCGGCGGATGCCATACGAGCACGCGCCCCCAATCGATCCGGAAACCGCCCGGTCCGAGCTCGGTGCAGAGCCCGCCCTCACGCGGGTCGATCCCGATCCACTCCAACGACCGCTGCGACCACGTGAACTCCGCCGGCCACCACGTCGCTAGATCCTCAACGAAGACCTCGAACGCCCGGGCGGTGGGCACCGGCGCTTGCGTCTCCACGAATGCTCGGTCGTTGTCCGTCATCAGGACCTCCGATGTATATCGCGCCTCGACGGGCTCTTCGCGCGAATGGTGGACGCGCGCGGGGCGAGATGGTCGCCGCGCTCCATCGAGGCGCGCGCCGGAGCTCGCGACCCGCCGTGAGGGCGGAACGCCACCATCGGCAGCGCGTCGACGACCGCCAGCCTGGCTGCGTGAGAGCCGTCGTACTCGACACGGGCAAGGCGTGACAGCAGGCGCCGCACCACGGGCACGAGCAGCCGGTTGCGCCGTTCGTAGTCCGCCAGCACCTCCACGGCCGGCGCGAGGGCACGGGCCTGCGGAGCCAACACTCGCGCGCGATCTCGACTCCGACGGCGCCGCCGCTGAGGACATTGCGGTACCAGTTCGCGCAGCGGCCGAAGCCCGAGACCACCACGGCCTCACGCGTCGTCGCTCGCCACGCCAGCACTTCGTGGACAGTCTGGTAGCGGCGTCCGGTGCGGCGGCCGCGATGCGTGAGGCAGAGAAAGCGGTGGCCAGGATCCAGCCGGCGTTCGCCCCGTACAAGATCGCCAGCAGACGGAGAAGCCACTTGACAGCACGGTTGGGCATGCCACGAGTCTGGCTACTGAGGTCCGGCGGCGGCCGCGATTGGTGGGCTTATTGGGCCCGCAATGGTCGTCAACCGCCATGGCCGGACGCGGCAAGAAGCGCGATCCTCTGGGACGACGCTGGCTAGAGCGGCCCCCACGAACCACCGGGCCCCCCGACCCTCGGTCCGGCGCGTCAGATAGATCCCATCCACGCTCGCCGGCTCAGGGAAGACGCCTCGCCGGTCGCCGCGAGGAGCTGCGGCGGCCGGCGATGGCCTCCCCGCGCTCATGCGAGACAGCCGATGCCAGCGAGTCGCCGCGTACCGGGCTCGAAGCTGCGCCGTCGTGGCCGCCACCGCGAGCCTCCTCGCACCCGCCTCCGCTCTGTGTGCCGTCCGCGGCGACTTCGATGGCGACGGGCATGCCGATCTCGCGGTTGGCGCGCCCCAGGACTCGGTCTCCGGCCTCAACTGGGCGGGAGCGGTCAACGTGATCTACGGGTCCGCGCGGGGCCTCCACGCCGCCGGGAATCAGGAATGGACGCAAGACGCTCCGGGGGTCCCGGGCGGCGCCGGCGAGGGCGACCGTTTCGGCGGAGCACTCGCCGCCGGCGACTTCGACGGCGACGGCGGCGCCGACCTCGCCATCGGGTCGCCGGGAGAAGGAATTTCGGCAATCGCCGGCGGCGTTCGAGCGAATCGGATGCTGGCCGGCACCGTGACGGTCCTGTACGGACGCCGCAGCGGCCTCTCGGCTCACGGCGCCCAGCGCTGGTCGGAGGATACGCCTGGCATTCAGGGCCGAGCCGAGTCGGGCGACACGTTCGGCCAGGCCCTCGCGGCCGGAGACTTCGACGGCGACACGGGGGCCTCGGCCGTGGCGATCAGCTGTGGAGCCAGGAAGCGCTCGGGATCGCGGGCACGCCGGAGCGCGGCGACGCGTTCGGCAGCGCGCTCGCGATCGGCGACTTCGACGGTGACGGCGCGGGAGACCTGGCCATCGGCGTCCCGCTCGAGGGTGTCGGCGCGGCGCGCACCGCCGGCGCCGGCTTGCGCGCGCCGGGGAACCAGCTGTGGTCGCGCGCGTCGCCCGGGGTCAAGGATCGCCCGGCCACCGGCGATCGCTTCGGCAGCGCGCTCGCGGCCGGTGACGTCGACGTGGACAGGCGCGACGAGCTGGCTGTCGGGGTCCCGTTCGATGACGTTGCTGAGCGGGCTGACGCGGGTACCGTGAGCCTGCTCGCCGGTTCGCAGGCGGGTCTGCGCGCGGCCGGGGATCGTGAGCTGACCCTGAACACGCGGCTCGACACGGGCGACGCGTTCGGCACGGCACTCGCGCTCGCCGACTTCGACGGAGACGGTACCGCCGACCTCGCCGCAGGCGCCCGCCACGACAGCGTCCAGGGCCACACCGGCGCCGGCGCGGTCAGCGTGTTCTACGGGTCGCGCGCGGGACTTCGGATCAGTGGCGAGCAGCTGTGGACGCGGGGAACGCGGGGCATCCGCGGCGCGGTTGGCGAGGACGCATTCGGAGTCGCGCTGGCGCCCTGAGTCAGAGCTGGCCGCGCACGCCGGCCTCGTGCTCGACGCCGTCGAGCTGAGACGCCTCGTCTGCCTCGAGCGCGCGGCGGCCGCGTCCGCGGCGGAACGTCGGGAGCACCTCACGGTCGCGTGCGTCCTCGAGCTCGTGCGCGACGACCGCGTACGCCGCGAGGGCCGCAACCGCCAGCCCGACCGCTCCCGCAGCATTCTGCCAGCCGGTGCCGCCGGTCAGCTCGTGCACTCCGGTCACGATAAAGCGTCCGCCGGCGAGGGCGACTGCCGCGCCGATGAGCGGCTTGCCGAGCCCCTGGGCGACGGCCATGCCGATCAGGAGCGAGCCCGCGACGATCAGCTGCAGCCCCAGCGCGGGCGACGTCGCGCCCTCTGTCGAGCCGAGCCGCACGACGCAATACGCCCCCCACGTCGCCGCCAGCAGCGCATTGGAGGCGGCGGTCGGCCCGTCGCGAGCGGGAAACGCGAACAGGCAGGCGAGCGTCTGCAGCGGCAACGCGCCGACCAGCACGGCCTCGGCAGCGTCGTGACCTTGGTCGACGGCAATCCAGCCGAGGTCGACGCCGCTGAAGACCAGGCTCGCGATCGCGAGGCCGGTCAGGCCCAGCGGCAGCGGCGTGCCCAGCGGCCGCAGCACGACCGCGGCACGCGCGGCGGGGATGTCACGGTTGTCCATTGCCGCGCGCCACGAGCACCTCGCCGTTGCGCGGCAGGCCGGCTCCGGCGAACGTGAACGGGATTCCGTCGGCGAGCACCGCGCGCGGGTGGTCCATGAGCTGCACATGGAGATGCGGCTCGCTCGAGTTCCCCGAGTTCCCGCAGCAGGCGACCACCGCGCCGGCGCGCACGACATCGCCCGGCCGCACGCGCGCCGAGCGGCGCTGCAGGTGTGCGAGCGCGGCATAGACGCCGCCGCCGAGGTCGAGCACGACGTGGTTGCCGAGTATCCGCGCGGGGCCCGTCAGCTCACGCGCCGCGCTCTCCACCAGCAGGTATGGAAGCGCGAGCCAGCCCGTGCGGCTCCAGTGATCGCGCTCGCGGTCGTGTACCGCGACGACGACGCCGTCCGCCGGCGCGCGCACTTCTGCGCCGAAGCCGGGGAACGTCTCCGGCCGCCGTGCCGGCGGCCACCACACGCCTGAGCCGCGCGTCCCCGGTGCGGGTTCGTGCACGAGATCGATCGCGAACGTCTGGCCGTAGGCGTGCAGCCCGTGGCTGGGGACCCGCGTGGCTGGGCTATTGAGTGCTCGCCAGCGGCCGGTGACCGGCACCGCCACCGGAACCGGCGCACGGTCACGCGGCCCCGCGAGCCGGAGATATGGCGCCAACGCGACGGCGAACACCAGGACCGCCACCCACCCGGGCAGCAGTGACGTGAAGATGCCGAGCAACAGCACGACCGCGCCCGCGAGGGCGAGCGCGACGCGAATGCGTCCGAAGCTGAAGATGCCCATCGCGGAATGCCCTACCCCGTGCGGCTTCGTGTCGCCGCCGGCCGGTTCGCCGGCTTACGGGACGGCCGTCGCGCTCTGAAGCACGCGGGTAGACGGCGACCATGACAACGATGTCCGATCGCCGGCCCGCGACCGGCCGCGAGCGCAGTTCGCCGGCGGGCGCGTACCGCCCCGAAGCCGCGTCCTGGCGGCTGCTCGCCGTTCCGCTGCTGGGTCTGCTCGCGCTGTTGACGATCGTCGTGCTGGCCGGCGGCTAACCCGGTGCGCCGGCCAACACGCCGGTTTCAGGAGTACGCGCGGCGCGGCATACGCTCGTGCCACACGACCCGTGACCGGCTCGCGCACAACCGTTCCTGCGGCATGCGCCGCGCCGGCGGCCGAGCTCCTCGGCACCGGCCGCGCCGCCCTCGCTGCCGGCGCGTGGGACGACGCGCGCGAGGCGTTCGAGGCGCTGGTCGAGCACGAGCCCTACCCGGAAGCGCTCGCCGGTCTGGGGGATGCGCTCTGGTGGCTCGGTGAGACCGAGTCCGCGATTGGTTACCAGGAGCGCGCGTACGCCGCGTACCGCCGCCGTCCGGACCCGGCCCAGAGCGCCCTGGCCGCGATCTCTCTCTACTTCCTGTATCGCGTCAGTCTCGGCAATACGTCCGCGTCGCGCGGCTGGCTGTCCCGCGCCGCGCGAATCGTCGCCGAGGCTGATCTCGCGCCGCTCGCAGGATGGATCATGCTGCTGCGCGCCCATGATTCGGGCGACCCAGGAGCGTCGTGCGTCCGGCCGCGGCGCTCGATGCACGGCTGCACGGCACCGCGATCGGCCCGGGCGACCTGGAGTACGACGCCGCACGCGCGGTTCACAATCGGGCGGCGGCCGCGCGCCCCGCGCTGGTCGTTTGCTGTCGCGACGCGGCCGACGTCCGCACTGCGCTGCGTTTCGCCAAGGACGAGGGGCTGGAGATCGCCGTTCGCGCGGGCGGTCATAGCGTCGCCGGATTCTCGACGGTCGAAGGCGGCCTGGTGATCGACCTGCGCGATCTGCGGCACGTCGAGGTCGATCCCGATCGCCGCGTGGCGCGCGTGGGCGGCGGCGTGACGGCCGGTGATCTGGACCGTGCCACGCAGGCCGTCGGACTGGCCACGCCGTCGGCGACGGTCTCGACCGTCGGCGTCGCGGGGTCACGCTCGGCGGCGGGCTCGGCTATCTCAACCGCGCGCACGGCCTCGCCGCCGACAACCTGATCGGCGCCGACGTCGTGCTGCCTGACGGCGAGCTCGCGCGCGACGGCGAGGGCGGCGACGCCTACCTTCTGTGGGCGCTCCGCGGCGGCGGCGGCAACTTCGGCGTCGTCACCGAGCTCCAGCTGCGACTGCATCCGGTGGCCGCCGTCACCGGCGGCCCGATGTTCTTCGCGCTCGACCAGGCGGAGCCGATCCTGCGGCTGCTCGACGCGTGGCTGCCCGAGCAGCCGGACGACGTGTACGCATTCTTCGCGGTGCTCAGCGTCCCGCCCGCCGACCCGTTTCCGCGCTCTCTGCACGGGCGGCCGGCATGCGCGCGCTGATCTGGTGCAACACGTGTTCGCCGGAGCGGTCGCGCGAGGCGCTCAGCACATTCCGTGCGCAGGCATGGCTGTTCGACGGCGTCGCCGAACTGCTCCACCTGGCGCTGCAGTCGGCCTTCGATCGCGCGGCCACGCTCGGCGCATATGGCCACACGGCGGGCCTGATGTATGAGCGGGCGCCCGTTTCGCCCAGATGTTCGCTGCCGTGGCGCCGGAGCCCGGGCACGAGGAGCGCCTGCGCGCTTGGGCCGGCGGGTTCTCAAGCGCACTCCGGCCGCATGCGGTTCCCGGCTGCTACGCGAACTTCATGATGGACGAGGGACTCGATGGCGCACGCGCATGCTACGGCGCGGCCTGGGACCGGCTGACGGCGCTCAAGGCGCGCTACGACCCCGGCAATGCGCTGCGCCGCAACCAGAACGTCGAGCCGGCCGAGTGTCCCGATTCGGAAGTTCGCAGGCAGCTTGCGGGCGCCTCGCCGCGCCTGGCGCCCGCCGGCGACCTCGCAAGTCCGCGCGGTACGAGCCAGGTCGCCGGCGAACGCCAGCCACGACGATGCATCCCGCAATCTGCGAGCGAACTTACGAATCGCGACACTAGGTTCCCGAACGCAGTCGCGTCGCGGCGTCGAGGCCGACGGCGGCCAGCAGCACGGCACCGGTGATCATGAACTTCACCGACGACTCGAGCGCGAGCAGGTCCATGCCGTTGGAGATCGAGCCGATCACCAGGGCGCCGAGCAGCGCGGCCCACACCGAGCCGCGACCGCCGAACAGGCTCACGCCCGCGATCACCGGGCCCGCGACCGCGAGCAGCAGCAGATCGCCGCCGCCCGACGATTGGTTCACCGCCAGCAGCCGCGACGCGGCGAGGATGCCGCCGGCCGCGGCGAGCATCGAGGCAAGCACGAACACCAGCATGCGTACGCGCGTGACGTGGATCCCGGCCCGCCTTGCCGGCTCGGCGTTGCCGCCGACCGCGTACACATGCCGGCCGAACAAGGTGCTCTCCGCGGTGAACGCGACGATCGCGACCGTGCCGATGAGGATCAGCGTGGCCACCGGCACGCCGCGGTCGCGGTCGAGGATCCACACGGTTGCGAGCTCGGCCGCCGCGATCGCGCCCGGGCGCGCGATGACGAAGCGGCGGAGACCCGAGCCGCTGGCGGATGCGCCGCGGCGGTGATCTGGATCATCAGGTTGCTCAGGTTGATCGCGCTGAGGAAGCGGTCGTTGGCGATCTGGAAGATCGCCCAGATGAGTGCGAGCATGACGATCACCCGCAGCGAGCCGAGTTCGCCGCCGGCGATCCGCCGCAACAGCGACCGCTCCGGCTCTTGCTTCGCCGACCGTCTGCTCGCGCGTGCGGAGGCGCGGGCGTGTGAGACCTCCTGGGGTCGTTCGCCGACCCTCTGCCCGCGGGCGCCGCGGCCGTGCGGCTCACGTCTGTGCGATGACGCTCAGCGCAGCTCGATCTTCGGCGCCTTCTCGAAGCTCGGATCGCCCACCCGGTGGATCGCCGTCGGGCAGTCGTGCTGCGGCAGGCAGCCCTCGGGCGTCGGGTGCGCGGGTACCGCGTAGTACGCGTCGTGGGCGTCCCAGGCGAACCCGGATGCCGCGCCGGTGATCGGGATCTTGACGCGCTCGTCGCGGTGCCGGCTGCGGTTGTAGCGGTGCAGCACGCTGACGTTGGACTCCCCGTCGCGCACGAGCAACCAGTAGATCGAGTCGCCGAAGGCGGTCGGGTTCATCGCGTCGAGGAAGTCGACCGCGGCGCCGCTGCCGGGGACGCGGGTCAAGCGCGACACGTCATCGTGCGAGGTCCAGGCCAGCCAGGGCTCGCGGCTCCACTCGCGCACGTCGGCGAACGGCACGCGCGTGCCGCGTACGTCGACCGTGTGCGCGCGCTCCGTCGCGAGACGGTCGGAGCGCCGGTGCGAATGCGAGAGCGACCGCTCGTACAGGACGCCCTTCGAGGGCTTCCCCTTGCGCGTGTAGATCCGGGAGAAGACGAGCCGATCGCGCCACACCGCGCCGCCGACCTCGTCGTTGCCCGAGCTGTTCGCGGCGCGCAGCTCGTGCTCGCGCGCGGTCTCGAAGTCGTACAGATAGAGATCGCAGCCGGTATCGGCGTCCTTGCAGCGCGGGTAGACGGCGACGACGTGATCGTCCGAGCCGCGTCCGATGTCCGCGTGGAACGGGCGCGCGGAGCCGTTGATCGGCAGCGCGCCATGACCGGCGTCGGTCAGCCGATAGCTGCTGCCGTCCCACGCGCTGTAGAGAACGTGTCCGCCGCCGGCGGCCAGCGGAGTCGGGCGCGCCGTCGTTGCGATCACGCGGTCGACTGCGGCCCGGCCGGGGGGCGCCGCGGCGGCCAGGGCAAGCGCGGCGCCCACGATGGTGCGGGAAATGAACATGCCTGTCACGACTACCGAAGCGGATGCGCAGCACCGGCCACCTAGGGTCAGTCCTCGCGCCACCCGGTTAGCCGGCTTACGAGCTCCGACCGACGAAGCGGTTCGCCGGCCGACGGACGGGGCGCACTCGGAACGGCGGATCGAGGCGGCAGTCGGAGGCCCAGGTGTTCGTGGCCTTACCGTCTGCTTGCCTCGTTGTGAGCTCGGGGGCTAGAGGTCGTGTGCATGCGGTGCGCCGCCACACCCGTGCCGGGTCCGGCTCGCCGCATCGTGGCGACCGGGCGCTTTCCCGGCTCAGGCGCCCGCGGCTGGGGCCACGCCCGGGGCGAGCGCTGACCGTCCCGGGCCCAGCCGCCGCAATGTCCCGGACCACAAGCCCGGGTCCCGTCCTCGGCTTCACGCCCTCGCGCTTGACGAGAGCGCTCGCCGAGCTACCGCGGGGACGAGGCTCCCCTGGCCGAACACGGAGAAGAGGACGGCGACGAAGACGAGTCCGTAGACGGTGCTCGCGCCGTCGACGCCGTCGAGCACCGCGAACGCGGCGAGCAAGATCGGCACGGCACCCTTGAGCCCGCTCCAGGCGATGAAGATGCGGTCCCCGGGCTCCAACCGCGCGCGAGCGAGCGTTACCGCTCGACACCGATTCGCCCACGGCCGGGAACAGCTGCGCGACGACGGCCGCGGCCAGGAGAAAGATCCCCGGCGTGGGAAGCGGGAGTCGCGCGCGGACGCGCGTCGAGAGGATCGCAAGCGCCGGTCCTCCGGCGATGGGCAGCAGAATGAGGGCGAAGTCAGTGATCTCGGACATGGCAAAGCCACGCCGACCAGACTTCCCGGCACGCCAAGAGTGGCGATGCCAGCGCCTCACGCCGGTAGGCCGGCTACAGCAGGTGCACGATCACGATGACGATCATCGCGACGAACGTGATGATGCCGATCGCGGTGTTGACGAGATACATCGCCCGCGATCCGTGGAACTCGACGACGGTGCGCTCGTCGTCGTCCTGCGTGTTTTCGTCGGTCATGTCGGGCATCGGGGTCTCGCCTCGATCATTGACGCCGGTACGCGTGCCCGAAATGGGCAGTGCTCCCCATCACGCGAGCGGTCTAGGCTCGTTCCCGTGCCGCTGCTGTGGAAGGTGTTCGCCGGCAACGCCGCCGTGCTCGCGGCCGCGACGCTGGTGCTGGTCGTGTCCCCGGCAACCGTCAGCTTCCCAGTGGCGTTGTGGGAGGTCGCGGTGCTCGTGCCCGGACTCGCGGTCATGCTGGGCCTCGATCTCGTGCTGCTACGCCGGGCGCTCGCGCCGCTCGGCCGGCTGGCCGCCTTTGCACGCTCGGTCGATCCGCTGCACCCTGGCGCGCGCAGCGCCTTGCGCGCGGCGGATCCGGAGGTGCGCGACGTCGCGGCAGCGGTCGACGAGATGCTCGAGCGCCTCGAGGCCGAGCGGCGCGAGAGCGCGCGCCGCGCGCTGGCTGCGCAGGAAGCGGAGCGCCTGCGGATCGCGCGCGAGCTGCACGACGAGATCGGCCAGACGCTGACGGGCGTGCTGCTCGTGCTCGACATCGCCGGCGAGGGCTTCGCGGACGCTCGCGAGGCCGTACGCGGCGCACTGTCGGATGTGCGGGCGATCGCGCGCCGTCTGCGCCCCGAGGCGCTCGACGATCTCGGTCTCGTGGCCGCCCTGTCGGCGTTGACGGTCGCGGTCCAGCGAACCGCGCGGATTCGGGTCGAGCGAGATCTGAACGCCGTCGGGGATCTCGCGCCGGAAGAGGAACTGGTCGTCTACCGCGTCGCGCAGGAGGCGCTGACCAACGTGGCACGCCACGCCGACGCTCGCGTGGCGACGCTCAGCCTGCGTCGCGAGGACCGCGGCGTCGTGCTCGTGGTCACCGACGACGGCAAGGGCCTGCCCGCGCACGTGGGCGAGGGCACGGGACTGCGCGGCATGCGAGAGCGCTCTGTGCTCGTCGGCGCACGGCTGGAGCTCACGCCGCGCTCCGGCGGTGGGATGACCGTGCGACTGGTGCTGCCGCGATGAAGCCGGCGCGAGTCCTGCTTGCCGACGATCACGTGATGGTGCGGCGCGGGCTGCGCATGATCCTCGATGCGCAGCCGGACCTGACGGTCGTGGCAGAGGCGGGCGACGGCGCCGAGGCGGTGCAGCTCGCCGGCCGCACGGCGCTGGAGCTGGCCGTGCTGGACGTCTCGATGCCGCGCCTGACCGGGCTGCAGGCCGCGCTCCAGCTCACGCGCGAGCATCCCGAGCTGCGCGTCCTGATGCTCTCGATGCACGACAACGAGCAGTACCTGTTCGAGGCGTTGCGCGCCGGCGCGTCCGGCTACGTGCTCAAGTCGGCGGCCGATCGCGACCTGGTCGAGGCGTGCCGGGCGGTCCTGCGCGGCCAGCCGTTCCTGTATCCGAGCGGGATCGCGACGCTGATCCGCGACTACCTGGATCGCGCCCGCGACGGCGAGGCGGCGCCCTCGGATCCGCTCACGCCGCGCGAGCTCGAGGTCGTCAAGCTCGTTGCGGAGGCCTATACGAGCGAGCAGATCGCGCTGGAGCTCGGGATCTCGCGCAAGACGGTCGAACGCCACCGCGAGCACCTGCTCGCCAAGCTGGGCATGCGCGACCGCGTCGAGCTGACCCGCTACGCGATCCGCCGGGGCCTCATCGAGCCTTGAGGAGCCGCTGGGCGAGCGCGCGCGTGAAGTCGCGGCGGGTGATCACGCCGGCCACACGCCGGCCGGCTTCGAGCACCGGGATCAGAAGGGCGCGGTGGTGGAGGAAGATCTCGGCGATCTGCAGGTCGGAGTAGTCGTCTTCGACCTCGATGTGGTCGGTGTTGAGATGCGCACCGATCGGCTCGCGGCCACACGCGGCGCGCTTCTCGAGTGCGCTCTCGAGCTCGCGAGGGACGAAGCCTGCGAAGCTCATCTCTTTGAGGTAGCCGGGGAACAGCGCGCCGATGAACTCGCGCTCGCCGAAGATGCCGAGCAACCGCCCGTCGCCGTCGACGATGGGCACCGCGGGCAGGCCGGACTCGTCCATCGCGCGCAGGGCGTCGGCGACGGTCTGCTCGGCGCGCAGGAGCGGGGCGTCGCGGACGAGCGGGTCGGTGAAGCGGCGCGGGCTCACAGGTAACGCAGTGCGATGTAGGCGGTGGCGAGCAGCATCGAGCCGAGCGTGACCGGGGCCCCGATGCGCAGGAACGTCACGAAGCCGATAGGGCGCCCGGCGCGCGCGGCCATGCCGGCGGCGGCGACGTTGGCGGCGGCGGCGATCAGCGTCGCGTTACCGCCGAAGCAGGCGCCGAGGGCGAGCGCCCACCAGTAGGCATCGTCGTTCGACTCGCCCTGGAGATCGTCGACGACCGGGATCATGGCGGCGGTGAAGGGGATGTTGTCGACCAGTCCGGAGCCGAGCGCCGATACCCAGGCGATGCCGAGCAGCTCGGCGCTGCGGTTGCCGGCGGTGACGTCCGCGATGCCGTTGGCGACGCCGTCGATCGCGCCGGTGTGCTCAAGCGCGCCGACCATCACGAACAGGCCGATGAAGAAGAACAGGGTCGGCCACTCGATCCCGGCCAGCGCGCGCTCGACCGGCTGGCGCGTGACCACGAGCATCACCGACGCGCCGGTCAACGCAACGGTGGCGGGTTCCAGATGGAGCGCTTGGTGGGCGAAGAACAGCAGGATCGTTGCGACCAGGATCGGGACGGTGCGCTTGAGCTCCGCCATGTCCTCGATCGAGCGGCGCGCATCGAGCGCCGCGACGTGCTTGCGCGCCTCCGGGGTAATCCGCAGCCGGGATCGGAAGACCAGATACAGGGCGCCCGTCGCGGCCACGAACGTGACTGCGGCGATGGGCGCGAGATGCACGATGAACGCGGTGAAGGACAGCCCCGTCGCGCCCGCGATGAGGATGTTCGGCGGGTCGCCGATCAGTGTCGCGGTGCCGCCGATGTTCGACACCACGATCTCGGTGATCACGAGCGGGATCGGGTCGATGTCGAGCGTGTCGGCGAGCAGGAATGTGATCGGCACCATCAACAGCACTGTCGTGAGGTTGTCCAGGAACGCCGACAGCACTGCCGTCGTCAAGGCCAGCGACGCGACGACGGCAAGCGGCCTGCCCTGCGACAGCTGCCCGGCGCGGATCGCCAGCCAGTTGTAGACGCCGGTCGGCTCGGTCAGCTTGACCATCAGCATCATCCCGGCGAGCAGCCCGAGCGTGTTCCAGTCGATCGCATCGATCGCGACCTCCTGATCGATGGTCTGCGTCAGCAGCAGCGCGATCGCCCCGAGCAGCGCGACCTTCGTCCGGTCGATCCGCTCGCTGGCGATCAGCGCGAGCGCGGCCGCGAAGAGCCCGATCGCGAACACCATCAGAGGCGGCCTCGGCTGAGCGGCGGGCAATGCACGCAGCCAGCATGGAACGCGAAGCGCCCCCGCTCCATGGGCGTTACTCCCCATGCCGGTGATGGATCACCACGCACGTCGCGAGGCGGAGATGGGCGCCACTCCCCATTTCCCCGCGTCCGCCGGTGACGGACGATCGCAGCAGGTACCCGATCGAAAGGACCGCACATGAGCATCCCTCCTCGCAGCGGCGACCAGATGGCCACGCCCGGACCGACCGCGGCGCGCGGGCGACAACGCAAGGCCGCGATGGTCGTGCTGGCGCTGCTTGTGGCCGTGATCGCCGTGCTCGCGGCGATCGCCGTGTTCTGAGTCCACGACGAATGGGCTTGCATGGGGAGCGTTGCCCGGCCGCCTTGGGCCCTGCTCCCCATTCAGTCCGCGCGGCACGCGCATGAGACTCAGGGACGTGTCGTTGTACTGGCGGATCTTCGCGATCAACGCGGCGCTGCTCGGCGCGGCGACGGTGGCGCTCGCGATCTCGCCCGCGACCGTCAGCTCGGATCTCCTGTTGCGCGAGGTGCTCGTGCTGGCCATCGGCGTGGCGCTGGTGTTGCTGGGGAACCTCGTGCTGCTGCGCCGCACGCTGGACCCGCTCGAGCGGTTGACCGCGCTGATGCACCGAGTCGATCCAGGTGAGCCCGGCATGCGCCTCCCGCCCACCGGAGGCGGGCCCGAGGTACGCGAGCTCGCGACCGCGTTCAATCAAATGCTCGAGCGTCTCGAGCACGAGCGTCGTGCCAGCGGGCGGCGCGCGATCGAGGCCCAGGAGCACGAGCGGCGACGTGTCGCGCTGGAGCTCCATGACGAGGTCGGGCAGCTGCTGACCGGCGTCGTGCTCGGGCTCGGCTCGCTCGACGTTCCCGAGCCGGCCGGGGCGCGCGTCACTGAGCTGCAGCGGCTGGTCCGCGGCGGGGCCGAGCGGGTCCGCGAGATCGCCGCAGGGTTGCGTCCCCAGTCGCTCGAGGAGCTCGGGCTTCGCAGCGCGCTCGTCTCGCTCACGGCCGCGGTTGCGGACGGCTCCGGCATCGCGATGACGCGGCGACTCGATCCCGCACTGCCGCCACTCGACCCCGCCACAGAGCTGGTGGTCTACCGCGTTGCGCAGGAGAGCCTCACCAACGTCGTCCGTCACGCCGCGGCCCGCGCCGTGCTCGTTGCCCTGGACAGTCGCGACGGCGTCCTCGAGCTGCGTGTCTGCGACGACGGCCGCGGGCTGCCGCTCGCCGTGGGCGACTCCGGCCGCGGCCTCGCCGGCATGCGCGAGCGGGCGCTCTATGCGGGAGGCACTCTCGATCTGCGCGCGCAGCCGGGCGGAGGGACGAGCGTCACGCTGCGGATCCCGGTGGTCGCTCCATGACCGTGCCGCTGAACGCCGGTGTGCTGCTTGCCGACGATCATCGCCTCGTACGCGACGGCCTGCGGATGTTGCTCGACGCGGCGCCCGATTTGCGCGTCGTCGCCGTCGCCGACGACGGGATCGGCGCTGTAAGCCGCGGCCTACAGCCGGACGTCGACCTCGCATTGCTCGACGTGGCCATGCCCAAACGCAACGGCCTCCAGGCCGCCCGTGAGCTGACGCGGCGGCGGCCGGAACTGCGGGTGCTGATGCTCTCGATGCATGACGTGGCGGACTACTTCCTCGAGTCCGTCCGGGCGGGCGCTTCCGGGTACGTGCTCAAGACCGTGGCCGACCGCGATCTCGTCGCCGCCTGCCGAGCCGCGCTGCGCGGCGAGACCTTCATCTACCCCGGCATGGTTCGCTCACTGCTGCGCGAGCACCTGCAACAGCTCGCCGAGGGCGAGCCGCTCCCGCCCGACCCGTTGACCGAGCGCGAGCGCGAGGTGGTCACGCTGATCGCCGAGGCCCACACCACCGACGAGATCGCGCGCGAGCTCGTGATCAGCGTGCGCACGGTCGAGCGCCACCGCGAGAACATCCTCGCCAAGCTCGGCATGCGCAATCGTGTCGAGCTCACGCGCTACGCGATCCGGCGCGGTCTCGTCGAGCCATGATGGGGAATCCCGCCCATAGGCGCGGCGGTCACCGCGCGGCATGCTTCGCGGCATGATTCGAGTCGCCGTCGTCGACGACCACTACGCCGTCCGGCTTGGCCTCAACGCGGCGCTCACCGCCCAGCCTGACATGGAGCCCGTCGGCGCCGTGGCCAGCGCCGTCGAGCTGACGCCGCTGCTCTATCGCACCGCCCCCGATGTGGTGATCCTCGACTACCGCCTGCCCGACGAGGACGGCCTGTCCGTCTGCCTGCGGCTCAAGGCCGAGGCCGTCGCGCCCGCGCTGCTGCTGCACTCCGCGTTCGCCGACGACTGGCTCACCGTCCCTGCCATCCTCGCGGGCGCGGATGGCGTGCTGCACAAGGGCGCGACGGGAATGCAGCTCGCCGAAGCGATCAGGACGGTCGCGGCGGGACGCCCCTACCTGCCGCCGGTCTCCCCGGACGTGCTTGCCGCCAGTGGCGAGACGCTCACTCCGGAGGATCGCCCGATCCTGGGAATGCTCATCCACGGCACGCCGCAGCACGAGATCGCCCGCACGCTTCGCCTCGAGCCTGCGGTGCTCCGGGCGCGCCTTGCCCAGATGCTGGCAGCCGTCCGCAATCCGTCGGCGTCATGAGGATCCGGCTCGACTGAGCATGCCCGCGCCGCGCAAGGACGACCCGTTGGTCCCAATTGCCCCACACCGGCGTCAGACGATCAGCGTCGCCAATGCGCGGCGACGCTTCGCCGCCGTGCTCGTCTTCGCCATCCTGATCTTCGTGGTGTCCCTCGCGATCCTCGACGCCTTGCTGTGATGTCGCGCGGCACGCCGGATCAAATGGGGAGCGTTCCCCATGCGCTGCGGCGCCGAGGGCCTCGTGGGCCGGCTCGGCGTCGTCCGCCGCCAACTGGAGCCGGTCGGGCAGGTGAGCCTCGGCGGCGAGATCTGGCGCGCACGCCGGTCGTGCCCCGAGGACGGCGAGCCGCCACGCGAGGGCGAAGCGGTAGTAGTCGATCGCGTGGATCAGCTGACGCTGTGCGTCCGCCGCGCCGAGATCTGGGAGGTTGAGTGGTGACCGCTGTAGGCATGGCGTACGACGACGACCTCGCCGGGCGCGTGCGCGAGCAGCTCGCGGGTGAGCCGGCGGTGACGGAGAAGGCGATGTTCGGCGGTCTCGCGTTCCTACTGCGGGGCAACATGGCCGTGGGGCTCTCCGGCGACGAGCTGATGGTTCGCGTCGGCCCCGACGCATCCGACGACGCGCTCGCGCGCCCGCACACGCGACCGTTCGACATGACCGGACGGCCGATGAAGGGGTGGATCCTCGTCGCCTCGGAAGGCGTCAGCGAAGAGCGCGACTTGGCGGCGTGGGTGACTCTGGGCGTGGAGTTCGCTCGGTCGCTTCCGGCGAAGGGCTGACGCGATGGCAGTAGACGTCCAGTGCGAGCGCACGATCCCGCGGCCGCGGAGCGACGTTGCCGCCTACGCCGCGGACCCCGACAACGCGACGTCGTGGTACTCGAACATCAAGACGGTCGAATGGGAGACGGCGCCGCCGCTCGCCGTCGGGTCGCGCCTCGCATTCACCGCGACCTTCCTCGGGCGCCGCCTCACATACACGTACGAGATCCGCGAGCTCATTCCAGGCGAGCGACTCGTGATGAGCACGGCGCAGGGTCCGTTCCCGATGGAGACCACGTACACGTGGGAGGACGCCGGCGACGGCGCCACGCGGATGACGCTGCGCAACCGCGGCGAGCCCTCCGGCTTTCAGAAGGTCGCCGCTCCGGTCATGGCGCGCGCATTGCGGCGCGCCATGAGCAACGACCTCGAGCGCCTCAGCGCGATCCTCGATCGCCAGCCGAGGAGCTTGTGAGCTAGCCACCGCTGATCAGCGGCCGCGTGGCCGCGCGCAGCGGGCCGACGCCGCGGGTGGAGACCGCCGTGGTGTCGATGTGGCGCGACACGAACATCTTCAACCTGGCCGGCATCCCGTCGCTGACCTTCGGCCCGAGCCGCGGCAAGGCCGAGGTGCAGGGCACCGGATTGTTCGCGCTCGACGACCTCGTCGACGCGGCGAGATGTACGCGCTGGTCGCGCTAGAAGTAGCGGGATGAGATTCGACTCGCCGGCCGGCCTGCCAGCGCCGAACGGCTACAGCCAGCTCGTCACGGTGCCTGCGGGCGCGCAGGTCTGGGTGTCCGGCCAGATCGGCGCCGAGCCCGACGGCAGCGTCCCCGAGGGCATGGAGGCGCAGGCGCGGCTCGCGTTCGGCAACGTCGCCCGCGCCCTGGCCTCGGCGGGCGCGTCGTGGGCCGACGTCTTCAAGATCACGATCTTCGTGACCGACATCTCAGGGCTCGCGGCCGTGCGGGCCGTACGCGAGGAGTTCGTCAACAGCGCGGCGCCGCCTACGAGCACTTTGGTCGAGGTCTCGGCGCTGGTCCGGCGCGAGCTGCTGATCGAGGTCGAGGCGGTGGCCCTACAGTCGGGATCGTGATCGGTGTGTGGTCCCTGCAACACCGCGGCAACCCTGCCGGCTGCGGCCGCCGCCGACTCATCGGCGGCAGCCGGCGTCGGGGTGCGATCCGGGGTGCAGATCGATGCCGATCCCCGCGAAGAGGTCGACGAGATCGAACGCCATTCGCAGGTGGAACTTCGCGTCGGGCTCCCCGGGGTCGCGGCCGAGCACCTCGGTGAGTCGCTTGAGCCGATAGCGGAGCGTGTTCTTGTGGATGAAGCACGCCTTGGCCGTTTCGGCGACGTTGCCGTCGGCGGCGATGAAGGCGCGCAGCGTGGTTAGCAGATCGGCGCGGCCGCCGCTGTAAGCGAGCAGCGGGCCAAGCTGCTCGGCGATGACCGCGCGAACCTCGTCGATGTCCGGTGCGTCGAGCAGGAAGCGCAGCGGGCCGAGCCGCTGCGCGTGCACGACGCGCTCACCGTCGCCCGACGCAAGTCGTGCGCACGCGACGGCTTGGCGATAGGCGGTGGAGAAATCCGTGCCGCCGTCACTCACGCCGATGGAAGCCTCCACGCCCTGACGATCCGCGGCGGCTGTGACTGCGCGCACGGCGGGCTCGGCGTCGCACGCGGCGAGCAGGACGTGGCCTCCACGGAGGCAGACGAGTGCGGCGTCGCGATGGACGAGGCTGCGCCCGGTCGCGCGGCGGACGAGCGCGAGGAGCTCGTCGGGCAGGACATCGCTCGAGCGGACCGCGAGGATCGAGTGTGGGCGGGAGATGTCGACGCGGTGCTGCCGAGCGCGGGCGACGAGCGAGGGCGCGAGCGGGGCGCGAGCGTCGAGGAGCTCGCTGAGGAGATCTCCCTGCAGCTGCCATTCGACCTGCTGCTCGGCCCGCTCCTTGACCAGCTCGAGCGCCAGGACGGTCGCGGCGTGCTCGAGCGCCTTGGCCTGCAGCGGCGTGAGCTCGTCGAGGCCGCAGACCCACACGCGCCCGAGGTCTTCGACGGGCCGGCTGATGGTTCCCGCCGGCCCGTCGGGTGCGTCTCCGTGCGCGGAGTAGCGGGCGTGGAACGGCGGTGAGATTTCCTGCTCGAGCACGATCTCGGTGTCGAGCAGCCGCGCGAGCTCGATGCAGATCTGCGCCCGCCCCGCGCCGTTGAGCGCGGCTTCGGTAAGCGTGCGGTGCACGGCGAAGGAGCCCTCGAGCAGGTGGTTCTGCTCGGCGAGCGTCTCGTAGAGCCGGCCGTTCTCGATCGCGATCGCGCCTTGGGCGGCGAGCGCCGACACCAGCGCGACCTCGATCGGGCGGAACTCAAGCGGCCGCCGGCTGCCGACGTAGAGCGCGCCGACGACCTTCTCGCCCTTGAGCATCGGACAGCAGAGCATCGAGCCGATGCCCTCGCCGAGGATGGCGTCGCTGACCCAGGTTGGCGTGGGCGGCCGCTCGCGCGCGTAGTCGGGCACGACCACAGCGCGGCGCGTCGCGACCACGACGCCGCCGACGCCGTCGCCCAGCGAGAGCCGCATCCGCATGAAGGGCTCGGTGCGCGCGCCGGCCGCGACGCGCATGTTGAGCGTCTGCTCGGCCTCGTCGACGAGTCCCATCCAGGCGAGCTCCGTGCCGAGCAGGTCGCGTGACCGCTGGACGATCAGCCGCAGCGTCGCGTCGACGTCCGCCTCCGCGGCCTGGATCTGGATGCCGATCTGAACGAGCGCCTCATAGGCCGCGGTCCGCCGCGCCTGGATCTCGACCTTCTCGACCAGCAGGGCGAGGTGCGAGGCGAAGACCGGCATCAGCGCCCGGGCGGCGCCGGGGCGCACGCCGCCGCTGCGGAGATCGGCGACCAGCGCGCCGATGATCCGGCCTCCGGGATCGTGCACGGGCTCGATGCGATGGCGCAGGGACGTGCGCGGCCGGCCGCCCAGCGCCGCGTCGAGCCAGCCGCCGGCGAGCTCGGCCGCCCTCGCCTCGCTGATGCCCTGGGTGGCGATCACCTCGGTGCCGTCGCCGCGCCACGCGACGGCGCAGTAGTCCGCGCGCAGCACGGTGCGCGCCGCCTCGAGCGCCGACCGCGTCAGCGCGGTCTGGTCTTCGTGCGATTGCACCAACTCCACGCCTGGAATTCGTACTGGAGTCCGGGTCGCTCCACAAGCCGGTGCCGTACACCTTCAACGAACCGTCGAGAGGAGAGACGATGACTGCGGCAGCCCATGCGGCGCCGGGAGCGGTCGGGGCAGAGCGCTCACGCGCGCGCCCGTACACGGTCGACATCGACATCGGTGGCACGCTGACGGACGGCCTGTTCTCCGATGGCACCGCCGTCACGCCGGTCAAGGTCGACACCACCCCGCACGACTTCACGGTGTGCTTCTTCGAGTGCCTGAAGGAGGGAGCCCGCCGGCTCGGGCACGAGGATCTCGCGTCGCTGCTGCAGCAGGTCGCGGTCATCCGCTGGTCGGCGACGATCGCCACCAACATCCTGGCCGAGCGCAAGGGCCCGCGGATCGGCCTGCTCGTGAGCGAGGGGACGGGGGAGGAGCTATACGGCGAGGATCGCAGTCCAGCCGTCGGGTGGCTGATCGCTCCGGAGAACATCGTCGCGCTGAGCGCGGGCACGTCTGAGCTCGAGACGCTGACCGCGATTCGCGGCCTGCTCGAGAACGGCGTCCGCCGCATCGCCGTGAGCACCGGCGGCGGCTTCCAGGACGACGCGGCCGAGCAGGCGGTCCGGCGCCTGGTCGACGAGAACTTCCCCGATCACTACCTCGGAGCGGTGCCGCTCGTGCTCGGCTCGGAGATCTGCCGCCATCCGGACGACCAGACCCGCACGCACATGGCGCTGGTCAACGCGTACGTGCACACCCCGCTGGCGGTGGCGCTGTTCAAGGCCGAGGACCAGCTGCTGGAGGACTACGGCTACCGGCGCCCGGTCTACATCGCTCACGTCAACGGCGGCGTCGCGCGCGTCGCAAAGACCAAGGCGGTCGACACCGCCGAGTCCAGTCCCTACTTCGGCCTCAACGCGTGCGCGTTCTGGGCCCGGGTGTACGGCTACGAGCGCGTGCTCGCGCTCGACGTCGGCGGCACCACGGCCAAGCTCGGCGCAATCGTCGACGGCAAGCCCGTGACCGTCGAGCAGGGCGACCTGCTGGGCGTGCCGCTGAAGACGCCGTGGACGCTGCTGCACTCCGAGGCAGTCGGCGGCGGCTCGATCGCACGGGTCAGCGACGGCGCGCTGCAGCTGGGCCCGGAGAGCCAGGGCGCCTATCCCGGCCCGGCCGCCTATGACCTCGGCGGCGGCGCCGCGACGCTCACCGACGCGTTCGTCGTCGCCGGAATGCTCAACCCGCAGCGCTTCCTCGGCGGGCGCCGCGCGCTGCGGGTCGATCTGGCGCGCGAGGCGCTCGAGCGCGATGTCGCCGGCCCGCTCGGCATCACGCCGGAAGACGCCGCGGACCGCGTGATCGACTCGGCGGCGGACATGATCGCCGCGGCCGCGCGCGACGTCATGCAGCGCGCCGGAAACGGCGATTTCGAGCTGTTCTGCTTCGGCGGCAACGGCGGCAACTTCGCCGCCCGCCTCGCGCGCCTGCTCGACCTCGACCAGGCGCACGTCTTCCGGCTCGGCCCGGTGCTCAGCGCGTTCGGCTCGTCGGTGGCCGAGATCTGCCACGTCTACGAAGAGTGGCCGGCGCCCGGCGCCGACGTCGACGCGATCGCCGAGCGCGGCAAGGCGCGGGTGCGACGGGACCTCGAGGGCGAAGGACTGTCCGTCGACGACGCGCGGTTCGAGGTCGAGGTGACCGACGGCCGGGTCACGGTCCGCGGCTACTCGCCGGTGCCGACATACACCCCACATCCTCAGGGCGAGCACCACCACAGAGTCGAAGGCGACGTGCTCGTGTGGGAGGAGCTCACACCGGGCGCCACCGCGACCGGGCCTGCGCGACTGGAGTCCGACACGAACTCGTGCACGATCCCCGCGGGCTGGACGGTGCGCATCGACGGCTACGGCAACGCGATCTTGGAGGCGTGATGCGCATTCGAGTCACGGAGTACCTCGACCTCGACATCGAGGACGAGCGCTGGCGCTGCCACGTCTGCGAGCACGACCTCGGCTCCGCGCGCGAAAACTACAAGCACAGCTGCCAGGTCAACCAGCGCGACCCGCGCGAGGTGCACCAGCCGCTGATCGACGGCGAGTACACGTTCGCGCCCGACCCGGACTGGGTGCGGATCGTCGAGTTCCACTGCCCGGGCTGCTTCACGCAGATCGAGACCGAGTACCTGCCGCCGGGGCACCCGGTGACGCACGACATCGAGATCGACCTCGACCGGCTGCGCGAGCGGCTGGACGCGGGCGAGTTGCAGATCCACGACCAGCGGCTGGTGGCGCAATGAACACGATCGATGTCGATGTCGGAGGGACGTTCACCGACCTCGTGCTCACGCTCGACGGCGAGACGAGCTACCGCAAGGTACCGACGACGCCGTACGACCTGAGCGTCGGCTTCATGCAGGTGGTCGAGGAGGCCGCGACCGACGCCGGGGTGACGCTCGAGGAGCTCGTCGGCCAGGTGGAGACGGTCCGCTACTCGACGACGGTGGCGATGAACCGCCTGCTCGAGCGCAGTGGGCCGCGGGTCGCGCTGATCACCACCGAGGGCCATGAGGACGCGGTGCTGATCGGCAAGGGCGCGCAGTGGATCGACGGCACGCGGCTGGACGAGCGGCGCGCGTTGCCGCACCAGCACAAGCCGCGCCCGCTGGTCGCACGCGAGTTGATCGTGGGCGTCAAGGAGCGCGTCGACGCGCGCGGCCAGGTTGTGCGGCCGCTGGACGAGGATCACGTGCGCGCGCAGGTGCGCCGGCTGGTGGACCGCGGCGCACGAGCGTTCGTCGTCTCGTTGCTGTGGTCGTTCGTGAATCCCTCGCACGAGAAGGCGGTCAAGCGGATCATCCGTGAGGAGTACCGCGACTATCACGTGGGCTACCTGCCGGTGATCCTCTCGAGCGAGGTCGTCTCGCGCCTGGGCGAGTACGGGCGCTCGAACACCGCGATCCTCGACGCCTATCTCCAGCGATCGATGCAGATCGAGCTCTCCGGTACCTGGGACAAGCTGCGCGAGCGCGGCTATCGCGGGCCGTTCTTCATGATCCACAACACCGGCGGCTGCGCCGACCTGTTCAAGACGACCGCGAGCCGCACTTACAACGGCGGCCCGATTGCAGGGCTGATCGGCGCGCGCGACATCGCCCGCCAGCTCGGCGCGCACAATGTCGTCACCGCGGATGTCGGTGGCACCTCTTTCGACATCGGGCTCGTGGTCGCGGACTCCGTGCGCAACTACGAGTTCAACCCGATCATCGACCAGTGGATGGTCTCCACGACCATGCTGCAGTCGCTTTCGATCGGCGCGGGCGGCGGCTCGATCGCGTGGATCAACCACGCGCTCGGTGACCGGCTCGAGGTCGGTCCGCAGAGCGCCGGCTCCTATCCGGGTCCGGTCGCCTACCAACTCGGCGGAGCCCAGCCGACGGTCACCGACGCCAATCTCGTGCTCGGCTACCTCAGCCCGGATGAGTTCTTTGCCGGGCGGATGGCGCTCGACCGTGACGCCGCCGAGGTCGCAATCCGCGAGCAGATCGCCGAGCCCATGGGCATCTCCGTGGTCGAGGCCGCCGCGTTGATCCGCCGGATCATCGACGACAAGATGGCCTCCGCGATCCGCAAGGAGGTGACGCTGCGCGGCTACCGGCCGTCGGAGTTCACGCTGTTCGCGTTCGGCGGCGGAGGGCCGACGCACGCGGCCGGCTACATGGGCGAGATCCCGCGCGCGGTGATGTTCCCGTTCTCGCCCGTGTTCTGCGCGTACGGCTCGTCGATCATGGACGTCGTCCACCTCTACGAGCGATCCCAGCGAATGCCGCTGCTCGCGCCGCTGACCGGCGCGCCCACCGTCGACCGCGAAGCGTTCAACGCGATGGTGGGCGAGCTGATGGCCGAGGCCCGCCGCGAGGTCGAGGCGGAAGGCCTCAACTGGGAGGACGCCGCCGTCAGCCTCGAGCTCGACATGCTCTACGGCGGGCAGATTCACTCCAAGCGCGCGTCGTCGCCGCTGCTGTTCCTGGAGTCCGAGGCCGACGTGCTCGCCGTCTACGATCGCTTCGAACAGGAGTTCAGCGAGGCGTTCAGCCCGCTCGCGGTCAACGTGGCGGGCGGTGTGTACATCGACACGTTCGTGCTTCGCGTGGCGGTCCCGGGCCAGAAGCTCGAGCTGTCTGAGCTCGAGGTCACAAACGAGCCGGCGGAGCCCGTCGGCACACGCCAGGCCTACTTCGGGGAGTGGATGGACACGCCGGTCTACGAGTTCGAGTCGCTCAGGCCGGGGCACTCGCTCGCCGGGCCGGCGATCGTGCAGGCGGCGTATACGACCGCCGTGATCCCGCCGGGACGGCGGTTCTCGATCGAGTCGCACGGACTCGGAATCCTGGAGGGCTGAGATGGCGATCCCGACCGCAGACGAGAAGCTGGCGATGATCCGGCTGGCCGAGCCGACCGAGGGCGAGCTGCGCGCCGTCGAGACGCTCGCGCCCGGCGACTACGAGATCGGCTTCCAGCGCACCAACGACATCCTCGATGAGGCGCTGGAGGTCTTCCAGCGCTCCTCGCGCTCGTCGATGGGCATCGCGGGCGACGTGATGATCGCGTTGTTCAGCGCGAACGGCGACCTGGTCAACGCCGCCGCCGGCACCTACCTGCACGCGATCATCCAGCCGATCCTGATCAAGTACATCCTCGAGGAGTACGGCGAGAATCCGGGCGTTCGCGACGGCGACATCTGGTTCGCCAACGACGCGCTCTACGGCGGCATCCACAACCCCGACCAGGTGATCGTGCTGCCGATCTTCCACGACGGCAAGCTGATCGCCTGGGCCGGCGCGGCCAACCACACGACCGAGACGGGCGCCGTGGAGCCGGGCGGGATGCCGGTGTCGGCGACCACGCGCTTCCACGAAGGGCTGAACCTGCCGCCGATCAAGATCGGCGAGAACCATCGGCTGCGCGGCGACATGCTCGAGCTCTTCAATGCGTTCGGCATCCGCGCGCCGCAGATGATCACCACCGACCTCAAGGCGCGAGCGACCGCCGCGGACCGAGTGCGCACCCGGATCCTCGAGGTGGCGGAGAAAGAGGGCGCGGACTTCGTCGTCGGCGTGCTGCGCAGGATGCTGCAGGTCGCCGAGGACGGTGCGCGCAAACGGATCGCGTCGTGGTTGGACGGTCGCTACCGGTGCGTAAACTTCGCCGATGCGCTCGGGACCGAGCACGGGCTGGTGCGCACCGCCGCCTTGACGCTGATCAAGGACGGCGACGAGGTGACGTTCGACTTCACCGGGACGTCGCCCGAGAACCTCTCGCCGTACCACGCGCATGTGCAGGCGGTGGTCGGTCACGTCGCCAACTACGTCTACTCGTACGTCTTCTTCGACCTGCCGATCTCGAGCGCCACGTTCGCGCCGTTCACGTTCGTGATCCCGAAGGGGACGGTCCTGAACCCCGACGACCGTGCCGCCACCTCGTGCTCGGTGATGGTGTGCACGGGCGTGATGAGCGCGTGCGCGAACACGTTCGCGAAGATGATGTTCGGCAGCCAGGAGCACGACCGAGTCGCGGCGAGCGCGAGCAACGCCGGCAACGCGATGGTGATTGCCGGACAGTCCCAGTGGGGCCTGCCGTTCGCGGACATGGTCGCGTACTCGATCAACACCGAGGGGATGGGCGGGCGACCCGCGTCGGCGGGCATCAACGCCTTCGGGTTCCCGTGGTGCCCGTTCGGCCGCGCGCCCGACGTGGAGCTGATGGAGAACGAGTTCCCGATCATCATCCCGCTGTCGCAGCACTGGATGGACTCGGCGGGGGCGGGCAAGCACCGCGGCGGCGTGGGAACCGTGCAGCTGTGGGTCGCCCACCAGGTCCCGATGGTGCTGCTGATGTGCATCGCCGACAACTCCAAGCTGCAGACGCCGCAGCCGCTGTTCGGCGGGTATGCCCCGTGCACGGTGCCGGGGATCGGAATCCGCGCCCCCGGCCTGATGGATGCGTTGCGGGCGGGTGAAGCGATCGACCTCGACTTCCGCTCGATCATCGAGGGCAAGTCGATCGGCGGGCAGTGGGAGGTCGAGTTCATGGGCCGCTCGATCCGCCCCTACGACGAAGGCGACGTGATGGCCTTCGGGTTCTCCGCGGGTGGGGCCGGCTACGGCGATCCCCTCGAGGCCGACCCGGAGGACGTCGCGCGCGACTTTCGCGACGGGCTGATCAGCGCCTGGACGGCGCGCGAGATCTACAAGGTCGCCTACGACGCGGCCGAGGCGCTCGTGCTGGCCGACGAGACCGAGCGGCTGCGTGCGCAGGAGCGCGAGGCGCGTGCCGCTCGCGACACGGACTGGGATGCCTTCGAGGCCTCGTGGTCGCAGCTCTCGCCGCCCGAGGACCTGCTCGTGTGGTTCGGTTCCTGGCCTGAGGGCGCGCCCACCGCTCCGGTCATGCGGATGTGAGCGCGCTCGCGACACTCGAGGCCGCGCTCTCCGGCCGGCCCGTCGAGCGCCCGCTGCGGGCGCCGCTGTTCGCGGCGCTCGCGGCGGAGGTCGAGGAGCTCGACCAGCGGGCGTTCCTCGCGGATGCCGGCCGCCGTGCGCGCGTCTACGCCGACCTCGCACGCTCACTGCCGCTCGACGTGCTGGTCGTCGACTCGGGCAGCGGGTGGGATCGCGACCCGGCGGGGCAGGCGCTGATCGCGGATCTCCTGAAGCGGGTGCGCGCAGTCGTCGACGTGCCGCTCGCAGTCGTGCTCAGCGGCCCGGCGACGCGCGGCGATGCGCAGGCCGTGCTCGCCGCCGCACGCCGCGCGGCGGAGGCGGGCGCAGGGGTGATCTTCGTGCGCGAGGACGTTCCCGCACCTGAAGGCTACGCGAGGACCACGACCCCGCTCTGGGGCTCGCTGAAGTTCTTCCGCGCGATTGGGGTGCTCGTGGTGCCCGAGTCGGGTTGGGAGGACGTGGTGGCCAGGCGCGGCCCGTTCCTTCCCTGCGTGCGGGGCTCGCTGGAGATCCCGCATGCGCTCGCCGTGCCGCCCGGCGAGGCCGCCGGTGCGACGACCGCGGCGCTCGTCACGCACACCGAGGACCTCGCGGGGCATGTACCGGTGCGCGAGCTCCAGACCGTGGTCGCCCGGCTATGACCGTTCTCTGGACGCCGCCGCGGGACGTGTTCGAGACGACCGAGGTCGGCCGCTTCGCGCAGTGGTGCGGGTTCGACTCGTTCGAGGCCCTGCAGCGCTGGTCGGTGGAGGACCTCGAGGGCTTCTGGCGGGCCGTGTGGGACTTCTACGGCCTGCGCGCGCACACGCCGCACGAGCGCGTGCTCGGCCGGCGCGAGATGCCGGGCGCCGAGTGGTTCCCCGGCGCCCGGCTCAGCTACGCCGAGCACATGCTCGGCGACGACCCCGCAGCGATCGCCGTCGTCGCGCGCTCGAACACGCGCGACCCGATCGAGCTCACCTTCGGCGAGCTGCGCGACAAGGTCGCTCGCGCGCGGGCCGGCCTGCAGCGGCTCGGCGTCGGCCGCGGCGACCGCGTCGCGGCGTATCTGCCGAACATCCCGGAGACGCTCGTCGCGTTCCTGGCCACGGCCAGCCTCGGCGCGATCTGGGCGAGCGTCGCGCCCGAGTTCGGCGTGCGCAGCGCGATCGACCGGCTCGCCCAGATCGAGCCCAAGGTGCTGCTCGCGGTCAATGGCTACACGTACCGCGACCAACGCGTGGATCGCCGCGCCGAGCTGGAGGAGATCTTCTCCAGGCTGCCGACGGCCGAGCACCTGGTCGAGGTCGCGTACGGCGACGACGCCGGCGGCTGGCGCGAGCTGCTGCGCGAACCGGGCCCGCTGACGTTCGAGCCGGTGCCGTTCGACCACCCGCTCTACGTCCTCTTCTCATCCGGGACCACCGGCCTCCCGAAGGCGATTGTGCACGGCCACGGCGGCATCCTGCTCGAGCACGTCAAGAACCTCGGCCTCGGCTGGGATCTCAAGCCCGGCGGGCGGCTGCTGTGGTTCACCACCACCGCGTGGATGATGTGGAACGCGCTCGTCTCGGCGCTGCTGCTCCGAAGCTCGATCGTCATGCTCGACGGCGATCCCGCCTGGCCGGACCTCGCGCAGCAGTGGCGGCTGGCCGCGGAGACGCGTCCGACCGTCATGGGCGTCAGCCCGTCGTTCGTGATGGCCTGCCGCAAGGCGGGTCTGGCCCCCGGCGAGGAGTTCGACCTGTCGAGCATCCGCGTCGTCCCGATCGCCGGCTCGCCGTTGCCGCCGGAGGGCTACGACTGGCTCTACGAGCAACTCGGCCCGGACATGCTGCTGGTCAACGGCAGCGGCGGCACCGACGTGTGCAGCGCGATCGTGTCCGGCTGCGCGTTGCAGCCCGTCGTCCGCGGCGAGATGGCGGGCCGCTGGCTCGGCGTCGATGCCACCGCGTTCGACGCCGAAGGCAACGAAGTGACCGAGGAGCTCGGAGAGCTCGTGATCCGGCAGCCGATGCCGT
The DNA here is from genome assembly GCA_963837485.1 of uncultured Solirubrobacteraceae bacterium. Classification (GTDB taxonomy): domain Bacteria; phylum Actinomycetota; class Thermoleophilia; order Solirubrobacterales; family Solirubrobacteraceae; genus Solirubrobacter. The sequence goes on along the minus strand of CAWINP010000004.1, from coordinate 802,162 downwards.
CGATGCCGGTGGCGTTCTGGAATGATCCGGACGGTTCGCGCTATCGCTCGGCCTACTTCGATACGTATCCCGGCATCTGGCGCCACGGCGATTGGGTCCGCTTCACCGAGGCAGGCACGTGCATCGTCACGGGCCGGTCGGATGCGACGTTGAACCGCGGCGGAGTGCGGTTGGGCACGAGCGAGTTCTACTCGGTGATCGAGGACTTCCCGGAGATCGAGGATTCGCTCGTCGTGCACCTCGAGGACCCCGCCGGAGGGCCCGGCGAGCTGCTGCTGTTCGTGGTCGCCGAGCTCGACGACGAGTTGAGCCGACGCATCACGGCCGCACTGCGCTCCGAGCTCTCGCCGCGCCATGTCCCGGACACGATCGCCGCCGTGCCCGCGATCCCACGCACCTTGACCGGCAAGAAGCTCGAAGCGCCCGTCAAGCGCATCCTCAGCGGCGAGGCCGCGGAGGTGGTGGCCAGCCGGGGAGCGCTCGCCGATCCCGAGGCCATCGCCGCGTTCGTCGAGTTCGCCGGCGCGCGCGCATGACGCGCGGCGCGGCCCACCTGGCGCAGGCGATCGCGAAGCGCGAACTGTCCGCGCGCGAGGCGGTAACGGCGAGCCTCGCCCGGATCGATGAGCTCAACGGCGAACTGAACGCGGTGACGATCACGCTCGCCGATCGAGCACTGGCCGCCGCGGGCCAAGCTGACGAACTGCTCGCCCGCGGCGAGGAGCCGCCGCCCCTGCTCGGCGTGCCATTCACCGTCAAGGAGAACATCGACGTCGCGGGCACGGTCACGTCGCTGGGCATGTCAGGCGGCGCGCCGGCCGAGCGGGACGCGCCGCATATCGCCCACCTGCGCAACGCGGGCGCCATCCCGGTTGCCCGCACGAACCTCCCGGACCTCGCCCTGCGCTGGCACACCGACAACGCCCGCCACGGCCCAACCCTCAACCCGTGGGATGCGTCATTGAGCCCCGGCGGCAGCAGCGGGGGAGACGCCGTCGCCCTCACCACCGGCATGGCGGCGTTCGCGGTCGGCAGCGACTACGGCGGGTCGCTGCGGGTCCCGGCGCAACTCGCCGGCGTCTACGCGCTGCGTCCGACGCCGGGCCGCGTCGCCCAGTCCTTCAGCACTCCACCCCTCATGAGCCGGCAGCTGATGGCGACGGATGGACCGCTTGCCCGCCGCGCGGAGGATCTTCCGCTGCTGCTGGCAGCGATGGCGCGACCCGATGCCCGCGATCCGCGCTTCACGCCCGCCGCATCCGCAGACCTGCCGGTCGGTCCCGTCGCGCTCGTGCTCCCCGACGACACCGATCCCGCGGTAGCCCACGGCCTCCGCCGAGTGGCGGCAGCCCTCACGTCAGCAGGCTACGACGTGGTCGACGCTGCGCTCCCGCGGCTGGACGCCGCTGCGCAACTCTGGCTTGATCTTGTGGGCTACGAAGTCCGGCTCGGAGCGCTCCAGCGTCTTCGCTCCGAAGGCAGCGAAGGCACGCGCCGCTCCGCCGAGGCGCTCTTCGGACTGGCGCGGCCGCTCGACGGCGAGGGCTACGCGACGGCGCTGGGCGAGCGCCACGTGCTCGCCGCCGCCTACGGCGAGTTCCTCGCCCGTCATCCGCTGATCCTGGGTCCGGTCAGCACGCGCCCGCCGTGGCCGGTTGGTCACGACCTCGGAGGCGAGACCGCACTTCGCGACGAGTGGTCGGGCTTCCGGCTCACGATCGCCACCGCGTGTCTCGGGCTGCCGGCCGTGTCGATACCCGCCGGCTTCACCGCCGGCGACCATCCGGTCGGAGTCCAACTCGTGGCCGAACGCTGGCAGGAGGCCGAGCTCCTGAAGGCGGCCGAGTCCATCGAGGCGCAACTTGGACCACCGAGAACGCGAACGGCCTAACGCAGCGGATGAGCGGGGATTGGTGGGGCTGGGGCCGGGCGGTCGCGGCGGAGTGTCGTCCGATGGCGTCTGACGGCCACGAGTTCCGTCACGTCGGCTGGGAGATCAGGAGTCCGCCGCCGGCCGCCGGGACAGATCCCCGTGGCCAGCGAGCGGACTTCGACGCGCCGGCCGACCATGCGCTCGAGCGAGTAGTCGCAGGTATCGAAGCGAAGATAGGGATCCGGCGCGACCCGCAGCACCCAGCGCCGATCGGTGTTCGGCGCCACCGCCGGCAATGGCGTCACGCCTCCGGGATCTTGCGTCCGAAGGCCTTGAGCGTGATGGCGTTGGGCTCCGGGCCGCCGCGCTGCCCGGTGTCGAGCGCGTCGATCGCGGCGATCTGGCCGGGCGTGAGCTCGAAGTCGAAGACGTCGATGTTCTCGGCGATCCGCTGGGGCTTGGTCGACTTCGGGATCACGGAGCGTCCGTGCTGGATGCCCCAGCGCAGCATGACCTGAGCCGGGCTCTTGCCATGGGCCTTCGCAATGTCGCCGATGACGGGGTCCTGGAGGGTGCTCGTGTGCTGGCCGTCGCGGTAGAAGGTGATGCCGCCGATGGGAGACCACGCCTGGGTGAGGATGCGATGCTCGGCGCCGAAGGCTTGAACCTCCGGCTGGGCGAAGTACGGATGCACCTCGATCTGGTTCAACGCGGGCACGATGCTGACGCGTTCGAGCAGCGCAGTGAGATGGTCGACCAAGAAGTTGCTCACGCCGATCGCACGAACCTTGCCGTCGGCGAGCAGCGTCTCGAGCGCGCGGTAGGCCTCGAGCGTCCGGTCGAAGGCGCTGGGCAGAGCCTGATGGAGGATCAGCAGGTCGATCTGCTCGACGCCGAGCTTGCCGGCGCTCTTCTCGAAGCCGTGCAGCGTCTCGTCGTAGCCGTAGTCGGAGATCCAGATCTTGGTCTCGAGGAAGACCTCGGAGCGGTCGAGACCGGAGGCGTGGACCGCCTCGCCGACTTCACGCTCGTTGCCGTAGGCGGCGGCAGTGTCGATGTGGCGGTAGCCGGCGTCGAGCGCGGCGCGGACGGCGTCCCGGGTCTCATCGGGCGGCGTCTGGAAGACGCCCAGGCCGAGGGCGGGCAGCTCGACGCCGCTATTGAGCGTGAGGTACGGGACGGTGGTGGTGGTCACAGGAGTCCTCCTCGATGTGTCGTGTGCGCAGCTCAGACGTCCACCCGCACAATGGCGCGCCTGAGCGCGCGCAGAGGGGCCCTGTGAGAGGGGTACTGAGAGGCACCCCTGTGATTCTGGAGCGGGATACGTTGGAGGCGTGGACTCCAAGCGCGCCGCTCGTGATCTCCCGGCGACCCTTGGACGACGGTCCTTCCTGCGGCTCGCCGCGACCGGTGTCGCGGGCACAGGTGATGAGCGCGTGCGGCTCGAGGTCGACCGTCGGGGCCCGCGCGGGCGGCGGCCAAGCCCGCGCGAGAACGGTTCGCGCAAGGTACCGCTGGCCAGTCTCCTCTGGAACGTCCGGCCGCCGATGATCATCTAGATGGCGGCATCGTCTACGGTAACCGCGTGCCGGCGGAACGTCGTTGGGCGCGATCTGCGCGCGATGGTGCACCCGCCCTGCTCGCGCTTGCGCTCTCGCCCGTCGTCGCGGCTGTGGCTCCCGGCGCGGAGCGGCCGCTGGCGCGGATGCGCGGCCTGATCGATATGGAACGGCGGCTCGGGCTGTTCTTCGAGCCGACGGTGCACGCCTGGTTCGGCGCTCGGCCGCCGCTCATGCGAGCGCTCCGAGTGACCTACGTCGCCGCGCACGTGCCGGTGGCGCTCGGCGTGCTCGCCTGGACCCGGCGTGCTCACCCTCAGGCGTTCCATCAAGCCCGCGATACGTTTGCGGCAACCCAGGCGCTCGCGGCAATCGGGTACGTCATCGCGCCCACGGCACCACCGCGGATGATCGCCGGCCTCGGCTATGACGACCGGCCACGACCGGGCGACCACGGACTCGGACGATCGATCCAAAGCCCCTACGCCGCGATGCCCAGCGCCCACACCGCGTTCTCGGTGGTCGCCGCAGGGACAGTATGGGCTCTGGCCCGATCGCGACCCGTCCGCGCAGCCGCGCTCCTGTACCCGCCGGCGGTCGTCGTCGAGATCATCGCGACCGGCGATCACATCTGGCTCGACGCGTTCGGCGGGCTGGTCGTCGCGGGCCTCGGCTTCGCGAGCGCCCGCGCGACGCATAGGGTCCGCCGCTGCCGGAGCGTCGACGCCGGACAGCGACGGCCAGCTACGCGACTTTGAGTGCCTTCTGATTGCTCAGTTGGCGGCGACGCCGACGACGTGGCCCTGCGGATCTGCGAACAACGCCGAAGGTCACGCCGGGCACGGTCTGGGCGGGTTGGATGATCTTGCCGCCGAGTTGCTCGGCTGTCGAGCGACCCTCGAACCCTCGAGCCCCCGCCAGGCACGCAGCAGCGTCTCCTGCACGATGTCCTCGGCGTCCTCGAAGGAACCGAGCATCCGATGGCAATGCGTCAGGAGCTCGCGACGGTGACGATCCACAACGCTTCGGAACTCGCCCTCGTCGCCTGCGCGCAGCGCGTCGAGGGGGACCGACTCAGCTGCCGCCGGCGCCATGCGCGGTGGCCGCGGTTCATGCCATCGCGGAATAGCAGCGGTCCTGCGAGCGTCTCTCCCGGCGAATGGCTCGTGTCGTGTTGATCGTGGTGGCGATGCTCACGTGCAGCGGCTGCGTGGCCATCAAGAGCGAGAGCGCTTCGCAGCGGCTGCCCGGGTTCGTCACGCTGCGCCTTGACATCTGCGTCAGCGACCACGACCGCAGCACGTACGCGACGTGCGACCCGGACCGGCCGGGGGGCAACACCGCCGAGCCTGACGACGGATCCGACGGCGACGAGATCGAAGGAGCGCGCGGGCAGCTGCTCGTCGGCTATCGCGTGCCACTGGGCACGGTGGCTCCCGCCGGCTTCACCACCGCGGACGGCAGCGCGAGCTTCGCTCGCAGCGCGACCTACACGAACGCGCTGAGCGCGAGCTTCCCGCCGCCCGCCGGCTTCCGCTGGGAGGGCTACCTCTCGACCGACGCGCCGTTGGACCCGGCCAACCCAGACGATCGCCAGACGACGCTGCAGCCCGAGTTCGCCCTCCCGCAGGGCGCAGACGGCGCCCCGTTCGCGGGACCGTTGCGCTGGCGAGCGATCGTCGGGTTCCGGTTCACCGGCAGCGGGGGTGCGAGCCCATCCGACCCCGTGCGCTGCAACGACGGCGCCACGTCCTGCTTCGACTCGCCGTCAGCCGGTGTCGCCGATCACCTGAGCAAGAACGTCAGCGACCTCGGCGTCCTGAGCGGCGGCGCGGTGACGGTCGCGGCGGGCGACCCGGCTTCCCTCACATTCCCGATCCGCAACCTCGATGCCGGCTCGCTCGGCGCCCGCACGGTCGCGGTGTCGGCGACGACCACCGTGCCCTCGGGCACCGCCACCTTGTCCGCACCCTCCGTTGCCGTACCGGCCAACGGCGTGGCCTCCGCCGGCGTCAGCATCGCCGTCCCCGCCTCGACGACCCCGGGCACCTACGACGTGGCGGTGACCGCGCTCGCCACCAGCACCGCACCAGGCCCACCGCTGAGCCGCACGAACCACGCCACGATCACCGTCGTCGACCGCCGAGCCCCGGCGATCCGCCTCGGCACTCCGTCCAACGGCGCCACGTTCAACGTCGGTCAACGGGTGTCGGCCGACTACGCCTGCACCGACGAGCCAGGCGGCACCGGAGTCCGGACCTGCGCAGCGCCCGTGCCCCCAGGCGCACCGATCGACACCTCTTCGCCCGGCGCGAAGACGTTCACGGTCTCGACCGCGGATGTCGCAGGCAACCGGGCCTCGTCGACGGCGACCTACAACGTCGTGCGGCGGCCCGCCGGGCGGGTGAGCTTCACGGTCGCCTTCGACTTTGGTCGCACGCGGACCCGCACCACCTTCACCCGCCTGCGGGTCAGCGGCGCCCCGCCAGGCGCGACGATCACGGTGACCTGCCGCGGCTCCAGCTGCCCGACGAGAAAGGTCAAGGGCAAGCACCGAGCCATACGCCTGACGAAGAAGGCGACGTCCAAGCCGATGTCATTGACGCCCTGGCTGCAGCGGCCACTGCGCGTCGGCACGACCCTCACGATCACCGCGACCAGACCAGACTCGTTCGGGAAGGTCAAGCAGATCAGGGTCCGCGCCGGCCGCGGACCCCAGATCACGACCACCTGCCTGCGACCGGACTCCAAGACGCGCACACGCTGCGCCGGTTGAGGCTCCGCGTCCGGTCACGCGCCTGCACGGGCCGCGCCGCGGCCTGGATCACCGCATCACGCGAGCTCGGCGCCCACGCCGCTGTCCTCGGATATGCCCGCACTCCAGGACACGACAGGCTACGGCGTGGAGCCCGGCGAGCCGAACACGACGGCTCCCTTCTCGCAGCAGTGCAACATGCCCTGGAACGTCGGCGTCGCCCGCACCGCGTGGTACAGCATCCACGGCACGGGCGGGCAGATCACTCTCACGACCGAAGGCTCGAGCTTCGACACGGCCCTGTTCGCCTACGCCGTTCAGGTCGGCCGCGCCTGCAACGAGACCGGCCCGCCCAAATGCACCGACAATCCGCCCGCCGGCGCGCTCAGGCTCGTGGCGACCACCGTGACGCCCGACCACGACGCCGACGGCGACGGCTACATCGGAGCGGCGTTCGGCGGGCCCGACTGCGACGACGCCAACCCGGCGATCCACCAAGGCGCCCGCGACACGCCGCACGACGGGACCGACCAGGACTGCGACGGCAAGGACGCGCCGTACCCACGCCTGCCCGTCAGCGTCAAGATCTCCGTCGGATACGCCCGCGATCCGACGATCCGCTGCGTCGAGCCCGGCGAGACCAAGGCCCGAACGCGCTGCTCGTAGCCCGGGTGGGCGGCGACAGGTCAGTCGCCGGTGACCTTCGTCGCGGGTTCCAGTCCGGTCTGCAGCAACCGCCGGTGGACGGGTTCGTAATCGCCCTCGGCGAGTGCGCCGTCGTTCTCGAGCCGGTTGGCGGCGTCAAGTTTGACGATGGACGAGGGCAGGCTGCCGCCGTTCTTGAAGCGCCGGATCGTGCGCGGGACCCGCATCGCGAACACGTCGACGCCCGTTGCCGGCTGTCCGGGACGAGCGGCGTTCTTGAGCAGCTGCTCGGCGATCTTCTGGCCGCCGGCGCCCTGGATGTGCGCGCTCCGGACGCTGAAATCCTCCTCGACGTCGATGATGATCCTTGCGGCCGAGGTGTCCCCGAACGCCTCGGGCATCCGCGAGCCGCGGATCCACTCCTCGCTGAGCAGGCGGAAGAGCGCACTGAACTCGGTCGCCTTCAGCCGCTGATCGACGTCCTCGAATAGATCGACGAGCTGCATCCGTATCAGTCCGTAGTCCGACTGCGCCTGCTCGTCGCCGGATTCGCCGCGCCGGGCCGTCCGCTGCACGTGGGTCGCGAAGTCGTCACTCGCCAGTACCAGCGCCTTGTCGAGCTCGGAGAGGCTGACCCGATGCTGGATGAAGAAGTCGCGTGCGGCCGCCGAGTTGTGCGCCGCCTGCGCGCGCTGCTGCTCGCCGTCGAACGCGGTCTGCAGCCCTACGACGTCCTTGATCACCCCGCCGCCCGTCGACGTGATCAAGGTCACAATCGCCGCGGGGAACGTCGTGCCGAGGACCTTCGTCTGGTAGAAGGTCAGCGCCGCCTTGAAGTAGTCGGCCTCGCCCTCTTTGTCGGAGGCGCTCGTCAGGACCGCGTTGAACGCGTCGACAGCGGTGCCCCATTGCCGGAGGATTTCGCGCTCCTGCTCGAAGATCGCCGCCGCCAGGATGTCGTCGTCCTTCTCCGCGACCGGGATGTCGCCGGCCTCGTCGACGCCCGCCGGTCCGTCACCGGGGTGGCGTTGCAGGAGCGCGGTCACCGCCGCGTTCCCGGCGGTGCGCTGCAGCGCCGCCACCGCGGTTCCGTCGAGCGCGGACAGGATGGGCGCCCGCCGGTCGCCCGCACGCTTCTCGGGCTCGTGCACGGCAGCGTCGTCGCGCGCGGCGTCCGCCGCGTCGCGGTCTGGTCTGGTCATCCGTTCGTCTCCTTGTGGAAGCCCTGCGGGTCGGAACGATGTGCATCGCTCAGCCGATGGCGGCTGTCTTGCGCGCTCCCATGACCTGCCGACCTCCCGCGTGTCGGAATCGGGTATGACCGCGTAGACGCCCAAACGCGCCCACTATTCCGGTCTTACGAGGGAAGGCCTCGACTCATGGCGAGCGGATGAACGTGGACACGAGCTTTGATGCTCGGTGCGGGTGACCGAGATAGGGGACGTGGCCGGCTTGCAGCAGCTCGAGCTGCGCGCGAGGCATGAGCCTTGCCGTCTCGTGCGCGACCTCGGCGGCTCCGACGGGATCGCGGTCACCCCAGATCAGCAGTGTCGGGACATTCAGCCGCCGCAACTCGCCCGGGTCCATCCGCGCGGAGCGCCGGAAGCCGAAGGGGGTGATGACCGCCTGAAGTTCGGCGAGGTTCGCGGCCGAGTTGATCGGGTCCCTCGCGGCCGCCACGAGCGACTCGATCAGCTCCGGGTAGCGAACGATGGTTTCCTCCTCGCCCATCGATGCCATCAACCGGACGAGCAGCTTGCGGTTGGGCTTGACCACGTGGGGCAGGAGGTCGCCGACCAGCGGCGCGGCGGAGATCCGTAGCGGAACGGGCGGGCGCGTGCCGGGCAGGAGCGGGGCCGATCCGAGCAGCACGAGCCGGCGCACCCGTTCGGGGCGCGCAAGCGCGTACCACACGACCCACGTCCCGCCCATCGAGTTGCCGGCGAGCGCGGCCGTCTGTAGCCCAAGCTCGTCGAGGACCTCGTCGAGGAACGCGACGGCCGCGTCCCGGAAGCGCTGACGCGGAACCCGAACGGGCTCGCTGCGCCCGAACCCAGGCCGGTCGACGGCGATCGCGCGCACGCCCTCGAGCCGTTCCAGCACCGGGAGAAGGGAGAGCGAGGACGTGCTGCTGCCGTGTAGGAACACGACTGGCGGGCCCTCGCCCGCCTCGATGACATGGACACGTCGGCCTGATCGGGGGTGGATGTCGCGGCCGGAACGCCAATCTGTCGTCGACGGGATCGTCATCGACTGCGACGGTAGGGGGCGTCCGGCGGCGCCGCTACGGCAGAAATCACCAATTCCCGGCGGTCCGGGGCGTGGGCAATCCTGTGTAGGGCGCGGTCTACACCAGGTCGTGCTCGTACGCGTAGGCGGTGGCCGCCGCCCGGCTCGGCAGACCGAGCTTGGCGAGGATGTTGCTGACGTGGCGGGCCACCGTCTTCTCGCTGAGGAAGAGGTCGGCGGCGATCATCCGGTTGGCCTTGCCGGTCGCCACGAGCCGCAGGACCTCCAGCTCGCGCGCAGTCAGCCCGTGTGCCGGCTCGGCGGCCGCGCCGCGGGTGAGGTCCCGCGCGCGTGCGAGGTCGGCCGCGGCGCCGAGCCGCTCGAATGCCCACCGGGCCGCGTCGAGCTCCATCGCCGCGGCCTCCTCGTCCCCGAGCTGGCGGCACGCGAGGCCGATCAGCACACGGGCCCGCGCGGCTTCGTACGGTACCTCGAGCTCCTGCCAGGCCGTCCACGCCCGGCGCAGCGCGGCGAGCGCGCCGGCCGCGTCGCCCTCACCCAGCAGGACGTCTCCGCGCGCATGGGTGGCCAATGCCCGCAGCAGCGGCGCATCGAGCTCGTCGGCCAGCTGCCACAGCTCATCGGCGGCGGCGCGCGCCGCGCCGACGTCAGCAGCGGCGCACATGACCTCCACGAACGCCGGCAGCAGTCGTGACCGCGTCACGCGGTCGCGAGCCTCGTCCACCGTGCGCCGGATCGCCGCCTTCGCGGCGTCGACCCGCCCCTGTGCCAGTCGCAGCCGGGCCAGACCCGGCTGCGGCTCGCGGCCCCAGCGGCTGGCCTGGCTGTACGCCTCCTCGGCTCGCGCGAACGCGCCGCGCAGCCGATGGAGCTCGCCCTGCTGGTAAAGGGCGGCGCCCACGGCCGCTTGACGGCGACGCAGCAGCCGCTCGGCCGCCTGCTCCGCCGCGTCGACCGCGTCGGTCCACGCGCCGCGCAGCTGCATGATCTCGGCGCGATGCAGCATGCAGTCGCCCGTGAACGGGACCAGCTCCGGCTGCGAGTCGCACCACTGCGTCAGCGCCGCCGTCCATTCCTGCGCGCGGCGCAGATCGAACACCTGCTGGCACGCCTCGATCACGCTGCAGTAGACCGCGCCCGCGACCATCGGCGACACCTCGTCCGCCGTCACCGCGACCATCGCCTCGTCGAGCACGGCCATGCCTTCCACGACCCTTCGCTGTCCGATCAAGGCGCGTCCCTGGACGTTGCGCGCGAGCGTCACCAGGTTGATCTCACCGAACCGCTCGCCGATCTCCGTGGCTTGGCACGCGATCGCGTGAGCGCTGGGCCAGTCTCCCTCGACCGCGCGCATCAGCGCCGTCGGGACGAGCACATACCCGAGCTCCGGGCATTCGCGCCGGCCGTCATCGAGCAGCCGGCGCGCCCGCGCCAGCCAGCCGCCGCTCCGGGCGATCTGCCCGCCGTTGAGCAGGACGAACACCAGCCAGCCGGCGCACCGGACGGCACGCAGCGGCTCACCGGCGCGCAGAAGCTCCCGATGCGCACGTTCCCACAGCTCGATGCTCTCGTCGTCGTTGCCGGCCAGGTACGCGGCCGTGGCAAGCCGCTCGAGATCCTCGGGCGCGAGCGGCGCCACTCGATCAGCAGCCGACAGCTCGATGAACGCAGCGGCCCAAGCGCGCCGGTCGAACAACTGCCGGCCGCGATCGAGTGCATCCGCCGTCGTTGCAGTGTCAGCTCTGACGCCTCGTCGGGCACTAGCGCCTCGCGAGGCGCTCCCGGAAGAGCCTCGGTGGCGGCTCGACACGAGCGCATCCTACGCCTGCCGACCGCCATGATGGCTTAGGAACTGATGGAGGTTTCGCGAGTACGCTCGCGTCATGTCCCGTGTCGCACCGTCGCTCGCCGTGGTCTGCGGTGCCCTGGTCCTGGCACCCGCCGCGGACGCGGCGCGCTTTCCAGCGGCGGCGGTCTCCTCCGCGTACGGCGCGGTGCCGTCGGCACGCTCGCCGACGGAGCGACGAAGACGTTCAAGACGACCATCAGCGCCTCGCGGCGGCGGCTTCTCGACCGGCACGACGTCAAGACCCTACGTGCGGTCATCACGCCGGCGCACGGCGGCACGCACGTGTCGCACGTGGGCCTCACACGATCGCGAATCGTGATGCGGCAGGCTCAGCCGACCTGAGCCCATGTCTCGCCCCGCCTGAACTATGGTCGCGTTGCTTCGGCTGTATTGAGCGCTTCAATCTCGTCGTGCTCAAACGGATCGCGCTCGCCCTCACCCTGCTTGCCTTCGGACCGGCCACGGCGCACGCCGTGGAGTACGGCGAGTGGTCGCCCGCCGCGGTGCCGCTGATCGATCGCTCGTCGCCGGTGGCCGTGGCCCTGCCCGACGGCCGGGCACTGCTGGCCGGCGGTACGACCCCGAACGCCGTCGGGGAGTACATCCCGGGCGCGAGCGCCGAGCTCTATGACCCGAGCACGAACGCCTGGACGGCGACGGCGCCGATGTCGGCTCCGCGGGCGCTCGCGTCGGCGACCGTGCTGCGCGATGGGCGCGTGCTGGTCGCGGGCGGCACCACGAAGTTCGGCCAGTGGGAGACGGCGACGGCCGAGCTCTATGACCCCGCGACCGGGACCTGGTCGCCGGCGGCGGACATGAACGAGGCCCGGATGGGGCACCACGCGGTGGCGCTCGCCGACGGGCGGGTGCTGGTCATGGGCGGTGGCCGCTACGTGTTCAACACGGCCGAGATCTACGACCCGGTGGCCAACCGCTGGACGCCGACCACGCCGATGCCGCAGGCCCGCGGTGGGGCCGCTGTGGTCCGGATGCGCGACGGTCGCGTGCTCGTTGCGGGCGGTGTCAACAACGACGTCGAGCTCTCCAGCGCGGACGTGTACGACCCGAGCACCGAACGCTGGACGGCGACGGGTCCGACGAACGGCATCCGCTTCGAGTCGGGTGCGGCGGTCCTGCCCGACGGGCGGGTGCTCGTCGCGGGCGGGTGGCGCTGGTGGTTCGGCCTCGCCTACGGAGCGGAGTACGGCACCAAGACGGCCGAGCTGCTCGACCCTGTCAGCTTGACCTGGACGCCCACGGGCGCGATGACCGTGGGCCGGGGCGAGGGCGCGACGCTGATCTCGACCGCGACCGGCACGCCCGTGTTCATCGGCGGCATCTGGGGCACCAACAGTGGCGGCTGGCTGCACAACGAGGAAAGCGTCGAGGCCTACGACGCCGCCACGGGCACCTGGAGCTTTATCGCGCCGATGGCCAGCCACCGCCACCGCCACAGCGCGCTCACGCTGGCCAACGGGACGCTGCTCGTGTTCGGCGGCGACTCTTACCCGGAGGGCGCGGAGCGGTTGGTCCCGCGCCCGCCCGCGCCGGCCGTCACCCCGGCGCCGCCCGCGCCAAAGCCCGCGGCGCCGGCGCCGGTGGAGGGCAGGCTCAGGTTCGCGCGCCCGCTCCCGAACCGCCTGAAGCTTGACCGCTCCGGCACGATCTCCGTCCGTCTGCGCTGCACCGGCGGCGCGTGCAGCGACCGGCTCGTCCTGCGCGACGCCCTGCGTCGCGTCCTGGCCCGCCGCGACGTGAAGGCCAAGGCCGGCGCCACCGTCACCGCCAAGCTCAAGCCGAGCGCCGCCGTCGGGCGCAAGCTGCGCCACCGCAAGACGCCGGCGACCCTGGGCCTCATGAAGCAGAGCCTGAACCGCTGGGTGACCCTGACGGGTTGATCCGTACCTGACCGCGACGCGCTCCAGAACCGCTCGAGCAACACGGGGGAAGGCCACAGCTCGCGCCTAGGCGATCGTGGGGTGGGCCCCAGCGTCAGGGCGCCGGAGGCTCGCGATCTTTGGGTGTGATCGTTCCGACGCCCAAGGAGAACCATGAACGCACGATCGACATCCGCGGCGATGCTTGCCGCCTGCGCCGTGACCGGCGCGACGGCGGCTTCGGCTTCTGCCGCGCCGAGCCCTCAGCGGGGAACGCCGGTGAGCGCCGTGAACGTCGCGCATCTCACCGCTCGGCAGACGATCGAGGCGATCCACCAGTGGACGGAGGAGAAGACGCTCCGCCTGGACACCTCGACGGTCAGGACCGGCATCCGCGCCTACCGGCTGACCTATCGCACGGTCGGCGTCGACGGCACGACGCCGACGACCGCGAGCGGACTCGTGGTCATCCCGGCCGATGCCGGCCCCGCGACACGCGTCGTGGCTTGGGAGCACGGCACGACGATCGACCGGCACGACGCTCCTTCGACCGGCAAGGACGCCGACGCGCGATTGACCGCCTACGTGTTCGCCGGCTCGGGCTCGATCGTAGTCGCCCCGGACTACCTCGGCCTCGGCACGGGCCAGGGAGCGCACCCGTTCAACCACCGCCCGTCCGAGGTTGCCGCCTCGATCGACATGCTCCGCGCAGCGCGCGTCTTCGTGACCGGCCGGTCGCTGACTTTCAACCCCCGCGTCCAGGTTGCCGGCTTCTCGCAGGGAGGCAAAGTCGCGGTCGCCGTCGCGGGGGCTCTGCAAGGCGGCAGCGATCCGAGCCTCCAGCTCGGCGCGCTGGCCGGGATCGCCGGCCCCTACGACCTCCAGCACGCCCAGACGCCGCGACAGAGCACGCTCGATCCGTACGGCGTCAGCTTCTACCTCGCCTACACCGCACTCGCCTGGGACCCGATCTTCGGGATCTACGACAGGCCATCACAGGTCTTCCGGCCGCCCTACGACAAGACGCTGCCCAAGCTGTTCGACGGCAAGCACTCTCAGGCTGCTGTCTTCGCTGGGCTCAACACGCCCGACACGGTGTTCACCAAGGCGTTCCTGGACCACGTCGCCCACCCCACCGGGGGTCTGCTCAAAGGCGAGCAGACCTCCGACGGCGCATGCCGCTGGTCCCCGCAAGCCCCGGCACGCCTGTACGCCGCAAGCACCGACGAGCAGGTCGCGTTCCTCAACACCACACACTGCCAACGCGACTTCAATGCCGCGGGTGCCGACGTGCCAGTGATCGACCTCGGCAAGCACAGCCACTTCGGCTCGGCGATCCTCGCCACCAACCAGGTCCTGCGCTGGTTTGCCCGGCTCGCCACCCAGCCGTGAGCCGGCATCCGAGCCCGGTACCCGGACGTGGCGTTCCGAGGCGCCGCAGAGGTCAGCGGAACTTGGCCGGGAACTGCCGGATGATCCCGCTGGAGATCATGTCTGCCATGTCGAGGATGTGCTGGATGTACGGCCCGAAGGCTCCGGCGCCGGCCGCGTAGAGCATTCGAGCGTTGGGCTCGTTCTGCGGACCAGCGGTTCATCGCGCCGCGCTCCCGGACTCGGCGTCGATCAGCTCCGTCAGCGCATGGTCGGGGTCCGTCAACCGTGCGCGGTCGATCGGTCGCCGCCCGCGGATGAGCGCCTGGATGTGCTCGTTGACGTCCCATACGTTCACGTTCATCCCGGCGACGACGCGCTCGTCCTCGAGCCAGAAAGCGACGAACTCGCGGCTTTTCGGATCGCCGCGGAAGACAACCTCATCCCAGCGCCTCGCGTGTCCCGAGTACTCCATGCCGAGGGCGTACTGATCGGAGAAGAAGTACGGGATGCGATCGTAGGCTTCGCCGCGCCCCATCATGTTGCGCGCCGCGGCCGGCCCCTGGTTGAGCGCGTTGGCCCAGTGCTCGACGCGGATGCGTGCGTCGTAGAACGGGTGGTGGGCGTTGGCGACGTCGCCGGCGGCATAGACGTTGTCGGCGCTCGTGCGCAGCTGCTCGTCAACGACGATGCCGTTCTCAACCTTCAGGCCTGCCGCTGCGGCAAGGTCGACGCGCGGCGCCACACCGACGCCGACGACGACGAAGTCGGCTGCGACGCGCCGATTGCCGGCCAGCCGCACGGCCGCGACCTGGCCGTCGCCCTCGATCGCCTCGATCGAGGCGCCGCCGACGAACTCGACGCCGTAATCGGTGTGGACGTCGCGGTAGATCGCCCCCAGCTCGGGTCCGAGCACTCGCTCGAGCGGCAGCTGCGCAGACTCGAGGATCGTGACCTCGCAGCCGCGCTGTCTGGCCGAGGCTGCGACCTCGGCCCCGATCCAGCCGGCGCCGATCGTCACCCCGCGCCCGCCCGCCTCAATCCGCCCGCGGATCGCCTCGGAGTCCTCGATCGTACGCAGGTAGAGCACGCCATCGAGATCTGCGCCCGCCACTGGCAGGCGCCGCGGCTCGGCCCCGGTGGCGAGCAGCAGCCGATCGAAGCGCAGCGTCTCGCCGCCGGCCAGCGCGAGCTCGCCCGCGCCGGGATCGATGCGCTCGGCCGGCGTGGAGGTGCGAAGCTCGATGTCGTTGTCGGAGTAGAAGGACTCGTCGTGAACGTAGGGCCTGTGGTCGGCCTCGCCGCGCACGTAGTCCTTCGAGAGCGGTGGCCGCTCGTAAGGGCGCTCGGCCTCGGCGCCGACGAGAACGACGCGCCCGTCGAAGCCCTCCTCGCGCAGCGCCTCGGCCGCCTTCGCGCCGGTCAGGCTGGCGCCGACGATCACGAACGTCTGCTTGGCCATCATGCCCTCCTTCGGGTCTAGGTGGCGCCGAGGTACCGGTCTTTTGCGCCCGCCTTCTGCGCCACGCTTCGGTACCCGGATAGCGTGCGGTCGAGCGAGGTCCTTACCTCGGCACGGCATCCCACGGGCGCGCGTGCGATCGCGTCGAGGGACGATCACGCCCTTCGTCGCAGAAATCTCGTCCTTGCTCCCGTCCGGGTGGCGGGCTCCTGTCCGTGGCACATGGCAGCCTCTGGATGATGGTCGCGCTCGTCACGGGCTCCGCGGTGGGGATCGGGCGCGCGATCGCGTTGGCTCTGCTCGCAGAAGGGATGGACACGTGGCTCGCCGACGTACGGGACCCGGAGGGGCCGGAGGGCCGTTTCGTTCGGGCCGACGTGACCGACGACGTCGCGCTCCGCAGGTTGATCGTCGAGGCGAAGCCGGACGTGCTGGTAAACAACGCTGGCGGCATTCCCGCCTGCCGGGACGAGGTGAAGATCCTGGACCTCAATTTGCGCTCTGTCGTGGTGGCGACCGAGCTCGCGGTGGAGCACGGTGCCCGGGCGATCGTGAACATCGCGTCGGTCGCGGGGATCGAGACCGGCCCACACCGCTCGCCCGCGTATGCCGCGGCGAAGGCCGGGGTGATCCGCTTTACGACCGCCTACGACGGTCCGGCGCGGGTGAACTGCATCGTGCCCGGCTGGATCGCCACGCCCCGCGGGCTGCGGGAGGCGGCAGCGATGACCGAGTCCGAGCGCGCAGCGGCGGGTCCGATGGTCGCGATGGAGACGATCACCGCGGCGGTGGGCGACCTCCTTGCTGACGACACAGCGCGCGGCCGCGTCCTCGTGCTGCGATGAGGAGTGCTCGAGCACCGTCGCTCTCGCCGAGCCCATTCCGTAGGCGTCACGCTCGAGGATCAGGGCGATTCGCGCGGCACGAACGCAACCGACTTGACCTCGAGATCACTGCCGCGGGGCAACGCGGAGCGCCAAGTCCAGTCGCCGGCTTCGGCGCGCAGCAAGCGGCCGCGCGAGCAGAGCGCCCAGATGCTGTTGTCGGGTGCCGCGATGAAGAGCTCGACCATGTCGGGCATCGGGATGTCCAGACCCGTGCCTGCCGCGCTCCAGCTGCGCCCGCCATCGGCCGAGACGACGATCCGTCCCCCTTGCCCGACACGCGCGGCAGGTCCAGCGAGGAGCAGCCCGGGCCGCGACGGCGGGACGATCGTTGCGCGCGTGTAGTCGGTCTCCACCTTCTCCCAGCTCTGGCCGCCATCACGGGAGCGGGCGATGCCGCCAAGCTGTGGAGGGTCCTCCCCCGATTCAGGTTGCGTCAGCGCCGCGGTACCGAGTGACACGTACAGCGAGTCGCTCTCGTCCGGGCGGCCGGTGACGTGGTGGACATCCTCGTCCGCGATCACGGACTCGCACACCCAGCTGATACCGCCATCCGCGCTCTTCAGCAGGCCACCTACCTCGAGTGAGGCGAACAGCCGACCGGGGCGGCCGGGCGGCGAGTAGACGTTGCGCAGCGCGCCGCCTCGCGGGGAGTAGGGCAGAAACCATCGCTCGTGTCCGGGCAGCTGCCCGATCGCCTCCAGCTCCTCCCACGTCTGCCCGCCGTCGGCGCTCCGGAACAGCCGCGCGGGCTCGGTGCCCGCGAGCAGCCCGCCAGGATGGACGGGGTCCGGGCCGAGGAAGCGGAATGCGGGCGCGGTCAGGCCGGCCTGCACGCGTGACCACGTACGACCGCCATCGGCGCTGCGGTAGAGGCCGTTGCCATAGCTGCCCGCCAGCACCACGGTTGTCCCCTCGGCAGTCCAGGCGTGAGCTGCCGTGATGTGCTCCGACTCGAGCCCCAGCGATGCGAGCACGCCGTCACTGAGGCGGTGGATGCCACTCGTCGTGCCGATGTAGGAGTCGAACACTGGGTGTCGGCTTGTTCGGGCCGCTGCTGGAAACGTAGCCACGACCGCGGCCGAGATCCAGCGAGGCCGGCGCGCGTCGACATACTGGCCTGGATGCATGAAGCCGGTGTTCGCAGCAGGCTGATCGACGCGCTGCCCAGCTCGTCGGATGCCGACGAGGTCTATGCGGCGTTCGTCGGCTGGTCGCACGAGCAAGGCCTGAGCCTCTATCCGCATCAGGAGGAGGCCGTGATCGAGTTGTTCAGCGGCAACAACGTGGTCCTCGCCACGCCGACCGGCTCCGGCAAGTCGATGGTCGCGATCGCGGCGCATTTCGCCGCGCTCGCGGAACAGCGAGTGACCTACTACACCGCTCCGATCAAGGCGCTCGTGTCGGAGAAGTTCTTCGCCCTGTGCACCGCGTTCGGCGCCGAGAACGTCGGGATGTTGACCGGCGACGCGTCGGTCAACCGCGACGCTCCGATCATCTGCTGCACGGCCGAGGTGCTGGCCAACATCGCCCTACGCGAAGGCGCGGCCGCGGACATCGGCCAGGTCGTGATGGACGAGTTCCACTTCTACGCCGAGCCGCAGCGCGGCTGGGCGTGGCAGGTGCCGATCCTGAGCCTTCCGCAGGCGCAGTTCCTGCTGATGTCGGCGACGCTCGGCGACGTGCGCGCGCTGCGCGAGGACCTGACGCGGCGCACCGGTCGCGAGACCGCACTGGTCGACGACGCCACGCGACCCGTGCCGTTGCACTTCTCGTGGTCGGTAGAGCCGCTGCCCGAGCTGCTCGAGGGGCTCGTGCAGGGCCGCCAGGCGCCGATCTACGTCGTGCACTTCACGCAGGCTTCGGCGCTGGAGCGCGCGCAGTCGCTGCTGTCGGCCAAGCTGTGCACTCGGGCGGAGCGCGACGCGATCGCCGACGCGATCGGGGCGTTCCGATTCACCGCCGGGTTCGGCAAGACGCTCTCACGGCTCGTCCGGGGCGGGATCGGCGTGCATCACGCCGGCATGTTGCCGCGCTACCGCCGGCTCGTGGAACAGCTCGCTCAGACCGGGCTGCTGAAGGTGATCTGCGGGACCGACACGCTGGGTGTCGGCATCAACGTCCCGATTCGCACGGTCGTCTTCACCGGCCTGGCGAAGTTCGACGGCACCAACCAGCGGCTGCTGAAGGCCCGCGAGTTCCACCAGATCGCCGGCCGCGCCGGGCGCGCCGGGTTCGACACCGCCGGGTTCGTCGTCGTGCAGGCGCCCGAGCACACGATCGAGAACGCCCGGCTGGTCGCCAAGGCAGGCGATGACCCGAAGCGGCTCAAGCGTGTCCAGAAGAAGAAGGCGCCGGAAGGCGTGGTCAGCTGGACTGAAGAGACCTTCGAGCGGCTGCGCAACGCCACGCCCGAGGCGCTCGTGTCGCGGATGCGCGTCAACCACGGGATCATCCTCAACGTCATCAACCAGCACGGCGACCCCGACGAGGTCATGCGCGCGCTGCTCGAGGACAACCACGAGGATGACCGCGGACGCCGGCGGCTGGCCGAGCAGGCCCGCTCGCTCACCGAGGAGCTGCTCGCGGCCGGCGTCCTCCAGCGCCTGGCGGTGCCCGACGCGCACGGACGCACCCTCCAGCTCGCGCCCGAGCTGCAGGGCGACTTCGCGCTCAACCAGCCGCTGGCCCGCTTCGCCCTGGGTGCCTTCGAGCTGATCGACCCGGAGTCAGAGACGTTCGCGCTCGACGTCTTGTCGGTGGTCGAATCGATCCTCGACGACCCATCCCCGATCCTCATGGCGCAGGCCAACAAGGAGCGCGAGGCGGCCGTCGCCGCGATGAAGGCCGAGGGCATCGAGTACGACGAGCGCATGCGGCTGCTGGAGGAGGTCAGCTACCCCAAGCCGTTGGCGGAGGGGCTCGAGCAGGCGCTCGCGCTCTACCGCGAGACCCACCCGTGGGTGCTCGAGTCAGACCTCTCGCCCAAGTCGGTCGTCCGTGACATGTACGAGTCCGGAAGATCGTTCGGGGAGTTCGTCTCCGCCTACGGCGTCGCGCGCTCGGAAGGGCTGTTGTTGCGCTACCTGAGCGACACCTACCGTGCGCTGCGCCAGACCGTCCCCGAGCGTGTCCGCACCGAGGAGCTCGACGACATCATCGAGTGGCTCGGCGAGACCGTCCGCCAGATCGACTCGAGCCTGCTCGACGAATGGGAGGCGCTCACCGACCCAGAGTCCGTCGCCCGCGCCGCGGCCGCGGTCGCCGCCGGCGAGCCTCCCGCCCCGCCACGCCCGATCACCGCCAACCAGCGCGCCTTCCGCGTGATGGTCCGCAACGCCATGTTCCAGCGCGTCCGGCTCGCCGCGCGCGACCGCTACGCCGAGCTGGCCGCGCTCGAGCCCGACCGCACCGGCATGAGCGCGGCTGATTGGGAGACGGCGCTCGGCAGGTACTTCGACGAGCACGAGTCGCTCGACGACGGTCCCGACGCCCGTTCACCTGAGTTGCTCATGATCCAGCGCTCACCGTCGGCATGGACCGTGCGCCAGATCATCAACGATCCCGAGGGCCACCACGACTGGGCGATCGTCGCCACCGTTGATCTCGATGCCTCCGACGCGGAGGGCGAGCCGGTCATCCACACCCGGTCCTTCGCGGCCGGGGAAGCGTGAAATGCTGCGGCCGTGAGTGGCCTCGACCATGTTCGGCTCAGGCTCGATCGCATCCGAGCTGCGGTCGGCGAGATCGACCCCGCGTTCCTCGACACGCCGATGCTGCCGTGCGCGCCGCTCGGCGAGGCGCTCGGGTGCTCGGTCACGCTGAAGGTCGAGACGCTCAACCCGGTCCGCTGCTTCAAAGGGCGCGGCACCGAGACGGCGGCAGCCGCGGCCTGCGAGCGAGGGGCCTCTCGCGTGGTGTGCGCGAGCGCAGGGAATCTCGGGCAGGCGCTGGCCTACAGCGGCCGGGGTCGAGGGCTGGAGGTCACCGTGGTGGCCGCGAGAACCGCCAATCCGCTCAAGCTTCGCCAGATCGCCGCGTTCGGCGCCGAGGTGCGGCTCGACGGTGAGGACATCGAAGATGCCCGGCTGCTGGCGCGCGAGATCGCGGAGACGGGGGCCGCGTATCTGGTCGAGGACAGCCTGGATCTGGCCACCTGCGAAGGGGCCGCCACAATCGGCCTCGAGCTCGTGCGAGACGATCCGGAGCTCGACGTCGTGCTCGTAGCGCTCGGTGGTGGAGCGATGGCCAGCGGCGTCGGCTACGCCGTGCGCGCGCTCGCCGACCACGCGGAGGTGATCGGCATCCAGCCCTTGGGCGCGCCCGCGATGACGCTGTCATGGCGTCAGCGAGCGGTGGTCGAGACCGACCGCATCGACACGATCGCCGACGGGGTCGCCGGGCGCTGCCCGATCCCCGAGGTGCTCGACGATCTCCTCGTCGTGCTCGACGACGCGATGCTCGTTCGCGAGGACTCGATCAAAGCCGGCATGCGAATGCTCTACGAGCACGCGGGACTCGTCGTCGAGCCGTCCGCGGCGCTCGGAGTCGCCGCCGTTCTCGAAGAACCTGAGCGCTTCGCCGGGCGGCACGTCACCACGATCCTGTGCGGGAGCAACGTCGTTCCTGCCGACTACGCGCGGTGGGTGCTGGAACCCGTCGCGCGCTAGGGCTCGAGCACGACCTTGCCGACGATCGCGCCCTGCTCTGCGTAGCGGAGGGCGTGGCCCGCGTCGCGCAACGCGAAGCGCTTGGCGATCTGGGGGGTGATGGCACCCTCGCGCAGCAGCTGCAGCACCTCACCGAGGTCGCGGCGTAGTTGCGCGCGGTAGCGGTCCTGCTTGCGGCTGCCGGCCCACAGGTTGAAGAACGTGGCTCGCCGTCCGTTAGGGAGCAGGTTCCACAGCTGGAGCCGGGCGAGCAACTTGAGCACGGGCAGTCGCGGGTTGCCGGGGACGTCTCGTGTGGAGGCGGTGCCGTAGGAGACGAGCGTGCCGCCGCGGGCGAGCATGCGCCAGGAGTCGGCGATCCCGGGGCCGCCGATGTGGTCGAACACCGCGGCGACGCCAGTAGGGGCGAGCTCGCGCACGCGCGCGGGGACATTCTCGCTGCGGTAGTCGATGGGGATCGCTCCGAGCTCGCGGACGCGGTTCTGCGCGGACGGGCCGGCGGTGCCGATCACGCGGATCCGCGCATGCACGGCGAGCTGCACCAGCGTCGAGCCGACGCCGCCGGCCGCGCCGAGGACGACGATCGTCTCGCCGGCTTGGACGCGGGCTGTGCGCAGCATCCGCAGCGCGGTCACGCCGTTGACGACGACGGTCTCCGCGTCGGCAGCCCCGACGCCGGTTGGGACGGGGACGAGCTCGTCGGTCGCGAGCACGACCCGGTCGGCCCAGCCGCCGGTCTTCGTCAAGGCGGCGACCCGCTGGCCGGCCGCGATGTCGCCGGCGCGCCCACCGACACGCTCGACCATACCGACGAGGTCGTAGCCGGGCACGAACGGGAACGGCGGTTGGTCGTAGTACTTGCCACGACGCATCTGCTGCTCGGCGAACGAGACGCCGGTGGCCTCGACGCGCACGACGGCCTGACCGGGCTGCGGTTCAGGCAGCTCGCGGGTCCTGACCTCCAGGTCCTCCGGCTCGACGGCGCCGGGCAGCACGATCTCTGTGGCGTTCATGACGGGACTCCGTTCGTTAGCCATCGTTCGGACTGTTATAGCATCTAACTGAAATGAGAGGCAGGTAGCCTCGTGCTAGGATATTCGCATGGCTCCCGACGCGCCTTCGGATCGCCGCTCTCGCCTGCGCGCTTGGACGCGCGAGGAGATCAAGGCCGCGGCCCTGCGCCACCTCGAAGAACACGGGGCGGACGGCCTCTCACTGAATGCGATCGCCAAGGAGCTCGGGATGACAGGACCGGCGCTCTACCGCTACATCGGAAGCCGCGACGAGCTGCTGGCGGACCTCGTCGTCGACGCGTGGGAAGCACTTGCCGACGCGCTCGAGCACGCCGCCGAGGAGCACGCCGGCGCCCCAGCGGCCGAGCGGCTGGGCGCGCTCGGCCGCGCCTACCGGACGTGGGCGACGAGCCAGCCGCATTGCTACCGGCTCGCCATCCAGACACGGCTCGGGTCCGGGGAGCTGGCGCCCGAGCGCGTGATCCCCGCGGCCCAGCGGGCGATGACAGTGATCCTCGACGCCATCGAGGGCCTCCCGAAGACGCGCGGCAAGCTGAGGGCGCAGCTCCCCCCGGAGCTGAGCACAACGCTCGAGACCTGGGCACAGCGCGTCGGTGAGCGCGAGCGACCGGCCGCCATCCTGCTGCGCGGCGTCCTCTTCTGGTCGCGGCTGCACGGCCTCATCAGCCTTGAGCTCGACGGCCATCTGGGCTCGATGCAACTCGATGCCGAGCTCCTCTACCGAGTCGAGCTCGCCGAGCTGGGCGCCACCTAGCGCGCCGGTGGTTAGGGGGACACTTGCTTGAGGAAGTCGAGCAGGAGGGCGTTGACCTGTTCGGGACGCTCCTGTTGGACCCAGTGGCCGCAGTCTGCAATCAGGTGCGTGCCGGCGTGGGAGGGCAGCCATTGCGCTTGGCGTTCGATCGCGTCGCCGAGCCAGAGTCGGGTGCTGTCGCGTTCACCGGTGATGAAGATCGTGGGCTGTTGCGGGTTGTCGAAGGCGGCAAGGTCTTCCCAGTCGCGGGTGAAGTTGCGGTAGCGGTTGAGCGGGCCGGCGAACCCGTTGCGCTCGAAAGCGGCGACGATGGAGTCGAAGTCCGTGACCCACTCCGGCAGCGGCGCGTCGCCGAGTTGCATCGGCGAGCTGAACCAGCCCGGCGTGCCGTCGGTGAGCGCGGCGTAGAACCGGCGCAGCCAGCCGCGGACGTCGGCCTCGATCTCGGCCTCGGCGACCCCCGGCGTCTGGAAGTGCCCGACGTAGAAGCCAGCCGGGAACGCCGGCGGAGCGTCCCCGCGCGGCGTGTACGGGACACCGAGCATCCCGATCGCAGTGAACAGATCGGGGCGCGCCTGCGCCGATGCCGAGGCGATCGGGGAGCCCCAATCGCCGCCGATGACCACTGCCGTCTCGGCTCCGAGCGCGTGGACGACCGCAACGTTGTCGGCGACGTGGGCGAGCATGCGATACGCCTCGACCGCGCCGGGCGCGAGGGAGTCGCCGTAGCCCCGGACGTCGATCGCGACGGCCCGATACCCGGCCGCGGCGAGCGCAGGGAGCTGGTGGCGCCAGGCCCACGCGCCCTCCGGGAAGCCGTGGACAAGCAGCACCAGCGGCCCGTCTCCCGCGACCACCGCGTTGAGATGCCCGCCCGCCACTTCGATCCGCATGAGATCCCGTCTTCTCTAGCTCGTCCGGCCTGCCGAAGAATGGCGGCGGCGGATGGCGCGTGAAGTCACGGCGTGGGAGGGTTGTGTGGGTTGGACGGGGAGATCGGCATGGTGCTGTCCGGCGGCGGCGCGCGCGGAGCCTATGAGTTCGGCGCATTGGAGGTGCTCGCGCCCGTTCTCGGCGAGTCACCGCAGGTCATCGTCGGGACCAGCGCGGGCGGTTTGGGCGCGGCGTATCTTGCCGCAAACGCACATCTTGGGCTCGAGGCCGCTTCTCGCTCGGGCGGCGAGCGGTGGGGGGAGGTCGAGATCGGTGACGTCATCGGGCCGTTGTGCTCGCCGCGGGAGCTGGCCCGCTTGGTGTCCTATGGGCTCGAGCTGCTGGGCGTGCCCGTGCCCGCGCCGGCGAGCGTGCTCGACACCGGTCCGCAGCCGGACACGATCGCGGCGCTGATCGACTTCGAGCAGCTCGCGCGCAACGTCGACGCCGGCACGCTGGACACCGCTGCGGTAGCGGCGACCGACTATGCGACTGCGAGGAGCGTCGTCTTTCACTATGGCGGCGAGTCGCCGCCGACCGACAACCAGCGCGGCATCGACTACGTCGCTACCCGCCTTGCGGTCGAGCACGTCCAGGCCTCGAGCGCGATCCAGTCCCTCTTCCCGGCGATTCGTGTCAACGGAGGCTGGTATGGCGACGGTGGCGTGCGGCTCAACACGCCGCTGAAGCCCGCCCTCAAGCTGCGGGCCGCGCGACTCCTGGTGGTCGGACTCAACTCCGTCGCGGGACCCCCGCTCTCGTATAACGACCGCCGCCCTGACGTCTTCGACGGCGCAGCGGCCGTCGCCCAGTCGCTGCTCGCCGACCAACTCGCGCACGACGTCGACACGCTGGCCACGATCAACGACGACGTGCAGGAGAGCCGAAACCCGATCAAGCACCGGCTCGTGCCCTACATCCTCGTAGCGCCGCCGGACCGGCTCGCAATCGGGCGCCTTGCGTGCGAGGTCTACAACCGTCACTACGCGGGCGTGCGCGGGCTTCGGCGCAACCGCGAGCTGGCCACGTTGGGGCGGCTGCTGGACGCCGGCCGCAACCCGGTCCGCGGCGACCTGCTGAGCTACCTGTTCTTCGCGCCTGAGTTCATCGAGCCGCTGATCGACTTCGGTCGACGCGACGCGGAGGCCTGGCTCGAGCGCCAGGGCCGCACGGATCCGTGGCGCACGGAACACCCCTGGCCCGCCGCGGCATAGACAACCGCGGGTACCCACCGCGTTGCCGGTCTCGCAACCGGCCTGCGTCGGTGGATTGCCTTCGGCGAGCGGAAGTACGCTGGATTGGTCATGCCGCGCAGTGTTCGCAGGGCCGCCGAGGTGCTCGACCTGTTTTCCGTCGAGCGACCGCACTGGGGTCCGAGCGAGGTCGCGGTGCAGCTGGGAATCGCGAAGTCAAGCGCGCACGCGCTACTGGCCGAGCTGGCGCGTGCCGGGCTGACTGAGCGGTTGCCGTGCGGGCGCCACCGGCTCGGCTGGCGGCTGGTGGGGCTGGCACGGACGATGTTGCAGACCAATGGGTATCGCGAGACGGTCGCTCCGGCGGCGCGGGCGCTTGCCGCGCATTTCGGCGAGACGGTGCACGTTGCCGCGCTCGAGCGCGAGAGCGTGGTGTATGTCGCCAGCGAGCGCCCGGCCGGCGGAGTCGCGACGCCGCCGGCCCCGGTCGCGGCGGCGCTGACGCCGCTGGGGCAGGTGCTGCTCGCCCAGCACCCCGGCGTCATCGTTGGACCGCAGCGCGCGTTGGACGGCGTGGAGTGCGCCGCCGTCGGGCTGCGCACGAGCGCCGCGCCGCCGGCGGCGGCGATCGGGCTGTGCGCGCCGAGCGAGCGCTTCGCGTCGCGGCGCGACGTCTACGCGCGGGCACTCGCCGCGACGAGCAAGCGCGTGGCGCGCGGCGTTCGGCTGTAGCGAACGCTGCTGGCCGCGCAAACCGCGGCGCGGCACGCTCACGGCACGTCCTGCAGAGCCCGCACTGGTGCCGGGAACCGGCGCCCGCGCGCTGACACGTTTGCGATCCCAGGAGGAACGATGACCAGTACACCCGCCACCGATCACGGACGGCTGCTGCACCGCCCAAGCGGAAGCGGGCTCGCGTTCTGGGGGCCCGGCGACTCGTACCGCTTCCTCGTGACGGGCGCCGAGTCCGGCGGCGCATACTTCGCGATGGAGGCGATCGTGCCGCCCGGCGGCGGGCCGCCGCCCCACATCCACCGCAACGAGGACGAAACCTTCTACGTGCTCGAGGGCGAGGTCGAGTTCCTGCTTGGCGATCGCATCGTCACGGGGAGCGCGGGTGACTTCGTGAGCGTCCCGCGCGGCACCGTCCACCGCTTCCACAACGCCGGCTCGGCCCGGGCGCGCCTGATCCTCACTTTCACGCCGGCCGGCATCGAGAAGTTCTTCGAAGAGACGCTCGAGCGCGCGGAGGATCCCAGCCAGCCGCCGCCGGACAACATCCAGGAGATCGCCGCCCGCTACGCCGAAGCGGCGCCGCGCTACGGCATCGAGTTCCTGGTCGCCTGAGCCGATTCAGCAGAGGCGATCGTGCGCATCATCGTCATCGGAGGGGCCGGGACGATCGGCAAGGCCATCGTCGCGGCCCTGTCGGGTCGACACGACATCGTGGTTGCGGGCCGTCGATCCGGCAGTGTTCAGGTCGACCTCCAATCGACCGACTCCATACAAGACATGTACCGGCAGGTCGGCGCCTTCGACGCGCTCGTGTCTGCGGCAGGCGAAGCCCACTTCGGCCCGTTCGACACCATGTCGGAAGGTGAGCTGGCGCTCGGCATCCAGAGCAAGCTCCTCGGCCAGATCCGGCTCGTGCTGCTCGGGCGTTCGCTGATCTCCGACGGAGGCTCGTTCACGCTCATGTCCGGCTACGTTCTCGACGACCCCATTCCGGAAGCTGCGAGCTTCGCTGTCGCGAACGGCGGCGTCGAGGGCTTCGTCCGCGCCGCCGCCCTCAGCCTGCGACGCGGCGTCCGCGTCAACGCCGTCAGTCCAGGGCTGGCCGCCGACAGCTCCGAACAGTTCGGACGCTTCAACCCTGGGCGGCTCCCCGTCCCGATGCACATGATCGCGTCGGCGTTCGTGCGCAGCGTCGAGGGCTGGCGCAGCGGCGAAATCATCCGCGCGTGGTGACCAAGGCACCGGATCGCCCGCAAGACGCGTCGATCTCAGGGCTGAGGTTCCAGGACCCGCGTGCGCTTCGCGCGAATCGGGGCAGTGCCGCGACCCGAGTGGCGCCACGTCGCACAGCGTGGCGCCGCTCGATGACGGATAGAAGCGAGGACGTGACCGCGCGACGGCTACCCCCTGCTCGGGTACAGGCCCTTGGTCTGGATGACGTAGTGCAGCCCACCGGGAGCTTGCCGGCGCAGGTCCGGGAGGGCGAACGTCGTCGAGCCGTTGCCACCGTAGGTCGTGCCGATCAGCGAGAACAGCGTCGCGTTGTCGGCGATCAAGATCTGCTGGCCAGCCGCGAACGTGGTGCCGTTGGGCGGGAAGCTCGCCGCTGTCAGGTAGACCTCGCCGAGGTAGTGGTCGCTTGCCGCCGTTGGCGTTGGACGTGGTGGAGTCGTCGGTGCCGAACTGGCTGCCCAACCAGGAGTTGAACAGGCCGGCGAACTGGTTCGTCCGAACGAACGCGGCTGAGTCGATGCCGTCGAACGTGTCCGCGTCCAGCCCGGATCCGGCGCCGTCGACCGTCGTGAGCTTGCCCAGTACCTGCGCCGCGGTATCGCTGCCGCCGCCGCCGGCGGCGCCGGTCGGTCCGCGCTCGCCGGCCCGGCCGTCCGCGCCGACCGGACCGCGCAGACCCTGCGGGCCCATCGCACCGCTCCTCCCGCGTGCGCCGTTGCGGCCGCGGTGGCCGATCTGTCCGCGCGCGAGGACAAGGAGGCCGGGCGGAAGCGCTCTGTGGCCGGCGTTCCGTGACTCTGATCCTGCGAGCGGTTACGCGACCGTGGTGCCGCGCGGGAGTGGTGGCCCGCTGGACTAATCCTGCCGTGGTTGGAGCGGCCGGGCGTAGCCGCTGGCGCGCTGTCGTTTTCGCTCAGATGCGAGAGCGCGGCGGTGACCTCGCGAACCTGAACACCGACGTCGTCGCGTGTCGCGGGCGACGCAACTGTTGCTAGTCGTCGTCGTCCTCGGCGCGCCCGTCCTGGGGGACGGGCTGCCAGTCAGGATGATTGTCCCAGCCCTCCGGGTGCACGGTTCGCTGCGTCTGGCGGCTGCCGTCCGCGCGCATCGTGAAGAGCTCGACGTCGTCCGTGAGACCGCTGACGAAGACGATCTTGCGCCCGTTGGGCGACCACGCCGGGTGGTAGCCAGTGGCCGTCGTGAGCCGGGTCGGCGGCACGCCGCCGTCGCGGCGCATCACGTAGATGTCCCACTGCTCGCCGGGCATTGCGGCATCGGCGTGGAAGGCGATCCGCTTCCCGTCGGGGGACCAGTCCGGAGCCTCCTCGTCGGTGGGCGTGGCGGTCAGTGCCTGCAAATGGGAGCCGTCCGGGCGGATCGTGTAGATGTCGTTCTCGAGCCCGCTGTTGTCGTGCATGAACACGATCTCGCGCCCGTCCGGCGACCAGATCCCATACCGGTCTAGGATGCCCGGGCTGCGGGTCAGGTTGCGCTCGTCCGTTCCGTTGACCCGCACGGTCATCAGGTCGGCCTGGGAGTCGTTGTCGAGCCAGCGGTGGAACACGAGCCGGTCGCCGTTGGGCGACCAGGCCGGGCCGCCGTCGTCGACCGTGTTGTACGTGACCTGCCGCAGCCCGGATCCGTTGGCGTTCATCACGAAGATCTCTTGGTCGCCGGTGGGGTTGCCCGGACCCGTCCGGGTGCTCCAAAAGGCGATCATGCGCCCGTCCGCGCTCCAGCGCGGGAAGTCGTCGTTGGCGGGCGAGTTCGGCGTGAGGTTGAGCAGATGGCGCCCGTTCGGACTCATGGTGTAGATGTCGGAGGTGCTGTCGTCGAGAAGGCCGTTGAAGTTGGCGAACGCGATCTTCCCGTTCTGACCCGGGAACGTCGCGTGCGCCGGCGTCGCCGTCACAAGGAGCGCGCATGCGGCGCACAGCACGCTCATCAGTCGCGCTGCTGCGAGCGCGGTCGGTCGAAAGGGAGGGATGAGTGAGGACATGGCGTCTCCGATCGCTGGTGGAACGGACGCTGCGTACGGTGGCTGACGCCGGTATATGTGCGGTCGATGATTTGCATATTGATCTCCGCTGAGAACGATGGGGCGAATTCCCACCATCGCGCCGGGGCCAGCGCAAGCCATCGTTTTCACTCCGCGGACTCGGGAGTAGGGTCGTTTTGCGGTGGACATCCGTCTTCTCGGGAGGCCGCCCGAGCTCGACATGGCGACGCCACTGCTGGGCCGGCAGGCCGACCTGGCGTGGCTGCGTGGGCACTGCTGCGCGCACTTGCCGGTGACGGCCGGCAGAGTGCAGCCGCTGGCGACGCGGCGCGCAGAAGGTTCGATCGCGATCGAAAGGTGCGTTTCTCGACGAATGAGCATTTCGGTCCGGCCGCAGGCGACCGGGCCATCGGCTCCCTGAGTGCGGCTTTAGTCAGCGCTTGGGAGTCCCGTGCTCCTCGACCAAATCGGCCGGACGAGACCAGGTCAGCTGGACGGACTTCTTGCCGTGCCGTCGCCGCCAGTCAACGGTGCCGGTGCTGATTTGAAGCCTTCCCCGCAACTCCTCATCGATCTGTATTGGAATCTCGATGTCGACGCGGGCTGAACTACACGCCCCTGCCGTGTGCCCCGTTTCGACGATCTGGGCGGTCCAGGCGCCGCTGCTGCTCCTTTCCGGCATCTGACCAGCGCGATGACGGCCGACCTGTCGCCGGCCGCACTATCCCTATCGCTTGAGGCTGTCGCGTAAGTCGGTCGCGACCCCGTGGGCGAAATCGGCTACGGGCTGAGCTTCTTGCGCCAGTTCGGCGTGGGCGAGTGCGGGGACATGATGGGCCTTGACCTGTCGATCTCCTTCGCAGCCGCGGATGAGTTGCGCGCGCTGCGCGCCACGATTCACGGCGACGACAGAGGCGACTCGGAGCTGTTTGTCCCGGTCGCGCACGATTGGATCGCGCAGGTCGAGGCCAGCCCGGCGTTCATGATCCCGATGACGCGCCATCCGGCGCTCGGCTTCTCGTTCGGCGTCGACAGCATCGGTTGAGCACAACCGACGGGAGGAGGGTCGGCGTCCGCCAATCCGGCTTGCAGGGCACGAATGATCGTGCCTTGAAGTCCCGAGGCCAGCAGCCCTGGCCCGAGGGGGCCGGAGGAGTTCTCACCGAGGGACGGGAGCTGTCGCACGGCGGACGCGACGGATGCGGACATGTGGATCAACTGCCAACGGATCTCCTGAGCAACAGCGACGTCTCGCTCGGGGGCGGCCAGGGCTGCTGCCTTGGCGGCGTACGCGGCGGCAGCCAAGGCGTGCGCTCCCATGTGGGCCACGGCCGCGGCCTGCCCCGCCGCGCGGGCGGCTGCGGCCGCGGCGGGAGCCCTCACGTCACGAGCGGCGCCGCCACCGACGAACCGCCGCCGGATCTCCTCGGCGACCTGAAGCTCACCACGGGCGAAGGCTCGCGTTCGTGCGATGGCGTCCCGGGGGCGACGATCCTCCGGCTCCTCCGCCTCGAACAACCACAGCACCCGCTCAGCGCAGTCCGCCGCCCACGCCGCGACGATCCGCCGGTCGCCCAGACTCAGTGTCTGCGCAGAGCCCAAGGCATGATCATCGCACGGGCTCACCACGGGAGCGGAGCCCGTGGACGCCTCGACGCTTGTGCTGGGGACAGCCACGAGAAGCCGTCAGGGTCGTCGTCGCCGCTCCCCGTCCATGCAACTGGCACGCCGCCGGCGCGGGTGGCGCGCTCCTGCTCGCGCCTTGCGCAAGCGACGGGTGTTGGAGGTCCGCCCCCTCCGGACTGGCGGTTGCCGAGTCGGTGCCTATGGACTGCGTCCACGGAGTCGAGCCGCCTGGCAGCAGGAGCCCGGGGCCGCAGCGTAGATTGCGCGGGTCACCCGATCCGATCAAGGAGTCAACATGACCCAAGGCATGCGTCGGTCGTGGGCGGAGCCGTACAAGGTCAAGGTCGTCGAGCCGCTGAAGACCACGACGCGCGAATACCGGGAAGGTGCCATGCGGAAAGCTGGCTACAACACCTTCCTCCTGCGCTCGGAGGACGTCTATATCGATCTCCTCACTGACTCCGGCACCAACGCGATGAGCGACAACCAGTGGGCGGGCATGATGCTCGGCGACGAGGCCTACGCCGGCTCGAGGAACTTCTACCACCTCGAAGACGCGGTCAAGAAGTACTACGGCTACCCGTTCCTCGTGCCGACCCACCAGGGCCGGGGCGCGGAGCACATCCTCTCCCAGGTCGCCATCCGCGAAGGCGACTACATCCCGAACAACATGTACTTCACGACCACGCGCGAGCATCAGGAGCGCGCGGGCGGCACGTTCGTCGACGTGATCATCGACGAGGCCCACGAGCCCGCGACCGAGTTGCCCTTCAAGGGCAACGTGGACCTGAGCAAGCTGGAGGCGCTGATCGAGCGCGTCGGGGCCGACAACATCCCGTACATCAGCGTCGCCGTGACGGTCAACATGGCCGGTGGCCAGCCCGTCTCGATGGAGAACCTCAGGGCCGTTCGTGAGCTTACGCAGGGGCACGGCATCAAGGTCACCCTCGACGCGACGCGCGCCGTCGAGAACGCGTACTTCATCAAGCAGCGCGAGGACGGCTACGCCGATAAGAGCGTCGCCGAGATCCTGCGCGAGCTGTGCTCGCACACGGACACCGCGACAATGAGCGCCAAGAAGGACCTCCTCACGAACATCGGTGGCTTCCTGGCCACGTACGACGAGGAGCTCTTCGAGGAGGCCCGCGGCCTCGTAGTGGTTTATGAGGGGCTGCACACCTACGGCGGGCTTGCCGGGCGAGACCTCGAGGCGATGGCCCGCGGCATCGAGGAGATGGTCGACGAGGACTACCTGCACTCCCGCATCGGGCAGGTCGAATACGTGGGCGAGCAGCTGATCAATGCCGGCATCCCGATCGTGCGACCAATCGGCGGGCACGGCGTCTTCCTCGATGCTCGCGGCTTCTTCCCCGAGATGCCGCAGGACCGCTTTCCAGCGCAGACCCTGGCCGCGGAGCTCTACCTCAGCTCCGGCGTGCGCTCGATGGAGCGCGGCGTGGTCTCGGCCGGGCGGAACCGCAAAACGGGTGAGCACAACTTCCCGAGGCTCGAGCTCGTCC
Organism: uncultured Solirubrobacteraceae bacterium; assembly: GCA_963837485.1. Lineage (GTDB taxonomy): Bacteria > Actinomycetota > Thermoleophilia > Solirubrobacterales > Solirubrobacteraceae > Solirubrobacter. The sequence continues at coordinate 769,940 of CAWINP010000004.1, read as the reverse complement.
GCCTCGCCTTCCCACGCCGCGTCTACACGCAGGCGCATTGCGACGTGGTAATCGAGTCCATCAAGGAGGTATGGGACAGCCGCCATGCCGTGAGCGGGCTCAAGATGGTCCACGAGCCCAAGTACCTGCGCTTCTTCCAGGCCCGGTTCGAACCGCTCTAGCATTGCCGGCGCGTCATGCGCGCGGCCCGGCCGTCGCGAAGTCGAGGAACGCAGCGAGCGCGGGCGCGGGTCGCCGTTGCGCCGACCAAGCGAGCGACGGCGTCCAGGTCGGCTCGGGGTCGAGGCGGATCACGCGGACCGGGTGCCCGGGTTCCTCGGCGATGGAGCGCGGGAGGATCGCGACGGCCAGTCCGGCGCTGGCGAGGATGCGCGCGGTGCTGTACTCGCGGGTCTCGAAGCGCACCCGGGGCGCGACGCCCGCCGTCGCAAGTGCGGAGACGATGATCGCGCGTACGGCCGATCCGGGGCCGTAGAGCGCGAGGTCGACCCCCTCGAGCGCCGTGATGGGAAGCCGGCGGCGGTTGGGCAACGGCCCGCGCTTGGAGGTCACGAGCACGAGCGCCTCGCTGCCGAGCGGATGCGTCGCCAGCCGTCCGTCGGGGAGCGGGGGAAGGGCCGCCGGGGTCGCTACGTCGAGCCTGCCGGCGTGGAGGTCGGCGAGCATCTCGTCGGTGTTCTCCTCCCGCAGATCGACGTCGATCGCCGGGTGGGCGGCGCAGAAGCCGGCGAGCATGGTGGCCAGCTGCGCCGCCACGCCGCGGGCGGTGCCTACGCGGATGCGCCCGCGAATGCCGCCGGCCCAGTCGCGCATCTCGTCCTCGACCGCGGCGACGTCGGCGAGGATCCGCTCGGCGTGATCGAGCAGTGCCGCGCCGGCGGGCGTCAGCTCGACGCGGTGCCGGTCGCGCTCGAACAGCGTCAGGCCGAGCTGGCGCTCGAGCTTGCGGATGTGCTGAGACAGCGCGGGCTGGGCGATGCGCAGCGACGCGGCGGCCCGCGTGAAGTGCAGCTCGCGGGCGACGGCGCGGAAGTACTCGAGCTGGCGCGAGGTGATCACGCTGGAAGACTCAGATGGTAAGAGGAATCACGACTTACAACCAGACTAACAAGAACTTGGACATATGGCCGCGAAGGCGTCACCGTTGCTGTCAGCACACGGCGAGTCCACCGGAGGCACAGATGTCCGCTCACACGAACGCCCCAAAGCCCGCGCCGCCTCGCCACAAGATCGCGGCGATCACCTGGCTTGGCGCGTACGGCATGATCACGCTGATCCTCGCCGTGCTCGGTCCGGCGATCGCGTCGTGGCCGCTGCCGCTGCGAACGCTGTTGCTGAGCACGCTGATGGTGTCGGCGCTCACCTGGATCGTGCTCCCGACACTGACCCGGGTCTTCCGGGGGTGGCTGGTGTCGAACGCTGCACCGACCACGGTCGCCACCGCTCACAGCGGGCGCGTTGCGGCGGTCCGGTGACCACGAGAATCGCGAGAGGAACACGAGGCCATGCGATCCCAGAATGAGCACGCCGGTGACCGCGGCGTTCGCGAGTACGTGGCGCTGATGGGCGCCGCGCCCGAGGAGACGCTCGCGCAGGTACGGCTCCGCGCTCCGCAGCTGTACGAGACGGTGATCGACGTCGCGTTCGCCGGCCCCCTGTCGCGCCCGGAGCTCGGCCGCGTCCAGCGCGAGCTGGCGACGATCGCGATCATTGCCGCCGCGGGCGCGGCCGAGCGTCAGCTCGCCTCGCACGTGGGAGCGGCACTGCGCCTCGGGGCTGCGCCGTCTGAGCTGCTGGCGCTGTGCGAGCACGTGGCGTTGTACGCCGGCTTTCCTCGAGCTCTCAACGCCGCGGCAATTGTCGACGAGGTCGCGTCAGGGGCCGGGTTCCCGCTGCCCCCGCGGCTACGCCGCGTGGCGCTGCGCGATCACGAGACGGTCGTCGCCGACGTTGGCAGCGCCGGCCCGCCGGTGGTACTCGTCCACGCCCTGGGCCTGGACTGGCGGATGTGGGAGGCGGTGATGACCGCCCTCGCCCAAGGGCGGCGGGTCTTCGCCTACGACGTCCGCGGTCACGGCAGCGCCGCGGGCTCGCCGGTGCCGTTCACCATGGATGACGCCGCCGCCGATCTCGTGAGCGTCCTCGATGCATTGGCGGTCGAGCGCGCACACGTCGTCGGCCTCTCCTATGGCGGCGGGATCGCGCAGACCGCGGCCGTCGCCAACCCAGAGCGCTTCGCGTCGCTGGCGCTGCTGGCGACGACCGACGACCCGTTCACCACCTTCGAGGCCCGGGCGCGCTCGGGCGAGGTCGACGGGATGGCGGCCCAGGTGGTGCCATCGCTGACACGCTGGTTCACCCCGGCGGCCCTGGCCACCGACCCGTGGGGCGTTCGCTACGCGCGCGAGCGCGTGCTGCACGGCACCGCCGTCGATTGGGCCGCGGCATGGCGGTCGTTCAAGGGCCTCGACGTCAGAGGCAGACTCGCTGACTTCGCGGCGCCCACGCTGGTGCTCGTCGGCGAGCTCGACGCCTCGACCACGCCCGAGATCATGGCCGGCATCCACGAGCGCATCCCCGGCTCGACGTTCGAGCAGCTCCCCGGAACCCCGCACATGCAGACCCTCGAGCAGCCCGACCTCGTCGCCACCGCGCTGGACCGCTTCCTCCCCAGCGAATGAGCAGCGCCCCGGCGCCGCCGACCAGCAGGCTCAGACAACACCCGAACCGGACTACGGATCCGCTCACACCGATGAACCGCACTTGAGGAGACGACATGACCGCTACGTACACATTCGACGTCGTTTCCACCCTCGACGGCTATGGCTCCTACAGCGGCGGCGACTGGGGCGGCTACTGGGGTAAGCAAGGCCCCGAGTGGCTCGAGCACCGCTTTGGCTTGTACGGCACGGAGCAGCGCATGGTCTTCGGTGCCAACACCTATCGGCAGTTCGCGCAATTGCTGGGCTCGAGCGGCGAGGAGTCCGACGCGGGTGACCCCGTGAACAACCGGATGAGGAGCATGCCGGCGATCGTGGTGTCGACGACGCTCGAAGAACCCCTCGACTGGCCGAACGCGATCGTCGTGAGCGGTGACGCCGTCGACGTCGTCGCCCGGCTCAAGCAGGAGTCCGACGTGCCGCTGCGCTCGCACGGCAGCCTGTCGTTGAACCGGGCGCTGATGGCCGCCGGCCTCGTCGACTTCGTGCAGGTGACGCTCTTCCCTGTCATCACCGGTCAGACCGGGACAGAACCGATCTTCCACCGAGCGGCCGACTTCGACCTCGAGCTGGTCGAGAACCGGACGTTCGACGGTCACATCCAAGAGCTCATCTACCGACCCGCCCTCCACTGACCTGAGCGTGCTCGCCGGGCGGGGTTGGGCCGCGTCGACGCGTCGGGTCATCGGTGCCGCTTGGGCTGCGACGTGAGGTGCCAGCCGCCGCAATGCGGGCACGCGTACGCGCGCCGCTCGCGGCGGCGCCGGCGCCCTCGCAGGTAGCGGTCGAGCCAGATGCCCCACAACGACCACCGGGCGCCGGCGGCGGTGCGGTAACGGATCTTCTCCTCGCAGGGCTTCATCTTCCTCAACGTCCTAGCGCGCCCGCACCCGGGCGGTGGCGCGCACGTAGCCGGCCTTCGATGCGGTCGCGACGTACTGTCCGGGCGTGAGGTGGGTGGTGACGCGGCCCTTCCCGTCGGTGGTCAGCGACCTGCCCGCGACCTTGACCTTCGCTCGGGCGACCGGGTCGCCCGCGTCGAGCACGCGGAAGGACTGCTTCTTGCCACCGGAGGCCACGAGGGTGAGCCCTGGACGGATCTGGTCTGTGGCCAGGACGACGGTGCCGGCGTCGCTCTGGGTGCGGATGACCGCGTCGACGCGGTCCAGGCTCGCGTCGAGGTTGAGCTGGAAGAGGGTCCCGGACGGCAGCTTCACCGGCACCGGCGCCCCCCACTTCGTCGCGCTCGGGTTGGAGCGGCGGAACACGGCCTTGCCGGTATCGGAGTCTTCCCAGCCGGCCCACAGCCGGCCGTCGCGGGCGGCCGCCATCGCGACCTGCTGCTTGAACGAGCTGCCGCCGGCGAGCGTGGCCGCCGCCGAGGCGCCGACCGGCCACACGAGCACTTTGCGCCGCGTCGCGTCGGGCGCGGCGACGACGAAGCCGCCGTGCGGGCGAGCGACGAGCTGGGTGCGCGCCGCGGCGTCGCAGTACCCGGTTGCCGGCAGGTTCTTGGCCGGACCGGCGGGCGCCCCGGTCGCCGCGGTCACGGGTTCGACGAAGACGCCGCCGGTGGTGCACCAGGCGACCATCGCCTGACCCGTCGCCGACGCCGCCAGCGCTTGGTTGGTGCCGCCGCCGTAGCCGCCGGCGGCGGGCACCGCCGGGTCCACGCCGGAATGGACGACGGTCTGGCTACCCGCCAAGAACGCCTGTAGGAAGGTGCCCCCGGCGACCACCGCGGCGGGCGAGCTGGCAAAGCCGTCGGAGCTGACCGCCCTGGGGCTGAGCGTCCAGGTCTTCCCCCCGTCGCCGCTCGAGGCCATGTCGATGCCGGACTGAGGATTGCCGGTGACCAGCGTCGGCGAGCCGGGCCAGAACGCGGTGAGCCCGTTGCCCTGGGCCACAAGCACCGGATTGCCGATGCTGGCCCAACCGCCGGCGATCGTCACCGCCGCGCCGACGGCGCCGGACGGGCTCACAGGCGTCTGGAAGACGTCGTAGCCGGCGTGAAACCAGCCGACGTGCAGGACGCCGTCACTCGTGCGCGCGAGGCTGACCTGGTCGGAGATGTTCATCGCGCCCGAGGCGAACGGCTTCCAGGCCGCGCGGGCGCTCGGGGCGACCGCTCCCAGCCCGACGACCACCAACGCCGCCACCTTCACTGATCGCGCCATCTGCGGATCGCCTCCCACTGGTTTCCCGAGCGGGCGCGACGATAGCGGCCGATGCTCCATCGAGACGCCCTCTCGTTGCGCGGAGCGGCAGCCCGTCACGTCGATTACGCGTGCCGCTCGCGCAAACTCACCATGTAGTCGTAGCTGCGCTCGGCGTCGGCGAACGAGCCGCCGACCGCTTGGGCGGCGTCGTCGTTCTCCATGAGGAACTGGTGATTGAGCGGATTGAGCCCACAGAAGTACGGCTCGAACGCGATGTCGCCGGCACCGACGTCGGTCATGGTCCAGCCCTCGTGCGGGCCACCGTCGCGAATCCCGTCCTTCACGTGAAAGAGCGGGAATCGCTCGGGCATGTTCCACGGGTACTCGTGTGGCTTGAAGCCCGGGAAATCGCTCTGGCCGACATGCGCCCAGAAGATGTCCTGCTCGAAGAAGACAAGCGCCGGATCGGTGTTGTCCACGAGCACGTCGAAGAGCCGCGTGCCGTTCTGGACCTCGAACTCGCTGAAGTGATTGTGCTGGTAGAACTTCAATCCCCGTGACCGGGCGACGGTGCCGAAGTGGTTGAAGTCCTTGGCCGCGCGCTGGTAGCCGTCGACGCTCTGGCCGTAGCGCTCGGCGGGGCTGCTGGCGGTACCGACGTACGGCATGCCGATCTCCACGGCGTCGGTCAGCACCTGGTTGAGCGACGAGGTGAACGAGTAGCTGCCGGTGTAGCCGACATGGCTGCCGATCGCCCGCAATCCGTACTTCGCGAGCAGGCTGCGAAGCTCGGCGTTGCTCCACCTGCGGCCCTGAGCGGAGTAACCGGCGAACTCGACCTTGTTGTAGCCGATCTGGGCCAGCCGTGCGAACACCGCTTCGAAGCCGAGCGCGTTCACCTGGTCGCGAATTGTGTAGAGCTGGATTCCGATGCGATCGCGAGGCAACAGCGCCCCGCCTTGCGCGGCGGCGACTGAGCTGAACGGCCCCAGCGTCGTCGCGCCGGCCGTCGCGGCCGCCGCGCCGATCAACCCGCGGCGCGTGAGCTTGGGTTGTCCATCCATCGTGTTCTCCTCCTTAGCGGCGAAGGGTTCAAGGGGCGCCGCCGGGACGGCGGCGCCCCTGGAGATGCCTACGGCGTCTGTGTCAGGACCACTTGGTCGCTGTCACTCAACGGCTGGTCGTTCGGGCTCGTCGGCGAATCGGTGTACTCGGCGACGAACACGGCCGTGATGTTGTCCTGCGATGGGTCGTGCCCTGCGGCCGACGTCGTGAACGAGCCGTCACAGCCCGTCGTGTCCGACAGCGGGTGACCGTGTGTGTCATGCCCGAGGATGTAGTGGACCAGCACCTTGGAGCAGTCGACGGGCTGGTCGTCGGTGACCGTGACGTGGAACGTCACCGTGTCGCCGAAGTGGAACGGCTGGCCTGGGGCGGGGGTCGTGGAGAGGTGCACGACCGGCGCCTGGTTGCCCACCAGGATCCGTACCGACGTGGACGCCCAGCGGCCGCTCGGGTCGGTCACCTTGAGCGTCGCGTCGTAGACGCCCCGCTGCTTGTAGGTGAAGGTCGGGTTCGCCTTGGTCGAGTCGAACTTGCCGTCGTCGTCGAAGTCCCACTGGTACTTCAGCGAGTCGCCGTCGGGATCGCTCGTTCCCGCGCTCGAGAAGGTGACCGCCAGCGGCGGCTGCCCCGCCGTCGGAGTCGCAGAGACGGTGGGCACGGGCGAGCGCCCGCCGCGGACGAAGTCGGTGCGCGCCAGCTGCGCCTCGGGGTTCTCGCTGAAGAACCCGTCGCCGTACTCGAGCGTGTAGAGCGAGCCGTCGGGACCGAACTGCATGTCCATCGGGTTGTCGAACGCGAACGATCCCAGGACGGGCCGGATGTCGGCCAGCCCGCCGCTCGGGTTCAGGCGGAACTCCTTGATGTAGTCCCGCGTCCACTCGTAGAAGAGCGGCTGGCCGTCGTAGTAGTCCGGCCATTTCGTCGGCGACTGGAGCCGCGCGTCGAAGTGATACGCGGGACCCGCCATCGGACCGACGCCGCCCGTGCCGAGCTGCGGGAACTCCGGCGACAGCGCGTAGGAATACCAGACGTCCGGGTGCTTGACCGGCGGCAGCTCGCGCAGCCCCGTGTTGTGCGGGGAGTCGTTCACCGGATGGGCGCAGTCGAACGCAGCGCCCGATTCTCCGGTCGCGAAGTCGTAGTCGATGTACGGGAGCTGGTCGGTCGCGCAGTAGGGCCAGCCGTAGTTGCCGGCCTCGCGTGCGATGAACCACTTGCCTGTGCCCGCCGGCCCGCGCAGCGGGTTCGCTGTGGGAGAGTCGGGCGAGTAGTCGGCGACATAGAGGTCGTTGTTCTGGCGGTTGACCGCGATGCGGAACGGGTTGCGCAGGCCCATCAGGTAGATCTCGGGCCGCGACATGGGCGTGCCCTGCGGGAACAGGTTGCCGGGCGGAATCGTGTAGGAGCCGTCGTCCTGCACGTGGATCCGCAGCACCTTGCCGCGCAGGTCGTTGGTGTTGGCCGCCGAGCGCTGGGCGTCGAAAGCCGGGTTGCGGTTCGCCCGCTCGTCGATCGGGTCGAATCCGTCTGACTCGAACGGGTTCGTGTCGTCGCCGGTCGACAGGTACAGGTTGCCCTGATTGTCGAAGTCGATGTGACCCCCGACGTGGCAGCAGATGCCTCGGTTGACGTTCACCTGGAGGATCTTCTGCTCTGTGGCGAGGTCGACCTTGTTGTCGCGGAACTTGAACCGCGAGAGCTGGATGTAACCGTTGTAGGGCGCAAAGTCGGCGGCCGTGCCGAACTCGGGCGCGTCACCTTCGTTGACCGGCGTGACCGGGTCGTCGACCGGAGTGTTGAGCACCGGCGAGTAGTACAGGTAGACCCACTTGTTCATCTGGAAGTTCGGGTCGACCGCGATGCTCTGGACTCCCTCCTCGTCGTGCTGGTACGGGTGGAGGTCGGCGGCGATCGTGTTCAAGCCTGTCGCCGGGTCGTTCAGGCGCACCTGACCGGGGCGCGCGGTATAGAGCACCTTGCCGCCGGGCAGCACGGCGAGGCCCATCGGCTCACCCGGATGCGGGTTGAGCGTCACCTTTTGAAAGCTCGAGTCCGGCGGCGGACCGCTCTGCGCGGCCGCTGCCGACGGCAAGCCAAGCAGCGAGCCCGCGGCAACCAGCACGCACGGCCATTTGACTGTCATCCCCACAAGAACCCTCCCGCGTCCGGGTACTCACAACGTTTGAATGGCGTAGTAGGCGACGCTTCGCGTCAGCCGTCTCTGTCGCAGCCCTTCAGATCCCAGCGCCCACCGGCCCAGCTGATCCCCTTGCCGATCATGTCCATCGAGTCCGCGTTGGCGTAGGCGGCGGCGTCGTGGCCGATGCCCGTGTACCACACGCGACCCCCGTCGTAGACCTGGCACCACGTGATCGGATGGTCCGGCCCCATCAGCGTGCCCCAGTCCCGGATGAACGGATGCGGCTGGAAGTTGTACGAGCTCTCGTCGAGCGTCTGCAGCACGTGGACCGTGCTGCGTGGATTTGCCTTGAAGTTGTAGAGCTCATCCGAGACCGCCCAGCGCTTCGGGAGATCCTCGGTGGTGGGATGCCGCCCGTCCTCGGTGACGATCGTGGCCTGAAAACACGAGCCCGTGTGGCGGACGACATCCGGGTCGCCCGCGAAGTCGCCCAAGCAGCCGGGCGAGCCGCCTAGGCCTCCGGGGTGGTTCGCGAAGCGGGCCTGATTGCCGAGCAACTCCCCGTACCAGACCGACTCGTCACAGCAATCCGATGCGGCATGGATGCCCGCGTAGCCGCCCCCGCGCTCCATGTAGCGCTGGAAAGCCGCCCATTCGGCATCGGTCAGCAACGGCGCGTCACCGCGTACGCCGCCGACGGTGCTCAGCCACACGACGACGTCGAACGGCGCGAGTCCCGCATCGGTGAACCGGTTCGACGTCTGATCGGCAGTGACCTGGATACCGTGGCGGCTGCCCCACGCCGTGATCTGCTCGATGGCGTACGGGATCGACGCGTGCCGGAACCCGGTCGTCTCGTGATAGACGAGCGCCCGGATCGGTTCTGACCGACCGGAGCCCGCGGCGAAGCTTGCCGGCGCAGCCGCCAAGCTCAACAACAAGAACGCACCCGTCAAGCAGAGAGTCGTGCGCATTGACCCATCTCCCTCTTGGCGACGGCGGGTCACTCCCGGCCCACACGCCCCCATCGACACCTCACACCGTCCCCTGGCGTGCCGGCCAATACCCCGAACTAACGCCCGACCCGACAAAAGTCGCCAACAAGTTTCGAGCCGTTTCAGCAGATTTGGCGTCGTAGCAGGCAAAACGTCCGTGATGGTCTCGGCGCATGGTTGACAACCGCGGTTGACGCGCGGTTCGCGCCGGAAGGCGAGCAACACCCGCGAGGCAGGGCTCCGAGGGCCAAAAGGTCAGGCTGCGCCAGTTCGCGCGCAAGGTCGATCAGGCGCTGCGCGGGGTGCTCACCGGCCTCGAGCTGCCGCTCGTCCTCGCAGCGACCGAGCCGCTGGGCTCCATCTACCGCTCGCTGAACAGCTATCCCCACCTCGTCGAGCCGGGCATCTCCGGCAGCCCCGAGGGCGCGACGGATGGCGAGCTGGCGGCCGCGGCGCGGGCGGTCCTCGACGAGGTCAACGCGCGCGAGTTGGCGGAGCTGAGAGATCGCTTCGAGCTGCGCTTCTCCCACGATCGCGCGTCTACGGATCTCGCCACGATCGCGCGCGCCGCGACGTTCGGCGCGGTCGACACGCTGCTCGTCGACATCGACGAGAAGATGCCCGGCTACGTCGACGAGGAGAGCGGCGCGGTGACGCTCGCGTCCGACGACGCATCCAGCTACGGCGTCGTAGACGAGATCGCCAGGCGCGTGCTGCTCGCGGGCGGTCGCGTGCTTGCAGTGCGCCGGCCCGAGGTGCCCGGCGGCGAGCCGCTCGCCGCGATCATGCGGTACGCACTGTAAGCGCGCGCCGGCACGGATCCTTCGGCAGCCCGCTGGGGCTCGGGGCGACGCCCCGCAGACCTGGAGCGCGCCGGCGGCAAGACGAACGGCCGCAGCAACGGCGACGGCGTCGCGGCGGCGAATGCGGGCGGCGCCTTGAACGCCACCGCCCGCCCCGAGGCGAAGCCGGCATAAGCGGGTCCGAGGCGCCGGGCGGCGGCATTGAGCGCGGCCGGGGCCAGAGTGTCGGGCCAGCTCCCGCCGTCGATGCGCGCGAGCAGCACCTGCAGCGCGGTGAGCATCTCGGCGTCGGTGAATGCGCAGTGCCCGGCACGGCGCACGAACAGCCGGCGCAGCAGCGCGCCGCGTCCGGTGGAGCCCACCGTCGCGGCGAAGGCCTGCTCGTGCTGGTCGGGCACGATCCAGTCCGCCGTCGTGTGGAGTGTCACCAGCGGTACCTCCAGCTCGCCGTCGAGGACGACGTTGCGCTCCAGGTACGCGGCCGCGCGGGACCGCGGGTGGAGGCGAGGCGCGGCGGCGAGCGCGGCGAGGTCGGCGCGCAGGTCCACGCCCGCCGACCGGTAGAGCGCGCGGACCTCGCCGCGGTCGGCGGAGCGGTCGAGCTGAGCGCCGTAGTCGACACCGGCGTTCCAGGAGGGATTCCCGCCCGCGCGCCGCTCGAGCTCCGCGCGATAGCCGAACGCGAACGCGAGTTGCGTGCGCAGCGCGTGGAACTGCGCTCGCTCCCAGCCCGCGGCGGTGCCGCCGGGGAGGTCGATCAGCGCCGCGGCCAGCGCGATCCGGGCGCGGCCGGCGGGCGTTCGCTGCGCCGCGGTCAGCGCCGCGCGGGCGGCGGCGACGTTCGCGAGCGGATCCCGGATGCCGGTGAGCACGAGCCGCGACGCCGGCCGCGCGACCGCTCGATCGGGGTCGCGCCCCATCAGCGTCTTGAACGCGACCGCGAGGTCGAGGCTCGTGTTCCAGAACGCGACCGCGCCGCCGAGGACGCCGCACATCGCGAGGCCGCCGGCGAACTCGCGCGGGTGCCGCCGCAGCAGCCCCGCGGTGATCAGTCCGCCCATCGAGTCGCCCCACGCGATCGTCGCCCGGGGCGCGCCGAACTCGCGCCGGAAGCGCCGCAGCACCGCCTCCTGGTCGGCGAACGCGTCCGCGACCGCCCAGCCGACGGAGGCGTACGACGACGCGGCGAGCGCGAAGCCGCGCGCCAGCAGATGGTCGCCGACGACGGCGTCGATCGCGGTCGCGGCCGGCAGGTTCGGCGCGCCGGGCGCAACGTAGCCGTGGCTGAACACGAGCAACCTTCCGTTCCAGCGCCGCGGCACCTCGATTCTCCACGCGGCGCCGTCCTGCAGACGCCCCGTCTCGCAGCGGACGTCGGCCCGGCAAGCCGGCCCGCCGGTCCGGATGGCCGCCTGCGCGCCGCCGGCGACCACGGCCACGGCCACGGCGACGGCGGCGAAACGGCTCCACGTGCGCATCCCGCGCGATTTTCGCCGCCGGCCCGGCGTCCGTCGTCGGCCGAAAGGCGAGTCTTCCGCCTCCGCCGCGCCCAGGTCACGATCGCCGCGAATCGAAAAGCGATCGGCCGGCGTCAGGTCGCGGACGCTTCTAGGGGTTTGCACGGGCGCGAACCGCGGCTGGAAGCCGGTAGAACGCGTTTGTGATCGATCGGGGTTGGATCGTGCGTGCCAGGTCGCCGATTCGCTCGTGATCCGTCAGTAAGGGTCGTCGGGAGGAGAGGAGAGACGGGATGATCAGGAGAGGGACGGCGACCGTGGCCGGCGTGATGGTGGCCTGCGGCATTGTCGCGGTTGCTGCACCCCCGGCTCGCGCGGACGCGATCAGTGGCGCGTTCGCGGCGCCGGCGCGATCACAGCTTCCGCTCTACCGGTTCTGGAACGGCGGCGGCTCGATGGACCCGGCGACGTTCAACTCCGAGCTCGACGAGATGGCGGCCAACGGCGCCGGCGGTCTGGAGGCGTCGACGTTCTCGACCCAGAACGCCACGACGGACCCGAACTACACGACGACCGAGAGCTTCGGGACGCCGCTGTGGACGCAGCGCGTCACCGAGCTGATCCAGGCGGGAAGCTCGCGCGGGCTGCGCGTCGACGAGATCTACTCCCCGCGCTGGTCGGCGAGCATCAACACGATCTCGCCGGACGGGCCCGGATCGGCGAAGGAGATCACGTTCGGGCGCGCGTGGGTGAACGCCGGTGCACAGTACACCGGTGCGGTGCCCACGGCCGCGCTTCCCAACGGCGTCACCAGGCGCGAGCCGATCGCCACGCTCGCGTACCGCTGCGTCTCCACGTGCGGCGGCAACGGGGTGGCGGTGCTCGACCAGAGCTCGGTCGTGGACCTCACGAGCCAGGGCTCGACGGTGAGCTTCACGGCGCCTGCGGGCGCCGATCAATGGGTCGTGATCGGCGCCTGGATGAACGGCACCGGCCAGACCGTCGGCGCAGGCCTGCCGACGACGTCGTACCTGCTCGACCACTTCTCGATCGACGGCTGGAACGCGCTCAAGGACTACTGGGAGACGAAGGTCCTCACGCCGGAGATGAAGTCGGCGTGGGCGGCCAACGGCGGGTCGCTGTTCTTCGACTCGTTCGAGCTCAACCGCAGCGGACAGCAGGTGCGCCACTGGGCGCCGAGGTTCCTCGCCGAGTTCCAAGCGCGGCGCGGGTACTCGCTCGTCCCGTACCTCCCGGTCGTTGCCGTCACGACGCCCGCCTTCGAGTTCGAGGGCGACCTCGGCGCACGCGTGCGCGAGGACTACAACCAGACGCTCAGCGACCTGCTGCGCGACTACCACATGCTCCCCGCGCAGGCCTGGGCCCACAGCCTCGGGCTGACGTTGCGCGGGCAGGCGTACAGCTCCTGGGGCCCGAGCCCGCTCGACGTGATGGATCTGTGGGGGCGGCAGGACATCGCGGAGGGAGAGGATCACTCGTTCGAATCGGAGTTCGACCTCAACTTCCTCCAGACCCGGGGCACTGACGTGTGGCGCGCGATGTCCACCGCGGTCGAGCTGGGCGGCAAGAAGATCGTCTCGACCGAGTGCTGCGCCGAGCGGCCGGCGCTCGGCTACCCGCGCCAGGTGCTCCTGTCGCACATGAACCATCAGTTCGCGGCCGGGGTCAATCAGATCGTCTACCACGGCTGGAGCCACAAGGCGCCCAAGCTCGCGACGTCGTGGCCCGGATGGGGCGGCTTCAACTACGGCGTGTCCGACGACTATGGCCCCGAGAACCCGACGTGGGGCTCGAGCGACGACAAGCGCATCAACGAGTACGTCGGCCGGGCACAGACGATCCTGCGCACCGGCACGCAGCGCAGCGACATCGCGATCTACCACGAGGGCAAGGGACACAGCGCGGCCGGGCAGACCGCGGACCGCTACGTCGCCGACCTCGCGATCGAGCACGCGGGCTACCGCTACGGCTTCATGAACAAGACGATGGTGACGTCGGGCCCCGCCACGGTCCGCGACGGCCGGCTCGACCCCGATGGCGAGCAGTTCAAGGCGTTCGTCGTCGACAGCACGCCGAACGTCAACAACTACACGGGGATGATGGACCTGGCCTCCGCACGCCGGATGGCCGAGTGGGCCGACGCCGGGCTGCCGATCTTCTTCGTCGGCCCGCCGCCGTCGCGCACGCTCGGCAACCACCCGGACCAGGACGCGGAGCTCGCGACGCTCATCTCCCGCATGCTCGCCAAGCCGAACGTCGCGCAGGTCGCCACGCAGGCCGACCTCCCCGCCGCGCTGCGCGCCGCCGGCGTACGGCCGGCAACCGACTTTGCGGCAGCTTCGACGCTGATCAGCACGCGCCGCGAGACCGACGACACCAACTACTACTTCTTCTACAACGAGGGTGCCGCGCGAGCGAACACGGAGATGACGCTCACCGGCAGCGGACTCCCGTACCAGCTCGACGCGTACACGGGGAAGATCACGCCGATCGCGCAGTATCAGCGCGTCGCGGGCGGCGTGGAGCTGAGCCTCTCCGTGGCGAGCGGCGACGCGGCGATCGTCGCGATCACCGCCGGCAACGACGTCCCGAAGGCCAAGCAGCGGCAGATCTCCGCGACGTCGACGACGGCGAGCGGCGCGCTCTTCGACGGCGCGGGAGACATCGCCATCCGCTCGACCTCGCCCGGGACCTTCAGCACGACGCTGAGCGACGGGCGCGTAGTGAGCACCGCGATTCCCACGGTCCCGGCTCCGATCACGCTGCGCGACTGGAGCCTCAACGTCGTCTCGTATGAGCGAGGGCTGACGCTCAACGACGTCGCAAAGGTGCCGCGAGGACCGTACACGCTCGCGGGCGACACGCTGCCGAATTGGCGGCAGATCCCCGATCTCGTCAGCCGGGCGGGGATCGGGACCTACAGCACGAGCGTGGACGTCGGGCCGGCGTGGACCGGCGGCACCGGCGCCTACCTCGACCTCGGCAGCGTCCCGGACATCGACTACGCGGTCATCGTCAACGGCACCGAAGTCCCGTATCCCGACCAGATCGACCCGAGCCGGATCGACATCGGCGCGCAGCTCAAGCCGGGGGTGAACCAGATCGTCGTCCGGGCCGCGACGCTGCTCGGCAACGCCCGCGGCCAGTCGTTGACGCAGGGCCTGGTGGGACCGGTGCGGGTCGTGCCGTACGGGCAGGCCGTCGTCTACGCGTCGACCTCGCAGGACGGGACGGTCGGCGGCACGGTCCCGGCGACGCTGTCGCTCAGCCTCGGTGCGCCGGCGTCATTCGGCGCGTTCACCCCGGGCGTGGCGAGGGACTACACGGCGCAGACGACGGCGAACGTGATCTCGACGGCCGGCGACGCGGCGCTGTCGTTCTCGGACCCCGGTCATCTGACCAACGGGGCGTTCTCGTTGCCGGAGCCGCTGCAGGTGACGTTGTCGAACGCGTCGTGGACGGGTCCGGTGTCCAACGACGCCGTGTCGATCGGGTTCACGCAACACATCAATGCCAACGACGCGCTGCGCACGGGCACCTACACCAGGACGCTGACGTTCACGCTCTCGACCACGACGCCGTAGGGCGGCCGCGAGGTCAGGCGCCGCGCGCGAGCGGCGGCGCCTGGCCGGACGGAACTTCGCGGTAGTCGGGCAGCGTCCTGAGGACCTCCTCGGCGCCGGCGGGCGCGTAGATGGCGAGAAGCGCCATCGGCTCCCAGCCGGTGTTGAGCGTCCAGTGGAACGCGCCCTGCGGGATCCACACGGTGTGGCCGGCGTGGATGGGAAAGGTCTGCGCGTCGTCGACCATCTGCTCGCCGGTTCCGCTGAGCACGTAGAGGATCTCGTCGGCGTCCGGGTGGTTGTGGCGCTCGTGTCCGTGGCCGGGGAGCAGTACGACGTGCATCAGGCTGACCGTCGGCGAATCGCCCGCGACGAGCGGCTTGATGACGCCCCAGTCGAACGTCATCGTGGGCAGCGCGTTCGGATCGACCAGCGTGGACGGCACGGTTCAGCTCCTCTCGGCGAGCGCTTTGAAGCGGCGCATGTTCTCGGTCATCGCGATCTCGGTCGGCAGACGTTCCATGCTCGACGCGCCGAAGAACCCGGCCACGCCCTCGGTGCGGTCGAGCACGTAGGCGGCGTCCTCGGGCTCGGCGATCGGCCCGCCGTGACAGAGCACGATCACATCGGGGTTCTCGGCCACGGCGGCGTCGCGCATCGCCTGGATCTCGACGACGCAGTCGTCGAGCGTCTTCGCGGTCTGCGCGCCGATCGTGCCCTTGGTGGTCAGGCCCATGTGCGGGACGAGCACGTCGGCGCCCGCGGCCGCCATGGCCGCCGCTTGGCCTGGGTCGAAGACGTAGGGCGCCGTCAGGAGCCCCAGCGAGACGGCCTCGCGGATCATGTCGACCTCGAGCGCGTAGCTCATGCCGGTCTCCTCGAGGTTCGCGCGAAACGTGCCGTCGATCAGCCCGACGGTCGGAAAGTTCTGCACGCCCGCGAACCCTGCGTCGCGCACCTCGCGCACGAACCGGTCCATCAGGCGGAACGGGTCCGTGCCGCAGACGCCCGCCAGGACCGGCGTGTCGCGGGCGACCGGCAGCACCTCGCGCGCCATGTCCAGGACGATCGCGTTGGCGTCGCCGTACGGCATCAGACCGGCCAGCGAACCGCGGCCCGCCATCCGATAGCGCCCCGAGTTGTAGATGATGATCAGGTCGGCGCCGCCGTCCTGGGCGCACTTGGCCGACAGGCCGGTGCCCGCGCCCGCGCCGATGATCAGACCGCCCCCGGCGAGGGTCGCGCGCAGCCGCGCCCGGGCTTCGTCGCCGGTCATCGCAACAGCTCGTCGAGTCTCGCGGCCATCGCCTCGGCGAAGGCGGCGTCATTGATGTTGCAGTCCATCTCGATCACCTCGACACGCTCGCCCGCTCCCGCACGCAGCGCGTCGAACAGCGCCGCGTCCGCTTCGGGGTCGTGGAACGGCTGCCCGTCCGCGTCGATCAGCGACACGCCCCGCAGCGGCAGGAACAGCACCGTCGGCCCCTGCGCGGCGGAGAGCTTCGCGGCAATCCGGCGACCGAGCTCGCGGCACTCGTCGGGCGTCGTGCGCATCAGCGTCACGGACGGATTGTGGACATAGAGGTTGCGGTCCTCGAAGCGCGGCGGAACCGTGTCGCGCGCGCCGAAGTTGACCATGTCCAGCGCCCCGACCGATACGACCTGCGGGAGGCCGGCGCGGCCCGCGGCCTCGAGCCGCCCGGGTCCCGCCGAGAGCACGCCCCCGACCAGATCGTCACACAGCTCGGTGGTCGTCACGTCGAGCACGCCGCGCAGCAGGCCGCTCTCGGCGAGCGACTCCATCGCGCGCCCGCCGGTGCCGGTCGCATGGAACACGAGCACCTCGTAACCGCGCGCCTCGAGCAGCTCGCGCGCGCGGTCGACGCACGGCGTCGTGACGCCGAACATCGTCGCGCCGATCAGCGGCCGCTCATCGCGCCGCTCGACCGGCGGCATGTTCACCATCCCCGCCATCGCCGCCGCCGCATTCGCCAGGATGCGGGCCGAGATCGAATTCAGGCCCGCCACGTCGGTGACCGATGCCATCAGCGTCACGTCGCTGCCGCCGACGTAGTCACGCGTATCACCGGCCGCCATCGTCGAGACCATCAGCTTCGGAACGCCGATCGGCAGCGCGCGCATCGCGGCGGTGACGATGGCCGTGTTCCCGGAGCCGCCGGCGCCGAGCACGCCGTCCACACGGCCTTCGGCGTGCAGGCGCGCCGCGAGCTCGGCGGCGGCCTTCGCCATGGCGGCAACCGCCTCGCCGCGATCCGCGAACTCGCCCCCGAGCTCGAAGTCCGGGTCGGCGCCGCGCGGCGGACCGCCAGTGCCGGCGTCGACCAACAGAACCTCCACGCCCGCCTGCTGCAGCCGCGCGCGCAGGAAGGCCAGCTCCTCGCCCTTGGTGTCCAGCGTGCCGATCACGAGCACGGCCATCTCCCTGCAGGCTACGCGAGTGGCATGCGCCCAGGGGTTTTCCCGGGCGCGAACCCGCGCATCGAGCCGTAAGGTTCGATCTTGATCGTTAGCGGTCGATTCGTTTCGGCTTAGCCCGAACAATCGCAGGACCAACCATCAGAGGACCAGCCAGGGGTCCACAGGAGGAGAGGCATGTCTGCGAGGGTCAGGACGAGGCTCGCCGCGATTGCGGCAGGCGGCACGCTGCTGCTCGTGGGCGCGCTGCTGCTCGTGGGCGCGGCGAGCGCGCCGGCGGGGCCCGCGGGCAGCGGCGTGTCGGCGACGGCGCTGCGCGTGGATACGCAGACGAACCCGATCGGCCTGGGCGATGCGACGCCGGCGCTCAGCTGGCGGCTGTCGGCCGGGCAGCAGTCGGCCTACCAGATCCGGGTCGCGTCCAGCGCGGCGCAGCTCGACCAGCCGGATCTGTGGGACTCCGGCAAGGTGACGTCGAGCAGCTCGAGCAATGTCGCCTATGCGGGAGCTCCGCTGAAGTCCCAGCAGGCCGTCGTCTGGGACGTGCGCGTGTGGGACGGCAGCGGCGCGGCCGGCGACTGGAGCGCCACCGCCACGTGGGAGATGGGGCTGCTCGACAACCGCGACTGGTCGGCGAAGTGGATCGAGAACCCCGACTACACGTACGCGACCGCCGATGTGCCGAATCCGCTGCCGATCTTCGCCAAGCCGTTCGATCTCTCCCGCCAGGTCGCGAAGGCCCGCCTCTACATGACCGGACTCGGGCAGTACGCCGCGAAGCTCAACGGCCGGCCCGTCGGCGACGCCGTCCTGGAGCCGGGGCAGACGTCGTACTTCGCCGAGGTCGACTACCGCACGTATGACGTCACGCAGCTGCTGCGCCAGGGCGCCAATCTGCTCGGCGTCGAGACCGGCAGCGGCGCCTATCAACGCGTCCGCACGGCGGGTCGCTACTTCTTCCAGAACAACCCCGCGCCGGTCTACGGCGCTCCGAAGGCGATCGCGCAGCTCGAGATCACCTACACGGACGGCTCCAAGCAGACGATCGGCACGGATACGAGCTGGAAGACCCAGCTCGGCCCGACGACGTTCTCGAGCTGGTGGTCGGGCGAGGACTACGACGCGCGCCGCCAGCCGACCGACTGGACGGCCGCGACGACCCTGAGCGGCCCGGGCTGGCGTGACGCGTCGCTCGTGACGCTGACGCCGACCACGACGCCGACGGACACCACGCCGCTGATCGCCGATCAGCGGCCGCCGGTGACCGTCGCGCGCGAGGCCCACCCGGTCGCGATCCAGCAGATCACGCGCGCGGCGCTGAACACCACGCTGGTCGCTCCGGCGAGCGCCGGCGACACGAACGTCAAGCTCGCGTCGGTGAGCGGGCTGAACCCCGGAGACACGCTCACCGTCGACGGCGAGGCGCGGCAGGTCGCCGGCGTCGGTACGGGCGCCGGCGCGGCCACGACGCTGTTCTCGCCCGCCGCCGCAGGTGACACGAACGTCAAGGTCGGCAGCGTCACCGGCTTCGTCGCCGGCCAGCGCGCGGTGATCGAGAACGAGGTGGTAGTGGTCAGCGCGGTGGGCACCGCGGGCACGGCCACGACGCTCTCGGCGGCCGCCGCCGCGGGCGCGACCAACCTGAAGGTCGCGTCGGTGGCGAACCTCGCCGTCGGGGACACGCTCACGGTCGCCAACCAGGACACGGTCACGATCGCCTCGGTCGGCACCGCAGGGGCCAACGGCACCGGCATCGGGATCGCGCCGGCGCTGTCGCAGGCGCAGCCGAGCGGCGCCGCGATCCGCGACCAGAGCAGGGCGGGAACCGGCCTCACGCTTTCCACGCCGCTGACGTCGGCACACGCGCTGGGAGCATCCGCGCGCGCCACCGGCACCGGCGTCACGCTCGCCTCGGCCGTCGGCGCGGCGCACGCGGCCGGCGCCGCCGTCACCAGCGCTCCCGGCCCGACCTACGTGCTCGACTTCGGCAAGAACCTGTCCGGCCTGCCGGAGGTCAGCGTCTCCGGGCCCGCCGGGAGCACGGTCACGCTGATCCCCGCCGAGGTCGCCAACGCCGACGGCACGATCAACATCGGCTCCACCTCGGCCTCCGCGACGAGCCAGATCCTCTACCGCTACACGCTCTCCGGCAGCGGCACCGAGACGTGGCACTCGCAGTTCACCTACAACGGCTTCCGCTACCTGCAGGTGACCGGCCTCGCGTCGGCGCCGGCGGCCGACACCGTCACGGTGCTGGTCACGCACGCCTCCAACCGCGAGACCGCGAGCTTCGACAGCTCGAGCGACCTGCTCGATCAGATCTACGCGATCTCCAAGCAGGCGCTGGAGAACAACATGCAGTCGGTGCTGACCGACTGCCCGGACCGCGAGAAGGGCCCGTACACCGGCGACAACCTGCACAACATCGACACCGAGCTGACGCTGTTCGACATGCAGGCCTACGAGGGCCAGCTCGTCAACAACATGCGCACCGCACAGCGCCCGGTGCCCGCGAACGGGCAGTTCCCGGGCATGATCGCCAACATCGCCCCGGAGTATCACTTCGTCCCGCCGAGCACCGGCGGCACGTGGTTCCTGGACGAGCCCAACTGGGGCGGCGCCGTGATCATGATCCCGTGGAACCTCTACCAGGCGTACGGCGACACGGCGGCGATGCGCGCCAACTACGACGCGATGGTCAAATGGCTCGACTGGGAGGCCACCACCAAGGCGGCCAACAACGGCAACATCCGCGGGCTGGGCGACTGGTCGGCCGCGCAGAGCACGACGGCGCAGGCGGTGATCGACTACGGCTACTACCGCGGCGCGAACGCGATGGCCAAGATCGCCGGCCTGCTCGGCAAGGCCGCCGACGCGGACAAGTACTCGCAGCTGGCGACCGGCCTCGCGGCCGAGTACAACGCCAAGTACCTGCACACCGACGACGCCGGCCACGCGTGGTACGCCAACAACACCGAGGCGTCCAATGCGGTGGCGCTCGACGCCGGACTCGTCCCGGCGCAGTATCACGACGCGGTGGTGGACAGCCTCGTCGCGTCGGTGTCCGCGTTCGGCAACCGGATCGGCACGGGTTCGGTGGCGATCGGGCCGCTGTTCCGGATGCTCCATGCCGCGGGCCGCGACGACGTGATCTACACCATGGTCACCAACCCGGCGTCTCCCGGGTACGCGTTCCTCGTCAACTCGGGCAAGACGACGCTCACCGAGTCGCTCTCGGGCACGGGCTCGCAGGACCACCACTTCCTCGGCGAGGTCGTGTCGTGGTTCGTGCACGGGCTCGCCGGCATCGAGCAGGCGCCGGACTCGACCGCCTACCGCAGCCTGGTGATCAAGCCCGCCCTCGTCGGCGACCTCAGCCACGCGGAAGGGACGTACACGACGCCGAAGGGCGTCGCCTCCTCGAGCTGGACCCGGGCGGCCAACGGGCTCCTCAGCCGGCTCGACGTGACCGTGCCGCCGAACACGTCGGCGCGCGTCTCGGTACCGGCCGCCGCTGCGGGCGAGACATTCGTGGCCTCCGGCACTGCGCAGGTCCACTACGTCGGCTATCAGGGCGGCGCGCAGGTGTACGACGTCGCCGACGGCCAGGCCACGTTCGTGCACGGAACGAGCAGCGACACGACGGTGGGCGGCACCGTCCCGGCGACGCTGTCGCTGACGCTCGGAGCGCCGGCGTCGTTCGGCGCGTTCACTCCGGGTGTCGACAAGAGCTACGACGCGAGCACGACGGCGACCGTCACGTCGACTGCCGGCGACGCCACGCTCTCGTACTCGGACCCCGGTCACCTGACCAACGGCGCGTTCTCTCTGACCGAGCCGTTGCAAGTGACCCTGTCGAAGGCGTCATGGACGGGGCCGGTGAGCAACGATGCGGTCGCGATCGGCTTCCACCAGCACATCGCGGCCAACCAGGCGCTCAGGACCGGCTCCTACGGCAAGACGCTCACGTTCACGTTGTCAACCACGACGCCATAGAGGGCGACCGTCATTGTTCGACGCCGTTGCGCGCGACGACAGCTCGAAACCAGCGGGCGCTCGCCTTGGGCGTCCGCTCGAGCGTCGCGTAGTCGACGTGGACGATGCCGAAGCGCTTGTCGTAGCCGAGCGCCCATTCGAAGTTGTCGAGCAGCGACCAGACGAAGTAGCCGCGCAGGTCGACGCCGTCGGCGATCGCGCGATGCGCGGCGCGCAGGTGCGCCGCGAGGAAGTCGATCCGGTCACGGTCGTCGAGGCGGTGGTCGCCGGACACGCCGTTCTCGGTGACGTAGACCGGCGGCGTCGAGAAGTCGCGCGCGAGGCGGGTCAGCAGCTCGTACAGCCCTTCGGGGTCGATCGGCCAGCCCATCGTCGATCGCGGCAGGCCCGTGTCGACGAGCTCGACGTCGTCGCAGCCCACGAAGCGCGTGGGTTCGCCGAGCGGCGCGCGAGCGCGCACCACCAGCCGCCGGTAGTAGTTGACGCCGAGGAAGTCCAGCGGAGCGGAGATCGCGTCCAGGTCGCCGCCGGCGATCCGGTCGCCGAGACCGAACCGGGCGAGCTCGGCGACGTTGTCGGAGCCGTAGCGGCCGTCCAGGATCGGCTCGAGGAAGAACCGGTTCTGGCGCGCGTCCATCCGCCGCGCGGCATCGCGGTCGGCCGCGCTGCCGGAGGCCGGCGCGTAGGGCGAGAGGTTGAGCGTGATGCCGAGCTGCGCCGCCGGGTCCTGCTCACGCATCCGGGCGATCGCGAGGCCGTGAGCGAGCAACAGGTGATGGCCGGCCGCGACGGCGGCGTCGGGATCGGTGACGCCCGGGGCATGCTCACCCGACGCGTAGGCCGTGAACGCCGAGTTGAACGGCTCATTGAGCGTCGTCCAGTGGCGCACGCGATCGCGCAGCCGCTCGTGCACCGCGGCCGCATACTCGGCGAAGCGCAGCGCGGTGTCGCGCACCGGCCAGCCTCCGCGGTCCTCCAGCTCCTGCGGAAGATCCCAGTGATAGAGCGTGATCCACGGCTCGACCGACCGCCGCTCGAGCTCGTCGAGCAGGCGCTTGTAGAAGTCGAGCCCGGCCTCGTTGACCGCGCCGCGGCCGGACGGCATGACCCGCGGCCAGGCGATCGAGAACCGGTAGGAGCGCGCACCGAGCCAGCCGAGCAGGGCAACGTCCTCGCGGTAGCGGTGGTAGTGGTCGCACGCCACCTCCCCGGTGTCGCCGTTGAGGATCGCCCCCGCGCGGCCGCAGAACGTGTCCCAGATCGAGCGGCCCCGGCCGTCCTCGCGGACCGCGCCCTCGATCTGGTAAGCGGCGGTCGCCGTGCCCCACGCGAATCCCGGCGGGAAGCGGAGCGTCATCGCCGCGGCCCTGGGTCACAATGACGGACGTGGCCGAGGTCGTGACCGCCGTCTTCGTGGATCGTGAAACGGAGCTGCGCACGCTTCACGACGCGTTCGCCACGGCGGCGTCCGGACACCCCGAGGCGCTCATCATCGAGGGCGAGGCGGGCATCGGCAAGACGACGCTCGTGGAGAGATTCCTGGCCGGTCTGGACGAGGCCGTGGCGCTGCGCGCGGCGGGGGACGAGTCCGAGGCCCACGTCGCGTTCGCGATCGCCGACCAGCTCCTGCGCGCCGGCGGCCGGCGCAGCGATGCGCTGCGCGCCGAGCAGTACGTGGCCGTCGGCCTGGAGCTGCTCGAGCTCGCAAGCTCCCAGCCTGACGGAGCCACCTCGGTCATCGTGGTCGACGACGCGCACCTGGCCGACGCCGAGTCGCTGCGCGCGCTGCTGTTCGCGACGCGGCGCCTGGTCGCGAACCCGGTGCTGGTGATCCTCGCCGTGCGCGGCACCGCCGAGGAGGTGCTGCCGGAGGGGTGGTGCAAGCTTGCGAGCGTGCTGGCGCTCGGCCCGCTCGATCCCGCCGACATCGTCGAGCTGGGCTCGGCGCTCGGCGCTCCGATGACGCCAGAGGCCGCCGGCCGCGTTCGCGACCACACGCGCGGCAACCCGTTGCACATTCGCGCCGTGCTGCGCGAGCTGCACGAAGACCTGACGTGGCAATACGAGCAACGCCCATTGCCGGTGCCGCAGTCCTACGTTCAGCTCGTGGCGGCGCGCGTGGCCCGCTGCACGGACGACGTGATCCGGCTGATCGAGGCGGCCTCGGTGCTGGGGGTGCGGGCTCCGGTCCACAGCGTGGTCGAGCTCGCCGGCGTCGAGCATCCGCTCGAGACGCTCGACGGCGCGACGGAGACGGGGCTGCTGGCGCTCGACGTCCGCGGGTCCGGGCCGTCGGTCGAGTTCTCGCACCCGCTCACGCGCGTCGCGATCTATGAGGGCATGCCCGCGGCCCGGCGGGCCGGCCTGAACACCGCCGCGGCAGCCACGGCGGAGGATCGCGTCACGGCGATGCGCCATCGCGTCGAGGCCGCGACCGCCGGCCACGACGAGCTGGTCGCAGAGCTCGAGGCGCACGCGCGTGACGAGATGGCCCGCGGCGCGTGGTCGAGCGCGGTCTCGAGCCTGATCGCCGCGAGCCGGCTCGCGACCATGCGCTCCGCTCGCGAGCGGCTGGCGCTCGAGGCGATCGAGGCGATGCTGTACTCCGGCGACGGCGCGGCCGCCAGGCGGCTTGCGGAGCAGACGGGCTTCTCCGACGGGCCGCGCCGGGACAGCGTGCTCGCCTACCTCGCGATGTTCGCCGGCGAGCTGGAGCCGGCGCAGCGGATGCTGGCGCGCGCGTGGGAGCGGCGCGGGCTCACGAACGACGACCAGCTCTCGGCCACGATCGCGCAGCGCAGCGCGTTCCTCTCGACGTCCCGGCTGCGCGGCCGCGAGGCGATCGAGTGGGTCGAGCGCGCGGCGGCGCTCGCGCCGGACGATCCCGGGACCGGGCTGCTGCTCGCGCCGTCGCTCGCCCTCGGAATGAGCTTCACCGGGTCGCGCACGAGCGCCCATGCCGCGCTCGACCGCTGGCTCGAGGACCCGTCGGCCGCGCCTCGGGCCGCGGGCTTCATCCTGCTCGCCCTGAAGGGCTTCCTGCTCATGGGCGAGGGCGACCTGCCGGCCGCGCGGGCCGCGTTCGAGCGCTCCGCGAGCCAGAGCCTGGAGAACGGCCTGCTCGTGGTGGCGGCGCTGTCGTTGTCGGGTCTCACCCGTGTCGCCTACTTCGCGGGCGAATGGGATCAGGCGGTGGTCTGGGCCGAGCGGGCGATGCCGCTCGCGATCGAGTCCGAGGACCGCTGGATCGTCGGCCAGGCCCACTGGTCGGCCAGCTACGTGCCGTGCGGCCGCGGCCAGTGGACGCTCGCCGACGGGCACGTGCGCGCCATCGGTGAGCAGAACCCGACGTTCGAGCGTCATGTCGCCGCGGAGGCGATCGCCGCGGCCGGGCTCGCCGCCGCCCAGGATCGCCCCGATGAGGTCCTGACCGCGCTCGAGCCGCTGGAGGCCATGGAGGAGGCCGACGGCGTCGACGATCCGACGTTCCTGCCCTGGCACCACCTCAAGGCGCACGCGCTCGTCGACGCCGGTCGCCTCCCGGACGCGGAGCGCTTCATCGCCGAGGCCGCGGCGCTGGCGACGGCCCGGGCGAATCGGCTGCTGGCCGCCCGGCTCGCGCACGCGCGCGGCAAGCTGCACTTCGCCCGGCACGAGGTCGAGCCGGCAGCGGCCGCGCTGGAGGACGCTCAGGCCGCGATCGAGCCGCTCGGCATGCCGTACGAGCAGGCGCTGATCGAGCTCTCGCGCGGGCAGGTCCTCAGGCGATCCGGCGAGCGGCGCGCCGCGGCGTCCGTGCTCGTCGGTGCGCACGGCCGCTTCAGCGGGCTCGGGGCCCAACCGGCGCTGCAGCGCTGCGAGCACGAGCTATCCGCCTGCGGGCTCGCGCCGTCGGCCCGCAAGACGCGCGACTACACGGCGCTCACGCCGCAGGAGCTCGCGGTCACGCGGCTCGTGGTGCTGGGCATGACCAACCGCGAGGTGTCCGACGAGCTGATGCTGAGCACCAAGACCGTCGAGTTTCACCTGAGCAACGTCTACACCAAGCTCGCGGTGCGTGGCCGTTCAGAGCTCCGGGCTCGGGCGCGAGCGAACCAGCTCCCGCTCTGAGCTCCGCGCGGTGCTGAAGCTCCGGCGCCCCGGCCCGACGTCGTGCGTCTCGCCGCCGGGCAGTACCACGGTCGCGCTGACGTTCGGCGGGATCTCCACGGTGAGCCGGAAGGTGTCGCCGTCCTGGTGCCACTCGCTGGTGATGCGCCCGCGAACCGACGCGTATGACGCCCGCGCCCATTCCAGCCGGCCCGGCTCCGGCGCGATCAGGACGTGCGCGTAGCCGGGCTTCGCGAGCCGGATGCCGGCGACGTGCTCATACAGCCAGGATCCGACGGAGCCGAGCGAGTAGTGGTTGAACGAGTTCATCATCGGCGTCTGGAACCCGTTGTCCTCCGTCCAGCCATCCCAGCGTTCCCAGATGGTCGTCGCGCCATGGCGGATCGAGTAGCCCCATGACGGGAACGTCTCGGTCAGCAGCAGCCGGTGCGCGACGTCGGAATAGCCGTTCGCGCTCAGGACGGGGCACAGGAGCCCGACGCCGATGAACCCGGTCGTGAGGTGGTAGCCGTTGCGCGCGATGTTCTCGACGAGGCGCTCGGCGACGCGAGGCCGCAGCTCGTCCGCTACCAGGTCCATGTGGAGCGCGAGCGCGTACACGGTCTGGGTGTCGCCCTCGATGCACGCGTCCTCGCCGACGTAGGCGCGGTTGAAGGCGGAGACGATGCCCGCGCGCAGACGGCGGTAGTGGCGGGCGCGATCGATGAAGCCGAGCTCGTGGGCGATCTCGAGCATCAGCTGCGCGTCATGCGCCCAGTAGGCCGTGGCGAGGACATCTCGCGGCGTGTGCTCGCCGACGGAGAGCCAGTCCCCGTAGTCGTTGCCGCGTCTGGCGGTCCATAGCAGATCCGGGTTGTGCCGCAGCAGATAGGCCATGTAGCGCTCCATGGCCGGCCAATGGCACTCGATGATGCGGCGGTCGCCGTACCGTCGCCAGAGCGTCCACGGGACGATGATCCCGGCGTCGCTCCAGGCGGGCGCTCCTTCGCGCTCGAAGACCAGCCTCGGCGCGACGTCCGGATAGGAGCCGTCGGGGCACTGGGCGTCGAGGAGGTCATCGCCCCACTTGGTCATGAACGCGGCCACGTCCATGTTGAGCGCCGCGGTGGGGAGGAAGACCTGCGCGTCGGCCAGCCAGCCGAGCCGCTCGTCGCGCTGCGGGCAATCGGTCGGGACCGACAGGAAGTTGCCGCGCTGGCCCCAGTTGATGTTGCTCCAGAGCCGGTTGACGATCGCGTCCGAGCACTCGAACCAGCCGTTGCGCGGCGTGTCGGAGTGGACGACGCAGCCCGTGAGCTCGAACTCGTCGATCCCGCTGACCTCCACGTAACGGAAGCCGTGGAACGTGAAACGGGGCTCGAAGACCTCGCGGCCGGCGCCGCTGAGCACGTAGGTGTCGAGCTGGCGCGCGCTGCGCAGGTTGTCGACGTAGAGCGAGCCGTCGGGCTCGAGCATCTCGGCGAAGCGCAACCGGACGCGGGTGCCGCGTTCGCCCTCGACCTCCAGCCGGGCCCAGCCGACCATGTTCTGCCCCATGTCCACGATGTGCACGCCCGGCGCCGATCGCTGGACGGCGACCGGGGCGATCTGCTCGGTGACGCGCATCGGCTGCGCGCGCTCGGGAACGAGCCGGGTGCCGTCGCGCGGCGTGACCGTCACCGGGTGCCACGGCCCGATCGGGCGCCGCGCGTCGCAGCGCTCGCCCATCAGCAGGTCCGAGTAGACCAGCGGGCCCGTCGTCGCCTCCCAGCCGCCGTCGGTGGCGATGATCTCGCTGCCGCCGTGCGCATGCTCGAGGTGCAGCTGGCACAACAGCTGCGGCTCGCGTCCGTAGTGGTTGCCGGCCTGACGCGGGGCGTTTCCCACCATCCCGGCGAACCAGCCGTCACCGAGAATCGCGCCCAGCTCGTTCTCGCCTTCGCGCAGGAGCTCGGTGACGTCATGGACCGCGTACTCGATCCGCTCGCGGTAGTCCGTCCAGCCGGGGGCGAGCACCGCGTCGCCGACCCGCTCGCCGTTGACGGCAAGCTCGTAGACGCCGCGGGCGGTGGCATAGAGGGTCGCCCGGCGCACGCCGCGCGCCGTGAATCGCCTGCGGAAGTACCCGCAGGGCGGCAGGCGCCGCAACATCGCGTCGTCGTCGCCGGCGTCCTGCAGCTCGCCCGGGACGGGCACGCCGGGGTCGTGAACGGGGTCGCGCGCGATCCACTCGGCGGTCCACGCCGCCGGCCCGGTGCGAAAGCGCGCGGGCTCGCTGACGCGGGAGGTCTCGCCCTCCCACACCTCGACGCTCCAGTCCAGCTCGGCAGCCGGCGGCAGGGGCGGCCCCGCGTACTCCACGTCGACCGTCTGCGAGGTCTCGACGCGGCCGCTGTCCCACTCCTCGCCGACGCGGATCCGGTAGGCGGTCTGGCGTGTGCCCCCCTCCAGCGCCCAGCTGAAGCGCGGGGCGGGATGGTCGATGCAGGGAATGTCCTCGCGATGCTCGCAGCGAAGCTCGATCGCGCGCATGGTCATCCTTTCAGTCCGCTGGCGAAGCCCTTGATGACGTAGCGCTGCATGAGCAGGAAGACGATCAGGATGGGCAGCGAGGCCATCACGACGGCGGCGAAGATGTAGCCCCAGTTGGACACGTACTGTCCGACGAACTGGTAGACGACGACCGGCAGCGTCTCGTTCGGCGTCCCGCCGAGATAGACCAGCGGCGTCAGGAAGTCGTTCCAGATGAAGACGGCGTTGAGGATGAGCACGGTGCCGGTGATCGGGCGCAGCAGGGGGAACGTGACCCGCGTGAAGCTCTGCCAGTGGGTGGCGCCGTCCACGAGGGCGGCCTCGCCGTACTCGCGCGGCAGCGCGCGCAAGAACCCCGTGTACAGGAAGATCGTGAACGGGATCTGCAGCCCGGTGTAGAACAGCACCATCGACGTGTATGAGCCGAGCAGCCCGGTGTCCTTCATGAACCGGTAGAGCGGGACGAGCGCAAGCTGGAACGGCAGGACGATCCCGAGCAGGAAAAGCAGGTACATGCCGTAGCTCAGGCGCGAGTGCGTGCGCGCGAGGTAGTAGGCCGCGGTCGAGCCGATCGCGATCAGGCAGAGGAGGCTCGAGACGGTGATGATCGTCGAGTTGACCATCGCCGCGCCGATGTGCGCGCCCTTCCACGCCCCGGAGTAGTTGCCGGGGTCGGCGAGGCTCAGCTTCACCAGCACATAGACGGGATACGCGAACAGCAGCGCGACGGCGATCATCAGGACCTCGAGCGCGAACGTGCGCGGGCGGTAGCGGCCGAGCATCAGTACGTCACCTCCCGGCTCTGCAGGTAGCGCAATTGCAGCAGCGCCAGCGCGGCGACCAGCAGCGTCAACACGAGCGCGACCGCGGTCGAGTAGCCGTACTGGCCGAAGACGAACGCCTGCTTGTAGATCAGCGTCGACAGCGTCTCGGTCGAGTAGCCGGGGCCGCCGTTGGTGATCGCGAAGACCTGGTCGAAGAGCTTCAGGCTGCCGATCGTCGACAGCGTCAGGTTGATCGTCACGGCCGGCGCGAGCAGCGGGAAGATCACGTGGCGAAAGCGCTGAAAGCGACCGGCGCCGTCCAGTGCCGCCGCCTCCTCGAGCTCCTGCGGTATGCCCTGCAGCGCGGCGAGGAAGATCACCATCGAGTAGCCGGTGTACTGCCAGACGACCGTGATGCCGATCGCCCACAGCGCCACGCCCGGGTCGCCGAGCCAGTCCTGCTGCAGGAAGTCGAGCCCGAGGAAGCCGAGCAGTGCGTTGAGGCCCGCGTCGGGTGCCGGGTTGAACATGTACTTCCACAGGAACGCCAGCACGATCGGGCTCAGGACCGCGGGCGCGAAGAACACGGTCCGCAGCAGGTTGCGGCTCCTGATCAGCGTGTGCACGCCGAGCGCCAGGAGCAGCCCGATCGTGTTCTGGATCACCACGACGAACACCGTCAGCTTGATCGTGTTGACGAGCGAGCCGAACGACTGGTCGTCGGTGAACAGCGTCTTGAAGTTC
This sequence comes from uncultured Solirubrobacteraceae bacterium, assembly GCA_963837485.1. Taxonomy (GTDB): domain Bacteria; phylum Actinomycetota; class Thermoleophilia; order Solirubrobacterales; family Solirubrobacteraceae; genus Solirubrobacter. Next base: position 740,456 of record CAWINP010000004.1, on the reverse strand, counting down.
TCGAGCCCGACCCAGTGGGCGGCGCCGATGCCCGACCAGTCCGTGAAGGCGTACACCGCGCCGGCCAGGCTCGGGTAGATCACGATCAGCGCGTAGATCGCGAGCGCCGGCGCGGCGAACCACAGCGCCGGGGACCCGGTCCGGCGCAGGCGGCGGCGGCTGCCCGACCGGACCGCCGCCTTGACGATGACGTCGGTGGTCACTTCTGGCTGTATGCCTCGTCGAGCTGCTTCAGCAGGCCGGAGACGTCGGTCTTGCCGGCGATCAGCTCCTGGATCCCCGCGAAGTGCGCAGGCTGCACCTTCGCGTTGGGCCACTGCTGGTCCATGAACGGCACGGTCTGATTGGAGGCCAGGAACGGCGTGAACGGCTTGAGCACGGGATCGACGTCCGCCGACTCCGCGCCGACGAGCGGGATCGAGAACGTCGCCTTCGAGAAGACTGCCATGTTCTCGGGCTTGCCCAGCCAGTCGATGAACTTCTTGGCCTCGTCGAGGTGCTTGCCGTTCGCGCTCGCGGCGAGGCCCGCGCAGACCCCGGCCGGGATCTGGAGCGCGTCGGCGCTGTCGGCGGCGGGGAACGGGAACGTGCCGAGGTCGGCCTTGCTCTTGGCGGCCGCGAGGAACGGCGGCATGGTGGCGATCACCTGCACCGCCATCGCGGCCTTCCCGCTGCCGACCAGCGACTGCGTCTGCTCGTAGGTGGTGCCGTTGGGGCTCTTGTTGAACAGCCCTCGCTTGTACAGCTCGAGATAGCGGTCGAAGACCGTGTGCCAGCCGGAGTTGGTGAACGACTTCTTCTTGTCCAGCATGTCCTGGGCCAGGTTCGGGTCCTCGGCGAAGGCGGTCGAGGGCGCGATCGCGTACGGGAGCAGCTGCGTGATCCACGGCGTCTGGTTGCCGACGGCGAACGGGACCTTGCCGGCCGCCTTGATCTTGTCCGCGGCGGCCAGCAGCTCGCCCCAGGTCTTCGGCGGCTCGGCCACTCCGGCCTGCGCGAAGACGCGCTTGTTGTAGATGACGCCGATCGGCGCCACGCACGACGACCACATGTAGGTCTTGCCGTTCGCCCCCAGCAGCGGCTTGAGCCCGTCGGGAACCGGCTTGATCCACGACTGGTCGGAGATGTCGGCGAGGAGTCCGGCCGGCGCCAGCTGCTGGACGGACATCGCCGAGCCGTTCCCGGGCCACGCGACGAACAGATCCGGGGCATTGCCCGCGCCCAGCTGTGCCCGCAACGCGGTCTGCAGCTGATCGGTCGGCGCGTAGGAGGGCTTGATGGTCACGTTCGGCGCCACCTTCTTGTACGCCGCGATCAGCGGGGTCCAGCCGACCTTCGCGTCGGTGATCGACGTCAGCGTGAGGGTGACCGGCTTGCCGCCGGCACCGGCCCCGGCGCCGCTGTCGCTCGGGCCGCTGTCCTGGGTGCCGCCTCCGCAGGCCACCACCGCGACCGCGATGAGCCCCGCTCCGGCACTCACGACCCACGGGCGGAATCGGGCCAACCTCGTGATCATCGGGACTCTCCTCCTCGTACGATCCGACTTCCAGTACAGCGTGGCGGCGAGGCACTCCGTTCGCGCCGTGGAAAAGCCCTAGTGTGAGCGCGAGACGCGGTCGCGCGCCGGCAAACGCTCATCCCCGCGCACGATCGCGCATCCGCGACGCCGCTGACGTTGACGCCCGCGTCCGCGCATGGCGCGAGGCTTGAGGCCGCGTTCCAGGGCCGGAGAGCTAGGGAGTTTCCCGGGCGCGAACCACGCGATGCTCGCTGTAGAACCCCGTTTGGGGGCTGTTTTGGTCGAGTCGGCGGCAGACGGCCGCCGACACGAACGCAGTCGAACACGGATGTGTGAGGAGAGCGCAGTGAACGCACGAGGGGCGCGCCGGTTGGCGCGCGTAGCGGGGCTTGCCGCCGGGATGGCCGCGCTGGCCACGCCCGCCGCGATAGCGCAAGGTCCGGTCCAGCTGTCGAGCACGCCGATCGCCGAGGATCCGGCCTGGAGCGGTCAGGTGCTCGGCACCGGGTCGCTCGACGCGACGCCGGTCCGGATCAGCTCGACGTCCGGGAACGTGACCAACGCGCAGGGACTCGTGGATCCGTCGACGGGACCGGCGACGCTCACCTGGAGCGGCACCGGCCCGGCGCCGCTGGTCGTGCTCGACTACGGCCGCGAGGTCGGCGGCCTGCCGTTCTTCAACGTCGGCGGCGTGACCCCGGCCGGCAGCGCGACCTCGGTGACGCTGCGCTCCGCCTATAGCGAGACGCTGGGCTTCATGTGGACGGCCGGCCGTACGACGCTGTCACTGGCGGCGGCCGCCGGCGACACCAACCTGAAGGTCGGGGCCGTCGGCAACTTCATCGCGGGTCAGACGCTGAACGTCGACTCCGAGACGGCGACGATCTCGGCGGTCGGGACCCAGTCGCGGGCCACGACGCTGTTCGCCTCCGCGTCCGCCGGCGACACCAACGTCAAGGTGGCCGCCACCACCGGGATCGCGGCCGGCGACACGCTGCGCATCGACACCGGCTCCGCGCTGGAGTCGGTGACGGTGTCGAACGTGGGCACGCAGGGCCGGAGCACGACCCTCTCCGCGGCCGCGGCGGCGGGCGACACCAATGTCAAGGTGGCGAGCGTCACCGGCATGGCGGCGGGCGATCAGATCGTCGTCGACGGCGAGACGCGGACGGTCCAGGCCGTCGGCACCGCGGGCGCGAACGGCACGGGAGTCACGCTCACGGCCGCGCTGACGTCTGCGCACGCGAGCGGCGCCGCCGTGCAGGACCTCGGCACGGGCATCTCGTTCACGCCCGCGCTCGCCTCCGCGCACGCAGCCGGAGCGGCCGCGCTCGATCCGGGCACCGGCATCACGATCTCCGCGCCGCTGAGCGCCGCGCACGCCGCCGGCGCGACCGTGACGGGAACGCCCGGGACGCTCACCGGTGACCGGAACGGCTTCAACGGCGTCGGCGTGGCACCCAGCCGCGCCGAGAACTGGACGGTGTCGGCTCCCGGGACGGTCGGCAACGCGGCGAACGCGATCCAGGGCGGCGAGCGCTTCCAGGTGATCACGCTCACGACGGCAGGCTCGATCTCGCTGAGCTCGGTCGGGATCCACTTCCGCCACCCGAACGCCGCGAGCTCGGACTACAAGGGCCACTTCCTCTCCAGCGACACCGCGCTGAACAAGATCTGGTACCAGGGCGCGTACACCAACGACACCAACATGGTGCCGATCGGCGCGGTGCCGAACCAGACCATCCCGGTGATCCTCGACGGCGCCAAGCGCGACCGGCGGCCGTGGAGCGGCGATCTCGAGCTGCAGGGCCGGACGATGTTCTCGAGCCTCGGATTCGGCGCCAAGGGGTCGGACTACATCAAGGGCTCGATTCAGCTCTTCGGCGCCAGCCAGGCCGCGAACGGCTCGATCTTCGGGCACATCCAGAACTGGACGGTGCTTCCGCCCAGCGGCGGGTTCTACTCGCTGAGCTACTCGATGTACTACGTGCTGAACCTCGCCGGGTACTACCTCTACTCCGGTGACACGGCGTTCGTGCGGTCCGAGTACACGCACCTGAAGAACCAGCTCGCGTACAACCGGGCCCTCGTCGATCCCGCCAGCGGCCTGCTGATCTCCAGCAGCGGCGAGCGCGACTGGGACTTCTACGACGGCGGCAAGCCGGGCGCCGTGACCGCGTACAACGCGATCTACTACAAGGCGCTGACCGACGCGTCGCACCTCGCCGGCGATCTCGCGCAGAGCTACCCCGCCGATCCGTCGGTCGCGACGTGGCAAGCCGATGCCGCGACGTGGGCGAGCCAGGCGGCCGATCTCAAGCAGCGCATCAACGCGACGCTGTTCGATCCTGTGCGCGGCGTGTACAAGCTCGCCGACCGCGACAACGCCAACCATGCGGGGACGTCGGTCCCGCAGGACGGCAACGCCGAGGCGATCACGTTCGGGATTGCTCCGGCGAGCGCGCACGCGGGGATCCTCAGCTATCTCAAGAGCAACCTGTGGGGAACGTTCGGGCCGCAGCCGTACTCGCCCGATGCCAACTACTCGACCGTCATCAGCCCGTTCGTGACGGGCAAGGAAGTCGACGCCCGGTTCGCGGCGGGCGACACCAACGGTGCGCTGGATCTGATCCACAACCTGTGGGATCAGATGACCGTCGAGAGCGGCCCGTACTACACGGGCGCGCTGTGGGAGAAGCTCAATCAGGACGGGACCGACGTCGATGGCAACGCGAGCCTGGCGCACGGGTGGGCGGGTGCCCCCGTCCCGACCCTGAGCGGCTACGTGCTCGGCGCGCGTCCGGTGACCGCCGGCTACAAGACGTGGGTCGTCGCGCCGCAGCCCGGCACCCTCAAGTGGGCGCAGGGGACCATCCCGACGCCGTCGGGCGAGATCGTCTCGCGCTGGCGGCGCGGTGACGGCGACTCGTCGTTCACGCTCACGATGGCCGCGCCCGCGGGCACGTCGGGCACGGTCTCGATTCCGCTGCTCGGCCACGCGCGCACGATCGCGATGGACGGCGCGGTGGTCTGGCAGGACGGCGCGCCGGCCGGCGGCGTCACGGCCGTCGCGAAGGACGGCGCCGTCGAGTTCGGCGGCGTGACCGGGTCGCACACGTTCGCGTGGGGGACGGTCACGACCAGCGCCGGCGGCTCGGTCGGCGGATCGGTGCCGGCGACGCTGTCGCTGTCGCTCGGTCCGGCGGCGTCGTTCGGCGCCTTCACGGCGGGTGTCGCGAAGGACTACACGGCACAGACGACCGCGAACGTGATCTCGACGGCCGGCGATGCGGCGCTGTCGTTCTCGGACCCCGGCCACCTGACCAACGGCGCGTTCTCGTTGCCGGAGCCGCTGCAGGTGACGCTGTCGAAGGCGGCGTGGACCGGTCCGGTCTCCAACGACGTGGTCGCGATCGCGTTCGCGCAGCACATCAACGCCAACGACGCGCTGCGCACCGGCAGCTACTCGAGGACGCTCACGTTCACCCTGTCCACCACGACACCGTAAGCGCGACGTCCACCATCAGCCCGATGCTCGCGGAGGCTCGCAGGGCGGCAATCGCCGCCCTGCTCCGCGACCAGGGCGCCGTGAGCATCATCGAGCTCGAGGGGCGCTTCGGCGTCTCGCGCATGACGGCGCGGCGCGACCTCGGCGAGCTCGAGAGCGCGGGGATCGCGCGAAGGACGCACGGCGGCGCCGTGCTGCCGTCGATCTCCGCCCAGGAGGACTCGTTCCGCCGCCGGCTCGGCATCGACGCGGAGGCCAAGATGCAACTCGCCGACGCGGCGCTGCAGCTGCTGTCGCCCCATCAGACGGTCTTTCTCGACTCGTCTTCGACGACGTACTACCTCGCGCGCAGGATCGCCGAGTCGGGGATCAACGTGACCGTGATCAGCAACAGCGTGCCGGTCATGGAGGCGCTCTCCGGCAGCGACACACGCCCGGGAGCGGTGGTCGGGGTCGGTGGGACGCTGCGCCGGCTCACGCGCTCGTTCGTCGGCCCGTACGCGGTCCGCACGATCGCGGGGCACTACGCGGACCTGCTGTTCTTCAGCGTCAAGGGCGTCACGCCGCAGGGCGTCCTCACCGATGCCGACATGCTCGAGGCCGAGGTCAAGCGCGCGATGATCGTGCAGGCCGAGCGCTCGGTGCTGCTCGTCGATCGCACCAAGCTGGCCGCGCGAGGGCAGAACGCCATCGTCCCCGCGCGCGAGATCTCCACCGTCCTCACGCACGGAGTGCTGCCACACGAGCTCGCGCCGCTGCAGCCTCCCGGCGTGGCGGTGCGAATGGTCGACCGCGCGGACTAGTGGCGTGTGCTCGATGTGGTCGACTTTGTTCGAGTCTGCGCGATCTGATGAGACGCGGCTGTTGTTCGACCGCACTCGACTTGACACCTCCCAGGCGCTCTGTTTTGATCGCTAACTGTCGTTTCGAGGGGGAGGAGCCTCAAATCAACCAACACCTGACATCAGGGTCAGACGCGTCGCCGCTCATCGCGCTCACCGGTGCCAGCAAGTCCTACGGAGCCGTCCGCGCGGCGCGCGACGTCTCGATCGCGTTGCGAGCGGGCGAGGTGCGGGCGCTGGCCGGCGAGAACGGCGCGGGCAAGTCGACGATCGTCCGTCTGCTCGCCGGCGTGCAGCGCCCCGATGAGGGCGCCGTGCTGGTCGACGGCGAGCCGGCCGAGTTCCACGGCCCGGCGGACGCCCGCGATCGCGGCGTAGCCGTGATCTACCAGGAGCCGACGCTGTTCCCGGACCTGTCCGTCGCCGAGAACGTGATGATGGGCCGGCACCCGCTGGGCTCGTTGCGGCGGATCGACCGTCGTGCGCTGCACCGGACGGTCGGCGAGCTGCTCGATCGGCTCGGCGTCCGGCTCGACCCCGAGCAGCCGGTGCGCGGGCTCTCGATCGCCGATCAGCAGATCGTCGAGATCGCCAAGGCCCTCTCCTTCGACGCGCGCGTGCTGATCATGGACGAACCGACCGCCGCGCTATCCGGTCACGAGGTGGAGCGGCTGTTCGGCGTGGTCCGGGCGCTGCGGCAGCGCGGCGCGGCGGTGCTGTTCATCTCGCACCGGCTCGACGAGCTGTTCGCGATCTGCGACACGATCACCGTCCTGCGCGACGGCGAGGTCACGCACGACGGCGTCACCGCCGGGCTGACGACCGACGAGCTCGTGCGGCGGATGGTCGGGCGCGAGCTCTCGCAGCTGTTCCCCAAGCAGGACGCCGAGATCGGCGAAACCCTGCTGCGCGTCGAGCGGCTCACGCGCGAAGGCGTGTTCGTCGACGTCTCCTTCGAGGTCAGGCGCGGTGAGATCGTCGCCCTGGCGGGCCTCGTGGGCGCGGGGCGCAGCGAGGTGGCGCGCGCGATCTTCGGCATCGACAAGCCGGACGCCGGCCACGTCGAGGTCGCCGGCAGGCGACTGAAGCACGGCTCGCCTGCGGCGGCGATGCACGCCGGTGTCGGGCTGGTGCCCGAGGACCGGCGCCAGCAGGGCTTGGTGATGGAGCTCTCGATCGAACGCAACGTCGGCCTCACCCGGCTGCATGCGCTGCGTTCGAGGCTCGGCGTGATCGGCGCCGGTGCCGAGGCGAGGCTGGCCTCGGACTGGGCGACCCGCCTGCGGCTGAAGTTCCAGCGCCTGAGCGACCCGGTCGGGTTCCTGTCGGGCGGCAACCAGCAGAAGGTCGTGCTCGCGAAGTGGCTGGCGACGGCCCCGAAGGTCTTGATCATCGACGAGCCGACGCGCGGGATCGACGTCGCCACCAAGGCCGAGGTGCACCGATTGATGTCCGAGCTCGCCGGCCAGGGGCTTGCCGTGCTGATGATCTCCTCGGAGCTTCCCGAGGTGCTCGGGATGGCCGACCGCGTGCTGGTGATGCACGAGGGCCGGATCGCTCGCGAGCTCTCGCGCGCCGAGGCTGACGAGGAGTCGGTCATGCGCGCGGCGACGGGTCAATCGACAACCGCGGCGGCGTGAGCGCCACGGCGGCCCACGCCCCGGCGCCCGCCGCGCCGCAGAGCGACGAGAGACGCTCGCTCGTCGAGACGATCGGCCGCGCGCGCGAGCTCAGCCTGCTCGGCGTGCTGGTGGTGCTCGTGCTCGGCACGACGCTCGCCGAGCCGCGCTACCTGAGCAGCCAGAACGTCCGCGACATCCTGCTCAACGTCTCGATCGTCGCGCTGCTGGCGGTCGGCCAGACGGTCGTGGTGGTCACCCGCAACATCGACCTGTCGGTCGGGTCGGTGCTGGGCATCAGCGCGTTCGCGACCGGGATCCTGTTCGCCGACCACAACGCGCCGATCGCGCTGGTGTTCGTCGCCGGGACATTGGTCGGTGCGTTCTTCGGGCTCTGCAACGGCACGATGGTCGCGTTCGGGCGCGTGCCGTCGCTGGTGATCACGCTCGGCACGCTGTACGTGATCCGCGGGATCGACTTCCTGTGGGCCAAGGGGCGCCAGGTCAACGCGGCCGACATGCCCGACTCGTTCCTGAACCTCGGCAGCTCCACGCTGCTCGGCATTCCCGTGCTGGCGCTGATCACCGTCGCGGTGATGCTGGTCGTGGGCGCGGTCATGCGCGGCTCGCGCATGGGTCGCGAGCTGTACGCGATCGGCTCCAACCCCGACGCCGCCAACCTCGCCGGCATCCGCGTGACGCGCCGCGTGCTGGGCGCGTTCGTGGTCAGCGGCGCGCTCGCGGGGCTGGCCGGCGTGCTCTACGCGGCGCGCTTCGGCACGCTGGACGCGAACGCCGGGCGCGGGCAGGAGCTCGCCGTCGTCGCTGCCGTCGTGGTCGGCGGCGTCGCGATCTTCGGTGGCTCGGGCACCGTCTATGGCGCGGCGCTCGGTGCGCTGTTGCTGTCGTGCATCGGATCGGCGCTGGTGGTGCTGAAGGTCAACCAGTTCTGGGAGCAGGCGATCGACGGCTTCCTGCTGCTCGTCGCGATCGGGCTCGACCGGCTGCTCGCGCTGCGGGTCGCCGCCCAACTGCGCAAGAGGAGCTCGATCCGTGTCTGACGTCACGACCCGCGTCGACGGCCCGGGCCTCGGGCCCGACCTCAGGACCCGGCTCACGCGCTGGGAGAGCGTCACCGTCTTCCTGCTGCTCGGCTCGATCCTCTACGGCGCGACGAGCGCCGACGGGTTCCTCAGCGGCCAGAACCTGAACTCGATCTGCTCGGACGTCGCCGAGGTGGCGCTGATCGCGCTGCCGCTGACGCTGATCATCGTCGCCGCCGAGATCGACCTGTCGGTGGCGTCGATGCTCGGCCTGACGAGCGCGCTGCTCGGCTACCTGTGGAACCACAACTGGCCGATGGAGATGATCGTGCCGGTCGTGCTGGTCGTCGGCGGCGTGCTCGGCGCCGTCAACGGGTTCCTGATCACGCGGCTGGGATTGCCGTCGCTGGCGGTGACGATCGGCACGCTCGGCATGTATCGGGGCCTGGCCTTCGTGATCCTCGGCGACCAGGCGGTCACCGACTACCCGCAGAACTTCCTCGACTGGGGTCAAGGCACGTTCGCCGGCACCGAGATCCCCAATCCGACCGTGCTGTTCGCGGTGCTCGCGGTGATCTTCGGGGTCACGCTGCATCGCACCGGCGTCGGGCGCGCGATCTTCGCGATCGGCGCCAACGAGGAGGCGGCGCGCTTCGCCGGCCTGCGCGTCAAGCGGGTCAAGTTCTGGCTGTTCGTGGTCTCCGGCGTGATCTCGGCGCTCGCCGGGATCGTCTACAGCTTCCGCTTCGGCTCGTCACGCGGCGACAACGGGACAGGGCTCGAGCTGTCGGTCGTCGCCTGCGTGCTGCTCGGCGGCGTCTCGATCTTCGGCGGTCGCGGCCACCTGCTCGGGGTGATCGCCGCGGTCTTCCTGCTCGGGACGCTGCGCAACGCCCTGACCCTCAACAACGTTTCCTCGGACGCGCTGACGATCGTCACCGGCGGCCTGCTGCTGCTCTCGGTCTTGGGTCCGAGCGTGGCCGCCCGCGTCCGCGAAGCCCTTCGCCGGTCGCATTCGCCTACCCCAACCCCATCAACACCCCTGTGAGGAGGGACATGTCCATATCGATCGGCACGCGGGGCCTGACGGTCTTCGCGGTCGCCAGTGCGCTCGCGGTCGCCGCGTGCGGCTCCACGAAGGACGACGAGAGCTCTTCGGGCAGCGGCGCGCAGGGCACTGCGACGGCGGCACCGAAGGACAGCGCGAAGAAGGACGTGTCGTCGCTGACCGTCGCGTTCCTGCCCAAGCAGCTCAACAACCCGTACTTCACGACCTCCGACAACGGCGGCAAGACGGCGGTCGAGGGGGCCGGCGCGAAGTTCCAGCGGGTGGGTCCGTCGGAGGCGACGGCGAGTGCGCAGGTGCCGTACATCAACACGCTCACGACGCAGAAGGTGTCGGCGATCGTGATCAGCGCCAACGACGCCAACGCGGTGGCGCCGGCGCTCAAGAAGGCGGCGGCCGGCGGGATCAAGGTCGTGTCGTATGACTCCGACACGGCGCCGGATGCGCGGCAGCTGTTCATCAACCAGGCCAACTCGGAGGACCTGGGGCGCTCGGAGGTCCAGCTGCTGGCCAAGCAGATCAACAACGAGGGGCAGATCGCGATCCTCTCGGCGACCGCGAACGCGACCAACCAGAACACCTGGATCAAGTTCATGAAGGACGAGCTCAAGAAGCCCGAGTACTCGAAGATGAAGCTCGTCAAGGTCGCCTACGGCAACGACGACGATCAGAAGTCCTTCCAGGAGACTCAGGGCCTGCTGCAGGCGTATCCGGACCTGAAGGGGATCATCTCGCCGACCACGGTCGGCATCGCGGCGGCGGCTCGCTACCTGCAGTCGAGCAAGTACAAGGGCAAGGTCCAGCTGACCGGGCTCGGCACGCCCAACCAGCTGCGCAAGTTCGTCAAGGACGGGACGATCCAGGGCTTCGAGCTGTGGGACCCGGGCAAGCTCGGCGAGCTGGCCGGCTATGCCGCGCTGGCGCTGTCGTCGGGTGAGATCACCGGCGCCGAGGGCGACAAGTTCAAGGCCGGCGACATGGGGGAGAAGACGGTCGGCGCCAACGGCGAGGTGCTGCTCGGCCCGCCGACGGTGTTCGACAAGAACAACATCGACGACTTCGACTTCTAGGTCGTCGCCGGGCCGCGCGCAATGGAACGTGTCTGCTTCGAGCTCCGGGTGCGCGTGGACGCAATCGACGAGTACCGCGAGCGTCACCGGGCCGTCTGGCCCGAGATGCTCGCGGCGCTCCGCGAGGCCGGGTCGGGTCAGGCTCCGGTGTTCGCGCGGCTCGAGGAGGTCTTTCACCTTGACTGAGCTGGCGGCGATCGACCTCGGGGCCTCCAGCGGCCGGGTCGTGCTGGGGCGCTTCGACGGCGGCCGGGTGACGCTGGAGGAGCTGCATCGCTTCCCGAACCGGCCCGTGCGGCTGCCCGACGGGCTGCACTGGAACCTCCTGCATCTCTTCACGGAGGCGGTCGAGGCGTTGCGGGGGCGCTCGCTGGACGGCGTCGCCGTCGACACCTGGGGCGTTGACTACGCGCTGCTCGACGAGCAGCGAAGAGTGCTCGGGCTGCCGTTCCACTACCGCGACGAGCGGACGAGCGGGGCCTCGGGCATCGGCGGCTACGAGGTCACCGGCATCCAGGACATGCCGATCAACACCGTGTACCAGCTGCTGGCCGACGATCGCGTGCGCGATGCCGACGCCATCGCCCTGGTGGGAGACCTGCTCGCCTACTGGTTGTCGGGCGAGCTGGCCAACGAGCGCACGAACGCCTCGACGACGGGTCTGCTCGACGCGCGCACCGGCGAGTGGGCGATCGAGTTGATCGAGCGCGTCGGGCTGCCGGCGCGGCCGTTCGGCACCCTGGTTGAGCCGGGCGTCGAGCTCGGTCGCGCGCTGGCGCACCACGAGCTTGACGCGCCGGTCTTCACCGCCGCGTCGCATGACACCGCGAGCGCGTACATCGCGGCGCCGATTCGCGACCGGCACGCCGCGATCCTCTCCTCCGGGACGTGGTCGCTGCTCGGGCTCGAGCTCGACGGCCCGAGCTTCGAGGACGCCGCGCTGACCAACGAGCGCGGCATCGACGGCACGATCCGGTTGCTCAAGAACGTGATGGGGCTGTGGCTCGAGCAGGAGTGCGCGCGCGTATGGGACGTGCCGTACGCGGAGTTGCACGCGGCGGCGGCGCAGGCGTCAGAGACCTTCCTCTTTGACCCCGACGACGAGCGCTTCCTGCGCGGCGGCGACATGCCGGCGCTGATCGCCGGCGGCCGGGACTCCTCGCGCGGCGAGATCGTGCGCTCGATCTACGTGTCGCTGGCCGCGAAGTACAAGGCCGTGCTCGAGCGGCTGGAGGCGGTGTCCGGCCGCGACGTGCGCACGATCCACGTGATCGGCGGCGGCGCCCGCAACGAGCTGCTGTGTCAGCTGACGGCCGACATCACGGGCCGCGAGGTGCTCGCCGGCCCGGTCGAGGCGACGGCGCTCGGCAACGTGCTCGTCCAGGCCCGCGCGGCCGGGGAGCTTGCGTCCTTGGACGAGATGCGCGCGGTCTCGGCGGCGTCCTTCGAGCCCGTCCACTACGAGCCCTCGCGGGAGGAGATCCGACTGTGACCGACCTGGACTTCCGGGCGCTGGTGATCGAGACGCCGTCGTGGGGCTACGGCGACTCCGGCACGCGCTTCGGCGTCTTCCCGCAGCCGGGCCGCCCGCGCGACGTGTACGAGAAGATCGACGACGCCGCCGAGGTGCACCGGCTGACCGGGACCGCGGGCGCGGTGGCGCTGCACTTCCCGTGGGACGCGGTCTCGGACTACGGCGCCCTGCGCGCGCACATCGAGGCGCGCGGGCTGCGGGTCGGCGCGGTGAATCCGAACCTCTTCCAGGACCCGGATTACAAGCTCGGCTCGCTGACACACCCGCACGCGCGCGTGCGCGAGAAGGCGGTCGCGCACATGCTCGAGTGCCTCCAGGTCGCGACCGCGCTGGGCGCGAGCGCGCAGTCGCTGTGGCTGGCCGACGGGACGAACTACCCGGGGCAGGACGACCTGCGCGCGCGCCGGGCGCGGCTGCACGACGGCCTCGCGCGCGTGTACTCCGAGCTTCCGGCCGAGCAGGAGTTGCTGGTCGAGTACAAGCTGTTCGAGCCCGCGTTCTACGCGACCGACCTCGCCGACTGGGGCAGCGCGCTGCTGACCTGCCTGAAGCTCGGCGAGCGCGCCAAGGTCCTGGTCGACCTTGGCCACCACGCGCAGGGCGTCAACATCGAGCAGATCGTCGCCTTCTTGAGCGACGAGGGCCGGCTGGGCGGGTTTCACTTCAACAACCGCAAGTACGCCGACGACGACCTGATCGTCGGCTCGGTGAACCCGTTCGAGCTGTTCCTGATCTTCGTCGAGCTCACCGCGCCCGGCGCCGCCCTGCCGCGCCTGACGATCGATCAGTCGCACAACGTCGAGGCCAAGGTCGAGGCGATGGTGCTGTCGGTCGTCAACCTCCAGGAGGCCTACGCCAAGGCCCTGCTGGTCGACCGCGACGCGCTGCGCGCCGCGCACGAGTCCGGCGACGTCCTCGGCGGCCACGAGGTGCTGCTGGACGCGTACCGCACCGATGTGCGTCCGGCCTGCGCCGCCGCCCGCATGGCGCTCGGCGCGGCCGAGGACCCGATCAAGTCGCTGCGCGAGTCCGGCTACGCCGGCCGCGCGGCCCGTGAACGAGATACAGAGCAGGAGCTGACCCCATGAGCACCGTGACCCCGCTGGTCGACTCGGTCGATGATCTCTGGCCGCCGGAGGGACCCCCGGACGGGGTGCTCGAGCAGCTCGTGCTCGCCTCGCACCTGCTCGGCGCCAACCGGGCGGTCTCGAACTTCGGCGGCGGCAACACCTCGGCCAAGGGCACGGCGACCGACCACACCGGGCGCGAGATCGACGTGATGTGGGTGAAGGGCTCGGGCAGCGACCTCGCGACGATGGGTCCCGAGCACTTCACCGGCCTCAAGCTCGGCGAGGTGCTCCCGCTGATCAGCCGCGACGAGATGTCCGACGAGGACATGGTCGCCCACCTTGCGCGCTGCCAGCTCGACCCGCGGATGCCGCGCGCCTCGATCGAGACGCTGCTGCACGCGTTCGTCCCCGCCACGCACGTGCACCACACGCATCCGGACGGCATCAACGTGCTGGCCGGCACCCGCGACGGTGAGCGGCTCGTGCAGGAGTGCTTCGGCGACGCCGCCGCCTGGATCCCGTACATCCGCCCCGGCTTCACGCTCTCCAAGCAGGTCGCGATCGCGGTCCGCGAGAACCCGGAGCTCAAGCTCGTCGTGCTCGCCAAGCACGGCCTGATCGTCTGGGGCGACAGCGCCGAGGAGGCCTACCGCCGCACGATCGAGGTCATCAACCAGGCGGTCGCGTTCGTCAATCAGCTGACGGGTGACACGCCCCGCTTCGGCGGCGAGTTGCGCCGCGGCGACTCTGCCTTGCTCCATCAGCTGCTCCCTGCGATTCGCGGCGCGGTGTCGAGCCAGCACGCCAAGGTGCTCACCGTCGACACGTCCCCTCGCGCGGTCGAGTTCGTCTCGTCGGCGCAGGCCGCGGAGCTGGTGACGGTCGGCGCGCCGTGCCCGGACCATCTCGTCCACACCAAGCGGTTGCCGCTGTGGATTCCGAGCGACGAAGCCACGCCGGAGCGGATCGCCGAGCGCGCCGAGGCGTATCGAGAGCACTACAAGCGCTACTTCGCCGAGCACGCCGGCGAGGGCGACGCGATCGCCGATCCCGACCCCCGAATCGTGCTCGTGCAGGGCGTCGGGCTCGTGTCCGCGGGCGCGACGACCAAGGCGTCCAAGCTCTCGCGCGACCTCTATCACCGGGCGATCGAGGTGATAGCGGGCGCCCAGGCGCTGGGCGAGTTCGTCTCGCTCGACGCCGCCGAGAGCTACGCGATCGAGTACTGGCCGCTGGAGCTCTACAAGCTCGCGCAGGCACCGCCGCCGGCGGAGCTGCAGGGCAAGATCGCACTGGTGACCGGGGCGGCGGGCGGGATCGGGCGCGCGATCGTGGATGCGCTCGCGGCGCTGGACGCCTGCGTCATCGCGTTCGATCTCGACGGCGACGGCGCGCGGCAGGCGGTCTCCGGGCTCGGCGACCGCGGGCTCGCGATCTCGGGCGACGTGACGTCGGAGGAGTCGGTCGCCGCAGCCTATGCGGCGGCGGTCGACCGCTTCGGCGGGGTCGACATCGTCGTGTCCAACGCCGGCATCGCCTCCAGCGCCGCGATCGAGGACACGTCGCTGGCCGAATGGAACCGCAACCACGCGATCCTCGGCACCGGCTACTTCCTCGTCGCGCGCGAGGCGTTCCGAGTCCTCAAGCAGCAGGACACCGGCGGCTCGATCGTCTTCGTGGCCTCGAAGAACGCCGTCGTGGCCGGCAAGAACGCGGCGGCGTACTCGTCGGCGAAGGCGGCCGAGCTGCACCTCGCGCGCTGCCTGGCCGAGGAGGGCGGCGCGGCCGGCATCCGGGTCAACACCGTCAATCCCGACGCCGTCCTGCAGGGCTCGAAGATCTGGGGCTCATCGTGGCGCGAGGAGCGCGCGGACGCCTACAACATCGAGCCGGACGAGCTCGACGAGCACTACCGCAGGCGCACCACGCTGGGCGTGAACATCCTCCCGGAGGACATCGCCCAGGCGGTGCTGCACTTCGCGTCCGAGCGCCGCTCGGGCAAGAGCACGGGCAACATGCTCAACGTCGACGGGGGGGTCCCGGCGGCATACGCGCGCTGAGAGATTGCCGGCCCGCCCCGGTCAGGCGGGCCGTCTCTCAGCGCGCGCCAAGGACCTGGACGTTGACGCCGGTGGCGCGCAGCGGCTCGAGCGCCGATGCCGGCGCGGAGGATGCGAGCACGGTGCTGACGTCGGTCACCTTGGTGATCGCGTTCTGCCCGCGCGCGCCGAGCTTGGAGTCGTCCACCAGCAGGACGGCCTCTCCCGCCTGCTCGATCATCGAGCGCTTGACCTCGGCCTCCAGCTCGTCGGCGTCGGTGAGCATGCCGTCGCGGGTGACGCCCTTGACCGAGAGGAACATGCGGTCGGCGAAGTGGCCCTGGACGGTGCGCACGGCGTAGGGGCCGACGAACGAGCGCGTCAGCGGCCGCAGCGTCCCGCCGATCCCGATCAGGTTCACGTTCGGCGTCTCGCCCCCGGCGACGACGTCCATCACCGGCAGGCTGTTGGTGATCACCGTCACGCCGAGGCCCAGCTCGACGATCCGGCGGGCGACGAAGTACGCGGTCGACGAGGAGTCCAGGAACACCGTCTCGCGCGGGGCGAGCATGGCCACCGCGGCCTCGGCCAGCGCCGCCTTCTCCTCGGTGGCGACCTCGACGCGCTGGGCGAATGAGTCCTCCTGCGCGGAGATCGACGGCAGCACCGCGCCGCCGTGGGTGCGGCGCGCGATCCCCTGACGCTCCAGCTCCTGCAGGTCGCGCCGCGCGGTCATCGGCGACACGCCGAAGCGCGTCTCGACCTCGGTCACGGTCACGGCGCCGGAGTCACGCAGCAGATCGGCGATCGCGGACCGCCGGGCGAGCGCGAGCATCGGGCGTTCTGAACGAGTGCGGTTGATCTCGGACTCCTGGTTCGTGAGGTTGACCGCAAACGATCAAACCAGTTGACCCGAGCGAGTGTCAACCAGGACTAGCGAATTTGATCGAGTGCGCGCGTTTGACGCCGGGAAGGGTAATCTTCCGCGCACTCATGCGCGTCGCGCTGTTCGTCACGTGCTTCAACGACACATTGTTCCCCGACACCGGGCGTGCGACGGTCACGCTGCTCGAGCGGCTGGGGTGCTCGGTGGAGTTCCCGCTGGCGCAGACGTGCTGCGGGCAGATGCACGTCAACTCGGGCTACGAGCATGACGCGGGGCCGTTGCTGGAGCGGTTCGAGCGCGTGTTCGGGTCCGACGTCGTCGTCTCCCCGTCGGCCTCGTGCGTGGCTCACGTACGCGCGCACCTCCCGGGCGTGCGCGCGTACGAGCTGACCGAGTTCCTCGTCGATCATTTGGGCGTGGTCGACGTCGGGGCGTCGTTCCCGCATCGCGTGGTGCTGCATCCGACGTGTCACTCGTTGCGGTTGCTGCGCGTGGGGGATCGGCCGCGGCGACTGTTGGAGGCGGTCCGGGGGATCGATCTGGTCGATCTGGACGCCGCCTCGGAGTGCTGTGGCTTCGGCGGGACGTTCGCGGTCAAGAACGCGGACACCTCGATGGCGATGCTGTCGGACAAGCTGCGCCACGTGCTAAACACGCGCGCGGAGGTCTGCACGGCGGCGGATACATCGTGTTTGATGCATATCGGCGGCGCGCTGCGGCGCCAGCGCGCGGGGGTGCGGACGATGCATCTGGCCGAGATCCTGGCGGCCCAGGAATGAGCTTTCCGGCCTCGGCACGGGTGGCGCTGGGGGATGCGCAGCTGCGGCGCAATCTCGGGAGGGCGACGTCGCTGATTCGCGAGAAGCGCTCGCGGGCGGTGGGGGAGCTGGCCGACTGGGAGGCGCTGCGCGACGCGGGCGAGGCGATCAAGGCGTCGGCGATGGCCAGGCTGCCGGAGTTGCTGGAGCGGTTGGAGGCGTCGGTGACCCGGGCGGGCGGGGTGGTGCACTGGGCGCGCGACGGGGCGGAGGCGAACGCGATCGTCGCGTCGATCGCTCGCGCGCAGGGGACCGACGAGGTGATCAAGGTCAAGTCGCTGGCGACCGACGAGATCGGCCTCAACGAGGCGCTCGAGCGCGAGGGTGTGCGGGCGATCGAGACGGATCTGGCGGAGCTGATCGTGCAGCTGGCGGGCGAGAAGCCGTCGCACATCCTGGTGCCGGCGATCCACAAGAACCGCGCGGAGATCCGGGCGCTGTTCGAGCGCACGATCGCGCGCGGCGAGTCGCTCGGGGACGAGGCTTCGGCGATCGCCGAGGCGGCGCGGCGGCATCTGCGCGCGAAGTTTCTCTCGGTGCCGATGGCGGTGTCGGGCGCGAACTTCGGCATCGCCGAGACCGGGACGGTGGTGGTCGTGGAGTCCGAGGGCAACGGGCGCATGTGCGTGACGCTGCCGCGCGTGCTGGTGACCGTCATGGGGATCGAGAAGGTGCTGCCCTCGTGGCGCGATCTCGAGGTGTTCCTGCAGCTGCTGCCGCGCTCGTCGACGGCCGAGCGGATGAACCCGTACACGTCGCTGTGGACCGGAGTGACCCCGGGGGACGGACCGCAGGAGTTCCATCTCGT
This sequence comes from uncultured Solirubrobacteraceae bacterium, assembly GCA_963837485.1. Taxonomy (GTDB): domain Bacteria; phylum Actinomycetota; class Thermoleophilia; order Solirubrobacterales; family Solirubrobacteraceae; genus Solirubrobacter. Next base: position 722,634 of record CAWINP010000004.1, on the reverse strand, counting down.
GCTGCTCGACAACGGCCGCACGCGCGTGCTGGCCGACGAGGTCGGCCGTTCCGCGCTGCACTGCATCCGCTGCTCGGCGTGCTTGAACGTCTGCCCGGTCTACGAGCGCGTCGGCGGGCAGGCGTACGAGTCGGTCTATCCGGGGCCGATCGGCGCGATCCTGACGCCGCAGCTGCGCGGGCTGGAGGCGGCGCCGTCGCTGCCGTGGGCGTCCTCGTTGTGCGGGGCGTGCTACGAGGTGTGCCCGGTCAAGATCGACATCCCGTCGGTGCTGGTGCACCTGCGCGGGCGCGTCGTGCGCGAGCAGAAATCCTCGCTCTCGCCGGAGGCGCTGGCGATGAAGGGCATGGCGCTCGCGTTCGCCTCGCGCCGGCGCTACGAGGCCGCGCAGCGCCTGGCCCGGCTGGGTCGCGGCCCGCTGGCGAAGGCCGCGCTGCCGGGCTGGACGGCGATGCGCGACCTGCCGGAGCCACCGCGCGAGACGTTCCGCGAATGGTGGCGCCGCCGCGCGGTCGCGACGCCGCCCACGGCGGCTTCGCCGCCGGCCGTAAGTCCGCCGGCGGAGGCGGCATCGTGAGCGCGCGTGACGACGTGCTCGCGGCCGTCCGCGCCGCGCTCGGGCCCGCCCCGGCCGTGCCCGCCGTCCCGCGCGAGTACCTCGTCGCCGGCGCGCTGGCGCCCGACGCCGACCTGTTCGCCGAGCGCGTCGCCGAGTACCGCGCGACCGTGCACCGCGTGCGGGCCGCGGAGCTTGCCGCCAAGCTGACCGAGCTCGCCCGCGGACGCACCGGCATCCCGCCCGGCTTCCCCTTCGACGGCATCGAGGACCGCGGGCTCTCGGTCGCCGAGCTTGACGCGCTCGACACCGTCATCACCGGCTGCGCGCTGGCGATCGCCGACACCGGCACGATCGTCCTCGACAGCAGTATGGAATCGGGGCGTCGCGCGCTGACACTGATCCCCGATCACTACGTCTGCGTCGTCCGCGAAGACCAGGTGGTCGCCTCCGTCCCCGACGCGATCGCCAGGCTCGACCAGAACCGCCCGCTCACGTTCGTCTCCGGCCCGTCGGCCACCTCCGACATCGAGCTCGACCGCGTCGAGGGCGTGCACGGCCCGCGCGAGCTCGACGTCGTCCTCGTCAGCCCGACTGCACGGTAGGGCGGACGAGGATCTCGTTGATCGACGCGCTGTGCCAATCGAGCGGTTGTGGGAGGCCTCAATAAGGCCCCTCAACGCCGGCGCGGAGGGTCTACTGTCGAAGCACCGTGACCGCCGCCGACGACATGTCGGAGTTCCTCGCCACGCGCCGGGCGAAGATCACGCCCGAGCAGGCCGGCCTGCCGACCTATGGCAGGCGGAGGGTGCCCGGCCTGCGCCGGGAGGAGGTCGCGTCGCTGGCGGGCGTCAGCGCCGACTACTACCGGAGAACCAGCGCAAGCTCGAGGCGGTTCAGCAGCTCGCGCGGGTCGCCGCGGACGCGGGCGTGACCCTGATCGAGCTGGCGATCGCCTTCGTGGTCAACCACCCGGCCGTCACCTCGGCGATCGTCGGCCCGCGGACGATGGAGCAGCTCGACAGCCAGCTGCCCGCCGCCGACGTGACGCTCGACGCCGCCGTCCTGGACCGCATCGACGAGATCGTCAAGCCCGGCGTCAACCTCAACCCCGCCGACACGAGCTACGGGGAGCAGGTCCTCATGCCGGCGCTGCGCCGGCGCTAGAGGCGGCGCGTTCACGCGATCGTCACCGCGTCCCCTCCGTGAGCGCGCTTACGGCGCGAAGGCGTCGTTGGCGGCGCTTCCTCGCCGTGGCCCTCGGGCTCGTGGCGGCGTGCGCGGCGCCGTCGGCTTCCGCGCTCGCCCTCGTCGTGCTCGCCACGCCGCTCATCGTCGCCGGCGCCACCAGCCTGCCGGCCCGCCTCGCCACCCGGATACCGACCGCCGACGCGCTCCGCTACGAGTAGACGGCGGCGTTCACCGCCGCGCAACCACCGTCGCGGAGGCGACCGGAAACCTTCGCGGTCCGTCAAGCGGACAGGGGGTTTGCCTTGCTGATCAGGACGAGACTTGCCATCGCCGCGGTCGCGGTCGCCGGTGCCGCCGCGGTGGTCGCGGTGCCGGGCTCGGCGCAGCCGAAGGCGCGGGCGGCGGCCGAGCCGCCGCAGCTTCAGGCCACGCTGCTGCGTACGTACGACGCCTTCGACGCCAACCAGGGCGTCGCGGTGGACCGCGACCACTTCTTCGCGGTCGACAACCGCTCGATCACCGAGCACAACCGCCGCAGCGGCGAGCCGCTGCTGCAGGTCGCCGGGGCCGCGGGCGGTCCGCTCATCCACATGGACAGCGGCGCGGTGTTCCGCGGACGGCTGTACGCGGCGCACTCCAACTACGACGCCTCGCCGATGCAGAGCTCGATCGAGATCTTCGACGCCCGCACGCTCGAGCACGTGGGCTCGCACAGCTTCGGGATCGACCGCGGGTCGCTGACCTGGATCGACCGCCACGACGGCTCCTGGTGGGCCGGCTTCGCCAACTACGACGTGGTGCCCGATGGCCAGACGGCACCGTACGGGCAGACCGACAACACGCAGATCGTCCAGATGGACGACAACTTCCAGGTGCAGGCGGCGTACACGATCCCGAAGGCGATCCTCGACCGGTTCAAGCCGATGAGCAACTCCGGCGGCTCATGGGGGCCCGACGGGCGGCTCTGGCTCACCGGCCACGACCTCGACGAGGTGTACGTCATGGAGCCGCCGAAGGCCGGCGCGGAGCTGCGCTGGATCGCGACCGTCAAGCTGCCCGGCGTGGAGGGCCAGGGCATCGCGTGGGATCTCACCGACAGGCACCCCACGCTGTGGGCGATCAAGCGCTCGACGAAGCAGGTGCTGCAGTTCGACGCGCCGTACCGCCAGATCGCCGAGCCGCAGACCGCCGACTGGCACATCAACCTCCCGGGGCAATTCGATCAGTAGTTAACCGCAGCGGGCTTCTGGATTCCACCGACGCGTGGAGCCGCGCGCCATGGCAGCGTGAGCCGATCGCGGACTGGAAGAGGTGTTGTGATGCGCATCCTGATCGGTCGACTCCTGGCGGCGGGATGCGTGCTGCCGTTCGTGCTCGGGACCGCGGCCGCATCGGCCTCGGCGGTCGTGCCGTCTGCGTTCACGCAGCTCACCGGAACCGCGGGCTGCGTGATGCAGATCGGCTACGAGGTCGACCACGGGTGCGCGCGCGCCGGCGGGCTCGACGCGGCGCGCGCCGTGACGCTCTCGCCGGACGACAAGTTCGTCTATGTCGCGAGCGGCGGCTCGCTGGCCCGCGGCAGCAACGGCGTCGTGGCGTTCTCGCGCGACGCGCAGACCGGCGCGCTGACGCCGGCGGGTTGCGTGACCGCCAACGGCGGCGACGGACGGCTGGGCTCCGAGCAGGCATGCACGCGCGGCGATGCGCTGCTCGGCGCGGCTGACGTCGCCATCGGCCCCGACGGTCGCACGGCGTACGTCGCCTCCGCGGTGTCGGGTGGGCTCGCTTGGCTCGCCCGCGATCCCGCGACCGGCGCGTTGACCCCGGCCGGCTGCGTCAAGGACTTCCCGCGCGCCGATCATTGCGCCGAGGCCCCCGGGCTGACCGGCGCCGCGAGCGTCGCCGTGTCGCCCGACGGCAACGATGTATATGTCGGCTCCCCCGAGACCGCCTCGATCCATGTGCTCCACCGCGACGCCGCGACCGGGTCGCTCACGTCCGTGGCGTGCGTCTCGGAGACCGGCTCCGACGGCGCCTGCGCGCCGGCCGCGGGTCTGCAGGATGTGCGCGACCTCGCGGTAGCTCCCGACGGCCGCGCCGTCTACGCCGCCGGGGGCTCGGGCGCGGTGACCGCGTTCGCGCGCGACGCCTCGACCGGCCGCCTGAGCGAGACCGCGTGCCTGCTCGACGGCGCGCCGGCACCCGGGCCCTGCAAGAGCGCCGCCGGCATCGCCGGCGCCGCCGGCGTGGCGGTGAGCCCGGACAGCCGCGACGTCTATGTCGCGGCGCCGGACAGCGATGCGCTGACCAGCTTCGGCGTGCAGCCCGACGGCACGCTTCGACAGACCGGCTGCCTGCAGCGGGCGTCCACGGCCGAGGACGCGCCGCCGCTGGATCAGGGCTGCGAGCCGGCGACCGCCGTGTGGGACCCGCGTGTGGTCGTCGTCAGCGGCGACGGCGCCACGGTCTTCGCCGGGGGCGCCGACACGATCACCTCCTACCACCGTGACGCCGCGACCGGGACGCTGCGCCAGCTCGGCTGCGCCGAGGAGGAACAGAGCTCGGCGTCATGCCTGGAGTCGCGCGCGACGTTCGGCGTCAACGCGATCGCGGCGAGCCGCGACGGCCGCAACGTGTACTCGACCGCCGACGAAGAGAACGCCGTGACCGTGCTCGGGGCGGCCGTCGCGATCGTCTCCAGCGCCGTGCGCGCAGACCGCCGCGGCCGCGTACGCGTTCTCCTGAGCTGTCCCGCCGCGCGCGCGATGGCGTGCGTGGGGACGCTGCGAGCCGAAAGCGCGGCGCGCGCCTTCAGGCTCCGCCCGGGCGCCGTTGCCGGCCTGCGGGTCGGCCTTGCGCGCGCGGCCCTGCACCGGCGCGCGACGACGCGGGTGGTGGTGACGGCGAGCGACCGTGCGCTTCGCCCGACGCATCGGACGGTGCTCGTACGCCGTCGCTGACCCGGGTCCGGCGCGTCGCCGGGGAATCTCCGTAGAGGGCTGCGCGAATATACGCTCGCCCGCGCGCAGGCCCGCGCCGATCCTGATCGCGTGCTCAACGAACGCATCGACAGGCTCGACTTCGCACTCGCAGGCGCGGTCCACGTCCGCTTCGACGCGTCGGACGGCGAGCTGTTCGCCATCGCGCACATCGTCGCGGCGATCGTCGACGAGCGTTTCCGCGGCGTCGCGCTCGACGGTGACGCCGTGCTCGAGCTGCGCGAGCTCGTCGCGCTCCACGACACCGCGCTCGAGCGCGCACGCGACGGCTTCAACGGCGGCACGCTCGTGATGTCGGTCGCACGCCTCGGGCTGCTCGCGCGCGCGATCGCCGATTGGCAGCAGCGCTGCGACCGCGTGGGCTTCCTGCGCGCCGCCGACGCGGCCACCGCGCCGCTGGTGGATGCGCTTCGCGAGGGTCTCCTCGACCTGCATGCGCGCGCCGCGCGCGTGGCGGTCGGCGACGACGAGCTCGCACAGGCCGCCTGAGAGCGCGCCGGCCGCCGACCGCGGCTCTCACTCGTTCGCGTGGCCGGCGTCGGTGCGTCGCACGACCAGCGTCGGCCGCGTCGCGTGGTGCACGACGCCGCTGGAGACGCTTCCCAGCAGGATCGACCGGATGCCGCTGAGGCCGCGCGATCCGAGCACGATGAGGGCGACGCCGTGCGCCTGCGCGGTCTCGACGATCGCGTTCCATACGGGCCCCGCCGTCTCGGCCGTGACCGGCGTCGCCGAGAAGCCGGAGGCGCGGGCGAGCTCCACGCCCTCGCCGGCGAGCTTGCCGGCGGCTTCCCGGGCCGCCGTGAGGAGGTCATCGATGCCGGCCATCGGTGCTGCCCAGGCATAGCCCGGTATCGCGCGGGCGTCCTGCCAGACCGTGAGGACGAGGGCCTCGCGCTGCCCGAGCACGTTCGCCGCCTCGGCGATCGCGTGCTTGGCGTCTTCGGAGCCGTCGTAGCAGAGCAGAATGGGTTGAGTCGAGTTCATAACTGCACGGTACGGAGTGCGCTTCACCGGCACCGCCGCTCACGCGAGGCCGGCCGCCGCGCCCTCGAGCGCCTCGATCATCGCGGTCGCGGCGGCGAGAGGCCGGGATGCCGGCGAGGCGACCATGACGGTGCGCGTCAGGGCCGGCTCGTCGAGCGGCGCGACGACGACGCCGGGGGGTAGGGACGAGAGGATGAGCGACGGCACCATGGCGATGCCGAGGCCTGCGGCGACGAGGCCGCGCACGGTCGTCTGGTCGTCGGTGCGGAAGACGATCTGCGGCTCGAACCCCGCGGCGCGAGCCGCCGTCGGCAGGACATCGAGCGTCGAGCCCGATCGCACGCCCTGGATCCACGGCTCCTCGGCGAGGTCGCCCATGCGCAGGCGCCGCCGGCGGGCCAGCCGGTGGTGCTCGGGCAGCATGATGTAGACGGCGTCGACGAGCAGCTGGCGGACCTCGACCGTGGCGGGCACGACGACCGGGACGAGGGAGAACTCGTAGACGAGCGCGAGGTCGAGCTCGCGCTCCGCGACGCCTGCCAGGCCGTCGTCGCGGTCGCGCTCGGACAGCACGAGCTCGACGTTCGGATGCAGCGGCCGGAACGCCGCGACCGCACGCGGCATCAGGACCGCGTTCGCCGTCGGGAACGACGCGAACCGCAGCCGGCCGCCGTCGCCGTGCAATACCGCGCTGAGCGCGTCCTGCGCCGCGTCGAGCTCCGCCATCACGGTCGCGGTGTGCTCGACCAGCACGCGCCCCGCCTCGGTCAGGCGCACGCCGCGCGCGTGTCGCTCCAGCAGCTGTGCGTTCGTCTCGCGCTCGAGCAGCGTGATCTGCTGGGACACCGCGGACGTCGTGTAGCTCAGCGCCTCCGCGGCGAGCGTCAGCGACCCCGTCCGGGCGGCCTCGTGCAGGACGCGCAGGCGGGGCAGGCTGAGCATGCAGAGATTCTAAAGGCAGGCTTCACTAGCCTTCAATTGTGCTTAGTGCGGCCTCCTGGCACGCTCGGCGCAATGGAACACAGCACCATCACGCGGTACGTCCGCTTCCGGCACGCCGATGGGGTCGCGTACGGCATCTGGGACGGCGATCGCGTCCACGAGCTCGACGGCGACCTCTTCAACGGCGCCGCGCTGCGCGGCCGCGAGCACGCCGCCGCCGAGGTCACGCTCCTCGTGCCGTGCGTGCCCTCGAAGGTGCTCGCGGTCGGGCTGAACTACGCGAGCCACCGCGAGCACGTCGAAACCAGCGAGGGCGTGATCGTCAACGCCGCCGGCCGCCCGGTCCCCGCCGACCGTCCCGGCGTGTTCGCGAAGTTCCCGACGAGCCTGATCGCCGACGGCGAGGACATCGTCTTCCCGCCCGGCGCGACCAACGTGCACTTCGAGGGCGAGCTCGCCCTGGTCATCGGCCGCACGGCGAAGGACGTCACGGTTCAGGAGGCGCCCGAGCACGTCTTCGGGGTCACGATCGGCAACGACCTCGTCGATCGCGAGTGGCTGCTCGAGGACCTGCAGTGGTTCCGCGCCAAGGGCTCGGACACCTTCGGTCCGCTTGGACCCGCGATCGTGACCAACCTCGACTACGGACAGCTCGGCCTGCGCACGCGGGTCAACGGCGCGCTGCGGCAGTCGTCGAGCACGAGCGAGCTGGTGTTCTCGCCGGACGAGCTGCTCAGCTACTGCAGCCGGTACGTGACCCTGCTGCCCGGCGACGTCATCTTCACGGGCACGCCGGGGCAGACGCAGGCGGTCGGCGCCGGCGACGTGATCGAGGTCGAGATCGAGGGCATCGGCGTGCTGCGCAACGCCGTCGCGGCATGAGCGCCGAATCCGTCCGGGCGTTCCTGGCCGCCAACGCTCCGGACCTGGAGATCGTGCCGCTCGACTTCGGCAGCGAGACGATGCGGATGTCTGCCGCGTGGGGCATCGACCCCGCTCAGGTCGCCAAGACGCTCACGCTCAGGGTCGGCGAGCGATCCGTGCTGGTCGTCGCGTGCGGCGACTCGCGGCTCGACAACCAGAAGGTCAAAGCCGTCCTGGGAGGCCGGGCGCGGATGCTCCCGCCCGACGAGGCCGCCGCGCTGACCGGCCACCCGGCGGGAGGCGTCTGCCCGTTCGCGCTCGCGACCCCGCTTCCGGTCTACTTCGACGTCAAGCTGAAGGCGTACGGCGAGGTCGTTCCGGCCGCCGGAGACACGCACGCCGCCCTGCGAATCGAGCCGCACCGGTTCGCGCAGCTCGTCGGCGCCGAGTGGGTCGACGTCTGCAAGGACGGCGCGAGATCATCGACAACGTGGTCAGAAGGCCCGAGCTGATCGCGAACCTCGAACCGAGGTTTCATCGAGTTCGCGATCAGCCAGTTCCGCGCGTACGTGTGAACGCGTACGCGCTGGCGTCACACGTTGACCAGTTGCTCGACCCACTCGCCGGTCGGCTGCCGGGTCGACGCGTTGAGCCGGTTCCAGGTGTTGATCGCCGCGATCGAGAGCACGAGCGCGGCGAGCTGGGTCTCGTCGTAGTGCCGCGCGGCCTCGTCCCAGATCTCGTCGGGGACCGGGTCCGGGCGGTCGGCGAGCCGGGTGACGGCCTCGGTCAGCGCGAGCGCGGCGCGCTCGGCGTCGGTGAAGTACGGCGTCTCACGCCATGCGGCGACCGTGAAGATGCGCGCGTCGGACTCGCCGGCGGCCCTCAGCTCGCGGGTGTGGATGTCGACGCAGGCGCTGCAGCCGTTGATCTGGCTCGCCCGCAGGTCGACCAGGTAGTGCGTGGTCGCCGGCAGTCCGGCGTGACGGGCGACGGCGCTGAGCCTCTGCAGCGCCTGCAGGGCGCCCGGAATGGTCTGGGCGGGGTGCTCGATTCGTGGTTGCACGGTGCTGTCCTCCGATGTCCTTGGGCTTCTAGTGCCCTGACAACGCCGCAGGGCCGAACGTGACAGCGCCCGGTGCTGTCACAGACGGGCCGCCCGTCTTGTCATGGTGGTCATGACCGATCGCGAGCAACTGCTTGACGAGCTGCGGCCGGGCGCGTTTGCGATCGCCTACCGGATGCTCGGCAGCGTGTCCGAGGCCGAGGACGTGGTGCAGGAAGCGCTCCTGCGAGTGCATCAGGCGCTCGACGGCGGCGAGCGGATCGCCTCGCCGGGCGCGTTCGTGACGACCGTGACCACCCGCCTGGCGATCAACGAGCTGCGCTCCGCGCGCGCCCGTCGCGAGCGCTACGTCGGCGAGTGGCTGCCGGAGCCGATCATCACCGACGGCGACGACGATCCGGCCCGTCACGCCGAGACGGCCGACTCGCTGTCGATGGCGATGCTGGTGCTGCTGGAGAGCCTCTCGCCCGAGCAGCGAGCCGTGCTGTTGCTGCACGACGTGTTCGACTACGGGTTCGCGGAGATCGCGGCGATCGTCGGCAAGAGCGAGGACAACGCGCGTCAGCTCGCCTCCCGCGCCAGACGGTCCGTCCAGCGGCGCCGGCCGCGGTTCCAGACGACGCGCGAGCAGCGCGAGGAGCTCGCCGCCCGGTTCTTCGAGGCGGCCGAGCAGGGCGATCTCGCCGGCCTCCAGGAGCTGCTCGCCGCCGACGTGCGGCTGACCGGCGACGGCGGCGGCAAGGTTCCGGCGCTCGCGCAGCCGCTGCAGGGGCGCAGCAGCGTCGCGCGAACGCTGATCAGCTGGCTGCGCGTCGGCGAGCGCCTGCCGGGCGTGTCGCTGCGCCCCGTCGAGGTCAACGGCGGCCCGGGAGCGCTCGTTCTGGATGCCCAGCAGCGGCTGATCGGCGTGCTGGCGCTCGACATCGCCGGCGGCCAGATCCGCAGCATCGGCTCGATCGGCAACCCCGACAAGCTGGGGCACCTCGGACCCGTCGGGGATTTCGCAGCGCTGATCGCGGCCCGTCGAGACCGCGCTCGGCAGCCGGGCGACAGCGACCCGCCGGGAAGCGGGTCCATCGCGTAGCGTGGGAGCGTGGGCATCGAGCTTCGCGCGCGACCGTTCGCGATTGGAGTCGAGGACGCGGTGCTCGCCGACCTGCGGGCGCGATTGAGCCGTACCCGCTGGCCCGATCAGGTGCAGGACGCCGGATGGGAGCAGGGAACCGAGCGCGAGACGCTGCGATCGCTGTTGGCGCACTGGGCCGACGGGTTCGACTGGCGAGCCTGCGAGCGCGGCCTCAACGAGCTGCCGCAGTTCAAGGCGGACATCCGCGGGCTCGGGATCCACTTCGTTCACCAGCGGGCGGCGCACGGCTCCGGGCTCCCGATCCTCCTGGTCAACGGCTGGCCGAGCACCTTCGTCGAGGAGCTCCCGCTCGTGCCGCTCCTGACCGATCCCGACGCCCACGGGATCGCGGGCCCGGCGTTCGACGTCGTGATCCCGTCGCTGCCGGGCTACGGGTTCTCGGATCGCTCGCCGAGAGCGGGGCAGACCCCGAGGGCGACGGCCGAGATCCTCGCCGAGCTGATGCGCGGGCTGGGATACGACCGCTTCGTCGCGCACGGGAGCGACTTCGGCGCCGAGGTCTTGACCCAGCTCGCGCTCCTTTACCCGCAGCACCTCGCCGGCCTTCACCTGTCGACGTTCGACTGGCGCCCGTATCTCGGCGCCGGGTCCCGGCCGCTCTCGCCGGCCGAGCGCGGGTACCTCGACGGGCGGGAGGGCTGGATCGCAGGCGAGTACGCGTACGACGAGCTGCAGTCGACCAAGCCGCAGAGCCTCGGCTACGCGCTGAACGACTCCCCCGCCGGGCTGGCGGGATGGATGCTGGAGAAGTGGCGGTCCTGGAGCGACTGCCGCGGTGACGTGATCGGGCGCTTCGGCCGCGACTTCCTGCTCGCCACGCTGACGATCTACTGGGTGACCGAGACCGCGACGTCGTCGGCGCGCCTGTACTACGACCACCGCCGCTACCAGGCCCCGCTGGGACCCGCACGACTATGTCGACGTGCCCACCGCCGTCGCGCTCTTCCACCACAACTTCGTCAGCGAAGGCGTGCCGCCGCGCGAGTGGGCGCAGCGGCTCTTCAACGTCTGCCGCTGGACCGAGATGCCGCGCGGCGGCCATTTCGCGGCAACCGAGGAGCCCGTCCTGCTGGCGACGGATATCGCCGCGTTCTCTGAGAGCGTTCACCGCGACGGCTGACGGCGACCCCGGCCAGGCACGCCGCGCCGCCGGCGAGCGCCGCCCAGGGGGGTGTCTGGCCGAGCATCAGCCACGCGAGCACGATCGTGATCGGGGGGCCGAGGTAGGCGAGCGCGCCCAGGCGGGCCGCCTCGCTCTGTGCGAGTGCGTAGGCCCACGTGGTGAAGGCGACGGCGGTCGGAAACACGCCGAGATACGCGAGCCAGGCGATGTTGCGGGTCGACGCCGCTTCGGCTTCCTCGACGAGGCCAGGCAGAAACGGCGAGCAGGCGACGGCTCCAACGACGCAGCAGAGGAAGACCGTCTGCAGCGGTCTGACGCGCCGCAGCACCAGCTTCTGGGTCACCACCCCGGCGGCGTAGGCGGTGGCGGCGAGGAGGCAGAGCAGCGTTCCGGCGATCGTCGACACGCCCGTGTCGGCGGTTCCCACCGCGATGATCGCGGTGCCGCCGAACGCGATCGCGCCGCCCACGAACACGTGCCGCGAGACCGCTTCCTTGAGCATGACGCCTGCGAGAACCGCGATCAGGATCGGCCCGATGCGGATGATCATCGACGCGGTGCCCGCATCGACGTGCCGCTCGCCCGCGTTCAGCGCCACGTTGTAGAGCGCGAACCAGAGAAGTCCGCAGAGGACGACGAGCGGAAGATCGCGCCGAGCCGGAAGCGGCTCTCGCCTGACCACCACGAGCGCGCCGAGGATGACGCCGCCGATCAGGAGCCGCCCGACGGCGAGCGGCCCGGGCGAGAACTCCCGGCCGGCCGCGCGTATCCCGACGAACGCCGACGCCCAGAGCGTCACGCTCACCAGCGCCGCCGCGACGGCGAGCACCCGTCTGCGGCGGTCGCCGGCCAAGCTCAACAAACCTCGAGTCCGGGCATGGCGCGTATGCCGACAGCGTGGCGGACGAATCCTTCGCCGCGAGACGAAACGACGACCGAATGCTCAGCCGGCGGTCGCCCCGCCGTCGACCGCAAGCGTGGCGCCGGTCACGAAGCGCGCGTCGTCGCTGAGCAGGAAGGCCACGAACGCGGCGATCTCCTCCGGGCCGGCAACCCGCCCGGTGGGGTTGGGCGCCGACAGCGAGGCGCGATCGACGTCCGGCCCGGCGCCGAGCAGCTCGCGGTACAGCGGAGTGTCGACGTTGCCGGTGACCAGCGCGTTGACGCGGATGCCGTCGCGAGCGTGGGCAAGCGCGGCGGCCCGCGTCAAGCCGACGACGCCGTGCTTTGCCGCGACGTACGCCGTCAGAGCGCCGATCCCGCTCGTCCCCGCGATCGAAGCGTTGTTGACCACCGCGCCGCCACCCGCGGCCAACAGGGCCGGGATCTGCGCATGCAGGCAGTAGAAGACGCTCGAGAGATTGAGCTCGAGCTCGGCCATCCAGCCGGCCGTGTCGATGTCGGCCGGCCGGCCGGGCGCCACGACTCCGCCCACGTTGTTGAACGCGCCGTCCAGCCTGCCATAGCGCGCCACCGCGCTCTCGACGACCGTGACCGGGCCGCGCGCGTCGGTCATGTCGGCGGCCACGAACACCGCGTCGGCCCCCGCCTCACGCAACCTCGCCTCGGCGTCGCGGCCGGCGTCCTCACCGCGCGCGGTCAGGACCACGCGGGCGCCTTCAGCGCCAAGTCGTTCCGCGGTCGCGAGGCCGATGCCCCGGGTCGCGCCCGTGACCATCAGAACCTTGCCGGCGAGCCGCCTCGTACCCATCGACACGCTACACGGACTCCGTGTCGGCCAGGCGCTCGGCACGTTGACGGATGCCGCGCAGCATCTTGTGTTCCATCACCAGCGAGCCGGGCTCCATCGGCAGCATCCCGACCCGTGCGATCAGCGTCGGGAGACGGAACCGGTTGCGGCTGATCAGCCGTGTCCTGCCGTCACGCTCCTCGATCACGAACGTCCAGACCCAGTTGCCGTCGTGCGAGCGCCAAGCGAGGACGTGCGGTGACTCGACGCGCTCGACGCGCATCCGGTTCGAGCCGTAGCCGATCACGTCGCCGACCTGCGGGTGCTGAAACTCGGGGAGGACGTCGTCGGCGCTGTGCATGTCGAGGCCCAGCAGGTTCTCGATCCAGTCGTAGGTGTACGCGCCGCCGCGCGGGGAGGGACCCATCTGCGCGAGCCACGGCCACACCGCGGCGGCGGGGGCGTCGATCCAGACCGCGCGAGTCGCGACCCCGTCGGCGTCCTCGAGCAGCTCGTCCCCCGGCAGGCGCGAGCCGGCCTCCGCCGCGGTCGCGCCCCAGGTCAGGATCCGGCGGCGAAGCAGCGCCCAGTAGAGCCCGCACAGCGCTGTCACGACGACTGCGGCTCGGAGCGATCTCATGGGCAGAGTCTGTCAACCTGGGCTTCGTCGTCTTCGCTCCGGAGTGACCAGCGCGGCCGAGCCGTGCGCAGCATCGGGGCATCGCGCGCGCATCGTTGGCACGCCGAGTTCTGGTGCGTATGAAGTACGGATCGCGCTCGGTACGTCACCGCCAACCGTGCCCGGCATGGGGTGAACCTTTACCGTCGCGGGGGCGAGTCGTTGCCGAGCCGCGCCGATGATGGGATGCAAGACCCGTGTGCTCCGCGAAGTGACGTCGCCCCCCGTCCTGCGGAGGCCTGAGCGATCAGGCGCGGCCCGGCGGCGCGTCCCCTCCAGCGCGCCGCCGGCCGCCCGCGTGTCGATCGACAAGTCAGCGATGCCCGATGAGTGAGGAGAGACGATGGTCGCGCCCGTGGTGAGCGGATCCGGCGACGAGGCGGCGGAGCTGGGCCAGGCGCTCGCGGAGCTGCTTGGAGCCCCGCACGCGAGGGCGTGCGACGCCCGTCCCGACGAGCTGTGCGCGGTCGCCGAGCAGATCGGCGCCGCCGTCGTGGTCCTCCCCGATGACCCGCGCCTGATCGCGCACGCGCCGTGCACGGTCGCGATCGCCCCGCCGGGATGGTGGCGCGGGCAGCCGCTTCGCGACGTCACCGCGGCGGTCGACGGCGGCTCCGGCGCACGGTCTGCGCTCGTGGCCGCCGGCCGGCTCGCGGTCGCGAGCGGCGGACGCCTGACCGCCATCACGGTCTCCCCGCAGCCTTCCTACGGCGCGCTCAGCGAGCTGCTCGCCGTCAGCACGCGGATCCGGCCGGCGCCACAGCTGCTCGCGGCCACCGGCGATCCGGCGGAGCAACTCCTCGAGGAGGCCAGGCGCGCCGACCTGCTGGTCGTCGGCTCGGCGCGCGACGCGGACCGCGGCTGCGTGCGCCTCGGCGGCGTGACCTCGCGCCTGGTCACGGAGTCCTACTGCCCGGTCCTGGTCATGCCGTCGGGGGCCATGGGCCAGCCGTCCACGCGGGCGCTCGGCGAGGCGTGGTCCACGTAGGAGTGCTCGCGCCCGAGCGGCAGATGGCGCCCGTAAGCTCACATAGTCTGGAAAGGTCGGGCCTCGTTGCTCGGTAGGTCGTACCGTCAGAAGGAGGTCATCACGCGGGTCACCGGGAGCGCGCGTGGCGTCCAGGATGGAGCCGCCCGCCGTCTGGGGACTCTCGACGCCCTCTCCCGCCGTCTCGGCGAGTCGCTCGACCTCGAGCGCGCGGTCCGCGCGCTGACGGGCGTGCTGGTGCCTGAGATCGCCGACCTGTGCGCGGTCTACGAGCTCAAGGACCCCGATCAGCTCACCACCCTTCGGATCGTCACGGCCGATCCGGCGCTGGCCGCGACCGCGTCGCTCCTGCTCCAGACCAAGCGCCGGGTGCTGCAAGGCGGCCCGGTGCGAGCGGTGCTCGACAGCGGCGAGAGCATGCTCATCGAGGGGTTGACGAGCGAAGACCTCGAGCGGTTCTCGCTGAGCGAGCCGGAGCGCGAGCTCTTCGCGCGCCTGCAGCCGCACTCGGTGCTCGCGCTGCCGCTTCGCTCGCGCGGCGGCATCCGCGAGCTCGTGCTGCTGTTCGCGGCCCAGGACCGCCCGCCATGGACGCCCGCCGACCTCGCTTACGCGCGCGACGCGGCGGAGCGTTCCGGGCCCGCGATCGACAACGCGCGGCTGTACGCGAACGCGGTCGAGGCGCAGGCGCGCTTCCTCGCGGCGTTCGACAGCGCGCCGATCGGAATGGCGCTCGTCGAGGCCGACAACGAGGGGAGCGGGACGATCGAGGAGGCCAACCCCGCGCTGTGCGAGCTTCTCGGCTACTCCCGGGAGGAGCTGCTGACCCGCGACCTCGCCGCGCTTCAGCACCCTGAGGACCGGGAGCTCGCGCGCGAGAGCGCCGCGTGGCTGATGAGCGGGCAGGTCGCCGGCTACGGCGGCGAGCGCCGCTACGTGCGCAAGGACGGCCGCACGGTCTGGCTGCAGGTCCACGTCGGCCGTGTCGGCGAGCGGCAGGTCGTGCTCCAGGCGCAGGATGTCACCGAGCGCCGCCGCCACCAGGGGCAGCTGCAGTTCCTCGCCGACCACGACAGCCTCACCGGTCTCTACAACCGCCGGCGCTTCGCGGAGGAGCTCGACTGGGTGGTCGCGTACGTGCGCCGCTACCGCGTGCCCGCGGCGATCCTCGTGGTCGACGTCGACGACCTCAAGTTCGTCAACGACACGTACGGGCACGCGGTCGGTGACGAGCTGCTCGTCGCGATCGCCGACACGCTGCGGTCGCGCTGCCGCGAGACCGACATCGCCGGTCGCCTCGGCGGCGACGAGTTCGGGGTGATCCTTCCGCAGAGCACGCGCGAGGAGGCGGCGGCGGTCGCGGGCTCGCTGATCGCCGCGGTGCGCGAGGGCGCGGCGGCGGAGGTCGGGTCGCGAACGGTGCTGGCGACCATCTCGGCCGGCGTGCGCTTGATCGACCCGGACGGCAAGGAGACCACCGACGAGCTGCTCTCCGACGCCGACATGGCGCTCTACGACGCCAAGGAGGGCGGAAAGGACCGGCTCTCGCTCGCGGGCGCGCAGAGCCCGGCGACCGACCGGATGCGCGCGCGGCTGAACTGGTCGGAGCGCATCAAGGCGGCGCTGCTGGACGACGGGTTCGCCCTCTTCGAGCAGCCGATCCTCTCGGTCGCGTCAGGGAGGATCGACGGCTCGGAGCTGCTCCTGCGCATGCGCACCCAGACGGGCGACATGATCGCCCCGGGCGCGTTCCTCGAGATCGCCGAGCGGTTCGGGCAGATCCAGGCGATCGACTGCTGGGTGATCGCGCGCGCGATCCGGCTGCTCGCCGATCGGCAGGCCGCGGGCATCGACCTCAAGATGGAGGTCAACCTCTCAGGCGGGTCGGTCACCGATCCAACGGTTCTCGACTTCATCTGCTCGGAGGTGCGCAACGCGCCGATCGATCCGAGCCGGCTCATCTTCGAGATAACGGAGACCGCCGCGATCGTGAACATCGAGCAGGCGCGCAAGCTCGCGATGGAGCTGTCGGAGCTGGGGTGCCGGCTGGCGCTCGACGACTTCGGCTCCGGCTTCGGGTCGTTCTACTACCTCAAGCACCTGCCGTTCGACGTGATCAAGATCGACGGCGAGTTCGTCAAGGACCTTCCCGGCAGCCGCACCGATCAGCTGACCGTGCAGGCGATCGTCCAGATCGCGCGCGGGCTCGGCAAGCCGACCGTCGCCGAGTACGTCGAGAACGCGGCGACGCTCGGGCTGCTGGAGCGCTTCGGCGTCGATCACGCGCAGGGCTACCACATCGGGCGCCCGCGGCCCGCCACGCCGCGACCGGAGTTCATGATCGGGGTTCCGCCGTGATCGGCGAGCCGCTGACGGACCCGCGCTTCGGGGCGCTGCTGGAGTCGGCGCCCGACGGCATCGTCGTGGTCGACCCGAGCGGCGGGATCGTGCTCGCCAACCGGGCTGCCGAGGCGATGTTCGGCTTCGCCGGCGGTGAGCTCGTAGGGCGCGGCGTCGACGAGCTCGTCCCCGAAGGCCGGCGGGCCGGCCATGCCGCCCTTCGCGCCGGCTACGACCGCGACCCGCAGACACGGCCGATGGACGTCGGCCTGGACCTGTCCGGTCGCCGCTGCGACGGCGCCGAGTTCCCGGTCGAGATCAGCCTGAGCCCGCTGCCGGGCGCCGACGCGGGGCTCGTCATCGCGGTGATCCGCGACGTCACCGAGCGCCGCGCGCTGGAGTCCGAGCGGCTCGAGCTGGCCCGCGCGCAGGTCGCGCGCAGCGAGGCGGCCGCCGAGGCACGGCGGTTGAACGGTGTCCAGTCCGTGACCGACGCGGCGCTCGCGGCGGTCTCGCTCGACGCGCAGATGGACGCGATGCTCGAGCCGGTTCGCGCCGCGCTTGCCGCGCAGTGCGTGTCGATCCGGCTGCGCGGGCGGGCCGACGGGGTGGGCACCGGCGAGCCCGGCGCGCGCTACTCGGTGTCCTCGCCGCTGCGCCTGCGCGGCGAGCGCATCGGCGAGGTGAGCGCCGGCCGCGGCGACGCGCCGTTCGGCGTCGAGGAAGAGGCGATGCTCGACCGGATCGCGGAGCGCATCGCGCTCGCGGTCGGGCAGGGCCGCGCGTACGAGACCACGCGCGCGGCCGAGGCGCGGCTGCGCGACATCCTCGGCGACGTCGCCGGCATCGTGTGGGAGGCCGACGAGCCGGACCGCCGCCGCTTCAGCTTCGTCAGCGACGGGGCGCAGAGCCTGCTCGGTCACCCCACGTCCGCGTGGACCGGGCAGGACGGACTGTGGATGGAGATGCTGGACCCGGCCGATCGCGCGGCGACGCTCCAGCGCGCGCGGACGGAGGTCGGGGCGGCCCGCGATCACGAGCTCGAGTACCGCGTGCGGGCGGCGGACGGGCGGACGGTCTGGCTGCGCGACCGCGTGCGGATCGCGCGTGCGCCGTCGGGCGCGGTGCGCATGCACGGCCTGATGATCGACGTCACCGAGCGGCGCGAGCTCGAGGAGCGGCTGATGCACGCGCAGAAGATGCAGGCGGTCGGCCAGCTCGCCGGCGGCATCGCGCACGACTTCAACAACATGCTCACGGCGATCATCGGCTACTCGAACCTGCTCGCCGCCAGGCTGGCGGAGGAGCAGGACCGCGGCGACCTCGCCCAGATCGAGCGGGCGGCCAAGCGGGCGCAGGCGCTGACCGAGCAACTGCTCTCGTTCAGCCGCCGGTGCGAGCCGACGAGCGAGCTGGTCGACCTCAACGAGCTGGTCGCCGGCGTGGAGCCGATGCTGAGCCGCCTGATCGACGAGGACATCGAGCTGGTCGTCTCGCTCGCGGAGCATGCGCTGCTCGTCGAGGCCGACCGGGCGCAGCTGGAGCAGGTGCTCGTCAACCTCGTCATCAACGCGCGCGATGCGATGTCGGGCAACGGCCGCATCGTCGTCGAGCTCGACCGCCGCGCCGGGTCGGGGATCGTCCGGGTGATCGACTCCGGCGAGGGGATGCCGCCCGAGGTCCAGTCGCGCGTGTTCGAGCCGTTCTTCACGACCAAGCCGCAGGGTGAGGGGACCGGCCTCGGGCTCGCGACGGTCTACGGGATCGTCGATCACGCGGGCGGGCGGATCGAGATCGAGTCCGAGCTCGGTACGGGGACGGTGGTGACCGTCGTGCTCCCGGTCGCCGAGACCGACGACGTCGGCAACGGGACGGAGGGGGGCGTCGTGCTCGTGGTCGAGGACGAGCTGGCGCTGCGCCAGCTCGTCACGCGCGTGCTCGAGCGCGAAGGCCTGCGCGTGGTCTCGGCGCGCAACGGGCGCGAGGCGCTCGACCTGCTCCAGCGCCTCGGCGGCCAGATAAGGCTCCTCCTCACCGACGTCGTGATGCCCGAGATGGGCGGGCCCGAGCTGGTCGCGCACGTGGCCGCGCGCTGGCCGCACATCAGCGTGATCTACTCGTCCGGCTACACCGACAGCTGCCTCGCCGGCCGCGGCGTCAATCAGGATGCCGTCGAGCTGCTGCGCAAGCCGTACACGATCGAGCAGCTGCGCGAGCGCGTCGCGCAGAGCCTCGCGGGCTGAGCTCAGGGACGCAGCACGCGGCGAATCCTGCGCGCCAGCTCGAACGGGCTGAAGGGCTTGGCGAGGAACGCGTCGACCTCGCCCAGCGGCATCCCCGCGTACCCCGACATCAGGAGCGTCTTGAGCTGCGGGTGCCGCGCGCGCAGCCGGCGCGCGAGCTCCGGGCCGGTGAGACCCGGCATCACGACGTCGCTGACCAGCAGGTCGATCGTGCCCTGATGGCGGTCGAAGGCCAGCAGCGCCTCCTGCCCGGACGAGGCCGACAGGACGGCGAAGCCGTCGTCGGTGAGGATCCGCGTCATCAGGTCGCGCAGCATGTCCTCGTCCTCGACGAGCAGGATCGTCGCGCCGGCGGGACGCGCCTCGCCGGCCGCGACCGCAGGCTGCGCGACGGCCGGCAGGCGGATCGTGATCGTCGTGCCCTCGCCCGGCTGCGAGCGCAGCTCGATCTGACCGCGCAGACGCTCGACCATGCCGTAGACCATGGTCAGCCCAAGACCGGTGCCGGGATTCCGCTGCTTGGTGGTGAAGAACGGCTCGAACGCGCGCCGGCGGGTGGTCTCGTCCATGCCGCTCCCCGTGTCGGCGAACGAGAGCCAGACGTGGCCGTCCTCCTCGCCGGTCTGGATCGTCAGCCGGCCCCCGGCGGGCATCGCGTCGCGCGCGTTGGCGGCGAGATTGATCACGGCCTGCTCGAACGCGCCAAGGTTGGCCTCGACACCGGCGATCCGCGGCGCGAGCTGGAGCTCCAGCTCCACCTCGGGGCCGAGGACGACCTCGAGCAGGCGGCTCACGTCGCGCACCGAGCGGTTGAGGTCGACGCTCTGGATCTCGACCCGCTCGCCGCGGCTGAACGCCTGCAGCTGGGTCACCAGCACCCCCGCGCGCTCGGCGCTGCGCACGATCTCCCGTACGTCCTCGTGCGCCGGCTCGCGTGGATCGAGGCGGCTGAGCGCGAGGTGGCCGTAGCCGGTGATCGTGGTGAGGACGTTCGTGAAGTCGTGCGCGACGCCGGCCGCGAGCCGCCCGATCGACTCCAGCTTCTGGGCCTCGATCAGGCGGGCGGCGAGCTCGTCGGGACGCCCCCCGGCGATCGAGTCGACGAGCTCGCGATAACGCCGCTCCTGCTCGTCGCGCTCGTCGCGCAGCCGCGCGCTCTCGATCGCGGACGCCGCGCGCAGCGCCGCGACCTCTATGAGCACGAGCTCGCGCTCGAACCCGCGGGCGGTCGCGGAGCCGACCTGCAGCATCCCGATCACGTGGTCCTCGCTCATCAGCGGGGCCGCGGCGAGCGAGCGCTCGCCGCGATGCGGGGTCAGTCGCTCGGCCGTCGCGGCGACGTCGGCGAAGGCCATCGACGTGCGATCGTCCCGGAACGGGATCCGCGCGTCGCGCTCGGTCTCGGTCCCGCTCGCGGCGCGGACCACCAGCTCGTCGTCGTCGCGCAGCAGGATCGTCGCGGTGTCGGCGTCCAGCGCGTCGCGCAGCCGCCCGAGCAGCCGGTCGAGGAACTCGTCGAGCTCCAGCGGCGCGAGATTGGCGTCGACGACCTGCGCGAGCGCGTTCAGGACCTCGGCCATCTGCCCACTCTATGGGAGCGATTGACCAATGCGTAACGCCGCGATAAGTACATCAGCTACGCATGGACTCCTCGGCGGCCAGCGGCCCGGGCGGCGCCCGGCGCGAGCGCGTTCTCGCCACCGTCCGCGACGCAATGATCGAGACCGACGCCGAGTTCCGGATCGTCGGCTGGAACCGCGCCGCGGAGGAGATCTACGGCTGGACACGCGAGGAGGTGCTGGGGCGCAACTCGCGGGACGTGCTGCGAACCAAGCTCGTGGACACCGACCGCGTGCGCATGCTCGAGGAGCTGGCCGGCAACGGGCACGTCCTCACCGTGGCGACGCAGTGGACGAAGGCGGGCGATCCGATCCAGGTGGAGGCGAGCGTGATCGTGCTGCAGGACGAGGCGGGCGCCGTCGAGGGATACGTCGCGGTCAATCGCGACGTCACCGAACGGCGGCGGCTCGAGGAGCGCGTCCGC
The DNA here is from genome assembly GCA_963837485.1 of uncultured Solirubrobacteraceae bacterium. GTDB lineage: Bacteria > Actinomycetota > Thermoleophilia > Solirubrobacterales > Solirubrobacteraceae > Solirubrobacter. The sequence continues at coordinate 701,775 of CAWINP010000004.1, read as the reverse complement.
GAAGCCGACCGGCTCGACGCGATCGGCACGCTGGCCGGCGGCGTCGCGCACGATCTCAACAGCCTTATGACCGCGATCCTGGGGTATGCCGACCTCCTGCTGGCGGAGCCCGGCCTGTCGGATCCGGTACGAGCGGACCTCGAGCAGATCGCGAGCGCGACCGAGCGCGCGGCGACGATGACGCAGGGCCTGCTGGCGTTCGGGCGCCGCCAGTGGCTGAGCCCGCGGGTCCTCGACCTGCATGCGCTTCTCAGCGCGATGGAAGGCTCGCACCGGGCGGCGCTGGGCGCGGGCGTCGAGCTCACGTACGCGCTCGGGGCGACCGAGCCGCTCGTCGAGGTCGACCCGGAGCAGTTCGGGCGGGCGCTCTCGGCGCTGGTCGCCAACGCCTGCGAGGCGATGCCGTCGGGCGGCTCGCTGACCGTCGCCACGCGCGACCTGGACCTCGACCTGCCCGCGGGCGGGCCGACCCGATTCGTCGAGCTCGCGCTGGCCGACACCGGCGGCGGGATGGACGAGGAGACGCGGCGGCGAGCGTTCGACCCGTTCTTCACCACGAAGGGGCCCGGGCGCGGGCTCGGACTGGCGAGCGCGCACGGGATCGTCGTGCAGAGCGGCGGCGACATGGCGGCCGAGTCGAGCGTGCAGGCCGGCACGGTGATCCGGATCCGGCTCCCGCGCGCCGGCCAGACGGCATGAATGACGCCCGGCGCGTGGGCGCGCGCTTCGCGCCTTGACCACATCTTTGTCGTAGCGCGGTTTACCGGTTACTTGCCGGATCCGATCTCCGAGGAGATGGATCCGTACGACGACGCACGCCCGTGAAGCGCCTCTCGCCGGCGCGCTGGGTCGCCGGGCTGAGCGGGGTCGAAGGGCTGCGCCGCGGCCTGCTGGTCGCCGCGCTGTCGGGACTCGCCGCCAGTGGCTCGTTCCTGGTGCTCGATCCCCGGATGGCGCCCGACCTGCGCGTCGCCGGGGCCGCGGCGGTGCTCGTGCTCGTCGTCCGCTGGCTGTTGCGGCTTCGCAACGCCGACACGAACCTGCTCCTCGACCTGGCGGAGACGCTCGCGGTGCTGACGCTCGGGTTCGCGGTCGACCCCGACCGGTCGAGCGGCGTGCTCTACGCGGGGCTGGCGTACCGCGCGGCCTTCGGCGGCCGGCGCGACGCGCTGCGCGCGGGCGTGGCCTACTCGCTCGCGCACGTGGCGGCGTCGGCGCTTGCCGGCGGCCGCGATCACGACTACTCGGTGGCCGGCGCCCTGCTGCAGGTGCCGGTCTTCTTCATGGTGGCGCTGCTCGTCTCCAGCCTCGTGGCGGGCGTCGCCGCGCTGCGCTCGGCCGCGCGGCGCGAGCGCGTGTTGCAGCATCTGGGGTTCGTGTTCCTGGGCGCGCGCGACCGCCAGGCGCTCGCCGACGGGGCTGCCGCCGCGATCGACGAGGTGCTCGGGGGTCGCCTGGAGGCGTTCGAGATCCGCCTCCAGACGCCCGGCGCCGAGCCGGTCGTCGCGTCGCGCGGCGAGGCCGCGGATGCCCGGGCGCTGGTGCTCGGCGTCGAGACCGAGAGCGGCTCCGCCGGATCGGTGACGATCGGCCATCCGGACGCGCTCGCCGAGCGCGACAGCCGCTGGATCGGGGCCGTCGCGAGCCAGCTCGGCCTCGCGGTCGGCGTGCTCGACGACCGCGCGCTGCGTCAGGCGCGGACCGCGAACGCTCGCATCCGCGCGCTGGTCGAGGACACCGGCGGCGTCGCGCTCGTGGTCGACCGCGACCTTGCCATCTCCTGGTCGACACCGGGCGCGCTGGAGCTCTTCGGGGAGGCGCCGGACGCGCTCGTCGGCCGGCCGGTGCTCGACTGCGTGCACCGCGCCGACCGGGCCCGAGCGCACGAGGCCCTGACGTCGGTGGTGGCCGGCGACCAGATCGCGCCGGACCGCTTCACGGTGCGGCTGCGCGGAAGGTCTGACCCGCCGCGCTGGGTCGAGGTGTCGGTCAGCGATCTGCTCGCCGACGATGACGTCGGCGCGCTGGTGATCCAGATGCGTGACGTGAGCGCCCGCGTGGCGCTCGAGCAGGACGTGCGCCGGCGCGATGACACGGACGGCCTGACCCACCTGCCCAATCGCGCCCGCTTCGAGACGCTCGTCGGCGAGGCGCTGGAGAGCGGGCCGGCCGGCGTCGCGGTCGCGCTGATCGACATCGACGGGCTGCGGCTCGTCAACGAGGCCTACGGGTACGGCGCCGGCGACGAGGTGCTCGTCGATGTCGCGCGCCGCCTGGCCTATGCGGCAGCCGGCACCGGTCCGGTGGCGCGCGTGGCCGCCGACGAGTTCGCCGTCCTGCTTCAGGAGGTCTCGAGCGGCCGCGCCGCGTGTGACGTCGTCGGGCGGCTGCTGCGCGTGTTCGAGCGCCCGATCGAGGCCGCCGGCGTCGCGGTTCACCTGCGCGCGAGCGCTGGCGTGGCGCGCGCGCGTGACCAGGCGAAGGACGCCAAGACGCTGATCGCGGCGGCCGACGCGGCGATGCAGGACGCCCAAGAGGCGGGCGGGGGCTGCTGCCGGCTGTTCGCTCCGCGCATGCATGCCGAGCGGCTCGAGCGGCTGACGCTCGTCGCGGAGCTGGCGGCGGGAGTCGACCGCGGCGAGCTCGAGCTCGAGTACCAGCCCGTGGCTGCGGCGCGCTCCGGCCGCTGGTGCTCGGCCGAGGCGCTCGTGCGCTGGCGCCACCCCGAGCTCGGGCGGCTCATGCCGGCCCGGTTCATCCCGCTGGCGGAGGACTCGGAGCTGATCGTCAAGGTCGGCGAGTGGGTGCTGCACGAGGCCTGCCACCGGCTCGCGGGGTGGCAGCGCGACGGCGTCGTCCCCGGCGACTTCGCCATCGCCGTCAACGTGTCGGCGGTGCAGTTCGCGCGCCCCGCCCTGCTCGAGATGGTCTCCACGGCGCTGCGGGAGTCCGGCCTGGACGCGCGCTGCCTGACGCTGGAGATCACCGAGACCGCGGTCGCCGACTTCGCGGCCGCCCGCCCGCAGCTCGAGGCGCTCAAGCGGATTGGCGTGCGCCTGGCGATCGACGACTACGGGACCGGTCAGTCCTCGCTGGCCTATCTCAAGGACATTCCGGCCGACGTGCTGAAGGTCCCGCGCCCGTTTGTGCGTGACATCGGGCACCCCGGCTCCTCCGGCGGGGCGATCGTCGAGGGCATCGTCGGCCTCGCGCGCTCGCTCGGCCTCGTCGCGCTCGCCGAGGGCGTCGAGACGCCCGAGCAGCTTGACGGCGTCGTCGCCGCCGGCTGCGAGCTGATCCAGGGCTATCTCTACAGCCGCCCGCTGCCCGCGGGGGAGTTCGCCGCGCAGGCGCGGACGGCCTCCCGCGACCGGGCCGCGACTTAGCCGAGCCGGGCGTCGAGCGCGGCGACCGTCTCGGCGAGCGCCTGGGCGAGCGGCTCGAGGCCGCCTGCCGCGGGCTCGTACTCCACGACGCGGGCGGCCGCCGCCAGTCGCCCCGCGCCGAACGAGCACGCCTCCGAGCGGATCGCGTGCGCGGCGGCGCGCAGCGCCTCCGCGGAGCCCAGGCCGGCGGCCGCGCGCACGCGCTCCAGCTGCGCGTCCATGCCGCCGCGGTAGACGCGCAGGAGGTCGTCGAGCACGGCGACGTCGCCGAGCTCGCCGAGCACCGCGCAGTCGAGGACCGGCGGCGCGGCCAGCGCGCCCGCCAGCGCGGCGCGCAGGGCTCCAAGTCCGGCGGGCTTGGCCACGTGCGCGTCCATCCCCGCCGCCAGGCAGCGCGCCGCCTCGTCAGGCGCGTTCTCGGCCGTGAGCGCGATGATCGGCACGCGCGCCGCGGACTCCGCGGCGCGGATCCGCTTGGCGGCCTCGAGTCCGCCGAGGCCGGGCATCCGCACGTCGAGCAGGATCGCGTCAAAGCGCTCGCGCGCGGCCGCATCCACCGCATCCGCGCCGTTGTCGACGATGACGGCGTCGAGGCCGAGACGCTCGAGCTGGCGGTGCAGCAGCCGCCGCAGCGCCGGGCTGTCCTCGGCGGCGAGCACGCGCCCGTGCAGCGGCGCCGGTGCCGGCTCGAGCTGCGGCGCCGGCCGCGCCTCGCCCTCGACGAGCGGCAGCTCGAGCGTGAAGGCCGAGCCCTCTCCGACGCGGCTGCGCGCGCTGACCTCGCCGCCCATCGCACGCGCGAGCCGGCGGGCGATGCCGAGCCCCAGGCCGGTTCCGTCCGTGCGCTCGTGGTGCGCGCGGGTCCAGGGCTCGAACAGGCGCTCGATGCGCTCCGGCGCGATCCCCGGGCCGGTGTCGGTCACCGTCACGCACAGCTTGTCGCCGGCCGGCTCGGCGAGCAGCCGCACGACCCCCCGCTCGGTGTACTTCGCCGCGTTGCTCGCGAGGTTGAGGACGATCTGCCGGATGCGGGACGCGTCGCCGCGCAAGCTCGCGGGCAGCTGCGGGCTGACCACGACCTCGAGCCGCAGCGGGCGCCCGCGCAGAGTCGGCTCGAGCACGCCCGCGATCGCCTTCAACGCAGCGCGCAGGTCGTAGTCGACGATCGCGAGGTCGACGTGCCCCGCCTCGATCCGTGAGGCGTCGAGCACGTCGCCGAGCAGGCCGCCGAGCGCGCCGGCGGCCTCGTGGATGATCGCGACGAGGTCGCGCGCGGCGGGGTCGAGCCCCACGTCGAGCAGCAGCTCGGCCGCGCCGGCGATGCCCGACAGCGGCGTGCGGATCTCGTGGCTCATCGTGGCCAGGAACTCGCTCTTGGCGTCCACCGCGGCGCGCAGCTCGGCCTCCAGCCGCCGGTATGCGGTGACGTCGCGGTAGATCCACAGGTGGCCGTCGCCGTCGCCGATCGGCACGTAGTCGCGCGCGAGCGTCCGCCCGTCGGCGAGCGCGATCTCCTCGGCGCGGACGGGCTCGCCGGCGGCCACGATCGCCGCGGCGCGCGGCGACCAGGCGCCGGGGTCGGCGAGCTGGTGCGCGATCGCCTCGGCGGCCGTCGCCGCGTCGGCGCCGACGAGGGCGCCGGGCGCCAGCGGGATTCCGAACATCTCGCAGAACGCGGAGCTCACGACCGTGATCCGCTCCTCGGCGTCCTCCATCACGATCCCGCCAGTCGCGGCGCCGACGAGCGTGGCGAGGCGCTGCGCGGTGCTCCGCAGCGCCTCCTCGGTGTCGTGGCGCGCGCTGACGTCGCGCGCGATCAGCTCGATCGACCCCGGCCCTCCGTCGCCGAAGGAGACCGTGGCCGACACGTCGAGCCAGCGCCATCCGTGATTGCGCGTGCGGACCCGCGCGAGGACGTCGACCTCGGGCGCGGCCGGGGTCGCCGACGCGAAGGCGGCGGTGACCTGCTGGACGTCCTCGGGATGCAGGAGATTGAGCAGGTAGCGCTGCGCGACGTCGCTCGCCTCCCACCCGAGCACGCGCAGCACGGCGGGGCTCACGTGCGCGATCCGGCCCGACGAGTCGAGTACGCAGACGATGTCGCGCGAGCGCTCCAGCGCGTCGGCCAGCGGCTCGGCGCTCACACCCCGCTGCCCATCCGGTAGCCGATGCCGCGCACGGTGCGCACGTAGACCGGCGCGTGGGGCGGGTCGCCGAGCTTGCTCCGGAGGTTGGAGACGTGCGACTCGATGATGTGGTCGTTCTCGAACCAGCTGTAGCCCCAGATGCGCTCGAGCAGCAGAGCGCGGGTGAAGGCGACGTTCGGCTCGGCGCTCAGCGTGTCCAGCAGGTCGAACTCGAGCTTCGTGAGCTCCAGCGGGCGCCCCTCCAGCGTCGCCTCGCGGCCCACGGGATCGATCTGAAGCGCGCCGAAGCGGCGCGCGTGCTGCGGCTGGGGGGCGGCCTCGCGGCGCGGCCGGCGCAGGACGGCGGCCACCCGGGCAAGCAGCTCGGCCGTCGAGAACGGCTTGGTGATGTAGTCGTCGGCTCCCGCCCCGAGACCCATCACCTTGTCGAGCTCGGAGTCCCGCGCGCTCAGCATCAGGATGTAGGCGTCGCTGAAGTCGCGGATGCGCCGGCACGCCTCCATCCCGTCGATGCCGGGAAGCCCGACGTCGAGCAGGATCAGCTCGGGCTCCGCGGCCCGTGCGATGTCGACCGCAGTTATGCCGTCGACCGCCTCGCAGACCTCGAACCCCTGCTGGGTCAGCAGCGCGGCGACCAGCATCCGGCCGGCCGTGGAGTCCTCGACGACAAGTGCGCGACGCGCGGTCATGTGTCCTGGTTAATCGGCCGGTGCGGTGCAGGGCACCAACCGCTTGAACGTGTTCACGAGCATTTCGGGCGCGGTTCCCTTCGGCAGCCACACGTCAGCTCCGATCGCCTCGGCGGCGACGGGGATCCAGGAGTGCACGACGATCGGCACGCCGTCGAGCGCTGGCATCGTCCGGATCTGCCAGACGAGCTCGATCCCGTTCAGGTGCGGCATGTCCACGTCGGTCACCACGAGGGCCGGCCATAGGCCGGCCCTGAGCATCGCGACCGCTTGAAGACCGTCCCGCGCGCCCACCGGCGTGAGGCCGGCCGCGCTGAGGTAGCTCGAGATCATCACGCGCGTCGCGTCATGGGCGTCGACGGCGAGGGCGCGAAGCAGGGCGGAGTTCTGTTCCATGCTCTCCGCATCGGGAGCCCGCTTCAACCGCGGCTGGACGGAACCTCAAGGTCTCCTCAGACGCGCGAGCGCCTCGTGGGCCTGAGCCCGCAGCGCCTCCCGGTTGCGCTCCCACTGGCCCGCGCGCGGCGTGAGGTGCGCGACGCGAGCGAGGAACCGCCGCAGCGCCCGCGCCGCGCGAAGGTCGGGCTCCGCCAGCTCCAGCCGGCGCTCGAAGAGCGCAGCGCCGACCCAGTTCGCCGGCCGCCAGACGCAGACGCCCAGGCACGGCTGGGGCATGTCGGCGTTGCCGCAGCGGTCGCACCACCACGCGGTCACGGTGTCCGGCCGGGTCCAGTCGAGGCTGTCCTCGTCGCGCAGCGCGCGCCGCGCGTCCTCGCGCAGCGCCAGCACCGCGGCACGCGCGTCGCGCGTCTCGACGAACCGGCGGACGAGCGGGGCAAGCCGCTCCGCCTGGGCCCGGGCGCCGGCGGCCGCGGCGAGCATGGCGTCGTAGTCCTCCTCGCTCACGAGCACGAGCCTGTGCTCGGTGCAATCGCCCTCGCAGCGCTCCTGGCGGCCCATCGCGCCGCATCCGACGCACGTCAAGACCGTGATCCGATCGGGAAGCGCCACGCCGGCGGGCATCACGTCAACGGTAGGACCCGGGCGCGGGCTCGGGAAACTACGGAGCGCCGGACCGGACGGCGGTCGATGATTGAGAGGTGGCCGTCGAATCCTCACCCGGCTCAGCGCTGCCGCTGCTGCTTCCCGAAGGCGTGTGGCGCGTCGACCCTTCGCGCTCGCGCGTCGAGTTCCGCGTTCGCAAGCTCGGCTTCGGGATGGTGCGCGGAAGCTTCGGAGGCGCCGGCGGCGAGCTGAGGATCGAAGGCGGACGGGCCACGGCGTCCGGATCCGTCGCGGTCGCCGCGCTCGATACCGGCAGCGCCGATCGCGACGCGCACCTGTGCGGCCCGGGCTTCTTCGCGGCCGAGACGTACCCCGAGATCTCCTTCAGCTCGCGCAAGATCACCCCGATCGAGAACGGCGGCCTGCACATCCTCGGCGAGCTGACGATCCGCGATCAGGGTCGCGAGATCGAGCTGATCGCGGCGGCGCCGGAGGCAGGACGGTTGAGCGTCAGCGGCGAGATCGACAGGCACGACTTCGGCCTCACGTGGAGCCGGGCGATCGAGGCGACCGGCGCGGTCGGGTCGACCGTGCGGATCGAGTTGGAGCTCGCCCTCGTGCGGGCGGACCCTGGGCAGTGTCTCGCCGGTTAGCTCTCGGCCGGCGTCACGCGCTCGGCCGCGGCGAGCAGCTCCGCGGCGTGCGCGTCGAGCGCGGTGGAGTCGACGCGGGCATCGTGAAGGCTTGAGCCGCCCGAGCGTGCGACGGCGTCCTCGAGCGCGGATGCCCAAGCGTGCTCGACGAGGATCGCGGCGAGGGAGCAGCCCGGCTTCAGCGCGGCGCCGAGCCGGCGCACCAGGTCGCCGCTGGGGGAGGCGAGCGCTCGCTCGGTGCTGCGGCGGCGCTCGCGGGCGTCGAGCCGGAAGCCGAGCAGCCCGATGATCGCGGCGTCGCCGCGCCGCTCGACCGCGACGAGCTCGCCGGTCTCGGGGTCGGCGCCGACGAACAGCGCGTCGCGGATGCGCAGCGCGCCGCCGCTCTCGATCCGCTCGAGCGCGCCGACGAGCCGGCCCTCGAACTCGGCTTCGGGACCGAAGCCGAACACCAGCAGCTGGATGGTCACGCCAGGGATCGAAGCGCGGGTCGCGGGGGCGCGCATCGTCCCGTTGGGATGATGCCGGTCCCGCCCGCGGGCGCCTAGCATCGCGGCGTGCCCGCCAAGACCCCAGAGCACCGCCGCCTCGAGCAGGCGCGGAAGGGCGCCGTGCCGTGGAAGTCGTGGGGACCGTACCTGGCTGAGCGCCAGTGGGGGACCGTGCGCGAGGACTACAGCGGCAACGGCGACGCGTGGAACTACCTCACGCACGATCAGGCGCGCTCGCGCGCATACCGCTGGGGCGAGGACGGGATCGCCGGCATCAGCGACGACCGCCAGCGGCTGTGCCTCGCGCTGGCGCTGTGGAACGGCGCCGACCCGATCCTCAAGGAGCGGATGTTCGGCCTCAACAACAGCGAGGGCAACCACGGCGAGGACGTCAAGGAGTACTGGTTCTACCTCGACTCCACGCCCACGCACTCCTACCTGAAGTGCCTGTACAAGTACCCGCAGCGAGAGTTCCCGTACACGGACCTGGCGGCCACCAACGGCCGCCGCGGCCGGCACGACCTCGAGTACGAGCTGCTGGACACCGGCGCCTTCGACGACGACCGCTACTTCGACGTCACCGTCGAGTACGCCAAGGCGGCGCACGACGACATCCTGATGCTCGTCACCGCGACCAACCGCGGCCCCGACCCGGCGACCCTGCACCTGCTGCCGACGCTGTGGTTCCGCAACACGTGGTCGTGGGGCGACGCGACCCCGAAGCCCGCGATCGAGCGGGCCGAAGGCGGCGTCCTCGCCCGCCACGAGGAGCTCGGGGAGTGGCGCCTGCACGCCGCCGGCGAGCCGTTGCTGTGCGAGAACGAGACCAACAATGAGCGGCTATTCGGCGCGCCCAACACGTGCGCGCACCCAAAGGACGCGATCCACGACCACGTCATCCACGGCGCCGGGATCGAGGCCGACCGCGGCACCAAGTGCGCCGTCCACCACGTCCTGGAGCTGCCCGCCGGAGAGACTGCCTCGATCCGCCTCCGGCTGACCGCGGCCGACGCCGCCGACCCGCTCGGCAAGCCGTTCGACCGCGTGCTTGCCACCCGCCGCAAGGAGGCGGACGCGTTCTACGCGACGGTGATCCCGCCCGCGCTCGACGAGGACCGCGCGCTGGTGATGCGCCAGGCGCTCGCCGGCCTGCTGTGGTCCAAGCAGTACTACGAGTACGACGTCCACCGCTGGCTGCGCGAGCACGGCGTCGACCCGTGGGCGCAGAGCGTCCCGCCGGTCCGCAACGTCCCGTGGTTCCACATGGTCGCCGGCGACGTGATCTCGATGCCCGACACGTGGGAGTACCCGTGGTTCGCGGCCTGGGACCTGGCCTTCCACTGCGCCCCGCTCTCGCTCGTCGACGTCGACTTCGCCAAGGAGCAGGTCGAGCTGCTGCTGCGCACGCGCTACATGCATCCGAACGGCCAGATCCCGGCGTACGAGTGGAACTTCAGCGACGTCAACCCGCCGGTCACCGCGTGGGCCGCGCTGTATGTCTACGAGCGCGAGCAGGAGATCCGCGGCCGCGGCGACCGCGAGTTCCTGCAGCGCGTCTTCCAGCGCCTGCTGACGAACTTCACCTGGTGGGTGAACCGCAAGGACCCCGACGACCGCAACCTGTTCCAGGGCGGCTTCCTCGGGCTCGACAACATCGGCGTCTTCGACCGCTCGGCGCCGCTGCCCGGCGGCGGCACGCTCGAGCAGGCCGACGGCACCGCGTGGATGGCGCTGTACAGCCAGTGGATGCTGCAGATCGCCGTCGAGCTGGCCCGCGAGGACCCGGCCTACGGCGACATCGCGCTCAAGTTCGGCGCGCACTTCGCGTGGATCGCCATCGCGCTCAACCCGCCCGGCGCGGACACGCCGCTGTGGGACGAGGAGGACGGCTTCTTCTACGACGTGATCCGGATGCCCGACGGCGCCACGTTCCCGCTGAAGGTGCGCTCGCTGGTGGGGCTGCTGCCGCTGTGCGCGGCGACCGTGTTCGACGCCGAGGCGACCGAGCGCCACGCGAACCTGATCGAGCGCATGCGCGCGTTCATCGAGCACTTCTCCGCCGACATCCCGGCGCTCGCCAAGCTCCCCGGCGCCAACGCGCAGGGCAGCCGGCTGGTGTCGCTCGTCGACGAGGCCCAGCTGCGCCAGATCCTGTCGGTCATGCTCGACGAGGACGAGTTCCTCGGCCCGCACGGCATCCGCGCGGTCTCGCGCCGGCACCTGGAGCATCCGGGCGCGTTCGAGTGGGCCGGGCAGTCCTACGCGGTCGGCTACCTGCCGGCGGAGTCCGACAGCGGCATGTTCGGCGGCAACTCCAACTGGCGCGGGCCGGTGTGGTTCCCGATGAACCTCGTGATCGTGCGCGCGCTGCTGCAGATGCACCGCTACTACGGCGACGCGCTCACCGTCGAGCTGCCGACCGGCTCGGGCAACCTGCGCAACCTGCGCGACGTGGCGATGGAGATCTCCGAGCGGCTGGTACGGACGTTCACGCGCGACGAGCAGGGGCGCCGTCCGGTGTACGGCGGGATCGAGAAGTTCCAGACCGATCCGCACTGGCGCGACCTGGTGCTCTTCCACGAGTACTTCCACGGCGACAACGGCGCCGGGCTCGGCGCGAGCCACCAGACCGGCTGGACGGGCACCGTCGCGGTCCTGCTGCTGGAGGCCGCGGGGCTGCAGCTGCCGGCGGCGGTCAGCGCGTGACACGCCCGACCGTCTACGAGCTCAACACCGCGGTCTGGCTCGGCTCGCGGCGCCTCGACGAGGTGCCGGGCGAGGCGTGGGACGCGATCGCCGCGCTGGCCGTCAACGCGGTCTGGCTGATGGGCGTGTGGCGGCGCAGCCCCGCCGGGCTTGAGATCGCGCGCGCCGATCCCGGCCTTTACTCCGGCATGCGCGCGGCGCTGCCGGACCTGCGCGACGAGGACGTGATCGGCTCGCCGTACTGCGTGCGCGAGTACGTCGTCGACGAGCGCTTCGGCGGGCCGGAGGCGCTCGCGCACGCGCGCGCCGAGCTCGCCGCCCGCGGGCTCGCGCTGATCCTCGACTACGTCCCGAACCACGTCGCCCCGGACCACCCGTGGCTGGACGACCGCCCCGGCTGCTTCCTCGCAGGCAGCGAGGCCGAGCTGGCCGGCCAGCCCGGCGCGTTCCTGCGCACGCCGGCGGGGATCGTCGCCCGCGGACGCGACCCGTACTTCCCGCCGTGGCCCGACGTCGTCCAGCTCGACGCGTTCTCGGCCGAGCTGCGCGAGGCCGTCGCCGGCACGCTGGACTCGATCGCCGCGCAGTGCGACGGCGTGCGCTGCGACATGGCGATGCTGATGACCAACGAGGTGTTCGCGCGCACGTGGGGCGAGCGCGCCGGGCCGGTGCCACGCGACGACTACTGGCCGGCGCTGATCGAGCGCACCAAGCGCGACCACCCGGCCTTTCAGTTCATCGCCGAGGCGTACTGGGACATGGAGTGGACGCTGCAGCAGCAGGGCTTCGACTACTGCTACGACAAGCGGCTCTACGACCGGCTCGTCCACGAGGACGCCCAGTCCGTGCGCGGCCATCTGCAGGCCGACGCGGCCTACCAGCAGCGGCTGATCCGCTTCATCGAGAACCACGACGAGCCCCGCGCGGCGGCGACGTTCCCGCCCGCACGCGCCCGCGCCGCGGCGGTGGTCTCCTCGACGCTGATGGGCGCGCGGCTGTTCCACGACGGCCAGCTCGACGGCCTGCGCGTGCACATCCCGGTCTTCCTCGCGCGCGGCCCGGCCGAGCCCGCGGACGCCGATCTGCGCGGCTTCTACGAGCGCCTGCTGCAGGCGCTCGCCGACTCCGCGCTCGGCGAGCGCGACGGCGGCTGGCGGCTGTGCGAGACCGCGGGCTGGCCCGACAACGACTCCCACCGCGCGCTTCTGGCCTGGGGCTGGGATCGCACGCTGGTGGTCGTCAACTTCAGCGACGCGAGCGCCCAGGGCCGCGTGCGGCTGCCCTCCCAGCCCGACCTCGCCGGCCGCGACTGGGAGCTCACCGACCGGCTGAGCGGCGCGAGCTTCACCCGCGGCGGCGACGAGCTGGCGCGCGACGGCCTGTTCGTCGCGCTGGACCCGTGGGCATCGCACTTCCTCTCATTCGCGTGAATCTCGACGCGCTGTGGCACGACCTCGAGTGCGGGGACTATGCGGAGGACCTTCCGCTGTGGCGGACGCTGGCCGCCGAGGCCGGCGGCCCGGTACTGGATGTCGGCGCGGGCACCGGCCGGGTGACGCTCGCGCTCGCGAGGGCCGGCGCGGAGGTGGTCGCCGTCGATGTCCAGGCGCGGCTGCTGGACGCGCTCGCGCGGCGCGCCAGGGGGCTCCCGGTCCAGACCGTCCTCGCCGACGCGCGCCGGCTCCCCCGCGGCCGCGCCGTCTCGCTCGTGGTCGTGCCGATGCAGACGCTGCAGCTGCTCGGCGGCCGCGAGGGCCGGGCCGCGTTCCTGCGCAGCGCCGCCGAGCGGCTGCGTCCCGGCGGGCTGCTCGCGGCGGCGCTCGCCGACCCTCTGGACTGCTTCGACGACGAGCACACGGAGCCGCCGCCGCCGCAGTTTCGCGATGTCGTGGGCGTGCGCTACGCGAGCCGGCTGCTCGGCGTCGCCGGCGAGGGCGCCCGCGCGGCGCTGCACCGGCGGCGCGAGGTCATCGGCGAGCGCTACGAGGCGCACGACGTGGTCATCCGGCTGGACCGCGTGAGGCCCGGCGAGGTCGCCGAGGAGGCGCGCGAGCTGGGCTACGAGCCCGAGCCGCCGCGCGAGATCCCCGAGACCGAGCGCTACCTCGGCTCGACGGTCGTCATGCTCAGGCGCGGTCCGGGATCTCGCCGGCGATCCGGGTCCCGCGCCCCGGCGCCGAATCGACCTCCAGCGTCCCGTCCAGCGCGGTGACGCGGTCGCGCAGGTTCGTGAGCCCGGAGCCGCCGTTCGCGCGCGTGCAATCGAAGCCCGGCCCGTCGTCTTCGACCACGAAGCCGACGCGCCCGCGACGCTCGCTCAGCCGGACCGTCGCCGACGTGCCGGGCCCGGCGTGCTTGGCGGCGTTCTGGAGGCACTCGAGGCAGCAGAAGTAGACGGTCGTCTCGATCGCCTCGCTGTGGCGCTCGTTCCATCCGTCGCGGATGCTCGCGCGCAGCGGCGAGCGGCGCGCGATCGAGGTCAGCGCGGCGCCGACGCCGCGCTCGGCCAGGATCTGCGGGTAGATGCCGTGCGCGACCGCGCGCAGGTCGTCGATCGCCTGCTCGACCTCGCCGCCGAGCCGCTCGAGCAGCTCGCGCTCGTGCGGGCGCTCGAGCCGCTCGCCCGCCATCGAGAGATCGATCCGCAGCGCGACCAGGCGCTGCTGCGCGCTGTCGTGCAGGTCGCGCTCGATCCGGCGCCGCTCGGCGTCGCCGGCCTGCACGATGCGCGCCTGCGACGCGCGCAGCTCGCCCTCCAGCGCCCCGTTCTCCACCGCCAGCAGCGTCGCCGACGCCGCGGCCCGCACCAGCTCCGGATCCTCGGCCAGCGTGCCGTCGATCACCATCGCCGCGACCTCCCGCCCGCCTCTGCCGACCGGCACCCACACGCGGCCGGAGCCCGCGCCCGGCTCTACCAGCTCCTCGCCGCCGGCCTCGCGCAGCCGCCCGGACGACGGGTCGTAGTAGCCCAGGCGCAGTTCGGCGTCGTCGAGCGCGTCGGCGATCTCGTCGCGCCACTGCTCCGGCGTCGGCCGCGCCACGAGCCGCGCGAGCAGCCGCTGCAGCGCGCGCGCCGCGAAGCGGTCCGCCTGAAGCAGCGCGACGAGGAAGCCGAGCGGCAGCAGGATCCGCGTGCCGACGATCGCCCACGCGAGCGCGTCGAGCGTGTCCTGGTCGCCGACCTCGAGCACGTAGGCGGCGAAGTTGGAGGCGAAGTACGCGGGCAGGAACAGCAGCGACGTGATCGCCACCGCCAGCAGTGCCCGGCGCTGCGGGCGCGACGCGCGCAGCAGCCGCAGGAGGTAGACGGCGAAGACGACGACGACGAGCGTCAGCGACACGTACGTCTCCGCCTTGCCGAAGGCCTCCGCGGCCTGCGGGGCCGACGCGATCTGGAGCGCGTTCTCGGGGCAGTTCGGCGCGCAGCGGGTCAGCGGCCCGCCGCCGGCGATCACGGGGGAGAGGAGCGCCCACGGCAGGAACGTCAACAGCGCGCCGAGTCCGAGCGCGCCCATCGCCCAGCGCTCGGCGCGCGACTCGATCCGGCCCATCGGGAACGCGAGGAACAGGTAGATCGTGAACAGCCAGAACGGCGCCTCGGCGAGAACGCCGATGTCGAACGCGAGCGCAGCGTTGGCGCCCTCCCACGACACAAGCCACACGCCGGCCCCGAACAGCACCAGCAGCGGGCCGAACCGGCTCGCCGGCCGCCGCGCCCACCACAAGAGGCCGATCGCCAGCGGCGCCGCGACGAGGTAGCTCCAGTACAGCGCTGCGGCGACCGGCTTCTGCAGGCGATCGCTGGTCAGCCCGAGCCACAGCGTGAGGCCGACCATCGGGACGGCCGCCACGGCGACGGTAGTCCGGACGGCGCGTGCCGAGACGCGCCCGAGCGGCGCTGCGCCTACCCATTCACCGGCCTCGAGCGCCTGCTCAGGCGTGTGCAAGCGCCTGAGGCTCCGGTTCTGCCGAGTCCTCCGCCAGGTAGCGCGCGAGCTGTCGCTGCTCGTCGTCTCTGCGCGGGAAGGCGAGGAAGACCAGTACGGCGCCGAGCAGCACCGCCACCAGTCCGGCCGTGTACGCCCACTGGTCACCGTCGAGGAACGACTGCTTGGCTGCCGCGGTGATCTGCGAAGCGTACTGCGGGTACTGCTGCGCCACCGCCTCGGCGCCGGCGAACGACTTGGTCAGCTGGTTCTGTGACGCCTCGATCTGCTGGTTGCCGCTCGCGGCGATCGCGGCCGAGGCGGCCGTCGCGTAGCCGGCGGTCAGCAGCGCGCCGAAGATCGATTGCATGATCGCGCCGCCGAGGTCGCGCTGCAGGTCGGCGGTGCCCGAGGCCATGCCCGCGCGCCGCACCGGGACCGCTCCGGTCAGCGAGTGCGACGCGGGCGTGCCGGCGAACCCGACGCCGATCCCGATGAACACGTACGCGAGGCCCACTCTCCAGTACGGCGCGTCCTCCTTCCACAGCAGCAGCATGGTCAGGAACGCGAGCACCAGGCTCGCGTAGCCGCACAGCAGCGTGAAGCGCGCCCCGCGCGTCTCGACGAGCTTCGCCGAGCGTGGGGCGACGAGCACCATGAACACGATCGTCGGCAGGAACGCCGCACCGGCGCCGAGCGTCGAGTAGCCGAGCACGTTCTGGAGGAACTGCTGGCTGACGAACGCCGCGCCCATCAGCGAGCCGAACACGATGATCCCCGCGCACGCCGCGACCCAGAAGATCCGCCGGCCGGCGACATGGAGGTCATAGAGCGGGTTCTTCGCCCGCCGCTGACGGATCAGGAAGCCGGCCAGCGTGGCCAGCGCGACCGCGCCGAGGCCGATCGCCAGCGTCCCCTTGTTCGGTACGGGCGCGAAGTTGATCGAGAGGATCAGCGCGGCGACGAGCACGACCGACAGCACGCCGCCCGGGTTGTCGACCGGGTCGCTCGTCTCGTTGACGTGCGCCGGGACGAGCTTGGCGGCCATCGGGAAGGCGACGACGACCAGCGGCAGCGTGATCAGGAACACCGAGCCCCAGTCGAAGTGCTCCAGCAGCGCGCCGGCGACCAGCGGCCCGAGCGACGCGATCGCGCCGCCGAGCGCCGACCACAGCGCGATCGCCTTCGTGCGCCCGGGCCCGGACCACAGCGCCGCGATCAGCGCCAGCGTGGTCGGGTAGGCCATGCCGGCCGACAGGCCGCCGAGCACGCGCGCGGCGAACAGCACGCCATCGCTCCAAGCGAACGCGGCGAGCAGGCACGCGGGCACCGACAGCGCCATGCCGAGCAGCAGCATCAGCTTGCGGCCGTAGCGGTCGCCGAGCGCGCCGAGGTAGAGCACCGACGCGGCGAGGCCGAGCGAGTAGCCGACGGCGATCAGGTCCAGCGTCGTCTGCGACGAGTCGAAGTGCCTGCCGATGTCGGGCAGCGCGACGTTGGCCACCGACAGGTTGAGGTTGGCGACCCCCGCGACGAGGATCAGCGAGACGAGCACGAGCCCGGCCCGGTCCGGGGCTTCACGAGCGGACGCCATGGCGGCAGCCTTGCCCGCACCGCGCCCCGTCGCATCATCCGGTTCGGAGGATGCGGCGCGAGCCTGCCCGGGGCTACCGTCGCCGTGTGACCACTCAGCACCGCAAGGAGACCCCGGCGGTCTCGGCGAACGGCGACACGCTCCTGGAAGGGCTCGAAGCGCTCGCCACCGAGTACGGCAACCGGTTCCTGCTCGAGCCGCCGCCCGACAACGCGCTGCCCGAGCACGGCATGCGGTCCGTCGACGCGATGCGGCTGATCGGCGAGGAGCTGATCCTCGACGGCATCCCGCAGCGCAACCTCGCCACGTTCGTGACCACGTGGATGGAGCCCGAGGCGCAGCGCATCATCGCCGAGAACCTGCACCGCAACTTCATCGACCACGCCGAGTATCCGCAGACGGCGGAGATCGAGCAGCGCTGCATCCGCATCATCGCCGACCTCTTCCACGCGCCGGGGGAGACGACCGGCGCGCGCACCCAGGGGTCCTCGGAGGCGATCATGCTCGGCGCGCTGTCGCTGAAGTGGAAGTGGCGCGAGCGGCGCGAGAAGGCCGGCAAGGACACCGGGCGCCCGAACCTCGTGTTCGGCGGCGACGTGCACGTCGTGTGGGAGAAGTTCTGCCGCTACTTCGACGTCGAGCCGCGCATCATCCCGCTGCAGCCCGACAAGTACACGATCGGTCCCGAGGACGTGGAGCCCTACGTCGACGAGAACACGATCGGCGTCGCGGCCGTGCTCGGGACGACGTTCACCGGCCACGCCGACGACATCCGCGGCATCAACGCCCTGCTCGTGCGCCTGCGCGACGAGAAGGGCCTCGACGTCCCGCTGCACGTCGACGCGGCCAGCGGCGGCTTCGTGTGGCCGTTCCTGTACCCGGACTCCGAGTGGGACTTCCGGCTCGACCAGGTGCGCTCGATCAACGTGTCCGGACACAAGTTCGGGCTCGTGTACCCGGGCATCGGCTGGCTCGTGTTCCGCGAGCGCAGCGACCTCGCCGAGGACCTCGTCTTCTATGAGAACTACCTCGGCAAGACCGACGCGACGTTCACGCTGAACTTCTCGACCGGCGCGGCGATGGTGCTGGCCCAGTACTACAACTTCGTCCGCTTCGGCCGCACCGGCTACCGCTACGTCATGGAGACGATGTGGCGGAACACGTGCGCCCTCGCGACGCAGATCTCCGAGATGGGGCCGTTCCGCCTCGTCGGCGACCCGGACGCCGAGCAGCTGCCGCTCGTCGCGTTCCAGCTCGCCGAGGCGCGCGGCTACGACGAGTTCGACATCGCGTCGCAGCTGGCCGCCGAGCGCGGCTGGATGGTTCCGGCGTACACGCTGCCGCCGAACGCCGAGCACGTCACGATCATGCGGGCGCTCGTGAAGCTGACGCTCGGCCATGGGCTCGCGACGGTGCTGGCGTCGGACATCGCGGACGCGTGTGCGACGCTGGAGAAGAAGGGCGGCCTGCACGAGCTCGACCGCAAGCGGGTCAAGACGGGCACCGGCTACTGAATCACCCCGCGGGCATGAGGCGGGCTCGCCCGCCGGATCCCGACCATCTCCGGCGTGAGCACGGTTACGCCGGTCGCCGCAGGACGCCCGCTACGACTGGCGCTGCGCCGCGCCCGCTACCCGCTCGAGGTCGCGGTCGTCGCCGCGCTCTACTACGGCTCGGCGAAGCTCGGCTTCGCGCTGGAGTTCGCCGGCCCGGTGGCGGCGATCGTCTGGCTGCCGGCCGGCGTCGCCATCGCGGTGCTCTACCTCGCCGGCATCCGGTTCTGGCCGGGCGTCCTGATCGGCGACCTGCTCGCCAACGACTACGGGGCGCTGCCGGTCGGCTCGGCGATCGGCCAGACCGCCGGGAACATGATCGAGGTGATCGGGACGGCGGTGCTCCTGCGCCGGCTCGTCCCGCGCGGCTCGCCGCTGGACAGCGTCGGCGGGCTTGGGCGGCTCGTCGCGGCGATCATGGCCGGCACGCTGGTCAGCGCGACCGTCGGCACGCTGTCGCTGTGGCTCGGCGGCGTGGTCGAGACCGGCGAGCTGACCACGGTCTGGCGCACCTGGTGGCTCGGCGACGCCGCCGGCGCGCTCGTCGTCGTGCCGCTCGCGCTGGCGTGGTATTGCGGCCCCCCGCGCGGCTGGCTGCGCGGGCGCGAGATCGAGGCGGGCGCGCTGCTGG
Organism: uncultured Solirubrobacteraceae bacterium; assembly: GCA_963837485.1. Classification (GTDB taxonomy): domain Bacteria; phylum Actinomycetota; class Thermoleophilia; order Solirubrobacterales; family Solirubrobacteraceae; genus Solirubrobacter. The sequence continues at coordinate 682,994 of CAWINP010000004.1, read as the reverse complement.
TGGTCGTCGTGGTCCTCGGCGAGCTGGCGCTGCGGACCCACCGGCCGCTCGTCTACCTGGTGTTCCCGCCGCTGATCTGGGCGGCGCTGCGCTTCGGGCGCTGTGGCGCCACGCTGGCGCTCGCGATCGCGGTCGGCCTCGCCGTGTGGAACACGACGCACTACTTCGGCCCGTTCTCGTTCGAGTCGATCACCCGCAGCGTCCTCACCACCCAGCTCTTCATCGCCGTCGCGGTGCTCTCGACGCTGGCGCTCGCTGCCGTCGTGGCCGAGCGCGAGGCCTTCGCCGCCGGCCTGCGGGCATCGCGCGCGCGGCTCGTCGCCGGCGCCGACGACGAGCGGCGCCGGCTCGAGCACAACCTGCACGACGGAGCCCAGCAGCGCCTGACGGCGCTCACGATCCGCCTGCGCGAGAGCAGCGAGCGCGTCCGCGGCTCGCCGCAGGATGCGCCGGGGCTGTTCGCCCAGGCCGAGACCGAGCTGATGCTGGCGATCGACGAGCTGCGCGAGCTGGCGCACGGGATCAGCCCGGTCAGCCTCGCGGGAGGCGGGCTGGCGAGCGCGGTCACGGCGCTCGCGGCGCGCTCGCCGATTCCGGTCAGGCTCGCCGCGCTGCCGAAGCGGCGGCTGGACTCCGTCGCCGAGCTGACGGCGTTCTACGTGATCGCCGAGTCGGTCACCAACGCGCAGCGCTACGCCGGCCCGTCGGCGATCCGGGTGTCGGCGTCGCACGCGCGTCGCACGCTCGTCGTCGAGGTCTGCGATGACGGCGCCGGCGGCGCCGTCGAGCGCGCCGGCGGCGGCCTGGAGGGCCTGCGCGACCGCGTCGAGGCGATCGGCGGGACGTTCTCGGTCGAGAGCGAGCCGGGCCTCGGCACGCGCGTTACGGCGGTCATCCCGGAGTGCTTCATACGGTCGGGGTGATGCGCAGCGCGGGCGCCGCGTGCGGGAATCCCTCCATGACCACCGTCGACGCACGTCCCCAGAGCGCGGCCGCGCCGTCGCCGTTCCCGCCGATCGCCGACTACGCCTTCCTGTCGGATTGCCACACCGGCGCCCTCGTGGCGCCCGACGGGTCGATCGACTGGCTGTGCGTCCCGCGCTTCGATGCGCCGAGCGTCTTCGGCGCGCTGCTCGACCGCCAGGCGGGCCAGTTCCGGCTCGGGCCGTTCGGGCTCAACTTCCCGGCCGCGCGCGCGTACGAGCCGGGATCCAACACCGTCATCACGAGCTGGCACGTGCCCGGCGGCGGCTGGGCCGAGGTCCGGGACGCGTTGACGATGGGTCCTCGCCGAGGCGAGGACACGATCACGCCGCACACCCGACCGCCGGCCGACGACGACGCCGACCACATGCTGATCCGCACCGTCACCTGCGTCGAAGGGACGGTCGAGATCGAGCTCGTGTGCGAGCCGGTGTTCGACTACGGCCGCGAGCCCGCGGCGTGGACGCTGGTCGACGGCGACCGGCACGTCGCCGACGCGACGGGCGCGGGCACGACGATCCGCTTGAAGACGGACATGGCGGTGGGCATCGAGGGCAACCGCGTGCGAGCGCGGCACGTCCTGCAGGCGGGCGAACGGCTCTACTGCGCGCTGTCCTGGGCCGAGGGGCTGCGCGCGCCGGCCGACGCGGCGGAGGCGCAGGAGTGCCTCGATGCCACCGAGCGCTTCTGGCGCGCCTGGCTCGGGCGCGCCCGCATTCCCGACCATCGCTGGCGCCAGGCGATCCGCCGCTCCGCGCTGGCGATCAAGGGCCTCACGTACATGCCGACCGGGGCGACCGTCGCCGCGCTCACCACATCGCTGCCGGAGACGCCGGGGGGCGAGCGCAACTGGGACTACCGGTACACCTGGATGCGCGACTCGACGTTCACGCTGCAGGCGCTGCACTGGCTCAACCTCGACTGGGAGGCCGACGAGTTCATGCAGTACGTCGCCGATCTCGAGGCGAACGACGACGGCGCGCTGCAGATCATGTACGGCATCGACGGCCGGCGCGACCTCACCGAGACGACGCGCGACGATCTCTCGGGTTACGCCGGCGCGCGGCCCGTGCGAATCGGCAACGGCGCGTTCGACCAGCGCCAGAACGACGTCTACGGCGCCGTGCTGGACTCGATCCTCCTGCACACCCGGCGCAGCCAGCGGCTGCCGCGGCGCCTGTGGCCGATCGTGCAGCGGCAGGCCGAGTGCGCGACGCGCGTCTGGCGCGAGCCCGACCAAGGGATCTGGGAGGCGCGTGGCGCGCCGCAGCACTACGTCTCGTCGAAGCTGATGGGCTGGGTCGCGCTCGACCGCGCCGCCAAGCTCGCCGAGATCCGCGGCGATCCGGCGCAGGCCGCCACGTGGCGGGCGACGGCGGACGAGATCCGTGACGACATCCTCGCCCACGGCGTCAGCGAGCGCGGCTTCCTGCGCCAGCACTACGACACCGACGCGCTCGACGCCTCGACGCTGCTGGCCGCGATCTTCGGCCTCCTGCCGCCCAGCGACGAGCGGCTGCGGGCGACCGTCAACACGATCGCGTCGGAGCTGACCGAGAACGGCTTCGTGCTGCGCTACAAGACCGACGAGACCGACGACGGGCTCTCGGGCAAAGAGGGCACGTTCATCATCTGCTCGTTCTGGCTCGTGTCGGCGCTCGCGACGATCGGCGAGCTCCAGCGCGCGCGCGACCTGATGGAGAAGCTGCTGCGTGTGACGTCGCCGCTCGGGCTCTACGCCGAGGAGTTCGACGCCGACACCGGCCGGCACCTCGGCAACTTCCCGCAGGCGTTCTCCCACCTCGCGCTGATCGAGGCCGCCGACCGCATCATCCTCGCCGAGCTCGAGGCGGAATACATCGGCTGATCACGCCGCCGTCCACCGCAGCCACCCCTGACACATACGCGACGTGCGTGCCGATGCAGGTCGCCATCACGTCCGCCGGCCAGCGCCACGGGGGTGGGGTGCGACCCAGGAGCGGGAACAACGTCAGCGTGGCGGCCATCAGCGTGGCCCCGAACCCAACGCTCGCCCACGGCTCGCCGACCCTCCGCCGCAACATGCCATGCCACAGGCCGAAGGCCGAGCCGTAGCTCCAACGCACGAACACGCCCAATTCGTGCTCCTCGCGGGCGGTCACGTGTGGCAGATGCATCACCGAGGCCACGATCTGGCCGGGGACGAGCGAGTCGTCATAGTCGAGCGGGCCCGTCACACGGCGGCGCAACCGATGCTCGGTCCTGTATGCGAGCGTCAACATGGCGGTGCCGGCCGTCCCCGCGAGGACGCTTCGGACCATCCAATTCGCTCGCATCAGGCCCACTGCGCGTCAAGCTCGCACTCGCAGCTCGCGCCGGCATCGCCCCGATCGGATGATGCGCGGCGGCCGCGGGTGGTTGACGCTCACCGCAAGCAAGCGACGAGACCGGCGGCGTCCAGGCCGCGCACTGACGAAGGAGGGATGACGATGACCGGTCGTCGCGCATCGGAGGTCGACGGCTGGTCATCCCTGTTCGCCAGCGCGTTCGCGATGTCGCGCAACGCGATGATGCTGGTGGACGAGGCCCGGCGCGTGGTCTCGGTCAACGACGCGGGGCTGCGCCTGCTCGGACGCACCCGGCGCGCCGTGATCGGCGAGCGGGTGTCGACGTTCGTGGCCGACGGCCCGATCGCGTCCGAGGCCGAGTGGACGTCGTGGCTCGCCGCCGGCCGCTTCAGCGGCGAGGCGGACCTCGTGCGGCCGGACGGCACGCCGGTGGCGGTCCAGTGGGGCGCGAGCACCGAGATCGTCACCGGGCAGCGGCTGATCCTGCTCGTGTGCCTGGGGACCTCGCGCTGGGGCCGCCGCTTCCGCCGCGAGGTGCCGCCCGACGAGCCGGACGATCTGCTGACCGCGCGCGAGCGCGAGATCGTCCGCCTCGTCGCCCTCGGCAACACGGCGCGCGAGATCGGCGACGAGCTGCACATCTCGCACGACACGGTCCGCACCCACGTCCGCAACGCGATGGAGAAGGTGCACGCGCGCTCGCGCGCGCATCTCGTCGCCAAGGCGGTCGCGAGCGGTCTCGTGCTCGTCTGAAATCCCGCAATCGAGGTATGAAAGCGGCGGCGGCGCCCGCCACCCTGAACGGCGTGGATCCTGAGCACCGGCCGTCCAACATCATGTCCGCGCGGCAGCTCGCGCTGATCAAGCAGGAGATGGACGCCTGCGGCGAGCGCGACATGGAGGAGATCCTCGCGGACCTGTTCTGGACGGCATGGCCCACGGTGTGGTCGCAGGATCAATGAGGGGCACCGCGGCGGCGGAGCGGGCTCAGGCCGGGACCCGCTCCGCTTCCGCGCCCGGCGCCGCCTTCGCGGTCGCGAGCACACGCAGGCCGAGGATCGGATAGACGAGCGTCGACAGCACGGCGGCGCCGACGAGCGACGCCGCGGTCGAGGAGCGCATGTGCCCCGTCTCCCGCGCGATCGTGGTGATGGCGAGCACGAGCGGCAGCTGCGTCGACGTGAACAGCGCGAGCGAGGCGCGGTCGCGGGCGCCCAGAACGCCGCGATACAGCAGCAGCGCCGGCGTGCCGCGGACGAGGAGGAAGAGCCCGAAGAAGATGAAGATCTTCAGCACGCCGGACACGCTGGAGAACATCGCGTCGACGTCCAGCTGCATCCCGCTGGCGACGAAGAAGAACGGGACGAACACGCCGAACGCGACGCCGGTCAGCTTGGAGTCGAAGCCCGGCACCTCGCGCTCTTTGAGCACCTGGCGCGTGATCAGCCCCGCGGCGAAGCCACCCAGCAGGAGGTCGAGCCCCAGCTCGTAGGCGAGCTCGGCGAGCGCGAACACGAGCACGACGATCCAGCGCACGGCGAGCTGCGAGCTCTTCTCGATCGTCCGCTCGAACAGCGTCAGCGTGCGGCCGGACGAGCGGACGGCGAGCACCGCGACGAGCACCGCGAGCACGATGAACCCGATCAGGATCGCCGCGTTGTGGAGCGCGCCGCCGGTCGACAGGATGAGCGTCAGCAGCAGGATCGGGCCGAGCTCGCCGATCGCGCCGGCGCCGAGCAGATACGTCCCGAAGCGCGTCTTGAGCGCGCCGCTGTCGCCGAGGATGGGGATCAGCGTGCCGATCGCAGTCGTCGCCAGCGCCGAGCCCGTATACAGGTCCGATACGACGATCCCGCCGGCCTCGAGCACCTCGCCGATCAAGTAGGCGAGCACGAGCGAGAGCAGCCACCCGAGCGTCCCCAGCCGCAGCGGCGAGCCGGCGATCCGCTTGAGGTCGATCTCGTAGCCGGCGAAGAAGAAGAGCATCCCGAGCCCGAGCGCGGAGAAGAAGCGGATGAAGTCGCTCACGTCCAGACCGGCGACCTGCGGGCCGATCAGCACGCCGAGCACGAGCTCGATCACGACCGTCGGGATCAGCACGCCGCGGGCGCCGAGCACCGCCGACAGCGTGCCGCCGACGGCGCCGGCGGCGACGATCACCAGAAACGACGCCGGCTCCACCACGAGCGACAGCTAAGGCGCCGCCTTCGCCCCCTGCATCACCCCGATCGCATGACGACGAGGCGCGCGGGCTGCGGAAGCATCGCCGGCGATGACGGACATCTACCCGCAGCACCAGCACGGCGGCGAGGCCCCGGCGAGCCGCGCGATCCTGTGGGTGATCGTGCTCGGCCTGATGTTCTGGCCGCGCCTGTTCATCATCGCCTTCGCGATCTTCTCGCCGACGATCGGACGCGCGTTCTCGGGCGCGCTGATCGTGATCGCCGGGTTCATCGTGCTCCCCTGGACGACCTTGATGTATGCCGTGATGTGGAGCATCAGCTCCAACCGGGTCTCCGGCTGGGAGTGGATCGTGGTCGTGATCGCCTTCGTGGTCGACCTGTACACGTGGGCGCTGGGTCGCCGCTCATTGAGTTGATCGGCGGCAGGGCCAATGGAAGAGAGGACGGGAGATGACGACGGCTGTGAGAACTGCGGCGCGCGCCGCGCAGGCCGCCGAGGAGCGGCGCCCGGCGGACGTGTTCGTGGTCTTCGGCATCACCGGCGATCTCGCCAAGCAGATGACGTTCCGCTCGCTGTACCGCCTCGAGCGGCGCGGCCTCCTGAGCTGCCCGATCGTCGGCGTCGCCGTCGACGATTGGACGCTCGACGATCTGCGCGAGCACGCCCGCGCCGCGATCGAGGGCGGGGGAGAGGTGGTCGACGACGCGGTCTTCGATCGTTTTGTCGGTCGCTGCTCGTATCTCGCCGGCGACTTCGGCGACGCCGAGACGTTCGAGCGGCTGGCGGCGGCCATCCCGGACGCCCGAACCCCGGTCTTCTACCTCGAGATCCCGCCGTTCCTGTTCGGAGCGGTGATCAAGGGCCTGGCAGGCGCCGGCCTGACCGATGGGGCGCGCGTGGTCGTCGAGAAGCCGTTCGGTCACGATCTCGATTCCGCCCGCGCGCTCAACGACGAGGTCCATGAGCACCTCGACGAGTCGCAGCTGTACCGGATCGACCACTTCCTCGGGAAGATGGGCCTGGTCGAGCTGCTGTTCCTGCGGTTCTCGAACACCATGTTCGAGCCGATCTGGAACCGCAACTTCGTCTCCAGCGTCGAGATCACGATGGCCGAGGACTTCGGGGTCGAGGATCGCGGCCACTTCTACGATCCGGTCGGCGCGGTTCGCGACGTCGTCGTCAACCACCTGATGCAGGTCGTGGCGGCCGCGACGATCGAGCCGCCCGCCGGGCACGACGTCGCGACGATCAAGGATGCGATGGTCGCGCTCTATCGCGCCATGCCCGACGCCGACCCGCGCTCGTACGTGCGCGGCCAGTACGACGGCTACCGCTCGATCGACGGCGTCGCCGCGGACTCGGCGACCGAGACGTACGCGGCGATCCGCCTGGAGATCGACAACTGGCGCTGGGCGGGCGTGCCGTTCTTCATCAGGACCGGCAAGTGCCTGCCCGCGACGCAGACCGAGCTGCGGGTGGTGCTGCGCGACGCGCCGCGGCTCCCGTTCGTGCCGGGCGGATCGACGCCGCCGGAGCCTGGGCAGATCGTCGTCAAGCTCGACCCCACGACCGGCATCCGCCTCAGGGTGAACGCGCAGCGCGCCGGGAAGCCGGAGCCGGAGGCGATCGAGCTCGACATGGAGTTCGCCGAGCAGGGGGGCGAGGGCCCGACCCCGTACGAGGTGCTCCTGCACGCGGCGATGCAGGGCGACAGCGCGCGCTTCACGCGCCAGGACAGCGTGGAAGAGGCATGGCGAGTGCTGCAGCCGCTGCTCGACTCGCCGCCGCCGGTGCAGCCGTATGCGAAGGGGTCGTGGGGCCCGGCTGCCGCCGACGAGCTCGTAGCCGGCCACGGCGGCTGGCGTGGGCCGTGGGTGGCCTGAGGAACGTTGGAGGTCTGCGATGAGCCACTACGACGTGATCGTGATCGGCAGCGGCGCGGGCGGCGGCACGCTCGCCCGCCATCTCGCCGCTTCGGGCAAGAGGATCCTCATCCTCGAACGCGGCGACTGGCTGCCGCGCGAGCCGCAGAACTGGCTCGCGCGCGACGTCTTCGTCGAGAACCGGTACGTGTCCGCGGACACGTGGTACGACGCCGAAGGCAAGCCGTTTCAGCCGCAGGTGCACTACTTCGTCGGCGGCGCCACGAAGCTCTACGGCGCGGCGCTGTACCGCCTGCGCGCGGAGGACTTCGGCGAGCTGCGCCACCACGACGGCATCTCGCCCGCCTGGCCGATCGGCTACGACGAGATGGAGCTGTACTACACGGCGGCCGAGCGCATGTTCCAGGTGCACGGGGCGCGCGGCGAGGACCCGACCGAGCCGCCCGCGAGTGCGCCGTACGCATTCCCGGCGGTCAGCCACGAGCCGCGGATCCAGCAGCTGTCCGACGATCTCGCCGCGGCCGGGCGCCACCCGTTCCACGCGCCGTGCGGCGTCATGCTCGACGAGGGCAACATGCCCTACAGCACGTGCGTGCGCTGCGCGACGTGCGACGGCTTCCCGTGTGTCGTGCACGCGAAGTCCGACGCCGACGTGCTCGGCGTCCGCCCGGCGCTCGAGCACACCAACGTCACGCTGGTCACCAAGGCCGAGGCCGAGCGCCTGGTCACCAACGACAACGGGACGGTCGTGACGGGCGTGGTGGTGAATCGCGGCGGCGAGCGGGAGACGTACACCGGCGATCTCATGGTCGTCTCCTGCGGCGCCGCCAACAGCGCCAAGCTCCTGCTCGCCTCGGCCTCCGAGGCGCATCCGCGCGGGCTCGCCAACGGCTCCGACCAGGTCGGGCGCAACTACATGTTCCACAACTGCGCCGCGGTGCTGGCGCTGTCGAAGGAGCCCAACCCGACCGTCTTCCAGAAGACCCTCGGCCTCAACGACTTCTACTTCGGGTCCGACGAGGTCGACTACCCGCTCGGCAACATCCAGATGGTCGGCAAGTCGTCGGCTGAGATGTACCGGGGGGAGAAGCCGCTGCAGACGCGGCTGGCGCCGGAGTGGACGCTCGACAAGGTCGCGCAGCACGCGGTCGACTTCTGGCTGTCGACCGAGGACCTGCCGCAACCCGGCAACCGCGTCACGCTGCGCGACGACGGGAGCATCGCGCTCGCGTACACCGCGACCAACGACGTGCCCAAGCAGCAGTTGCTGCACGAGCTCAAGCAACTGCTCCGGCATACCGGGATGCACCACGACCATCTGCTCCCGCGCCATGCGTACCTCAAGAACGACATCCCCGTCGCCGGCTGCGCGCACCAGGCCGGCACGTGCCGCTTCGGGATCGATGCCGCCACCTCGGTGCTCAACGTCGACTGCCGGGCGCACGAGGTGGACAACCTCTACGTCGTCGACACGAGCTTCTTCCCGAGCATCGGGGCGGTGAACCCGGCGCTGACCGCGATGGCCAACGCCCTGCGGGTCGGCGACCGCCTGCTCGAGCGCATGGGCGTTCCGCAGGCCCGGAGGGAGACAGCCCATGTCGGATGAGCTCCATGTCATCGTCGTCGGCGGCGGCTTCGCAGGCGTCGGCTGCGCGCGGCGGCTCGCGCGTCACGACGACGTGCACGTCACGCTGATCGACCGCAACAACTACCACCAGTTCCAGCCGCTGCTCTACCAGGTGGCGACGTCCCAGCTTGCGCCGAGCGACGTCGCCTTCTCACTGCGCAAGCTCTTCGCCGACCATCCGAACGTCGACGTCAAGCTCGCCGAGGCGGCGTCCGTAGATCCCGCCACGCACACCGTGATGACGACCGGCGGCGACCGCTTCGCCGGTGACGCGATCGTCCTCGCGGCCGGCTCGCAGCCGAACTTCTTCCGCACGCCCGGGGCCGACCGGCACGCCTTCCCGCTGTATTGCCTCGACGACGCGCACCGGCTGCGCTCTCGCATCATCGGCGTGTTCGAGGACGCCGACCGCGACCCGGCGCTGCTCGACCAGGGCGCGCTGAACTTCGTCATCGTCGGAGGCGGCCCGACCGGCATCGAGATGGCCGGCGCGCTCGCCGACCTGATCCATCAGACGATGGCCGCCGAGTACCACCAGCTCGCGGTCACGGCCGCGCAGATTCACGTCGTCGACCTCGGCCACACGCTGCTCGGGGCGTTCTCCGACGACGCTCACGACTACGCAGCCAAGGTGCTCGGGCGCAAGGGCGTGCGCCTGCACCTGGGCACCGCGGTCACGGAAATCGGGCCCGGGCACGTGACGCTCGCCGACGGGACGACGATCCGAACCCGCTGCGTGATCTGGGGCGGCGGGATCAAAGCGCCCGCGCTGGCCGGCGCGGCCGGCGTGCCGCTGGGCCGCGGGGGACGGATCGACGTCCAGCCCGACCTCAGCGTCGAGGGCGCGCCGGGCGTCTACGCGATCGGGGACGTGGCCAACATCCCGAGCCCCGACGGCGCGACGCACCCGCAGCTCGGCTCCGTGGCGCTGCAGAGCGGCGAATGGGCGGCCGACAACCTGGTCGCCGACCTTCGCGGCAAGCCGCGCAAGAGCTTCCATTACCACGACAAGGGCATCATGGCCATGATCGGCCGCGGCGCCGCGATCGCCGAGGTCGGCGCGCATCGCCACGAGCTGCACGGGCCGATCGCGTTCTCCGCCTGGCTGGGCGTCCACGCCGCGCTGATGACCGGCGTGCGCAACCGCATCGACGCGTTCATCGCCTGGGCCTGGGACAACTTCTCCAAGCAGCGCGGACCGCAGGTGCTCGACCGCACCGACGCGGCTCGCATCGATTGGGGGGAGGACGCCGAGCTCGCAACCGCCGGAGTCGAGACACACCGATGAGCAAGTCGCTGGAGACGGCGCCCACGATGGCGTGGCCGTGACCGGGTACGTCGCGCACCTGCTCCCCCTGGCGTCGACGCTCGCGCCGGCGCGCAGCCAGATGGCGTTCACGCTCGGGTTTCACATCATCCTCGCGTCCGCGGGGGTGGCGTTCCCGGCGATCATGCTGATCGCCAACTATCGCGGCCTGCGCCACAACGACCCCGACGCGCTTCTGCTCGCCCGCCGCTGGTCGCACGTGGTGGCCGTGACGTTCGCGGTCGGCGCGGTCACCGGCACCGTGATCTCGTTCGAGTTCGGCCTGCTCTGGCCGGAGTTCACCGGACGCTTCGGCCGGGTGTTCGGCGTCCTGTTCGCGGTCGAGGGGATCTGCTTCTTCCTCGAGGCGATCTTCGTCGCGATCTACATCTTCGGCTGGAGGCGCCTGCGCCCATGGACGCACTTCTGGGCCGGCGTGCCGATCGTGATCACCGGGCTCGGCGGCGCGTTCTCCGTCGTCGCGGTCAACTCGTGGATGAACCAGCCGCAGGGGTTCTCGCCCACGAGCGGCGTCGTGACCGCCGTCGACCCGTGGAAGGTGATCTTCAACCCGGCGGTGCCGTACGAGGTGCCCCACATGATCCTGGCGGCGTACCTGGTCACCGGCTTCCTCGTCGCGTCGATCTATGCCGTCGGCATGCTGCGCGGCCGGCGCGACCGCTACCACCGCCTCGGACTGCTGATCCCGCTCACGGTCGCCTGCATCGCGACGCCGATCCAGTTCATGGTGGGCGACACGGCGGCGCGCGCGATCGCCAAGGATCAGCCGATCAAGTTCGCCGGAATGGAGTGCGTGCAGCAGACCGCGACGCACGTGACCGAGTACATCTACGGGCGCTGCACGCCCGACGGCGTCAAGGGCGGCATCGGGATCCCCGGCTTCGACTCCTTCCTCGTCGGCTTCAGCACGGACACGCAGGTCACCGGGCTTGACACGGTGCCGCCCGACGACCGCCCGCCGGCGAACACGATGCTGCACTGGGCGTTCGACACGATGGTCGGCATCTGCTCCGCGATGATCGCGCTCGGGCTGTGGTTCGCGATCGCCTGGTGGCGGAAGCGAGACATCCCGCAGACCAAATGGTTCCTGCGCGCGGTCGCCGTATCGGGTGTGGCGGGCGTCGTGGCGCTCGAATGCGGCTGGATCGTCACCGAGGTCGGTCGCCAGCCCTGGGTCGTCTACAACATCATGCGCACCGAGGACGCGGTCACGCAGGCGAGCGGCGTCTGGGTCACGTTCACGATCGTGATCTTGCTCTACATCGTCCTCGGCACCGCGCTCGTGCTGGTCCTGCGCGCGATGTCGCGGCGCTGGCGTGAGGCCGGCGAGCGTGACTCCGAGGTGCCGTACGGGCCGGCCGAGGCGCTGCGATGAGCACCGCCGACGCCGTCGCCGCGGTGCTGTGGGTCGGCGTGACGGCGTACGCCGTATTCGGCGGCGCGGACTTCGGCGCCGGGTTCTGGAGCCTGGTCGCCGGCCGTGGCGACCGCGCCCGGCGCGCGAGAGACCTGATCGACTGGGCGATCGGCCCCGTGTGGGAGGCCAACCACGTGTGGCTGATCTTCGTCCTGGTCGTGCTCTGGACCGGGTTCTCGGAGGCGTTCGGGTCGATCTTCTCGACGCTGTTCATCCCGCTCAGCCTCGCGGTGTTCGGCATCGTGCTGCGTGGCGCGGGGTTCGCGTTCCACAAGACGGCGCGGCGCCTGAGGGGCCGTCAACTCGCCGAGCGGCTGTTCGGCCTGTCGTCGCTGCTGACGCCGTTCTTCATGGGCACCGTCGTCGGGGCGATCGCCGGCGGCCGAGTGCCCGTCGGCAACGCCGCCGGCGACGCCGTCACGAGCTGGTTGAACCCGCTCTCGCTCGTGATCGGCGCGCTGTTCGTGGCGACCTCCGCATACGTCGCCGCGGTGTTCCTGGTCAGTGACGCCCGCCGCGCGGAAGCGCCCGACCTCGAGCGCTACTTCACGACTCGCGCGCTCGCGGCCGCGGTGGTGGCCGGCGCGCTCGCCGTCGCAGGGATCTTTGCGCTGCGCGCCGACGCGCGCTTCGTCTACGACGGCCTCACGAGCGACGCCCTGCCGCTGGTCATCCTGTCGGTCGTCTGCGGCGCGGCCGTGCTCGTGCTGCTCTGGCGCGGGGTGCGGCGAGGCGTCCGGCCGCTCGCGGTCGCCGCCGTCGTCGCCATGGTCTGGGGCTGGGGCGTCGCGCAGCATCCGTACCTGCTTCCGCAGACGCTGACGATCGACGCCGGCGCCGCCCCGAGCGCCACCCTGACCGCCGTGCTGATCGTCTTCGGCGCCGCGGTCGTGCTGGTGGTGCCCTCGATCGCACTCCTGTTCACGCTCGCCCAGCGAAGCGTGATCGAGGAGGCTCCGGCACCGCGCGCGCGGGGGCGCGATGTCCACGCGTGACTACGACAAGGTCGACGTATCGCAGGCCCTGCAGAAGCGCCTGCCGGCCGACCTGCAGATCGCGCTGTGCGTCCCCGCATGAGCGGGGATGCGGCCCAGGCCTCGCGCGAGGCGGGCTTCCGCTACGGGGTGGTCTTCCTCCTCACGCTCGCGCTGCTGGTGTTCGAGATCGCGGCGCCGGACGCTGCCTGGGCGCGCGCCGTAGCGGTCGGCCTCGAAGGCCTTGCGCTGACGGTCGTCGTCGCGACGACGCGCGCGCGAGCCGGGGTCCGGCGCGCCCGTGCGCTGGCCGTCGCCGGCGCGGGGATCGCCGCCGTGATCCTGATCGGCGGCCATGTGATCTCCAAGGACGTCGCGTTCGCGATCGGCGGCGTGCTGGCGGCAGCGATCCCCGCCGCGCTGATCGGCGGCGTCCTGCGGCTGATCCGGGAGCACGGGATCACCCTGCGCGCCGTCCTCGGCGCGTTGACGATCTACCTGTCCGTCGGGCTGCTGTTCGCGTGGGTGATCGCGCTCGTCGCCGCCGTGGACAGCCGGCCGTACTTCGTCCAGCCAGACGTCTCGCAGGGCGACACCGTCTACTTCAGCTTCACGGTGCTGACCACGACCGGGTTCGGCGACTTCACGGCCGCGACGCCGTTCGGCCATGCGCTCGCGGTCGTCGAGATGCTGCTCGGGCAGCTCTATCTCGTGACCGTGATCGGGCTGCTCGTCGGCGGCTTCGCGGGCGGCCGCGGCGCTAGGTCGTGAGCTGGACCGGCAGCGTCGCGATCCAGATCAGGCCGACGATGAAGACCGCGCAGCCGACGCCGAGGATGGCCGCTCGCGCCCGCGTGTCGTGCAGCTTGCCGCTGATCCCCGCGAAGAACAGTGACGTGGCGAAGAGAACGACGGCGAGCATGAAGTTGTCGGCGTGCTGGTTGGCGTCCTTGGCCTGCTGCGATGCCGCGGCGGCCGTCCGGTCGAGCGCGTCGGCCTGCGCCTGCGCCTTCAGGCGGTACTGCGGCAGCTCGAACGGCGTCCCCGGCGCGCCGGCCTTGCCTTCGGCAGCGAGCCAGGCGGCGAACGCGGGCTGAAGCTCGGGCCGGAAGCGCACGCGGTAGAAGCTCGCCAGCGCGTTCTCGTGTCGGGCGCGGGCGTCGAGCCATTGGATGAACGTGGCGACGTCGATCTGCACCTGCCGGTTGGCGAGCGCGGCGGCGCGGTTCTCGGTCAGCCGCGCGGTCGTCGCGCGGCTGTAGCCGCCCGACTGCTCCCCGGTCCACTGGCGTGCCTGATAGGCGGCCCACGCGGTCGCGACGGCGGCGAGCGCCAGCAGCAGGGTCGCGACCAGCTCGAGTCGGCGCTCGGTGATCATCCCGGGAGCCTCGCCGACGGCGGCTTGGCCGGCTTCATCCGACTCGGACGATGCGGGCACCTCCTGTCGCGCGACAGGCTGCGGCCGTGCAGGTAACCGAAGCCCATGCCCCGGCGGCGGCGCCGCCGATCGGCGAGTCGCTGTGGCCGCCCGTGGCCGCGGTGATCGGGTTCCTGGCGCTCAACGTCACCGTGCGGATCGCGATCCCCATGGAGGGCGTGTTCCGCGCGCCCTGGCTGACGCCCGCGTTGGAAGCGCTGCTGCTCGTGGTGCTGGTCACCAGCCACCCGACCAGCGCGGCCGAGCGCCGGCGCCTGCGCCGCCTCGCGCTGATCCTCGTCGGCCTGCTCGTGGCGGCCGCGCTGTGGGCGACCGGGGTGCTGATCTCCGACCTCGTGCGCGGCGTCGGGGTGAGCAAGGACGCCGGCGATCTCCTGCTCACCGGCGCGATCGTGTGGCTGGGCAACAACCTCGCGTTCGCGCTGCTGTATTGGCTGATGGACGGCGGCGGCCCGCGCGCCCGCACGCGCCTCGAGGTGCCGGTCGACTTCGCGTTCACGCAGCAGATGAGCCCGGAGCTGGTTCCGGCCGGCTGGCGGCCGGTGTTCCTGGACTACCTGCACCTCGGGTTCACGAACGCGACCGCGTTCAGCCCGACCGACGTGATGCCGCTCACGCACCGCGCCAAGTACGCGATGCTCGTGCAGTCGACCGTCGCGCTGGCGCTGTTCGGGCTCGTGGTCGCGCGGGCCGTGAACGCGTTCACCTAAGCCGCGGCGTCGAGCAGCCCGAGCTCTCTCGCGCGCGCCACCGCCTCCGAGCGCGACGAGACGTCGAGCTTGCGGTAGGCGGTCCCGGCCTGCGTCTTGACCGTGTTGGCCGACACGAACGTTCGCTCCGCGATCTCCCGGAACGACAGGTGCGTCGGCAGGAAGCGCAGGATGCGCAGCTCGGCCGGCGTCAGCTGCGGCGCGTCCCCGCTCGCAGTCCCGGGCGCGATGAACGCGTCGAGCTGGTCGCCGGTCTCGCGCACCCAGTGCTCGAGCACCGGCGCGGCGCCGGCGCGGCGCAGCGCGCGCGTCGCCCGGCCGAGCGCCTCGCGCGCCGCGTTGACGTCGCTCAAGCGCAGCGACGAGCGGGCGAGCATGATGTCGAGCTCGATCTCGAACCACGGCGCGAAGTCGGTCAACAGCGCCTGCAGGCGGGAGGCGTCCGCGGCGTCGGCGCGCGCGTCGTCGACCCGCCAGCCGTGACCGCGGACGACCGCCGAGACCGCGAACACGACGGCCATCGTGGCGTCGTCGCCAAGGCCGTGGCGATCCACCTGGGCGCGCGCCCGCGCCGAGAGCTCGGTCGCCTCCTCCCAGTCGCCGCGCTCCAGTGCGAGCACCGCGAGCTGCGTCAGGCACAGCGCATGGACGTTGGGCGCGGGCACCGCGGCGCGGCGGGCGCCGTCTTCGAGCAGCACGGCGGCGCGCTCGAGATCGCCGCTCAGGTGCGCGGCGACCCCGCCCGTCAACGAGCACACCGCGCGCCATGGGCTGCGCTCGCCGAGCAGCGCAGACGCGGCCGTCGCGTCATCGCCCATGCGCGCGATCCCGTCGCGCCCGAGCGCGGCGCGCAGCGCGGCCGGCACGCCGTCCGGTACGCGGTCGTCGGCCAGCGAAGCCCAGTGTTCGGCGAGGTCCCCCTCCCCGCGCGTGAGGTGATGCCCGGCGGCGGCGAGGCAGAGCCCCGCGTCCGCGGACAGCTGCGCCTCGCTGAACGCCTGCAGCCGGCGCCCGAGCTCCGCCTCGCGCCCGTGCGCGATGCACGGCCCGGCGTGCGCCGAGACGAGCTCGCCGGCCGTGCCGAGGTCGCCGGCCGCGAGCGTGTGGTGCAGGGCGCGGTCCATGTCGCCCGCCTCCGTGTGCCAGCGCGCCGCGCGGCTGTGCAGCTCGCGCTCGCGCTCGGGCTCGCCGCGCCGCAGCTCCGCGTAGACGGCGTCGGCGAGCAGGCGGTGATGGCGGTACCGCTCGCCGCTGCGGTCGAGCGGGACGAGCATGGCGCCGCCGCCGGCGAGCTCGGCGAGCGTCGCGGCCGTGCCGGTGCGCTCGAGCACCGCGTCGCACAGCGGACCGTGCAGCGTGTCGAGGATCGAGGTCCGGCGCAGGAACCGCGCGTGCGCCTCCGGCAGGCCGGCGAGGACCTCGTCGCGGATGTAGTCGGCGACCATCCGGTCGTGCCCGCCGAAGCGCGCGACCGCCGCCGCCGACGGGCGGTCGCCGAGACACAGGGCGGCGAGCGAGAGGCCGACCGGCCAGCCCTCCGTGCGGCGCATCAAGATGTCGACGGCCGCGCCGTCGTAGTCGACCCCGGCGAGCCGGAACAGCGCGATCGCCTCGGTGCGCGTCAGCGCCAGCTCGCGCGGACCGAGCTCGGCGATCATGCGCTGCGCGCGCAGGCGCGCGACCGGGAGCGCGGGCCGGCGCCGCGCCGCGAACACCACCGCCGCCCCGGGCGGCAGGTCGACGGCAAGCGCGGAGAGCACCTGCCGGACCGCGTCGGACTCGAGCACGTGCGCGTCGTCGAGCACGAGCACGTAGGCGGAGTCCGCGCCCGGCGGCCGGACCCTGTCGACGGCGCAGGTGATCGCGCCGAGCAGCCGCCCCGGGTCGTTGTCGCGCTCGTCGAGCGCCAGCCACGCGAACGGGCGCTCGTCGCGCCGCGCCCAGTCGCGCAGCAGCGTGGTCTTGCCGTACCCCGCGGGGGCGACCAGGAGCGTCAGTGGCGGCGCCTGGGGATCGCACAGCGGCGGGACGAGGCGAGAACGGCGGACGGCGGCGGCGCGAGATGGTGGGGGAGTGACCGTGATCGCCGCCATCGGTTGCAGCATCCATCGCGGACGCGCCGGCGCGCAAGGGGCGTACGCCAGCCGATCGCGGGGCGGCTGGCACCCCGCGCCACGTTTCACAAGCTCACCCGGTTCAGACGATGTCGACGCCGGCGGCACGCGCCACCATCTGGCAAGGGATGTCGATCCAGCTGCCGTCGCCTTCTGCCGCCGCGTCCGCCGAGGCCGCGTACGTGTTCGGCTATCCGCTCGTGCTGATGGAGAGGCTGCGGGTGCAGGCACCCCCGAACCGGCTCGTGCACGCATCGGAGCCCGAGGAGGGCGACCCCGACCTGCTGTGCAGCTCGGCGTGGCTGGACCTCGCCGAAGAGCCCGTCGTGCTGTCGGTGCCCGCCACGCACGGCCGCTACTACGCCGCGTCGCTGGTGGACGTGTGGGCCGAGGTCTTCGCGTCGGTGGGCCCGCGGACGACCGGGACGGGCGCCGGCGCGTTCGCGATCGTGGGGCCGGCCTGGAGCGGCGCGCTGCCCTCCGGCGTGATCCCGATCGCCGCGCCGGCGCGCTTCGTCTGGTTGTCGATCCGGATCCACGCCGGCCGCGGGGCCGACGCGGCGCGCGCGGTGCAGGCCGGGTTCGACGTGCGGCCGCTGAGCGAGCGGAACCGCCGGACTTCGCCGACGGCCGGCTCACCGCCGCGCGAGCTCGCGCGCGCCGACGTGGACGCGATGGACGCCGGCGCCTTCTTCGCCGAGCTGGACCGCCTGACGGCCCTGCACGCCGCCGGGCCGCCGGAGCGGCCCGCGGATCCCGCCGCGCTCGAGACCGGCGCGGCGCGCGGGCGCGAGCGCGTGCGCGCGGCCGCGGCCGAGCTCTTCGAGCGCCTCCCCGGCCATTGGGAGACGTGCTACGCGGCGGGGCGCTACGGCGACGATCGCGACGCCCGCGCCGCGGCCGCCTACGCCGGGGTCGTCCATCGCCCGGCGACCGATCGGCTGAACGCGCGCCTGCGCACCGATGCGGCCGGCATCCCGCTGTCGGGGCGCCATCGCTACGTGCTGCGCTTCGAGGACGGCGCGCTGCCCCCGGTGCACGCGTTCTGGTCGCTCGCGGCGCACGGCAGGAACGGGGCGGCGTCGAGCTGGGCGACCGCCGGCGGGCTCGCGCTGGCCCGCGACGGCGCGCTCGCGATCCGGATCCAGACCGCCGCGCCGCGCGCGGCGGGCGCCCCGAACTGGCTGCCCACGCCGCCGGGTGCGTTCGAGCTCATGCTGCGGCTGACGTGGCCGGGCGAGGAGGCGCTCGAGCGGCGCTGGACGCCGCCGGCGGTCGTGCGCGACGGATGAGCGCGTCAATGCGTATTGACACATTCGTTCGTTGAGTCACCCCGACCGGGCGATGTCGCCTGCTCCCGCTGGGCCGGACGCTGCGTCAGATGCCGATCCGGGTGGTCATCGCCGAGGACAATCTGATGGTCCGCGAAGGACTCGAGCGGATCGTCGCCAGCGCGCCCGACCTGGAGCTGGTCGCCGGCTGCCGCGATCTGGAGGAGCTCGAGCGGGCGATCGAGCGCGAGAGCCCGGACGTCGTGCTGACTGACATCCGCATGCCGCCGACGATGACCGACGAGGGCATCCGGCTCGCCGTGCGCCTGCGCGGTGAGCGCTCGCCGGTCGGCGTGATCGCGCTGAGTCAGTACTCCGACGCCGCGCTGGCTCTCGCCCTGCTCGACCGCGGCTCCCACGGACGCGGCTATCTGCTCAAGGAGAGCGTGCGGGACCGCGAGCAGCTGTGGGCCGCGATCCGCGACGTCGCGGCCGGCGGCTCGGTCGTCGATCCCAAGCTCGTCGACGGCCTCGTGAAGGTCAAGCAGCGCGAAGGCGCCTCGCCGCTCGCCGCGCTCACGCCGCGCGAGCGCGAGGTGCTCGCCCAGATCGCCCAGGGCAGGAGCAATCAGGCGATCGCGGAGTCGCTCGTGCTGACCAAGCGCGCGGTCGAGAAGTACATCAACTCGATCTTCCTCAAGCTCGACCTCACCGACTCCGAGGACGTCAGCAAGCGCGTCAAGGCCGCACTGGTGTTCCTGACCGAGATCCGGCGCACAGGTCCTCGCTGACCTCGGGCCAGTCGGCGCGCACGTCCGCGAGGTGGTCCAGGCCGGCGACCTCCAGCCCGCGCCGGAGCTCGTCGCTTCGGCAGACGATCACCGTGCGCCCGTTGCGCCAGCCGATCCAGCGGGTCGCCCGGACCAGTACGCCGAGCAGCGCGCCGTTGACCTCGTCGACGCCGGAGATGTCGACCACCGCCGCCGGGACTGCCGAGAGCGCGACCTCGCGCAGCACCGTGTCGAGCGCGCGGGCCTGGGCGCGATCGACCGCGCCCCTGAGGACCAGGACGGCTCCGCCATCACCGTCGCGGTAGGTGAACGGCATCGAGCCGAGAGCCTGGCCCGTTCGCCGGCGCGCGGCCACCCTGCCCGCATGCCGGTGCGAGCGCCGGGGCGCCAGCTTCAGTCGCCGGGGGGCTCTTCGGACAGGTAGATGAGCGCCGCCTTCACGCGGCGGCTGACCTCTTCGTTCTGGGTCAGCCCGAGCTTCACGAAGATCGCGTTGATGTGCTTCTCCACCGCGCGCTTGGTGAGCACGAGCGACTCGGCGATCGCCTGGTTGCTCTGCCCCTGGGCGATCAGGCTGAGGATCTCCAGCTCGCGCTGGCTGAGATCGGCGAGCGCGGAGCGCTCCTCGTGGATGTGCGCGGCGATCAGCGCCTCGACGACCTTCGGGTCGATCACCGACCCGCCGTCGGCGACCGCCTGGATGGCCGAGATCAGGCGCTCGCGGTCGTTCAGGCGCTCCTTGAGCAGGTACGCGCGGCCGTCGGAGCCGTCGCCCAGCAGCGCGAGCCCATAGCGCGGGTCGGCGTACTGGCTCACGACGACGACGCCGACGCCGGGGCGCGTCTCGCGCAGCAGGGTGGCGATCCGGATGCCCTCGTCGTCTCCCGACGGCGGCATGCGGATGTCGGTCACCACGACGTCGGGCTCGCCGTCGGCGATCGCCGCGCGCAGGGCGTCGCCGTCGTCGCAGATCGCGACGAGCTCGATGCGCGGATCGGTCTCGAGCAGATGACCGATTCCCTCGCGCACCAGGTAGCTGTCGTCGGCAAAGGCGACCCGCAGCGGCTCGCTCACGGCTCGACTCTAGCTGAGCGGCGTTCGCCCGGTTCAGACGATGCCCGCGCGAGCGCACGCGCCTAGCCCCGCCGGCCTCGAGGCCGCGGACGAGATCGTCTCGATCGGGTGATGCGCGCCAAGGTCGCGCGCGCGAGGGTGCACGGCATGTCCCGCTCGCGCATCGCCGAACCGAAGCTCTTTCTCCTGGCCGTCGGGGCGATCCTCGTGATGGTGCTCGGCATCATCGCGATCGCGGAGACCGACGACGTCTGGCTCGTCGTGCTCTGCGTGGCTGCGGTCGCGGCGATCGGTGCCGGGATCGCGGTCGATGTCACGCGCGTGGCCGGCGCCGGCGACCAGCCGGACGTCGTCGCGCCGGCGGGCCGCGCGATCGTCGTCTGCACGGCGCCGATGACCGCCGAGCAGGTGCTCGACGCGTCGGGACCGGTCACGTCGATCATGATCGTGGCGCCCGAGCGCCCGGATTACTTGCACGCCCGCCGGGTGGAGGCCGACACCGTCGCTGCGCTGCGCCGCGCCGGCGTCCGTGCCGCCGGCCACGTCGGCGACCGCAACCCCGCGCATGCGATCGAGGACGCGCTCGCGCTGTTCCCGGCCGCCAAAGTCGTCGTCATCGCCCGTGGCGCCGAGGCGAGCGTCTATCGCGAGCACGTCGACCCCGATGCGATCCGCGAGCGCACGGGCGCCGAAGTCCGCGTGCTCGAGATCCTCGAAGCCTGACGCTACCCGCCGATTCCTTGGCGATCGGCGTGCAGCGCGTAGGCGCGCGACGCCTCGTCGGGCTCGCAGCCGGAAACCGCCGCGTCAAGCAGCGCCAGCTGCTCGGCGACCGCCGCACGATGCGCCGGATGCACCCGCTCGGAAAGGCTCTCGAGGGCCGCGCGCAGCCTGCGCGTCACCTGCGGAGCGCCGGCGCCATAGACGCGGATCTCGACGACGCCGAGCTCGAGGTACTCCTCCCAGCCACGCCCTCGCAGCATGACGCGCGCCGACCCGTCCGCGTCGCGCAGGAGCTTGCCGGCACCGAACGCCTGCTCCCCGATGCGCTGCAGCAGCTCCTCGACGTAGTTGATCACCTGCACCGCTGTCGTCGGCGCGTTGACGGCGGGGGAGAGCGCCGCCAGCGCGATGTCGACCATGATCCGCAGGGCGAACGCCGCGTCCTGCTCGAGCGTGCGCTCGTGGCCGAGCGCGATCATGCCGCGCAGGCGCCGGGCATCGAGGCCCGGCGGACCCCATACCTCGAGCAACGGCGTGCCGCGGGTGACGAAGTCGCCCACTGGATGGCAGAGCCCGATCACGCATCCGCCGCGGACGGCCGCGGCGAGCAGGCCGCGTTCGTCCACCGCCTGGATCGCGCCCGCGTCACCGCAGTCGACCACCAGCGACGGCGGTCCCGCCGGCCGCGCGAGCTGCGGACCGGCCGCGGCGGCTCCGTCGGTCTCGGCGAATACGCGCGCGCCCTCGCGTCCGACCAGCGACGCGACGACGACCGGGCGCAACCGGTGGACGAAGCGATCGAAGTAGAGCAGGAACAGGATCAGCCCCGTCAGAACCAGCAGTCCGGCGAGCGTGATGCCGAGGTTGGGAACCGCGTCGCTCTCGACGTTGCGCAGCAGCGCGAACGAGAACGTGAGCGTGCCGAGGAAGAGGCCGAGCACCGCCTTCTGCAGCCGGTCGCGGTACCAGAGCCGCATGAAGCGTGGCGAGAGCGTGCCGGTCGCCATCTGCACGATCAGCACGCCGAGCGTGACCACGAAGCCGGTGAGCGCGACCATCGCGCCGACGATCGACGTCAGCAGGGTGCTCGCCGTCCCGGCGGAGTACTGCCATTGCACGGGGAGCTCGACGTCGCCCTCCAGCGCCACGCACGCGGCCGCCAGCGGCGGCCCCATCGCCGCGGCGATCAGGGGGAGGAACCACAAGCTTCCGCGCAGGTACTCGCGCAGCCGGAAGCGGCGCGCCCACGTCATCGTCAGTCGTCCCGCGGCGCCGAGACGCGGCTGCGGAACACGTGGTGGGCCCAGCCCTGGTAGAGCAGCACCAGCGGCAGCAGCGCGACCGCGGCGACAGTCATCACTGTCAATGCATAATGCACCGAGGCGGTGCCCGCGATCGTGAGGTCGTACGCGGAGCTCGTGCTCGAGATCATCACGTTCGGGTGCCGCGAGACGAACCGCCCGCCGACCGCCGCCGGGTCATGCCGCCACCGCCACGGACGGGCGCGCGACCCCCAGACGCTCGAGCAGGTGGTCGCCGACGCGCAGCGCGTTCGCCATCGCGGTCAGCGCCGGGTTGACGGCGCCGATGCTCGGAAAGCAGCTCGTGTCGACGACGTAGAGGTTGTCGATCTCGTGCGCGCGGCAGTTGACGTCGAGCACGCTCGTGGCCCGGTCGCGGCCGAAGCGGCACGTGCCCGCCTGGTGCGCGCAGCCCGCCGCGGGGATGTCGTTCTTGAGGTACGCGTGCCGCTCGTGCAGGTGGTGCTCGTGCATCCCGACCTTGCCGAGCAGGTCCTTGAGCGCGTGGTAGAGGCGCTCCTTGGGCACCTGGTTGTTGGGCTCGTAGGCGAGCCGGATGCGCCCGTCGCGCGCGAGCGTCACGCGGTTCTCCAGCCGCGGCAGGTCCTCGGTCGAGAGCCAGAAGTCGACGGCGTGGCGGGCGACCTTCTCGAGCGTCCACTCGGGCGCGAGCATCGTCGCGCCGGGCCGCTCGCCGCGGAACATCTGCGCCTGCGACTTGCCGACCATCTGGATGTTGCCGAGCGGGTGCTCGAACCCGGGCGCGCCGAAGTAGAAGTCGTTGAGCCCGAGCGTCTTCTGGAAGACCGTCGGGTTCTCCTCGCGCGACAGGGCGAGCACGGCGCGGCTGTTGTGGAACATGTAGTTGCGGCCGACCATCCCGGAGCCGTTCGCCAGCCCGTCGGGGTGGTGCTCGTCGGCGGAGGCGAGCAGCAGCGCGGCCGAGTTCGCGGCGCCGCAGGAGGCGACGACGATGTCGGCGGTGAACACCTTCTGCTCGCCCTCGTGCTCGACGATCACGCCGGTGACGCTGCGGCCGTGCGCGCCGGTGAGCAGCCGCGTCGCCCTGGCGCCGGTCAGCAGCGCGACGTTGCGGTGCTCGAGCGCCGGGCGGATGCCGAGCACCTCGGCGTCGGACTTCGCGTGCACGACGCACGGGAAGCCGTCGCACGAGTTGCAGCGCACGCACGCGCTGTACGGCGGGTTGGACTCGTCGAGCATGATCCCGCAGGGCGCGTGGAACGGCGTGTGTCCCGCGGCCGCGAGGTCGTCGGCGAGCTGCTGGATGCGGGGCTCGTGCGAGACCGCGGGGAACGGGTACGGCGCGCTCGCCGGCGGCTCCGTCGGGTCCTCTCCGCGCGCGCCGTGGACCTGGTACATGCGCTCGGCGTCCGTGTAGTACGGCTCCATGTCCTCGTAGGCGAGCGGCCACGCGGGCGAGGCGCCGTCGTAGTGCGCGAGCTCGCCGAAGTCCTCGGCCCGCAAGCGGTACAGCGCGGCGCCGTAGAGCTTCGTCGCGCCGCCGACGAAGTAGTGGACCTGGGGCTGGAACGGATTGTCGTGCTCGTCGTACCAGGTGTCCGCGGAGACGTAGCGGCCGTCGACGAAGACGTCGCGGGCCAGCCAGTTCTGCGGCTCGCGCGGCAGCCAGCCGCCGCGCTCGAGCACGAGGATCTTCTTGCCGGAGGCCGCGAGGTGCCGGGCCAGCGTGCCGCCGCCGGCGCCGCTGCCGATGATGATCAAGTCCTGGTGCAACGGACCGGGCATCACGACACCCACGGCGCGTGCCAGCGGCCGAGGCCCGCGACCAGCCGCTCGGCGGCGGTCGGGCCCCACGAGCCCTTGGCGTAGGCGTGAACTCCGGGCGGGGCATCGAGCAGCGGCTGCATCACCCGCCACGCCTCGACGACGCCGTCCTGGCGCGTGAAGCGCGCGCTCTCGCCCTCCATCGCGTCGGCGAGCAGCACCTCGTACGGCGCGGGCGCCTCGCCGCCCTCCTCCGCGAACCCCATGTCGAGCGTGATCGCCTCGGCGTCCGTGGTCGCCGCCCGGTGGGCGGCGAGCACCAGGCGCACGCCGGTCGACGGGTCGAGCTTGATCACCAGCTGCCCGGGATCGGGACGGTGACGCAGGCCGCGCACGAAGCGCAACGGCGGGGGCCGGTGGAAGACCAGGCGCACCTCGGTCTGGGTCACCGGCAGGTGCTTGCCGGTGCGGATGAAGAACGGCACGCCCGACCAGCGCCAGTTGTCGATCTCCAGCCGCATCGCGGCATACGTCTCGGTCGTGGAGTCCGCGGCCACGCCGGGGACGTCGAGGTAGCCGTCGTACTGCCCGCGCACGTACTGCGCCGGGTCGGCGTCGGCCATCGAGCGAAACAGCGCGAACTCGCAGTCCTTGAGCGTGGACACGTCGCTGCCCGCCGGGACCTCCATCGCCACGGCGGCGAGCACCTGCATCAGGTGGTTGACGACGACGTCTCGCAGCGCGCCCACGCGGTCGTAGAAGTGGCCGCGGTCCTCGACGCCGAACTTCTCGGCCATCGTGATCTGCACGCTCGCGACGTTGTGGCGGTTCCAGACCGGCTCCAGCAGCGAGTTCGCGAACCGCAGGTAGAGGATC
Source organism: uncultured Solirubrobacteraceae bacterium (assembly GCA_963837485.1). Classification (GTDB taxonomy): domain Bacteria; phylum Actinomycetota; class Thermoleophilia; order Solirubrobacterales; family Solirubrobacteraceae; genus Solirubrobacter. The sequence goes on along the minus strand of CAWINP010000004.1, from coordinate 658,227 downwards.
TCCTCCAACCCCATCTTCCCGAGGAAGTGGTCGATCCGGTACAGCTGGCTCTCGTCGAGGTGCGTGTGCATCTTGTCGTTGAGCTCGCGCGCGGACGCGACGTCGTGGCCGAAGGGCTTCTCCACCACGACGCGGGCCCCGGGCGTGAGCCCGGCCGCGGCGAGCCCCTCAACGACGGTGGCGAACAGGAACGGCGGGATCTCGAGGTAGAAGACCGGCGTGCGCGCCCCGCCGAGCAGCTCGCCCAGGCGGTCGAACGTCGCCTGGTCGCCGAAGTCGCCGCTCAGATAGGAAAGCCGCGCCGCGAAGCGCTCGAACACGTGCGGCTCGAACGTGTCGCCGGCCGCCTCGATGCAGCGGCGGGCGTGCTCGCGCAGCTGCTCGACGGTCCAGTCGTCGACCGCGACGCCGATCACGCGGCAGTCCAGGAGCCCGCGCTGCTCGAGCCGGTACAGCGCCGGGAGCGTCATCAGCTTGGCGAGGTCGCCGGTGATCCCGAACGCGACGAAGGCGTCGGCGGGGCGGTTCTCCGTCAGCGGCGGTGGCGGGTCGGCGGCGGGGGTGGGGGTGATCACGTCAGCGCCCATGCCGACGATTAGACGCGCGCGCACGCCCGCTGCAATCACCCGATGCGTATGAACGCCGCGATTGCGCGGGCGATCAGGATATGGCCGTGGAGGCCGAGATCCGGCATGCCTCGCTGACCGTCTGGATGGGGCTGCTGTTCGCGGTCGGGTCCGCCTGCTTCGCCGGCGCGTCGATCGTCGCCCAGTGGGGTACGGCGTCCGTGACGGCGCTCGCCGCCGTCTACTTCATCGGCTCGCTCTTCTTCACGACCGCGGCGGCGATGCAGTTCGCGCAGGGCGGACCGGGCCGGCGAGCCTCGCTGATCCAGCTCGCCGGCACGGTCTTCTTCAACCTCAGCACGCTGCACTCGCTGCAGGACGTGCAACGCGTCGACCTGCGCGTGTGGACGCCGGACGTCTTCGGCTCGGTCTGCTTCCTCGTCTCGAGCGCGATGGCCTACGCGCTCGTCGCTCGCGGGCGGACGCGCGACTGGTGGATCGCCGCGCTCAACCTGCTCGGGTCGGTCGCCTTCGGCGTCTCGGCGATCGCGTCGCTGGTCGAGCCCTCGACGATGGAGCCGGTCAGCGCGGGGATCTCGAACATCGGCACCGCGATCGGCGGCCTCTGCTTCCTCGCCGGCGCCCTGCTGCTGTTGCCCGGTGACTAGGACGGCCGGACGATCTGCTGCACGGACCAGCGGTTGCCATCGGGGTCGCTGAAGAACACGAACCGGCCCCACGGGAACTCCTGGACGTCGCTCGCCTCGACCCCGCGCTCGATCAGCTCGGCGCGGGCCGCGGCGGCGTCGTCGACGACGACCTGCAGGCCCTCGATGCTGCCCGGCGTCATGTGGTGGGCGCCGGTGGTGAGCGCGATCGAGCACCTCGAGCCGGGCGGTGTGAGCTGGATGAAGCGCAGCTGCTCGTTGACCCGGTGGTCGTGGTCGGCGTTGAAGCCCACCTGGTCGACATAGAACGCCTTCGCCCGGTCGATGTCGGACACCGGCACCTGGATCAGCTCGAGCCGCATCTCGATCTTGGTCATCGTTCGCTCCTGGTAGTATCTTACCTACCAAGTATCTTAGCAACTAAGACAATGATCGGCAAGGACCGACTCATCGACGAGCTGATCTCGGCGTTCCGCGACAGCGGCAACCAGGACGATGCGATCGACAACCTCGCCGCCAAGCGGCTGGGCGTGAATCGCACGGACCTGCTCGCGCTGAACGCGATCGAGAACGCCGGCGGGCTCACCGCGGGCGAGCTCGCGGTGGCGGCAGGGCTGACCACCGGCGCCGTCACGGGCGTGATCGATCGGTTGGAGCGCGCCGGTTACGCGCGCCGCGTCGCCGACCCGTCGGACCGCCGCCGCGTCAAGCTCGAGGTGACGCCGGAGTTCTACGCGCGGGCCGCCGAGATCTGGGCGCCGATGGCCGCCGATTGGCGCGCGGCGCTCGGTGGGTTCACACGCGCGGACCTGGAGCGCCTGCTCGAGCTCCTGCGGGCGACGACCGAGGTCGGCAGGCGGCACATGGAGCGTCTGAGCGAGGAGTGACGCCCTGCGTGAACTCCGCGCGGCGCCTTGCCGAGGCCGGCGAACTGCGCCAGTAAGGGGTGCGGGCCAGTTTCGCTGCCCGCGGATGATCGTTTCTCGCGCGTGCCAGGAGGGGGCGTAGCGAAAGTGTCCATATACGACGCTTTCGTTACGCACCCCCAGCGAGCGGAGCGCGGACGCGGTTGATCGTGGTCGTTTCGCGCACTGTGGCGATCGATCCTGATCGCGATTCAAGCTGCGCACCCCTTAACCGGCGGCTGGACGTCGAGGACCGGGCGCGGCGGCGGCTCGGCGTCGAGCTCGAGCCGTACGTGGGCGACGACGCCGACGACCGGCTCGACGCCGCCGCGCTCGGGCCGGAGCTGTCGCGGGCGCTGGATGCGCTGCCGGCCGCGACGCGCGAGGCCGTTCTCCTGCGCGTGGTCGAGCAGCTCGACTACGCGGACATCGCCGCGCGGCTCGGCTGCAGCGCTCAGAACGCGCGCTTGAAGGTCTCGCGCGGGCTGCGCGCGCTGCGCCGCGAGCACCGCGGCAGCCCGATCCTCCCCACCACCGAAGGAGAGCTGTCATGACGACGATCGAGGCGAACGTCCGCGCCGCGCTGCTGCCGGCGATCGAGCGCGACCTGCGCCGCCGCCACCCGCCGCGGCGCCTGCTCGCGGCGGTCACGCTGCTGATCGCCGTGACGGCGACGACCGGCGCGGCCGCCACGGGCCTGATCTTCGCGCTGCCCAAGCCCGATCGCACCGTGCCCGCGGTCGCCGAGTGGACGTACTACGCGCACGACCCGTTCGGGGGCTCGGACGGGCCGGTCTTGATGCGGTACCGGCCCGAGGCGCTCGCGCGGTTGAACCGCGACGCCGAGGCGGTGCTCGCCCGCAACGGCGTCACCGCGCGCTGCGGCACCGACCCCGCGCACCCGCGCGCGCGCTTCCTCCCGAGCGGCGATCCGGTGCCGGGCGCGCAGCTCGGCCCGGTCCTGAGCCTCGCCGACGGGCCTGGCGACTATGACCTCAAGCGTTTGAGCGCGGCCGAGGCGCGGGCGTGGTTGTGTGCGCATCCGTCGCAGCGGCCGGGGGCGGATGGGGGCGAGCTGGCGGCGCCTCTGATGGATTGCTGAGGCGGGATCGGCGAACTGCGGGCTGTAAGGGGGTGCGGGTCAGGCCGGCGGCTCGTTTCGCGAGGCGGCGCGAGGGGGGTGCCGGCGTTTTCGTTACCAGGAGCAACGTTTCTGCAGGCACCCCCCTGTTCGGAGCGCGGACGCGGTCGGTCGTCATCGCGATCTGAAAACCCGCTCCCCTTACCTGCCGCCGTTGACGTTCGCCACGCTTGAAGAGGCGCCGGCCGCCGAAGCGACCGGCGCCGCGCCACTCACGGCGTCGTCGTCGACAGCGTGAACGTGAGCGTCTTGGAATACGTCCCTGTTCGGAGGGCGTCACCCGCCCCGATGTGCTGGCGGAACGTGATCGCGATTGACGCGTTCGACACCGGGCCCGTCCACGAGGCCGGCGACACATCGACCCGCAGCGCCTCCGGCAGCGAGAACGACCCGTTCGTGAGATGCCCCGGTTCGGACACGCTCAACGACGCGTCGCCCGCCGTCGAGACGACGTTCGCCGCCGTCGTACGCCGTGTACTCCATCGCCACGCCCGGCGCGAACGCGCCGAAGGAGGCGGCCGGCCCGAGCGTCAGCGAGAGCGTGGCCGGCACCGTGCCGCCGACCGGCGCCTCGGCCACCGCCTCGGCGTACGGATCGCCGTTCGCCGCCGACAGCGCAGGCCCTCCGCCGACGATCGGCAGCTGCACGCTGCTCGCCGCCGTGTCGAGCGTGAGCTGCGTCCCCGGCGCGGGCCGCAGCGTGTGCTCGAAGTCGCTCGAGATGACCATCACCGCCAGCCGCCGCCCGGCCGGGATGACCATGTCCTTGGGCTGCAGGTCGAAGCGCAGGTCGTAGAACGTCCCGGGCGCGACCCGCTCGCTCACGCGGTCGGAATGCCGGTTCTCGGGGTCCAGCCAGCCGCGCGAGAGGATCGTGCCGTTGCCACCGGCGGCGGGATAGCTGATCAGCAACCCGGTCAGGTTCGCCTTCGGCTTGCTGAACGCCATCCGCAGGTTCAACCACGGCGTGCCGCTGATCCGCACCGGCTGCGTGAACGGCGGCATCTGGTAGACGAGCCGGGTCCCCGAGGACGCGGTGTTCATCGACGTCGTCGCCGGGATCGACGCGTTGTCGGTGATCGTCTCCAGCGTGCCGGCCGGCGTCGAGGAGGTGAAGCCGAGCGCGCCGCGGCCGGGCGACGCCGCGGTGAGCTTCTGAGTGACCGGCCTGGCCGCCGGGTCGGGCCACTCGCCGTACGGCGTCGGGTTCAGGTTGCCGCACACCAGGTTCACGGTCGCGCCGTCGGCGACCTTCTGTCCGGCGCCCGCGGCCACGGCGCTCGCCAGCGTGAGATGCGTCGAGTCGGGGATGTCGGTGATGACCCGCGTGACTGCAGTGCCGCCCACGATCGGGACCGTCAGCGTGAAGCCGAGCGGGAACGGCGACGTGTCGGCGACGGTCAGCGTCGTCGTGTTCGACTGGTCGCCGGTGACCGTGGTCTGCCGCGGCGGGCAGGCGCCGGTCTCCGAGCGCACGACCCACGAGTGCGGCTGGCTCTCGGCCCCGTTCTGCACGCCGTAGAGGAAGCGCGTGAGCCAGCGGTTGACCATCACGTCGGGAGGCCCGCCGCCGTGGCCGCCCTGGTGGAAGAAGAACTGATGCGGCAGGCCCAGCTTCTTGACCGCCTCATAGAACGCCGAGGCGTTCTTGGTCATCACGTTGTTGTCGTTGTTGCCGTGCGCGAGCAGCACCGCCGCGTGCATGTTCGGCACCAGCGCGTTGAGGTTGCGCTCGTCCCAGAACGCGTTGCGGTCGCCGCTCACGCGGTCCTCGTCGCGCCCGATCTGCTCGATCAGCGAGCGGCACTTCATGCGCGGGTAGGTCTCGTCCTGGCGCGTGTAGACGACGTCGGCGAGCACGTCGGAGTCCTCGCCCTGCCAGCCTCCCGGCCCGCGGACCATGCCATTCGCGCGGTAGTACTCGTAGTAGTCCGAGACGGGGGAGATCGGCACGATCGCGTCCAGCCCCTGCACGCCGGTGGCGGCCGCCGCGATCGCCAGCGAGCCGTTGTAGGAGGTGCCCATCATGCCGACCTTGCCGGTGGCCCAGTCGGCGAGCAACTGCGTGTCCCCGTCACGCGTCGTGAACGCCGGCGCGCGCCCGTTGAGCCAGTCGACGACCGACTTGACGGCGTCGTTCTCGTTCGGCGCGCCGTCGGTCGGGCAGCCGTCCGACCAGCCGGTGCCGGGGTTCTCGGCGTGCACGACCGCGAACCCGCGCGGCAGCCATTGCGCCTCGAAGTCCGTCGAGACCTTCGGGCTCGTGTTCTTGGTCGCGAAGTCCGGCTGGAACGGCCGCGCCGGCGGCTGCGAGCCGATCTCGACGTCGACCGACCAGTTGCTGTTCGGCCCGAGGTTCGCGAAGTACGGGCTCGCCTCCATGATCGTCGGCACCTTCAGCCCGCTCGCGGACTCCTTCGGCCGCGTGACGTCGAAGTGGATCCGATCGAGCTTGCCGTCGTGATCGGAGTCGTAGTTGGACTGCACCCAGCCCTCACCGCGGATCCAGTCCGCGGTGTTCGCCGAGAAGACGTTCTGCGCCAGCCCGTTGACGAACGTCGGCTCGGCCGCGCTCGCCACCCCGCCTGCGCCGGCCGCCGCCGCGAGCGCGACGACGATTGCCAGCCCCGTGCCTCTCATCCCCTCTCCTTTGGTTAGACGAGCAATGGGAGCCGCCCGGAATGCGGCTCGATCCAGCCGGACGCGTCGCCGGCCTCGGCGAGGCGCAAGGCCGGAAGCCTCTCGGCGAGCCGCCGGAACACGACCCGGGCCTCGAGCCGGCCGAGCCCCGCGCCCAGACAGAAGTGGATGCCGTGCCCGAAGCCCAGGTGGCGATGGACGTCCGCGCGCCGGATGTCGAACGCGTCCGGCTGCTCGAACGCGTCCGGGTCACGGTTGGCTGCGAGCAGTGCGAGCCCGACTCTCTCGCCCCGCGGGATCGCGCCGAACGGCTCCAGCGCGACGCGCGGCGGCGCGATCTCGACCGGCCCGTCGAAGCGCACGACCTCCTCGACCGCGGCGGCCGCGAGGCTCGGGTCCGCGCACAGCGCGTCCCACTGCTCGCGGTGCGTGAGCAGCGCGCGCAGGCCGTTGGCGATCACGTAGACGGCGGTCTCCTGCCCGGCGATCAACAGCAGCTGGATCATCGCGATCAAGTCCTCGCGGTCGAGGAGCCCGGCGAGCTCGGCGATCAGGCCGGAGCCGGGGCGGTCCGCGAGGCCGTCGACGTAGTCCGCGAACTCCAGCGTGGCCGCGTCGCGCGCGTCCGGGTCGCCGGACATGATCGCCGCCGACCACGCGCGGAACGTCCCGCGGTCGGCCGCCGGCACGCCGATCAGGTCGGCGATCACGGCGACCGGTATCGGCTCGGCGAAGCCGGTGACGCCGTCGAGCTCGGCGGGTGCGGCGTCGATCAGGCCGTCGACGAACGCGGCGATGCCCGGCTCGAGCGCCGCCACGGCGCGTGGCGTGAACGCGCGGCTGACGAGCGTGCGCAGGCGCGTGTGCTCGGGAGGGTCGAGCGAGATCAGTTGGCGAGCGTCGATGCGCTCGAGCCGGGTCGCCGGCGCTGGTTCCCGGACCCCGTGGCCGAGCGCGGGGTGGCGCAGGCCTTCGCGGACGTCCCGGTGGCGCGCCACCAGCCACAGGCGCTCGCCCGAGGCGGGATCGACCTGCATCACCGGCTCGCCCGCCGCGCGGACGCGCGCGTAGAACGCGTGCCGGTCCGCGCGGGTCTCGGGCGCCCACAGCTCGGCCTCGGCGAACGCGACTATGGCCGCAGCTCCTCCTCGGCGGACGCCGCGGCCGCGATGACGGCGGCGCGCTGGGCCTGCGTCAGGGCCCCGGCGGAGACGAACGCGCCGGCCGTCGAGGCCACGGTCGAGACGAACGCGCCGTGGTCGGCGAACGGCGCGTGATCCCAGACGATGTCCAGGAACATCAGGCCGTCGTCGCCGGGCGACACGATCCCAGTGACCGGGACGTCGTAGTTGGGCAGGTTGTCGTCGCGCTTGACGTTCGGCACGCCGGTGCCGATCGAGCCGAACACGATCTCCGGCTCGACGCGCCGGAAGTACATCGACTGCGGCTGGGTGTCGCCGACGTACTGCGGCCGCAGCGTGAGGCCGCCGGCCGTGAGGCTCACGCCCGTCGACGGGGTGATCGCCGCCCGCCCGTAGTCGCCGTCGCGCTTGAGATGGCGATAGAGCGTGAGCTGCTGGAACTGGCCCGCCGCCACCGTGCCGAGGACCGGATACGCCAGCGGGCCGTACATCACCGTCTGCGTGTCGGGCCGATCGATCGCCCGCTCGATCCGGACGCTGAACGGGAACGCGATCTCGAGCGTGTCGCCCGCGCTCCAGTCGCGCTCGATGCTCACGTAGGAACTCGGGCGCGCGTCGAGCGAGAGAACCTCGCCGTTGAGCTTGACGGTGTACCCCTTCACCGCCCACCCCGGCACGCGCAGCCTGACCGTGAGATGCCCGCTGCCGTTCAGCGTCAGCCGGGTCGACTGCTGGCGCGGGAAGTCCGTCTCCTGCACGACGGTGAACCCGCGTTGCGTCCAGTTCAGCGTCGAGGGGACGAACAGGTTCACCCACAGCTCGGTGTCGTCGGCCGAATGGAAGTACACCGACTCCTGGTGCTTGGTGTGGTTCTCCATTCCGGTTCCGCCGCAGCAGGTTCCGGTGTTGCCGTAGCTGCGCCGGCTGCCCGGCGTCAGCGGCTGGAAGTAGGTGACGTTGGGGCTCGAGTTGGTGTTGGTGTCCTGGCGAGTGCCGGCGATCTGGTTGAACAGGCCGCGCTCCACGTAGTCCATGTACTTCGGGTCCGGCTGGTGCAGGAACAGGTTGCGCGCCAGCTTCACGAGGTTGTAGGTCGTGCACGACTCCGCGCCGCCCGACGCGATCGCGTTCGCGATGTTGTCGCGGTTCTGGAGCTGCTCGATGTTGTCGTTGGAGCCGGGGTAGTCGCCGCTCGTCCCGCCGTGGCTGAACATGCGGTGCGGGACGATCATGCCGAAGAAGTTCTTCGCCACCGTGCGGTACTGCTCGTCGCCGCTCTGCTCATAGATCCGCATGTAGCCGGTGAAGTTCGGCACGTGCTGGTTGGCGTGCAGGCGCGGCGGGCGCCGGCGCCCGGGCTGCGTGCCGGGCGCGCACACGAGGATGTCGCGATCCTCCAGGCAGGCGCCGAACAGCGACTCGCGGTTGTCGAACGCGCGCGCGATCTGCAGGAAGCGGCGGTCCTCGGTCAGCGCCGCGACCTCGGCCATCACCTCGTTGAACCCGCCGTTCTCGCCGGCGATGTAGGTGTCCCACATGTAGTTGAGGTCGCTGCGCGTGGGCGGCCCCGAGTAGTCCGGGTGCATCACGTCGCCGACCGTGATCGCCAGGAACGCCCACTCGGCCATCTTGAGCGCGATCTCGAGCGCGCGATCGTTCCCCGCCAGCGTGTACGCGTCGAGGAGGCCGCGCATGATCTTGTGCTGCGTGTACCACGGCGCCCAGCTGTTGGTGTTCTGGTTGGAGCCGTAGACGGCGAAGCGCGGCGGCCCGATGCGCAGCACGGTGTCCTCCGGCTTGCAGCCCAGGTAGCCGGGATGCACGGTCAGCCCCTTGTCGGCGAGCGCGTCCTGGCAGGCGCCGAGCTCGTTCACCACCCAGCCGAGCTTGTCGCCCAGGTCGGGGAAGCCCGCGCCGGCGGCCTGCGCGAGCATCGTCATGTAGTGGCCGGTCCAGTGGCCGCTGAGCAGGCCCCCGTCCTCCCAGCCGCCCGGCGGGTTGACGCCGGACGGGTTCGGGCGGCCCGCGAGCTGGTTGAACAGCACGAGGAACCGGCGCTCGTCGTAGCCGCGGGCGAAGGAGATCATGCGGTCCTGCTTGTCCTTGAGCATGCCCGCGCCCAGCGTCACCTGCGGGAGCTGGAACGGCTGGATCGCCGCCGTCGATCCCGCACCCACGTACGGCGCCAGTGACCCCGGCCCGCCCGCCCCGCCGGGCGCCGCGAGCGCATCACCCGCCCGAAACCGCCCGCCCGCCGTCATGACGGTGAGCGATGCCCCCGCCGATGCGCGCATGAAGTCGCGCCGCCGCATGCCTCGGTCCACGCCGTCCTCCCTCGACTCGTGGAATCTCCCGCTCTAGAGCCGATGATAACGCTCACATCGGCGCGGTCATCCGACGTCTGTCTCAACCCTCGGCGGTGGGTTCTGACATTCGACGCGCCTGAGCAAGCGCTCGGCAAAGGATGGTCAAGGCTCGGCATACGGCCCTCAAGCCCGGCCGATCCCGCGGCGAATACGCAAGATATGTCCGCCAATGCGACGTCAGGGAAACCTCGCATCCTGTGCGTCGACGACGAGCCGCAGGTGCTCGAAGGGCTCAAGGACGTCCTGCGGCGCAGCTTCGACGTTCGCGTGGCGTCCAGCGGCGCCGACGGGCTCGCGCTGCTCAAGGCGCAGCGCGACGAGGTCGCCGTGGTGATCTCCGACATGCGCATGCCGGAGATGCCCGGCTCGGCATTCCTGCGCGAGGCGCGCCGCGTGGCGCCGCTGGCCGTGCGCATGCTCCTGACCGGCTACGCCGACACCGACATGGCCGTCAAGGCGGTCAATGACGGGCAGATCTTCCGCTTCCTGACCAAGCCGTGCGAGCGCGACGAGCTGCTGCAGGCGTGTGCGGGCGCGGTCTGGCAGCACCGGCTCCAGAAGACCGAACGCGAGTTGCTCGAACAGACGCTGCGAGGGGCGGTGAGCGCCTTGACGGACATCCTGGCCCTTGCCTCCCCCGCGGTCTTCGGGCAGGGCGCGCGGCTGCGCAAGCTGGTCGCCGAGTTCGCGGGGTCGACCGGCTTCGAGGATGCCTGGGAGATCGAGGTCGCCGCGATGCTCGCCCAGGTCGGCGCGATCACGCTGCCCGGCGAGACGGCCGAGCGGCTGTACTCGGGCGTGAGCCTACGCCCGGACGAGCTCGCGATGGTCGCGAGGGTGCCCGCCGCCACGCAGCGCATCCTCGCCAACATCCCGCGCCTGGACGGCGTGCTGCAGGTGCTCGCAAACTACGAGCGCCGATTCGACTCGATCGAGCGCGACGGGATGCTCCCGGTCGGCGCGCGCATGCTGAAGATCGCGAGCGACTTCCTCGCGCTCGAGCGCGAGGATCGCTCGGGCCGCCTCGCGCTCGACACGATGCTCGGCCGCCCCGGCTGCTACGACCCGGCGCTGCTGGACGCGTTCGCGTGCACCGTGGGGATCATCGGCACGGGCATGCGCGTGACCGAGGTCGCCGTCCACGAGCTGCGCGAGGGCATGACGCTGGCGGGCGACGCGCGCTCGTCGGCGGGCCAGCTGCTGATCGCACACGGGAACCCGGTCACGCCCGAGCTGATCGAGCGGCTGCGCAACCTGCCCGCCGGATACGTGCGCGAGCCGCTGAGAATCGCGAGCCGGGCATGAGCGCCAGGACCGCCCTCGTCGCCGCGACAGCGGCGACGGCCGCGGTCGCCGTGAGCATCCCGGCCTCGACCGCCGTCCACGGCGCCGCGACGTTCGCCACCTCCGCCGCCGGGCTCCTCTGGGCGCTGCAAGGCATCCGCCGTCGCCGCCCCGGCGGACTTGCGTGGCCGACCATCACCGCGTCGCTCGCGCTCAATGCCGTCGCCACCCTGATCTGGTACGCGCCGGTGTTCGCCGGCGGCGACGCGCCGCTCGCGCAGCCGTCGATCGCGGACTGGACGTGGGTCGTCGCCGACCTGCTGCTCGCGGCCGGTCTCGTGCTCGCGCTCACGCGCCGCGAGCGGCCGCTGATGGTGATGCTCGACATCGCCGCGTTCGTGATCGGGGCCGGCTTGATCGTCGGCATCGCGATCGTCGAGCCGGCGCTTCACGACCCCGATCGCTCGCTCGGCCTGCAGATCTCCCAGGTCGCCTACGTGGTCTGCGACGTCGCGCTGATCGCCGGCATCGTGCGCACGCTGCTGGCCCCCCGCGGGCGTCCCGGCGCGCTCTGGCTGCTGGCCGCGGGAGCCGCCTGCCTGGTCGCCTCCGACATCCTCTGGAACCACCTGATGCTGTCCGGCGACTACGTGCCCGGCCAGTGGGCGGACATCGGCTGGGGCGTGTATCCGCTGCTGATCGGACTCGCCGCCGTCGTCGGATCGATGCGCCGGGTCAGCGAGCTCGAGGACCGCACGGACGCCGAGCTGCACGCGACCGGCCCGCTCGTGCTCGGGATGACGTCGCTGATCGCCCCGTCGCTGCTGGCCGCGCACAGCTTCACCAGCGGGATGCCCGACATCAACCGTGAGGACGCGCTCGCGGTCATGCTCGGCGGCGCGCTGCTGTGCACGCTCGTCGTCATCCGCTTCATGCTGCTGACCCGCCGCGCCCGGCGCCTGGTGGACCGCAGCGAGGAGCGCTACCAGCAGCTCGTCGAGGAGGTCCCCGCCGTCGTCGTCATGTTCGAGGTCGTCCCCGGCCGGGAGGCCGTGGTCCCGGTGTACGTCAGCCCGCAGGCGGAGGCGATCGTGGGGCTGAGCGCCGAGGAGTGGCTGGCCGACCCGGATGCCTTTGCCTCGCTGATCCACCCCGACGACCTCGCGATGCTGGCCGCCCGGCTCGCCGCGCACGCCGGCGGGGTCCCGGACTCCGCACCGGAGTTCCGCGTCACCCGTCCGGACGGCGAGGAGATCTGGCTGCGCGACGTGAGCGGCGTTCTCGCCGGCGGCCGCTACCTGCACTCGATGCTGGTCGACATCACCGAGGCCAAGCGCGCCGAGGCCGACCGCGACCGGATGGAGAGCGAGCTGCGGCTGGCCCAGAAGCTCGAGGCGGTCGGGCAGCTCGCGGCCGGGATCGCGCACGAGATCAACACGCCGACGCAGTTCGTCGGCGACACGATCGAATTCCTGCGCGACGCGTTCGGCGACCTGCTCGAGCTGATCGACGCCTATGGCGAGCTTGAGCTCGCGGCGCGCACGCGCGGGGACGATCCGGCGGTGATCGGGCGCATCGACGAGCTCAAGGATGTCGCCGATCTCGACTACCTGCGCGAGCGCATTCCCCCCGCGTTCGAGCGCGGCGCCGACGGCGTCTCACGGGTCGCGACGATCGTGCGCGCGATGCGCGACTTCGCTCACCCGCCGACGAGCGAGAAGGCGCCGGTGGACGTCGCGGCGGCGCTGCGCGACACGCTGATCGTCGCCGCGAACGCGTACAAGTACGTCGCCGACGTGGAGACCGAGTTCGACGACCTGCCGCCGATCATGGGCAACGCGGGCGAGCTCAACCAGGTGTTCCTGAACCTCGTCGTCAACGCCGCCCACGCGATCGAGAGCTCCGTCGCGGAGACCGGCGGCCGCGGGCGGATCCTGCTGCGCGCCCGCCGCGACCGCGACTATGTGCTGATCTCGATCACCGACAGCGGCTGCGGGATTCCCGCCAACGTCGCGGCCCGCGTCTTCGACCCGTTCTTCACGACCAAGGAGGTCGGCCGCGGCACCGGCCAGGGCCTGGCGATCGCCCGCACGATGGTCGTCGACCATCACGGCGGCACGATCGCGTTCGAGACCGAGCCGGGCTTCGGCACCACGTTCCACGTGCGCCTGCCGATCGGCGGCTCCGACATGGAGGCGGCGGCGGCGTGAGGCGGATCCTGTTCGTCGACGACGAGGTCCAGCTGCTCGAGAGCCTGCGGGACGTGCTGCGTCCCTGCCGGCGCGAGTGGAAGATGGAGTTCGCGCCCAGCGGCGCGGCGGCGCTCGAGCGAATGGCCGGCGAGGAGTTCGACGTCGTCGTGTCCGACATGCGGATGCCGGGCATGGACGGCGCCGAGCTGCTCGGCCACGTGCGCCGCCTGCATCCGGGCACGGTCCGGATCGTCCTCTCCGGCGGCGCCGAGGTCCACGACGTCGCGCGCGCCGCCGCCGTGGCACACCGCTTCCTCGGCAAGCCGTGCGAGGTCGCCGACCTGCGCCGCGTCGTCGAGCGTTCGTGCGCGCTGCGCGGCCTCACCTCCGAAGAGCCGCTGCGCTCGGCGGCGACCGCGGCGTCGCGGCTGCCGTGCGTGCCCGATCTGTTCTCGCGAATCTCCACGCTGCTCGCCGACCCGGAAGCCTCGCTGCACGACGTCGCCGCCGTCGTCGCGAGCGACGTGGCGATGGCCGGGCGCGTCCTGCAGTTCGCGAACTCGGCCTACTTCGGCCGCACGCGCCAGGTCACGAGCCTCGACGAAGCCGTCGTGTTCCTCGGCGTCAATCCGCTGAAGGCGCTGATCCTCTCCGCCGGCGCGCTGGAGTCGTTCAAGCCGGGCGCGGCGGTCGACGGCTTCTCGATCGGCCGGCTGCAGCGCAACGGCGCGACGGCCGCGCATCTCGCCCGCGCGCTGCTCGAGGACTCCGGCGCTGCGCGACAACGCGTTCTCCGGCGCGCTGCTGCACGACATCGGGCTGCTCGTGCTGCTCGCGGAGGAGCCCGAGCATCTTGCCGACTGCCTTGCCGTCGCGACCCGCGAGCGACGGCCGCTGGTCGAGGTCGAGCGCGAGCGCCGCGGCGCCACGCACGCCGAGGTCGGCGCCCACCTGCTCGAGCTCTGGGGCCTGCCGCACGAGCTGGTCGAGGCGGTCGCGTTCCACCACCGCGCGCCCGAACTCCCGCACCCGGTCTTCGACGCGACCGCCGCGGTCGCGATCGCCGCGGCGCTGCTGGACGAGCTGGACGAGTCTCGCGCCCATCCCCCGTGCCTCGCGGCGCTCGACCAGGACTACCTGGAGACGCTCGGCGTCGCCGGCCGCCTGCCCCTCTGGCGCGAGCACGCTCGAACTGTCTCACTGGTGACAGGCTGACATCTGGCGCACAGCCGCTTCCCGTAGTCTGAAAAGGTCGGCGTTGGCTGTCCGATCGGTTGGCGTCGGGGAAGGAGGAGCGTGAACGCTAGAGCCGAGGTGCGCGGCGCCGGATGAGTCATCTGCGGCAGCTCTTCGGCGAGCGGGGGTTCGAGGCGCTGCTCGAGTCGGCTCCGGACGGGATCCTCGTCGTCGACTCGGCGGGCCGGATCCTGCTCGCCAATCGCAGTGCCGAGTCGGTGTTCGGCTATGAGCGCGGCAAGCTGGAGGGCCTCGCGGTCGACGAGCTCGTGCCCGGGCGCTTCCGCGGCGGCCACGCCCGCCACCGCGAGAGCTACGCGGCCGACCCGCACACGCGGCCGATGGGCATCGGCCTGGACCTGTTCGGCCGCCGCCGCGACGGCGCCGAGTTCCCGGTCGAGATCAGCCTCAGCGCGCTTCCGACCGAGACCGAGACGCTGGTCGTCACCGTCGTGCGCGACGTCACCGAGCGGCGCGCGCTGGAGGCCGAGCGGCTCGAGCTCGTCCGCGCCCAGGCCGCGGAGGCCGAGGCGGCAACCGAGGCACGGCGGCTGCGCGGCGTGCAGGCCGTGTCCGACGCGGCGCTGGGCACCGTCTCGCTGCCCGACCTGCTGCGCGCGATGCTCGAGCCGGTGCGCCGCGCGCTCGGCGCCGATGCGGCGGGGATCCAGGTGCGCGAGCAGGCCGGCGAGATCACCGCCGGTCCGGAGACGACGCGCCATTCGCTGCGCGCGCCGCTGCGGCTGCACGGGGAGCGGATCGGCGAGCTGACCGCCGGCCGCAGCGAGGACCCTCCGTTCACGCCGGAGGACGAGCTGATGCTCGAGCGGCTGGCCGAGCGGATCGCGCTCGCGATCGGGCAGTCGCGCGCGTACGAGGCGACGCGCGCCGCCGAGGCGCGCCTGCGCGAGATCCTGGGCGACGTCGCCGGGATCGTCTGGGAGGCCGACGAGCCCGACCGCCGCCGCTTCAGCTTCGTCTCCGACGGCGCGGAGAGCCTGCTCGGCCACCCGATCGCCAACTGGCTCAATGAGGACGAGTTCTGGGTCGGGATCCTGGATCCGGTCGACCGCGAGATGACGCTCGCGCGTGCGGCGGACGCGATCCGCCGGGGCATCGACCACGAGCTGGAGTACCGGATCCGCGCCGCCGACGGCCGCACGGTCTGGATGCGCGATCGCGTCCGCATCATCCGCGCGCCCTCCGGCGGGCTGCGCATGCATGGGCTGATGACCGACGTGACCGAGCGCCGCGACCTCGAGTCGCAGCTGCTGCAGGCGCAGAAGATGCAGGCGGTCGGCCAGCTCGCCGGCGGCGTCGCGCACGACTTCAACAACATGCTGACGGCGATCATCGGCTACGGCAGCCTGCTGTCCGCGCGCATCGAGGACGAGCACGACCGGGCCGACCTCCAGCAGATCGAGAAGGCGGCCAAGCGCGCGCAGGCGCTGACCGAGCAGCTGCTCTCCTTCAGCCGCCGGCGCGATCCTCACCACGAGCTCGTCGACGTCAACGAGCTCGTCGCCGGCGTGCAGCCGATGCTGCGCCGCCTGATCGACGAGGACATCGAGCTCTCGCTCGCGCTGGCCCCGCAGACCGTCCTGGTCGAGGCCGATCCCGCGCAGCTCGAGCAGGTGCTCATGAACCTCGTCATCAACGCCCGCGACGCGATGACGGGAGGCGGGCAGCTGCGCGTCGACGTCGAGGCTCGCGAGGGCCAGGCGCTGCTGCACGTGAGCGACGACGGCGTGGGCATGCCGCCGGAGGTCCGCGCACGGGTCTTCGAGCCGTTCTTCACCACCAAGGCGCCGGGCAAGGGCACGGGGCTCGGGCTGGCGACCGTCTACGGGATCGTCGACGAGGCGGGCGGGCGGATCCAGCTGGAGTCAGAGCCGGGCGCCGGTACGCGCGTGACCGTGAGCCTGCCACAGGCGGCGGCCGGCGCCCCGGAGGCCGACCCGGAGGTCGAGGAGCCGATGGTGCTCGTGGTCGAGGACGAGACGGCGCTGCGCGAGCTCGTGCGGCGCGTGCTGGAGACCGACGGCCGGCGCGTGCTCGAGGCGCGCAACGGGCGCGAGGCGCTGGAGCTGCTCGAGCGCCACGCGGTTCACGTCGAGCTGATGATCACCGACGTGGTGATGCCGGAGATGGGCGGCCCGGAGCTCGTCCAGCACGTCACCGCGCGCTGGCCGCACCTGCGCGTGATCTACTCATCCGGCTACACCGACAGCCGGCTTGCGGGCCGGGGCTTCGACGAGGACGCGGTCGACCTTCTCCGCAAGCCCTACACGGTCGGGCAGCTTCGCGAGCGCGTCGCCAAGGCACTCGACGGCTGATGGACGCAGGCCGGCGATGATGCAAGGCGCGAAGCTGCTGCTGGCCGAGGACGACGAGGGCGTGAGGACCTCGCTCGCCCGTGCGCTGCGCCGCGAGGGCTATGACGTCGAAGAGGCGTCCGACGGCATGACCGCGGCGCGCTCGGGCTGCGACGGCAACCACGACCTCGTGCTTCTCGACATCGGCCTGCCCGGGCTCGACGGGCTCGACGTATGCCGCCGGATCCGCGCGGCGAGGCCGGCGGTGCCGATCCTCTTCCTCACCGGCCGCGGCGAGGAGCTCGACGCGGTGACCGGCCTCGACGCCGGCGCCGACGACTACGTGGCAAAGCCGTTCCGGCTCGCCGAGCTGCTCGCGCGCGTGCGCGCGCAAGTCCGCCGGTCGGCGCCGCACGCGATCAGCGTCGGCGACGTGCGCGTCGACGTGGACGCGCGCCGCGCCTGGGTCGCCGAGCGCGAGCTGCGCCTGAGCCCGAAGGAGTTCGACCTGCTGGCCTTCCTGGTCCGTCACGCGGGGCGGACCGTGGCACGCGCGCAGATCATGGCCGAGGTCTGGGAGGGCGCGTGGTTCGGCTCGACCAAGACGCTCGACATGCACGTGTCTGCGCTGCGGCGCAAGCTGGACGACGACGCGGCCGCGCCCCGGCATCTGGTGACGGTGCGGGGCGTCGGCTTCCGCTTCGAGGATTGACCGTTCCTTTGCCCTAACCCGGTTCAGTTCTGACTCAGGGCAACCGATCCCCCGTCCAGGATGGATCGCTTCCTGTCGCGCTGGCTCTCCGGACTCCGCGCTGAAGCGGGACTTCGCCGCGGGTTGTTCGTCGCCGCGCTCTCGGGCCTCGTCGCGACCTGCATCTTCTTTCTCCTGGACCCCGGCATACCGGCGGCGCACCGGTCGCTCGGCCTGATGGGCGCGCTGGTACTGGTGGCGCGCTGGACGCTGCTGCTGCGCATGGGCCGGCGATCGCCGGTGCTCGACGCCCTGGAGGTGGCCGCGGTGGTCGCCGTCGGCGTCGCCGTCGTCCCGGACCGCATGAGCGGGGTGCTGTACGCCGGGCTGGCCTTCCGCTCGGCCTACGGTTCGCGCAGCCTGGCCGTGCGCGGCGCGTTCGTGTATGCCGGGGCGTGCGCGCTCTCCGCGTACCTGATCGACGGGCAGGACTACGACTACTCGGTCGCCGGCGCGCTCTTGCAGACGCCCGCCCTGCTGATGGTCGCGCTGCTCGTGAACGAGCTCGTGCGCGGCGTCGGGGCGCTCCACGCCGCGGCCCGGCGCGAGCGCGTGCTGCAACGCGTCGCGGTCTCCTATCTGCAGGCCGCCGACCGGCAGAGGCTGGCCGACCACAGCGCGCAGGCCCTGGAGGAGCTGCTCGGGGCCGAGCTGGCCGGGTTCACGGTCACGCTCGACTCGCCGTCCGGTGCGCCCGCGGTCGCCCTCCGCTTGCCGCTCGTCGCGCCCGGCGAGCCGATCGTCCTCGACATCGCCACCGCGACCGGCTCGGCCGGAACGCTCAGCGTCCTGCCCGCGGGCGTGCTGCGCCGGGCCGACCGGCGCTCGCTGGCCGCGCTGGCCGGGCAGCTCTCGCTGGCCGTCGCGGCGCTCGAGGCACAGGCGCTGCGGCAGGCGCGCGCCGCCAGCGCGCGCATCCTGTCGCTGGTCGAGGACACCGGCGGCGTCGCGCTCATCGTCGATCGCGAGCTGGTCATCGCCTGGTCGACGCCGGGCGCGCTCGAGCTCCTGGGCGAGCCCCCCGACGCGCTCGTCGGGCGCTCGGTCCTGGAATGCCTGCACCGCGGCGATCGCGAGCGCGCGGGGGTGGCGCTCGCCGCGGTGGTGGCGGAGGAGGCCCAAGGGCCGGACCGCTTCACCGTGCGGCTGCGCGGCAGTGCCCGCTGGGTCGAGCTGTCGGTCAGCGACTTCCTGGCCGACGACGCCGTCGGCGCGCTCGTCGTCCAGTTGCGCGACGTCAGCGCGCGCGTCGCGCTCGAGCAGGACGTGCGACGGCGCGACGACGTCGACGCGCTCACCGGCCTGCCCAACCGCGAGCACTTCGAGGACCTGGTCACCGAGGCGCTGCGCGTCGCGCCGGCCGGCGTGGCGGTCGCGCTGCTCGACCTCGACGGGCTGCGCGAGGTCAACGAGACGTACGGCTACGCGGTCGGCGACGAGGTGCTGATCGAGGTCGCCCGGCGGTTCGGCCACAGCGCCGCCGGCAGCGGCCCCGTCGCGCGCATGGCGGCCGACGAGTTCTCGCTCCTGTTGCGCGAGATGCCCGACGGCGATACCGCGCTCGACGTCGTGAACCGGATGCTGCGCGTGCTCGAGCACCCGCTCGAGACCAGCGCCGCGACGCTTCGCGTGCGCGCCAGCGCCGGGGTGGCGCTCGCGGTCGCGCACGCCAGCGACGCGAGCGGGCTGATCGCCACCGCCGACGCGGCGATGCAGGACGCGCAGGAGGCCGGCGGCGGGCGCAGCTGCCTGTACGCGCCGGAGCTGCACGCCGAGCGCCTGGAGCGCGTGACGCTGAAGGCCGAGCTGGCGGCGGCGATCGACGCGGGCGAGCTCGAGCTCGACTATCAACCGGTGATCGACGGGCGCAACGGGCAGTGGCGCTCGGCGGAGGCGCTCGTGCGCTGGCGCCATCCGCGGCTCGGCCGGCTCGGCCCCGGCCGCTTCATCCCGCTGGCCGAGGAGTCGGAGCTGATCATCGCGCTCGGAGAGTGGGTGATGCACGAGGCGTGTGCGACGCTCGCCGGCTGGCGGCGCGAGGGCATCGTGCCCGGGGACTTCGGCGTCGCCGTCAACGTCTCGGCCGTCCAGTTCGTGCGCCCGGACCTGCTCGACATGGTGTCCTCGGCGCTGATCGGGTCCGGCCTGCCCGCCGAGTGCCTGACGATCGAGGTGACCGAGACCGCGGTGGCCGACCTCGGCACTGCGCGGCCGTCGCTCCAGGGCCTGAAGGCGATCGGCGTGCGCGTGGCGCTGGACGACTTCGGCACCGGCCACTCATCGCTCGCATACCTGAAGGAGCTTCCGGCCGACGTGATCAAGGTGCCGCGCCCGTTCGTGCGCGACCTCGGCCGTCCCGGCTCCGGCGGCGCGATCGTGGAGGGCATCGTCGGCCTCGCCCATTCGCTCGGGATCGTCCCGCTGGCGGAGGGCGTGGAGACCGCCGAGCAGCGCGACGGCGTACTGGCCGCGGGCTGCCACCTGATCCAGGGCTTCTTCTACAGCCGCCCGCTCGCGGCCCACGTCTTCGCGGACGCGGCGCGCCGCGCGAGCGTTCTCGACCACGTCCCCTGAGCCATGCGTGGCGCCGCGACAGTCGCGACGCGCCGCTCGATCGTGGCGCGCATCCTCGCGGCGACCGGCATCTCGCTGGCCGTCTTCGTCGGCGTGCTGGCGGTCGCGCGCCATGGGCTCGCGATCGCCGCACGCGACTCGCGGGCGGCGCAGGCGGCGCAGGCGCTGGCCGACGACGCCCGCGCGTCGCAGGCCGGAGCCGAGGTTCAGCGCGCACGCGTCGCCGAGTACCTGATCGACTCCGATCCGCGCGACGTGGCCGAATACTTCGCGATGGAGCAGCTGGAGAGGGCCCGCCTGGTCCGGTTGCGCGCGGGCTTCGCCGGCGACCGGGGGGTGCAACGGGCGCTGGATCGTGAGCTGGACATCGCCGTCCGCCGCCGAGCGCTCGTCAACGAGATCTTCCGGATGGCGCCGGACGGCCACTACGCGAAGGCGCAGCCGCTCGCGCTGCAGTCCGAGAGCCTGACCCAGGGAAGCCTCGCCCAGTCCGCGATCGTGCTCGCCGCGGCACGCCGGCGCTCGGACGCTCGCGTGCGCGCCGCGCATGTCCATCTCCGGAGCGTGCGCGCCCTGCTCGCCGCTCTGGGTGCCGGCGCGCTCGCGCTCGGCCTGCTTGCCGCCCTCTTTCTCGTCAGCACGGTCGGGCGTTCGTTCGACCGCGTGCGCGGGAGCGAGGAGGCGTTCCGCTCGCTGGTCTCGAACATCCCCGGCGCGGCGTATCGGCGCGCGCCCAGCGGAGACTGGTCAATGCGCTTCGTCAGCGCGCGCATCCGCGAGATCACCGGTCATTCCGCCGCCGGCCTCATGGCGGACGCGCCGCCGTACTCGCGTCTGGTCCCGGACGCCGACCGCGAGCGCGTCGAGCAGCGCCTCTCGGAGCTTCCGGGCGACGAGACCTTCACGATCGACTACGCGATCGCGAACGCCGGCGGCGAGACGCGCTGGGTGCGCGAGATGGGCCATGCGGTGCGCGACCCGGACGGCGCGGTGCTCTGGCTCGAGGGGACGATCTCCGACATCACGCCGCTGCGGCGGCTCGAGGAAGAGCGCGAGCGCATGGAGGCCGAGCTGCGCCTCACACAGCGGCTCGACGCGGTCGGGCAGCTCGCGGCCGGCATCGCGCACGAGATCAACACGCCGATCCAGTTCGTCGGCGACAGCGTCCAGTTCGCCGAGGAGGCGTACGGCGACATCGCGCGACTGCTGGCCGAATACCGGGCGCTGCTCGACGAGCGCGGCGAGGACCCGCGGGTCGCCCAGGCCGAGGAGGCCGCCGACCTGGACTACCTGCGCGAGCGGCTGCCGGCTGCGCTCGCGCGCACGCAGGACGGCGTCAGGCGCGTCGCCACGATCGTGCGGGCGATGAAGGACTTCGGCCAGCCGTCGCAGGTCGAGCACGCACCGGCCGACCTCAACGCCGCGCTGCGCTCGACGCTGGTCGTGTCGTCGAGCGAGTACAAGCACGTCGCCGACGTGGAGACCGCGTTCGACGAGCTGCCGCGCGTCATCTGCAACGTCGGCGAGCTCAACCAGGTCTTCCTGAACCTGATCGTCAACGCGGCGCACGCGATCGGCGACGCGGCGCACGACGGCCGCCGCGGCACCATCCGCGTGAGTACCGAGTGCGCGCTCGACCACGCCATCGTCACGATCGCCGACGACGGGCCGGGGATCCCGCCGGAGATCGGAGACCGCGTGTTCGAGCCGTTCTTCACCACCAAGGAGGTCGGCCGCGGGACGGGCCAGGGGCTGGCCATCGCGCGCTCGATCGTCGTCGACAAGCATCACGGCGCGCTGAGCTTGGACAGCCGCCCGGGAGAGGGAGCGACCTTCACGGTCAAGCTGCCGGTCGTGCGAGCTCACGAATGACGCCCGCATCTCGGAGGCCGAGCTCGCGGGCAACGCGCCGGCGGCGGTTCGGGATCGGCGGACCGGCGGCGCCTGAGCGCCGCCGGTCCGCCGTAGCGACTCAGCCGAGCTCGACCTTCTCGAAGACCGCCTCCCCGTTCGCGGCCTTCAGCTCGGCCTCCTTCACCGTGCGGCCCGCGGTGAGCGCGTCGGCGCCGCACGACTGGTCGCCGCCATGGTCGTGGCCGTCGGCGTCCCCTTGGTCGCCGTCGCCGCCGTCGCCGTGGTCGCCGTCCTCGCCGTCCCCGCCGTGGCCGGCGGCCGTCGCCGTGGCGTCGTCGCACTCGATCTCCGTCTCGTCGCCCACGCGCCCGGCGAGCGTGCCGCCCTTCGCGAGCGTGATGGTGAGCATGCCGCCGCTGAACGACGCGACCGTGCCCGCGTTCTCGTCGGCGTCGGTGATGCCGTCGTCATCGCTGTCGGCGTCGCGCGGATCGGTGTGCGAGCGGAACTCGCCCATGTTGTTGAGCCCGTCGTGATCCTGGTCGCGACGCGTCTGCTTGACGTTGAGCGACAGGTGGTGCTGCGTCTCCCAGCGATCCGGGATCCGATCCCGGTTGCGATCACGGCCATGCGCGCTCGCCCCACCGGCGAGCAGCAATGACGCGGCGACGGCGAGCGACGCCGCGAGTACGAAGATCCTGCGGAGCACGAATGCCTCCTGGTCCGTTTGGTTGGGAGACGCCGCCAGGCCGGCGAAGGTGACGGTCAGCGCTCGAACGCGACTGCGCCGCCGTCGGAGGCGCCGCTGCCGAACCGCTCGCCGTCGCCGGCGGATGTGCCGCTGTCCAACCGCTCGCCGTCACTGGTGGACGTGTCGCTGCCGAGTCGCTCGCCGTCGCCGGTGGACGTGCTGCTGCCGAGTCGCTCGCCGTCACCGGTGGACGTGCTGCTGCCGAGTCGCTCGCCGTCGCCGGCGGATGCGTCGCTGCCGAGCCGTTCGCCGTCGTCGCCGCCGGACGTGCCGCCGTCTTCGCCGCCGGACGTGCCACTGCCGAGGCGCTCGCCGTCGCCGTCGCCGGACACGCCGCTCGCGCGCTCGCCGTCGCCGCTGCGCTCGCGGTCGCCGCGCTTGCCGCTGCCGCCGGAGGCGGCGTCGTCTTGAGATCCGCGGTCGCGGGCGCCGTCGTCGCCGCTGCGCCCGCGCTCGTGGCCGGGGCGGCGGTGCTCGCCGTCGCCGCGCGTGCCGGCTCCGTGGTGCGCGCTGCGCCGCCCTCCGTCGCCGCCGCCCGCTTCGCGCGGCACGGCGGCGGGCGGCGTGTACCGCACCGGCGCCGCCGCGGCCCGCGGCGGGTCCGGCGTCGCGGCGACGGTCCCCGCGCCTCGCGTGTGCGCTGCTCGCGCCGCCGCCGGACGGGGCTTTGGCGCATGGTGGTCCGCGATCATCGGCGCGGAGACCGCCGCCGCCATGCCGGCGACCGCGCCGGCCTTGGCGAGCGTCGCGGTGGCGCCCGCGCCCCCGGCGCCGGCGACGAGCTTGGCGATCCGCAGGCTCATCGGCTCCGCGTCGCTCCCGGCCGACGCGAGCGCGGTCAGCAGCGGATACGGCACCAACGCCGACGCGGTAGCGCGCAGCGCCGTCCGCGCGCGGTGCACGAGCGCTCGCGCCGCCGGCCGGGAGACGCCGAGCTCGTCCGCGACGTCGTCCTGGCTGTCGCCGTGCACCGCGATCCGCAGCAGCGCCTCGCGCTGGCGCGCCGGCAGCCGCGCGATCGTCGACAGCGTCTCGTGCACGACCGCGCGTCGCTCCGCCTCCTCCTGCGAGCTCGGCGCCGCGGTCAGCGCGTCGAGCAGCCGCGGCGGATCGTGACCCGACCGGCGCAGCGTGCTGACGGCGGCGTTGCGCACGATCCGGAACAGCCATGCGCGCAGGTCGCGCACATCGTCGCCCCGCCGCAGCCCCGTCCACGCCGAGACGAGCGCCTGCTGAAGCACGTCCTCGGCCAGCGCGTCGGGGACCATCCGCCGGCACGTCGCCAGCAGCGGCCGGCGGTAGCGCCGGACGATCGCCTCGAACGCCCGCTCATGACCCTGGCGGGCGAGTGCGACGAGCCGCTCGTCGCTCTGCGAGCGCAACAACACCAGGCTCATACCCCCATGACGCGTACCCGCGCCCCAAGGTTACGAACGGATTTCGGCACTCGTCGGCCTGGTCGCCGCGCAGGCGCAGGTTCCAGAGCGCGCGCAGCACGCCGATCTTGGTCTCGAACGCCACCTAGACCGTCTTGAGCGCGACGCCCGCCGAGTACGTGGACGCGCGCAACGCGGGGCTGACCGAGCGCCTGCTGGAGCTCGCGCGCATCGAGCCGGGCGACCGGGTGCTGGAGCTGGCGCGCGGTCCGGGCGGGCTCGGGCTGGCGGCGGCCGAGCGCGCGCGTGGCGCTTGTCGCGTCCGCGCGCCGAGGCGGCGGCTCATGATCGGCCCATGCAGACTTGCCGGCGCGGTGTTAGCTTCGCCGGAGTGTCTGCCGGCCCGACCCGCCGCACGCTCACCCCGGTTGCGCCGCTCGCCGGCGGCTGGCCGCTGCTGGCGCGGATCCCGCGTCGCCGCTTCCTGCGCCTGCGGCGCGAGGGGCGGATCGCCTCGCTCGCCGGGGCGCTGCTGATCGCGGCGCTGATCGCGGGCTTCGTGGAGCACGACTCGCCATTGCCCCACGTGCTCACCGTCGCGGGCGCGGGCGCGTGGGTCCTGGCGACGACCTGGATGTTCAAGCAGCGCTGGCTGCGCTGGCTGCGCGACGACTTCGCCGACGAGGTCGCCGCCAAGCTGGACGGCATCCGGCGCGCCGCGCCGTTCAACTGAGCGGGCCGCCGATCCGTCCGGACGCGAACATATGTTCGTGGGGATGCCGCCGCCCTTCACCGTCGTCCGCGCCCGCCTCGACCGCGCCCTCGCCGGCGGAGACCTCGCGGCCGTGCGCGCCGCCGCGCTCGAGCGCCCGAGCATCGTGACGCTCGGCGACGCCGTGCGCGTGCTGCTGCTGATGCTCGAGGCCGACGATGCGGCGTTCGAGCGCGCCGCGGTGCGCTGGCTGGCGCGCTTCACGGGCGAGTGCGGAGGCGTCACGCTCGGCGAGGCGCACGCCGCGCTGGAGGCGCTCGACGGGCTTCCGGCGCCGGACGCGCAGGCGACGCTGGGCGCGCTGCTCAGGCGCCACCGCGCGGCGTGATCACGCGCGCGACCACCACGGAGCGGGCGCCGGAAACCGCGCGCCCGCTCCGCGGCGGGCGACTCAGGCGCCGGTCGCGGCGCTGCCCGCCTGCGCCAGATCTCGGTTCTCGGGCTTGAACTGGTTGGCGGTGAACGTCGCGCCCTGCGGGTCGGCGATCACCGTCGTCCGGACCCACGGCGCCTCGACCGGCGCGACGACGATCTTGGCGCCGAGCTCGGCCGCGCGGGCGGCGGTCGCGTCGGCGTCGGCGACGCCGAAGGTCACGCCCCACAGCGCGGGGTCCTCGGCGCTCGGCAGCAGGCTGGCGACCACCTCCTCGAAGCGGCTCGGCCCGCCGAACTCGGCGACCCGCGCGCGCGTCCCCGGGTTGAGCTGCTCGAGGAAGTCGCCGTAGGCGGGCAGCGCCCACATGCCGCCGTCGAGCAGGTCCCAGCCGAAGACCGCGCCGTAGAACGCGCGCGCGCCGTCCACGTCGCGCGTGTGGAGAACGTTGAAGTTCAGCGAGCCCGGCACGTTCACGACGGTCGCGCCGCGGTGCTGCCGCGGCTGCCAGAGCATGAACGCGGCGCCCGCCGGGTCGGCGCAGACCGCCATCCGGCCCGCGTCGAAGATGTCGAACGGCTCGGTGAGCACGGCGCCGCCGGCGGCGCGGACCTTGCCCGCGGTCTCGTCCGCGTCGTCCACCCACACGTACGTGTTCCACATGGCGGCCGGCGGCGCGCCCTCGGCCAGCGAGCTGACGGCCGCCACGTCGCCGCCGTCGAGCCGGGCGACGTAGTACTTGGCGGGCGCGCCCGGAGGCATCACGTCCTCGAACTCCCAGCCGAACAGCTTGCCGTAGAACGCGACGGCGGCCTCGGGGTCGGGCTGCGTGGTGTCGATCCAGCACGGGACTCCGGCGATGTAGCGGTCCTGGTTGCTCATGCGCCAACCGTACGAAGTATTTAGGTCAGTATCTGTCCGCAATCATGACCAGGATGGAGCCGTCATGAGCACCACGTCGAGCCGCCTCCTGGAGCTGCTGTCGCTGCTGCAGGCCCGGCGCGACTGGCCGGGCACCGAGCTGGCCGCGCGGCTGGAGGTGTCCGCGCGCACGATCCGCCGCGACATGGAGCGCCTGCGCGCGCTCGGCTACCCCGTCGAGTCGCTGACCGGCCCGGCCGGTGGCTACCGTCTGCGGGCGGGGACCGCGATGCCGCCGCTGCTGCTCGACGAGGACGAGGCGATCGCGATCGCGGTCGGCCTGCGCACGGCGGCGCGGGCGTCGGTGACCGGGATCGAGGAGACCGCCATCCGCGCGCTTGTGAAGCTCGAGCAGGTGCTCCCCGCCCACCTGCGGCGCCGCATCGCCGCGCTCGGCGCGGCGACCGTCGCCCCGCCCGCCGGCGGCCCGACGGTCGACCCGCAGCAGCTCACCACGATCGGCGCGGCGTGCCGTGACGGCGAGTGCCTGGGGTTCGACTACTCGAGCCGCGACGGCACCGCCACGCGGCGCGAGGTCGAGCCGCACGCGCTCGTCAACCGGGGGCGACGCTGGTACCTGGTCGCGTGGGACCGCCGGCGCGAGGACTGGCGGACGTTCCGCGTGGACCGGATCGAGGGCGCGGCCGCGACCGGCCCCCGCTTCACGCCGCGCGAGCTCCCCGCCCGCGACGCCGCCGCCTACGTCGAGCAGAGCCTCGCGGGAGCGTTCGCGCGCTTCGAGGCGCGGGTCACCGTGCACGCGGCGGCCGCCGAGCTCGAGCGGCGGCTGCCGTTCCTCGGCGGCACAGTCACGCCGATCGACGCGCACCGCTGCGAGTACCGGGTGTCCGACGACAACCTCGAGTGGCTCGCGATGCGCCTGGCGATGCTCGGATTCGACTTCGACGTGCGCGAGCCGCCCGAGCTCGTCGAGCAGCTGCGCGCGCTCGCGCGGCGGATCAGCCCGGAGCCGAGTACTCCTGATCGCTGACCGGCTTGCCCCAGGTGACGGTGCTGCCCGTCTCGTCGGCCTCCTGCATCGCGAGGTGGGTCATGAACCGGTTGGCGGCGGCGCCGTGCCAGTGGTCCTCGCCGGGCTCGAAGTAGACGCGGTCGCCGGGGCGGATGACCTCGACGGGACCGCCGCGCCGCTGGCAGACGCCGACGCCTTCGGTCACGTAGATGGTCTGCCCGAGCGGATGGGTGTGCCAGTGCGTGCGCGCGGCGGGCGTGAAGCGCACGGCGGTGGCCGCCACGCGCGACGGCGGCGAGGGGCTGGCGACGCTGTCCATGAAGACGGCGCCGGTGAACCAGTCGCCGGGGCCGGCGATCGTGTCGAGCGCGTTGCGGGTGATCTCCATGGCCGACAGCTTGGAGCAGGTTCGTCCTCACCGCCCGGTTAGATTGGCGGGTGGGGCGCGACTTCGGATGGCTCTGGGCGGCGTTCGCGGCCAGCACGCTCGGGACGTGGCTGGCGTTCGACGCATTCCCGCTGATCGCGATCCTCGCGCTGCACGCCGGTCCGGTCGAGGTGTCGGCGCTCGCCGCCGTCGGGCTCGCGGTGGGCGCGGCGGTCGCGGTGCCGCTCGGGCCGTGGGTGGAGCCGCGGCGCAAGCGGCCGGTGATGATCGCGATGGACCTGACGCGCTGCGCCGCGCTGGCGAGCGTGCCGGCCGCGTTTGCGCTCGGGTGGCTGAGCTTCGGCCAGCTGCTGGTCGTCGCAGTGGTCATGGGCGCCGCCGACATCGGCTTCAAGGCGGCGAGCGGCGCGTTCCTGAAGGCGCTCGTGCCGACCGAGGACCTCCTGGTCGCCAACGCCCGCTTCGAATCCACGACGTGGACCGCCACCGCGCTCGGCCCGCCGCTGGGCGGCGCCCTGATCGGGCTGCTCGGGCCGGTGACGACGGTGATCGCCAACGCGGTCAGCTACCTGCTCTCGGCGCTCGGCCTGCGGGCGATCGGGTGGCGCGAGCCGCGCCCGGCGCGCGGTGCATCGCGGCCCCGCGCCGGCGACCTGCTCGAGGGCTGGCGCACGATCCTGTCCAGCCCGGCGCTGCGGCCGCTGTTCTTCAACACGGTGCTCGTCAACGGGCTGATCCTGGCCACCGCGCCGCTGGTCGCCGTCCTCATGCTCGGCGACCTCGGCTTCGCGCCGTGGCAGTACGCGCTCGCGTTCGGCGCGCCGTGCGCCGGTGGGCTGCTCGGGTCGCGGCTCTCGCGCCGGCTCGTCGCGCGCCACGGGCGGCGCAGGGTGCTGCTCGGGGCGGGCGCGCTGCGCGCGTGCTGGTCGTGCGGGCTGGCCCTCGTCGTTCCCGGCGCGCCCGGCCTCGCGCTCGTGATCGGCGTCCAGTTCGGGCTCGTCACGTGCGTGGGCGTCTTCAACCCGGTGTTCGCGACCTACCGGCTCGAGCACACGGAGACCGGACGGGTCGCCCGCACGCTCGCCGCGTGGTCGGTCACCAGCAGCGCTACGGTTGCGGCCATGACCGCGCTTTGGGGCGTGCTCGCGGCGGTCGCCGGCGTGCGCGCGGCGATCGCGCTCGCCGGCGTGCTCATGCTGTTCACGCCGCTGCTGCTGGTCGGGCAGGGGGAGCTCTCGCGGGCGTGAGCATCTCGGTCGTCGGAGCCAACGAGGCGAGCTGCGAGGACCTGCAGGCGATCTTCGGCTCCCGCGGCGCGGCGTTCACGTGCCAGTGCCAGCGCTACAAGCTGCGGCCGCGCGAGGCGTTCCGCAAGTTCCCGGTCCAGGAGCGCGCGCGGCGGCTGCGCGAGCAGACGCGCTGCGGCGATCCGGACGCCCCGGCCACCAGCGGCCTCGTCGCCTACGTCGACGGCGAGCCGGCCGGCTGGTGCGCGGTCGAGCCGCGCCCGGCGTTCGGCAGCCTCGTCCGCAACGCGCGGGTGCCGTGGGAGGGGCGCGACGAGGACAAGGCCGATGCGACCGTGTGGGCCGTGACGTGCCTGTTCACGCGCGTGGGCTTCCGCCGCGGGGGCGTCAGCCGGGCGCTCGCGCGCGCCGCGGTCGGCTTCGCCCGCGAGCGCGGTGCGCGAGCACTCGAGGGCTACCCGCTGGTCAGCGGCGAGGCGCTCCTGGAGGAGCTGCACGTCGGTACCCGGAGCGTGTTCGAGGAAGCCGGCTTCGCCGAGGTCAGTCGCCCGACGCCGCGGCGCGCGGTGATGCGGATCGACCTCTGACGTAGCCGTCGAGCCGCTCGGCGAGCTCGCGCGGGCGGCTGAGCGTGATGTAGTGGCCGCCGTCCATCTCGTCGGCCTCGATGCCGAGCCGCTCGCGGGCGTGCGCCCGCGCCCAGTCGGGCGTGAACAGGCGGTCGTCGCGGCACAGGAGGTACCGGGTCGGCGTGTCCGGCCACGCGGCGAGCGGCCACGGCTCGGTCAGCGCCTTCGCGCTCTCGTCGCCGCCTCGTCCCTGCGCGGTGGCCTTCAGCTCCGGCGAGACATCGTGGTAGAAGACGTCGTCGAGCCCGCTCTCGCGCCAGCCGGAGCGCGTCCACCAGTCGTCGAAGCGCTCGCCGGCGGCCGGGATCATCGCGGCGACGAGGACCATCAGCTCGACCGGGATCCGCGTGCAGACCAGCGGTGCCGTGAAGCCGCCGAGCGAGTGCGCGACCACGACGACGCGCTCGCGCTCGCCGACCGCGTCGACCACGGCATCGGCGTAGGCCCACCAGCCGGCCGACTCGTCGCCGGTCGGAAGGTCCACCGCGACCGGCTCGTGCCCGAGCGCTCGAAGCTCGGGCGCGACGAGATGCCAGTCCCAGGCGCTGCTCCCGCCGCCGTGGATGAGCGCGAACGTCACCACCGTCTCAAGACTAGGAGTCTGTTGAAGAATGGTCGGTCAGCCCTGATGTGGTGCAGCCGTGGATGCCTCGGGGCGGACGCGATCGCGATGCGTGGCTCTGCCACGTGAGCATCGCGGGCGGCGCGAGGCGCCGCGGATGTGCCGCAGCAGGCGTACCGGAATTCTTCAACAGGCTCCTAGGGCGCAAAGACGATGCGGCGACCCGGCTCGACGGGCACGTTCCAGGCCGTCTCGACCTCGCTGAGCGGGAGCGGCGCCGCGTCGACGGCGAGCGCTCGGCCATCGAGCCGCGCGTGGTGTCCGGGAGCACGAAGTACAGGAGCTCGCCGGCGGACGTCCGGCCGACCCCGTCGATCCCCGGGATCAGCGGCAGCTCGCCGCCGCTGGTGTAGTGCGACCCGTTCGCGCCGGAACGCACGCGCGGGTGCAGGCCCGCCGCCAGCACGTCGACGACGTGCTCGTGCTCGCCGTTCGCCTCCGGCGGCTCGAAGGTCTCGTAGCGGGGCGGATGGTCGAAGGAGCCGACGACGGCGGCGTGCATGGGAAGCCTCTCAGGTAGTTCGTGACACGAACCAATGTAGTACGTGCCGCGAACCAGATCAAGTACGCTGTGAGTCCGATGGCCGAGCCACCCGAGATCGACGCCGTCGTCCAGCTCTCGTTCACGATCCAGACGCTGCTCGGCGAGCTCGCCGCCGAGCACGATCTCTCGATCACGCAACTGCGGCTGCTCGGCATCCTGCGCGACCGCGAGCCCGCGATGCTCGACCTCGCGCGCCACCTGAACCTCGGCAAGTCGAGCGTCAGCGGCCTGATCGACCGCGCGCAACGGCGCGGGCTGGTCGAGCGCAGCGCGAGCCCGGATGACGGCCGCGCCGTCCACGTCCGGCTCACGCCCGAGGGCCGGCGGCTCGCGAACCGGCTCACCAAGGAGGCCGACGCGGCGCTCTCCGGCCTGCTGGACTCGCTTCCGGAGCGCGAT
The DNA here is from genome assembly GCA_963837485.1 of uncultured Solirubrobacteraceae bacterium. Classification (GTDB taxonomy): domain Bacteria; phylum Actinomycetota; class Thermoleophilia; order Solirubrobacterales; family Solirubrobacteraceae; genus Solirubrobacter. The sequence goes on along the minus strand of CAWINP010000004.1, from coordinate 627,598 downwards.
CTCGCCAGGCTCGCGAGCCTGGCCGCGACCGTCGTCGCGAACGTCAGCCGGCTCTGACGCTCGCGAGGATCGAGCGCAGCGTCTCGAGGTCCTCGGGGCTCAGGACGGTGAGCGAGGGCGGCGGCGTGGCGAGGATCTCATCGGCCTTGCGCGCGAGCTCCTTGCCCTTGCGCGTCGCCTCGACCACCTTGGCGCGGCGGTCGGTCGGGTGCGGCGTGCGGCGCACGAGCCCCTGCGCCTCCAGGCCGTCGACGATCACGGTCGCGTTCGGCGGGTCGATGCCGAGCGCGTCGGCCAGCTCGCGCATCGACATCGTCCGGCGCGCGAGCCGGCGCACCGTGCGGGCACGGCCGAAGCTCATCCCGAGCGCGTCGGCGACCTCGCGCCGCCGCTCGTTGTCGAGCACGAGGTCGGACATCAGCAGCCAGACCTGGCGGGCGGCGTCGTCGTCCATGCCGGCAGCCTAGGCGACGGCCGGCTCCGGATTGAGCGCCGTCGCCCGCGCGCGCCGCGTGGTCGCGAGCAGGCCGAGCACGAGCACGACGGCGCCGCAGGCCGCGAGCGTCCACCACGCCGGCGCGGCGCTCGCGTGCGCGATCGCTCCCACGCCGGCGACCCCGAGCGTCTGGCCCACCTGCCGCGAGGTCGTGGCGATCGCCGCGGCGACGCCCGCCTGCGCGCGCGGCATCCCCGACACCGCGGTGTTGGTGATCGGCGCGTTGACGAACCCGATGCCGAGCCCGAAGACGACGTAGGCCGCGATCAGCCGGGCGAGCGGCGTCGCCGGATCGACGCCGGCCAGGAGCGCGCATCCCGCAGCCATCGACACGCCCGCGATCGCGAGCGGGACCCTCGCGCCGCGGCGCCCCACCACGCGTCCCGACAGCGGCGAGGCCACGACGATCATCAACGCCATCGGCACCGTGACGAGGCCCGCCCGGACCGGCGAGAGCCCGCGCGCGTCCTGCAGATAGAGCGTGTTGAGGAACAGGAACCCGCCGAACGCGGCGAACGCGGCGAGCGAGATCACGACCGCGGAGGAGAACGGGACCGACCGGAAGAACCGCAGCTCGATCAGCGGCTCCTCGCGTCGCGGCTCGTAGAGCAGCAGCCCGGCGAGCGCCGCGCCCGCCGACGCCAGCGCGGCCACGATCACCGGAGAGCTCCAGCCGCGAACCGGGCCCTCGATGATGCCGAAGGTGAGCGCGCCGAGCAGCACGATCACTAGCGCCTGGCCGACCGGGTCCGGGCGGCGCGGGTGCGGCGCCCGCGACTCGGGAATGAAGCGCAGCGTCAAGGCGATCGCGGCCAGCCCGACGGGAAGGTTGAGCAGGAAGATCGCCTGCCAGCCGAGCCACGAGACCGCGGCGCCGCCGACGACCGGCCCAAGCGCCATGGACAGCCCGAACATCGCGCCCCAGACGCCCACCGCCTGCGCGCGCTCGCGCGGATCGGTGAACGTGTTGACGACGATCGACATCGCGACCGGGTTGAGCATCGAGCCGCCCACCGCCTGAAGCGCGCGGAACGCGACCAAGAGCCCGGCGCTCGGGGCGAGGCTGCACAGCAGCGACGCGGCCGAGAACACGCCGAGGCCGGCGAGGAACACGCGCCTGCGGCCCAGCCGGTCGCCGGTCGAGCCGCCGAGCATCAGCAGGCTCGCGAGCACGACGGTGTAGGCGTCGACGGTCCACTGCAGGCCCGCCACGCCGGCGTCGAGCTGCCGTCCGATCGTCGGTAGCGCGACGTTCACGGCGGTGATGTCGAGCCCGACGATGAACAGGCTCGTGCAGCAGATCAGCAGGATGCGGATTCGGTTGCGACGATCAGTTGATTGCTGCTTCATAACTATTATGAAAGCATAAGCATTACCACTGCGTCAAGGCCCTGGACATCTGACCGTCATTAACGTTATGGTGGTCAGGTGGAGGAGCGCGACAAGCGCCGGGTCGGCGAGCAGATCGAGCCCGGAGGGCGGCCGAAGGCGCCCGGCCGGCTCGAGCTGCTCCAGCGCTTCGTCAACTCCCACAACCACGATCTTCCGCCCGAGTGGGATCGGATCGGGACGGCACGCAAGGCCCAGGCCTGGCTGGGGGAGAAGCGGCTGCTGGCGCCGGGCGCGCGCATCTCGGCGGCCGACGCCGCGCGGCTGCGCGAGCTGCGCGAGGCGATCCGCGCGCTGGCGGTGGCAAACGGCGGAGAGCCGGCGCCGGCCGCGGCGGTGCAGGTGATCCGCGCCGCGTCCGAGCGCGCCTGGCTCGCGGTCGCGATCGACGACGCCGGCCGCACCGCGCTGGAGCCCGCGTGCGCCGGCGCCGAAGGTGCGGTGGCGGCGCTGCTCGGGATTCTTCACGAGGCGCAGCTGAGCGGCGACTGGTCGCGCATGAAGGCCTGCCGCCAGTGCGAATACGCGTTCTTCGACCGCTCGAAGAACCGCTCGGCCGCGTGGTGCGACATGTCGATCTGCGGCAATCGCACCAAGAACCGCGCGTACTACCGGCGCAGGCGCGCACGATGAGCGCCGCCGCGGCCCGGCTCGCGGGCGTCCGCGCAGCGCCGCCCGGCTCGCTGCTCGCGGTCGCCGCGTTCGGCGTCGCCGCCGTCGTGCCGCTGTTCCTCGGCGAGGGCAGCCTCGCGCTGCAGAACCTGATCATCGCCGCCGCCTACGTGGTGATGGCGCTGGGCCTGAACATCGTCGTCGGCTTCGCCGGCCTGCTGGATCTCGGGTACGTCGCGTTCTTCGCGATCGGCGCTCATGTGGCGGCGCACTTCGGCTCGGAGTTCTGGGTCCACGCGCACGTCTCGCTGCTGGTCGACGCGCCGACGGCGCGCCTGCCGGGCATCCACCTGAGCTTCCTCGTCATCGCCGTGCTGGCGATCGTCGCGTGCACCGCGGCCGGCGTGCTGATCGGGGTTCCGACGCTGCGCCTGCGCGGTGACTACATCGGGCTCGTGACGCTCGCGTTCGGGGAGATCATCGGGCAGGCCGTCGTCAACGGACGGGGGATCCGCTTCCTCGGCGGGTCGCTGACCGGCGGGCCGAACGGCATGTCCGGCGTGGACCGGATCGACCTGCCGTTCGTTGGCCGCTTCGGGATCCTGGACCTACGGCCGTGGTACTGGTTCGCGCTCGCCCTCGTGGGGCTCGTGCTCGTCGTCAACTTCCGGCTGCGCGACTCGCGCATGGGCCGGGCGTGGATCGCGCTGCGCGACGACGAGGTCGCGGCGGCGAGCGCCGGTGTCCCGATCGCCCGCACGAAGCTGCTCGCCTACGCGGTGGGCGCGGCGATGGGCGGCGTATCAGGGGCGTTCCTGGCGTCGTTCTTCAGCTTCGTCGACCCCCACCAGTTCACGTTCTCGTTCTCGATCTTCATCCTCGCGATGGTGGTGCTCGGCGGCCTGGGCTCGATCTGGGGCGTGGTGCTCGGCGCCGTCCTGTTGTCGGTGGCCGACAACTACCTGCTGCCCGAGGTCCTCTACGACGTCCCGCGCGACCTGGGGCTGGACTTCAACCTGTCGCAGGTCTCCTCGGGCATCTACGGCCTGCTGCTGGTGTGCGTCATGCTGCTGCGGCCGGCGGGCCTGCTGGGAGCGGACGTCACCCGCGGCCGGCCCAGACGGTGACGCGCTCGAGCGGCAGGCCGGCCTTGGTGGCCACGAGCCACGCCGCGTGGTCTTCGTTCTCCGTCCATACGTCGCGCACGATGACGGTCCCGCCGTCGCGCTCGATCGTCCATCCCGCCTGCTTTGCGGCGGCCTCCAGCTCGGCCCGGCGGTCGCCGGGCTCGAAGCCCTCGGGCAGCGTCACGTCGAACGGCTCCGAGCCCGGTGGATGCTTGGCCTTCGCCATGGGGCAAGCGTAACCCCGCGGTCACCGCCCCGGGAGCCGGGTCCTGAGCTCCTGCAGCAGCCACTCGTTGCCGTCGGGGTCGCGGAAGGACGCGAAGGAGCGGTAGGACTGGCGCTCGGGGTCCGGCCCGGGCACGCGTCGGTCGGTGGTGTCGCTGAACGCCGCGCCGTGGAAGATCTCGGAGACGTCCACGCCGCGCGCGATCAGATCGGCGCGCGCCTCGTCGAGGTCGTAGACGGCGAGCAGGAGGCCGGCGCCGGCGCCGGGGGTCGCGGCGGTGACGCCGGTGCCGAAGACGATCGACGCCAGCGAGCCGGGCGGCGTGAACTGCAGGACCCGGTAGCCCTCGGCGATCGGGAAGTCGGCATCCTCGCGCCAGCCGAGCGAGGAGTAGAACGCCTTCGCGCGATCGGCGTCGGACACGGGAAGGATCACGACCTCGAGCTTGAACTCGACGGGCTTGGTCTGCGCTGCCTGGGGCGCGGTCTCGCCGCTCGTATCCGTGGTGCTCATGGCGTCCTCCTTGGGTTCGATGGCCACACGATCGCGCGATCCGGCCGTCTTCGCGCCCCGGGATGTCCCTGGTCTGCCCCCTGGTCTCTCAGCCGAGCAGCTGCGCCAGCGTGCGGCCGCTGAGGATCGACTCGGGCCGCTCGGCGACGATGTCCGAGCCGGGGCGCGCGTCGTCGTCGCGGCGCTTGATCAGCAGCCATTGCGGCTTTACCCGGTCGCGCGTGCGCTGGAGCGCGAAGCCGCCGCGCAGCTTCTCGCCGTGCAGGACGAAGACGGCGTGGCCGCGCTCGAGCGCCTCGGGCCAGGCGACGCGGCCGCCCTGCTCGTACGTGCCGCGGTCCCACACGATCACGCCCCCGCCGCCGAGCGTGCCCTCGAAGTCGTTGTGGTCGAGCGCGTGGTCTTCGACCTGGACGGCGAGGCGCTTGGCGGCGGGATCGAGCGACGGTCCCTTGGGCACCGCCCAGGAACGCATCACCCCCTCGACCTCGAGCCGGACGTCGTAGTGGTGGGCGGTCGCCTGGTGCTCCTGGACCACGAACACCCCGGCGCTCACGCCGCGGATCCCGAACTGCTCGTGCCCCTCCACGCGCGCCGGCTCGCGCGCCGGCGCGCCGGCGGCGAACGCGATCAGCTCCTGCACCGCGCCCGCCGCGCCCTCGGCGTGGATCTCGCCCGTCGGCCGCACCCAGCCCATCACGCCCAGCTCGCGCGCCCTGGCGGCCACCGCCCCGGCGTCGATGCCGTCGCCCGCGTTCGCGCGCAGCGCCTTGCGTCGCCCCTGACTCACACCGAGATTGTGACCCCCAGGAACTCGAGCAGCGCCGAGTTGACCTCTTCGGGGTGCGTCCACCCGATGTTGTGCGGGCCGCCCTCCACCGGCACGAGCGTCAGGTCCGCGATCAGCTCGGGCAGGCGGGCGGCGGTGGCCTCGTAGGGGAGGATGCGGTCCTCGGTTCCGTGCACCAGCAGCACGGGCACGTCGATCTTCGGCAGGTCATCGCGGAAGTCGGTCAGCCACGCGTCGACGCACGCGTACGTCGCGTGCGGCGACGCGGCGGCCGCGACGTTGAAGCTCCCCTGCCATGCCTGCGGGCTGATGCGGTCAGGCGCCAGGCGGTCGACGTTGTAGAAGTTGTCGAGGAAGTCCTTGAAGTAGGCGTAGCGGTCGCGCGCGATCGACGCCTTGATGTCCTCGAACCCCTGGCCGTCGACGCCGTCCGGGTTGTCGTCGGTCTTGAGCAGGAACGGCGGGATCGCGCCGAACAGCACGGCGCGACTCACGCGGCCCGAGCCGTAACGCCCCAGGTAGCGGGTGACCTCGCCGGTCCCCATCGAGAAGCCGGCGAGCACGACCTCCTCGAGTCCGAGATGGTCGAGCAGGGCGTTGAGGTCGGCCGCGAAGGTGTCGTAGTCGTAGCCGGTCGTGGGCCGGCTGGAGCGGCCGAACCCGCGGCGGTCATACCGGATGACACGGAAGCCGTTCTCGAGCAGGACCGGCTCCTGCCGCTCCCAGGAGTCCCCGTCCAGCGGATAGCCGTGGATGAGCACGATCGGGCGTCCGCTGCCGTGATCCTCGTAGTAGATCTCGATCGGGGCGCTGTTCTCGGTACCGACGGTGATGCGTGGCATACGCCCAAGTCTCCGCGGACGGCACGCCCGGACGGTAGCCCGCGCGTCTCCGGCTACCCGATCGGGCGAACCATCGCCGGCCCTTCGGCGTATCCCGCCGCGAGACGTACCCGAGGTCCGCTGGAGGTGCAGCATGCGTCGTGTTTTCGTGCCGGCCGTCATCGTGGCGGGACTTGCCCTCGCCCTTGCCGGGACCGGGCTCGCCGCCGGACCGGCGACCGTCAAGACCCGTCACGGCAAGCTCGGCACCTTCCTCGTCGGGCCCAACGGGCGCACGCTGTACCTGTTCGAGAAGGACAAGACGAAGAAGAGCACGTGCTACGACGCGTGTGCGACGGCGTGGCCGCCGCTGCTGACCACGGGCAAGCCCAAGGCTGCGGGCAAGGCGCGGGCGTCGCTGCTCGGCACCACCAAGCGCACCGACGGCAAGACGCAGGTGACATACAAGGGCCACCCGCTCTACTACTTCGTGCAGGACAAGAAGGCGGGTGACACCGCCGGCGAGGGCGTCGACGGCTTCGGCGCCGAGTGGTACGTCCTGGCGCCGAACGGCAAGAAGATCGAGGACTAGCGGCAAAGTTGGGGGTGGTACCCCTATTGCCCGCGTGAGGCGGGCTCCGGCATCGTTGCCCGATGTCCGGCGCCCCCGTCCTTGACACTCAGACGCGCGCGCTGCTGCGTGAGGTGGCAGAGCGCGCCGGCGATTGGCTCGACTCCCTTCCTCAGCGGCCCGTGCGCGCGCAGACCGGCCCGCGAGAGCTCGCGATCGCCGACCGTCTCGGCGAGGCGCCGCTGCCGCCCGGCGACGTCATCGCGCAACTGGCTGAGGAGGCCGAGCCCGGCCTGACCGCGATCAACTCGCCGCGCTTCTTCGGCTTCGTCATGGGCGGGGCGCATCCCGCCGGGATCGCCGCCGACTGGCTCACGTCGGCCTGGGATCAGAACGCCGGGCTCGCCGACCCGACGCCGGCCGCCGCGGTCGTCGAGGAGATCGCCGGGCGCTGGCTCATCTCGCTGCTCGGGCTTCCGGAGAGCGCTTCTTTCGCGCTCGTCACCGGCTGTCAGATGGCCCATTTCACCTGCCTCGCGGCCGCGCGCCACCGCGTCCTCGACGCCGCCGGGCACGACGTCGAGCGCGATGGGCTGATCGGCGCGCCGCGCGTGCGCGTGCTGGCCGGAGAGGAACGGCACGTCACCATCGACCGCGCGCTGCGCCTGCTGGGCCTCGGGACCGCATGCGTGGAGCCGGTCGCCGCCGGCCCGGACGGGGCGATGCGCGCCGACGCGCTCGCCGGGGCGCTGGCGAAGGGCGCGGGGGCGCCGACGATCGTCGCCGCGCAGGCCGGAAACGTCAACGGCGGCTCGATCGACCCGCTCGCCGACATCTGCGCGGTCGCCCACGAGGCGGGCGCGTGGGTGCACGTCGACGGCGCCTTCGGTCTGTGGGCGGCGGCGAGCCCGGCGCGCCGCCACCTGGTGCGCGGCGCCGAGCTCGCCGACTCGTGGGCCACGGACGCGCACAAGTGGCTCAACGTCCCCTACGACTGCGGGCTGGCCTTCGTGCGCGACCGCGAGGCGCACCGCGCGGCGATGACCGTCGCCGCCGCGTACCTCGTGCAGGACCCGGACGGCCCGCGCGAGCCGATGGACTGGACGCCGGAGTTCTCGCGCCGGGCGCGCGGCTTCGCCGTCTACGCGACGCTGCGCGCGCTGGGCCGCGACGGCGTCGCCGAGCTGGTCGACCGGCTGTGCGCCTGCGCCGAGCGCTTCGCGGACCGGCTCCCCGAGGCCGGCTTCGAGGTACTCCAGCAGGAGCTCAACCAGGTCGTGGTCGCGTGCGACGACGGCGCGCTGCTCGCGGCCGTGCAGGCCGAGGGCACGTGCTATCCGAGCCCGACCACCTGGCGCGGGCGGCGCGGGCTCCGGCTCTCGATCTGCAACTGGCAGACGAGCTTCGAGGACGTCGACCGCTCGATCGCGGCGCTCGCCGCCGCCGCGCGGAGCTGACCGTCAGCTCTCGGGCAGCTCGCCCATGTCGGACGCGCGCACGCTGGCGACCTTGCCGTCCTGCAGCTGCCATGTCCACACCGACGCGCGGCGGATCGCCTCGCCGTTGTGGCGCCCGGTCACGTACCCGATCACGATCACCGAGCCCGGAATGAGGCGGAAGTCGTCGGTGTGGAGCTCGAGGTCGTCCCACGTACGCTCGACGTCGACGAAGTATTCACGGCATCCGGCATGCCCGAGGTACGGCGACTCGCGCCCCAGCACGCGCCCGGTGCCCCCGAAGTGCATCTCGCAGCGGGGGGAGAGGTGGCGCAGCAGGCCGTCGACGTCGCGGCGCGCGAACGCCGCGTAGACCTCCTGCACGACCTGCACGTCGTCGGTGACGCCGGCGGGATTGCCGTAGTACGCGGGTCTCCCTGCCTCGTCCATGCCGAGCGCATTCTCGCAGCCGTCCGTCTTAGGCCGTCTCGCGCGTGGCGGTCCAGCGCTCCTCGATCCGGCCGAAGCGCCAGATCGCGAGCGCGCCCGCCCAGGTGAGCGCGAACAGCGCGACGATCGCGTAGCCGGCGAAGCCGAGGTCGACGTCCTCGCCCGCGGCGCCGAGGAGCTGGAGCGCGCCGATGCCCAGCGCGACGGCCACCGACAGCCCCGTGATGGTGAGGTTGTAGAACGCGCGGCGGACCGGCTGCGCGAACGCCCAGCCGTAGGCGAAGCTCATGAACGCGCCGTCGAGCGTGTCGATCAGTGCCATCCCGGCCGCGAACAGGAGGGGCAGGCAGAGGATCGCGTACCACGGAAGCCCGCCGGCGGCGGCGGTCGCAGCGGCGGCGAGCAGGGCGATCTCGGTCGCGGTGTCGAACCCGAGGCCGAACAGGCAGCCGAGCGGATACATCTGCCACGGCTTGGAGATCGCGCGCGTCGCGCGCGCATAGATTCGCGTCATGGGGCCTGTGAGCCGCACGTCCTCGAGCTCACCGGCCCGCACGGTGCGCACCAGACTCGTGAGCACGCGCAGGTTCAGGAGCCCGATGACGACCAGGAACGTGCCGGACACGAGCGGCCCGATCACGCCCGTCGCCTCGCGCACGGCCGAGCCGTCGGCGGTCAGGCCCTTGATGCCGAGCGCGAGCAGCGCGGCGAGCCCGAACACGATCGTCGAGTGCCCGAGGGCGAAGAAGAAGCCGACGCTCAGCGGTCGCTGCCCCTCGCTCATCAGCTTGCGCGTCGTGTTGTCGATCGCGCCGATGTGGTCGGCGTCGAACGCGTGGCGCAGTCCGAGCGTGTACGCGGTGAGGCCGACCCCCGCGCCGAGCAGGGCGCCGGTGCCGAGCAGCAGCCCGAAGCCCGCGAGGTGCAGGAGCGCGACGATGCCGGCGAGGACGCCGGCCCGGCGCCACTCGGCAGGCGTCAAGGACGCGCGCAGGCGGTCCCGTCGCGACATGCACGCGAAGCTATCGCAAATGCAAACGGCTCGCGATAGCGAGCGGCTCAGCCGATCCCGGCGGCGCGCAACCGCGCGACGCTGCGGGCGAGGTCCTCCGCAGGGCTTCCGGGCGAGTCCGGACGGCGGTCCTGCTCGACCGTCGCGAACCCGTCGTAGCCGTCCAGCGCGTCGCGGACGTCGTCCAGATCCAGCAGGCCGTCACCGACCGGGCAGAATGCGCCGGCGCGAACGGCATCCCAGAAGTCCGGCGGCCGCGGGGCGGGGGAGACATCCTTCAAGTGAACGTGGCCGAGCCGGCTGGCGTAGCGCAGGATCAGCGCGGCCGGGTCCGAGCCCGCATAGAGCGCGTGCCCGGTATCGAGGCAGAGGCCGAGCCGAGTCTCGCTCAGCACCCGCTCGATCTCGTCTTCGAACTCGATGTAGCTCCCCGCGTGCGGGTGCACGACCGAACCGACGCCGCGCGCCCCGGCCCGCTCGGCCGCCTCCTGCAGGAGTCCGGCCATCGCGCCCGGGTCGCGCAGTCGCGGTGCGGCATCCGAGCGCCCGGCGGTCGCCGCGCGCTCGCCCGACGGCCGGTCGATCAGCACGAGCAGGCTGCCGGCGGCGGCGACGATCGCGTCGAGCGCCCGGTCGACGGCCGTCAGCACGCGCGGATCCGCGGCATGGAAGTCGTCGAAGACGAACGTCCCGACCGTGCCGAGCCCGCGCGCCGCGGGCGCCTCGGGCGGCAGGTAGCCGACCGGGCCGAGCTCCATCCAGCGCAGCCCGGCTGCGGCGATCCCGTCGAGCACCTCCGCGGCCGCGGGGTTGCCGGGCGCGTCCGCGAAGTCGACGCCCCATGACACCGGTCCGCCCGCGAGTTCGATCATACGGAGATTCAATCACTGGATCGCCGTTCGCGCCATCCGCCCGCCCCGCTAGCGTTCGCCTCACCACGCAAAGAAGTTGCCCCGGAGGCGCGCCGAACGCCCCCGGGGCCGGCACAGGAGGTAATGACTCCCATGCACGCCCACCGTAGCGCCGGGCCGCCGGCCGGCGTAGCCCGCCCCGGAAGCGCGGAGTTCGAGCACCAGCGGAGGGTGCTGCTCGAGCTCGCGGTCGATCCGCCGCCGAGCGGCAGCGCCGTCGCTGCGCTCGCGGCCGAGCTGGGGCTCACCGCCGGCGAGGTGGAGGCGGCGGCCGCCGGCCTCGTGAGCGCCGGGCTCGCCGAGCGCCGCGCCGACCGGCTGCGCGCGACGCCCCCCGTGCTCGCCGTCGAGGCGCTCTGGCCGCTGGGGCTGTAGCTATGCGCGGGCGAGCGCGTCGACGGCCGCGCGCAGCGACTCCTCGGCCGCCTCCAGCGAGCGGTCGACGTCGTCGGCCGTGTGGGCCGCGCTGATGTGGCTGCGGCCGAGGCTCTCCGGCATCTCGAACACGCCGCGCTTGATCAGCTCGCGCCGGTAGCGGCCGAACAGCGCGTCGTCGTTGCGCAGTACGTCGTCGTAGCTGTCGAGCGGTCCGTCCATGAAGCAGAGCACGAACAGCGAGCCGTAGCCGCCGACGACGGCGGGCACGCCGGCGCGTGCCGCGATCTCGTCCAGCCCGCTCCGCATGCGCTCCCCGAGCTCGTACACGTGCGCGTGCACGCGGCCGTCCTCGAGCTGCTCGATCGTCGCCAGCCCGGCCTCCACCGCGATCGCGTTGCCGTTGTACGTCCCGCCGAAGTGGACGTCGCCGGTCTCGGTCGTCGTGAAGCGCTCCAGGTACGCGCGCCGCCCGGCGATTGCGGCGAGCGGGAAGCCGTTGGCGATCGCCTTGCCGAACGTGGTCAGGTCCGGCAGCACCCCGGCGATCGCCTGGTAGCCGCCGATGTGGTGCCGGAACCCCGTGATCACCTCGTCGAAGATCAGCAGCGCGCCGTGCTCGTCGCACAGCGCGCGGAGGCCCTCGAGGAACCCCGGGCGCGGCAGCAGCCCGGGCGAGTTGTGCGCGATCGGCTCGACGATGATCGCGGCGACCTCGTCGTGCTCGAGCGTCTCGCGGACGTCGTCGAGGTCGTTGTAGCGGCACACGAGCGTGGCGTCGATCGCCGCGTCCAGCATCCCGGCCGAGTGCGGATCGCGCCGGCCGACGCGCTCCGGCCGGCTGAGCACGTTGCGCAGGACGTAGTCGTGAAAGCCGTTGTAACAGCCCTGGAACTTGACGATCTTGGTGCGCCCGGTGACGCCGCGGGCGAGGCGGATCGCGTGGTAGGTCGCCTCCGATCCGCTGTTGCAGACGACCACCTGCTCCGCGGACGGCACGTGGCGCACGATCTTGCGCGCGAGCTCGACCTCGGCCTCGGTGACCCCGACGCCGAACAGGACGGTGTCCTGGATCGCGCGGGCGACGCGGCCGGTGACGGCAGGGTGCGAGTGGCCGAGGAAGATTGCGCCGTAGGCCGCGTGGTAGTCGATGTAGCGGCGGCCGTCGAGGTCCTCCAGGTACGCGCCCTCGCCCTTCCGGAAGCACAGCCGCGGGCTGCTGCGGCGACGGCAGGTGTTGACGCCGCCGGGGATCACCTCGGCCGCTTCATCGAGCAGGATCTCGGACTCGGTCATCGAGTGATTGAATCACTGCACGCCGCTGCGCGCAAGCGCGTCGCGGACCTCGGCGTCGGCCACGTCGTCGGCCACGATCGTCTCGCCGAGCGCCACGGGCAGGACCCAGCGCAGGCTCCCGGCGCGGATCAGACGGACCTTCTCCATCGCGGCGATCAGCTCGGCGGCGCTCGCCGGCGGCAGCAGCGCGCCGTCGGTGGGCAGGCCGCAGCGGTCGAGCAGGGAGACCAGCCGGTCCAGCGTCGCCGCGTCGAGCCAGCCGCGCGTTTCGGCGATGCGGGCCTCGACGGCCATGCCGAACGCGACTGCCTCGCCGTGCAGCAGCGGCGCGTAGCCGGTGACGGTCTCCAGCGGGTGGCCGACGGTGTGGCCGAAGTTCAGCGGGCGGCGGAGGTCGATCTCGTACGGATCGCGCTCGATCAGCGCGGTCTTGATCGCGGCGGCGGCGCGCACGAGCATCTCGAGCGAGCGCTCGTCGCCGGCGAGGATCGCGTCGGCGCGGGCCTCGATGAACTCGAAGTACGCGGGCGAGGCGATCACGCCCTTCTTGATGCACTCGGCGAGTCCGGCCGCGAGCTGGCGGCGCTCGAGCGAGCGCAGGTGGGGGAGGTGGCAGACGACGCCGGCGGGCTGCTCGAACGCGCCGAGCAGGTTCTTCGCCACGCGGTGATTGACGGCGACCTTGCCGCCGAGCGCGCCGTCGACCATCGCCAACAGCGTGGTCGGGAGGTTCACGTACGGGATCCCGCGCATGTACGCGCTCGCGACCCAGCCGCCGAGGTCGCAGACCACGCCGCCGCCGAAGCAGAGCAGGAGGTCGCGCCGGCCGAGCCGGCTGTCGGCGAGCCAGTGCCACAGCGCGACCGCCTGGTCAAGCGACTTGCTCGCCTCGCCGGCCGGGACCGTGTGGGCGATCACGTCGTGGCCGAGGCCGCGCAGCGTACGCCGCAGCGCGCCGCCGTAGAGCTCGTCGACGGTCTCGTCGCTGAGCACCGCGACGGTCTCCGCCGCGGCGAGCAGCTCGGCGAGGCGCTCGCGCGTGGCGGTCGCGTCGAGGGTGACGTGGATCGGGTAGCGCTGCTCGCGCGCCGCGCGGGCGACGACGGGGTCCTCGCCGCGCGGGAGCGCGAACGCGTCGCTGACCCGCAAACCGGTGATCGTGGCAGTGTGCATGCCCGCACGGTCGGGCCGGCCGCGGTTTCGCGGTATCGGGCGCAAGCACGATTCGCCGCACGATGCCGCGGCCGCAGCTGCTGCGACCGCGTCATGCAGCCGATCGTGCATCTGCACGATGGCGCGGAGCGTCGCCAAGACGCATCGTCGCCGCCATGCGAGATCACGATGCCCCGGCGCGGACCGCCTCGCGCGATGCCGCGGGAGCAATGGCCGCGGAAGCCGCCGCCGCGCCCCGCGCCGATCGCGTCGCCTATCCCTTTGTCGTCCGCGACGCGCGTGGCGCCGAGCTTGTCGCTGGCTGCGCGCTGCTCGCCCATTCACTCGGCTTCGCGGATCGCGACGCCGTGGCGCCGTGGCTCGTGCAGACCGCGGCCGCGTGCGGCGGGCTGGCGCTCGGCGCGTTCGCCGGCGGGCGGCTGATCGGCTTCTCGTTCGCGCTTGCGGCCGCCGGTGGCGATCTGTTCTCGTGCGGGCTGGCCGTCGAGCCGGCCTGGCGCGGGCGTGGCGCCGGGCGCGCGCTCAAGCTCGCGCAGCGCGAGCGCGCGCTGGCGCAGGGCTGCACGCGCATCCGCTGGACCGCCGATCCGCTGTCGGCGCCGGCGCTGGGGCTGTACCTGTCGGGGCTCGGCGCGCGGCTGGTCGCCTACGAGAAAGAGCTCTACGCCGCGGTCCGCCCGTCGGCGGTGCCGCCCGACGACGTCGTGATCGACTGGCCGCTGGCGCCGTCCGCCGCGCCGCCGCCTCCCGCCGCGCGCCTCGAGATCCCGTTCGATCGCCGCGCGCTCGACGACGGCGAGCTGCGCCGCTGGCGCCTGCGGGTGCGCGGCGAGATGACGCGCGTGCTCGACTCCGGCGCGACCGGCACCGGCGTCGCGGTCGATCGCGCAGCCCGGCGCGCGTGGGTCGTGTTCTCGGTGCGCTCATGATCGGGCTCTCGATCACCGTCGACGTCGACGGCGCCGCCGGGCTTCCCGACGGGGGCGCGGCGTACGGGCACCGGCTCTCGCGGGTGTCGGAGCGCACCTACGGGCTCGGCGCCGGGCTGCGGCGGATCCTCGCCGTGCTCGACGAGTTCGGCGCGCGGGCCACGTTCTACGTCCCCGGCTTGACCGCGGAGCGCCACGCGGACGAGATCCGCGCGCTCGCCCGCCACGAGCTCGGCCACCACGGTCACACGCACCGCTTCCCGCACGCGCTGTCGGCCGCCGAGCAGCGCGCCGAGATCTCGGCCGGGCTGGCGGCGCTGCAGGAGGTCGCCGGCTGCGTGCCCGCGGGCTACCGAGCGCCGGGGTGGGAGCTGACCGACGTCACGCTCGACGCGATCGCGGCGGCCGGGTTCGCGTTCGATTCGAGCCTGATGGGCGACGACCGCCCGTACTCGATCGAGGCGGCGGGACGCACGCTGGTCGAGCTGCCGGTGCACTGGGCGCTCGACGACGCCCCGCACTTCGAGCACACGACCGACCCCGCGGGCCTGCTGGCGACCTGGCGGGCGGAGCTGTGCGCCGCGCGCGCCGAGCGGCGGCACACGACGATCACCTGCCATCCCGAGATCCTCGGGCGCGCGTACCGCGTCGACGTGCTGCGGCGGCTGCTCGACGCCGCCGCCGGGCTCGAGTTGCCGGTCATCGCGCACGGCGAGGTCGCCGTGGCGGTCGCGTGAGCCGTGCTGCTCGGCTGCGTCCCCGCGTTCCTGGCCGCGTTCGACTTCGGCTTCCTGGTGCTCGCCGGCCCGCGCGTGGGTGCGGACCTCGACGCCGGCGCGGCGTATCCCTGGCTGTTCAGCGCGGCCTCGTTCGCCTACGCCGCCGCGGTCATGCCCGCGGCGGCGCGCGTGAGCCCGGCGCGCGGGCTTGCCGCCGGCCTCGCGCTCGCGGCCGCCGGCGCCGCGCTCGTCGCGACCGCCGGAGGACTCCCGCAGGCGCTGGCGGGGAGGGCGGCGTTCGGCTTCGGCGGAGCGATCGCCGCGCCGGCCGGGCTCGCCACGCTCGCGGCCCGGCGAAGTCACACGGCGTTCTCCGCCCTCGGAGCCGCGGTCGCGTTCGGGTTCGCGACCGGCGCGCTCGTCGCGGCCTGCGTTCCGTGGCGCGCCGCGCTCGCTGCCATGGCCCTGCTCGCGCTGGCCGCGGCGCGAGCCGCGGTGGCCGGCGGTGCCGAGTCCGTGCCGGAGCCGGGCGGCGTGGCCGGCGGCGCCGAGTCAGTGCCGCGGCCCGCCGGCGTGGCCGGCGGTGCCGCGTCCGTGCCGGAGCCGGCCGGCGTGGCCGGCGGTGCCGCGTCCGTGCCGGAGCCCGCCGGCGTGGCCGGCGGTGCCGAGTCCGTCCCGGCGGCGACCGCGCGGGGTGTCGCCTCGCGTCGTGTCGCCCGGGGCCTCCGGGCCGAGCGCGGCGCGCGGGCGCCCGCCGGGGCGGCGCTGTTCGCGGCAGCGACGCTGGCGCTGGCGATCGCGCTCGCGGCTCCCGGAGGACCGGTGCGCGTGGCCGGTGCGTGCGCCGCCGTCGCCATCGCGATTGCGGCCGCGCATCGTGCGATCCCCTGGCTGCCGCGCCGGCGCGCCGCGACGTTCGCGGTCATGCTCGCCGCTGCCGCGACGACCGCGAGCGGCGTCGGGGCGACGGTCGTGCTCGGGCGCGCGCTTGCCGGCGACGGTGCAGCCGCGCCGGTGCTCGCCGCGTTCGGGCTTGCCGCGCTGCCGGCGGCGTGCGCCGCCGGCCGCCTCGGCGCCGCCGCCGGCCTCGCGCTCCAGGCGCTCGGCGTCACCGGCGTGGCGCTCACCCTCGGCATGGGTCCCGTGGCGCTCGCCGCCGCCGTGGCCGCGTTCGGCGCCGGTCACGTGATCGCGAACGCCGGCGTCGCCGGGGCGGCGGCGGCGCTCGCGGGCGCGCAGGTCGCTCCGGTCGCCGGGCTGCTCGTGACCGCGCAGTTCGCCGGCTCGGGGGTCGGCGCGCTGGCGATGTCGAGTGTCGCGTCGCGACATGGCGCAAGCGCCGCGGAGCTGGTCGCGGCGGGGGTTGCCTGCGCGGGCGCGCTCGCCGTCGCGGCCGGTGTTCCCGGTCGGGCGCGCGGGCCGGCGTGACCTACAGGCGCTTGCGCGTCCAGCGGACGAGCTGGCGTCCGTACATGGCGACGGCGCCGGCCGCCAGCTCCGGCTCCCGGCTCGACAGCCCTTCGAGGATGCGGCGGTGGTGCCTGACGACCGCGGCGTCGCGCTCCGGCGCCCGCTCGCGCCGCAGCACCGCGAGCACCTCGTGCAGCGGCTCGACCATCTTCGCGAGCTGCGCGCTGCCGGACAGCAGCGCAAGCGTGTGGTGGAACCACGTCTCGGCGACCACGAGCGGGTCGCGGACGTTGAAGCTCCGTGCCGCGCCGGGGGCGAGCGCTCGCTCCATGTCGCCGATGCGCGCCAACAGCTGATCGAGGTCGGCGTCGGTCGCGAACTCGGCGGCGCGCCGTGCGGCAAGCTCCTCGATCGCCGTCCGCGCGTCGATGGTGTCGGCCAGCAGCCCTGGCTCAGGTCCGTGGAGGATGCACGCGCGCAGGACATCGCGATCGCGCGTGTCCCAGTAGTCGCGCTGCAGCACCTCCGCGCCGCGACCCGGGTGGACGACGATCAGGCCGCGTTCCTGGAGCCCGCGCAGCGCCTCGCGCAACGTCCCGCGGCCGCACCCGAAGCGCTCGCGCAGCTCGGCCTCGCTCGGCAGCCGGCCGCCCTCCGGGTACTTCCCGCGGACGACCGCGTCGCGCAGGTCGCCCATGACATCGGTGTAGCGGCGGGCCATCGCGCGCGGATCGAAGCACGACGCTCGCAAATGGTCAACATCACCACATCAGAGAGGAGGATCTGTCCAGGGTCACGGCAGGCGCGGCACGCCCTCCAACCGCTCAGTGGTCGGCCCGCTCACGGGCGGTTCATCGCCCTATTGCGTGGCCTCGCCGCTCAGCGCGCGCACGCTCGCGAACGCAACGCGGGCCCGGCGTAGCGTGCCCGCGCATGATCGACGTCCTCGTCGGCGACCCCGAGCCGCTGTTCCGGGACGCGCTCGTGCGCGTCATCCGCCAGGACAGCGCGCTGCGCCTGGTGGCCGACGCCGCGGACGGGCAGGCCGCGCTGCGGGCGATCCGCGCCCACCGCCCTGCGGTGGCGCTGCTCGGGCGCGCGCTTGACGAGCCGAGCGGGGATCGCATCCTCGCCGCCGTCGTCCGCGACGAGCTGCCGACGCGCGTGGTCCTGCTCGATCCCGAGCCCTCCGGCGACGTCTGGGGCGCGCTCGGCGACGGCGCCGCCGGCGTGCTCTCGCGCCGCGTGTCCGGCGACGCGGTGCGGGAGGCCGTGCGGACCGTCGCCCGCGGCGGCACCGCGCTGTGCGCCGACGCCCAGGCCGCCGTCGCGAGCGAGATCCGCGCCCGCCGCCCGCTCGATCGCCCGCTGCTGAGCGCACGCGAGCTGCAGGTCCTCCGGCTCGTCGCCGACGGCCGCACCGCGCCCGAGATCGCCGGCCGGCTCCAGCTCGCGACCACGACCGTCCGCACGCACGTCCAGCACCTGCTCGACAAGCTCGAGGCCCGCGACCGCGCGCAGCTGATCCACCACGCGATGCGGAGGCATCTGCTCGACTAGCTGGCAACCAGTCCGCCGCTCATGCAACGAGCCCTCGGCTCGGTGCTTCAGGTCGACGCGTCGAGCGCGGCGAGCACGTCTGAGGCGAGGGTCGCGGTCGCGGCACTCACGATCGCGGGTTGGCCGACGAGCTCCTCAGCTCGTCCGGCCATCCGGGCCCCGAGCGCATCGGCGCTCGCGGCGAACAGCTCGCGCAGGTACTCGATTGCGGAGCGCGTCACGTCTCCGGCCAACTCGTCGCCGCGCAGGCCGTCGATGGTCGCTGCGAGTTGTGCGGTGTCGGTGGCGACCAACAGGCGGTAGACATCGTGGGCGTCTTTGTCGATCAGCCGAGTCGGGGTGTGTCGTCGCTCGCCAAGCTTGTGCAGCTTGGCGATGAGCAGCGCAGCGGGGCCTGCGACGGCGACGACAGCCCGACGGGTGTCGGCGCGATCGAGCGCGGAGATCGTCATAGGGCGCTTGTCGATCACGGCCGCCTCCAGTCCCTTCGCACGGCGAGCGGCGTTGCGACCGTGGGGTGGAATGCGTGCGCCGCGTCGCCCGCCGCCACGCGCCAGCGCCTCAGGGACCATGAGATCGACAGGGATGCCCTCGGCGGTGAGCCAGGCTCCGGGTTGGGGGTGCTCGACGTCGCGGTGAAATCCGGCGCGGGTCATCACGTCGTCAAGACGCGGATGGTCGTTGAGAACGCGGGGGTCGACGGCGAGATCGCTGTCCTTGGTCGATTCGGCAAGGGCCACCGGTGCGGCACCGGTGTGCAGGTAGATCGCTTGAGCGCCGATCAGCACGAGGGCGTCGCGCTGCTCGACGAGCGCCTCGAGCGCATCGAGCAGGGCCGCGCGAGCTGCGATCGCGAGCTCAGCGTCGCCAGGCCCGTTCATTGCTCTCCATCCAGTCCAGCAGCGCGACCGCCTCGCTGGGATTGCGGCCGGGACCGGTCAGCAGGTCGACGGCGACCTGGCTGGTTGCCGCCACGTAGATGCCGTCTCTGAGCTCGGCGCGGTCGAAGACGACGTCGTAGTCGCCCGTCGCCACGGCGACGTTTGCGCCGCTCTGCACCTGGCGCAGGCCGAGCGCGTCGACAACCGGGACCAGGTCGCGAACGTAGAGCGCGGCCAGGCGCGCGGGGGCGTATGCAGCGATGCGCTCGGCCGCCAGCGATCCGGTGACCACGTAGTCGAGGTCGGGCAGGGCGCCGAGCCGCTCGATCAACGCGCTTAGGCCACGGGGCTCCAGAAACGTCTCCACGGTGTTGGATCGCGCGAACCCGTAGTCCTGGCTCCAGCGCTCCAAGAGCGCCCTCCAGCGCACGTCGCCGATCGGTCCGCGACGCCGGCGCTCGATCAGCCCTTCCTCTTCGAGGAAGTCGACCACGCGGTAGGTCGCGCCGGTCGAAGCGCCGGCGCGCTCTGCGAGCTCTGGGACGGTGTAGGGTGGCGCGAAATCGATCAGCGCCCGGACCACCCGCGCGGCGGGGGGGCCCTGGAGCGTCCCGCGCGGCCGTCCGGGACCTCGCCATGGGTCGCGATCGGCGCCGCGGTCGCGCAGGAACAGCGCCGGACGATCGCTCACCAGCAGCAGGTTGCCGGTCGCGTCGACGTAGCCCGCACCCGCGGCGGCGATGCGCTCGCGGGTCGTCGGCGGCAGATAGCGAGCGGCAAGCACCGCGAGGGTGCCCTCGTCGCTGCCTTGGACTGAGGCGGTGCGCTGCAGCGACTCCAGGGCGAAGGGCACGTCGCGAGTGTTGATGAGACGCTTCGCCCCGACGAGGACGACGAGCTCCTCGCCGGTCGGCGCGCACAAGCGCAGCTCCGCATCGACGCCGCGATCCCGGGGTGGCGGGAGCTCCTGGAGGCTCCACGAACCCGGTAGTCGATCGCGAAGCGATCGAACGACCGTGCGCAGCACGTTGACTTCGCGAGGCACTTCGCGGAATTCATTGATTCCGTTTGCAGCGGAAGTAGGCATTTTCCCAGCCAAGGTTACCACTTGTCTCGCGAAATGAGCATCTTCCGCTGTCAGCGGAGAATGATCAATCGCGAGAGGAACGTGGGCGGCAAGCGATAATTCGCGTCCGATTAGCAGGCACTTGAGGTTCCGGCCCTGGTGCGATCGGATCCCACCGCTGAGCATCCGCGCCCGTGGATCCGACGGCCCAGTTCGCCGAGAACCTGCGCCGTCTGCGCCTCGCCTCCGGCCTGACGCAGGAGGACCTCTCCGACGCCACCGCGATGGGCGCCGCCGAGATCTCCCGGCTCGAGCGCGGCGGCCGCGACCCTCAGCTGCACACGATCGTCCGGCTTGCGCGCGGGCTCGGCGTGCCCGTCGCGGAGCTGCTGGCCGGCATCGAGTAGCGTCAGCCGCTGATCTGGGTCTCCATGAACAGCTCGATCGGGCTCCGCTCGGAGCCGAGGCGGGCGTCGATCCACTCCTGGTTGATCACCATCGCGTCGAAGTCCTTCCAGATCCGCGTGTCGCCGGAGCAGTTGTACTGGCGGCACGGCGTCGGCCGCTCGTCGTACACCGTGCATCCGAGCGTGTCCTCGTCGATGCGGTGGCAGTAGCCGTTCGGGCCGTGGCGGTTGAAGTAGGGGCGGCCGAGGTCCCATTTGACCGGGCCGCGCTCGATCTCCTCGACGGTGAGTGCGAAGCGCAGGCGGCAGCAGACGGCCTTGCAGACCGGCAGCCGCGCTTCGCAGTCGATCGCCTCCGCCGGCACCGTCGGGGCCTCGCTGTCGTTGCGGATCGCGACGCCGACGGACGCGTCCTGTCCCGCCTCGGCGATCTGCCGGCGCGTGGTCTCGACGGCCTCGACGAGGTCGGACGCGTTGACGACGTCGAGCCGGACGAGCAGGTCCGCGAGGCCGTTGACGACCGCCTCGATCTCGTTGGAGTGCGTGGCCTGCTCGGAGAGCGCGGCGTGCACGAACAGGTTGCCGTGCTCGACCTGCCGCTCCAGCTCTCCGAACTCGTCATCCGCCACGGCGCGAGCCTACCGCGGCGGCAAGCGCCCCGTGGGTCGCGAGCTCGAGACCGAGCGTGGCCGCATCCTCCAGGACGCGCCGCAGCACGCCGATCCGGGACGGCCGGCCGAGGATCTCCGGGTGCAGCGTGAGCGTCAGCGGGCGCACCTCCGACACCGCCGCGGCAACCTCGGTCCGCCAGACGTGCTCGAGTGCGCGCACGTCGCCGGGGAAGTACGGCGCGTCGTCGACGCTCCAATGCACCGGCAGCTCGACCAGGCCGCCGTCCAGCACGTAGGGCCGGTCGTCGCCCATCAGGCTCGAGTCCCACTCGAACCCGTGCTCGGCGAGCGCCCGCAGCGTCACCGGGCTGAGCTCCCAGCACGGCGCGCGGTAGCCGCGGACGGCGGCGCCGAGCGAGCGCAGCGCCTCCAGCCCGTCGGCGATCTCGGCGCGCTGGCGCGCCGCGGACAGTAGGTCGGGCCGCGCGTGCGTGTGCCCGTGATGGCCGATCTCGTGGCCGCGCGACAGGATCGAGCGAACCTCGTCCGGCCACGCCAGCGCGGTCACGCCCGGAACGTAGAACGTCGCGCGGGCGCCGGACTCCGCCAGCGCTTCGAGCACGCGCGGGAGCCCGCGCACCAGCCCGTAGGCGCGCTCCGAGCGGCTCGAGAGCCGCTGCGCGAACCCGTCGCCGAGCCCGGCCTCGCCGTCGACGTCAACCGTGATCGCAAGCGCCGCGCTCACGGCAACGGCACGTCCGTGAACGGGCTCGCGCACGGCGCCCCGGCGGCGACCCGCAGGCGCCCGGGCTCGGCCCATACCGCGAGCAGCGTCGCGCGCCGCTCCGCCCACGCCGAGCCATCCGCGTGGCGGCAGACGGGCTCCAGCGCCGGCGCGTGCTCGGCGAGCGCCTCGGCGACCGTCCAGCCCGCTCGCATCCGCCCCGCCAGATGCTCTCGCCGCGCGCTCGTCCCCGGCTCCGACTGCGCGTCGGCGCCGCGCGCCGGCGCGAGCAGGAAGTGGTTGGTGTGCACGAGCCATCCGTCGGCGTCCGGCGCGACGAAGCGCGTGCCCCCCGGCGAGAGCTCGGCGGTGAAGAGGTCGCCGAGCGCGGCGACGGTGAGCGCGACCGACGCGCCCGCCGTCGCCGAGGCGAGCAGCGCGCGCGCCTGGGTGGCACCGGCGCACTCGAGCACGCCGCGGGCCAGCGCGTGCACCGGCGTCCCGCCGAGCCGGTCCGCCGTGGTGGCGAGGAAGTTCAGCCCGCACGCGAGGCCGCCGGAGTTGATCCCGAGCTTCGCGACCATCCCCGGCTCGGTCACCGTGCAGAGCCAGCCCTCCTCGCGCACGATCGTCCAGGCGACCGCGCACGCGTCGGGATGCCAGTCCCACGTCTGCGCCAGCCACGAGTCGCGCGCGACCAGCGAGCACCCGCCGGCCAGCAACTCGGTGCGCGCGTTGACGGCGAGCAGCTCGAACACGTTCACGCGAGCGCCCGAGGCGATGCCCTCGACCTCGTCCATCAGCTCGTCCGGCAACCGCACGCCGGACCCCGCCTCCCGCAGGGACATGCCCTGCAGGAGGCGGCGGTACAGCGCGACGGTCCGGGCGACCGCCTCAGCCTGCGCGACCCCGAACGCGCGGCCGCGATCGACGGCCCGCGGCTCGCGCGAGACGTGCCGCGCTAGCCCTGCCACGAGGCCGCGTTGTCCTTGCTGACCACGGTGACCGGGACGAGCGTGGTCTTCTCGACCGTCTCACCGCGCGCCGCGGCGACCGCGGCCTTGACCGCGTCGGCGCCGATCTGGTGCGCCGACCAGGCGACCGATGCGTCGACCACCGCGCCGCTCTCGATGTCCTTGACGACCGGCGGCTGTGCGTCGAAGGAGACGAACAGCGGATCCTCCTTGGCCGCCTCCAGCGCCTTGACCGCGCCGATCGACTGCGAGTCGCTCGTGGAGAACACGGCATCCAGGCCCGGGTGCGCGGAGATCATGTCCTCCATCGCCTTGCGACCCTTCTCGGGGTCGCACTGCGCGTCCGCGGTCGCCACGACCTTGAAGCCCGGCCCGGCGCCGGACTTGAACCCGTCGAAGCGCGCCGTCGTCACAGGATGGCCCGCGACGCACAGGATCACGCCGAGCTTGCCGCCGTTGGGCAGCTGCTGCTTGAGCCACTCCCCGCCCGCCTCCCCGCCGGCGCGGTTGTCGGTCCCGACGAAGGCCGCGAGCTGCGAGGTCAGCGACTCCGCCGGCGCGTCGAACAGGACCAGCGGGATCTTCGCGTCGATCACCTTCTGCAGTACCGGCAGCAGCGGCTTGGTGTCCGAGCCGTTGACGGCGATCGCGTCGGCGTGCTTGGCGATCGCGTTCTCGATCAGCCCGACGACGTCGTCGGTCGAGCCCTGTGCGCGACCGGCCGACACGCTGACGTCGGCGCCCTTCTGCTTGGCCGCCTCGGCGTCGATGCCCTGCTTCTGCGCGATGTAGAAGTCGTTGCCGAGCGAGGCCATGATCACGGCCACCCGCACCGCCTTCTCCTTCGGCGCGGCGGTCGAGGCGGCGGGCTTATCGTCGCCGCCGCACCCGGCCACCAGCGCCGCGGCCACGCAGGCCGCGATCCATCCTCGTGCACCCATCAGGCGCTCCTCCTCGTCGGCGGCGGAGGCACGGCGCCGACGATCATCGACACGAGCGCCTCGTGGTTGGCGGACGTCGGCGCCGCCTCTCCGACGGTCCGGCCCTGACGAAGCACGACGGCGCGGTCGGCGACCTGGGCCACGTGCTCGAGGTTGTGAGAGATGAGGATCACCGCGATGCCGTGCTCCGGCAGGCGCGCGACGAGCTCGAGCACCTGGGCGGACTCGCGCAGCCCGAGCGCCGCGGTCGGCTCGTCGAGGATCACCAGCCTGCGCGCGAACGCGACCGCGCGCAGCACCGCGATCGCCTGCCGCTGGCCGCCGGAGAGCAGCGCGACCTCCTGCCGCGCGGCGAGCCGGCTCACCCGCAGCCGCTCGAGCTGGGCGTGCCAGTCGGCCTCCATCGCCCGCTCGCGCAGCATCCCGAGACGCCCGAGCCAGCGCGGCCGCCGCAGCTCGCGGCCGATGCGGAAGTTGGCGACCGCGGACAGGTTGTCGAACAGCCCGAGGTCCTGGTGGAGCGTGTCGATCCCGGCGTCGCGGGCCGCGCGCGGGGAGGGAAAGGCAACGGGCCGGCCGGCCAGGCGGATCTCGCCGCCATCCAGCCGATGGACGCCGCTGATGGCCTTCACCAGCGTCGACTTGCCGGCCCCGTTGTCGCCCAGCAGCGCGACCACCTCGCCCTCGCCGACGGTCAGCTCGGCTCCGTCGAGCGCGCGCACCGCGCCGTAGGCCTTGACGGCGCCCCGGATCTCCAGCAGCGCCGTCATGCGCTCGCCGCCCTTCGGAGACGGCGTTCGAGGCGGCCGCGCAGGACGTCGAGCTCCAGCGACGCGATGACCAGCACGCCGATCGCGATCAGCTGCCAGAACGGGCTCACGCCGAGCAGGTCGAGCCCGTTGCGGATCACGCCGATGATCAGCGCTCCCGCGAGCACGTTGCTCACGCGTCCGCGGCCGCCGAGGAAGCTCGCGCCGCCGATGATCACCGCGGTGATCGAGTCCAGCTCCAGCAGCTGGCCGGCCTGCGGCGAGGCGGAGTCCG
This sequence comes from uncultured Solirubrobacteraceae bacterium, assembly GCA_963837485.1. Classification (GTDB taxonomy): domain Bacteria; phylum Actinomycetota; class Thermoleophilia; order Solirubrobacterales; family Solirubrobacteraceae; genus Solirubrobacter. The sequence goes on along the minus strand of CAWINP010000004.1, from coordinate 603,134 downwards.
TCCGCCCGGCGACGAGGATCGCCGCGATCCCCGCCAGCAGCCCGCAGAGCACGTAGGTTGAGAGCAGGACGCGGCCCGTCCGGATGCCGGCGCGCTCGGCGGCCTCCGGGTTGCCTCCCACCGCGTAGATCCAGCGGCCCCACTGCGTGTTGCCGAGCAGGCCGCCCAGCGCCAGCGCCAGCCCCGCGACGAGCAGCACCGGGATCGGGATGCCGGCGACGCTGTCGGAGCCGAGCGTGCTCACGACCGGCGGCAGCCCCGTCTTCGTCTCCCCGTCGGAGATCACCAGCGCGAGCCCGCGCGCGATCCCCAGCATGCCGAGCGTGACGATGAACGGGTTCATCACGCGCCCGTAGACGAGCACCGCGCCGTTCGCGAGCCCGACCGCCAGCCCGGTGAGCGCGAACAGCGCCAGCGCCGCGGCGCCGCCGTGGGCCTGCGCCGCGACGACGCCGGCGAGGCCGACGACCGCGCCGACCGAAAGGTCGATCCCACGCGTGAGGATCACGAGCAGTTGCCCGAGCGCGAGCACGGCGACGAACGAGGCCTGGAACCCGAGGTTCGCGAGATTGCGGCCGGTGAGGAAGTACGGCGAGAGGGCGGCCATCGCGCCGCCCACCAGCAGCAGGATCAGCACGGGGCCGGCCTGTAGCGCGCGCAGCCCGAGCGCGCTCGCGCGCTCGGCGGGGGCCGCGACGGCGGGCGCGGCGGTCACGACTCCACCAGCCTCTGCAGCGCCACCGCGGCGGTGAGCAGAAGCCCGCCGTCGACCACGAACGAGCTGCCGGTGACGTACGACGCCTCGGCCGAGATCAGGTGCGCGATCGTCGCCGCGACCTCTTCCGGCGCGCCGGGCCTCCCGAGCGGGATCGGGGGGAGCGAGACCGAGCGCGCATCGACGTCCGCCTTGCCGGTCATCGGCGTCGCGATGTGGCCGGGAGCGACGGCGTTGACCGTGATCCCGAACTGCGCCAGCTCGAGCGCCATCGTCTTCGCCGCCATTCCGAGCCCGGCCTTGGCGGCCGCGTACGCGGCGGCGAAGCGCAGCGGGACGTGCTCGTGCACCGACGTGACGAAGACGATCCGGCCGTGGCGGGCCGCGACCATCCGCCGCGCGGCGGCCTGGGCGCACAGGAACGGGCCGGTGAGGTTCACCTCCAGCGCGCGCCGCCAGCCGTCGGGCTCGTCATCGAGCGCGCTCGCCCGGTGGTTGGCTCCTGCGCACGCAACGAGTCCATGGAGCCCGCCGAGGTCGGCGGCGAGCTGCGCGATGACGTCCCCGGGGCCGTCGGTCAGATCGAGCCGGGCGACCACCGCGCGGGCGCCGTGGCGCTGGACGCCGTGCGCGGTGGCGTTCGCCCCCGCTTCGTCGCTGTGCCAGGTGACGCCGACATCGTGCCCGGCGCGCGCGAGCGCGAGCGCGGCCGCCCGGCCGATGCCGGAGTCCGAGCCGGTCACGATCACGGGGCCGGGGCCGCTCATGCGATCGCCGCCCGGTAGAGCTCGGCCAGCAGCGCGATGTCGCGTGCGCCCTGCTCGGCCGGCGTGCGGCACGGCTCGCCGCGCGTCACGCACGCGTGGAAGTGCTCGAGCGAGCGCGCGTAGGGGTTCGCGGACGGCGCCCAGCAACGGCGCGGCTCGCCGTCGATGCGTAGCTGCGCGGGAGCGGAGCCGTGGTAGGGCGCGGGGAAGCGCAGCGCGAGGACGCCGTCGGCGCCGAACAGCCGCAGCTCCTCGCTGAACGCGCCGGCTGCGGGCGCGTGCAGCCACAGCGCCGTCCAGCGGGCGTCGCCGTCCGACCACGCGCCGTACGCGAGCGAGCCGTCGCCCGCGGTGGCCGCATCGGTGACGCGCCAGCCGTCCTCGCGCGCGACTCCGAGCACGAGGTTCACGTCGTGCACCAGCGCTCCCGCGAACGCGCCGGAGTACGCGCGGACGTGGCGCGGGTCGTCGGAGCCGATCGCCTCGGCGACCTGGTCGGCAGCGGTGAGCGTCGGCGTAGGCGACGGCGCGGCGAACCCGGCCGGGCGCAGGCGCGTGCCGATCCCGGGATCGACGGTCATGGTGCTCGCAAGCCGCAGCCGCCCGGCCGCCGGCGCGTGCTCGAGCAGCAGCTCGTAGGCCGGGTCGAAGCGCTTCATGTAGCCGACCTGGACGACGAGCGCTCGCACTCGCGCGCGCGAGGCGATCTCGTTGGCGTCGCGTGGGCTGAGTGACAGCGGCTTCTCGACGAGCACGTGCCGGCCGGCGTCGAGCGCGTCGAGGGTCACGCGTGCGTGGGTGTCGTTGGGCGAGCACACCAGCAGCGCGTCGAGGTCGTGGCGTTCGAGCAGCTCGTGGTGGTCGGCGTGGCCGGCGACGCCGTAGCGCCGCGCGAGCGCCTCGCGCACGCCGGCGTCGGGCTCGGCGAGCGCGACGAGCTCGAACCGCGTATCCAGCGCGCGCAGCGCCGGCAGGTGCGCGACCTGCGCGATCAGGCCGCCGCCCACCACGCCGATGCGCACGACCGCTTCCCTCTCCGAAGGCACGAAGAGATTGGATCACCGGCTGACTTGCGCCGTCAACGCCACGGCTTTGGCCGGCCGGCGGCGCTTCACGATCCCGGTCACCCGGATCGTCGCGTATGTCGGCGCTTCCTCGGACAAGGCTACGTCTGGTGCATCCGGTATGCAAGTGATCAACTCATCCCATGTCTCGGCTGCACCGGACCCTGTTGCGCGCGCTGGTCGCCGATATCGCCAGCGGCGCGCTTCCCGAGGGCGCTCGGCTTCCGCGCGAGCTCGAGCTCGCGGAGGCCTTCGGCGTCAGCCGCGGCGTGGCGCGCGAGTGCCTGCGCAGCCTCGAGGAGCGCGGGCTGGTGACCGTCAAGCACGGCAGCGGCGCGACCGTGCGCCCGGCGTCGGAGTGGGACATGCTCAACCCGGACGTGATCGGCGCCGTACTGCAGGGCGAGCGGGGCGCGCGGCTGCTCGGCGACTATCTCGAATGCCGGCGGCTGCTGGAGATCGAGGCGGCGGCGCTGGCGGCGCGGCGGGCCACGCGCGGGGACCTGGTGACGCTGGCCGAGGCTCTGGAGCGCATGAGCGCGGCGGCGGTGCAGACAGCCGGCGGACCGTCTGCGGAGGATCGCTTCCACGACGCCGACGTCGCCTTCCATCGCGCGGTCATCCACGCGACCGGCAATCACGCGCTCGGGCGGATGACCGAGCCGGTGCACCGTGCACTGGCGGCTGCGCGGCGCCCGCTCGCGCGTCCCGAGCACCGGCTCGAGCGCAGCCTGCCCGAGCATCGCCGCATCCTCGCGGCGATCGCCGACGGCGACCCCGACGCCGCGCGCGAGGCGATGCGCGACCACCTGCTGACCGTCGAGCGCTACCTGTCCGAGTACGCGGCCGAGGCGGAGCGGGCGCGGTGAGCGCGACCGAGGCGTTCTTCGCCAGCCGCTCGATGCAGGCGCTGGAGGTGCTCGCGTTCGGGCCGGCGACGGCGACCCAGGTGGCCAACGAGCTGCAGGTCCACCAGCGCACGGCGCGGCGGCTGCTCAACCGCATGGTCACCGACGGCTGGCTCACGCGCCGCGACGGCCCGCGGCCGACCTACACGCCGACGCTGCGGATCGTCGCGCTGGCCGCGCAGCTCGCGCACCGGACGCCGCTGGTCCGGCTCGCGACCGAGGTCGCAGCTTCGCTGCAGGCGTCGACCGGCGACGCGGTGCATCTCGCGGTGCCGAGCTACCGCTCGGCGCTGCGGCTCGTGCGCGTGACCGGCGCCGAGTGCGGCGCTCCGGCGCTGCGCGATCTCGCGCCCGCGAACGCGACCGCCGGCGGCAAGCTGCTGCTCGCGTTCCGCGAGCCGTGGCGCGAGGTGGTGCTCGCCTCGCCGCTGGCCGCGGTGACCGAGCGGACGCTCGCCGAGCCGGCGGCGCTGCGGGTGGAGCTGGAGCGCTCGCGCGAGCGCGGGTACGCGACCGAGGATGGCGAGTACCGGCGCGGGGTGCGCGCGCTGGCGCTTCCGGTGCGGGCCGGAGACGAGGTCGTCGCGGCGCTCGCGGTCTCGTCGGCGGACGAGATCGAGTCGCTGGTCTCGCGCGCGGCGCGAGTGGGCGCGGCCGCGACCGAGCTGAGCGAGCGGCTGGAGCGTGAGGCGGCGTGAAGGTCCGCGACGTCTATGACGCGCTTGCGCCGGCGTACGACCTGCTCACCGCGGGGCACGATCACGCGGCGTGGGCGGCGCAGCTCGAGCAGCTGGCGCTTGAGGCCGGCCTGTCGGGCCGTCGCCTGCTCGACGTCGGCTGCGGCACCGGAAGCAGCGCGCTGCCGATGCTCGCACGCGGCTACGAGGTCGTGGGCGTCGACGTGTCGCCCGGAATGCTGTCGCTCGCGCACGAGAAGCTCGGTCCGGGCGTCCGGCTGGAGCTCGCCGACATGCGGCGGCTGCCCGTGCTCGGCGCGTTCGACCTCGTGTGGAGCGTCGCCGACGGCGTGAACTACCTCAGGGCGGACGAGCTCGAAGCGGCGTTCGCGGGCTTCCGCCGCAACCTCTCTCCCGGCGGCGTGGTCGTGTTCGACGTCAACACGCTGGCGACGTTCCGCGCGCTCTACTCGTCGCTGATCGTCGTGCCCGGGGACGGGCGCGTCGTGGTGTTCGACGGGCAGGAGCCCGCCTCGCTGCCCGAGGGTGCCGAGGTGGTCGCGCACATCGACTGCCTCGAGCTCGACTCGCCGCCGTGGTGGCGCCGCACGCGGGCCGTCCATCGCCAGCACCATCACCCGGTGGCCGACGTCTCGCGCGCATTGGCGGCGGCCGGGCTGGAGCTCGCCGCCGTGTGGGGGACCGACGGTGGCGGCTCCAGCGAGCGGCCGCTCGACGAGCAGCGGCACAACAAGGCCGTGTACATAGCGATCGCGGAGAGGAGGTGAGCGAGAGTGAACATCGACGTGGCCGACCGTCCGGTCGTCAACGAGTCGGGGATGTGGAAGGGGAACTGACCGCGTCGCGCATTCCGCCCGCGCCAGTCGCGGGCGGTATGCGCTACCGGTTGCGCGGCTCCGTCGAGCCGGTGGAGGGGGAGGATGGCTCGCTGTATCTGGTGCGGGCCGGCGCGGACGACCTCGTGATCCGCAACCCCGAGCCGGCCGACGGCGCGCTGCTGCGACTGCTCGCCGGCGGCGAGCCCTGCGTCGCGGAGCTCGCGGCCTCGTTGGAGCTTGCGGCGGCCGTCGTGGAGGACAAGCTGGCCGCGCTCGTCGAGGCGGGGGTGGTTCGCCCGGCTGCCGCGTCGCCGCCGCTGGAGCCCGGCGACGCCGCGCGGTACGCGCGCCAGCTTCCGTATCTCGCCGAGCTGGGCGACGAGCGCGAGCTGCAACGGCGGCTCGGCTCGGTGCTGGTTGCGGTGGTCGGCTGTGGCGGGATCGGCACGTGGGCGATCGCCGCTCTGGCGGCCGCGGGCGTACACCGTCTCCGGCTGGTCGACGACGACGTGGTCGAGCTGTCCAACCTGAATCGCCAGGTGCTCTACGGCCCGGCGGACGTCGGCGCGTCCAAGGCGGAGACGACGGCGCGGTGGCTGCGCGGGTTCGACGAGCGCGTGGAGGTCGAGGTCGTGGCCTCGCGCGTGGACGGCGCCTCCGCCGCCCTTGCCGTTGCCGGCGGCGCCGGCGCGCTGGTGCTCGCCGCGGACTGGCCTCCGTACGTGCTGGGGCGCTGGATCAACGAGGCCTGTGTGGCCGCCGGCGTGCCGTTCATCGTCGCCGGCCAGCTCCCGCCGGTCGTGAAGGTCGGACCGCTGTACCGGCCGGGCCAGACGGCGTGCTTCACGTGTCACGAGAACCTGTTGCGGCGGGAGTCGGGCAACTACGACGCGTACGTGCGGCACTCGCAGTCGGCCCCGGCGCGCGGCGCGACGCTGGGCCCGGCATCCGGGCTTGTCGGCGCCGCGGTGGCGATGGAGGTCGTGCACCTGCTGGTCGGCGTAGAGCCGGCGACCGCCGGCGCGGCGCTGCTGATCGACCTGCGCACCTGGTCGGTGCGGCGGGAGGCGCTCGGTCGTGACAGCGCGTGTGAGGCGTGTAAGCATCTGCGCTGATGTCCGACAGGCTCGCGCAGGTGCTCGCGCATCCGCTCCGCGACCGGGTGCTGTTCGAGTACCAGGGCGAGCCGACGACTCCCGGCCACGTCGCGCGCCGCCTGGGCCGTCCGGTCAACCTCGTCAGCTACCACACGCGCGTGCTCGCGGAGCACGGCTGCCTCGTGCTCGTGCGCACCGAGCGCCGCCGCGGCGCCGTCGAGCACTTCTACCGCTCCGCGGTCGCCCAGCGGATCGCGGACGACGAATGGGAGGGCGTCCCGGCGCCGCTCCGGCGTTCCCTTGTGCTGGGGACGCTCCGCGCGCTCGGCGAGGAGGCGCGCGAGGCCGCGCTCGAGGGCGGCTTCGACGCGCGGCACGCGCAGCTCATGCGCGTGGTGCTCGAGCTCGACGACGAGGGGTTCGCGGCGGCCAGCCGCGTGCTCCGCGACGCGTTCTTCGAGCTCGATCGCATCGCCGCAGAAAGACGAGGGCGCCCCGGCCGGCGCCCGGTCGAGGTCGGGCTCCTCGCGTTCGCGCAGGCCGGCGAACCGCCGCGCGGCTCATAGCCGCGCACGTGCCCACGTCCCCAGCGGTCAAGCCCACCGGCGCCACACGGGGTCCAGCTCCGCGGCGTGCGCGGCCGTGGCTGCGCGCGGCTCGGCGGCGAGCGCCTCCAAGTCGGCGGACAGGTCGTCGAGCAGCCGCTCGGTGGCGGCGAGTGCGGCCGGCTCGCGCGCGCCGGCCAGCCGGGCGATCGCGCGTTCGAGCCCGCTCGTCGCGTCGCCCAGGCGCGCCCGGCCGGCGCTGGTCAGCTCGACGCGGCGCAGGCGGCGATCGTCCGGGTCCGTCGTTCGCTCGACGAGCCCGGCCTGCTCGAGCCGCTGCACGAGCGCGCCCGTGCCGCTCCGCGACAGGCCGGTGAGCGCGGTCAGGCGCGGCTGGCGGGAGCCGCCGTGGTGTGCGAGATGTAGCAGCACGGTCAGCTCCTCGTCGCTGACCCGCAGCCGCTGGCGCACGTCGCGCCGGTGGCCGGTCAGGGCGAGCTCGAGGCCCGAGAGCGAGCGCTGCAGGCGCGCCGGGCTGGAAAGGGAGTCGCTCATCGCTTTGAGGTTGCGGCCTAGTAAGGATACCGCCCGCTCCGGCGCCTGCGTTGACCCGGGATTGATCATGTGATTGGCTCTCTGGCATGCGCAGGCATCGCCAGGCGATGATGGACCTCGCCGGCGACATCGTCGCCGGCCGCTTGCCGCCCGGCGCCGTGCTGCCGCGCGAGGTCGCGCTGGCCGAGCGCTTCGACATCAGTCGCGGCGTCGCCCGAGAGGCGCTGCGCGCGCTCGAGGAGCGCGGTCTGGTGACGGTCAAGCACGGCAGCGTCACGACGGTCAACTCGCGCGAGGCATGGGATCTCTTCGACGTCGACGTCCTCGCCGCCGCGCTCGCCGGGCCGGATGCCGACCGGTTGCTGGGCGAGTACCTCGAGTGCCGCCGGATCATCGAGACCGAGGCGGCCGGGCTTGCCGCCGAGCGCGCGACGCGTGAGCGCATCGGCGCGCTCGAGGATCGCTTCGAGGCGATGGTCGCCGCGCTCGCTCTGCGGCCCGCGCGCGAGCAGGAGCGCGCGTACCACGAGGCCGACGTCGCGTTCCACGTCGCGCTCGTCGAGGCGACCGGCAACGCCCCGCTTGCCGCGCTCGTGAAGCGGATCGACGACGCGCTGCTCGCCGCCCGCTATCCGCTGGCCCGGCCGGCCTACCGCCGCACGCGCGCGATCCCGGAGCACCAGGCGATCCTCGGCGCCGTCCAGGCCCGCGACGGCGCCCGGGCGCGAACCGCGATGCGCGAGCACCTCGACACCATCGAGGGCTACCTGCACGAGCACGCCCGCAAGGTCGCCCGCGCGGCCTGAGGCACACGGCGTACGCGGCCCCCGCCACGCGGCCGCGGCCCGCGACGCGGGTGCCGGCCCGCCACGCGAGTGCGGGCCCCGAGCGCGCGTCACGCGCCGCCGAACGGCGTCGATGGGCGTCCGCACACCCCGGGACGCAGCCGCAGCAGTGAGCCGTCGCTTCCGTGGCGGTGCGCGGAGGTGACGTAGAGGTCGGCGAGGTCCTCGCCGCCGAACGCCAGGCTGGTCGGGTGCGTGACCGGGAGCGGGATGTGGGCGTCGAGCGCGCCGTCCGGCCGGTAGCGGCGGATCGCGCCGCCGCCGAACAGCGCGAGCCAGACGCCGCCCTCGGCGTCCACGCACAGCCCGTCCGGGAGCCCGTCGCCCGGCTCGATCGGCGCGAATGGGCGGCGGGTTCCGAGCTGGCCGCGGTCGACGTCGTAGTCGATCGCGTCGATCCGCTGAGTGACCGAGTCGACGTAGTAGAGCCGGGTCGCGTCGAGGCTCCAGTCGAGCCCGTTGGAGACCGTGGCGCCGGCGAGCGCGACGACCGGCTCGCCGCCCGGCTCGAGGCGGTAGAGCGCGGCGGCACCCGGCTCGCGCGTGGTCGACATCGTGCCCGCCCACAGGCGCCCGCACGGGTCGCACGCGGCGTCATTGAACCGGTTGCGCGTCCGCCCGCGCTCGACCTCGGCGAGAGGCTCCGGCTGCGCGCCGAGGCTCGCGAGCCGCACGAGCGTGCGGCCGGCGCCGGCGAGGAACCCGCCGCCGGCGACCGGCAGTACGAAGCCGACCGGAGCACCGAGCGCCCGCCGCCGCTCGCGCGCCGCGGCGTTGCCGGCCGCGGCGTTGCCGCCCGCGGCGTCGCGGCCCGCGACCTCCCGCCGTGCAACGATCTCCCCCCGCGCAACGATCTCGCCCCGCGCGATGTCGACGCGGAGCAGCTCCGCCGTGTCCGGTAGCCACACCGGCCCTTCGCCGAGCTCGTCGGCGTCGCGTGTGACGATCTCCACGTGCACTGATACGGTGATTATATGTCTCGCATCGCACTCGTGACCGGCGGCACGCGCGGGATCGGGCTTGCCACGGTGCGGCGGCTGCTCGCCGGCGGCCATCGCGTCGCGTTCTGCGGACGCGATCCGGAGGCCGGTCGCGCCGCCGAGGCCGAGCTCGGCCCGGACGCGCGGTTCGTCCTCGCCGACGTCGGCGACGAGCGCGCGGTCCGGGCGCTCGTGCACGCCTGCGCGGAGCGCCTCGGCCCGCCCACCGTGCTCGTCAACAACGCGGGCGTGAATGCGACCTACGACCCGACCGCCATGACCGAGGCGCAGTGGGACGCCTTCTTCGCGGTCGACCTGAAGGCCGCCTGGCTCACCGCCAAGCACGTCCTTGCGCACATGCTGGCGGCCGGGCAGGGCGCGATCGTGAACGTCTCGTCGATCCACGCCCACGCGACGCTCCCCGGCTTCTTCCCGTACGCCGCCGCGAAGGCGGGCCTCGCCGGCCTCACCCGCAGCCTCGCGCTCGACTACGGCCCGCACGGCATCCGCGTCAACTGCGTCTGCCCGGGCTTCACCGACACCCGCCTGCTCCGCGACGGCATCGCACGCTCGGGTGCGGACGCGATGCGGGCCGCCGTCGCGCTCGGTCGCATCGCCGAGCCCGACGAGATCGCTGCCGCGATCGCCTTCCTCGCCTCGCCCGACGCCAGCTACGTCACGGGCGCCACGCTCACGGTCGACGGCGGCCTCACCGCGCGCCGCGCAGGCTGACGGACAGATCTGTGCCTTGTCCACCGGACTCGTCCGGTGATTGGATCACTTCCCTCGGATGCGCGGAACGATCCTGATCACGTGGCCGGACTTCGAGCGCGACGATCCCGCGACCGGCGGCCGGCTGGCCGCCGCTGGGCTGGAGCTGAGGTTCGCGCCGAAGCGTGCGCAGCGCACGCCCGGTGAGCTGATCGGGCTGCTGGACGGCGTCGTGGCGGCGATCGTGTCGACGGATCCGTTCGACGCGGACGTGCTCGCGCAGGCGCACCGGCTGCGGGTGATCGCTCGGGTCGGCGTGGGCACCGACTCGATCGACGTCGAGGCCGCGACCCGGCGCGGGATTGCCGTGTGCACGACTCCGGGGGTCAACGCGGCCAGCACGGCCGACCACGCGGTCGCGCTGATGCTGGCCGCGTTGCGACGCGTGCCCGAGCACGACCGGGCGGTCCGGCAGGGCACCTGGTCGCGCACCGGCGCGGCGACGCCGTGGGAGCTGAGCGGGGCGACCGTCGGGCTCGTCGGCTACGGGGCGATCGGGCAGCTCGTGCACCGGCGGCTGAGCGGCTTCCCGGTCAACGTGCTCGTGTGCGATCCGAGTCCTCCGGCGCCCGCTCCCGGCGCCCGGCGGGTCGACCTCGAGTCGCTGCTGCGCGACAGCGACGTCGTCTCGCTCCACCTGCCGCTGGAGACCGGCACGCGCGGCCTGCTCGACCGCGAACGGCTCGGGCGCCTGAAGCCCGGGGCCGTGGTCGTCAACACTGCCCGCGGCGGGCTGATCGACGAGGACGCGCTCGCCGACGCGCTGCAGGCCGGCGCGATTCGCGCCGCCGCGCTGGACGTCTTCACGGAGGAGCCGCCGCGCAGCTCGCGGCTGCTCACGCTCCCCAACGTCGTGCTCACTCCGCACGTCGGCGGCCTCAGCGACCGCTCCGTGCGCGAGATGACCCGCCGCGCGACCGGCGCCGTCCTGGACGTGCTCGCCGGCCGCGTCCCCGAGGGGATCGTCGCGTGAACGAGCGCTTCCTCAAGTACGCGCCGTGGCACGCGGCGGCCGCGTCGGGGGAGGTGCGCACGCGCGTGTCGGAGATGCTCTCCACGATCGAGCGCGAGGGCGAGCGCGGCGTGCGCCGCTACTCGGACGAGCTCGACGGCTGGTCTCCGCCGAGCTTCGTGGTCGAGCCCGGCGAGCTGCGCCAGGCTGCCGCACAGCTGGACCCCGAGCTCGCCCGCCACGTCGCGTTCGCGCTCGAGCAGGTGCGCGGCTTCGCCCGGGCACAGAAGGAGACGCTGCGCGAGCTCGAGCTGGAGACGCTGCCCGGCGTCACGCTCGGCCACCGGCACATCCCGGTCGCCGCGGTCGGCGCCTATGTGCCGGGCGGCCGCTACCCGATGCTCGCCTCGGCGCTGATGACCGTCGCTGTCGCGAAGGTGGCCGGCGTGACCCGCGTCACCGCCTGCGCGCCGCCGCGCGACGGCCGCGGGATCGACGCCGCGATGCTCCCCGCGATCGCCGCCGCAGGCGCCGATCAGGTGCTCTGCCTCGGCGGCGTCCAGGCGCTCGCCGCGATGGCGTTCGGCCTCTGCGGCGCGGAGCCCGCCGACATGCTGGTCGGGCCCGGCAATGCCTACGTCGCCGAGGCCAAGCGCCAGCTCTACGGGACCGTCGGCATCGATCTGCCGGCCGGCCCGACCGAGATTGCCGTGATCGCCGATCGCACCGCCGACCCGGTGCGCGTCGCCGCCGACCTCCTCGGCCAGGCCGAGCACGGACCGACGTCCCCCTCGCTGCTGATCTCGACCTCCGAGCCCGTCGCGCGCGCGGTGCTCGCCGCGATCGAGGAGCTGCTGCCGGTGTGGCCGACGCGCGCGATCGCGGGCGCCGCCTGGCGCGACCACGGCTCGGTCGTGGTCGTAGAGGACGACGAGCAGGCGATGCGGCTCGCCGACCGCTACGCGCCCGAGCACCTCGAGGTCCACGTGGACGAGCCCAAGCTCGACGCCTACCTGCGCGGGCTGCGCAACTACGGGGCGCTCTTCCTGGGCGCCGAGGCGACCGTCGCGTACGGCGACAAGGCGGCGGGAACCAACCACGTGCTGCCCACGCTCGGCGCCGCGCGCTTCACCGGCGGCCTGTGGGTCGGCACGTTCCTGAAGACGTGCACGTACCAGCGGATGACGCCGCGCGGCACGCGCGCGGTCGCGCCCGCGGTGGCCGCGATCTCGCACGCCGAGGGTTTCGCGGGCCACGCCCGCACGGCCGAGATGCGGCTGGAGGCGGCCCAGTGAGCTTCCGGCTGGACGGGCAGCGCGTGCTCGTGACCGGCGCCGGCCGCGGCATCGGCGCGGCGATCGCCTGCGCGTTCGCGGCCGCGGGCGCCGCGGCGGTGACGCTGCTCGCGCGCGGCGCCGAGGCGCTCGACCGCGTCGCCGCCGACGTGCGGGCGCTGGGCGCCGAGGCGCACGCGCTGCCGTGCGACGTGACCAACCCCGCCGCGCTGCGCGACGCGTTCGCGCAGACCGGGCTGGTCGACACCCTCGTGTGCGCCGCCGGGACGAACGTCCCGCAGCCGCTCGACGCGATCGACCTCGCGACCGCGGACCGTCTGTGGGCGCTCAACGTGCGCGCCGGGCTGCAGGCGGCGCAGGAGGCGGTCCGCCGGATGCCGCCCTCCGGCGGCGCGATCGTGTTCCTCTCGTCGCAGATGGGCCACGTCGGCGCGCCGCGCCGCAGCGTCTACTGCGCGACCAAGCACGCGGTCGAGGGGATGACGCGCGCGCTCGCCGTCGAGCTCGCGCCGCGCGGCGTGCGCGTGGTCTCGATCGCGCCGACGTTCGTGGCCACCGCGATGACCGCGCCGTTCCTGGAGGCCGAGGGCGAGGAGATCCTCGCTCGCATCCCGCTGGGCCGTCTCGCGACCGCCGAGGAGGTCGCCGCCGCGGCGGTCTACGCGGCGTCGCCGGCCGCGGGCGCGCTGACCGGCTGCAGCCTGAGGGTCGACGGGGGATGGACGGCGCAGTGATGCTCGCCCGCGTCCGCGAGGTCACCGTCCGGCTCACGGTCGGCCAGGCGCTCGTGCGCTGGCTCGCCGCGCAGTGGTCCGAGCGCGACGGCGAGCGCCGCCGCGCGATCCCCGCGCTGTGGGGCATCTTCGGGCACGGCAACGTGCTCGGGCTCGGGCAGGCGCTGGCGCAGGAGGGCGCCGGCCTTCCGCTGCTCACCCCCCGCCACGAGCAGGCGATGGTCCACGCCGCCCTCGGGTACGCGAAGGCCGCGCGGCGGCTGCAGGCGCTGGCCTGCACGGCGTCGATCGGGCCGGGCGCGGCGAACCTGCTCACCGGTGCGGCGACCGCGACGGTCAACCGCCTGCCGGTCCTGCTCCTGCCCGCCGACACGTTCGCGACGCGGCGCTCGGGCGTGGTGCTCCAGCAGCTCGAGGATCCGGCGGCGGGCGACGTGTCCGTCAACGACGCGTTCCGGCCGCTCTCGCGCTACTTCGACCGCGTCGCGCGGCCCGAGCAGCTGCTGACCGCGCTGCCTTCCGCGCTACGCGTCCTGCTCGACCCCGCCCAGACCGGCGCGGTCACGGTTGCGCTGCACCAGGACGTGCTCGCCGAGGCCTACGACTGGCCGGCCGAGTTCTTCGAGCCGCGCACGTGGCTCGTCGCCCGCCGCCCGCCGGCCGAGGAGGAGCTGCGCGCCGCCGTCGCGCTGCTGGAGACCGCCGCGCGGCCGCTGCTGATCGCCGGCGGCGGCGTGCGCTACTCGGCGGCCGAGGCCGCGCTCGCGGAGCTGGCGGAGGCGGCCGGCATCCCCGTGGCCGAGACGTCGGCGGGCAAGGGGACGATGGCGCCGGGACCGCTGAACCTCGGCGGGATCGGCGTGAACGGCACCGCGGACGCGAACCTTGCCGCGGCCGCTGCGGACGTGGTGATCTGCGCCGGCACGCGCCTGACCGACTTCACGACCGGGTCGCTGACGCTGTTCTCCGGTGCACGCGTCCTCGCGATCAACGTGTGCTCGGCCGACGCGCACAAGCTGGCGGCGACGCCACTGGTGGCGGATGCAAGGCTCGCGTTGGAGGCGCTGCGCGACCGGGTCGCGCGCAAGCGCACGTGGGTCGCCGCGGCGTCGCCGCCGGCGCCGGCTTCGGGCGAGGGCTTCACGCGCGCGGCCGTGTACGCCACCGTCAACGCGGCCGCCCGGGCCGGGGACTGGGTGGTGGCCGCCGCCGGCTGGGCGCCGGGCGACCTGTTGAAGCTGTGGAACGTTCCTCCGGGCGGCCATGCCCACCTCGAGTTCGGCTTCTCGTGCATGGGCCACGAGCTCCCCGCGGCGCTTGGGATTCCGCATGCACGAGGGGCCGGGCCCGGAGGTGTTCGTGATCGTCGGCGACGGCAGCCTGTTGATGGCCCCGGCCGAGCTCGCGACGGCCGCCGAGCAGCGGTTGAAGGCGACGATAGTCGTGCTCGACAACGGCGGGTTCGGAAGCATCGACGCGCTCGCGCGCGTCACCGCCGGCACGAGCGACGGCAACCGCTTCGGCGTCGACGCCGACTACGCGGCGCTGGCCGCGGCGCTCGGCTGCGCGGGCGTCCGCGCGGAGTGCCCGGAGCAGCTCGAGCGGGCTCTCGCGAACGCACGTGCGGGTGAGGCAACGACCCTCATCCACTGCCCCACGGTCGACGGCGAGGTGCCCGCGTCGGGCGCGTTCTGGGACCTCGGGGTCCCCGAGGTGGCCCAGGATCCCGCGACGCGCCGCGTGCTCTCGCGCGCCCATGACCGCCGCCGCGCGGTCCGTCAGCGTCGCGTGTCTTAAGACCGGGGGTGCTCCCCGATTGCCGGCTCCGGAGCCCGCGCGGATATTCCGCGTCGATGCGGATCCCGCAGCGCACGTTGGAGGCGTTCAGCGCCGGCCCGGCCCCCGTGCCGCCGCCGGTCGAGCCGCGGCTCAGCCTGGCCGAGGAGGTCGCGCTGCTCTCGCTCGGCGCGCCGCGGCGCTTGACCCGCCATGTCGCGCGCGTCGTGGGCCGCGCACACCCCGGCGGCCTGCGCCGGCACGACTCGGCGCTGTGGGCGCTCACGCAGCGCGGGCTGCTGGCGCACGGCGCGCCCACGCCGGAGGCGCAGCTCGGAGCCCGGATCGCCCGCGTACGCGCGCTCATCCGCCGCCCGGCGCCGCCGCAAGGCCAGGACGCCGAGCTGCTCACCCTGCTTGCCGCCGCGGGGTCGCTGCCGCTGGATACGCGCTCCGATCACCTGCATGCGCGCACGCGGCTGGCCTCGATCGCGACCCCGCCGCCGCCCGCCGTCGCCGCGCTCGCCGACGATCTCGCGCTGGACCCGGACGAGCTCGTGGAGCGGCTGCTGCCCGCGCCGCGCGACGTCGCGACCGGCTTCGTGTTCGGGAGCAGCGTCTACCCGGCGCTGTGGACCTGACGCGCGGAGCGCGGAGTCGTGGAGCAGCGCATCACTTTGCATACTTGACGTCGTGGAGGCGATCTTCGAGCTGCCGCTCGCCGTGGAGGCCTACGAGACCGAGCTGCTCACGTCCGGCTACGAGCGCGAGACGATGCAGCTCAGGCTGCTCGGCGGGGGAGCGGAGGGACTCGGCGAGGACGTCTCGCCGTTCGGCGGCGAGTTCCCGCCGTTCGCCGAGCCGCCTGAGCTCCCGCTCGCGGGCTCCTGGACGCTCGGCTCGTTCTGCGAGCGCCTCGGCTCGCTCTCGCTGTGGGCTGAGACGCCGTTCTGGGAGCCGATGCACCGCTACCGGCGCTGGGCGTTCGAGTCGGCGGCGCTGGACCTCGCGGTGCGCCAGGCGCAGCGGCCGCTGGCGGAGCTGCTGGGGCGGACGCCGCGGCCGCTGCGGTTCGTGAACTCGCTCGGGCTCGGCGACCCGCCGTCGTTCGACACGCTGCAGGCGCGGCTGTCGCGCTATCCGGGGCTGCGCATCAAGGTCGACGCGGACTGGCGCTGGACGCCCGAACTGGTCGATGCGCTGGCCCAGACCGGGTGCGTGGACATCGTCGACTTCAAGGGCCGCTACGGGATCGAGGTCGAGGACGAGGCGGCGCTCGCGCGCATGTACGAGCACGTGCTCGAGCGCTTCCCGGACGCGCTGCTCGAGGACCCGCACGACCTGCCGGCGATCACGGAGCTGATGGCGCCGCACGCGGGGCGCGTGTCGCTCGACGCGCCGATCCACGAGGTCGCCGACATCGGCGCGCTGCGGACGGTCAACATCAAGCCGTCACGGATCGGCAGCCTCGCCGGCCTGCTCGCGATCTACGAGCACTGCGAGCGCAACGGGATCGCCATGTACAGCGGCGGGATGGGCGAGCTCGGCGTCGGCCGCGGCCAGACGCAGCTGCTCTCCTCGATGTTCCATCCCGACGCGCCCAACGACATCGCGCCGAGCGCCTACAACGAGCCGTCGCTCGGCGACGGGCTCCCCCTGAGCCCGCTCCCCGCGCCGAATCCCGCCGGCTTCCGCTGGGGGTGAGGGAGCACGAAGGCGGCGCGGGCGTCCTCCTCGTACATGCCCCTCGCCTTTGCCATCGCCCTCGGCGGCTTCCTCGCCTCCGGCCTGCTCGCCATCGTCCGCGGCCCGGAACGTCCGCGCTAAGCGGGCAGGTACAGCGCCGCCTGCGACGTGAAGGGCGTGTCGATCTCGCGCGCGGCGCGGGCGTGCATCAGCGGGCTGGACCAGCGGACGATCGCGACGTAGCCGGGCTCGCCGCGCAGCAGGCGCGACCCGAGGTAGCCGCGCCGGGTCGAGCGCTGTCGCCGGAGCTCGTGCCATTCGGACAGCAGGCGCTCGTCGAACGGCTCGATCAGGATCACGCCGCCGCGACCTTCGGGGGCGCCGTCGGCGTGGACCTCCTCGTAGCCCGGGCCGTCGGCGAGCGTCACGTACGGGAACGCGACGTCGTCGCGCAGGGACTTGTAGACGGTGCCCGGGCTCGTCTCGGCGAACGTGATCCTCACTGGCCTGGAGCCTAGGTAGGCTCGCCGGCGTGTGGCCCGAGGCGCCCGACATCGAGGAGGCGGAGCTCGGCGCGTGGGCGGGCTCGGAGCTCGCGACCGGGTTCGAGATCGAGGACGCGCGGCTCGACGGCGTCGAGCTGGGCGCCGTGCGTGCGGCCGGCGGGCGGGTCGCGCGCTGCGTCGTGAGCGGCGCCGGCCTCGCCGGGTCGCGCCTGCGGTCGCTCGCGCTGACCGACGTGCTGGTTCGCGAGGGGGACTTCGCGAACGCGGACTGGACGGGCGCCCGGCTGCGGCGCGTCGTGTTCGAGCGGGCGCGGATGACCGGCGTGACGCTGGCCGAGATCGAGGCCGACGACGTCCTCTTCCGTGGCTGCCGGCTGGATCTCGCGAGCTTCCGCGGGGCTGTGCTGGCGCGCGCGGCGTTCGACGACTGCGTGCTCGACGAGGCCGACTTCTCGGGCGCGACGCTGCGGCAGCTGCGCTTCGCGGGGTCGCGCATGCGGCAGGTGGAGCTCGAGCAGGCGCGGCTGTCGAGCGTGGACTTCCGCTCGGCGGAACTGGAGGCGCCGCGCGGCGAGCTGCGCGGCGCGATCATCGACTCGGTCCAGCTCGCCGGGCTGGCGCCGCTGCTCGCGGCGCGCCTGGGGATCAAGGTGGACGACAGTGGGTAGGGCGGCGGCATGGAGATCGTCCTGCCCGGCGTCTTTCGCCCGCGTTCGGACACCTGGATGCTCGCCGAGGCGGCGCGGGGCGAGGCGCTGGTCGAACGCGGGCTGCTGGCGCCGGATCAGCGCGACGAGGAGGTGCTCGTGTTGCGCGGGCGCGTCGGCGAGGCATGAGGACAGCGATGGACGAGACCGTCATCACCCCGTACCGGGACGGCCCGCTGATCGTGCGCGGCGAGTTCCGGATCGTCGACCAGGACGGCAACGAGATCGACCCGGGACGCGACACGATCGCGCTGTGCCGCTGCGGGAAGTCGCGGCAGCGGCCGTTCTGCGACGGGACGCACAATCTGATCCGCTTCCGCTGCCCGAGCGCCGTCGAGTCGCGCTGAAGGCGGGCGCTCAGGCGCTCGAATACCGGTCCGCAAGCCAGCGGGCGACTCCCGCCGGCCCGCTCTTGGCCGCGACCTCGCGCTGCCGAACCGCGCCGTTGGCCTCGATCAGCGCCGCCGCACTCGCGAGCTCGGCCGCGCAGCCGAGCCGCTCGGCCGCCGGCGCCAGGTCCTCGAGCCGCCCGCGCAGGACGTCGCGGACCGGGAGGCGGCTGCCCGTCTCCAGGTCGGCGAAGGTGCCGTCGAGCCCATGCCGGAGCGCCACCCAGCGGTTCTCGGCGATCCGCCAGGTCGCCGGCGCGCCGAGCGGCTCGCCGCCGTCGTGGCGCTCCGCGAGCCAGGCGACCAGCGCATGCGCGACCGCGGCGACCGCGGCGGCGTCCTCGAGCGTCGTCTGGGCGTCGGGCACGCGCAGCTCGAGCGTGCCGAACGCCGGGTGCGGGCGCAGCTCCCACCACCACGTGCGCGCGTCCGGGATGCCGGCCCAGCGCAGCGCCGACGCGAACGCGGCCCAGGACTCCAGCGCCGGCGGCACGCCCTGGCGCGGGAGCAGCGCGGCGATCAGCGGACGCACGGACGCGCAGCCCGTGTCGCGGCCGGCATGCAACGGCGCGTTGGCGGCGAGCGCGGCAAGCTCCGGCAGGTGGCCGCGCAGCGCGTTGTAGACCGCGAGCGTTCGCTCGGCTCCGCCGACCGCGACGTGCACCTGCAGCGAGCACACCAGCTGCGCGCGGGCCGCGTCGCCGTACTCGGCGAGGATCGCGTCGTAGCGCGGGCCGACGTTGAGCTCGCCGAGCGGGGCCGCGAACGGGTGCGTGCCGGCGACGGCGGGCAGGGCGAGGTCGCTCGCGGCGGCGGCGAGCGCGCGGCGGCCGGCCGCGAGCGCGCCGATCGCGGCCGCCACGGTGCTCGACGGCGCGGTCACGAGCTCGACCTGCGACGCGGGAAGCTCGAGCTTGGCGCCGGCCGCGACCGCGGCGCGGGCGCCGGCGAGAGGCGGCGAGCCGGTTGAGGCGTCGCCGACGATCTCGGCAGCCACCGGCGCGAGGTCGAGGGTCCCGGGGTCGAGGAGCATCGCCTCCTCCTCGAGCCCGATGGTGAGCGGCTGGCGGACGTCGAAGCCGGCTCGCAGCTCGCGCTCGTTCATGCGGCGACGGCCGCGCCGCTGCGCAGCGACGACTCGCCGTCCGTCCACGCGGCGAGCACGTGTGCGGCCCAGCGGCCCTCGAGCGCGAGCAGGGCCCGGGCTCCCCAGACGATGTCGGCGGCCAGCGCCGGTTCCTGGCGCGCGAGGCCTCCGGCGAGGTCGACGGCGGCGATGCTCTCGTGCACCGCGTCGGCGACCACGTGCTCGTCGAAGAACGCCGTCGCGTCGCCGCCGAACGCGAGTCGCCGCAAGCCAGCGGCGTAGCGGCGGTTCGGGATCGCCGAGGTCATCTCGAACAGCGCGAGGTGGCCGACCAGCGCGCCACGCAGCCGCCGGTGCAGGCCGAGGAGTGACATCAGGTTCACGGTCGCCAGCGTCACTCCCGGGATCACGTCCAGGTACGCGCCGTACGCTCCGTCCAGCCCGACGGCGACCATCGCGCGGCGGAACAGCTCCGCGTGCACGCGCTCGGGCCGGCCGCCGCCGTACTCGTCGGCCTGGATCTCCACGAGCGCCGCCTTCGGCCCGCCCCACAGCCTCGGGATCGCCCACGAGTGCGGGTCCGCCTCCTTGAGCTGGTAGGCGGAGCGATGAACCATGAACTCGCGTACCTGCCACAGCTTCGCGGCGCGCTCGACGTGCTTCGAGAGCGATGGCGCGTCGTCGGCGTGCGCCAGCGCGCGCAGCGCGACGTCGATGTCCCCCGGCTCGACGGCAGCATCCGGCTCGCCGGCCACGTCGCGCAGCTCGGCCTCGAGCTCGCGCTCCAGCGCGCCCCGGAACGCGAGCAGCGACGGCTCCCATTCCCACCGCTCGTCGACGCCCTCGAAGCCGCGGTAGTGCAGCTCGTAGCAGCAGTACAGCGCGAGCTGCAGGTCCTCGGCGTCGTCGGGAGCCGGCGCGGCCAGCGACGACGCCGGCTCGCGCAGGGACGACAGCAGCGCGGCGCTCGCGGCGCCGCGGGGCTCAGGCAGGGTGGGCACGGGGCCGCCATACCCATCGACCGCCGCCCCGTCACACCGCGCCCTCCGTGTCACGGTCCGTACCCGCGCGGGTTTCCGGCCACCGTGCCGATGGCGAGTCCACCGGCATGTTCGGAGGCGCCGGGGTGCTCGGCGTGTTCGCGTTCGGCTGCCTGGACCTCACGGTCAGACCAGTGACGGCGCGCCGCCCGTGAGGCATGAACGAAGCGCGGTGGCGAGCAAAGCAACGACGTGGCCCCCCTCACCCTCACCCTCACCTGCCGGCGCGGCGAGGAGCACGCGCTGTTCCGGCGCTTGCGGCGCGACCGCGACCCCGCGATCCGTGACGCGCTGATAGAGCGCTTCATGCCGCTGGCCCGCCACCTCGCCCGCCGCTACCCGGCGGGTGCCGAGAGAGAGGATCTGCTGCAGGTCGCCTCACTCGCGCTCGTCAAGGCCGTCGACCGGTTCGATCCCGATCAGGGCACCGCGTTCACCTCGTTCGCGACGCCGACGATTCTCGGCGAGATCAAGCGCTACTTCCGTGACTTCGGGTGGCCGGTGCACGTCCCTCGCGAGCTGCAGGAGCTCGCCGTGAAGGTGGAGCGGTCCAGCGACGAGCTGACCGGCCGCCTGGGACGCGCGCCGACGCCGGCCGAGCTCGCCGACGCGCTCGGCGCGGAGGTCGAGCAGGTGCTGGAGGCGCTGGCCAGCGACACCGCCCATCGCCCGATCGAGCTCGACCGCCCCCAGGGCGATAACGCCGGCGAGGAGCCGCGCATGCTTGCGACGACCGAGGAGCAGGGCTTCGCCGCCGTCGAGGACGCCGTCGCGGTCGACTCGCTGCTCGACCGGCTGCCGGCGCGCGATCGCCTGATCGTTACGCTGCGCTTCCGTGAGGACCTCCTGCAGCGCGAGATCGCCGCGCTGCTCGGCATCTCGCAAATGCAGGTCTCGCGCGTCCTCACGCGCTCGATCGCGGCGCTGCAGCAGTACGCCGAACAGCCGTTCTAGCTGTCGTCGCGGCGCCCGCGCGCGGCGATCCGGCGATCGCTGCGCGCCGTCGCGCGCAGGCGCTGCGCGAGCTCGCGAGAGCGCTGGGCGTCCTCGATGTTCTCGCCGATCTCCGCCGCGACGTCAGCGTGGCGCTCGTGCGCGGCAGCCGCGTGCTCGTGGGCCTCTGCGGTCCGCTCGGCCGCCGCGGCGGCACGCCGCTCGGCGGCGCGGATCCGCGCCCGGATCTCGTCTTCGCTCATGGGCCTGCGACCTTCCCAGGCTGCGCCACGTCCAGTCACGACGGCGTCTCAGGGCTGACCGTGAGCGGATGCCCGTCCTCCGCGCCCTGGCTCTCCATCAGCACGATCGCGCCCTGGATCCGGTTGCCGTCCGAGCCCGACGGGTTCAGCAGCGGCAGCAAGGTCGCGCGGATCAGGATCGGGCGGCCGCGCCGGTTGACGGCGTCCAGCACGCGCGACTCGCGCTCCTGCGCGCCGGCCAGGACCGCGCGCAGCGGCGCCGCGAGCTGCTCGGACGGCAGCCCGATGTCGAGGCCGAGGAAGTGGCGGTCGACCGCCTCGTCGCGCCGCAGGCCCCACAGGTCCTCGGCCCGGTGGTTCCAGATCTGCACGCGCTGGTGTGAGTCCAGGACGGCCACGCCGAGGCCGAGCGAGGTGAGGATCGCCTCCAGAAAGTCGTTGACCTGGTTGAGCTCGCCGGTGCGCTCGCGCAGCTCGTCGTTGATCGTCTCGAGCTCCTCGTTGGTCGACTGGAGCTCCTCGTTCATCGTCTCGAGCTCCTCGTTGGTCGACTGGAGCTCCTCGTTGGTGGTCTGCAGCTCCTCGTTGGCCGACTGGAGCTCCTCGTTGGTCGTCTCCAGCTCGTCGATCGTCGACTGCAGCTCCTCGTAGGCCAGCTCGAGGTCGCGCCGGTTGCCTTCCAGCTCGCCCTGGAGCGCGGCGTAGCGCGAGACGTCCTCGAACACCACGCTCGCCCCGAGGACCGAGTTGCCGCTGGAGAGCAGCGGGGAGATCGCAATGTCCAGCCGCCGCGCCTCGCCGCGCTCCGGCGCGAACGCCACCTCGCCGACCGCCACCCGCCGGCGCTCGCGCAGCGCCAGCTCGATCGGCGCTGCCAGCTCGACCGGCCGGTGCGCGAGCGGCAGCTCGGCGAACGGGCGGCCGAGATCGTCGAGCGCGAGCTGGAACAGCGCGCGCGCCGCGAGGTTGGCGAACGTCAGACGCCCGCTGCCGGACACGATCACCAGCGGGTGCGGCCCGAGCTCCAGGGCCGCGTCGCGGGTTCCGCGCTCGTCGCCGGCCGCCGGCAGCTCGGCGTCGCTGTTGGAGAAGCCCTGCGCGCGCGCCTGCAGCGAGTCGCGCGGCTGCTTTCTGAAGATCCGCTTGTTGAGGTCGACCGCGGCGAACAGGTCGCGGTGCGAGACCATCATCTCGGACTTCCCGAGCATCAGCACGCCGTCGGCGCGCAGCGCGAAGTGGAAGTGGCGCAGGATGCGCGCCTGGGTCTCCGCGTTCAGGTACATCAGCGTGTTGCGGCAGATCAGCAGGTCCAGCCGCGAGATCGGGGCGTCCTGGACGAGGTTGTTGCGACCGAAGATGACCGCGCGGCGGAGGTCCTTGCGGAACGCCCAGCGCTGGTCGCTGCGCTCGAAGTAGCGCTCGCGCAGCGGCCCGGGGACGCTCTCGACCTCCTTGGCGGTGTAGACCGCGAGCCGCGCCTGCGAGAGGGCATCCTCGTCGATGTCGGTGGCGTAGATCTTCACGCGCTCGCGGAGCGCCTCGGCGCCGACCGTCTCGGCCAGCACGATCGCGGCCGTGTACGCCTCCTGGCCGCTGGCGCAGCCGGCGCTCCAGACGCGGATCGGGTCGTCGTCGGACTTCCGCTCGAGCAGGCCCGGCAGGACGTGCTCCTGCAGGTCGTTCCATGCGGCCGGATCGCGGAAGAACTCCGTGACGTTGATCAGCAGCATCTCGAACAGCTGCTCGTACTCGTTCGGGTGGACCTCGAGATAGTCGAGATAGTCGCCGTAGCTCGGGCAGCCGACCACGTCCATCCGGCGGCGGAAGCGGCGCTCGAGGCTCGCGCGCTTGTAGCCCGTGAAGTCGAGGCCGCGCGTGCGCTTGAGGAATTCGAGCAGCGCCTCGAACGCGGGCGCGTCGGCGACATCGCTCATCCGGCCGCCCCCTCGCGGTTCTCGCCGCTGGAGAGCGCGTGGGCGCCGCTGCGAACGAGCCGCTCCAGCAGAGCGCCGATCTCGCTGACCCCGACGATGTAGTCGGGCGCCGTTGCGGCGATCGCGCTCTCCGGCATCCCGGAGACCATCGCGGTCTTCGGATCCTGCACGATCACGGTGCCGCCGGCTTCGGTCAGCCGGAGGGCGCCGGCGGCCCCGTCGCCGAGCGCGCCCGAGAGGATCACCCCGATCGCCGCGGGGCCCCAGCTGCGCGCGAGCGAGCGGAACATCGGGTCCGCCGCGGGACGGACGCCGTTCTCCTTCGGCCCGCGGCCGAGCTCGATCGTGTCGCGGTGGACGAGCAGGTGCCGATCCGCGGGGGCGACGTAGATGACGCCGGGGCGAAGGCGCACGCCGTCCTCGGCGGCGACCGCGACAAGCGCGCTCACGCGAGCCAGGATCGGCGCCAGCAGGCTCCGGCCGGTCGCGGGGATGTGCAGGACGACGCAGACCGCCGCAGGGAGATCGGCGGGCAGATCGGCGACGATGCGCCGCAGGGCCTCCAGGCCGCCGGCCGAGGCGGCGATGCCGATTACGCGCACGGGCACGTCGAGCGGCGGGTCGGCCAGAGGCTCCGCGTCCACTCGTCCCAGCCTACGCCTCCCGGGGCGCCGTTCGGCAGTCAGCTGACGGACCGCGACTCGGCGGGCGCGATGGACGGCGGACGTACGATCTCCAAATGGTCTCAAGCGCGGTCCGCCGGTCCACGCAGGATTCCGTTGGGCTGCTCTTGGATCTCGACCCGGAGCTGGGCTGCCTGCTGGCGCCGGAGCGGCGCGCCGTCGCCGAGCGCGAGCTGCGGGTGCGCATGAGCGCGATCGAGACGGGCGAGTGGGAGGGGGGCCGGCTCGAGGAGGCCGATCCCGCGCACTTCGGGCTGCTCGTGCTCGACGGGATGCTCGCGCGCGAAGTCGTGCTGCAGTCGACGGTCAGCACGGAGCTGCTCGGTCCCGGCGACATCGTCCGGCCTTGGAGGATCGACGGCGCGCCGCGACTGCTGCCGGTGAGCGTCCGCTGGAACGCGCTGTCGCGCGTGCGGATCGCGCTGCTGGACCGGCGCATCGGGGCACAGCTCGCCGCGTACCCGGAGATCGAGGCGGTGCTCGTCGACCGCCTGTCCGAGCGCGCGCAGCGGCTCGCGGTCACGCAGGCGATCTCGCAGCTCAACAAGGTCGAGGACCGGCTGCTCGCGTTCTTCTGGCATCTCGCCGAGCGCTGGGGTCGCGTGGCTCCCGGCGGCGTCGCGCTGCCGCTGGTGCTCTCGCACCGGCTGCTCGGCGAGCTGGTCGGAGCCCGGCGGCCGACGGTCTCGACGGCGCTCACCGAGCTCGCGCGCCGCCGGGAGATCGTGCGGCGCGACGACGGGACCTGGCTGCTGGCGGGGGAAGCGCCCGCCGGCGACGCCGACGCTGCCGAGATCGTGCTCCAGCGGCGGCGGCTGATGCCGCCGGAGCCGGCTCACGCCGAACCGGAGCCCGAGCCCCAGCCGGCGCCCTCGCCTGCACGTCGCGCGGAGCTGCTCGCCTCGCTGACCGCCGCGCGCGAGGCGGCCGCGCGGAGCGCGCGCGAGCTCGAGGCGCTGCTGCTCGAGACGACCGCCCTCCGCGCCCGCACCCTCGCGCTGCGGCGCGAGCGCGCGGACCGGCTGGAAGGCCTGCGCGGCGCAGCCCGCCGCCGGCGCTAAGGCGCCATATGCGCGTCGGCGCGGCTCGCGTGGATCGGGATCGCGCGCTCGATGCCGGAGATATCCAGCACGCGGCGAACCGGGCCGGCCGGGCAGATGAGCGCAAACGGGCGCCCGTCGAGCTGCCGGCGTGCGTCGACGATCGAGGTGATCCCGGTCGAGTCCATGAACTCCAGGCCGCTGAGGTCGAGCCAGATCTCCGCGGCGCCGGATTCGGCGGCGAAGTGGAGTGCCGCGCGCAGCTCGCCGGCCGATGCGATGTCGACCTCGCCGGCCGCCGCCACCACCAGTCGGTGGCCGATGCGAGACGTGCTGAGCGTGAGCTCCGGCGGCTGCCCATCGCTGCTTGGGAGCCGGGCGCATTCCATGATCGCGTGATACAGGGCTCATGGGGTCGCGCGAGCGCCTCAGTCAGAGCTCGGACAGTGAGAGATGCTTCAGCGCTTGGGCTCGTCGCGCAGCGGGAGGTATGGCTCCTCGTCCGCGGGGTGCCCGGCGGCGATCTGACGGCTGCGCTCCAGCTCGGAGTTGAACTCGGCTCCGAGCAGGATGATCAGGTTCGTGATCCAGAGCCAGATCAGGAACACGATCACGCCGCCGAGGCTGCCGTAGGTCTTGTTGTAGGAGGCGAAGTTCGCGACATAGAGCGCAAACAGCAGCGACGCGGCGATCCACAGGATCACGGCGAGCACGCCGCCGGGCGTCACCCACGGGAAGCCCGGCTGCTTGACGTTCGGGCCGGCCCAGAACAGCAGCGAGATCATGAACGAGACGATCAGCACCAGCACGGGCCACTTCGCGATCCCCCAGACGGTCACGAACGTGTCGCCGAGCCCGACGACGTTGCCGATCGAGCGCGCAAGCGGCCCGGTGAGCACGACCGCGAGCGCGCTCCCCGAGAGCAGGAGCAGCATCACGCAGGTGACCGCAAGCCGCAGCGGGACGCGCTTCCAGATCGGTCGCCCCTCCGGCGCGTCCCAGACCGCGTTGGCGGCGTCCATGAACGCCCCGATGTAGCCCGACGCCGACCAGATCGCCGCGCCGAGGCCGAGGATCAGCGCGAGCGTCGAGGCGCCCTGAGCCGACTCGAGGCTCTTCAGCACGTTGGTGAGGATGTCCTTCGCCGGTCCGGGCGCGACGGTCGAGAGGTTGTCGATCAGCGGCTGCGTGGCCGACGGGCCGATCACGCCGAGGATCGAGACGAGCGCGAGCAGCGCGGGGAAGATCGACAGGACGGCGTAGTACGTCAGCGCCGCCGCCCAGGTGGGCAGCTTGTCGTCGCTGAATTGGCTGACCGTGCGCTTGAGCACCTGGGGCAGTGTGCGGCCCGGAAGGTCGGTCGGGTTCTCGGGCACCGCGGCGGCATGGGGCATACGCTTGGCCTACCCGGCGGCCACGCCGCGCATATCCTGGCCGCATGCCGGAGCTGCGCCATCTCCGCACGTTCGTCGCGGTCGCGGAGGAGCTCAGCTTCACGCGCGCGGCGGAGCGGCTGCACCTCGGCCAGCAGGCGGTCTCGAAGTCGGTCGCCCAGCTCGAGCGCGAGCTCGGCGTCGCGTTGCTGGAGCGCACCACCCACGACGTGCGGCTGACCGCCGCGGGCGAGGCGCTGCTGGGCGCCGGGCGCGACGCGCTGGCGAGCGCCGACGCGGCGTTCGCGCTCGCGCAGGAGGTCGGCGGCGGGCTGACCGGGACGGTCCGCGTCGGCGTCTCGCCGGCGGTCGGCGTGGCCGACCGCGAGGAGCTGGTGCGCGTGCTGCGCGACGGCGCCCCCGACCTCTCGGTGTCGATCCGCGAGGTCCGCCCGGCGGAGATGGGCCCGCTGCTGCGCGCTCGCGAGCTCGACCTCGTGCTCGCGCGCTCGGCCGGGCGCGACGAGACGCTCGACAGCGCGCCGCTGCGGCCAACGCCGGTGATCCTGTGCGTGCCCGCCGGACACCGGCTCGACCGCGCCGCATCGGTGCGGCTGGCTGAGCTCGACGGCGAGCGGCTGCTCACGTGGAGCGCGCAGGGTACGCCGTACACCGACCTGCTCGTCAACCGGCTCGCCGCCGCCGGAGCGCGCGTCGAGCCGGTCGAGGCGCGCGTCACCGGGTCGCCCGCGCTCGGCGAGCTGATCGAGCTGGGTGCCGTCGCGCTGGTGCCGGCCGGGTGGCCGCCGATGCAGGAGATCGCACAGCTCGCCATCGAGGACGACGTGACGCTCCCGCTGCTCGTGCTGTGGCCGATCGGCCGCGCGTCCGCCGCGGTGCGGCGGACGCGCGAGGGGATGTCGGGTCAGGGGCCCGTTGAAGAATTCCGGTACGCCTGATGCGGCGCATCCGCGGCGCCTCGAGCCACCCACGACGCTCACGTGCCAGGGGCACGCATCACTTGTCGCGTGCGGCCCGAGGCATCCACGGCTGCACCACCTCAGTCGGACCGACCATTCTTCAACGAACCCCTCAGCGCTCGCTGTCGAGCTCGGCCATCGCCGGCTCCGGGTAGCGGCTACCGGCCGCCGCGCCCGCGGGCACGGCGTCCTCGATCACCGCCAGGTCATCCTCGGTCAGCTCCACGCCGAGGGCGCCGAGCGCCTCGTGCAGCCGGTCGCGCCTGCGGGCGCCGACGAGCGGCACGATGTCCTCGCCCTGCGCCAGCACCCACGCGATCGCGATCTGGGCGACCGTGGCGTCGTGCGCGTCGGCGATCGCGCGCAGCGCCTCCGCCAGCTGGAGGTTGCGCTCGAGGTTGGCGCCCTGGAAGCGCGGGCTGAACGAGCGGAAGTCGCCCGGCGTGAGCTCGCGCCCGGGGCTCCAGTGGCCACTCAGCAGCCCGCGCGAGAGGACGCCGTAGGCCGTCACGCCGATGCCGAGCTCGCGCGCCGCCGGCAGGATCGCGTCCTCGATCCCGCGCGAGAGCAGCGAGTACTCGATCTGCAGGTCGCTGATCGGGTGCACCGCGGCCGCCCGCCGGATCGTGTCGGCGCCGGCCTCCGAGAGGCCGATGTGGCGGACGTAGCCGGCCTGGACCAGCTCGCCGATCGCCCCGATCGTCTCCTCGATCGGCACGTCCGGATCCACGCGCGCGATCCGGTAGACGTCGACGTGGTCGGTCCCGAGCCGGGCGAGCGTGTAGGCGATGAAGCTCTTCACGGCGGCCGGGCGGCCGTCCATCCCCAGCCACGCGCCGCGCGGGTCGCGCAGCGCGCCGAACTTGACGCTGATCGCCACGTCGTCGCGGTTGCGGTCCTTCAGCGC
This sequence comes from uncultured Solirubrobacteraceae bacterium, assembly GCA_963837485.1. GTDB lineage: Bacteria > Actinomycetota > Thermoleophilia > Solirubrobacterales > Solirubrobacteraceae > Solirubrobacter. The sequence continues at coordinate 575,086 of CAWINP010000004.1, read as the reverse complement.
GCGCGAGATCAGCAGCTCGTTGCGGCCGGCGCCGTAGAAGTCGCCGGTGTCGATCAGGGTGATGCCGGCGTCGACGGCGGCATGGATCGTGGCGATGCTCTCGCCCTCGTCGGTGGGGCCGTACAGGTCGGACATTCCCATGGCGCCCAGCCCCAGCGCGGAGACCCGCGGGCCGATGCTCCCCAGTGTTCTCGTCTTCATGCGACCGATGATGGGACGCCGTCACGCCGGATGGAAACGCCCATCCGGCGTGACGTCACGCATCATCGGTAGCCGTAGCGATGCAGGGTCGTGAGCATGCGCCTGCGGAACCGCTTCGCCGCCTTCGGGCTGCCCAGCACCCCGCGCTTGACCTGGCGGTCGAACTCGCGCAGGCCGGCCGAGCCGTGGCCGAGCATGTACTGGTCGGCGACGTAGGCGGAGATGTAGCCCTCGCCGTTGTCGTCGCCGCGCGGAACCCCCCTCAGCATCCGCTTGGCCTCGGCCGCGTTGGCGCGGATCACCGCCGGGAAGCGGGTGGTGGCGTCGGTGAGCTTCGGCGGAAGGTCCCCCGGGCGCTCGTACTCGAAGACGGCGGGCGGCGGGAACGACGCGAAATGCGACGTGAAGAGGTCCTCGAAGCGGATGTCGCGCGAGGAGACCTCCAGGCCGCCATCGTGGTCGAGATCCTTGAGCTCGAAGCCCGACGACTGCCAGTCCTGCACGAGCTCGCTGTAGCCGCCGCTGGAGTCGATCAGGCCGTAGACGCCCATGATCGTGCAGCAGTGCAGGCCGCCGGTGTAGCTGCTGACGACCACCTCGGCCTCGCCGTCGCCGTCGAGGTCGGCGGTCCGCAGATCGTCGTGGCTGTCGGGGACCAGCACGCAGCCGTCGCAGACGGCCTTCGGGATCGCGCGCGAGAACGCGACCCCGCCGTTGCGGGTGATCTCCAGGCGCGGGTTCGCCGGTCCCGCCTCGCCCGCGTCCCAGCTCAGGCGGGCCGAGACGATCCCGCTCGCGGCGGTCTCGCTGCCCGCCGGGAACTCGGTCTGGGCGCGCGCCGGAGCGGCGAGCGCGAGCGCGGCGATCGACAGGCAAATCGCCCGGGAGAATCGCCCCCCGGGCGATTGCTCCCAGCGACGCGAGCGCGCAGCGCGAGTCGTCGCCGCTTTCAATGTAGCTTCCACAGGCCGGTGTCGCCGAACCCGCTGTCGGTGCCGAACTCGAACGTCCGCGGCTTGTCGGACCTCGGGACCTCGAACGCGATGCAGACGCTTTTGGACTGGCCGGTCTTGAGCTTCAGCGACGGGTTGTCGCAGGGGTTGGAGCCGCCGAACGGAATCAACGACGTCTGCTTGCCCGACTCGCCGCTGGCGCCCGTCAGCTGGCCGGAGGGCAGCGGATCGTCGTAGGAGAGCTTGCCGACGTTCTTGACCTTCAGCGTGACGCCGATGATCTGGCGGTTGCTCGCCACCTTGAAGCCCTGGAACGGGCCCTTGATGCCCTGCAGGGTGACGCGGATCTTCGACTTCGTGTGGTCGTCGTTCAGGCCTGCGCCCTCGAGCGTCAGCGTGTCGCCCAGCCTGCCCTTGAGGGTCACCGCGTCGGGGATGCCGTCGCCGTCGGCGTCCGGCCTGCTCTTGGCGGTCTTGGCCGGCGCGGCGGTCGCCGTCGGCACCGCGGTGTGCGCGGCGACCGCCGTCTCGGGCGCTTCGGAGTACCCTTCCGAGCCGCCGCCGCACGCCGCCAGCAGCAACGCCAGCAGCGCCGTACCGATGGTCACAACTTTGGTCATCGTTTGAGCCTCTCTGTTGCCCGAGACGGTGTCACTCGGGGTCGAACCCTGAACTTTGCTGGGCGCCTAGCGGTCGTTGCCGAGGTCGACGGCCGTGGCCATCAGGTCCGCGACGTCGGGAGCGACGGTGACGTTGTCGTCCCCGGCGAGCGTGTTCACCCGCAGGAGGTCGATGCCCGGGTCGCTGCCCGCGATCGTCGTCTGCGTCGGGAGGCCCTTCACGAGCACCTGCCCGCCGGCCTTCGTGACGGCGACGTTGTCGCGCTTCGCGGTGCCGGTCACGGTCACCGTGTCCGGGGTGGCGTCCGGCGTGCCGTCGAACGCGCCGAGGTTGACGGCGGCGGTCTTCATATCGGTCCCGCTGAGGTCGCCGACGGTCACCTGGTCGACGCCGCCGAGCGAGCGCACGACCATGCCCTCGACGTTGTCGAGGTCCATGACGATCGCCGCGACGTTGCGGGTGAAGCGGACATGTGTCCCGTCGGCCGACGCCACGAGCTCTTCGCCGATGTTGGAGCCGTGGAAGTCGAGCGAGTCGGTCCCGCCCTGGCCGTCGACGGTGTCCGACCCGTCGCCCGGATCCCACTCGAACGTGTCGTCGCCGGAGCCCATCAGCGCGGTGTCGGCGCCGATGTTGCCGTCGATGTGGTCGTTGCCGGAGCCGCCGAGCAGCGCGTCGGCGCCGTCGCCGCCGCGAATGTCGTCGTCGCCGGCGCCGCCGTCGAGCGTGACCTGCGTGATCGCCGCGACGCCGTTCTGGCCGGCGATCAGGTCGTTGCCCGCCATGCCCTTGATGAGCGTGTGCTCGGCGCGGAGGTTGACGAGCGAGGTGCCCTGGGCGATGAACACGGCGTCGCCGTTGCGGCCGAAGGAGATCGCGTCGTCGCCCGCGGTGCCGGTCTGGACGACGGTGTCGTCGCCGAGGCCGCCGTCGGCGATCAGGCGGTCGAGGGGCTGCTGGTTGGAGACGCTCACGGTGGCGCCGCTCGGGGCGGTGATCGAGTTGTCCCCGAGGTCGATCTCGTCGTCGCCGTCGGTGCCGGAGACGATCACGTCGTCGGCCGCGCCGTCGTCGCCACCGTCGAACGCCCCGACGTCGGCGTTGACGGTCTTCAGGCCGTCGAGGTCGCCGGTGGTGACGGTGTCGGCGCCGCCGAGGGTCCGCACGTTCACGCCCTCGACCGTGTAGTTCATCGTGATCGCGGCGACGTTGCGCGTGAGCTGGTGGCCGGCGACGTGGATCGCCTCGCCGATGTTGGAGCCGTTGAAGTCGAGCGCGTCGGTGCCGGACTGGCCGTCGACGGTGTCCGAGCCGTCGCCCGGGTCCCACTCGAAGCGGTCGTTGCCGCTGCCCATCCGCGCGCTGTCGGCGCCGATGTTGCCGTCGACGTGGTCGTTGCCGGAGCCGCCGAGCAGCGTGTCGGCGCCGTCGCCGCCGCGCAGGTCGTCGTCGCCGGCGCCGCCGTCGAGCGTCACCTGCGGGACCACCGACGCAACGCCGTTCTGGCCGGCGATCAGGTCGTTGCCCGCCATGCCCTTGAGCACGGTGTGATCGACCTGCACGTTGGCGAGCATCGTGCTGCCGGTGGCCACGAACACGGTGTCGGAGGCGTTGCGACCGAAGGAGATCTGGTCGTCGCCGGCGGTGCCGGTGTAGGTGGCGGTGTCATCGCCGGCGCCGCCGACCGCGACCTCGATGTCGCTCGGCTCGGTGACCGGCATGTTCACTGTCGTGCCGTCGAGCTCGACGGCGCCGGGCAGCAGGTCGAACTGGTCGTCGCCGTCGGTGCCGTTGACGTTGACGCGGTCGGCCGCGGCATCGGCACCGGGGTCGACGGTTGCCGTCTTGAAGTCGACCGGCCCGTCGAAGTTGACGACGTCGGCGCTGCCGAACGTGTGCAGGTTGAGGTTCTCGAGGCCGCCAAAGGTCGTCGTGACCGCGGCGACGTTGCGCGTGAGCGTGTTGCCGGCGACGTGGATCTCCTCGCCGATGTTCGAGCCGTTGAACGCGAGCGTGTCGGTGCCGGACTGGCCGTCGACGGTGTCGGAGCCGTCGCCGGGATCCCACTCGAACGTGTCGTTGCCGCCGCCGAGGCGCGCGGTGTCAGCGCCGATGTTGCCGTCGGCGAAGTCGTTGCCGGAGCCGCCGAGCAGCGTCTCGGCGCCGTTGCCGCCGATCAGCGTGTCGTCGCCGTTGCCGCCGTCGATCGTCATGTCCAGCGGCGCGGCGGCGTTGAGCACGCGCACCTCGTCGTTGCCGTCGCCGGCCTGGACGCTGACCGCGGTGAACGTCGAGCGGTCGAACGTGAAGTCGGGCGTGCCGTCGTCGCCGACGTCGAGCACCAGCGTCGTCGGGGTTGGCGCCAGCACGAGCTTGTCGCTCGCGGCGTCGCCGCGGATCTGCAGCGTGCCCGCCTTCACCTGCGCGGTGTAGGAGGCGTCTGCCTGGGAGGTCGCGAACGTCAGTGTCGCGAGGATCGAGCCGGCGGCGGCGCTCATGGTGAGCACTCGCCGGCCGACCCGGTCAGCGTGGAGATTCATCCTGCTCCTGATGTCGTAGTTGAGGCGGTGCGCAAATCTCCGGGGCGCCGACCGATTGTCGGCGGCGGCGCCCGCGGCACAGTGACTGGTCATGTGCCGGAGAGGTCGCGCACCCCGCGCCGCCGCGAGCCTGCGATCGGGAGGGACTCGCAGGCCCGCGGGAGCACGGGATTTCCCGCAGCAGTTCCGGGCGGAGCACGGAAGAGGGCCGGGCATCCATGCTCCAACTGCGGGTGAGGCAAAGCTACGGCGCGCCGCCCACCCTGGGCAATCGGGGAACGCCCCTGAACTTTGTCCGTCGCCGGACTCCGGTCTGAGAAGGTAGGCGGGTGCTGATCTCCGAGCGCGACGCGCGGGTACCGATCGTCGGGCGCGAGCCGGAGCTGGCGGCGGTGCGCGCCGTGCTCGCGCGCGACGACGGGGCGCTCGCGCTCACCGGCGGGCCCGGCATCGGCAAGACGACGCTGTGGGAGGCCGGCCTCGCGATCGCGCGCGGACGCGGCTCGCGCGCGCTCGTCGTGCGCCCGAGCGCGGCCGAGACGCGGCTGCCGTTCGCCGCCCTGATCGACCTCTGCGACGGCGTCGAGTCGAGCGCGCTGGCCCGCCTGCCGGCGCCGCAGCTCGCCGCGCTCGAGGTCGCGCTGCTGCGTCGCGAGCCGGCGGGCGTGCCGCCCGAGCCCGGGGCGATCGCGCTCGGCTTCCTCAACGCGCTGCGCGCGCTCGCCGAGGAGCGTCCGCTGCTGCTGGCGGTCGACGACGTCCCGTGGCTCGACGCGGCCTCGGCCGACGTGCTCGCGTTCGCGGCGCGGCGGCTCCAGAACGAGCCGGTCGGCTTCCTGCTCACCAAGCGCCCGGGCCGCGCGGGCGCGCTCGAGCTCGCGCTCGAGCGGCGCGGCCTGGAGCGCCTGGAGGTCGGCCCGCTCAGCCTCGGGGCGACGCGCCGGCTGCTGGCCGAGCGGCTCGGCCTCAGCCTCTCGCGCCCGCTGCTGCGCAAGATCGTCGAGTCCACGCTCGGCAACCCGCTGTTCACGCTCGAAGTCGGCCGGGTGCTCGTCGAGCAGGGCGTGCCCGCGGCCGGCGAGGACATCCCCGTGCCCGACGCGGTCGAGGACCTGCTCGGTACGCGCGTCGCCGGCCTCGACGGCCCGGTGCGCCGGCTGCTGCTCGCGCTCGCGCTGAGCGCCGACCTGCGGGCCGACGACCTGACCGCGCTCGAGGGCGCGGCGGCGCTGGAGGACGCGGTCGACGCCGGCGTCGTGCGCGTCGACGGCGCCCGCGTGCGCGTGTCGCATCCGCTGCTGGCCGCCGCGGCGAGCAAGCGCTCCAAGCCGCGCGAGCGGCGCGAGCTGCACAAGGCGCTCGCCGGGGTCGTCGCCGACGACCAGCTGCGCGCCCTGCACCTCGCGCGCGCGACCGACCGGCCGGACGCCGAGCTGGCGGCTTCGCTGAGCGAGGCGGCGGGAAGGGCGGCGGCGCGCGGCGCCCGCCAGCCCGCCGCGCGGCTCGCCGAGCACGCGCTGCGGCTGACCCCGCCGGAGTCCGCCGAGCGCGACGAGCGGCTGCTGACGCTCGCCTCCTACTTCGAGCGGGCGGGGGAGAAGCAGCACGCGACCGACCTGCTGACGCCCGCCGTCGACTCGCTGCCCAGCGGCAGCGCGCGCGCCCGCGCGTGGCTGCTGCTGAGCGACGGCGCCGGCCCGCGGACCGTGTGGGACGTCGAGCGCTACCTCGACCGCGCGCTCGCCGAGTCGCGCGACGACCCGCTGATCCGCGCGCACGTGCTCTCCCAGAAGGCGACCAACGGCGTGGCCAGCTCGGTCGCCCGGATCCCGGACGCCGAGGCGTGGGCGCTCGCCTCGCTCTCGGCCGGCGCCGGGGTCCGCGACGTCGAGCGCCGCGCGCTGTACGCGCTCGGGTGGGCGCGGGCGCTCGGCGGCCACTCGATCGACGAGCTGTGCGAGCGCTCGGACGCGCTCGCCGACACGTCCTCCTACATTGCCACCACGCCCGAGCGCGTGGCCGGCCAGCGGCTCGTGTGGCGCGGCGAGCTGGAGCGCGCGCGAGAGATCCTGGAGCGCCTGCTCGCGCTGTCGGACGAGCGCGGCGAGGCGATGTCGTACGCGCTGATGCGGCTGCACGTGTGCGAGCTCGAGCTGCGCCGCGGGGACTGGGCGGCCGCCCGCCGCCGGCTCGACGAGTGGGCGCAGTCCTCGGAGGGCGACCTGCTGATCCGGCCGATGTACGAGCGCTGCCGCGCGCTGCTGGCCGCCGGCGTCGGGGACCCCGAGGACGCCGAGCGCTGGGCGGCCGACGCGATCGAGCGCGCGGAGCGGGTCGGGTCGCGCTGGGACTGGCTGGAGTCGCATCGCGCGCGCGGCGTCGCGGCGCTGCTGACGCGCGAGCCCGAGCGCGCCGCCGAGCTCCTCGGCGCGGCGTGGGAGCACCTCGCGCGCGAGCGGGTGGGGGAGCCGGGCGCGTTCCCGGTCGCCCCCGAGCTGGTCGAGGCGCTCGCCGACGCCGGCGATCTGGAGCGGGCGCAGGCGGTGGTCGAGCGGCTGCGCGTGCGCTCGGAGCGGCTCGCGCACCCCTGGGGCCTGGCGACGGTCAAGCGCTGCGACGCGGTGATCGGGCTCGCGGCCGCCTACGACTCGAGCCACACGCTCGCGCTCGCCGAGGCGGCCGCCGACTACGAGCGGCTCGGCCTTGCCTTCGACCATGCCCGGACGCTGCTCAGCCTCGGTCGCGCGCAGCGGCGGGAGAAGCAGTGGGGCGCCGCGCGCGAGGCGCTGGAGGGCGCCGTCGCCGGGTTCGACGCGCTCGGCTCCGAGGGCTGGGCCCAGCAGGCCCGCGCCGACCTCTCGCGCGTAGGCGGCCGCAAGCCGCGCGCGACCGGCGAGCTGACCCCGACGGAGCGCGAGGTGGTAGAGCTGGCGGCCGGTGGGATGGCGAACAAGGAGATCGCCGCGGGCCTCAAGCTGGCCGTGCACACCGTCGAGGTCCACCTCTCGCGTGCCTACGCAAAGCTCGGGGTCAGGTCGCGCGCGCAGCTCGCGAATCGGCTTGCAGAGCGCGATTAGGTCAAATCGTGAGGTTTCCGTGATTTCGCTCTAAGGGTGGGCCCCGTAGCTTTGCCCACCGTGAGCGAGTACCTCGTGGAGCTGTACGTGTCCCGGGCCGACGCATGCGCGATCGAACGCGATGCCGAGCGGGTGCGACTGGCCGCCGAGGAACAGACGCGCCGGGGAATCCCGGTGCGATTGGAACGCACGATCTTCGTCCCCGATGACGAGACGTGCTTCTTGCTTATCGAGGCCTCCTCGGCCGACGCGGTGCGTGACGCGGCGGAGCTCGCCGAGCTCCCGTACGGACGCGTCACCGCCGTCGCCGCCACGCGGTAGCGCCTACCTGCGGTCGCACGGGCCGCCGATCCTCCCCACAGCCGCACTGATCGATATAGAAAGGCATCTCCCCATGCTTCAGAGAGCGCACGCGCACGGCGCCCCGGCCGTCCGCGAGCCGCGTCTCGACCGCGTCGTCGGCGATCCCCCGCTGCTCGAGCGCGCATCCGAGCTCGGCGTGCTTGGCGACGCCCTGGCCACGGCCACGTCCGGCCGCGGTGCGGCGGTCGTACTCGAGGCCGCCGCCGGCCTCGGCAAGACGGCCCTGCTCGACCACACCGAACGGCGCGCCGCCGAGGCGGGCTGCGACGTCCGCCGCGCCGCGCCCGGCCCGTTCGAGCGCCACTTCCCCTATGGCGCCATCCGCACGCTGCTCGAGACGCCGCTGCGCGGCGCGTCCGAGCGCGAGCGCGAGCGTCTGCTCGCAGGCGCGGCCGGCGACGCCGGCCGGCTGCTGCTCGGCGAGCGGGTTCCCGACGGCGACGCGACGACGATGGTGGCGCACAGCATCTTCTGGCTGTGCTCCGCGCTCGCCGCCACGCGGCCGCTCGTGCTCGTGGTCGACGACGCGCAGTGGTCGGACCGCGCATCGCTCGAGGTGCTCGCGTACCTGGCCCGGCGGATCGAGCAGCTCCCGATCCTGATCGCCGTCGCCGCCCGCGCCGACGACCCCGACGCCGCGTCGGACCTGCTGAGCCTGCTCGGCGCCGCCCGCGCGGCGACCGTGCTGCGCCCGAAGCCGCTGACCCTGTGGGGCGCGGTCGCGCTGATCCGCCGGCATGCCCCGGACGCGTCGCTGCGTGTATGCCGCGACTGCGGCCAAGCGGTCGGAGGCAGTCCGTGGCTGCTCGACGAGCTCGGGCGCCAGCTCGCCGCCTACGGGACGGCCTCGGTCGGCGCCGCGCAGGCGCCGGGCCCCGTAACCGGCGTCGCGCGTGACATGGTGCGTCTGCGGCTCGCCGCCCTGACGCACAATGCGCGCGCGGTCGCCGCCGCGCTGGCGATCCTCGGCCACGGCGCGCCGCCGCAGGTCGTGGCCGCGCTGGCCGGCCTGCCGATCGGCGAGCTCGCCCCGGCGCGCGACTCGCTGCGCTCGGCCGGCCTGCTCGCCGCCGGCCGCGCGCGCTTCGCGCACGACCTGATCGCGACCGCGATCATCGACGACCTGGCCGGCACCGAGCGCGAGCGCCTGCACCGCGACGCGGCTCGCCTGCTGGCCGACTCCGGCGCGAGCATCGCCGCGGTCGCCGGGCACCTGCTCGAGTGCGACCCGCACGGCGACCCCGAGGTCACCGCGCTGCTCGTGCGCGCGGCCGCCGACGCGGCCGAGCGCAACGCGCCGCGCGCCGCGGCCGCCTATCTCGACCGCGCGCTGCGCGAGCGCGCCGAGGGCGACGACCGCGGCGGCATCCTCGCCAAGCTGGCCGCCGCGGCGTTCGACGCGGAGCTGCCGGACGCGCGGCGGCGGCTGCACGACTCGCTCAGCGAGCCGCACGACCGCGACAGCCGGATCGACGTGCTGACGCGGCTCGCCGCGCTGCAGGGCTTCTCCGGCGGCGATGAGAAGCTCGCGGCCGTGCTCGACGACGCGCGCGCCGGCGAGGGCGACCCCGCCGCGCGCGCGGCGCTCGACGTCGCCGCGCTCGACGCGTTCGTCACCCGGCCCGACGCGACCGCCGAACGGGCGGCCCGGCTCGACACGCTCGGCGCCGTCGCGCTGCCCGACCCCGCGCTCGTGCGTGCGGTCAGCGCGCATCGCGCGTGGGCGGCGATCGAGCTGGGAAGCGCGCCGGCCGAGGCGTGCGCGGCGCTTGCCATGGAGGCGCTCGACGGCGACGTGCTGCTGCGCGAGTCCGGCCGCCGCGGCGCGTACCACCTCGCCGTGCGGTCGCTGGTGCTGACCGACCAGCACGCCCGCGCGCGCGGCGCGATCGACGCGCTGCTCGACGAGGCGGAGACGAGGCGCTCGCGCCGGCTGCGCGCGTCGGCGGCCTGGTACGCGAGCGAGCTGGCGTTGCGCACCGGCGACGTGCTCGTCGCCCAGCGCGAGGCGACCGCCGCGCTCGAGCTCGCCGGCGACGACCTCGGGCCCATCGCCGGCGGCGCCGTCGAGGTGCTGATCCGGGCGCTCGCCGAGCGCGGCGCCTACGAGGAGGCGGAGGCGCTGCTGCGCGCGCGCGGGCTCGACGGCCCGCTCGGCTCCAGCGACGCCGACGCCGGCGCCCGCGACGCCCGCGCCCGCCTCTACCTGGCCATGGGCGACTACGAGCGCGCGTACACGGAGGCCCGCGAGGCCGGCGCCCTGCGCGAGCGCCAGGGCCGCTCGAACCCCACCGTCACGCGCTGGCGCTCGACCGCGGCGCTCGCGCTCGCCCACCTCGGGCGCCGCGACGAGGCCGCCATGCTGGCCGACGAGGACGTGCTGCGCGCGGAGCGCTTCGGCGCGCCGGTGCCGCTCGTGACCGCGCTGCACGCGCGCGCCGTGGCCGAGGCCGACGACGAGCAGCGGTTGGCGATCTGCCGCCGCGCGCTCGGTGTGGCCGGCGGCGTCACGGCCGTGCTCGACACCGTGCGCGTGCGGCTGGAGCTCGGCTCCACCCTCTCGCGCCAGGGCGCCCGCGTCGCCGCGCGCGACCAGCTGCGCCCGGCGCTGGCCGAGGCCGACGCCGCCGGCGCCGCGCCGCTGGCCGCCAGGGCGCGGCGCGAGCTCGTGGCCACCGGGTTGCGCCCGCGCCAGGCGGCGATCGAGGGAGCGGCGGCGCTCACCCCGCGCCAGCGCGAGATCTGCTCGCTGGCGGCCGCCGGCAAGGGCAACCGCGAGATCGCGCAGGCGCTGTTCCTGTCGATCAAGACGGTCGAGACCCATCTGGCGGCGGGCTATCGCAAGCTTGGGATCAGCTCCCGCGACGACCTGGCCTCGGCGCTCGGGTGATCTCCAACAGATAGGCGACGAGCACGTCGGTGCCCGCGATCCGGTGATGGTGCGCGTCGGACAGCCGTTCGACGCGCGCGATCTGCTCGGCGCAGCGGTGGAAGCTCTCGCTGAAGGGCAGGAAGCCGAAGTCCGCGACGCGGGCTCGCAGCCCGGCCGCGGCGAGCAGCTCCGCCGTGCGCTGCTGGGAGAGGATCGAGAGCTGAAGCAGATAGGCGACGCCGCCCTCGGCGAGCGCCTCGGGCAGCAGCGCGATCACGTGGTCGAGCGCGTTGCGGCCCCAGAAGTCCGGCGGGCGGTGGGCGATCGCGGGGTCGTGCGGGCTCACCGGCGTCTGGAAGAGCGAGGCGACGATCACGTCGAAGCGCTCGTCCGGCGCCCACGCGTAGAGGTCGACCGCCTCGGCGGTGACGACGCCCGAGACACCGTTGCGGAACGCGTTGGTCAGGGTCAGCGCCGCCGCGGCGGGGTTGACGTCAATGCCGTGCACGTGCTCGCCGCCGTTGAGCGCGAGCTGGATCGCCTGCAGCCCGCTCCCGCACCCGATGTCGAGGCAGCTCCGGCCGCGCCCGGCGCGCTCGCGGAACAGGTGGCGCCAGATCAGGAACGACCCCTGGGACGGAAGGCACACGTCGCCGTGGCTGACGAGGTCGGGGAACTCGAGCGGGTACAGCGTGCGGTCCTGGGCGTCGCGCCACGGCTCGGGCGGCGGGGCGGCGGGGCGGACGGGGGCGAGGTGGCGGCGCGTCCCCGCCGGAGTGCCGGCCAGCGCCGTGGCCGCGGCGGCGATGTGCTCGGGCTCGACGCCCGCGGCGCCGCCGACGAGCTGCGCGCCCTCGTCGCGCCAGCGCGCCGCGGCGCCGGCGAAGTCGCTCGGCCCGGCGCCGGCGCCCGCGTTCGGGGCCACCCCTAGGGGGAGGTCGGTGTAGTCGCGCAGGAACGTGACCACGCCGTCGACGTGGCCGGGCGGGATCGCGTTGACGAGCAGCGCGTCGACCCCGAGTTGCTCGAAGCGTCGCGCGGCGCGGCCGAACTCGTCGGCGTCGGGGCCGCCCCAATGCTGCCCATGGGCGCCGCACAGGCCCTCGGGGCAGCGGCGGAACGAGAGCCACACCGGGAAGCCCAGGCGCTGCAGCCCGTCGACGATCGAGTAGATCGGGGCGCGTACGACCGTCAGCCCTTCGAGCAGAACGAAGTCCGGTCGCTCGTGTGCGAGCGCCCGCCCGAGCAGCTCCACGGTCTCGCAACCGTCAGGATTGACTATCGCCGCGTCGAGCGCGAACGCGACCGCGACCTCGCCCTCACGGCCGGCCTCGGCGATCGCCTCGCGGGCCAGCCGCACTCCACGGCGGGCGACCTCCATCCAGTGCGGCGCGCTCGCCGGACGGTGGGCCGGCGCCGGCTCCCAGGCGCCGGTGGTGAGGATGTCGCAGCCGGCTGCGACGTAGCGGCGGTGGCGAGCGGGGATCTCCTCGGCGGCGGCGATCTCCGTCCGGCCGTCGAGGATCACGCAGCGGCGGGATGCGAACGCGGCGCGCACCGCGTCGTAGCCCGAGCGCTGGAACGGCGACGCGGTCAGCGCGGCATCGAGCTTCATGCAACCCATGGCAGCGGGAGTGCGAGCGGCGCGCAATCGGGGGCCGACCCTGGACTTGTCGCCTGGACGCACCGGGGAACCGGCAGTACCTTGCGCGGTCGTGCGGAGACCGCGCCGTCCTGCCCTGGCCATCGCTGGCGCGTTCGCGCTGGCGCTGGTCGTCGCGGCGGTCGCCGCCGGGGTGCCGGGCGCGCTCGACGTCGCGCTCTACGCGGCGCCGTTCCTGGTCATCGCCGCGCTGCTGCTGAGCGGTCGGTTCCTCGGCGAGGAGCGCATCCTCGCCGCCTATCGCTCGCTCCCGCGGGTCCGCCGTGCGATCGCGTCGTGGCCGCGGCTGCCTTCGCTGCCGCTGAGCTCCGCGCTCGAGCGCGCGGCTTGGTCTCTGCGCGGACCCCCCGCCGTCCTCTCCGTCTGACCCGCCGCTTCGCTGCCGCGCGCCGTTGGCGCGCGAGCTTGGTTTGCGACCTTCGGAGGATGTCTCTTGCTGCAACGTTTCGCGGCGGTTGGCGCGCTCGCGCTGATCGGCGCCCTTCCCACAACCTCGCGGGCGGCGCCGCCGCCGTGCGCTAACGCGCCGCAGATCGCCGACGCCGGCGGCGACGGGCATCACCCGGGGACCGACGTGCTCGCCGCCTGGCTCTCGGAGGCGTCCGGGCGCCTGCAGGCGGTGATCCAGGTGCGTGCCGGGATCTTCGTCGCCGAGCACGACGACGCCGACGTCAACGGCTCCGGCTTCGCCTTCGTCTACGCGCAGGACGGCGTGACGCGCTACGTGCGGGCGAGCGCGCCGGCCCAGGATCGCGCGAGCGACCCGGTCGCGTTCGACTACGGCACGTACGCGTCGCCGGGCGGCTTCGCGCCCGCGGGCGCGACGACCGGCGCGGTCGAGCGCTCGACGGGCCTGGGCACGGTCACGATCGACGTGCCGGGCGTCGCGGCCGGAGCGCGGCTGACGAACCCGTACGTGGTTACCTACGACGGGATCAACGGCGGCGTGCCGACCTGGGTCGATCGTGCGCCGGGCGGGGTCGACCCGGCCGAGGCGTCGTTCGGCGCCGACTACGTCGCCGGCTCGTGCGGCGCCGTCGCCGGGGCCGTCTCGTCGGTGGAGCTCTCCGCGCCGTCTCGGGTCACGGGCCGCCGGACGGTGACGGTGAGCGGCCGCGTGCTCCCGGCGCGCGGCGGCGTCGCGGTCACGCTGACGCGCACGGCGGCGCCGCCGCTGGCCCTGACGACCGCGGCCGACGGCACGTTCGGCGCGCGGGTGGCGATCGGCGAGACGACAAAGCTGCGCGCCGCCGCCGCCGGCATCGCGTCGCGCGAGCTGACGTTGACGATGCATTCGAGGGTGCGGGTCAAGGTCGCGCGCCGCCGCGACGGCTCGGTCGTCGTCACCGGGACGACCGATCCGGAGCTCCCGGGCCGCGTGCTGTGGCTGCGGTCAAACGCCGTGACCCCGTCGGCGCGCACCAGCGCGCGGGCCGGAAGGTTCCGCCTGACCCTCAGGCACCCGCGGCGCGGGCGCTACCAGGCCGTCTTCATCCCGTCCGGCGCGCGCGCCGAGCGGGCCACTTCCAACGCAGGAGTCATTCGATGAGGTCTCGTCTCGCCGCTGCCGGCGTCGCTCTGGCCGTGCTCGCAATCCCGCCCGCGGCGTCGGCGCACCCGGGCGTCTATGAGGTCGACCAGGCCATCCGCGGCGGGAGCTGCAGCTTCCCCGACGCGAGCTGCCTGACGTCGCGGACCCAGTACGCCGTGGCCAACGACGGCTGGGCGCTCGGCTTCACCGAGGACAACGGCCTCTCCACGCCGGGTGGCGGGCTCATCAACTACAAGAAGCTGCCGAGCGGCTGGCGCACGCCGATGACCGCGGAGGACAAGCGCTCGTTCGCCGACTCGCGGACCGCGCTGCAGGCGCACGCGACCTGCGCGCTGCCCGCGCTCGATAGCGCGGCGACGCTGGCCTGGCAGGGCGCGGACCCGTTCTTCGACTACGTCCCGTGGCAGAGCGGCTCGGCCGGCCTCGGCGACGACCCGGCGAAGTGGATCCCGGTCGTCAAGCAGAACACCGGGGTCGACCTGACCGGCATGACCGACGACCAGGCCAAGACCGCCTGCACGGCGCTCGCCGGCAGCCCCACCGCTTACCACCGGGCCGATACGCCGGCGAACATCGCCGACGCGCTTCTCGCCTCGGTCACGAGCCCGCTGCAGAGCCAGGTGAGCGAGCTGCAGAACCAGGTCGGCGCCCTGGCGGCCGCCAAGGCGGCGTCCGACGCGACGGCCGCCGCGGCGCTCAACCGGCACTTGGCGCTCACCCTCAGCGCCAAGTCGTTCGACACCGGCGTCGCGATGGTCACCGGCCTGCCGGGCACGGCGGTCAGCGTGACGATGCGGCTCGGCCGCGCCGACGCGAAGCGGCTGAAGGTCTCCAGCACCGTCGCTCGCCGGACGAAGACGCTCGGCCCGGCCGGGGCCGAGCTGTTCACGCTGACGCCATCCAGGCGGGTCGCCGCGCAGCGCCGCGCGCTGAAGGTCACGATCGAGGCCGCCGCCGGCGCCACGACGCTCACGTCGAAGGGAACGCTCCGATGACCCGCCTCGCCGTCCTGGTCGCGACCGCGGCCGCGTCGCTCGTGCTCGCCCCGGCCGCGCTCGCGCACGTCGAGCTGGAGAAGACGAGCCCGAAGGCGCACTCGACCGTCAAGGCGCCCTCGGCGGTCCGGATGACGTTCTCCGGGCCGATCCGCAGCGCATCGCTCACGGTGACCGGCCCGGGGAGCAGGACCGCGTCGAGCGGCCACGGCGGGCGCGACCCGCGCAACATCGCCCGCGCGCTCGTGCCGCTGAAGTCGGGGCTGGCCGCCGGCAGGTACACCGTCAAGGCGAAGGTGACCGCGGCCGACGGCCACCGGGAGACCTTCACGTACTGGTTCAAGGTCAAGCGGTGACCGGCAGGCTCGTCATCGCGGCGCTGGCGGCGGCCCTGGGACTCCCGGCCGCCGCGCAGGCGCACATCCAGGTCACGCCCACCACCGTCGCGCCGGGCGACTCGGCGAAGTTCACCGTGCTCGTCCCGGGCGAGCGCGACAGCGACACCGTCAAGGTCGAGCTGCAGATGCCCGCGGGGCTGCTGCCGTTCTCCTACGAGGAGACGCCGGGCTGGAAGCGGTCGCTGGTGAAGGCCGCGAACGGGTCGGTCGAGCGCGCGGTCTGGACCGGGCGCACCCCGGGCGACGGGTTCGCCGAGTTCTCCTTCCTCGCCGGCACGCCGGACAAGCCCGGCGGGCTGCGGTTCAAGGCGCTGCAGACATACGCCGACGGGACCGTCGTGCGCTGGATCGGAGCGCCGGACTCCGACAACCCCGCCGCCGTCGTGAGCGTCGAGGCGTCGGCGGCGCGTCAGAACGCGGGGGGCGAGGGGGAGAGCGGCGTCCCGGCGGCGGCGGCGCCCGTTGCAGCGGCGGGCACGGCGGCGGCGGCTGCCGCGACCGCGGCGGCGGTCACCGGCGAGGACTCCGGGGGCGCCGACACGCTCGCGATCGTCGTCGGCGCCGCGGGCCTCGTCCTCGGCCTGCTCGCGCTCATCGTCGCGCTGCGCTCCGGCCGGCGCCGCGCGCCGGTGTAGCGCGCCGGCGACGCCGTCACGCCGCGACGCCGTCACGCCGCGACGCCGTCACGCCGTGGCGGCGCCGTCGCGCCGTGGCGGCGCCGTCGCGCCGCGGCAGCGTCCGCTGTCGGCGCCCCGCCGCCGGCGAACGTCAACGGCGGCGGGTGAGGAGGCGGCCGGATCGGCTCGCGGCTCGCGAGGCGGAAACCGATCACCCGGCGCGAGGGGGTGAGTCACGTTTGTGGCCTATGAGGCCACTTTCGTGACGCACCCCCCAGCAGGTACGTGCGGCGATGTTCGCTTGTGCGCGTAATCCGCACGCGAACGGTCGATCGTGACCGCTTGCCGGGCTCCGGCTCCAAATGGACCCATCTCCTTACCTGCCGCCGTTGACGTTCGGGTCCCGCCCGCGCGCTCGCCGCGCGCGAACCACCGAAATCCCTATTCACGGCTCGACAATGACTGGATAAGCTGAGAAGCCTCGCCGACGCACCACAGAGGAGCAGATGCCATGGCTTTGACGCTGGGAGATACAGCGCCCGACTTCGAGGCGGAGACCACCGAGGGCCCGATCAAGTTCCACGACTGGATCGGCGACTCGTGGGCCGTCCTCTTCTCGCACCCGCGCGACTTCACGCCGGTGTGCACGACCGAGCTGGGCTATATGGCGAAGATCAAGCCCGACTTCGACAGCCGCAACGTGAAGATCATCGGCCTCTCGGTCGATCCGCTGGACAATCACGAGAAGTGGGCGGCGGACATCGCGGAGACGCAGGGCACGGCCCCGAACTACCCGATCATCGGCGACGCGGACTTCAAGGTCTCGAAGCTGTACGGGATGCTGGCGGCCGACGTCGACGGCGACCCGACCTCGCGCACGCCCGCGCAGAACCAGACGGTGCGCAACGTGTTCGTGATCGGCCCGGACAAGACGATCAAGCTGATCCTCGTGTATCCGATGACCACGGGCCGCAACTTCGACGAGGTCCTGCGCGTGGTCGACTCGCTGCAGCTGACGGCCAAGCACAAGGTGGCGACGCCGGTCAACTGGCAGCAGGGCGACGACGTGATCATCGCCGGCTCGGTGAGCGACGAGCAGGCCAAGGAGATCTACCCGGACGGGTGGGACTCGCCGAGGCCCTACATCCGGATCGTCCCGCAGCCCCAGTAGCCCCGGCGCTCGTAGCGGTCTTCGGCGACGCGCACGCGCACGCCGAAGCGCTCGAGGCCGTCATCGCCGCCGCCGACCGCGCCGGCGCCGAGCAGCTCTGGTCGCTCGGCGACATGGTCGGCGGCGGGCCCGATCCCGAGCGCGCCGTCGCGCTCACGCGGGCGCGCTGCGCCGTCGCCCTCGTCGGGAACCACGACTACGGCGCCACCGGCTCGGTCGACCCCTCGCGCCTCGGGGACGTGGCGGAGCGCTCGATCGAGCTCTGCCGCGAGCGGTTGAGCGAGGACGACCTCGCCTGGCTGCGCACGCGCAGGCCTGCCGCCCGCCGCGGCGAGGTGCAGTGCTGGCACGGCAGCCCGCGCAACCCGGTGTGGGAGTTCGTCGGCCGCGCCAACGCCGGCGCCTGCCTAGCCGCCCAGAAGGCCCCGCTCGGGCTCGTCGCCCACACGCACGTCGCCGCCGCCTGGCGCGCGGAGCCCGGCGGCCGCGCCCGCGCCGTGCCGGTCGTCGCCGACCAGCCGCTGGACGTGTCCGGCGGCAAGTGGCTGCTCAACCCCGGCGCCGTCGGCGCTCCCGCGCCGTCGCGCCTCGGCTGGTGGGCGGGCCTCGACGCCCAGGCCGCCGCGTCGTGGCTCGAGCTCGACCTCGGCCGCGGCACCGCCACCTGGCGGCTCGCGCCGTTCGATCCGGCGCCCGCGCGCGAGCGCGCCCGCTCGCTCGGCCTGCTCGACCCGCGGTCGAAGGCGGATCCGACCGTCGGTCCAATGCGCCCGCCCCCGGCGCCGGAGTAGCTTCGCTGCCGCCCGAGACGGGTCGGCGGGCGTCCCAACGAGAACGGAGTCAAGAGTGAAGCTTCCCCCTGTGTCCAGGCGGGTCGGGCTGCTGTGCGCGCTCGCCGGCGCGCTGGTCTGGGCCGCGCCCGCGAGCGCGGAACCCGTGCTGGACCTCGAGACGCTCGACGCGCCGACCGCCGAGCGGATGATGGAGGACGGCGAGCTCACGTCGGTGCAGCTGACCCGCGCGTACATCGCGCGGATCGCGGCGCTGAACAAGCGCGGACCGGGGCTCAACGCGGTCACGCAGCTCAACAAGGACGCGCTCAAGGACGCCGCGCAGCTCGACAAGGAGCGCGCCGAGGGCCACATCCGCGGCCCGGCGCACGGCCTGCCGATCCTGCTCAAGGACCTGATCGACGTGAAGGGGATGTACACGTCGGCGGGCAACTACTCGCTGCGCAACTCGTTCCCGGCGATCGACTCCGGCGTCGCCAAGCACCTGCGCGAGCGCGGCGTGGTGATCCTCGGCAAGCTCGGGCTTTCCGAGTACGCGAACTTCTTCGGCAACCAGCCGTCCGGCTTCTCGAACCTCACCGGGCAGGTGCTCAACGCCGTCGACGCCGACCAGAACCCGAGCGGCTCCTCCTCGGGCAGCGGCGCGGCGGGCGCCGCGGCGCTCTCGATGCTGACGATCGGGACCGAGACGTCGGGGTCGATCATCAGCCCGTCGCGGGCCAACGGGCTCGTCGGCCTGCGCCCCACCGTCGGCCTGGTGCCGGGTTACGGCATCGCCCCGATCTCGGCGTCGCAGGACACCGCCGGCCCGATGGACCGCACGGTCGCCAACGCGGCGATGACACTGCAGTCGATCGCCGGATATGACGCACACAACGCCGACTACTACCACGGCATCTGGGGCCCGGGGATAACTGACAGTGACATCATCCCGCCGGTTCCGCCCACCGTGCCCAACTACATCTCGGCGCTCGACCTGGACTTCGTCAAGGACAAGCGGATCGGCTGGAACGGCACGCTCACCCCCGGCTCGCCGCTCAAGCTCGCCTACGACGCGCTCGCGGCGGCCGGCGCGATCATGGTCGAGCGCCCGGTGATCAGCCCGGCGGGCGTGCCCGGCTCGGTGCTCAACTACGAGGCGCACCGCGACATCGACCACTACTACCAGCACCTGGGGCCGGACGCGCCGATCAAGAGCCTGGCCGACGAGGTCGCCGACAACCAGGCCAACGAGCACGAGGCGCTGAAGTTCGGCAACAGCACGCACGCCGGCTCACTGGCGATCGACATCAGCCCCGACTCGGCCGCCTCGGTGAGTTACCGTACCAGTCTGCTGCAGGGCAAGATCCTGTCACACCAGGGCATCGACCGGATGATGCAAAACGACACGCCGGCCGACCCCAGCGACGACTTCATCGCGATCCTCGGCAGCGTCAGCAACGGCCCGCGCGCCGGGTACCCGCAGATCACCATCCCGATGGGTTACAGCGACACCACGCGGCGAACGCTCGACGTGTCGGTGCACGGCAATGCGTACACCGAGCGCAACCTGATCGGCGTCGCCTACGTGATCGAGCAGGCGACCAAGCTGCGCCAGCCGGTCAGCGCGGTCAACCCGAGCATGTACCGCTGCGCGCACACGGTGCCCGCCCCGCCGTACGCGTCGCGCGGGTCCTGCAACCCCGACTACGCGTCGGTGATGAGCCTCGTCGGCGCCGCCCCGGCGCTGCCGTTCTCGCTCGAGACCGAGTCGGTCAAGAGCCTGCAGGCGCGGCTGGCGGCGGGCACGCTGACCTCCGAGACGCTGACCAAGGCCTATCTCGCCCGGATCGCGCTCGCCAACGCGGAAGGACCGGCGATTCAGGCGGTGCGCGCGATCAACCCGAACGCCATCGAAGAGGCCAAGACGCTCGACGCCGAGCGGGCGACCAGCGGGTCGCGGGGCCCGTTGCACGGCATCCCGATGCTGCTGGATGACGTGATCGACGTGCACGGCCTGCCGACCACCGGCGGCTCGATCGCGCTCCAGCACTCGATGCCGAACGGCGACGCGGCGCTCGTGGCCAGGCTCAAGGCCGCCGGAGCGATCATCCTCGGCAAGACCAACGTCACCGAGCTCAACGGCCTGTTCGACGCGAACCTGCCCGAGGGCTACTCCTCGCTGGGCGGCCAGGTGCTGCTGCCGAGCGACACCGACAAGACGCCCGCCGGCTCGTCGGCGGGCTCGGCGGCGGCCACGGCGGCGGGCCTGGCGGCAATGACCGTGGGCCTGGAGACCTCCACCGACACCGCCCAGCTCATCTCACCGGCCGGCGTGGCCGGTGTCGTCGGCCTCAAGCCGACCGTCGGCCTGGTCTCCAGCGACGGCGTACTGGGAGTCGCGAAGTCCCAGGACGCGCCCGGCCCGATCGCGCGCACCGTCTATGACGCCGCGACGGCGCTCGAGGCGCTGACCGGCAAGAGCTACGTCCCGAGCCTCTCGACGTCGCTGAGCGGCATGCGCGTCGGCGTGATCAACAGCACGACGGCGCCCTATCCGGCGGTGGTCACGGCGCTCCAGGGAATCGGAGCCACGACCGTCACCAAGACGATCGGCACGCCGAGCCCGAACCCGCCGAGCATCGTCACGCGGGCGTTACGCCACGACCTCGACGCCTACCTGGGCGGCACCTCAGGCGGCGCCGGCTCGCTGCAGGGGATCATCAACTACAACGCGGGCCACCCGGTGGAGGGCCTGAAGTACCAGCAGCGCGAGCTGCTCGACGCCGAGAACGCGGATCTCACGAACTACGAGGCCGACAAGGCGGCCGGGCAGGCCTCGAGCCGCGCGCTGATCGACGGGCTGCTCGCCGACTCCGACGTGCTCGCGGTCCCCAGCGGCAACGCCCTGGTCGGGATCGCCGACCGCGCCGGCTACCCGGTCCTCACCGTGCCGGCCGGCTATGGGACCGGCGGCTCCGGCCGCAACCCGATCGGCGCGACGTTCGTGGCCGGCGCGAACGGCGAGGCGAAGCTGCTGGCCGCCGGGTACGCCTACGAGCAGGCGAGCGACGTGCGCCAGGCCCCGAGCTGGACGAACCCGAGCATGTGGCGCTGCGTAGACGGGAGCACGTTCTTCTCCCCGCACCACTGCCACCCGGGCGACCTCCAGAGCGACACGGCGTTCGGGCCGACCGAGTACCCCGTGGCCACCGACGTCGGCGGGACGGTGCCGGCCACGCTGTCGCTGACGCTCGGCGCGCCGGCGAGCTTCGGGGCGTTCGTCCCCGGCGTGGCCCGGACCTACACGGCGTCGACCACGGCGAACGTGATCTCCACCGCGGCCGAGGCCGCCTTGACGGTGTCCGATCCCGGCCACCTGACCAACGGCGGGCTCGCCCTGCCCGAGCCACTGCAGGTGAAGATCACCCCCGCGACGTGGACCGGACCGGTGTCCAACGCCGCCTCGGCGATCGAGTTCAGTCAGGCGATCGGGTCGACCGACGCCCTGCGTACGGGCTCGTACAGCAGAACCTTGACGTTCACGCTGTCGACGACACAGCCCTAGCCGGCTGCGGCTGGAAGGCGACCACCTTGTCAGGCCCGTCTTGGATGATGAGGGCGGTCGCCTCCGGCACCTCCTGCCACATGCCCGGAAGGCCGCCCAGCGGCTCGGAGACGACGATCCGGTCCTCGTCTCTCATCCGCTGGATGATCTCGTTCTCGGGCGCCAGCGCGCGGATGGTGGCGGCGTCGACGGTGCTCCACAGCGAGCGCGTCTTGCCGCCGCCCTCGCTCGAGTAGCGGACCGCCCACAGCCGGTCGCCGTCGCTGACGCCGAGCGTCATCTGCAGCGGGAACTCGATCCCATGGCGGTGCGCGGTCTCCTCCACGAAGCCGGCCATCCGCTCGAGCGCGGGCACCGGGTCGTCCATCAGGCCGAACGTCAATGCCAGTCCGAACATCGTCTCGGAGTCCGTCGAGCCCTCGACCGAGGGGAAGTACGCCGGGTCGATCGCCAGCACCAGCTCGCGCCGGATCTCGTGGAAGCCCGCGATCGAGCCGTTGTGGACGAACAGCCAGTTGTCATGCCGGAACGGGTGGCAGTTGGTCTCCTGCACCGGCGTCCCGGTGGTCGCGCGGACGTGTGCGAGAAACAGCGGCGACCGGATGTGGGCGGCGAGGTTGCGCAGGTTGCGGTCGCCCCAGGCCGGCAGCAGGCCGCGGTAGACGCCCGGCTCACCCGTCTCCCCGTACCAGCCGAGACCGAACCCGTCGCCGTTGAACGTCTCAACTCCCAGCTTCGCGTGGCGGCTCTGCTCGATCAGCGAGTGCTTGGTCTTGTACAGGAGCGTCTCAACAAGTATCGGCTGCCCGCGGTAGCCCATCCAGCGGCACATGTTGTCCCTTTCCGTGCAGTTAATCGCACAGTCGAAGAAGGAAATTCTTTACGTAAAATTCCGCCGCTCATGGCTCTACGACGCCGCTTCCCCGGTCCATCTCGTCGAGCCGCCGCTCGATTCGCTCCAGGCGGGCGATGATCTCGTCGTCGCGGGCGCGTCCCAGGCGCCGGCGGGCGGTCTCCACGAACGCCGCGGTGATCGTCGCCGTGACGACCGACAGAAAGCCGATGCCGGCGATCATGATCGCCGAGGCGACGATGCGGCCCTCGGAGGAGGTCGGGACGTGATCGCCGTAGCCGACGGTGGTGATCGTCTGGACCGACCACCACATCCCGCTGCCGATCGTGGGGAACTCCCGGTGGTCGAGCAGCCAGATCCCGATCCCGCCGCCCAGGGTGACCACGACCGTCGAGACGGCGATCGCCTGCGCGGCGTGGCGGACCGTGGCGGTACGGCTGAGCAGGATCTCGCCGCGCGGCTTGTGCACGTGGCGGATGCTATGGCCAAGCGGGTGACGCGCTCATCGTCCGAGAGGGGTGATGCGAGGTCACCCCGGACGCCCACACTCTCGCCTCATGAGCCGTTTCTCCCACGCCGTCCGGTCGCCTGAGCCCATCGAGGAGAAGGGGACCCCGGCCTATCTCGCCGAGTTCGTCGGCACGCTGGTGCTGGTGCTGGCGATCACGGGCCTCGTGTCCGCTTCGGCCGTCACCGGCCTGAGCCTGACCAACCTTGCGCTGGTCCACGCGCTGGCGCTGATGGGGATCGTCTACTCCATCGGCTCGATCTCCGGCGCCCACGTGAACCCCGCCGTCACGCTGGCGCTTCTGTCGATCCGCAAGATCACCGGCCGCGACGCGGGGATCTACATCGCCATGCAGATCGTCGGCGGCCTCGCCGGCGCGTTCCTGGCCAAGGCGTTCTTCCTCGGCCGCGGCGCGCTCGTCAACTACGGCACGCCGGGGATCAGCGACCGCTACCTGCAGGGGGGCAGCGTCGGCCTGGCGTTCCTCGCCGAGGCGATCGGCGCGTTCCTGATCGTCTGGGCGGTGATGGGCACCGCGGTCAACCCGACCGCCCCCAAGGGCGTCTCCGGCGCGGCGATCGGCGGCGCGCTGGCGCTCGGCGTGCTGATCTTCGGGCCGGCGACCGGGGCGAGCTTCAACCCCGCCCGCTGGTTCGGTCCGGCCCTCGCCTCGGGCACGTGGACCGACGGTTGGCTGTACATCCTCGCCCCGATCGTGGGCGGCGCGATCGCCGCGCTGAGCTACCGCGCGATCATGGAGATGTCCGCCATACCGGCCCAGACCGCCAGGCGCGGCGAATCCGTCGAGCAGCCGCCGGTCGCGGCCGGCTGAGGTCCGCTTGCCGTTTCGCCTGATCGGCCGCCTCGTCCTCGTCCTGATCCTGGACGCGCTCGCCTTGCTCGGGCTGAGCGAGCTGCTGCCCGGGTTCACGCTCGACGGGTTCTGGGCGGCCTTCGGGCTGGCGGTCGTGCTCGGCCTGGCCAACGCGCTGGTCTGGCCGCTGCTGCTGCGCGTGGCGCTCCCGTTCACGGTCGCGACGCTCGGCCTCGGCGCGCTCGTGCTCAACGGCGCGCTGCTGCTGCTCTCCGCCTGGCTGATCGACGCGGTCCACGTCAACGACCTGTGGTCGGCGGTCGTGGTGATCCTCGGCCTGACGCTGATCACCACGATCGTCGGCGGGCTGTTCGCGCTCGACCGCGGCGACCTCTGGTACCGCCACATCGTCCGACGCCAGCTCAAGCGGTCCAAGCTCGCGATCGAGACCGACGTGCCGGGCCTGCTGCTGCTGGAGATCGACGGGCTGGCCCACGACGTGCTTCAGCGCGCGATGCGCGACGGCAACGCCCCGGCGCTCGCCCGCTGGGTGCACGACGACGGCTACCGGCTTGAGGGCTGGGAGACCGACTGGTCCTCGCAGACCGGCGCCTGCCAGGCCGGCCTGCTGCACGGCGACGATGACGACATGCCTGCGTTCCGCTGGTGGGAGAAGGACGCCGAGCCGCCCCGCGCGATCGTGACGAACCATCCGAGGGACGCGGCAGAGATCGAGCGCCGCCACTCCAACGGGCGTGGCCTGCTGTTCGCCGACGGCGCCAGCCGCGCGAACATCCTCTCCGGCGACGCGGCGCACAGCATGCTCACGATGAGCACGGTGCTCGACCGCGGCCGCCCGGGCCGTCTCGGGCAGGACTACTTCGCCTACTTCGCCAGTCCCTACGGCGTCGCGCGCACGCTGCTGCGGCTGATCGGCGAGGTCATGATCGAGCGTTTCTACGCCGTCCAGCAGACCCGCCGCGACGTCCGCCCGCGGATCAAGCGCGGCTGGGAGTACGCGCTCGTGCGCGGCTACGCGACCGTCATCCAGCTCGATCTTCAGGTCGCCGCGGTGACCGCCGACCTGCTGGCCGGGCGGCCGGTCGTCTACACGACGTTCCTCGCCTACGACGAGGTGGCGCACCACTCGGGCCTGGAGCGCCCCGACACGCTGGCCGTGCTGCGCCGCGTCGACAACGCGATCGAGCGGATCGCGTCGGCCGTCGAGCACGCGCCGCGGCCGTACCGGCTTGTCGTGCTCTCCGACCACGGCCAGAGCCAGGGCGCGACGTTCCGCCAGCGCTACGGCGAGGAGCTCGCCGACGTGGTCAAGCGCCACACCGAGGGCGACGTGCGGGCCGAGGATGCGCAGTCCGACGAGGGCCGCTCCTCGTTCAACGCCAGCGTCGCCGAGCTGGCGACCCGCGACACCGCGACGGGCCACATGGTCCGCACCGCGGCGGGCAAGCGGCTCGACGAGGAGCCGGATCCCGGGATCCCCGAGGTCTCGGTGATGGCGAGCGGGAACCTGGGCCTGATCACGTTCCCCCGCATCCCGGGCCGCGCGACGCTCGAGCAGATGCCGCCCGCGCTGATCGAGGCGCTGCGCACCCACCCCGGGATCGCGTTCGTGCTCGTGCGCTCGGAGACCCAGGGCTCGGTCGTGCTCGGGCCGCGAGGCCAGCGCAACCTCGCCGACGACAGCGTCGAGGGCGAGGACCCGCTGGCCCCGTTCGGCCCGTACGCGGCCGATCACGTGCGCCGTACCGACGGCTTCGCGCACTGTCCCGACCTCGTGGTCAACAGCACGTTCTGGGCCGACCTCGGCGAGGTCGCCGCGTTCGAGGAGCTGGTCGGCTCGCACGGCGGGCTCGGCGGCCCCCAGGCGCACCCGTTCGTCCTGCACCCGCCCGACCTGCCGTGGCCGCAGGAGCCGGTGATCGGCGCGCGCCACGTCCACCGCATCTTCCGCACCTGGCTGGCCGCGCTCGGCCAGGATGCCTACAAGGAGATCGAGCCGCCCGGGGAGAGCACCTCGACGCGGGTCGAGGGCGCCAGCTCGGCCGCCTTGGCCGAGAATTGAACCGGCGGCGAGACGAGCAGGTCCTTGCGGCGGCTGCCGTAGGGAAGGAACGTGCCCCAGTGGATCGGGATCGCGACCGCGGGTCCGACCACCGCGACCGCCTGCGCCGCGCGCTCCGGGTCCATGTGCCCCGGGCCGAGCGACGGCCCCCAGCCCCAGACGGGCAGCAGCGCGACGTCGATCCTGCCGCGCAGCGCCTCCATGTCGTCGTGCAGGTCGGTGTCGCCGGCGAACCAGACGCGCTCGATCACGAACCCGAGCGAGTCGATTACCTTCGTCCCCGGCCGCCGGCGCGCCTCGTGCCACGCCTCGACCGCCTCGACCTCGACGCCGGCCAGCTCGACGCGCTCACCGGCGCGGACCTCACGCACGTGCTGATCGGTCATCAGCTCCGCGGCGCCGACCGGTGCGAGCGCGGCGACGCCGGGGAACCTCCGCAGCGACGGACGGTCCAGGTGGTCGCCGTGGACGTGCGAGATCAGGATCCCGTCGACCGGTCGCGGGTCGTCGGGTAGTGGCATGTGGCGGCGCAGGTGGGCGACGCGCGCGCGCAGCACGGGGTCGGTGAGCAGGCGCGCGCCGCCGACCTCGAGCAGGACCGTCGCATGACCGAGCCAGGTGATCCTCATTCGATTCGCATGAGGCGTGCTCACCCGCTCCCCGCGGACACTCGCGCCATGTCACGCGGCCCACTGCAGGTCCTCGTCGTCAACTTCGAGGACGCGAACTTCACCGGCGAGATCCAGGCCGAGCTCGTACGGCTCGACGACGCCGGCATCGTCAAGGTGCTCGACCTGCTGTTCGTCGCCAAGTCCGAGAGCGGCGAGGTCGAGGTGCTCAAGACCTCCGATCTGCACTCCGGCCGGCTCAGCCAGGCCGTGCTCGGGATCGACGACGCGCGCGCGGGCGGCGCGCTCGGCGACGACGCCGCCGACGTGTGGTCGGCCGCCGATGCGATCGATCCGGGCGGCGCGGCCGCGATCGCCGTGCTCGAGCATCGCTGGGCGATCCCGCTGCACGCGGCGATCGCGCGATCGGGCGGGCGCGAGGCGGCGACCGAGTGGATCGACGAGGCGCAGCTCGCCGGCCTGGGGGTCACGCTGCCCTAGCCTCCCGGTGGCGCTCGATCCGCTCGGTGATCATCGCGCCGCCGGTGGCTGCGGCCACCAGCACGCAGGACGTGACGAACAGCCAGCTCAGCAGCGCGAAGCCGATCCCGAACACGCCGTACTGCTGCGACGCGTCGCCGATCGCGTGCGGCATGTAGAGCACCGTCCAGACGCCGACCGCGCTCATCCCCAGCGCCGAGAGCAGCGCGACCGCGACCAGGCGCGACCAGTGGACGCGGCGCCCGAGCAGCAGGTAGGGCGTCGCGAGCCAGTCCGCGGCGGAGAGGAGCAGCCCGGTGACCGGGCCGCGGTCGATCAGCGGGCGCAGCGTGGCGGTCACGACCACGAGCAGCAGCCACAATAGCGCCCAGTTGGTGTTGCGCATGCTCAGCGGCGGCAGGCCATACGCGCCCTCGTAGAGCCGCTGCAGCGCGCGTGCGAACGAGAGCACGGAGATGATCAGCAGCAGCACGCCGAACCAGGTCACGCTCGACTGCACCGTGCTCGAGTCCCCGAACGCGGCGCGCACGCTGTCGGCCGACGTGCCGCTGAGCTCGAACCTGTCGATCAGCGTGTCCGCGAAGCTCGCCTCGTTGGTCACCGCGGCCGAGTAGACGATCACCGCGGGGATCAGCGCCGAGTACGCGTACGCGCCGATCGCCATCGCGCGGTCGAATCCCTGGACCTCGAAGAAGCGCCGCAGCCACTCGCGGAAGAAGTCGACGAACGCGTCGATCGGCCACAGCGCGCGATCGCGCAGCGTCCGCAGCGCGGTCAAGCGGGCACCTCCTCGCGCTCGGAGGACACCTCCCGCAGGGCGGCCATGCGCGCCCGCCGCGGCGCTCCGGCCTCTCGCATGACGGTCTTGATGACCGCGGCGAACGGGACGGCGAGGATCGCCCCGATGACACCGAGGATCGAGCTCGCGATCAGCACCGCGACGATCGTCGTGAACGGCGAGAGCGCGACGGCCTTGCGGTAGACGATCGGGTAGACGATGTAGTTCTCGACCTGCTGGTAGATCAGCTGGATCACCAGCATCGCGATCGCGGCCGGCGTGCTGACGGTCAGCGCGACGGCGACGAGGATCACCGCGGCGACCGTCGCGCCGACCTGCGGGATCAGGTCGAGCAGCCCGGTGATCAGAGCCAGCACGAGCGGGAAGGGCAGCCCGAACGCCCAAGCGGACAGTCCCGCGACGGTCGCGGCGACGATCGAGATCGCGATGTTGCCGATCAACGACGAGGACACCGCCTGGATCGAATCCTCGATTACCGGCCGCCAGCGCGCGCTGGTCTGGGGCGGCGCGAACCCGAACAGCCAGTCGGTGATCGCCGGGCGCTCCATCAGCAGGAACAGCGCGAGGAACGTAAGCGTGACCAGCGAGAGCACGGAGCCGAAGATGCCGCCGGCGACCCCGAGCAGCGCGCTCGCGGCCTCCGGCAGTCCGGACGCGAGGTCCTTCAGCAGGCTGGCGACCTTGTCGTCGGCGCCGGCCGTGCCGGTGAGCGACTGGAACCAGTCCTTCTGCTGCAGTTCGTCCCAGTAGGCGGGGAGCGCGTGGACGAAGTCGACGATCTCGCTCCATACCGGGCCGGCGGTGACGAGGACGAGCGCGAACACGATCGCGAACAGCGCGGCGAACACCACGAGTGCGGCGCGGCCGCGCCCCCAGCCGCGCCGGACCAGCGCACCGACCACCGGGTCCAGGCCGAGCGCGAGCACGGCGGCGAGGAAGATCGACAGCAGCGTGCCGAGCGACAGGATCGCCAGCGCCACCAGCGCGCCGAACACCGTAAGCGTCAGCAGCGTGCGGACGCCGACGACGATCTCGACGCGCTGTGGCGGCACGGCTAGGTCGCCAGCCCCGCGGTCTGGACCGGCGGCGGCTCCTCGCGCCGCAGGCCGCGCAGCTTGAAGCCGATCACGATCGCGAAGATGCCGCGCACGAGCATCGTGACCGCGAACAGGATCGCCAGCGTGACGAGTCCGAGCCCGGGCCAGGCGAGGATGACGATGCCGACGACCGCGTCGAGCAGGCCGAGCGCGATCGCCCAGCCGCGCCCGTCGCCGACGTCGAACGCTCGCACGACCCGGATCACGCCCTCGGCGATCAGGTAGACGCCGACGACGATCACGATGGCCAGCAGGCTCTCGCCGGGGCGGCGGATGCAGATCACGCCGGCGATCAGGGCGACGATGCCGAGGATCGCGCTGATCGCGCGGCCGCCCGGGGGGCCGAAGATCGCGTCGATGATCTCGATCAGCGCCGCGATCAGCAGGTAGATGCCGAAGATGATGCCCAGCGCGAGCAGCGTGATGTCGGGCCACACGATGGCGGCGATGCCCGTCGCGACGCAGATGACGCCGAGGACGGCGAACATCCACCAGTTGCGGGCGATCTGCGGGACGTCGGAGAACATGGCGGCAAGCTAGGCGGCGCGAGGATGACGCCGCCTCATCCCCATCGGGCGATGACTGGTCACACTCGCGCGCCGGAGAGTGCGCGTATGGCCAATCTCATCGCAGTCGCATACCCCGACGAGGCCACCGCCCGCGAGGTGCTCAACACGCTCGCGCGTCTCCAGACCGAGCGCAGCATCGAGCTCGAGGACGCGGTCATCGTCACCCGGAACCAGGACGGCAAGGTCAAGCTGCACCAGACCTCCAAGACGGCCGCCATGGGCGCGACCGGCGGAGCGCTGTGGGGCGGCCTGATCGGCCTGATCTTCCTCGCCCCGCTGCTCGGCATGGCGGTCGGCGCGGCGGCCGGCGGCGCCGCCGGCGCGCTCACGGACGTCGGTGTCGACGACAAGTTCATGAAGGATCTCGGCTCCAAGCTGGAGCCGGGCAAGGCCGCGCTGATCGTGCTCGTGCAACGCTCGACGCCGGACAAGGTGATCCCCGAGATCTCCCAGTTCCCGGGCGAGGTCATCCAGAGCTCGCTCAGCAATGAGGCCGAAGAGGAGCTGCGCAAGGCGCTCGAGAGCGAGCGGACGGCGACGACCGTCTGACGCGATGACGCCTCGCGTCGAGATCCGTGTCCGCGGGCCTGTGCGGATCGAGGTGGCCGACCGCCTCGGCCTCCAGGCGTCCGTCGCGCCCGTGGCCACGGTCCTGCGCGGGGTGGTCGCGGACCGCCCCGCGCTGCACGGCGTGCTCGAGCGCCTGCTCGAGCACGGGATCGAGCTGATCGAGGTCCGGCGGCTGCCGACGGGCAGCGCGTAGTCGTCACGCCCGGCGCGGCACGAGCACGACCGGGCAGTGCGCCCCGGTCAGCACCCGCCGCGCGACGCCGCCGGCGTGCACCTCGGCGCCCGGGCCGTAGGCGCGCGAGCCGAGGACCAGCAGCCCGGCGCGCTTGGACGCGCGCAGCAGCGTGTCAGTCGGGTCGCCGACGTAGATGTCCGCGTCGACGTCCAGGCGCGGCGCCCGCGCGCGCGCCGCCGCCGTGAGCGCCGGGCGCAGCATGGCCGCCCCGCCGGGGGATCGCGCCCAGCGCCGCCGGCGGAGGGGGACGTCCTGCGCCGGCTCGGGATCCGCCGCGCCGACGCGGACGAGCGCCTCCTCCGGCGCCAGCCACCGTGCCAGCTCGGCGGCCTCGGCCTCGTCCGGAGAGCCGCTCAGCACCATGACGATCCGGAGCGGTGCGGCGGCCGCGCCCGCGAGCTGGGCGGCGAGGTCCAGCGCCGCCGCGCCCTCCGGCGAGGGCAGTACGGCGGCGGCGATGGCGATCAGCGGCCGCGCCGACCAGCCGCGCGGCGCGATCGCCACCGGGCAGGGCGCGCCGTCGAGCAGGCGCTCGGTCGTGTTTCCCAGCCCGACGCGGCCGTGCTCGGCGTGCGCCGGCGAGCCGGCCACCACCAGCGCCGGGCGCTCGTCGGCGAGCGCGCGATGCAGGCCGGCGGCGGGGGACGGGGCGACGAGGTCGCTCACCACCGCGCCGCCGCGCCGCAGCGCCGCGAGGTCGGGTTCGGCCCCGCGCGCGGGCTCCAGACGCGACAGGCGCTCCGCCGCCGACCCGCCCGGCCGCACGATGAGCACGTGCGCCCGCGCGCCCAACAGCCCGGCCAGCACGCGCCCGAGTTCGACGGGGGCGCGGTCGCCGGAGTCCGGGTCGTACGCGCACGCGACCGTCGGCTCCATCCTGCGCGGAGACGCTACGCGGGGTGAGGGTGAGCGCGGCTCATCCCGCCAGGGGGACGCGGGCTCACCCGGGCGGCGATGACGATCGCGGTCGGTAATGCCGCTCAACTACGAGATCCGCGTGCGAGGCCGCGTGGGAGCGCATCTGGCCGATGCCCTGGGCCTCGCTGCGGAGGTCGAGCCGGTCGAGACGGTGCTGCGCGGCCCGGTCGGGGGCCAGGCGGACCTGCACGAGCTGCTCGGTCAGCTCCAGGAGCTGGGACTGGAGCTCGTCGAGGTCCGGCAGCTCCCGTCCGAAGGGCGCTGAGCGTCCCACTCGAAAGGCCGGAAAGCGGTGCTCAGGTCCGCTCCGGACGTTTGCGACCAGAACTCGACAACCCCTGCTCGCGCCGGATAGGTTCTCTCATGACATGCCGACGGCGGGCAAGTCCCTGGGTCAGCAGGAAGACGGCGAGGTCGGCGTCGCGTTGGCGCACGGTCCGCCGCTGGTGACGCAGTTCACGCCGCCGCCGCCGCCGTTCGGCTTCGTAGAGCGGCCCCGGCTGAGGGCTCACCTCGAGCGAGGGCTCCGGGAGCCGGTCACGCTCGTGTGCGGCCCGGCCGGCAGCGGCAAGACGACGCTGCTGTCCTCGGCGCTGCGCGAGGGAGCGGCGTGGGCCTCGCTGGAGCCGGGAGACGACGAGCCCGGCCGCTTCTGGGGCGCCATGTTGACCGCCCTGCGCACGGCCGGAGCGGTGCCGCCGGATTCGGCGCTCGACGCGCTCGCGCCTCCGGTGCACGAGTCGCTGGCCGCGTTCGTCCCGCTACTGGTCAACGCGCTCGCCGAGCTGCCGCAGCCCGTAGTGCTGGTGCTCGACGAGCTGCAGGCGGTGCGCTCGCGCGAGTGCCTCGCCCAGCTCGGCTTCCTCGTCCTGCACGCGCCGCCGACGCTGCGGCTGGTGCTCAGCACGCGCGCCGACCCGGCGCTGCCGCTGCACGTGCTGCGAGTGCGCGGGCGCCTGCTCGAGATCCGGGCCGCCGACCTGGCGTTCACCGAGGGCGAGGCATCCGAGCTGATGCGGGCGCACGGGCTTGATCTGCCCGAGCGCCTCACCCGCGCGTTGTGCGCCCGCACCGAGGGCTGGGGAGCGGGCCTGCGGTTGGCCGCGCTGAGCCTGCAGGGGCGCGAGAACCCGGAGCGTTTCGTGTCGCAGTTCGCCGGCGACGATCGCGCGGTCGGCGACTACCTGCTGGCCGAGGTGCTGGATCGCCAGGCCCCGCCGCTGCGCGACTTCCTGCTGCGAACGTCGATCGTCGACCGCGTGTGCGGCGACCTCGCCGACGCCCTCACGGGCGAGGGTTCCGGCGCGGACACGCTGGTCGCGCTCGAGCGGTCCAACGGGTTCGTACTGGGGATCGACGAGCACAGGGTCTGGTTCCGCTATCACCGCCTGTTCGCGAAGCTGTTGCGCACCCGCGCGCGCAGCGAGCTCGCCGGCGAGCTGCAGGGCCTGCACGACCGGGCGGCGCGCTGGTACGCGGACCGCGGCGCGGAGTCGCACGCGCTCCGCCACGCGGTCGAGGCGGCCAACTGGGACCTGGCGGTCGACGTCGTCACCCAGCACTGGCTCGAGCTCTTCGTGCGCGGCCAGGGCGGCGCGATCCGCGCGCTCGTCGACACGCTGCCGCCCGAGCGGCTCCAGCAGGACGCCGAGCTGGCCGCCGCGCTGGCGTGCACGGCGCTCGACGCGCGCGACGCCGACGCCGCCGAGCTTCACCTGGCGCACGCCGAGCTGGCCGCCGAGCGGCTTCCCGCGGCGCGCCGCCGCCGCTACCTGGAGACGATGGCGCTCGCGCGGCTGTACCACGCGCGGTTGGAGGGGGACTTCGAGGCCGCGCTGGCCGCCGCCGACACGCTGCTCGTCGAGGCCTCCGGGCACGACGGGCTGCCCGACCGTGAGCGCCTGACGCTGGTACACGCCACGCTCGGCGAGGTGGCGCTGTGGGCGCACCGGCTCGACCGTGCCGGAGAGGAGCTTCGCCAGGCGGTCGCGCTCGCCGACGCGGCCCGGCTCGAGTACGTGTCGGTCGCCGCGCGCAGCAACCTGGCGCTGCTGGAGCTGATGAGCGGCGACGCCGGCGGCGGGACCGGCCACGCGCGCGCCGCGATCGCGCTGGCCGAGCGGCGCGGCTGGTCGGCGATCCCGCAGACCGCGTGCGCGCACGCGGCGCTCGCGCTGTCGGCGTTCTTCGAGCTCAAGCCCGAGGAGGCTGGCGAGGATCTGGCCCGCGCCTATGCCGCCGCCGCCGGCACCCCGAGCCGCCAGCTGCACTTCGTGCTCGTCCACCTCGACGCCCGCCTACAGCTCGCGCTCGGACGCCCGGAGGAGGCGCTGCGCCTGCTCGACCGCTTCGACGTCGCGTTCCGCGCCGGCACGGCGCCGCCGTACGAGCGCGCGTCGACGGCCGCGATGCGAGCGCGGGCGTTCGCCACCATCGGCGACGCCGAGGCGGCCCGCATGGAGCTGGCCGCCGTCGCCGAGGAGCCGTGGCTGGTCGTCGACGTGGCCGCGGCGCGGCTCGAGCTGGCCGACGGCGAGCCCGCGGCCGCGGCCGAGCGGCTCGCCGCCGCGGTCGACTCGCGCAAGCTCAAGACGCACACGATCACCGCCGTCGAGCTCGCCGTGCTGCACGCGGTCGCCTGCGACGAGGCGGGCGACCCGGCGGCCGGGCGCGTGCTCGAGCGCGCGCTGGAGCTGGCCGAGATCAGCGGGCACCGGTGGCCGTTCATCGAGGCCGGACGGCGGATGGAGGCGCTGCTGCGCAACCAGATCCGCCAGGGCACCTCGCATCGCGCGGTGGCCGGCGAGCTGCTCGACGCGTTCGCCGACCGCGCGCCGGCCCGCCACGCCGTCGCCCCGCTGCTGGAGCCGCTGAGCGACCGCGAGCAGGCGATCCTGCGCTACCTGCCCACGACGCTCTCCAACCGCGAGATCGCCGCCGAGCTGTTCGTCACCACCAACACGGTCAAGACGCACCTGCGGTCGATCTACCGCAAGCTCGACGTCGCCCGCCGGCGCGAGGCCGTCGACCGCGCGCGCGACCTACGCCTCCTGTCCGGCGGCACGTGGCGCTAGGCCCCGCGGGAGCGGGAGTACGACGCATTCCGACGGGCCCGGACCACCACCTGGCTCGCCCTGAGGGCTCCCCACGTGGCTCTCGCCGCTGACGGCACCCGGCAGGCACACACGTACCACCAGTATGCGAGCGCCCGCCGTGCACCGTCAGCGACGACCCGGACTACGCCGGTTTATACGCCGTACCCCCACTCCCGCGGGGCTAGGCCCCGCGGGCCAGAGCGAGACCTAGCAGCCCGAACGGCAGCGGCAGCCAGTACGAGAACAGGCGGTAGGCGAACGTGGCCAGCACGGCGTCGCCGGCCGAGACGCCGGCCAGCGCGAGCATCGCGGTCAGGCCGGCCTCGACGAACCCCAGCCCGCCGGGCGTGATCGGGATCTGCGCGAGCACCTGGGCGCCGCAGAACGCGAGCAGCACCAGGCCGGGGCGCGGGTGCGAGCCGATCGCCGCGAGCGCGGCGAGCAGCGTCCCGTAGTCGAACATCCAGCGGCCGACGGTCGCGGCCAGCGCCCGCTTCCAGCGCGGGCCGAGCGTGCTGAGGATGCGGTCGCGCTCGCCCAGTAGCCGCGCCGGCAGCTCCTGCAGCGGCTCGGCCTTCGGGCGCAGCCGGTTGCGCACCCGCTGCACGAGCCGGCCGACCCAGGCGAGCGGGCGGTCGGTGGAGAGCAGCACCGCGCCGGCGCCGGCGGCGACCGCGAAGAACAGCAGGCCGGCGATCGCGGTCTGCAGCAGGTCGCGGTCGACCGAGCCGCGCAGCAGCGCCGGGATCGCCAGCACCGGCAGCGCCAGCACCACCGCGAACACGAGCAGGTTGACGGCGGTCAGCGCGCCCACCGTCGAGCCGCTCGGCAGCCCGGACTGCACGAGCATCCGGTACTGCAGGGCGGCCCCCATCGCGCCGCCGCCCGGCGCGATCTTCGAGAGCGCGTTGCCGGCGAGCTGGGACGTGATCACCGGACGCCAGCGCTGCGCTCGCAGCGCGACGTGCTGGAGCGCCCACAGGCACGCCAGCGAGGCGGTCTGCAGCGCCGCCATTCCGGCCAGCGCGAGCGCCGAGAACTCGGTGATCTGGCGCCAGGAACCGAACGTCTGGACGAGGCTCGGGAACACCAGGTACAGCGAGACGCCGGTGACCGCCAGCCAGATCGCGCTCCGGAGCAGGTGCCTGCGCGACGGCTCGGCCGCCTTTCCGCGCTCGATCTCGCCGGCGGTGTCGGCGTGCCGCTCGATCGCCAGCTCGAGCCGGTCGCCGAGCGTGTCGCCGGACATGGGCGGCAGCCTCGCGCCAGGCCGGGTGACCCGGGATCACCCGATCCGCATGACCACGCATCACCCCTTCGTGCGGGAGCGTGCGGGGAGTGTCGGACGCCACGCTGCACGATGAGGTCGAGCGGCTGCGCGCGGACAACGCCGCGTTGCAGCGCAAGGTCGCCATTCGCCGCACGATCCGGCGCGCCTCCGTGGTCGGGCTGCTGATCCTCGGCTGCGGGCTGGCGCTGCTCTCGGTCGTGGCGATCTGGCTGCGCGTCACGCTGCTGAACACCGACAACTACGTCAAGACCGTCGCGCCGATCGCCGCCGAGCCGGCCGTGCAGCGAGCCGTCGCCGACAAGCTCGACACCGCGATCAACTCGAAGATCGATTTCGATGCGCTCGCGCGCCAGGTGCTCCCCGACCGCGCCGACGTGCTGGCGCCGGCGATCGCGTCCGGCGTGCAGGCGCAGATCCGCTCGCGGCTGAACGACTTCACGGCGTCGCCGCGCTTCCAGGAGCTGTGGACGGAGGCGAACCGGCGCGCCCACACGCGGCTGACCGACCTGCTGATCGGCGGGCGCTCGAAGCGGCTGGCGCTGGACGGCGACACCGTCTATCTCGATCTCTCGCCGGCCGTCCAGCGCGTCAAGGACGCCCTCAACGAGCGCGGGCTTACGCGGATCTCCGCCGCGATCCCGCCGTCGGTCGACGGGCGGATCAAGCTCGTCCAGTCGAGCGCGATCACCGACGCGCAGAGCGGCATCAAGCTGCTCAAGGCGGCGGCGATCGTGCTGCCGCTGCTGGCGCTCCTGTGCCTGGCCGCCTCGGCGGCGCTGACCAAGCCGTGGCGGCGGGGCGTGCTGCACGCCGCGATCGGCGTCGCCGTGTCGATGCTGATCCTGATCGCGCTGGTCGCGATCGGCCGCTCTGCCTACCTCGACGCGCTCGCCAACGGAGCGCTGCCGCGCGACGCCGCCTCGAACATCTTCGACACGATGGCCGCGTTCCTGCGCCACGGCGTCCGCATCGTCGCGGTCGTCGCCGTCGCGCTTGCGGTGGTCGCGTTCATCGCCGGCCTCCCGCTGCGGCGCTACGCGGAGACCGGCTGGCGCCGCTTCGCGACCGATGCCCGGACCGAGTGGATCGCCGAGCATCGGCGCAACCTGATGATCGGCGTCGGCGTCGCCACCGGGTTCGTGCTGCTGATCTGGAGCCCGCTCACCGGCGGCGTCCTGGTCATCATCCTGATCGTCGCCGGCGCGCTGCTGGCCGTCATCGCGGCGATCTCGGCCGGGCAGCTGCGGGGCGGTCAGTCGACGATCCGCACCTCGAGCAGCTCCAGCCCCAGCGACTGAGTCCGGTGCAACAGCCCGTGCAGCGCGGCCTGGTCGATCTCGCGCGCGCGAACGACCGACGCCCCCTTGTCGAAGATGACGTCATGTGGTGAGAAGGCGGACCTGAGCTCGCTCAGCCGCCCGGCGATCTTGATGTCGTAGCTCCTGTGCGACGGCGACATGGCAGCGAAGCACCGTATCGCCGGAAATCGTGGCGCACAAACGCTTACCGCTCCTGACCTCCCCAGCGCGCATCCAGAGATGAGACGGTCAGCCACGCGGCGGCCGACGCGAGCACGGCGGCGGGGATCGCGTCCACGCCGGCGTGGCCGACCAGCAGCGCGCCGAGCAGGATCGGCGCGAACAGCAGCCGCGTGCCGGCCGCCATGCCCGCCGCGGTGCCCGTCGCGACCGCCCAGGTGGGGGAGACGTCGAACGCGAGCACCGCCAGCATGGCCGCCGCCACGCCGATGAACACGGCGGGGAAGATCGGGCCGCCGCGGAAGCCGCAGCCGAGGCAGATCGCATAGGCGAGCCCCTTGGCGGCCAGCAGTACGAGCACGACGCCCGCCGAGCCCTCGGCCACGACGTGGGGGAGCGCCGCCTGGCCCGAGAACAGGACGTCCTGGGAGTCGGCGCCAAGGCCGTCGGCGATCAGCGCGAGGATGCCGGTGGCGGCGCCGCCGGCGAGCAGCAGCGCCGGCATCCCCGCCTTCACGCCGCCGACGCGCGCGGCCAGCCGGCGGATGCCGAAGATGGCCGCGGCAACCGCGACGCCGACCAGCACCGCGAGCGCGAGGTCGAGCACGTGCGTGCCCACGTAGTCCGGCAGCCCGGGCACGCTGAGCGGCGCCGCGTCGAGGCCGCCCCAGTCGCCGAGCCCGATGAACAGCACGTAGCCGAGCGCCGCGGCGACCAGCCCGGGCAGCAGCGCCCCGAGCAGCGAGCTGCCGAGCGCCAGCCCGCCCTCCACCAGCAGCATGCCGGCGACCAGCGGGCCGTCGAACAGCGCCGAGATCGCCGAGAACGACCCCGCGCTGGCCAGCACCTTCTCGTCGCGCTCGCCGAGGCGCACGAGCTTGGAGAGCGCGACGCCGGCGGCCGAGCCGAGCGCGATCAGCGGCGCCTCGGGCCCGAGCACGGCGCCGAAGGCGAGCGTGCCGATCGCCGCCAGCGCGATCCCCGGCGCGTAGGCGAGCGGCGTGACGCCGCCGCTGATGCCCTCCAGCGGCGAGTGCCCGCCGTCGCCCGGCAGCCACGCGCGGGCCAGCGCGCAGATCGCGGCGCCCGCGACCGGCAGGCCGACGACGAGATACCAGGCGGGCGAGTCGGGCCACAGCAGATCCTCGAGCTCGTGGACGGCCGCGACGAACAGCGCGGCCAGCAGCGCGGCGGGCACGCCGATCAGCGCGCCGAGGGCGACGAGCCGCAGATACGACCGGCCTTCGAGCGCGGTGGCGGTCACGCGGCGATCGTGCCGCGGACCGGAATGCCGCCGTATCCCCCGTACAGGATGATTCGCGATCACCCCCGGCGCCCTGACACTCGGGCCATGGCTGCTGCTTCAACACCTCATGCCGGCGCGCAGGCAGATTCCCGCGCTGAGCCCGAGCTCAGCGGTTGGATCGTCTTCGCCGCGCTCATGCTGCTCGTGGCGGGCGGGTTCTCGCTCGTCTACGGGCTCGCCGCCCTGCTCAACGACCAGGTCGTCAGGGTCGGAGGGCAAGGCGTCATCGTGTGGGACTTCACCGTCTGGGGCTGGATACACCTGGTCGTCGGCGCGGTGATGCTGCTCACCTGCTGGGGGCTCTTCGCCCTCAAGGGCTTCGCCCGCTGGACCGCCATCTTCATCGCGATCGTGAACGCGATGCTGCAGATGGCGACGATCACCGCGTTCCCGCTGTGGTCGATCCTGATGATCACGCTCGACGTGATCATCATCTACCAGCTCACCGTGAACTGGGTGAGGGAGCCCGCGTACTAGCTACGAGCTCCAGGGGATGTATCGGGTGGCGATCACCTGCCGCGCCTTGCGGCTGGTCGCCACCCACTGCAGGAAGCGCTTCAGCGCCCCGCGCGGCTGCCCCCGGGTGACCACACCCAGCGGCCGCTGCGCGGGATAGGCCGCCGTGCGGATCGTCTCGCGGGTGCACCCGACGCCCTGGTAGGCCAGCTTGTGCAGCGTTTCCGCGGACGCCAGGTCGACGTAGCCCAGCGCGGCGGGCGTGGCCTCGACGAAGTCGCGCACCTGCGGCGAGGTGTCGAACGTGCGCGGCACGTAGGCGACCGGGGTGCCGATGTCGAGGAACACCGACTCGAACACCTGCCGGGTGCCGGTGCTCTGGTCCAGCGTGACCGGGACGATCGCGTCCGTGCGCGTGGAGCCCGGCACCTGCGACCAGCTCGTCACGCGCCCGGCGACGATGTCCTGGATCTGCGCGCGCGTGATGCCGGGCACCGGGTTCGACCGGTTGGTGACCAGGCACACGCCGGACAGCGCGAACGGGCTGAGGGTCAGGCCTGCCGGATCGGTGGCGCCGAGGTTGCGGCTGACCATCGCGCCCTGCACGATCCCGCGCTTGACGTCGGCGATCCCGGCCGCGGTGCTGCTGACGACGAGCGAGAAGTGCGGCGGGCTGCGCACCGCGTGGGAGTAGAAGTACGCGAGGTCGGCGACCACGGAGCGCGAGATCCCCGCGCCGCTCATGGTGATGGTCGGCGGCGCGGCCGCGGCACGGGCCGGCGCCGCGGCGGTCAGCGCGAGCGCGGCGGCGAACGCCAAGCCCGCTCGTTCATGTTCCGATCCCGCGCCCGGTCGAGACGCCGCGCTTGCCCGCCTTCAGCTTCGCGACCTTCTTCTGCGCGCGCGTGATGACCTTCCCGGAGGCATCGAGCGCCTCGACCGTCACGCGCTTGGCGGCGCGCCGGATCGTGACCGTGAACGGCGACCCGCGCGCCGGCAGCGACGCGCGCCGCTTGCCGTCGAGCAGCACGCGGTAGCTGCGGATGGCCTGCGTGGCGCCGAGCACCGCGTTCTGGACCTGCGTGCGCTTCGCCTTCACCGTCGCCGAGAGGATGCGCACGCTCGGCGGCAGCGACGTGTTGGAGCCGACGGCGGTCGAGGCCGACACCACGGCGTTGACCGCGTCGAGGTAGCCGGCGCCGACGGGCACCGGAGCCCGCGTCGCGTGCGCGAGCAGCTGTCCGCGCAGGTCGGCCGCCGACAGGTTCGGGTTGGCCGAGGCCATCAGCGCCGCCACGCCGGCGACCATCGGCGAGGCCATCGACGTGCCCGACTTGAACACGTAGCTGCCGTCGTTGCCGGTCGAGAGGATCTGCTGCCCCGGGGCGGCGAGCTGCACGTTCAGACGCCCGTAGTTGGACTGCGGGTCGAGGCTGCGACCGTCGTCCGGCGATGTTGCGGCGACGCCGATCAGGTTCGGCGCCGGGATCGCGGCCGGGTAGGACGGCTTGGCGTCGATGTCGCGGCCGCTGTTGCCCGCCGAGACCACGACGAGCGCGTTGGCGGCGCCGGCCGCCGCGACGGCGTCGTCGACGCGCGAGTCCGGGTCGTCGCCCTGGATGCTCACGTTGATGACCCGCGCGCCGTTGGCCGCCGCGTAGCGGATCCCCTCGGCGACCGCACCCGTGGTGCCGACACCGTCGGCGTTCATGACCTTGACGATCATCAGCTTCGCGCGCGGCGCCACGCCGACGATCGCCCTTGCCGTTCGCGGCGGCGGCGACGATCCCGGCGACGTGCGTGCCGTGGCTGTTGCCGTCGCTGAGATCCTGGCCCGCCGACCTCGTGGTCAGGTCGATGCCGTGGACGTCGTCGACGTAGCCGTTGTGGTCGTCGTCGGCGCCGTTGCCCGGGACCTCGCCGAAGTTGGTCCAGATGT
This sequence comes from uncultured Solirubrobacteraceae bacterium, assembly GCA_963837485.1. GTDB lineage: Bacteria > Actinomycetota > Thermoleophilia > Solirubrobacterales > Solirubrobacteraceae > Solirubrobacter. The sequence continues at coordinate 534,605 of CAWINP010000004.1, read as the reverse complement.
TCGGGGCGAGGTCGGGGTGGTCGAGCTTGGCGCCGGTGTCGACGATCGCCACGGTCACGCCCGCGCCCTGCGAGAGCTCCCACGCCCCCGGCAGGTCGAGCACGCTCTGCGGCTCGACCGCCCATTGCTCATCCTGCAGCGGGTCGCGCGCCGCGCGCGCCAATGCACGCGAGCCCCAGTACTTTCCGAGGTCGGAGATGCTCGCGACCCCGAGCGCCCGCGCCGTCGCGGCCTTCATCGTGAAGGTGTTCTGGTCCTCCGCCGGCGACAGCGCCATCGGCTCCGCCTTGACCTTCTTCACGGCGGCCCGCAGCGTCTTGCCGCCGAGGTACTCCCGCAGCGTGCCCGAGTACGCCGGGTAGAGGCCGATGCGGCCGTCCCGCAGCGCGCGGACCGTCTGCGGGCCGAGCCCGGTGCCGCGGACGCTGACTCTGAAGCCGGCGCCGCGCAGCGCCTCGGCGTACAGGTAGGCGAGCGTCTGGTTCTCGTCGAAGCTCTCGTAGCCGATGACGATCTTCGGGCCGGGCCGGCGGCGCCCGGTGCCGCCAAGTCCGTTGGTGTCGATGAACTCGCCGCCGACGGCCTCCGGCAGCCGGCCGTCGATCACCTGCTGATTGAGCCCGCGCAGCGCGAGCGTGTCGAGCAGCCGCGACGCGGCGTTCAGCCGCCGCCGCAGCGGCGCGCCGTAGCGCCGCAGCAGCGACGAGCGCACGACCGGGACGACGTGGTCGGCGCCGATCATGTGCTTGTCGTCGCGCAGCGTGAGAAAGTCGGGGCGCGACAGCGACGGACTGGAGGAGAAGACGATCGCGACCTCGGCGATGCCGTCGTCGAGCGCCTGGGCGCCGGCGTCGGCAACCGTCAGCTTGACCAGGTTGGCGCCGGGGTCGAGCCCGTACACGCGCTTGAGCCCCGGCACGCAGTTCGGGTTCACCGGGCAGTCCTCGGCGGCCGCCAGACGCACGGTGGGCGCCTGCGCGGCGGCCAGCGTCCCCGCCAGAGCGAGCGCGGCGAGCATCATGGCTGAGCCCAGGTCGTGGGGACGTCCGCACCGCCTTCTTGGGCGATCCGCGGTCCGACGCGGACGAAGGCCGGGTGCGAGGAGAGCTTGCCGGCGACGAGCGCCTCGCCGAGCCCGAACGTCGTCGCCCGCTCGAGCAGCGGGCCGGGGACGAACGAGAAGACCTCGCGCGCGTAATCGAGGTCGGCGGCGGAGTTCATCCGCATCAGCACGAGGTTGTCGCACTGGGAGACGACGTTCGGGTGCACCTTCTGCGGGCGCTGGGTCGCCGTCAGCAGGTAGAGCCCGAACTTGCGCCCCTCTGCGGCGATCCGCACGGCGTGCATGGTGGCGAGCGCGGTCAGCGCGTCCTCCGGGAGCGCGGGGCAGACGTTGTGCGCCTCGTCGATCACGATCAGCACCGGCTCGCGGCGCGCGCGCAGCGACCACAGGCGCTCGAGCACGGCCTCGGCGACCAGCGCCTGCTCCTCGCGCGTCGGCAGCGAGCCGATGTCGATCACCAGGCAGCGCGCGTCGGGGTCCTCGAGCGCGTCGAGCGTCGACGCCGCGCCGCGCGCCCACACGCCCCAGCCGTCGACGCCGAGGTTGCGGGCGCGCCGCGCCAGCGCCGGGTGGACCCGCTCGACGTCGGCGAACGCGCCCGGCCGCACGTCCTCGAGCAGCTCCGCGAGCGCCGCGTACTCCTCGCGGTCGCCGATCGGGTCCAGCTGCAGCGCCGCCGCGCGGCCCGCGGTGCCGAGCTCGGGCAGCCGCACCCGCAGGCTCTCGGCGCTGTGGACGGCGATCCCCCGGGCGGCCGCCGCGTAGCGCTCGGCGACGTCGGGCGCTACGCCGTCGCGCAACTCGCCGAGCCGCACGTAGTCGGAGTTCGGGTCGAGGATGACGATGCGCAGCCGCGTCTCCAGCAGCAGCCGCTCGAGCAGCACGCCGAGCGCGTACGTCTTGCCCGAGCCCGATTGCCCGCACAGGAACGTGTGCCGGTTCAAGCCGCCCGCGTCGAGCGTGAAGACCAGCCCCGGCGCGTAGATCAGCTCGCCGATGCCGAGCGCCGCGCGCCGCGGCGCCGTCGCGCGCAGCCAGCCGGCGACCGCGTCGGGCGGCGCGGGCCGCAGGTCCGCGTCGTGGAACGGCGCGCCGTCGCCGCCGAGCACCTGTCCCTCGCCGCTCGCGGCGCGGATCCGCACCGTCGTCGACATCTCGCGCTCGCCGCTCCAGCCGATGTCGCCCGCATCGGTCTGCAGCATGCCGAGCGACGTGATCTGCCCGAGCCGCTCCTCGCCGAGGGTCACGTACCCGCCGACCCTCAGCTCCAGCGACTCCAGAGGCGCCTGGAAGGTGAACCGCCGCCCGTCGACCGAGGTCGCGATCGACAGGATGCTCGACTCCAGCTCCCGGCGCAGGGCCCGATAGTCCGCAAGCTGCGCGGCCAGCGTCGCCTCCATGCCGGCACGATCACCACCCGGCGGGCGATGCCGCCTCACCCGAACCGGATGAGGCGCGATAACCCGCAATCCGGTGACCCTGCGCGGGCGTGATCACGTCGCACCTCGGCTCGACTCAGGTGGCCCGCGTCGTCTACGGCGCGATCATCGGGCTCGCGCTGATCGTGGCGCTCGAGAAGCATCCGCCGGCCGCGGGCACGATGGTCGCCTCGCTGCTCGGGACCGCGGTGGCGGTGGCGCTCGCCGAGGTCTACGCGGAGATCGTCGGCATCGAGACCCGCGAGCGGCACCGGATCCGGCGCGATCAGATGGGAGAGCTGCGCGACGACGCGCTCGCGGTCGCGTTCGGCGTCGCGTTCCCGGCCGTATTCTTCGTGCTGTCGGCCGCGGGGGCGATCGAGGTCGGCACCGCGTTCACGCTCGCGAAGTGGACGGGACTCGCGCTGATCGCGTTCTACGGCTTCGTCGCCGCGCGCTTCGCCGGCGCTCCGGTTGCGCGCGCGCTCGCCCAGGGCGCCGCGGCGGCGGCGATCGGCGCCGCGCTGATCGCCTTCAAGGCTCTGGTTCACTGACGTGCAGCACGACGGTGCGCGCGAGCATGTCCTGCAGCGCGCGCCGGCGCGCGTCGACGAGCACCGGGAGGAAGCCGGCGAACAGCGGGATGATCGCCAGCAGGAGCCCGACGAGGCGGATCAGCGCCCGCACGAAGTGCACGCGCTCGCCGCCGTAGGTGACCACGCGCAGGTGCATCGTCCGCATACCCGGCGTCTGCCCGGTCGCCGTCCAGAACAGCACGAAGTAGCCGCCGACGGTCAGCGACCAGCCGGCGGCGGCGAGAAACGCGACGAGCCAGCGCGGGTGCAGGTCGCCGACCAGCGAGCCGACGAGGCCCAGCAGCGCAGCGCCGACGAGGAAGAGCCCGTTGGCGATCGCGGCGTCGACGGCCAGCGCGATCCCGCGCGTCGCGATCCCGCCGTAGCGCTCTGTCACGCGGGGCGCGGCCGTCGCAACCATCCGCGCACCGTGCGTTCGGCGACGTCGTCGAACGTCTCCGCCCGGGTGCGGACCCCGGAGACCATCTCCTCGGCCAGCGTCGTGCTCTGCGACGTCAGCGCCGCGCGCACCTCCGGGCTGGAGGCGACGTACTCGATCGTGCGCTGCATCGCCGGGCTCACCAGGACGGCCTGCACCAGCCGCTCGGTCGTCTCGTTGTCGAGCGCCGTGGTGACGGCGAGCTCGAGGTCCATCGACTCGGCGAGCTCGGCGGCGATCCGCTCGGCCACCTGGTGCTCGACCGCCGAGCGCGCGACGGCGTCGGGCAGACGGCCGGCGAGCAGCCAGTCGACGGCGTCCTCGGCCATGCCCTCGAGGACCGAGCGCGCGCGGGCGCGAACGCCGGCGCCCTCGGCGGCGAGCCTGCTCATGCCCGGCAGCCGCTCGGCCGCCTGCATCGGGATCTTGGCGAGGTTGTACGCGACGTCCGCGAGCGCGAGCGCGGCGTCGCCGAGATTGGCGCGGTTCTCCACGCGTCGCATGCTCCTCCGCGCGCGGGTGAGCCTGCCTCATCCGTTTCGGGTGGCCTAGGATCATCTCCGGGTGAGCCGGGAAGCCTGGTCGGCGTCGCTTTGCCATGTCCGAGATCACCGACTTCGCGCTCCTGCTGCTTCCCGTCGCCGCCGGCCTCGCGGTCGCGATCGTCTCGACTCGCCTGCCGGTTCCGGCTCCCGGCCTGTTCCTGCTCGCCGCCGCGCTGATTCCCGGCCAGCCGCTGACCACCCAGGCCGTCGAGCGGATCGCCGTCGTCGCGCTGGTGGTGATCCTGCTCAACGGCGGCATGGACATCGGCTGGAGCCGGATGCGCCGCTCGCTGAACCCGGTCGTCTCGCTCGGCGTGCTCGGCACGTTCATCACCGCCGCGCTGCTCGCCGTCGTCGCCCACTTCGTGCTCGGGTTCTCCTGGCAGCTCGCCGGCATCGTCGGCGCCGCGCTGGCCCCGACGGACCCGGCGGTCGTGTTCTCGGTGCTGGGCGGCACGGAGATCCGCGGGCGGGCGGGGACGATCCTCGAAGGCGAGGCCGGCGTCAACGACCCGGCCGGCATCGCCCTGATGCTCGGGATGATCGAGCTCGCCACGCACGCGGACGCGTCGCTGGTGACCGTCGTGTCGGAGTTCGGCATCCAGATGGCGGTCGGCGTCGCGCTGGGCTACGCCGCATCGCGCGTGCTGTTGCCGCTCGTCCGGATGGGCGGCGAGGAGCTGCGCCCGGTGCTGCTGATCGCGCTCGCGATGACGTTGTACGCGCTCACCACGCTGGCGCACGGCTCCGGCTTCCTCGCCGTGTTCGTCGCCGGGCTGATGATCGGCGACGAGGACATCCCCGCCGAGAGCTTCACGCGCCCGCTCGCCGGCGTGTCCGAGATCGTCGTGTTCATCACGCTCGGGCTGTCGATCGACCTGACCGACCTGCCGCTGTCCACGTGGCGCGACGCCGCGGTGCTGATGGTGATGCTCGCGTTGGCCATCCGGCCGCTGGTCGTGTTCGTCACGCTCATCCGCGCGCGCCTGCAGCCCGGCGACCGCGTGTTCATCGCCTGGGCCGGTCTAAAGGGCGCGGTGCCGATCCTGCTCGCGGCGTTCGCCGTGCTCGACGGCGTCCACGGCGCCGAGACGGTGTACGGGATCGTCTTCGTCGCGGTCGTGCTCTCGGTCTTCGGCCAGGGCAGCCTCGTGCCGTCGGTCGCCAGGGGCGTCCTGCGCACGTAGAGTCTTCGTATGACGCTCGCTCCGGAGCGCGAGCCGCTCGAGTTCGAGACGATCGACGACGTGCTGACGGCGCTGCGCGGCGCCGGCCACCGCGTGACGATGCCCGCGAAGGCGGTGCTGGAGGCGCTGTTCGCGGCGCCCGGGCCGCTCGCCGCCGAGCAGCTCGCGCCCGAGCTGGAGCCGGCCTCGGTGTACCGCAACCTCGAGCGCCTGCAGCAGCTCGGCGTCGTCACCCACGTGCACGCCGGCCACGGCCCCGGCCGCTACGTGCTCGCCCTCGGCGGAGCGCGCGAGTACCTGGTGTGCGAGCGCTGCGGCCGGCTCACCGCCGTCGACCCGGCGCGGCTGGACGACGTGCGCGAGCGCGTGCGCGCGGCGTTCGGCTACGAGGCCCGCTTCACGCATTTCCCGATCCACGGGCTCTGCGCGGACTGCTCGGCTGCATGATCGGCGACGGCTCGCCCAGGGGGCTCGCGTCGCTGGGAGCAATCGCCCAAGGGGCGATTCTCCCGGGCCAGGTTGCCATATGAGCGGTGGGTCACAGAGCTGGCTCAGGGAGACCCTCGACCAGATCGTCGAGCAGCTGCGCGCGCTGATCGACGTCAGCGGCGTGGCGTTCGAGGTCGTCGACGCCGCACACGGCGAGATCCGCCCCGCGGTCGCGTGGTTTGCCTCCGACGAGGCCTCGCGCGCGTTCTCGCCTGTGCTCGCGCGGCCGTACGACACGCAGCACCCGGGCGTGACCGAGGCGGCGATCGAGCGCGGCAGCGCGCTGCTGATCGAGAGCATCGAGGACTGGCCCGCCGCCGACGCGCTGCGCGACCGGCTCGAGCGCGCCGGGGCCGCCCACGCGTGGTCGTGGTACACCGGCGGGTCGTTCATCTCGTGCCCGGTGCGCACCGCCGGCGGCCGCACGCTCGGCGTGCTGGTGATCTCCTCGCACCCGCCGCGCGCGCCGCTGCGCGCCGAGCAGGTGCGTGCGGTCGAGGTGTTCGCGCGGCTGGCGGCGCTCGCGCTCGAACGCGAGGAGCGCACGAACGAGGAGCAGCGGCTCAATCGCGCCTGGCAGGCGGTCGCCGGGTCGCTCGAGCCGGAGGCCGTCTATCGCGCGATCGCCGAGCAGGCGCGCGAGCTCACCGGCGCCACCAAGGTGCTGCTGCGCCGTTTCGACCCGACCACCGAGGAGCTGCGCAGCGTCGCCAACTCCGGCTTCTCGGACGCCGTCGCGTCCACGCGCGTCCAGCTGGGGGAGGGGATGCTCGGGCGCGCGGCGCAGACCGGCGCGCCGTACGTCAGCCGCGAGGAGGACCGCGACCTGTTCCTGCGGCGGGTGGTCGAACCGGAGGGGATCGGGTCGTTCGTGCACGTCCCGCTCGCGCTCGGCGGCCGCCTGTTCGGCGTGCTCACCGCCGCGCACGCGACGCCCGGACACTTCGGCTCCGACGAGCTGCGGCGGCTGACCGCGCTGGCGCTCGGCGCCGCCGGCGCGATCGCCAACGCGCTCGACTTCCAGCGCGAGCGCCGGCTCGCCGCCGCGCTCACGCGCGGCTTCGTGCCCGAGCCGCCGGCCGCGCTGACCGGCTGCGAGGTCGGGCTCGTCTACGAGCCGAGCGAGCACGACGTCGGCGGCGGCGACTTCTTCGGCGTCTGGCGGCTGCGCAGCGGGGCGCTCGCGCTGCTGCTCGGCGACGTCAGCGGCAAGGGGCTCGAGGTCGCGGCCATGAGCGCGATGGTGCGCTTCTTCACCGAGGCGCGCGCGTTCGACACCGACAGCCCGGCCGAGGTGCTCGCGCAGGCGAATCGGCTCCTGCGCGGGCGGTTGCCGGCGGCGGGCTTCGCGACCGCGTTCCTCGCCGTCGTCGAGGGCGGCCGGATGCGCTACTGCAACGCCGGGCACCCGCCGCCGCAGCTGCTGCGCGCCGGCGGGGGAGAGGAGGACCTGTCGGGCGGCGGGATCCCGCTCGGCGTCGACGCCGGCGGCGAGTTCGTCGAGCGCGAGCTGGAGTTCTCTCCCGGCGACACGCTGTTCGCGGCCACCGACGGGCTGCTGGAGGCGCGCCGCGAGCGCAGCTTCTTCGGCGATGCCCGGCTGCCGGCGCTGCTCGGCGAGCACGGGCGGGTGCTGGCGCCGCAGGCGCTGGCCGAGCTCGCGCAGCGCGAGGCCGAGCGCTGGGCCGTGCGCAGTCACGACGACGTCGCGGTGCTGGTCGTCCGCCGCACGCTCGCCGCCGACCTCCAGCGCGAGCCGGCCGACGGGCCGGGGGCGCGCGCGCTGTTCGGCGAGTACATGGAGTTCGTGCGCGAGCGGCTCGGGCCCGAGTTCGAGCCGCAGGAGGCCATCTTCGCGACCGAGGGCGCGTTCGACGAGGCGGGCGCCGCGTTCCTCGTGCTCTACGACGGCGAGCGGCCGGTCGGCTGCGGCGGGGTGCGCATGCTGTCGGCCGAGGTCGCAGAGATCAAGCGCATGTTCGTCACCGCGTCCGCGCGCCGGCACGGCCACGGCCGCCGGCTGCTGCACGAGCTCGAGGCCCTCGCGGCGGCGGCCGGCGCGCGCCGCGTGCGGCTGCTCACCACCGAGGTGCTGCGCGAGGCGCGCGAGCTCTACGCCGGCTCCGGCTACCGCGAGGTCGAGGCGTTCGTGCGCGACGGGCGCCGCGACGCCTGGCTCGAGAAGCCCCTATGAGACGCGGGGGAGGGCTGCAACCCTTATCTCGATGGAAGTGCAGTAGGCCGACCAGCGTGCGCTGCGGGGCCTCGGCGCCGGCCAGCCGCCCCAGGCTCTCGGCCTGGATCTCCAGCGCGCGGTCGAGCGTGGAGTTCAGGAGCGCGACGATCTCCGCGTGGCCCTCGTCGTCGAGCTCCAGCGGCGTGCGCGAGACGTGCACGTCGTCGCCGTCGAAGCCCTCGCCCTGCGCCGCGTCGCGCGCGTCGGACATCACGTCGCCGAGCGTCTGCGCGACGAGCCGGCGGCGGATCCCGACCGGGAGCGCCGACCACTGCTCGTCGCTGAGGAATGCGCGCGACGTCGGGCGATAGAAGTGCGCGACGGCGCCGCGCCGGTGCTCGGTCCGCACCAGCTCGATGCAGCCGGCCTCGCGCAGCGCGTGCACGTGGTAGCCGATCTTGTTCAGCGGCTCGCCCATCGAGCGCGCGAGGTCCAGCGGCGTCTGCACCTCGCGCTCCAGCAGCATCAGGATGCGCTGGCGGAGCGGGTGCGCCAAGGCTCGCGCAACGTCCTCATCGAGATGGCGGGCGGTGGCAGAACGGGTGGTGGGCATGCGTGGTGCGGCCTCACCATACCGTTTGTGACGGACGCGCCCTCGAACATTCGTCCAGGGGCGCGTCGTTTGTCTACGTCTGGGCGCGGCGGAAGTGGACGAGCCCCAGTTCCGTGGGGAAGACGTTCGGGCTCTTCTCGCCCTGGCGCTCTGCCGACTCGGCCGCGATCGCCAGCGCCTGCTCGTGGGTCTTGGCGAGCAGCTTGTTGAGCTTCTTGAACGCGCGCTCGTCGAGCTCAAGCGGAACGCGCTGGACGATCACCTCGGGATCGTCGAGCGTGCCGGCCTCCGAGGCCTGGCGCATGTCCTCGACGATCGCGCCCACCGTCTCCCCGGACAGCTCCTTGCGCAGGCTGGAGGGCAGCGTCTTCCACTGGTCCTCGTCGAGCGTGGGGCGCGCGGTGGCGCGGTAGAAGTGCTGCAGCGCGCCGCGGCGCGGCTCGGTCCGTACGAGCTCGACGCAGTCGTAGTCGCGCAACATACGTACGTGGTAGCTCACGACGCCCAGAGGGGCGCCGAGCTCCAGAGCGAGATCACCGGGGCTCGCGACCCGCTCTCCCAGCCGCTGCAGGATGCGTGCCCGCAGCGGGTGAGCCAGCGCCTTCGCGATCCGTGCCTCCGATGTCTCCCCTGGTGGTCTTGTCCGGTCAGTGCCGGATGAGGACTGCGCAGCGGTGAGCATGGTCGCAAGTAAGCGTACCGCCCCCGCGAGATTTCTTTCCAGCGATTCGCGTCCGTGGCGCGCTTGGGCTCATGAGACCTTCGCCGGCCAGCCCTCCCGCGGGTCGGGAAGCGGAGTCAGGCGCGCCTCGATGCGCTCGCGCTGCGGCTCCAGGAACGGCGGCAGGATGATCCTGCGTCCGAGCTCCTCCGCCGGGCGTGCCGTCAGGGAATCCCTCGACGCGATTGCAGGCTCAGCGCCGGTGACCAGGAAGCCCGGCTCCTCGGTCGCCAGCTCGTAGAGGATCCCGCCGGGCTCGCGGAAGTACAGCGAGTGGAAGAAATGCCGGTCGACCAGGCCGCTGTTGGGGATCCCGGCGCGCGTCACCGCGTCGATCCACGCGTCCATCTCGGCGTCGGTGGTGCCCCAGGCGATGTGGTGGACGGTGCCGGCGCTCTGGCGGCCGCGCTCCTCGGGCGCCGGGTCGAACGCGATCCAGCCGCCGCGCTTGCCGCCGCGCAGCTCGAACGTCTCTTCCTCGCCGGTGCGTTCCGCGTTCATGAGCCGCTCGAGCACCGCGGCGCTCGCGTCCGGCCGGTGGCTGTAGGCGCGCACGCCCTCGAAGCCCTGCAGCGCGTGCGCGCCCGGGATCTCGGGGTGCTCGGCGATCAGCGGCTCGTCGGGCGCGGTGGCGATGACGAGCTCGTGGCCGAGGCCCTCGGGGTCGGCGAACTGCAGCGAGCCGCCGTCGCGCTCGTGCCCGACGCCCTCGGCGGCGAGCCGCGCGGCCCAGAAGTCCAGCGCGGCGGGTGAGCCGACGCGCCACACGATGCGGTGGATCATGCCGGCGCCGGCGCGGCCGGGCTTGGCGTACGGGTACTCGAAGAACGTCATGTCGGCACCGGGGTGCGCGACCTCGTCGCCGTAGAAGAGGTGGTAGACGCTGGGATCGTCCTGATTGACCGACTTGGCGACCAGCCGCAGGCCGAGCACTCGCGTGTAGAAGTCGACGTTGCGGCGGGCGTCGCCGGTGATGGCGCTGATGTGATGGATGCCGTCGAGCTTCATGCCGACAGCATAGCTCAAACTGGTTGCGCGCGCAACTTCTCTGCGATCACGTACTCCGCGACGGTCGCGTGCGCGTCGTGATGCAGCTCGAGCGCGATCAGGCCATCGGCGTGGCGCACGACGCGCCCGCGGGTCGACAGCGCCACCTGGGGCAACGCGAGCTGGACCCGCAGGATGTCGCCGGTCTCGACCGGCTTCTCGCAGCGCAGCAGCACGCCCTCGGTGGCGATGTTGATCGTCGTGCCCTCGACTTCGTCGAGCGTGATCGCCAGCTCGGCGGGGATCCGCGTCGAGCGCCGGCCGCGCTTGTGCACCCCGTCGGCGACGGTGAAGCGCAGGATCTCGGCGTCGCGCACGAGCGAGCCCTTGAGGCCGACCAGCTGGGCGACGTTCACGAACGAGAGCAGCACGCCGTCAATTCGCGGCGGCAGCTTCCCGATCACGAGGCCGATCGGCTTCAGCGCGGCCGTCGTGCCGGCCACGGCGACGACGTGGGCGTCGAAGTCGCGCCCGCCCGGAAGGTTGATCGTCACGTCCTCGATTTCGGTCAGGCGCTGCACAGGACATGCATCGGAAGCGCGTGCGCGCCAATTGAGCGACACCGTTCTGTTGCGGACACCGCGTCAACCTAATAGCATTAGCTAAAAGCCTAAGCTCAATAGGAGACTCCGTGCGCACCACCGAGATCACACCGAACCTCATCCAGCTCACCCGCGCCGGTTTCGTGAACGCGTACCTGGTGCGCGAGGACGACGGCTTCACGCTGGTCGACACCACGCTCAGGGGCGGCGCCGGCGAGTTGATCGCGGCGGCGAGGCTGGCCGGCGGCGACATCAAGCGCATCGTGCTGACCCACGGGCACAGCGACCACGTCGGCTCGCTGGACGCCCTCAAGGACGCGCTCGGCGTGGATGTCCACATGCCCGCGCTCGACGCCCGCATCCACGCCGGCGAGCCGTACTCCGGCAAGCTGCGCGGGGGATGGGCGAAGCTCGCTACGCGGCCGGGCGTGCGGATCGGCGGCGGCGACCGGATCGGCTCGCTGGAGACCGTCGCCTCACCGGGCCACACCCCGGGCCACGTGTCGTTCCTGGACACGCGAGACCGTTCGCTGATCGCCGGCGACGCGTTCGCGACGGTCGGCGGAGTCAGCGCGCCGCACACGCCGCACTGGCGCTTCCCGCTCGTCTGGGGCGCGACGTGCGACCGCCCCCAGGCGGGCGAGTCGGCCCGCGCGCTCGCCCGGCTGGAGCCCGCCCTGCTCGCCTGCGGGCACGGCAAGGTCGTGCGCGAGCCGGCGGCCGCGATGGCGAAGGCCGCGATGCGCTGATGGCCCGCGCCGGCCTTCACCCCGATGCCGTCGTCGACGCCGCGGCGCGGATCGCCGACGCCGACGGGCTCGACGCGGTCACGCTCTCGCGGCTGGCCGGGGAGCTCGGGGTCCGCACCCCGTCGCTGTACTCGCACGTCGACGGCCTCGACGACCTCCGGCGCCGGTTGGCCGCGCGCGGCGCGCGCGAGCTGACCGACGCGACGCAGGAGGCGGCCGCGGGTCGCGCCTGCGGTGACGCCTTGCGCGCGGTCGCCGGCGCCTACCGGGCGTATGCGCTTGCGCATCCCGGCCGCTACGAGGCCGCGCAGCGGGCCGCGCTCGTGGCCGGCGACGAGGCCGGCGTGCGCGCCGTGCGGGTCTTCATGTCGGTGCTCGCGGGCTACGGCCTCACGGGCGACGACGCGATCCACGCGACGCGCGCCGTGCGCGCCGCGCTGCACGGCTTCGCGGCGCTCGAGGCCGGCGGCGGCTTCGGCATGCAGCAGCCGGTCGACGAGACCTTCGAGCGCCTCGTCTCCCTCCTGGATGTAGGGTTGCGCGGCACAATGCGCTAATCATTTGACAGTTATCGGCGCCGGCGCTAGCTTCGGCGGCTGAGGAGGAGGAGACCACTGGTGGCAAGCGACACCCCGCCGGCTCCGGCCGGATTGCGCGATCTCGGACGCCGCACGCTCGAGGTTGCCGGTGCTCGAGCAGCGCAACGCGGGCTTCAAGGAGGTCATGCAGAAAGAGCGGCCGGGCAGCACGTTCCTCGTCTTCGACGCCAAGCAGAGCCCGACCGACAACTTCACCACGTGGAGCGCGCAGGTGAAGGCGCACCCCGACGCGATCGCCTACGTCGGCCCGGGCAGCCAGGCCGCGGTCTCGCTCTCGCGGATCCAGCGCAAGCCGGGGGCCAAGAAGCTTCTGGTCGGCGCCTGCGACCTCGACCCGGTCGCGCTGGAGGGCGTCAAGGACGGCTACGTCGAGGCGCTCATCTCGCCCGAGCACTGGCTCAAGGGCTACCTCGCGGTGAAGCTGATGGCCGACGCCGCGCAGAGCGGCAAGCAACTCCAGGAGGGCCTCTGGAACTCCGGCGCGCTGACCGTCAACTCCGACAACATCGACGACATCATCACCCGCCAGAAGGACGCGGCCAGCCGTGCCGCCTACTTCAAGGACGAGGTGCAAAAGCAACTCGACAACCAGGACCAGTACCTCGGCCCGATGCCGACTGGCGGCTGATGCTCGAGGCGCAGGGGATCCGCAAGAGCTACGGGGGCGTCGTGGCGCTGGCCGGCGCGGACTTCACCGTCCGCGCCGGCTCGGTGCACGCGCTGCTGGGGGAGAACGGGGCCGGCAAGTCGACGCTCGTGAAGGTGATCGCGGGCGCGCTGAAGCCGGACGCCGGCACGGTCCGGCTCGACGGGCGCGAGCTTCACGTGTCGAGCACCGCCGACGCGGTCCGCCATGGGATCGCCGTGGTCTCGCAGGAGCTCAACGTCTTTCCCGACCTGGACGTGCTCTCGAACCTGTTCCCCATGCGCGAGATCCGTCGCGGGCCGTTCGTGCAGCGCGGCGTGATGGCGGCGCGGGCGCGTCCCGTGCTCGCCGAGCTCGGGCTCGACGTGCCGCTGCGGCGCCTGGTCGGCGAGCTCTCGCTCGCGCAGCGCCAGCTGCTGGAGATCGCAAAGGCGCTGGTGACCGATCCGCGCGTGCTGATCCTCGACGAGCCGACCTCCGCGCTCGGCGCCCGGAGCACCGAGCAGCTGTTCGGAGTCCTGCGCGTGCTGCGCGACCGCCAGGTCGGCGTCGTCTTCGTCTCGCACATCCTCGAGGACGTGATGGCGCTGTGCGACGAGGTGACCGTGCTGCGCGACGGCGAGGTCGCGATGGCCGCCGCCGCGCGGTCCGGGTTGAGCGTGCCGCTCATCGTAGGGGCGATGCTGGGCGAGCAGCGCGAGGTGGCGCTGAACGAGCGCGTCGCGCGCGACATCGACGTCGAGGCCGGCGGCGTGGAGCTGCGCGGCGTGTCGGTGGACGGCCGGCTGGCGGACGTCGACCTGCGCGTCGCCTCCGGCGAGATCGTCGGGCTGGCCGGCGTGGCCGGCGCCGGGCATCACGTGATCCTGGAGCTGCTGAGCGGACTCGAGCGCCCGTCGGCGGGCTCGGTGCTGCTGCCGGGCGGCAGGCCCGTCCCGCACGGCCTGCGCGCGGCGATCCGCGCGGGCGTCGCGCTGGTCACCGGCGACCGGCGGCGGTTCGGGCTGATGCTCGACAAGCCGATCTTCGAGAACATCGGGCAGATTCGCTCTGTCGGGCTTGCCGCGGACGGCGTCTTCGTCCGCGCGGGAGAGCTGCGCCGGCGGGCTCGGGCACAAGTCGACTCGCTGCGGATCCGCAGCTCCTCGGTCGATCAGCCCGCCGGCTCACTCTCGGGCGGCAACCAGCAGAAGGTGGTGTTCGCGAAGTGGCTGGACGCGCAGCCGTCGGTGGTGCTGCTCGACGACCCGACGCGCGGCGTCGACGTCGGCGCCAAGGCGGAGATGCACGCGCTGATCCGCTCCACCGCGGCGGCCGGCGCGCCGGTGCTGATCTGCTCGACCGACGTCGACGAGCTGGCCGCGCTGTGCGACCGCGTCGTGGTGCTCGTGCACGGGCGCGCGGCGGCCGAGCTGTCCGGCGACGCGCTGGGCACGCACGCGATCCTCGAGGCGATGAATCAGGGGTCGAAGGTCGCGTCCTGAGCGACCGCGACCTCGATCAACCGCGGCGTCCGGCGATCCGCGAGCTCGCCGTCGAGCTCGCCGAGCAGCGCGTCGTAGTCCTCGACGCGGACCGCCTCGCAGCCCTGCGCTCTCGCCATCGCCGCGATGTCCACGTCGATGGCGGGCCACGGGCCTGCCGCGCCGCTGCGCTCGGCCAGCCGGTCCATGATCGCGTAGCCGCCGTTGGAGAGCACGACGAACAGCACGCCGACCTCGTAGCGGGCGGCCGTCCAGAGGCCGAGGATCTGATACAGCGACGCGCCGTCGCCAAGCACGGCGACGACCGGCCGGTCGGGGCGCGCCATCCTCAGCCCGACGGCGGCAGGCAGCCCGAAGCCGAGCAGCCCCATCGCGCTCACGAAGCCCAGCGGCGCGGTGGCGGGGATGCGGGCGTTTAGCTCGGGGCGGCTCGACGGCGTCTCCTCGACGAGGATCGCGTCGCGGGGCAGGCGCTCGGCGAGCGCGTGCAGGACGTGCGCGGGACGAAGCGGCTCCCGCGGGTCGGGTGCCGCGGGGCGCTCGCGCGGCGCGGCGGCCAGCTCGCGCGGCGCGAGCACGCGCGCGAGCGCGCCGCAGATGGCCGCGGGGTCGCCGAGGACGGCGAGCTCGGCGCGGCTGCGGTGCGCCTCGTCTGGATCCTGGGTGACGACGGCGACGCGCGTGCCCTCGGCGAACAACGGGCCGCTGTCGTACGGGTACTGGCGCAGCGCGCCGGTGCCGACGACGAGCACGAGGTCGTGGCCGGCGAGCGTGCTGCGCAGCCGCGCGCGCCGCGACGGCAGGTGGCCGGCGAACTGCGGATGGTCCTGGGGGAAGCCGGCGAGCCCGCCGAACGGCTCCTGCCAGACCGGGCAGCCGAGCGTCTCGGCGAGCGCGGTCAGCGAGTCCCACTCGGCGCCCGCGCCGGCGACGATGGCGGGCGTCTCGGCCTCCTCGATCAGCGCCGCGAGCGCGTCGACCGCGCCGGGGTCCGCGCCGTGCGAGCGCATGACCTTCGACGCGCCGAAGGTGGTGTCCCCGGCGGCCTGGAGCCAGTCGTCCATCGGGACGATCACGAGCGCCGGCCCCCTGTGCGTCTCGGCCTCGTGGTACGCGCGGACGATCGTGCCGGGCACGTCCTGCGCGCGGATCGGCGTGTCGACGTACACCGGGTACTCGCCTGCGAGGCCTTCGAGCTTGCCGGCCAGGAACGGATCCAGCGCGAGGTGGCGGCGGTCCTGCTGGCCGACCACGACAACGAGCGGCGCGCGATTGGTGCGCGCGGTCGCGAGCGCCGCGACCGCATTGCCGAGCCCGGGGGTGGAGTGCAGCAGCGCGAGCGCGGGCGTTCCGCGGCCGAGCGCGTATCCGGCGGCCATCCCGACCACCGAGCCCTCGTGCAGCGCGAGCACGAAGCGCAGGTCATCCGGCAGGCCGGCCAGGAACGGCACCTCGGTCGAGCCGGGATTGGAGAAGATCGTCGTCAGCCCGAGCCGCCGCAGCACGTCGAACGTGGCCTGGCGCACGGTCGCGTGCGCACGGTCGCCCGGCGGAGCGGTCGCGTCTTCGAGGGTCACCCGCCTAGCCTACAGAAAAACGTCAGGCAATTTCCCGGCGGCGGGCGCCGCCCCCGCGCCTAACGGGCGCGGCGGGCGGCGGCGAGCGCTGCGCGGATCTGCGCGGCGTCGGCGGCGGAGCGGGGCCGGAACGGGCCGGTCTTCAGAATGCCCTGCTCGACCAGGGCGTGAATGTGCGGGTTCATACGGGGTAAGACGCCCGCCGCGCGACTTCATTCCCCGCGGCGGAACTGCTCGCGTTCCTTCAGGCGATTCTCGCGCCGCTTCTGCGCCTCCCGCTCGCGCCGGCGCCCGGTCTCGTCCTCGACCAGCAGCGCAGGCACGCGCGTCGGCCGGCCGTTGTCGCCGAGCGCGACCATCGTGATGTACGCGCTGCTCGTGTGCCGCTTCTCGCCGGTGCCGGGCCGCTCGGCCTCGACGCGGACGCCGACCTCCATCGACGTGTTCCAGACCGCGTTGACCGACGCGCAGAACGTGACGAGATCGCCGAGGTTCACCGGCTCGTTGAACGTCATCCGGTCCACGCCCGCGGTCACGACGCGCAGGTGCGCGTGGCGGATCGCGGCAAGCCCGGCGACCTCGTCGCACATCTTCATCACCACGCCGCCGTGCACGAAGCCGGCTGTGTTGCTGTCCTCGATGCCCATCCAGCGGACGAGCACCGACCGCGAGGCTGAAGCCGGCAGGGGTTCCACGCGCGAGAACCTAGCGAGCGGGAGCGCCGGCTACGCCGTCGGCCGGTCCGAGCCGCGCGACTTGCGTTCGACGGGGATCTTCGCCCGCAGCCGGGTGCCCCGGCCGGAGGGGCTGTCCAGCGACAGCGTGCCGTCCAGCGCCGCGACGCGGTCCGCGAGCCCGCGCAGCCCGGAGCCGCCGCCCACGTCGGCGCCGCCGACTCCGTCGTCGGCCACCTCGACCATGAGGTGCCCGTTGGCCCGCCGCAATGCGACCGTCGCGTGCGTCGCGTGCGCGTACTTGGCGACGTTGGCCAGCGCCTCCGACACGACGAAGTAGGCGGCGATCTCCACCGGCGGCGGCAGCCGCTCGCCGAAGCCCGCCTCGACGGTCACCGGCACCGGCGCGCGGGTGACCAGCGCGTCCAGCGCCGGCTCCAGCCCGCGGTCGGTCAGCACCGCCGGATGGATCCCGCGCGCGAGCTCGCGCAGCTCGTTCAGGCCGGCCGACAGCTCCGCCGACGCCTGCTCCAGCAGCGCCGCCAGCTCCGGGTCAGATGACGCCCGCGTGCGCGCGAGCCGCAGCAGCAGCGCGAGCCCCACCAGCCGCGACTGCGCGCCGTCGTGCAGGTCGCGCTCGAGCTGCCGGCGCGCCGCGTCGCCCGCCGCCACCACGCGTGCCCGCGACTCCCTCAGCTCCTCCAGGCTCTCGCGCAGCTCATCGGCGAGGTGCACGACGTGGCTGCGCAGCAGCCCGCCGAGGAACGCGAACGGCGTCATCAGCGTGGCGACGAACGCCACCCACCACGCGGCTTCGCCGACGCCGGCCCGCGCGACCGACACCGACAGGAACGTCAGCAGCGAGCAGACGTAGACCGGCGTCAGCTGGAGCCGCTCGAAGTCGCCGGTCGCGCGCCAGCGCCGCAGCGCCCACCAGAGCACGACGGCGAACAGCGCGAAGTAGGCGGCCGCGCCCAGTCCCGCGAGGACTTGCGCGAGCGACGGGTCGTCGCGCACCAGCAGGACGTTCGACGGGCACTCGTCGCAGCCGAGCTGGTGCGGCGAGGAGAACAGCAGCGTGGGGACGAACGCGAGCGGGAAGACGAGGTAGCCGGCGGTCGCGAGCGTGCGGTCCAGGCGCTCGACCAGCCGGCCCGAGGGGAAGCTCAGCCCGAGGTGAAGGAACACGCCGCCCCAGAGCGGGCCGAAGACCAGCGCGAGCGTGTAGACGAGCGGGACGTCGGAGGCCTCGAGCGCATAGAGAAACCACGCGAAGCCGAGCAGGATCATCAGCACGCCGACCCGGTTCTGCGGCCGCCGGTGCCACGCGTAGAGCCCGGTCGCGGCGAAGCTCCACCCGATCGCGGGTGCGAACACGGCCCAGACCGCCGGAGCGCCGTGATGGTCGCTGGACAGCTCGAGCGCCGCGATGCCGATGCCGCACACCAGCGCGGCGACCGCGATCGTCCACACCCGCATGACGCTCAAGTATGCGTCAGGTCAGCGAGCGTGCGCACCAGCAGATTGCGCGCCAGCGTGACCTTGAAGGCGTTGTCGCGCAGCGGCCGGGCGGCAGCGAGCTCGGCGTCGGCGGCGGCGGCGAACGCGGCGGCGTCCGCGGGACCGCCGCGCAGCGCCTCCTCGGCGGCGAGACAGCGCCAGGGCGCATGGGCGACGCCGCCGAGGGCGAGCCGCACGTCGGCGAGCACGCCGTCGTGGACGTCGAGCGCCGCCGCGATCGAGACGAGCGCGAACGCGAACGAGGCGCGGTCGCGCACCTTGCGATAGCGCTGGCGACCGAGCTGGAGCGCCGGGAGCTCGACCGCGGTGATGAGATCGCCGGGGTCGAGCACCGTGTCGCGCGCCGGGTCGTCGCCCGGCAGCCGGTGAAGGCCGGGCATCGGCACCGACCGCCCGCCGGTCAGATGCACCACGGCGCCCAGGGCGGCCAGCGCCACCGCGAGGTCGGACGGATGCGTCGCCACGCACGCGTCGGAGTGCCCGAGTATCGCCAGGCCGCGGTGCTCGCCCTCGATCGCGGGGCAGCCGCTGCCCGGCGCCCGCTTGTTGCACGGCTTCGAGACGTCCTGGAAGTAGAGGCAGCGCGTGCGCTGGAGCAGGTTGCCGCCGATCGTCGCCATGTTGCGCAGCTGGCCGGAGGCGCCGGCGAGCAGGGCCTCGGCGACGAGCGGGTAGCGCTCGCGGATCAGCGGATCCGCCGCCAGGTCGCTCATCCGCACGCCCGCTCCGATCACCACGCCGCCGTCGTCGTTGACCGCGACCTCGTCGAGCCCGAGCCGGGTGACGTCGACGAGCCGCGACGGCGTCGCGACGCCGAGCCGCATGAGGTCGACGAGGTTGGTGCCGCCCGCGAGATACGTGGCGCCGGCCCGGCCGGCCTCGACGGCGGCCGGGACGTCGGCGGCGCGCGAGAAGGCGAACGGCTTCAAGAGCCCGCGACCTCCGGCTCCGAGCCCTCCGTCGCCACGAGGGATTCCCTGACGGCACGGATCGCCGCGACGATGTTCACGTACGCGCCGCAGCGGCACAGGTTGCCGCTCATGCCCTCGCGGATCGCGTCGGCGTCGCCGGCGCCGCCCTCGGCCAGCAGCCCGATCGCCGACATGATTTGGCCGGGCGTGCAGTAGCCGCACTGGAACGCGTCGTGCTCGATGAACGCGCGCTGCAGCGGATGGTCCTCGAGCCCCTCGATCGTGACGATCTCCGCGCCGTCATACGACACGGCCAGGGCGAGGCACGCGACGATCCGGCGCCCGTCGGCGAGCACCGTGCAGGCGCCGCACTGCCCGTGGTCGCAGCCCTTCTTGGTCCCCGTCAGCCCGAGCCGCTCGCGCAGCAGGTCGAGCAGCGTCACGCGAGGATCGAGATCCAGTTCGTGCGACACGCCATTGATGCGCAGGGCGACCTCCATGCGGCACTCCCTACCTTAGGCATACGACGTGATCAACCTCGTCCGCATCGGCCTCCCGCTCGCGATCGCCGTCGCCGGCGCGATCCTGATCGCGACCGGCTCAGACGCCGCGGTCGGCGCCGGGATCGTGCTGCTCGGCGTCGCCGTGCTCGTCGTGCTCGCGAACCTGTTCATCCGGCTCGCGATCCAGAGCCAGGACGACCGCGAGCGCGAGGAACAGCGCCGCAACCGCCGCTAGATGAGTGACTCCACGGCGCGGCTACGGCAACGGCGGGCACGTGAGGAGGGGGTGCGGATCGGAATCGATCATCCGCGGCGAAGGTCAGGGAATCCGGCGTGGAGTTTGTCGGCTATAGCACCACAAACTCGACGCGTACAGGCTGCCTGTCAATCGGCGGTGGTTGTTGACGTTCGCGGACCCCCTCCGCGCCGCATGACGGCGGCCGCCCGCACCCGTCGTCGTTGGCGTTCGTCGCCTGCGCCGGGGCCACTGGCTACTGAGCCACCGCGGCGGCGTTCTCGCGCACCTGCTCGGGCGACGTGCAGCCCAGCAGCACCGACGCCGTGCGCGGATGCGACAGCGCGAACCCGATCGCCGCCTGCACGCCGGGCGCCTCCGGCGGGATCTCGCTCCCGCTGAGCCGTCCGGTCTCGCCGCGCGCGTACTTGCCGGTCAGCGCGCCGCCGGCCAGGACGTTGGACGGAATCAGCGACGCGCCGCACGCCTCCAGCGCCTCCTCCATCGCCGGATCCTCGACCCAGTCGCGCTGGATGAGCGAGTACGGCAGCTGGGCCGCGCACGGCGCCGGAACGCCCTGGGACTCGCAGATCCGCGCGGCCTCCAGCAGCCGGTCGGCGGTCCAGTTGACGATGCCCCAGGCGCGGACCCGGCCTGCGGCGATCAGATCGGTGACCTCGGCGACGACGCGCTCGAGCTCGAGCTCCGGCGGCGGCGGATCCGAATAGACGAAGTCGAACCGCTCGAGCCCCGTCCGCTCCAGCGACGCATCCAGCTCCGCGGACGCGGACTGCGCCGGCCAGAACTCCCACCACAGCTTCTCGGCCACGACCACCTCGTCGCGCGGCCACTGCGAGGCCCGGAACACCTCGCCGAACACGACCTCCGAGTAGCCGGTGGGGAGCGGCGCGGTGCCGAGCACGTCGTTGTAGCGCGCCACCTCCAGGAACGCGACGCCAGCCTCGCGCGCGGCGCGCAGCACGGCGGCGCCCCGCTCGCGGGAGATCCGCTCGTACGTCTGCCATGTCCCCAGCGCGAGGACCGAGACCTCGATCCCCGACATTCCCAGCGTGCGCCGCTCCACGCCGTATACGATCGCAGGCGTCGAGAGGAGGAGGAGACCTCGTGAAGACCAAGGGTGCCGTGTTGACCGAAGTCGGGCGCGACTGGGAGGTGATCGAGCTCGACCTCGACGAGCCGAAGGACAACGAGGTCCTGATCCGCTTCGTCGCCGCCGGGCTCTGCCACTCCGACGAGCATCTGCGCCACGGCGACATCGTGCCGCGCTTCCCGCTCGTCGGCGGGCACGAGGGCGCGGGGATCATCGAAAAGGTCGGCCCCGGAGTCACGCGCGTGAAGGAGGGCGACCATGTCGTCTGCGCCTTCATCCCGAGCTGCGGCCATTGCCGCTGGTGCAGCACCGGCCACCAGAACCTGTGCGACGTCGGCGCCGACATCCTCGACGGCCGGCTGCCGTCCGACGGCGGCTACCGCTTCCACGCCGGCGGCCAGGACTTCGGCGGCATGTGCATGCTCGGCACGTTCAGCCAGTACTCGGTGATCTCGGAGATGTCGTGCGTGAAGGTCGACGACGACCTGCCGCTCGACACGGCGGTCCTCGTCGGCTGCGGCGTCCCGACCGGCTGGGGCTCGAGCGTCTACGCCGCCGCCGTCGAGCCGGGGGAGACCGTGGTGATCTACGGCATCGGCGGCATCGGCGCCAACGCCGTTCAGGGCGCGGCGCACGCCGGCGCGATGAACGTCATCGCCGTCGATCCGCTGGCCAACAAGCGCGAGGCGGCCGAGGACCTCGGCGCCACGCACAGCGTCGCGTCCGCCGAGGAGGCGCTCGAGCTGGCCAAGGAGCTCACGCGCGGCGTCGGCGCCGACAAGGCGATCATCACCGTCGACATCGTCAACGAGCAGGTCGTCGCCGCCGCGGTGGAGACGATCCGCAAGGGCGGCACCGCGGTGATCACCGGCCTCGCCGACCCGTACAAGCTCACCGTCCAGCTCTCCGGCGCCGGGCTGACGCTGTACGAGAAGACGGTCAAGGGCAGCCTGTTCGGCTCCGGCAACCCGGTCCATGACATCCCGAAGCTGCTCGGCATGTACCAGGCCGGCCGGCTCAAGCTCGACGAGCTGATCACCCAGCGCTACACGCTCGATCAGGTCAACGAGGGCTACGCCGACCTGCTCGCCGGAAAGAACATCCGCGGAGTGATCGTCCACGAGCACTGACGCCCGCTCGCTCCTCGCCGCGGTCGACGAGCGCATCGTCGGCCTGCGGCGCGAGGCGGAGGTTCTCGCCGCCGCGCTGGCGAGCGGCTGCCACGTCGTGCTCGAGGGGCCGCCCGGCACGGGCAAGTCGACCCTCCTGCGCGCGCTGGCGACCGCCGCCGGGCTCGGCGTCGAGTTCGTTGAGGGCAACGCCGAGCTGACGCCGGCGCGGCTCGTCGGCCACCACGATCCCGCGCTCGTGCTGCAGGCCGGCTACCGCGCCGACACGTTCGTCGACGGCCCGCTGCTGACCGCGGTCAGAGAGGGCGCGCTGCTGTACATCGAGGAGCTCAACCGGGTGCCGGAGGAGACGCTGAACGTGCTCGTCGGCGTGCTGGCCGAGGGCGAGATCCACGTTCCGCGGCTCGGCCGCGTCCCGGCCGGCGAGCAGTTCCGGCTGATCGCGGCGATGAACCCGTTCGACGCCGTCGGCACCGCGCGCGTCTCGCAGGCGATCTCCGATCGCATGTGCCGGATCGCGATCGGCTACCAGGACGCGGCGCGCGAGAACGAGATCGTCCGGCGCCTCACCGGCGACGAGCATCCGCAGGCGGTCGAGCTCGCGCGCCGCAGCCGCGAGCACCCGCAGGTGCGGATGGGCGCGTCGGTGCGCGGCGCGATCGACCTCGTGCGCATCGAGCGCGAGCTCGCGCGCCTGCGCGGCGAGGACGACAGCGCGTTCGAGGACGCCGCGATCGCCGCGCTGTCGGGCCGGCTGCGCCTCGACGAGGGCTGCGAGAAGTCGCCCGAGGACATCGTGCGGGAGCTGATCGCCGGCCTGGGAAAAGCGAGCGCCCCGCCGCCGCCGCGCCGGCGGGGCGATCCCTGAGCGGCGCCGCGGCCAGCAAGGCCGTGCGCGAGCGCGCGCGGCGCACGCTCGCCCGCTCCCAGCTCGCCGCCGCGCACGCGCAGCTCGGCGCCATCTCGCCGGCCGTCGGCAAGCTCGACGAGGCGGCGTTCACCGAGCTCCTGCGCGCCGATCCCGACGAGGCGATCGGGCTGCTCGCCGACCTCGCCGCCGCCACCGACCCGAAGCTGCGCGCCCAGGCGCGGCGGCTGGCCGCGCGCGTGTTCCTGCGCGCCGGGCGGCTCGGCGCCGGCACGCGCCGCGGCACGCGGCGGCTCGTCGCCGGCCCCGCCGACGAGGGCGACCTCGACCTCGAGCGCACGCTCGAGCGAGCCGGCGGCCGCCCGCGCCGCGCCGAGGACCTGGTGGCCCGCCGCTGGGCGGCGCCGCGGCGCGAGCTGTGCCTGCTCGTCGACCATAGCGGCTCGATGCGCGGCCACGCGGTCGGGCTCGCGGCGATGGCGACCGCCGCCGTCGTGCTCGCACGCGCGAGTTGCAGCGTGATCGCGTTCGCGGCCGACGCGCTCGTCCTGCAACCGCAGACCGAGCGGCGCGCGCCCGAGACGCTCGTCGACGAGTTGCTGTCGCTGCGCGGCAAGGGCCGCACCGACCTCGCGCTCGCCCTGCGCACCGGCGCGCGCGAGCTGGCCAAGGCACCCGCCGCCGAGCGCCTCGCGGTCGTGCTCAGCGACTGCCGCGCCACGGCCGGGGACGATCCGCTGAGCGCGCTGAGCGGCCTCGATCGCGTCGACGTCCTGGGTACCAGCACGGACGAGGATGCGGTCGCCGCCGGGCGATCCCTCGCCTCGCGCGGCCGGGGGCGCTACCTTTCGGCGACGCGCTACGCCGAGTTGCGCGACGCTTTAGCGACCATCCTCCATTGATGAGAGGATGCATTACGGATGGGTAGTGCCGTCGTCCAGGAAGTGCTCGAGCTCGCGGGCGTGCCCTACGAGCTCGTGGAGCGTGACGCGACCGCGCGCACGGTCGTGCTGATCGACGACGACCTGATCCACCTCGTGGTGATCGGCGTCGAGGACCGGCTCGACCTCCAGCTCGCGCGTCGCGCGCTGCACGCCGGCACCGGGCTGCGGGCCGCGACCTACGCGGAGATCGCCGAGGACTTCCCGGGCTTCGATCCGCGCACCCTGCCGCCGCTCGGCCACGAGGCGGTGCCCGAGATCGTCGATCTCGGGCTGCTCTACCTCGGCGAGCTGGTGCTCGACGGCGGCGTGCGGATCGACACGCGCGACCTGCTGCGGCTGTGCGAGCCGCGCGTCGCCGACGTCAGTCGCCGTAGAGATGATCGATCGACGTGGCGTACCGCTCGTAGATCACCGAGCGCTTGACCTTCAGCGTCGGCGTCAGCTCGCCCTCGATCTGCGAGAGGTCGCGCGGCAGGATCGCGAAGCGCTTCACCTGCTCGATCGTCGCGAAGCGCTGGTTGACGGCCTCGATGTCGCGCTCGACGATCGCCCGCACGCGCGCATCGCCGGCCATGGTCTCGGGATCGGCGGGCACGCCCGCCTCGGCGGCCAGCCGCGGCGCCTCGTCGGGGTCGATCGTGACCAGCGCCACGAGGTAGGAGCGCCGGTCGCCGGCCACCACCGCCTGCGAGATCCACGGCGTCTCACGCAGCGCGCTCTCGATCAGCTCGGGCGAGATGTTCTTGCCCGAGGACGTGATCACGAGGTCCTTCTTGCGGCCGGTGATGTGCACGTAGCCGTCGGCGTCGACGTGCCCGAGGTCGCCGGAGGCCAGCCAGCCGCCCTCGCGCATGATCTCCGCCGTCGCCACCTCGTTGCGGTGGTAGCCCGCGAACACGTGCGGGCCGCGCATCAGGATCTCGCCGTCGTCGGCCGTCGCGACCTCGGTGCCCGGCAACGGGCGCCCGACGCTGCCCACGCGCCATTCCGACGGCGTGTTGAGCGTCGCCGCCGCGCACGTCTCGGTCATCCCGTAGCCCTCGAGCACCATCACGCCGCAGGCGTCGAAGAACTCGATCACCTCGGGGCCGATCGGCGCGGCGCCGGTGACGACGATCGCGTTGTTCGGCCCGAACACCGCGCGCACCTTCGACAGCGCCAGACGGTCGCCGATCGCGTGGCGGACGCGATCCAGCGGCGCCGGCGAGCGGCCCTCGCGCCGCGCCCGCGCGACGCGCTGGCCGGTGCGCAGCGCGCGCGCGAAGATCTGGCCCTTCAAGCCGGTCGCCTGGCCGAGCGCGCGCGTCTGGATCTTCTCCAGCAGCCGCGGCACGGTCGGGACGTGGGTAGGGGCAGCCTCGCCGATGTCCTCCGCCAGGCGCTTGGGATCGCCGCCCCAGAAGGCCAGCGTGCCGCCGGTGTCGATCCCGACGATCGCGACCATGCGCGCGAGCACGTGCGCGAGCGGGAGGTACTGGAAGAAGACGTACGGCTGCTCGCGCAGGCCGAGGCGCTCGATGTACGCGCCGGCCATCGACAGCAGGTTCGCGTGCGTGAGCACGCAGCCCTTCGGCGGGCCGGTGGTGCCCGACGTGTAGACGATCGTCGCGGGGTCGTCCGGCGCCACCGCCGCCACGCGCTCGTCGGCGACCGTCTCGGCGGCACCCGCGCCCTTGCGGCGCAGCTCGTCCAGCGTCAGCGCGTCCTCGGCCGTGCCGGTCATCACGACGATCCGCTCGAGCTCGGGCAGGCTCTCGCGCACCTTGGCGATCTTCGCCGCCTGCTTGGCGTCCTCGAGGATCAGCACCTTCACGCCCGCGTGCGCGAGCACGTACTCGCACTCTTCGGGCGAGTTGGTGTGGTAGACGGGCACGACGATCGCGCCGGCGCAGAGCGCGCCGAAGTCGGCCAGCGTCCACTCCGGGACCGTCCCGCCGAGGATCCCGACGCGGTCGCCCGGCTCGACCCCGAGCGCCGCGAGCCCGCCGGCGATCTCGCGTACCGCGCGTCCGAGCTCCTCGTAGGCGACGTCCGGGCGCCCGGACTTGCGCAGCGCCACGCCCTGGTGGCGGCGCGCCGCGCCGAGCGCGACCTCCCCCAAGGTCCGCGCGGTCGTGATGTCGGAAAGGACCGAAGTCGTGCTCACGGCTGAAGCCTATCCTCCCCTTTTGGACGAATGACGGCTTGACCTGGGGTTGTGCGGGCAAGTACCTTCGTCCGCGAATAAGGGGCGTTCGCGCTGCCACCGGGGAGTGAGGCCCGCACGATGCGGTCCACAGGCGATGCGAGCGTTGTTCCAGAGGTTCGTCTTGGTCGAACGGATTGCAGGAGGGAGACAGGCAGTGATGCCTCAACGAGGAGGGCGCCGGCTCTCCGTATTCGCATTGACTTGCGCCGTCGGCCTGGGCACGGCGGCAACCGCTTCGGCCAACGAGGTCACGCTGTGGACCGGAGGGGCGCACGTGGTCTCCGGCTCCGCCTTCAACGTCAGGATCCCGAACGGGCTCGAGCTCAAGAGCGCGCTGATCTCGCGCAGCACGACGTTCCCGGAGGGCTCGGCCGGTCGCTACGCGGCGACGTTCAAGTGGTACACGGGCCCCGACACGGCGCGCGTGTTCCACAGCCAGGAGCTCGACGTCGCGACGACGAACGTCAACGGCGACGCGACGCCCGACGCGCCGGCCTCCGGGCCGGTATCCGACGCCGGGATCGCGTTCGAGGTCACGGGCGCCGGCGCCGCGGCCGACGTCCAGCGCGTCGGGCTCACGCTCGACGACCCGGCCGATCCGACCGCCGCGGTCGGCGGCATCGGCCCGAGCGCCAACGTCAGCGCGGATCCCAAGGACCCGAACTATCCGTACAGCACGGTGGCCGTGTGGGCGAACGACAACGGCTCCGGCCTGTGGAAGACCGAGCTCTACATCGACGATCAGCTCGCCGGATCGTTCGAGTACGTCGACTCCCACGGCGCCGGCCAGGCCTGCGTCGACGCGCTGAGGAACGGCACGCCGCTGCCGCTCGAGAACGATTGCCTGCACGCCTACGGCGAACCCAAGGGCATCAAGTTCGACTCGACCAAGTTCGCCGACGGCAAGCACAAGGCGACCGTGAAGCTCTACGACGTCTCGGGCCGGGTCGCCGAGCCGGTCAAGGACGCGTCGTTCGAGATCCTCAACCACCCGGACCCGGGCAACAAGACGGCGAACCTCAGCATCGGCAGCGGCAGCTCGGCGCAGCAGAACGGCTCCAACAACGGCGGCGGCGGCGGCGTGGCCGGCGAGTCGGCGACGTCGTGCAACTCGCCGCGCCTGTCGATGGAGCTCTCGCAGCGCCCGCTGCGCGTCTCCCGGGGCGTGCCGGTGCTGGTCTCCGGCAAGCGCTACCGGTTCCGCGGCAAGCTGACGTGCCTGGTCGGCGGCAAGCGCCGCTCGGCGCCGGCGCGGACGCCGATCCAGCTGCTCAACACGATCGGCAAGCGGACCTACCGCAAGGGCGGCGCGACCGTGCGCGGCAAGGGCGCGATCACGATCATCCTGGCGTACAAGTCCTCGCGCACGCTGGTCTTCCGGTACACCAACCCGGACGGCAAGCGCTCCCAGGTCAAGCTCAAGATCAAGGTCGTGAAGAAGTCCCGATGAGACGATGGATCGCGGTCGCGGCCGCGCCGGCGGCATTCCTGGCCGGCGGCGTCGCCCTCGCGGCTGACCACCAGCCCGCTTCGCGCGCCGCCCAGACCGGCGGCGGCCTGGCGATCTCGCCGGCGGTGCTGACGCATGCGGCGCAGCCGGGGTCGGTGGGAACGATGACGGTGACCAACCGGTCCTCCGGAGCGCTGGCGGTCACCGTCACGCCGCGCCCGTGGATCATGTCGGCCGCCGGGAAGTACTCGGCCAGCCGCAAGGGCACGCTGCCGGGGGTGAGCGTGAGCGCGCCGTCGTTCACGCTCGCGCCGGGGGCCGCGCAGGACGTGGCGGTCTCGCTCGGCGGCGCCCCGGCCGGCGGCTCGCTGTTCGGCGCGCTCGAGGTCGTGGGCCTGCCGACCGACGCGGACAAGCGCACGGGCGTCGTGCTCGGCTACCGGCTGATCGGTTCGCTGCGCCTGCCGCCGGCCCAGAAGCGGTTCAAGCTCACCGCCGGCCGGGTCAAGCGCGTGGGCAGCGCCGTCGTCCTGCCGGTGACCAACGGCGGCAACACGATCGACCCGATCTCGGGCGAGCTGTCGGTCAAGGGGGCGCGGGGGACGCTCAACGACAACGTCGCCGAGTTGCGGATCCTCCCCGGCAAGAAGGTGAACATCGAGTTGGCGTCGGGGCTTAAGTCCGGCGCATACAGCGCTACGGTGACGCTGGAACAGGGTGAGACCAAGCTCCTGAAGGCGAAGCGCAGGTTCAGCGTGCGATGACTGACATGCACTCGCGTCAGATTCGGAAGTTGGTCGACTAGGATCGGCGATGCCGGGTCGGAGCACTGCGAAATGGGTCTGTAGCGCTCCGAACGGATGGCTCGCGTGTTTTAGACGCGGTGTGGGGTGGTCATGAAGCGATTCCTTCTTAGAGGCACAGCGGTCCTGGTGGGGACCACGGCAATTGCGCTGGCGGCGGCGCCGGCGCATGCGTCGGTATCCGGCACGCTGTCCGGCTACCCGAGTCCCGCGGGCGGCCTGACGGCGAAAGACCAGAAGGTCACCGTCCTGGTGTCCGGCCGCTCGTCCGCCGCGCCGCTCGTGGACGCGACGATGACGGTCGACGGCGCGCCGGCCGGCTTCGCCAACTTCGCCTGTACGACAGCCGACTGCACCGTCGCCGACGCGCAGATCAGCCTCACCACGACCGACTACGCCGACGGCATGCGCCACATGCTCGTAACCGTTCGCAACCAGAGCGGCGAGACGTCCACCGTTCCGCGCGGACATCGAGATCTGGAACAACCGGCCGAGCTGCGTGCCGCCGGACAGCCCGCCGGGGACCCCGTGCAGCGCGCAGCTGAGCATCGGTTCCGACCCGACGGCAGAGCAGCCCTCGCCCGGCCCGGGCGGCGGCGGAGGCGGCGTCCAGGGCGCGACGGAGTCTTCGTGCAAGTCCCCGCGGCTCTCGATGTCGCTCGTCCCAGAAGCCGCTGCGCATCTCGCACGGCGTGCCGGTGCTGCTCAAGAACAAGCGCTACCGCTTCACCGGCCGGCTGACGTGCGTCGTCAACGGCAAGCGCCGGTCGGCCGCCAAGGGCACCAAGATCGCCGTGCGCAACGTGATCGGCAAGAAGACCTACCGCAAGCCGTCGACCAAGGTCGGCAACGGCGGCAAGATCACGATCCGGCTCAAGTACCCGCGCTCGCGCACGATCGAGTTCCGCTTTACCAACGCCGAAGGCAAGACGTCCAAGGTCCGCATCAAGGTGCGCATCGCAAAGAGGAAGAGCCACAAGACATGATTCGAGGAGGGGTCCTCACACTTGCGGTGCTCGCCGTCGCGGCGGCGCCGGCAACGGCGCAGACACAGCCGGTCGACGACGGGACGACGGTCGGCGGCCAGGTTCCCAGCTCGCTCGAGCTGATCCTCAAGCAGCCGAGCGGGTTCTCGACGTTCAAGCGCGCGGGCTCGTTCACGCTGAAGTTCCGCACGATGGTGACGACCACCGAGAACGTCGCCGTGCTGAGCCTCGCCGACGGCGACGCCGCGTCGGGCTCCAAGCTCGGGCACATGTCGGCGGGCGCCAAGCGCCTGCCCGACGCTCTGGAGGCGCGCGCCGGCCGTTCCGCGTTCCAGCCGCTCGACAAGGCGCTCGACGCGCTGCTGATGCACTGGTCGGGCCCGATCACCCGCAAGGCCGCGACCGTCACGCTTCGCCAGAAGGTGCGGACGAAGTCCTCGGCTACGTACCGCAAGACCCTGCTGGTCACTGCATCTTCGGAGACGCCCTAGAGCGTCTCCCAGTCCACCAAGTAACGAAAAGGAGTCTTGGAGTGAAGCTCGTTAGGAGTCGGCATCTGGCCGGCGCTGTCGCCCTCGCGGCCGCAGGGCTGGCGACGGGTGGAGTGATTGCGCAGGCCGACGACGCCGCACCGCGGGCGAAGGCTGCCGCCGGCGGCGTGTCGCTGACGCCTCAGACCGTCGAGCACTCGGCGCGCAACGGCACGCTCGGGTCGGTGACGATCAAGAACACGACGACCGACACGCTCAACATGACCGTGCGCGTGCGCCCCTGGCTCCAGAACCGGACCACCGGGCAGGTCAACGCGAACTTCAAAGTGTCGCTGAGCCGCTACGTGTCGGCCAGCCAGTCGAAGTTCCGGCTGCCCGCCGGCGCGAGCAAGTCGGTCTCGATCAGGCAGCGCCGCAGGCCGCCGGGCGGCTCGCTGTACGCGGCCATCGACGTGCTCGGCAAGCCGCGCAACGCGAAGGCGCGCAACGGGATCATCCCGAACTACCGTGTCGTCGGGCGCCTGCGCGCGAATCCCACGCGCAAGCGCGTGTCGCTCAGGGCCGGCCGCATCGGCTACATCGGCAGGGGCTCCGAGCGCCAGGTCGTGATCCCGATCCGCAACACCGGCAACACGCTGGACCCGATCGGCGGCAGCGTCACGTTCACCGGGCCGACCGGCAAGACCAACGCGCTGAAGGCGATCACGCCGATCCCCGGCCAGGTCGTGAACCTGATCGGCGGTCACATCTCGACCTTCAAGAAGGGCAACTACACCGCCCGCTGGTCGATCACGCAGGGCACGAAGCGCTACACGGCGGTTCGCACGTTCAGGTTGTAACGTCGCCGGAGGGAGCAAGGCCCGCCCCGGGCAATCAGCGGGCGGGCCTGCGACGGCCGGCGACTGGAGGCGAAACCCTCTTTCCGGAGGGAGCAAGGCCCGCCCCGGACAATCAGCGGGCGGGCCTGCGACGGCCGGCGACTGGAGGCGAAACCCTGTTTCCTGACAGCGCCGGTACGCTTGCGGTCGTATGCCGCCACCGCCTCTTCACGAGCTCGAGAGCGAGGTGATGGAGGAGGTCTGGGCGCGTGGCGAGGCCACGGTCCGGGACGTCTTGGAGGCGCTCAACGAGCGCTCTGAGAAGGCGCGCGCGTACACGACGCTGCTGACCGTCATGACGCGCCTCGACGGCAAGGGCCTGCTGGTGCGCCGGCGCGCCGGGCGGCTGGACGTGTACTCGCCCGCGCTCACGCGCGACGCCTACTTCGCGGCGCGCGCGGAGGTCGAGGTCTCGGCCCTCGTGGAGGACTTCGGCGATCTCGCGCTCGCGCACTTCGCCCGCCACATGGATCGGCTCGACCCCGAGCGCCTCGAGCGCCTCCGGCGGCTGGCCGGCGGTGGCTGAGGCGGGGCGCCTGCGCCGGGCCGAGTTCGCGGTCGGCGCGTTCGGATCGACCGCGTTGCTGGTCTCGCTCGTCTGGGTGCTCGACGCGATGCGCTTCCACCACGACGTGCTGATCGACGGTGTGGAGGGGTTCTGGACCGGCGACCTGCGGCCGGCCCGCGTGCTGCTCGTCGTGCTCGCGATCTTCGACGTCGTGCTGCTCTCGCGCGTGGCGTTCTCGCTCGCCCGCGGCGTGCGTGCGCAGCGCCGCTTCATCGCCCGCCTGCCGCTGCGCGGCGAGCGCGAGGCGGGCGGACGGCGGGTGACGGTGGTCGCGGGCGCGCGGGCGATGGCGTTCTGCGGCGGCCTGCTGCGGCCGCGCATCTACCTGTCCGAGGGCGCGCTGGCGCGGCTGCGGCCGGCCGAGCTGGCCGCGATCGTCGCCCACGAGGCGCACCACGCCGCCCGCCGCGACCCGCTGCGGATCGTCGTCGCGCGCGCGATCGGACGCGCATTCGGCTCGCGCGAGCAGGCGCTTGCCGATCTCTCGGCCGACGCCGCCGCGGTCCGGCGGGTCGGCGACGTGCCGCTCGCGTCGGCGCTGCTGGCGTTCGACGCCGACGCCGCCGGGATCGCCGCCGTGCGCGTCGATCGCCTGATCGGCGACGCGCCGTCCGCCGAGGTGCCGCGCGCGCTGGCGATCGCGGCCGCCGTCGTCCTCTGCGCGCTGATCGGCGAGCTGGTGTGGACGATGGCGGTCTCCGCGCACCCGCGCTTCTGCGTCCCGCTCACGTCGGCGCCGGCTCTCGCGCTGCTCGCCCGGCTGCTGGCGATGGCGCCGGCGTGGCTCGGGCTGCGTCGCGCGACCGCGCTCCTGCGTGCCGCGTAGGGGGTTGTAACTTTCCGCTGCCGAGATAGTATGTTGTGCAAGCAACTACTTTTCGAGGAGCACTGAAAGTGACCGCCATCACCGATACCGCCACGCTCATCCCGACCGGGACCTGGACCGTGGACCCCGCTCACTCGCGCGTCGAGTTCGCCGTCAAGCACATGGGCATCGCCACCGTGCGCGGCAACTTCGCCACGTTCGAGGGCAAGCTCGAGATCGGCCCGAACGGCGCCCATGCCTCCGGCACCGCCGAGACGGCCTCGATCAACACCGACGAGCCGCAGCGCGACGCGCACCTGCGCTCGCCCGACTTCTTCGACGCCGAGGTCAATCCGCAGGTCAGCTTCAGCTCGACCGAGATCGCCGCGGTCGACGACGACACCTTCCGGATCACCGGCGACCTGACGATGCACGGCATCACGCGCCCCGTCACGCTGCACGCCGAGATTCAGGGGATCGACATCGATCCGTGGGGCAACGAGCGCGTGGGCCTGGAGG
This sequence comes from uncultured Solirubrobacteraceae bacterium, assembly GCA_963837485.1. Classification (GTDB taxonomy): domain Bacteria; phylum Actinomycetota; class Thermoleophilia; order Solirubrobacterales; family Solirubrobacteraceae; genus Solirubrobacter. The sequence continues at coordinate 502,150 of CAWINP010000004.1, read as the reverse complement.
TCACCGGCCAGATCAACCGCAGCGACTGGGACATGAAGTTCAACCAGGCGCTCGGCAGTGGCAACATGCTGGTGTCCGACAAGGTCAAGCTCGCGCTCGACATCTCCGCCATCAAGCAGGCCGCCTAAGCCATGACGAGTCCCGCCGCCGCGCCGACCCTGGCCGCCACCACGCGGCTCGGCGCCACCCACCTCACGGTCTCGGACCTCGATCGCTCGCTGCGCTTCTATCAGGACGCGATCGGGCTGCGGGTCCATGCCCACGAGGACGGTCGCGCCGCGCTCGGCGCCGGCGACGAGGACGTGCTGGTGCTGGCCGAGGAGGCCGGCGCCCGGCGCGCCGGCCGCCACGCCGGCCTCTACCACGTGGCGCTGCTGTATCCCTCGCGCGAGGAGCTCGCGCTCGCGGTCGACCGGCTGATCCGCACGAAGACGCCGGTCGAGGGCATGTCCGACCACGGCACGCACGAGGCGATCTATCTTCCCGATCCCGACGGGAACGGGCTCGAGCTGGCCGCCGACCGGCCGCGCGCGCAGTGGCCGGCCGGGCTCGGCTACTCCGGAGGCCCGGCGCCGCTGGACGTGGAGGACCTCTATGCGCTCGCCCGCGGGCGCGAGCTGCCGCGTTTCGTCGGCGAAGGCTTCCGCACCGGGCACCTGCACCTGCACGTCTCCGAGCTGGAGAGCGCGCGCGACTTCTACCGCGACGTGATCGGCTTCGACGTGCAGTTCGAGATGCCGACCGCCGTCTTCCTGTCGGCCGGCGGCTATCACCATCACGTCGCGGTCAACACGTGGCGCGGCCGGGGCGCGCCGCCGGTGCCGTCGGGCACGGTCGGGATGCGGCACTGGACTGTGGTCGTCACGCCGGAGGACCTCGTGGCGATCGCCGCGCGGGCCGGTGCGTCGGTGGAGGGCGGCGCGCTCGAGCTGCCCGACCCGTCCGGCAACGTCGTCCGTCTGGAGACCGCATGATCGAGCCGAGCCTGCGGGCCGAGAACCCGATCCCGCCCGAGACGCGGATCGGCCACGTCCACCTGCGCACCGCCGACATCGACCGCGTGCGCGACTTCTACGTCGGCGTGCTCGGGTTCGACGTCGTCTTCGAGGCGCGCGACGTGCCCGGCTGGGGCACGACCGGAGACGTGCTGTTCCTCTCGGCCGGCGGCTATCACCACCACCTCGGCTTCAACACCTGGAAGTCGGCCGGCGCCCCGCCGCAGCCCGACGGCGTCACCGGGCTGCACCACGTCGCGCTCCTGTACCCCGACCGCGCCGGCCTGGCCGACGCCGTGCGCCGGCTGCAGGCGGTCGACTGGCCGCTCCGTCAGCTGACCGACCACGGCACGCACGAGGCCGTCTACATCTCCGACCCCGACGGCAACGACGTCGAGCTCTACTGGGACCGCCCGCCGGAGCAGTGGCCGGTCGACGCGCAGGGCCGGCTCGCGTTCGCGGGCGGCGACCTCGACCTCGCCGATCTGCTTCGTTGAGCCGCACAACACCGGTAGCACTCCTGTAGTAATGGGTGTGTGAGGTCGTATGCGGACGCGAGCGACGATGACCTGCTGCGATGGACGCCCGGGGATCCCGATGCGTTCGGGGCGTTCTACCGCCGTCATGAGGACGCGGTGCTTGGCTACATGGTCGCTCGCGTCCGCGACGGCGAGCTCGCCGCCGACCTGACCGCGGAGACGTTCGCGGCGGCGCTGATCAGCGCGCCCCGCTTCCGCCCGCGGCCCGAGCCGGCCGCCGCGTGGCTGTTCGGGATCGCCCGCAACGTGCTGCGCTCGAGCCTCGAGCGCCGCCGCGTGGACGACCGCGCGCGCCGGCGCCTCGGGATGCCGCCGCTGGAGCTCAGCGACGAGGACGTCACCGGCATCGAGGCGCTGCTGTCGGACGTCACCGCGCGCCAGATGCTCGCGAGCCTGCCGGTCGAGCAGGCCGGGGCGATCGAGGCGCGCGTGATCGACGACTCCTCCTACGAGGACATCGCGCGCCGGCTGCGCTGCTCGGAGGCGGTCGTGCGCAAGCGCGTGAGCCGCGGGCTCGCGACGCTGCGCGCGCGCTACAAGGAGACCGGAGCATGACTCGGCTCCCGCAGCTTGAGGCCCAGCTCGTGGTGGCCGCCGCGGGACGGCGGCGGCGCTTGAAGGCGCCGCGCCGGGCCGCCGCCGGCGTGCTCGCGGCTGCCTGCCTCGTCGCGGCGGCGCTACTGCTGGCGCCGGGCTCGCCGCAGCGCGAGCGCCCCGTCCAGGTCGCCGAGACGGTGCCGGCGCGGACGCTCGTGCAGGCGCGCGCGCTGACCGCGCTGCCGCGTCCGGAGAACGTCGCGGTCCCTGACGCCGAGATCGGCCCGGTGGCGACGCGGATCATCGCGCAGACGCCCTACCCGCCGGGCATGCGCGACCGCCTGAACTACGCCGGCCGCCCGCGCGAGCTCAACCACGCGGTCGAGATCCAGTCGCTCGTCGAGTACCGCTCCTACTGCCTGTGGCTGAAGTACTGGCTCACGGGCACCGACCGGCCGGGCGCGACCGCCGTCATCGCCGAGTTCCCGCAGTGGCCCACCCAGCGCCGCAGCAACAAGACCGCGTACTCGCGCGGGATCGTCACCGCCGCGCGCGAGGGCGACGCGCCGAGGATCCGGCGCGAGGTCGCCCTCAACTGCCAGGGCGTCTAGGCGGCGTGCGCCTGCGAGGCCGCCCAGGCCTCCATCCGGGGCGCGAGCTCCGGCGCGGCCAGCCCGCTGACCTCGGTGATCACGTCGGCCGGCATGTTCGCCCGCCGCGCGGCCTCGACGATCGCCTCCGGCGAGGACGCCTCGTACAGGCAGTACGTGCGGCGCCGGTCGGCGCTGAGGAACGAGAACACCCAGCGCACGTCGGCGCCGGCGTTCACCTCGTCGATCAGCTTGACGTCCTCGGAGTCGAGATCGATTTGCTCGGCGAACGTTCGCTCGATGACATACAGCGGCATGGGATGATCCTACGCCTCCGCGAGGCCGTGGCGGTGTGCGTAGGACGTCGCGTCGGTGCGATTCGCGCAGCCGGTCTTCCTCAGGATGCTGCGAATGTGGTTCGCGGCGGTGTGCTCGCTGATGAACAGCGTCGTGCCGATCTCGCGGTTGCTGAGCCCGCGCGCGACGAGCTTGAGGATCTGCGCCTCCCGCGCGGACAGGCTGTCCGGCAGCGCCGCTGGCGGCATCGCGGCGGACGTGCCGGCCGCGCGCACGCGGGCCACCAGCGCGGGCATGCCGACCTCCTCGGCCAGCGCTCCCGCCTCGGCGAGCAGCGCGTCCGCGCGGCCGTGATCTCCCGGACCCAGCGAGCGCAGTAGCCGCCCGAACTGGTATGCCGTGTGCGCGAGCCAGGTGGTCGCGCCCATGCGGCGGTTGAGCTCGAGCGCATGCTCGAAGTGGCGGCGCGCACGGTCCGCGTCGCCGAGCGCGGCGGCGAGCATGCCGAGGTAGCGGTCGGCGGCGCCGTGGCAGGCGACCAGGTGGCCGATCGTCACGTTCGCGCCGGCGAGCGGCTCCAGCTCGCGGTAGACCATCGCCGCGACGGCCTCGTCGCCGGTCACCGCGCAGGCGTCGGCGAGGTAGGTCAGCGAGGCGAGCCAGAGCGAGGAGCGGTACTGCTCCAGCCCGTCGGCGGCGATCCGGTCGAGCTGCTGCTGGGCCTCGCGCCGCATGTCGAGCTCCGCCAGCAGGCAGGCGAGCCCCGGCTGCCACGGGGCCTCGCGGTCGGCGCCGGAGGCGAGGATCCGGAGCACCGGCGCGAGCTCGGTCAGGCGGCCCTGCTCGCGCCTGATGCCGAACATCTGGATCCCGTGGGTGGCCGACGCGTCGCGCCCGGTCAGAAGCTCGCCCCATTCGCTGGAGCGCAGCGCGCACTGCTCGGCCTCGGCGAGACGGCCGCGGGCGAGCGCGAGCGCCGAGCCGTACTGCTCGGCGACGTGGTGGACGAAGGGCTGGCCGCTGCGCTCGGCCAGGCCGCGCATCCTCGTGACCTCGCGCTCGGCGGCGTCGAGCTTCGACAGCCCCGCGAACGCCGGCACCCGCCAGCCGATCGCCTCGGCGCGGATCTCGGTGTCGCCGAGCCGCTCGCCGAGGTCGTGCGCCTCGCCGAGCATCGCGAGGATCTCCTCCCACGAGCGGCTGGCGTGCGACCAGTAGGAGCGCGTGAGCACGGTGGCCAGGCCCCGGGCGTCGTCGAGCCGGCGCGCCATCGCGATCGCGTCGGCGAGCTCGCCCGCGGCGCGCGCGTGCTCGCTCTGGAAGTCCAGCGCGCGGGCGAGGCCGCCGAGCACCTGCACGCGCAGCGGCGAGTCGCCGCGCTCGAGCGCCGCGGCCGCCTCCTCGAGCAGCTCGACCGCTCCGGCGTCGACGATGCCGGGCCGCCAGCAGACATCCTCGAAGCCGATCGCCGCGCGGGCGAGCAGCTCGGCGCTGCCGAGCTCGCGCGCGAGCTGCGCGGCGGAGCGGAACGCGTCCAGCGCGGCGATCGACTGGCCGGCGCGCAGGCTCGCGGTACCCAGCTCCAGCAGCGTGTCGGCGCGGTCCTCGGGGTGGTCGATGCCGAGCTCGAGCGCCGTGTCCAGGCGCGCGGCGGCCTCGTCGAAGGCCAGCGCCGCGGAGGCTGCCCGCGCGGCGCGCAGGTTGTACTCGATCCCGGGCAGCGAGCCGCCATAGGCGGCGGCGTGCGCGAAGTGGTGGGCGAGATCGGCCAGCACGCGCCCGCTGTCGTCGGCGGTCGCCTCCAGCGCGGTGCCGACGCGCAGGTGCAGCTCGGCGCGATAGACGCCGCTGAGCCGGTCGTACAGCGCGCGGCGCACGAGCTCGTGCGTGAAGCGGTACGCGAGCCGGCGCGACGGCAGCTCCTCCAGGATGCCGCAGCGGACCGCCTCCTCTAGCGCGTCGACGAAGGCCGGGCCGGCGGGCGCGGCCGCCTCGCGCAGCAGCGCGAGCTCGAACTCCTTGCCGGCGACGGCGGCGAGCTCGAGCAGCTCCGCGGTCGCCGGCTCCAGCCGGGCCAGGCGCCGGTTGACGACCTCGCGCACGCTCTCCGGCGTGCCGAGGTCGGCCAGCGGCGCGGCGAGCCGGATCGCGCCGCCGGCGACCGTGACCATGCGCGTCTCCACCGCGGCGCGCCACAGCTCGCAGACGAGGAACGGGTTGCCCTCGGTCAGCTCGCTGAACGTCCGGGCGAGCTCCGGCGAGCCGGCCCCGCCCGCGCGGCGGACGAACTCGGCGACCTCGTCGCCGGAGAGGCCGCTCATCCGCACGCGCACCGCGTCGTCGGAGCGGCGCAGGTCGGCCAGCGTCTCGGCGAGCGCCGCGGGCACGTCGGCCTCGGTGTCCCTGAAGGTGGCCAGGATGAGCAGGCGCGCGTGGCCGGCAGCGCGCGCCAGGTGGCGCAGGAGCAGCAGCGTGGGGGCGTCGGCCCAGTGGTTGTCCTCGAGGATCAGCAGCACCGGCCGCGTGTCGCCGGCGCCGGCGAGCAGGTCGGTGACCGCGGAGTGCAGGCGATGGCGCTCGGTGTCGGGGTCCGCGGCGGCCGGCTCGGGAAGGCCGGCCAGCCGCGTGCGCAGCTCGGGCAGCAGGCGCGCCAGCTCGCCGCCGGTCCCGCCGACCGCGGTGCGCAGCTCGACGGGCTCCAGCGCACGGACGAGCTGCTCGAGCGCCTCCACGAACGGACCGTACGGCGTGCGCACGTCCGCGTCGCAGCCGCCGTAGAGCACCAGCGCGCCCTCGGCGGCGGCCTCGGCGGCGAATTCGCGCGCCAGGCGGCTCTTGCCGGCGCCCGGCGCGCCGCCGAGCAGGACGATGCGGCGGCCGGCGTCGTCGGCCCACGGCATCAGCTGGCGCAGGGTCGCCAGCTCGGGCGAGCGTCCCACGAACGGGAAGGGCGAGCTGAGGCGGAGCGAGCCGGGAAGGTCCTTGAGCATGATCAGACCTGACCATGCCGCACTTCAGGTGTCGCGCGCAAGGTGGGTCAGGTCCGGTCATGACTCCGGGAGGGGCGCGCTTTAGCGTCACATCGCGGGCCATAGCGAACCTCCAGGAGGTAGGACCTTGACGGCTATACCGGCCGCGCAGATGGCGCGGCAGGAACTGAACGGATTCCAGGGGCGCCTGATCGATCGCGACGACCCCGACTACGAGGCCGCGCGCCCCGTCTACAACGGGATGATCGACCGGCACCCGGGGCTGATCGCGCAGTGCGCAACGGTCGACGACGTGCGCAGCGTGGTGAGCTTCGCCCGCCGCCACGACATCCTGCTGGCCGTCCGCGGCGGCGGCCACAACGGCGCCGGCTTCGGCACCGTCGACGACGGCATCGTGCTCGACCTCGCCCGTCTCGACAGCGTGAGCGTCGACCCGGTCGCGCGCACCGCACGCGTCGGCGGCGGCGCGACGCTGGCGCAGCTCGACGCGGCCACCGGCGCGCACGGGCTCGCGACGCCCAGCGGCATCATCTCCACCACCGGCGTCGGCGGCATCACGCTCGGCGGCGGGCTCGGCCACATGACGCGCACGTTCGGCCTGGCGATCGACAACCTGCTCGAGGCCGATGTCGTGCTCGCCAACGGCGACGTCGTGACCGCGAGCGCCGAGCAGAACGAGGACCTGTTCTGGGCGCTGCGCGGCGGCGGCGGCAACTTCGGCGTCGTCACGTCGTTCACGTTCCGCCTGCACCCGGTCGGCTCCGTGGTCGCCGGCCCGACGTTCTGGGACGTCGAGCAGGGCGCCGAGGTGCTGACGGCGTACCGCGACTTCATGCGCGACGCGCCGCGCGAGTTGAACGGGTTCTTCCTGTTCGCGTCGGTGCCGCCCGGGCCGCCGTTCCCGGAGGCATTGCACCTGCGCAAGGTGTGCGGCGTGGTCTGGTGCTACGTCGGCGACGAGGCATCGGCCGCGGCGGCGATGCAGCCGCTGCTCGACGCGACGCCGGAGCCGCTCCTGCACGGGCCGGCTCCGATGCCGCACGCGATGATCCAGGGCGCGTTCGACGCCGTCTACCCGGCCGGCGACCAGTGGTACTGGCGCGCCGAGCTGTTCAACGAGATCGCCGACGAGTCGATCGCGATCCACGCCAAGTTCGGCGCGGCGATGCCGACCTGGAAGTCGACGATGCACCTGTACCCGCTCGACGGCGCCGTGCACGACGTCGGCAACGACGCGACCGCCTGGGGCTACCGCGACGCGAGCTTCAACGCGGTCTTCGCCGGCGTCGACCCCGACCCGGCGAACGCCGAGGCGATCAAGCGCTGGGCGATCGACTACAACGAGGCGCTGAAGCCGTACGGGGCCGGAGGCGCGTACCTGAACATGATCATGGACGAGGGCGCCGACCGCGTGAAGGCGAGCTTCGCCGGCAACTACGACAAGCTCGCGCGCGTGAAGGCCGAGTACGACCCGAGCAACCTGTTCCGGGTCAACCAGAACATCCCGCCCGCGAACAACTAGTTCGCGTCCTCCCCAGCAGCGCTCCCGCCGTGGGCGCCCGCCAGCGCGTCGAAGTGCGACTGCGCGGCGGGCGCCCACCGCTCGTGACGGGCGCGGAAGAGCGCGTACGCGCGCGGGCGCGGCCAGTCGGAAGGCAGGAGGTCGTCCGGCAGGTCGGGATCGATGAACGGAAAGCGGCGCCAGGCGTGCACGAGCGCGGTCTGGGACGCGAACACCGCCCCGTCGTCACCGATGTCCGGCTCTTGGGCGAAGTCGGCCAGGAACTCCTCGTAGTGCTGCCGGAGCGCGGGCAGGTCCCACGCCTCCTGGATCACCTTCGCGGTGTCGCCGAGCGCGCCCAGCTCGGCCCTGAACGAGAGCAGCTGCGCCGGCTCCTCGGCCTCGATTTCGCCTTCGCGGGCGGCGTGCGGGGTGATCCACAGGCCGCCGCCGAGCGACCCGAACCCGGCCCAGGCGAGCCGGGTGGTCAGCCGGTGCCGCAGCTCGCGCCGCTGCTCGGGCACCCGCAGGACGACGAGCATCCAGCGCCCGTCCCACTCGACGGGGCGCCCGAACGCGTAGATCCGGTCCGCGCCGTCTCTCAGCAGCTCGGCGGAGCCCGGCGTCAGGCGCATCCGCGACCGCCGCCCGATCCGCTCGCCCTCGAGCCACCCTTCCCGCGTGCTCCTGACCACGGCCTGCCTGGCGGCCGACGCCGAGAAGCCGAGCAGCTTGAGCGAGCCGATCAGCGCCTCCTGCCACACCCCCTCGGGGCGAGGCAGCAGATACTCGCCGAGCACCGTCAGCAGCGTCGACCGGGCGGCAGGAGCCCCGACCGACCGGCGGCGCAGCACGTCGTCCACGGCGCGGACGCTATTGGTCGGGGCGGTCGGCGCGACGCGGCGCGCCGGCTCGCCGCGGCGCGGCTCGCGCGGGAACGCCGGCGCGCGTGGGCTCGCGCGGGAACGCCGCCGCGCGTGGGCTCGCGCGGGAGCGCCGCGGTGCGCCGGGCCCGGCGAACGGCGGCAGGTAAGGGGAGCGGGTCAGGTTGGCTGCCGGACACGGTGCCGGCATGCCGGGGGTGGTGCGCGTTTGTTCGAATAGTTCGAGCTTCTGGGTGCCACCCCTGATCTGCCGCAGCTCGCGTCCCCGGCCCGCCGCGACGTGACGGGCCGCGGCGGCGTCGACCCTGTGTCGATTCGGCGAGCGGGCGTTGGGGGTGGGCGACGTTTCCTTACCCCTGGTAACGAAATGTCCGGCACCCCCTGCGTTCGGAGCGCGGACGCGGTCGATCGTGATCGGTTTGGGCGCCGAGGCGATCGATCTCGATCGCGACTCAGTCCCCGCTCCCCTTACCTGCCGCCGTTGACGTTCGCCCGCCCCGGCACAGCGTCTCGTTTCGTGACTATCCTCCACGCGCATGAAGCACCGCGCGCTGGACGAGGTCTATTGCTCGGTGGCGCGGACCTGGTCGGTGCTGGGGGACCGCTGGACGATGCTGATCCTGCGCGAGGCGTTCCGGGGGACGACCCGGTTCGACGCGTTCCAGACGCGTCTGGAGGTCGGGCGGACGCTGCTCTCGGACCGGCTCGCGAGGCTTGTCGAAGAAGGAGTGTTCGAGCGGACGAGATACCGCGAGAAGCCTGAGCGGTACGAGTACCGGCTGACCGAGAAGGGCCTGGATCTCTACCCGGTGCTGCTCTCGCTGATGGAGTGGGGCGATCGCTACAAGGTGGATGAGCCTCCGGTCCGGCTGATCCACAAGGCGTGCGGGGAGGAGGCCGAGCCGCACCTGGTCTGCAGCCACTGCTCGGAGCCGGTCGGCTACTTCGACCTGCGCGCCGAGTACGCCCCCGGCGCGTGGTAATCGCCGGCGGCACGGTCGCCGACGTCTACACCGGCCGCTGGATCGGCGCCGACGTCGAGATCGAAGACGGCCGGATCGTCTACGTGGGGCCGCCGCGAGGCGACGCCCGCGCCGCCGCCGCGTCCGACGCGATCGACGCGCGCGGCAAGCTCGTGGTGCCCGGCTACATCGAGCCGCACGCGCACCCGTGGTGCCTGTACTCGCCCGCCAGCCTGCTCGAGGTCGCCGTGCCCGACGGCACGACGACGATCGTCTACGACAACCTGTTCTTCTATCTCGCACACGGTGTGACGGGATTGCGCCGGATCGTGGACGCGATGAACACGGCGCCCGCGCACGTGAAGTGGGTCGCGCGGATCGCGGCGCAGACCGCGTACGAGCGCGACGCGTTCGAGGCCGAAGACGTCGCGCAGATGCTCGCGTGGCCGGAGGTGGTGGCCAGTGGCGAGATCACCAACTGGTTCGCGGTCACGCAGGGGCACCCGCAGCTCACGGCGGGCATCGCCGCCGCCAAGGCCGCGGGCAAGCGCGTCGAGGGCCACAACGCCGGCGCGTCGTTCGAACGCCTGAACGCGCTCTCGGCGGCCGGCATCTCCGCCGACCACGAGGCGATCACCGGCGAGGAGGCGCTTCAGCGCATGCAGCTCGGGATGTGGACGATGCTGCGCCAGTCCTCGCTGCGCCCCGACCTCGCGGACATGCTGCGCGAGCTCGGGCCGGTGATCCCGGCGTCGCGGCGGCTGATGCTGACGACCGACGGCGCCGCGCCGTCGTTCTACGCGGAGCGCGGCGTGATCGGCGGCGCCCTGCGCGTCGCCGTGGAGGCGGGCGTGGACCCGATCCGCGCGCTGCAGATGGCGACGATCGACCCGGCGACGTTCCTGGGTCTCGACGAGGAGCTCGGCGGCATCGCGCCCGGGCGGCGGGCGACGCTGAACGTGCTGCCCGACGCCGCCGCGTACCGCGGCGCGGCGATGTCCGCGCAGGGAGGCGCGTCGATGACAGCGCACCCCGGCGCGGCCGGCGAGACCTCGCTCTTCGCCCCCGAGCTCGTGCTCGTCGACGGGCGCGTCGTCGCCCGTGACGGCAAGCTCACCGCCCCCCTGCCGCGCATCGACTGGCCGCCCGCCCCGCGCCTCTCGCTCCCGACCGACCCCGCCGTCTACGCGAGCACGTCGCGATACCCCGTGCGCCACGAGAGCGCGGTGATCAACCGGCGCGCGGACACCGGCGGCGGCATCCACGCCGCGCTGGTCGCCCGCGACGGCTCGTGGATCACGCGCGGCGTCATCGCGGGCCTGCTCGACGACCTCGAAGGCCTCGCGACCACGCTGACGACCTCGCTGCACGTCCTCGTCCTCGGCAAGGACCCCGAGGCGATGGCCAGTGCGGCGGCGACGCTGAACGAGATGCAGGGCGGCACCGCGTTCGCCGGCGGCTGGGCCGGCCCGCTCCCGATCGACGGCCTGATGGTCGACGGCAGCTTCGACGACGCGGTCGAGTACGAGCGCGAGCTCGTCTGCCATTCGAGACCCGCGGGCTACCCGTTCCACGACGTCGTCTACAGCCTCCTGTTCGCCTCCGGCGACTTCCTCCCGGAGCTCCGCCTGACCCCGCGAGGCCTGCTCGACGTCAAGTCGCGCACTGTCCTGGAATGCGCGCAGCGCCTGAAATAGTGAGTCAGTCCCGTTTTGGTACGATCGCGCCGCTGTCGAGCCGGAGGAGCGATGTTCGAGGTTCCCGAGCGGTTCAACGCGGGCACGCTGGTTGACCGCAATCTGGAGGCCGGGCGCGGCGAGAAGGTGGCGATCCGCTGCGCCGGCGACGAGCTGACGTACGCGCAGCTGCACGAGCGCATCTGCGCGGCCGGGAGCGCGCTACGGGACAGGGGCGTCGGCCGCGAGGACCGCGTGCTGATGATCCTCGACGACAGCCCGACGTTCGTCGCCCTGTTCCTCGGTGCGATGCGGATCGGCGCCGTGCCCGCGCCGGTCAGCTTCCTCGACACGACCGAGAACTTCCTCCACTACGCGCGCGACAGCTACGCGAAGGTCATCGTCACCGAGGACGCGATCGTCGAGCGGGTGCCGAAAGCCACGTCGCGCAGCGAGTTCGAGGCGAGCATGCAGCCCACGGGCGAGACCGGCCCCGTCGACACGCACCGCGACGACATGGCGTTCTGGTTGTTCAGCGGCGGCTCGACCGGCTTCCCCAAAGGCGTCGTGCACCTGCACCGCGACATCCCGTATACGTGCGAGACGTTCGCGCGCGAGATCCTGAGGATCGCCGAGGACGACGTCACGTTCAGCTCGACCAAGCTCTACCACGCGTACGGACTGGGCAACAACCTCACGTTCCCGTACTGGGTCGGCGCCACGACCGTGCTCCGCCCCGGCCGCCCGGATCCCAAGGGCTTGCTGCAAACCGCACAAGAGACCCGGCCGAGCCTCTTCTTCAGCGTTCCGACGCTCTACGGCGCGATGGTCAACCTCCCCGACGCCGGCGAGCACGACCTGAGCTCGGTCCGCATGTGCGTCTCGGCCGCGGAGCCGCTCGCGCCCGAGGTGCTGCGGCGCTGGCAGGCGTGCTTCGCCCTGGACATCATCGACGGGATCGGCTCGACCGAGATGCTGCACATCTACTGCTCCAACCGTCTGGGGGACATCCGCCCGGGCAGCTCGGGCAGGCCGGTCCCGGGCTACGAGCTGCAGCTGCTCGACGAGGCCCGCCACCCCGTCGCACGGGGTGAAGTGGGAAATTTGTACGTAAAGGGTGACAGCGCGCTGGCGTTCTACTGGCATCAGCTCGACAAGTCCCGGCAGGCGATCCACGGCGATCTGTTCTTCACCGGCGATCGTTATCGCGAGACCGAGGACGGCTACTTCGTCTACGAGGGCCGCGCCGACGACATGATCAAGATCGGCGGCCTGTGGGCCAGCCCGATCGAGATCGAGAACGCGCTCGTCGAGCACCCGCGGGTGCTCGAGGCGGCGGCGGTCGGCGTCGACGCCGACTACACGACGCGCGTGAAGGCGTTCATCGTGACGCGCGGCGACGCGGGCGACGACGCGCTCGCGACCGAGCTCCAGGGCTGGTGCAAGGATCGCCTCAGGCGCTACGAGTATCCGCACTTCATCTCGTTCGTCGAGGAGCTGCCGAAGACGCCGACCGGCAAGATCCAGCGCTACAAGCTGCGGGAGCCCGTGTGATCTACCACCAGCCGGAAGCGCCGGCGGACTTCGCCGGCGTCGAGGCGGCCCTGCTCGACGCGTTCCATCGCAGCCAGGAGGCGGCTCGCAAGCAGGAGCCGATCGTCTACGTGCTCAGACAACAGGACCTGCTCGGCCAGGGCACCGTGCTGGGCGCGATCCTCGCCAACGCCCTCCTGAGCGCCGTCCGCACGCTGGCGGCCGAGAACAACGTGGCCAACGCGGTCGCGTCCGGCGACGACCCCGCGCACGTCGACCACTGGATCGCGATCCTGCACGACCAGAGCGACGTCACCGGGGAGCTGATCCGGCTCGGCCCGGGCCACGTCGGGAAGGCGCTCACATGACCGCCGTCGTCACCGGCGCCGCGCGCGGGATCGGCAAGGCGATCGCCGACCGGCTGGCCGAGACGCACGACGTCCTGCGCGTCGACCTCGTCCCGTCAGCCGACGGGATCGTCGCCGACATCACGAACCCGGAAGACCGCGCAAAGGTCCTCGACGAGGCACAAACCGTAGACGTGCTGGTCAACAACGCCGGCATCACGCGCGACGCCCGGATCGTGAAGATGACCGAGGAGGAGTTCCTCGCGGTGATACGCGTCAACCTCGGCGCAGCGTATGAGCTGACGATGGCCTGCAAGGACCGTTTCGCCGACGGCGCCTCCGTCGTCAGCCTCGCCAGCCGTGCGTACCTCGGCAACTTCGGCCAGTTCAACTACTCCGCCTCCAAGGGCGGCCTCGTCGGCATGACGCGCGCGCTCGCGCTCCAGCTCGCCCCGCACGTAAGGGTGAACGCGATCGCGCCGAGCCTGACCGCGAGCGAGATGACGCTGGCGATGCCGGAGAAGGTGCTCAGCAAGATGATCGCGAGCATCCCGATGGGCAGGATGGGGGAGCCGGAGGAGATCGCCGCGACGGTCGCCGCGCTGGCGTCCGAGGACATGGCATACGTGACGGGCCAGGTGGTGGTCGCCTGCGGCGGCCGCAGCCTGGCTCCCTGACACAGAGGAGAACGAGATGGTCGAGATGCTGATCGCAGGCGAGCGAACCGCTGGCGAAGCCGGCGAGGCGCTGCCCGTCGTCGACCCGGCGACCGAGGAGGTCATCACCGAGGTCCCGCGCGGCACGGTGCAGGACGTCGATCGCGCCGTCAACGCGGCGCACGAGGCGTTTGCCAGCTGGCAGAAGACCGACGCCGAGGACCGCGCGAACCTGCTCCGCCGCGCGATCGCGCTGATCGAGCGCGACCGCAAGGCGCTGACCGAGTCGCTCGTGCACGAGCAGGGCAAGCCGTTCACCGAGGCGGGCGGCGAGATCCACCACCTGATCCACGGGCTCAACTACTACGCCGACCTGGCGACCAAGGTCCGCGGCACCCACCAGGCGCTCCCGAGCGCCCTCAGCACCGCTTACGGCATGGTGATGCGCCGCCCGATGGGCGTCGTCGCGGCGATCGTGCCCAACAACTTCCCGCTCACGCTGCTCGGCACCAAGCTCGCGCCGGCGCTGATGGCGGGCAACACGATCGTCGTCAAGCCGGCCGCCACCACGCCGCTGACCACGCTCAAGATCGCCGAGCTGCTGCTGGAGGCCGAGTTTCCGGCGGGCGTGGTGAACGTGGTCACCGGAAGCGGGGGAGAGATCGGCGACGCCCTCGTCACCCACGACAAGGTCCGCCGCGTCGCCTTCACGGGCTCGACCGCCGTCGGCCGCCACATCATGGGCCTCGCCGCGCCGAAGCTGAAGCGGATGACGATGGAGCTCGGCGGCTCGGACCCGGTGATCGTGGCCCCGGACGCCAACATCAAGGCGGCCGCCCGTGGGATCGCCATCGGCCGTTTCTGGAACTGCGGCCAGATGTGCCTCGGCGGCAAGCGCCTGTACGTGTTCGAGGAGGTCTACGACGAGCTGATGGAGCAGCTCATCCGGACCGTCTCCAAGTACGAGCCCGGCCTCGGCTGGGAGAAGGCCTCCAAGCCGGCGATCCGCGTGGGCCCGCTGCACACGTCGAGCGGCCGCGACGAGCTGCTCGAGCAGCTCCAGGACGCGCTCGACACCGGCGGCGAGCTCGTGCTCGGCGGCGAGGCCCCCGAGGGCCGCGGCTACTTCATGCAGCCGACGATCGTCGCCAACCCCGCGGTCGACGGCCGCGTGGCGCGCGAGGAGACGTTCGGCCCGCTGCTCCCGGTCTGGAAGGTGTCCGACCTCGACGAGGCGATCTTGCTCGCCAATGAGTCCGAGTACGGCCTCGGCGCGTCGGTGTGGACGAACGACATCCGGGTCATCAACCGCGTCGCCAACGAGGTCGAGGCCGGGATGAAGTGGGTCAACCAGTTCCACTACGGCTACGACGAGCTGCCGTTCGGCGGAGTAAAGCAATCGGGTTACGGTAAGGAGCACGGCGTTGAGGGCCTCGACTACTACCTCGAGGACATCTCGGTCGTGATCGGGGGGCTGGAGTAGTGGCCGTCTCGTTCGCGCCCGACGGCGCCGTCGGCTACATAACGCTCGACAAGCCGCCGGCCAACTCCTACGACCGCGCGTTCATGGAGGAGCTGTCGACCGCGGTCGACGAAGCCGCCGCCGACTCGTCCGTGAACGCGGTGATCGTGCGCAGCGCCTCGAAGAAGTTCTTCTGCGCGGGCGCCGACATCAAGGCGTTCCTGGCCAACGACACCGCGGGCAACATGGCGATGATCGAGCTCGGGCACGACGTGCTCGCCCGCATCGCCACCATTCCCAAGGTGTTCATCGCCCAGATCGAGGGGCACGCGCTAGGTGGCGGGCTGGAGATCTCGCTCGCCTGCGACCTGCGCTTCGGCGCGCGCGGGACGTACAGGCTCGGCGTCCCGGAGGTGACGCTCGGGCTGCTGCCCGGCAACGGCGGCACGCAGCGGCTCGCTCGCCTGATCGGGACGGCGCGGGCGCTGGACCTGATGGTCACCGGGCGCCAGCTGTCGCCGGGCGAGGCGCACGGGCTGGGAGTGTTGAACCGCCTGTTCGCGGCGGGCGAGACCGCCGAGCGCACGCGCGCCTATGCGGACGCGCTGGCGGCGGGCGCGACAGCCGCGATCGGCGAGATCAAGCTCGCCACCTACGAGGGGATCGACGGCCCGCTCGCCGACGGCCTGGCGCGCGAGCGCGCCGGGATCGCCAAGCTGTTCGAGACGGCGGACGCGCGCGAGGGCCTCGGCGCGTTCGCGGAGAAGCGCAAGCCGGAGTTCACAGGTGCCTGAATACGTGATCGTGGGCGGCGGGGCGGCGGGTCACAGCGCCGCGAGGACACTGCGCGAGGAGGGCGCCGAGGACATCCTGCTGCTCTCGCGCGACCCGGACCCGCCGTACGACCGCACGGCGGTCACCAAGGGCTACCTGCGCGGCGAGACCTCGCACGACGAGGTGCTGCTCGGCGCGCTGGACGGCGTCGACCTGCGCGTCCGCACGAGCGTGACCAAGATCGATCCGGGGTCGCACAAGGTGACGCTCGCGGACCGCAGCGAGGTCGGCTACGGCAAGCTCCTGCTCGCGACCGGCGCCAACGTGCACCGGCTGCGGATCGACGGCGCGGCGCTGGAGGGCATCCACTACCTGCGGACCTTGCGGACGGCCGACGAGGTGCGCGCGGACGCCGAGGACGCCGGCCACGTGCTGATCGTCGGCGGCTCCTACATCGCCACCGAGGTGGCGGCGTCCCTGACCGCGATCGGCAAGCGCTGCACGATCGTGATGCAGGAGCAGGTCACGCTCGAGCGCACGTTCGGCAGGCAGGCCGGCGGGTTCTTCCAGCGCGTGCTGACCGACCACGGCGTGGAGATCCACCCGGGCCAGCACGTCGCGCGCTTCGAGGGCGAGGGCCGCGTCTCGACGGCGGTGACCAAATCCGGCGACCGCTACGAGGCCGACGCGGTGGTCGTCGGCGCGGGCGTGCAGCCCGATGTGGCGCTGGCGCGCGCCGCTGGGCTGGAGATCGGCGAGCGCGGCGGCGTCGTGGTGGATGCGCGGCTGCGCGCTTCGGCTCCCGACGTGTGGGCGGCAGGCGACATCGCCGAGTACGAGAGCGTCGTCCACGGCGGCGAGCGCCTGAGGATCGAGCACTGGGACGTCGCCGAGACGCAGGGCCGCACCGCCGGCCTGTCGATGCTCGGCCGCGACCAGGTGCACGACGTGATCCCGTACTTCTTCTCCGACCTCGCCGACTGGGCGTCGATGGAGTACATCGGCCCGGCGTACTCCTGGACCGAGGAGATCGTGCGCGGGTCGATCGACGACGCCGCGTTCACGCTCTACTACCTGGACGGCGACCGCCTGGCGGCCGCCCTGTCGGTCGGGCGGGGTGACGACCTCGAGCGGGCGCGCGAGCTGCTCGTCTCGCGCGAGCCGGTGGATCGGAAGGAGCTTTCCGAGTAGGCGCGGCGGAAATATGACACACCCCCCGGGGACCCTGGTCGATTCGGCAGGGGACGGTTGCCCGGGAGCAGTGATGATCCGCTCATGCTCCGTCGCGTCCCCGTCTGGTGCGCGGTGGTCTTCGGGATCGCCTGCGCGTCGCCCGCCGCCGTCTCGGCCGCGCCTCTGCAACTCGTACCGGTAGGGACCTTCTCCCAGCCGATCTTCGTCACAGCGCCGCGTACCGACACCGATCGGCTGTTCGTCGTCGAGCGAGCCGGCCGTATCCAGGTGCTCGATGCCGGCGTGAAGCATCTGTTCCTGGACCTGACCGGCGTCGTCTCCTGCTGTACCGGCGAGCGCGGGCTCGCTTCCATGGCGTTCGCCCCGGACTATGAGACCAGCGGTCGTTTCTACGTGCAATACACGGCGCAGGACCCGGTCGGCGCGGTGACGATCGCGGAGTACCAGCGCAGCGCGACCGATCCCGACGTGGCAGACCCGAGTTCCGGACGGATCGTGCTCGCGATCCCCCACGACCGCGATCCGGACCACAACGGCGGCCAGTTGCAGTTCGGACCCGACGGCGCGCTCTACATCAGCGTGGGCGATGCCGGCGGAGCGGGTGGCGACCCCGCGGGCAACGGACAGAACCTGACCTCCAGCACGCCGGCGGTCGTCAACAACGTCAACCACCATCCGCTGCTGGGGAAGATCCTGAGGATCGATCCGCGCTCCGGCTCGCCCTACGCCGTTCCGGCCGGCAATCCCTTCCCCGCCCCGGCTCGTGAGGTGTACGCGTACGGGCTGCGCAATCCGTGGCGGTTCTCGTTCGATCGCCTCAAGGGCGATCTCGTCGTCGCCGACGTCGGGCAGGACGCCTACGAGGAGGTCGACTTCGCCGCGGCTCCCGCTCGCGGGCTCGGCGCGAACTTCGGCTGGAACCTGTTCGAAGGGCTGCACACCTATCCCGGCGGCGCGCTGGTGACCCCGCCGTTCCCCGCCGGATACGCGTTCCCCGCACTCGAGAAGTCGCACTGGGGCGACAGCGTCTGCAGCATCACCGGCGGCTACGTCGTCCGTGACCCGGCCCTGCCGGAGCTGGCCGGTCAATACGTCTACGGCGACTTCTGCAATCAAGCGCTGCGGGCGGTCTCGCTGACCGGCTCAGGCGCGCAGAACGATCATGCCATCGGGCTCGACCTGGCGGTCGTCGCGGCATTCGGCGAAGACGCGTGCGCGCGCGTCTACGTCGTGTCGCTCGGGGGCGAGGTCGATCGCATCTCCAACGGCACGCCCAGCAGCTGCACCGTCCCGGTGCCCACGTTCCCCGCTGCGTCCACCGTCTCGGTCAGCGATGTCCGCGCGACCGAGGGCGACGACGGCAGTGCGCCCGCGAGCTTCGTCGTCAGCCTCTCCAGTGCCTCGAGCGACACCGTGACGGTGCGCCATGCGACGACGGACGGGACCGCCACGGCGCCCGCCGACTACACGAGTACGAGCGGCCAGGTGACGTTCGCTCCCGGCGAGACGTCCAAGACGGTTGACGTCCCGGTCCGCGGCGACCGGTCCGACGAAGGCGACGAGACGTTCTCCGTGGACCTCAGTGACGCCACCAACGCGACCATCGGCGACGGGCACGGAGTGGGCACGATCGTCGATGACGACCCGGCCCCGGCGGTCTCGATCTCGGGCGGCTCGGTCATCGAAGGCGAGACGGGAAGCTCCACCTTGACCTACACGGCGACGTTGGACGCTCCCAGCGGGAAGCCGGTCAGCGTCGATTTCGCCACCGCCGATGGCAGCGCGCATCAGCCCGAGGACTACACCTCGAGGACCGGCACGCTCACCTTCGAGCCCGGGGAGACGACTCAGCACATCGACGTGCCCGTGGCCGGCGACACCCGCCACGAGGTCGACGAGACCGTGGCGGTCGACCTGTCGAATCCGGCCAATGCCTCACTCGGAACCGCTCACGCGCTCGGAACGATCCTCGACGACGATGCGCAGCCCGCCTTGTCGATCGCGGACGCCTCGGTCACGGAGGGCGATTCGAGCACGACCGAGCTGAGGCTCGTCGTGAGCCTGTCGGCGGCGAGCGGCATCCCCGTGTCGGTGCAGTTTGCGACCGCCGACGGGACCGCCGAGGCGCCGGCCGACTACACGGCGACCTCGGGAACGCTGACGTTCGCGCCGGGCGTGACGATCCGCACCGTGGATGTCCCGGTCATCGGCGACACGCTCGACGAGAGCGACGAGACGTTCACCCTCGCGCTGGCCGCGCCGAGCGGCGCGACGCTGCAGGACGAGGCCGCCACGGGAACGATCCAGGACGATGACGCCCTGCCGTCGTTGTCGGTCAGCGACGCGAGCGTCGTCGAGGGCGGCTCCGCGGTGCTGGCGTCGCCCGCCGCTCCAAGCTTGAAGGCCGCGGCAGCGGGGCTCGTCTTCGCGCTCGAGCTGCCCGTCGCCGCGTCGCAGCCTGTGACCGTGCACTTCGCCACCGCCGACGGCACGGCGCGCGCGCCGGCGGACTACCAGGCGACGAGCGGCGACGTCACCTTCGCGCCCGGCCAGACCCTCAAGACCGTGACCGTCCCGGTCAACGACGACCAGGTCGACGAGGACGACGAGACGTTGGCGCTCCAGCTCAGCGCACCGGTCAACGCCACGCTCGACCGCAGCCGGGCGATCGGCACGATCCAGGACGACGACGCGCCGCCGGCGGTCTCGATCGGGGACGTCCGCGTCACCGAGGGCAACGCCGGCCTGACCGCGGCCTCGCTGGCGGTCAGCCTCTCCGTCCCGAGTGAGAAGGCGATCAGCGTGCCGTACACCACCGCCGACGGGACGGCCGCGGCCCCCGGCGACTACCACGCCACGTCGGGAACGCTGATGCTCGCCCCGGGACAGACGTCGGGGCAGGTGGACGTGCCGGTCGTCGGCGACGTGGTGGACGAGGACGACCAGACGTTCCTGGTCCGGCTCGGCACGCCGGTCGCCGCGACCGTGGGCCGCGGCGAGGCGACCGGCACGATCGTCGACGACGACGCACCGCCGACCGTCTCCATCGGCGATGCCGGCGTCCTCGAGGGCGACGTCGGGACCACCCCGATGCGATTCGCCGTCTCGCTCTCCTCCTCGAGCGAGAAGGTCGTGACGGTGCGCTTCGCCACGTCGGACGGGAGCGCGACGGCAGGGTCGGATTACGCGGGCGCCACCGGCGAGGTGTCGTTCGCGCCCGGCGATACACGCCGCGAAGTCTCGGTCGGCGTCACCGGCGACAACGTCCCTGAGCTGGACGAATCCCTGACGCTTGGCACTCCCGGCGGCGCCACAGGCACCGGGACGATTCTCGACGACGACCCGGCGGCGAGCACGCTGGCCGCAGCGAGATCCGTGCGCCTCGGCGATCTGTTCTGTCGCTCCGGTCGCCACTGCGCCGGGATCAGCGTCGAGATGAGCTACGAAAGCGCAGGGACGGGAACGTGGACGTTCCAGAGCCGGGACGGCAGGAGCCGGGTCAGGTTGGGGACCAAGAGGGTGACGCGGCGCGCCGCCGGCCGCGCGCGGACGGTGTTC
This sequence comes from uncultured Solirubrobacteraceae bacterium, assembly GCA_963837485.1. Taxonomy (GTDB): domain Bacteria; phylum Actinomycetota; class Thermoleophilia; order Solirubrobacterales; family Solirubrobacteraceae; genus Solirubrobacter. The sequence continues at coordinate 481,655 of CAWINP010000004.1, read as the reverse complement.
CGGCTCGCGCCCGGCAAGCGCAGCGCCGCGCTGCGGCGACGCGTCCTGCGTCAACGCAATCCGGTCCTCTATGCCAGCCTGGCGTTCAGAGCGGCGAGCGGCAAGCGGGCGACGGTGGAGCTGCGCATGCGATTGCGACGGTGAGGCGCTCACCCCCGAGCGCCGAACTCCTCGATCCCGATCACCGGCCGCAGCGCGCGCTCCATGTCGCGGTCCGCGAACGCGTGCCGCACGATGTCGCCGCCGAGCGCGGCCATGATCATGCCCTGGTCCAGGGACAGGTACGAGCCTGAGACCACGCCCGTGCCGACGTTGACGCTGTCGCGGAACCCCCACTTGCCGTACAGCCCCGGGAAGTCGTCACGCAGCCGCGACAGGTTCTCCAGAGCCTCCCGCGGCGCGTACCGCAGCGCCAGGAACGAGGCGTGCGGCGTGACGACGCCGTTCGTATACGCGCTCGGGGGCGGGTCTGGCACCGCCGGGCGGTCCGGGCAGCCGTCGAAGCCATGGTCGACCAGCGTGCGGTCTTTGTTGGACGGGTTGCCGTTCGGGTCCATGCCGATCGCGTCGACGCCGTACACGCTGTAGCCGCCCTCGGGAGTGTTGGATGGCGAGAAGCCCCAGTAGCCGTACCCGGCCTCCTGCATCCCGTGGTGGATCTGCGCGCGCACGGTCAGCGGGTGGTTGACGCCCCACGACGTCGGCGCCCACTTCTCCTCGGGCACGAACAGGGCGGGCATCAGCGCCTCGAACATCGAACCGCCCCACGACGGCGTGATCAGCATGCCGTCGTACGGGTATGCGCCCTCGAACACGCTCACGCCGAAGTAGGTCCGGGTCTCGCCGACCGGCTTGGTCTCCTGCCACGACCAGTCGCACGTGTTCGGGAACGAGCGCCAGCGCCCGTAGTACTCCTTCTGCGGCAGCTCGCCCTTGGAGATCCCGATGTAGTCGGCGATCCGGCTCTCGCTGACCACGGTGTCGTAGCAGCAGGGCGCGTCGCCCGTGGACGGCGCGTAGTGGAAGAGGATCCGGTTGACCTCGGGCCGGTAGTAGAAGCCGAAGTCCATGCTCTGATAGAGCGCGTCAGCCCGCCGTGACAGCGCCGGGACGCTATTGGCGACGATCCGTAGCCCGACCGCCAGCCATGCGTTGTCGACCGAGGACAACCACGGCGTCAGCGGCGAACCGTCCGGCCAGACCGTCAGGTTGGCGCCCGTCCGGTGGTCGTACCAGTTGTAGAACTGGCCGGAGTAGCGCTCCATCCCCTCGAGTGTTCGCAGCGTCCGCCGGAGCCGCGAGACCAGCTCGCCGTAGCGGATGAAGCCCATCCGCTCCGCCACCACCGCGCTCCACATGTACGCGCCGATGTTCGTCGTCGACGTCTGCACCGACGTCGTGCCGTCCGCGTTCAGGACATCGGCGGGCAGCCCGGAGCGTGCGTCGGTCATGGCGTCCAACGACGCCCACGTGTCGCGCGCGTAGCGCTGCAGCTCGCCTCCCGACGCGCTTGCCGGGGCGGCGTTGATCAGTACGAAGGTCGCGACCAGCGCGACGGCACGAATACGCATGAGGGCTCCTCCCGCAGGACCGTCACGTCGCCTACCCCAACTTCAGGAGTTTGAACCGGGCCCGTTCCTGGAAGGCACTGGAGCGCCGGGAAAACGGACGGGGGGAGTACCTAATGCTTCGTAGGGGCATCCTGCTTGGCGCGAGTGCCGTCGCGCTGAGCTCGCTCGCGGCCGGAGGTGTCGTGGCCGCGACACGGGCCGGAGACGACGGCGCGCTGCAGCGCACGCGCCAATCCGCCGACCAGCGCGTCGAGCACAAGGTCGACTGGCTGCTGCGCAAGATGAGCGTCGACGAGAAGCTGCAGCAGGTCCAGCTGCTCTCGGACGGCCAGATCACCGACGCGGACGCCAAGGCCGGCGTGGGCGGGGTGTTCAGCCTCACCGATCCGGTGAAGATCGACCACTTCCAGCACGTCGCCGTCGAGCAGTCGCGGCTGCACATCCCGATCCTGTTCGCGTTCGACACGATCCACGGGTTCCGGACGGTGTTCCCGATCCCGCTGGGCACGGCGAGCAGCTTCGATCCGAACATCGCTACGGCCGACCACACGATCGGGGCACGCGAGTCGGCCACGGTCGGCATCAAGCAGATCTACAGCCCGATGGTGGACGTCAGCCACGAGGCTCGCTGGGGCCGGATCTCCGAGGGCAACGGGGAGGACCCGTACCTCGGCTCGGTGATGGCGGCGGCCCGCGTGCGGGCGGCCCAGGGCCGCGACTACAGCGCGCCCGACAAGGTCGTCACCAGCGTCAAGCACTTCGCCGCCTACGGGCAGCCCGAAGGCGGGCGCGAGTACGGCGGCACCGACATGTCCGAGCAGCGGCTGCGCAACCTCTACCTGCCGCCGTTCAAGGCCGCGGTCGACGCGGGCTCGGACACCGCGATGTGCTCGTTCAACGCGATCAGCGGCGTGCCCGGGTGCGCGAACGAGGAGACCGAGACGGAGATCCTCAAGAAGGAGTGGGGCTTCGACGGCTTCATCGAGAGCGACTACACGGCGGTCGCAGAGCTGCGCGCGTGCCCGCCCAAGACGCCTGACAACGGCCCGTGCGGCCACGGCGTCGCCGCCGACGGTCCGGACGCCGGGGCGCTCGCGCTCAACGCCGGCACCGACTCCGAGATGGTCTCGACCAACCTGCGCGACTACGGCAAGCAGCTGCTCGCGCAGCACAAGATCTCGATGCAGCGGCTCGACGACGCCGTGCGCCGGATCCTGCGCATCAAGTTCCGCCTCGGGCTCTTCGACCACCCGTACGTCGACCAGACCAAGGCGGCCGACCCGGCGAGCTTCGTCACCCCGGAGGACCGCAAAGCCGCCCGCAGCGCCGCCGCGCGCTCGACCGTGCTGCTCAAGAACGACGGCAACCTGCTGCCGCTCGACACGACCAAGAAGACCGCGCTGATCGGCCCGCTCGGCGACAGCCAGCACGACATGCTCGGCCCCTGGTGGGGCGTCGGGCGCGACGCGGACGCTGTCTCGCTGCTGACCGGCATGAAGGCGCAGAACCCGAACACGACGTTCACCCAGGCGTGCACGCTCTCGCACGACGATCCGCCGCAGTACAACCCGGCATCCGACTGCCCGGACAGCGGCTTCGCCGACGCGATCGCGGCGGCCAACGCGGCCGATCAGGTCGTGCTCGCGGTCGGCGAGACGCGCGAGATGAGCGGCGAGTCGGCCGCGCGCTCGAACATCAAGCTGCCGGGCGCCCAGCAGGCGCTGATCGACGCGATCAAGAAGACCGGCAAGCCGTTCGTCGTCGTGCTGTTCAACGGCCGCCCGCTGGACCTGACCGACGTCGCGGCGTCCTCGCCGGCGATCCTCGAGACCTGGTTCGGCGGCGTCGAGGCGGGCAACGGCGTCGCCGACGTGCTGTTCGGCAAGGTCAACCCCGGCGGCAAGCTGCCGGTCTCGTTCCCGCGCACCGTCGGCCAGGTGCCGATCTACTACAACCACGAGCCGGCGGGCCGCCCCTGCGACATCACGCAGAAGTGGAACAACCGCTATCGCGACCTGAACAGCTGCGACCCGCTGTACGCGTTCGGCTACGGCCTCAGCTACACGACGTTCTCGATCACCAACCTGCGCCTGAACACGACCAACGTGTGGCGCAACGGCAAGGTGACCGCGACCGTCGACGTCGCCAACACGGGCTCGCGAGCCGGCGACGAGGTCGTCCAGCTCTACATCCACGACCCCGTCGCGAGCATCTCGCAGCCGGTGCGCCGCCTGCGCGGCTTCCAGCGCCTGACGCTCAACGCCGGGCAGAAGACCCAGGTCAGCTTCACGCTGGACGCGAGCGACTGGGGCTTCTACGACAACCGCGGCAGGTTCGTGGTCGAGCCGGGGCAGATCGACGTCTACGCCGGCGACAGCTCAACGGCCGACATGACCAAGTCGTTCACCGTCCGCTGAGGACCGTGGCGGTGCCGGCGCCCGCGCGCCGGCACCGCCGCTTCGTCACGTCGCCCGGCAGGGCGAGAACTCCGAGGTCGAGCGCGAGGTCCCTGCGCCGACCGTCTTGGTCGCCGTCATCGTCACCTGCATCCCGGCGCCGGCCGCGATCGCCGTCACGGTGCTCCCGTCGATGTGGCCGTTGGCGTCCGTGGTCACCGAGATCGAGTCGAGGTACGTCTCGCCCTCGCCACTCCCGGACGGATCGCACGCGCTGCTCGCAAAGAAGTCGAGCCGATAGTCGCTCAGCGGCACCGTGTCGAGCTCCCAGTCGACCGACGTCGCGTCGGCGGCGGTGATCGCCGGCCCGTTCTGCAGCTGGTTCGGGCCGGAGTCGGCGTCGAGCGGGTCGTTCGCGGTCTGTCCGTTCGCGGCGAGGTCGATCCCGAGCGCGCCGTTGTCGTGGATCGAGTTCTTGCGGATCGCGTTGCCGGCGCCGTCGGCGACGGTGACGCCGTCGACGTGGTTGTAGGCGATCGTGTTGCCTGGATCGCCGACGTGGTTCTGATCGCCTCCGGCGTCGATCCTGACGCCGCTGCCGCGGTTGCCGAGGTCGAGGAGCCCGATCGTGTTCCCCTCCAGCCGGTTGTCGTCGGCGTCCAGAATGTGGACGCCGTGGCCCGAGTTGCCGGCGATCAGGTTGTCCTTGAGCGTGTTCGCGTTGGCGAGGTTGACGGTAACGCCGGTGAGGTTCGGCATCGCGGCGCCGGCGGCGTCGATGCCGATCACGTTGTCCTGGACGGTGTTCTCGTCGGCCGTGTCGGCGCCGTCAGCCACGAGCTGGACACCGGAGAAGAGGTTGCCCGACGCGAGGTTGTCCTCGATCAGGTTCCGGTCGCCGCCGTGCACGTTGACGCCCTGGAAGTTCCCGAATGCGACGGTGCCATCGACGTTGGTGCCGAGCTTGTTGGCGCGCACCGTGTTGTCGTTCCCCTCGATCTGGACGCCCGCGAGCTCGTACGCGACCACGTTGTCCTCGACCGTGTTGAGTGAGGTGTCGAGCAGGACGCCGGTGCCGCCGCCGATGCCGACGGTGCCGGTCTCGTCGAGGCCGAGGTAGTTGCCCTCGATGCGTTGGCTGTTGCCGCCGTCCACGTAGACCTCGGCCAAGGGATTGCTCGCGATCACGTTGCGATCCTCCACGCCGGGCCCGCCGACCCGGTTGTTCTGGCCGCCGTCGATGTGCACGCCGTACTGGCCGTTCGGGTTCCCGGTGACGCCGGCCGCGTTGAGGCCGACGTAGCTGCCGGCGACGACGTTGTCGGACCCCTCGACGAAGATGCCCGCGGTCTGGGCGTCCCGGACGACGAGGCCGCGGACCTCGATGCCGTCGCCGCCGATGTCGAGGCCGCGAGCCACGTTGGTCCCGTTGATGACGATCGTGGGGACGGCCGGGACTCCCGGCGCCGCCGCGGACGAGCCGGGCTGCGTGTAGCCCTCGATCGACACCGGCTGCGTGATCACCGGCAGCGCGACGGCGGGCGTGATCGTGTGCACGCCGTTGCCGGGGATCGCGAACCGGATCGTGTCCGGGGCCGCGGTGCCATTGGCGGCGTTGATCGCGCTGCGCAGCGATCCCGCGCCGGCGCTGTTGGTGTTGTTGACGGCGAACGTCGCCGCGTGCGCGGGCGCCGTGGCGCCGAGCGCGAGCAGACCGGCGCCGAGCGCGCCGATCACGGTCCTACGGGACATATGGGTCCTTCCGGGGGAGGATGAGTCTGTCGTGAGACGAGACCTCGCGGGCCGGACCGAGGTTGGCCGCATAGCATCGGGGCGATGAGCGAGTACGACGAGGAGATCGGGGAGCTCTACGTGATCGCCACCGGGACGCTGACGATGCGCCTCGGCGACGACGTCCACAAGGTGCCGGCCGGCTCGGTCGTGCGGGTGGCGCCGCACACGCCGCGCTCGCACCGCAACGAGGGCGACGAGCCGGTCGAGATCTGGGCCGTCTCGCGCCGGCTCGGGCACGGCGACGCGGTCAAGATCGACGAGTTCTGGGAGGCGTCGCCGGACGCCGCTCAGCGGCGCGGATGAGCGTCGCTCAGCAGAGCACGGCGACGTTGAACGGCAGGTTCGCGAGCGCGCCGGCGCTGTTGAAGGTGATCACGTCGACGGTGTTCGCGATCTCGGGCGCCGCGTGTCCGTTCGTGCGCGACGTCGCCTGGCCCGCCGGCATGCCGTTGCCCGTGCTCTCGCCTACGTTCGCCACCGCGACGCAGCTCGTCACGTTCGCGGGAAGCACGACCTGATACGCGCCGGTCTGGCCGGCGTACTTGGTGACGCTGACGCCGCCGCTACCGGACAGCAGCGTGCCGTCCGCGCGTGCCGACGCGAAGAACTTCACGGCCGAGGCGCCGGGTCGCCCTTGTCGCCCTTGTCGCCCTTGGGGAGCTGGCCCGCCTTGAAGTCCGCCGCCAGCAGGGTCGCGTCCTTGACCTTCGAGGAGTCGATCGCGCCCGCCCTGATCTTGGAGCGCGTGACCGCGTCGCGTTTGATCTGGCGCGTGCCGACGCTGTTCGACGGTAGCGTCAGGGCGTAGGCGCCCCCGCCGAGCGCGATGAACAGGGCCGGCGACGACACGACGTTGGCGAACGTGAGCTGCGAGCGGATCCTGGTGAGCATGGGGACCTTCGTTCGGTCGACGGCGGCCGCCGCCCGCGTTCCCGCTCGGCCCCCCCGGTCATCCCGACGCACTACGGGCGGCGCTGGGTGGTCCGCCGCAGACTGTGCCGCTACCGCGCTGCGCGCATGTAGCGCAGCCTCTGCGACTGATACTCGAGCGCGGCGGTCTCGACCCAGCGCTGGGAGGAGCCGGCGAGCTCCTTCTTGACCACGGCGGGGATCCCGGCGGCGAGCACGCCCGGCGGGATCTCCATGCCCTCGCCGACCACGGCGCCCGCCGCGATCAGCGAACGCACCCCCACCGATGCGCGCTGGAGCACGATCGCGCCCATGCCGATCAGCGCGCCGTCGCCGACGATGCAGCCCTCGAGCATCGCCATGTGGCCGACCGTGACGTTCTCGCCGATCAGCGTCGGGAGGTCCTTCGCGCAGTGGATCACGCAGTTGTCCTGCACGCACGACCCGGCGCCGACCCGGATCTGCGCGTTGTCGCCGCGCAGCACGGCGCCGAACCAGATCGAGGCGGCCGGCTCCACGACCACGTCGCCGATCAGCACCGCGGTCTCCGCGACAAAGGCGTCGTCCGCGATCCGCGGCGCCACGCCGTCCAGCTCGATCAGCGTCGCCATCGGGCCTCCTCGACCGCTCGCTTGTGCTCGTCGGTGCCGATCAGCAGGCTCTGGGCGAGCCCCTCGGCGACCATCCCGCTCTCCAGGTCGACGTTCGCGGCCAGCCACAGCAGCCGCTTGGCCGCCGCGTAGGCCTGCGGCGAGCGCTCCAGCATCAGCGACACCCGCTCCTGCGCGGCGTTGATCAGCTCGGCGTCCGGGAGCACCGCGGTCACCAGGCCGAGCCGCAGCGCCTGCTCGGCGCTGACCTCCTCGCCCCCGAGCAGCACGTCGCGCGCCCGCGCCAGGCCGATCAGCTTGACCAGCCGCGTCACGCCGCCGTGGCTGGGGATGATCCCGAGCCGCCCCTCGCGGTAGACGAAGCGGGCGCCGGCCGCCATCAGCCGCACGTCGCAGGCGAGCGCGAGCTGCGTCCCGGCGCCGGTGGCCATGCCGTTGATCGCCGCCACGGTCGGCATCTCCAGCCGCTCGACCAGCGTGATCAGCTGCGTCAGCCGGTGCGAGTCGTGGCGGAACGCCCTCGGGTCCCACTCGCGCTCGAAGCGCGACAGGTCGCCGCCCGCGCTGAACGCCGTGCCCTCGCCGGTGAGGATGACCGCGCGCACGGCGGGATCGTCGGCGGCCGCCTCGAACGCGTCGCGCAGGGCGGCGGCGAGCTCGGCGTCGATCGCGTTGCGGCGCTCGGGGCGCGCGAGCGCGAGCGTGAGCACGCCGTCGTGGGCGAGGGAGCGGGTGACGGACATCGGTGGCCACGATGGTACGGTCGAGGCCGTGGGGGTCGCCGGCTACGCACACTTCCTCGCGCTCGCGCAGCGGTCCCAGTGGGACGAGAACGACGTGCCCCTGACGCTCGACGGCTGGGACGACGAGCGCCGCCGGCTGCTCGCGAACCTGTGCATGGCGGAGACCGCCGTGGCCGGCGAGCTCGACCCGATCATCGCGCTGGCACCGGCCGAGGCGCGGCCGTGCCTGGAGCTGCAGCGCGGCGACGAGGAGCGCCATGCGCGCTTCTTCGCCCGCTACGCGGCAGCGGTGGAAACGCCTGCGCCCGACGAAGCGTGGCGCGAGCGCTTCGAGGTCGAGTTGCCACGCGTCGCGCGCGAAGGAAGCCTGCGCGAGGCGGTGGGTCTCTATCACCACGTGCTCGAGGCCGCCGTGCTCAGGCCCGCCCTGCAGCAGCTCGGCGACGTCGCCGGCGTGGACCTCGTGCTCCGCGACGAGCGGTGGCACATCGGTTTCGGCATGCGCCTGCTCACCGACCTGGGTGTCACGCAGCGGGAGATCCTCGCGAGCCTAAGAGCCCGTCCAAGAACCCCGCCACGCCCGGATCTTCTTGGACGAACTCTTCGATGATCGAGACCAAGGAGATCCCCGGGGCCGAGCCCGCCCTCGTGTTCCTGCACGAGGGCCTCGGGTCGGTGGCGCTGTGGCGGGACTTCCCGGAGCGGCTGGCGGAGGCGACCGGCCGCCGCGCGCTGATCTACTCGCGCGCCGGCCACGGCGAGTCCTTCGTGCCGGACCGGCCGCGGACGCCGCGCTTCATGCACGACGAGGCGCTCGACATGCTGCCGGCGCTGCTGGCCGAGCACGGGATCGAGCGCCCCGTGCTCGTCGGCCACAGCGACGGCGGCTCGATCGCCCTCATCCACGCGAGCGAGCACCCGGTGACCAAGCTGGTGGTGCTGGCGCCTCACGTCTTCGTGGAGGATCTTTCCGTGGCCAGCATCGCCGAGGCGCGCGAGACGTTCGAGAGCACCGACCTGCGCGAGCGGATGAGGCGCTACCACCGCGACGCCGAGGCGACGTTCCGGCTCTGGAACGACATCTGGCTGGCGCCCGAGTTCCGCGACTGGAACATCGAGGACGTCCTGCCCGCGATCACCGCGCCGGTGCTGGCGATCCAGGGCGAGCACGACCAGTACGGGACGCTGGCGCAGATCGAGGCGATCCAGGCGGGCGTGAGCGGGCGATTCGAGCGCGTCGTGCTCGACGCGCGCCACGCGCCGCACCTGGAGGCGCCGGAGGAGACGCTGGCGGCGGCGGCGGAGTTCATCCTGCGGTGAAGCTCGTCGTCGCCTTCGAACGCTCCTTCGACGCCACCTACGGGCTCGAGTACGTCGACCCGGCGCACGGGCGCGTGGTCGTGGAAGCCCGCCATCTCGGCGCGCACGGCGCGGTCCAGAGCGGCGTCTACGCGTCGATGGCGGAGTCGATCGCCTCGACCGCCACCGCCGTGGAGGCGATGCCGCACGGGTTCATGGTCTCCGGCCTCTCCAACTCGACCTACGTCCTCGCCGACGTGCGCGAGGGCGTGCTGGAGGCGGCGGCCACGTGTCGTGCCCGCGTCGAGGGCGAGTGGCTGTGGGACGTCGAGATCCGCGCGGGCGACGTGCTCGCCGCCCAGGCGACCGTGGTGATCGCGGTCAGGCCAGCCAGCCCGCCGGCTCCCGGCTCGCGAGCGTGAGCCCCTCCGGGAGCGGCGCCGAGTGCACCACCGCCAGCGCGCGGGTGGAGCGCGTGAGCGCCGTGTAGAGCCCGCCCGGGCCGCCGTCGAGCTCCTGCGCGAGGATCGCCGCGGGCTCGACCACGATCGCCGCGTCGAACTCGAGCCCCTTGACCGTGCGCAGGCTCAGCAGGTCGACCTCACCCGTGAGGTTGCCGGCCCGGTCGGCATCGGCGCCGGTCAGCGCGTCATGCCACGCGTCGGGAGCGATCACCGCGACGCTGCCGACGTCCGACATCCGCCGCGCGAGCCCGGCGACCGTGCCCGCGATGTCATCCGTCTCGAACGCGACTGCCGGCCACGGCGCGTCGCGCACGCCGCGCGGCACCGTCGTGCCGGCCGGCGCCACCGCCGCCGCGAGCCGCAGGAAGTCCTCCGGCACGCGATAGCTGACCTCGAGCTCGCTGACCTCGAACGTCGGCACGCCCGCGGTCCGCAGCACCTCGCCCCAGCCGCCGAGGCCGCTGTCGTCGGTGCGCTGCGCGAGGTCGCCGAGGATCGTCAGCGAGCGCCGGCGCGCGCGGCGCGAGACGACCCGCAGCGCCATGGGGGAGAGGTTCTGCGCCTCGTCGACCACGACGTGGCCGTAGGTCTTGAGGTCGGGGTCGACGAGCCAGCGCGCCTCGTCGAGCAGAGGGACGTCGCTCGGCTGCAGCCGCCGGTCCTTCGGGGCGTGACCGGCGAGCAGCGCGATCTCATCGTCGCCCAGCAGCCCCTGCAGCCGCCGCTTGTTGAACAGCCAGCCGAACAGCTGCTGCGCGGTCACCCGCGGCCAGACCTTGTCGGCGAGCTTCGTGAAGTCCTTGCTGCCGCGCACGGCGCGCAGGAGCTGCTCCTCCGTGGCGTCGCTGCGCAGCGCTCCCGCGACCAGTCCCGCGAGCCGCTCCCGGAAGCGCTCGCGCGCGCCCTGGTAACTGCGGGCGCGCTCCCGCGCCGCGGCGATCGCGTCGCGCACGTCGCCGGGCGTGAGCGTGACGGTCGTCCGGCCGATCGCCAGCGGCGTGTCCTGCTCGGGGACGGCGAGGCGGCTCCACAGCAGCAGCTCGAGCACCTCGGCCATGACTCCCGAGCCCTTCAGCGCGGCCACTTCCGGCGGCTCGTGCACGCGCTCCCCGCGCGCGTGGACCAGCGCCTCGGCCGACTTCTGCTCCACGTCGGTCTCGCCCAGCGCCGGCAGCACCTGCTCGATGTAGGCGACGAAGACGTCGTTGGGCCCGACCACCAGCACGCCCTCGCGTGACAGATGGGGGTCGCTGTACAGCAGATAGGCGGCGCGATGCAGCCCGACGGCTGTCTTGCCGGTGCCCGGCCCGCCTTGGATCACCAGCGCGCCCTCGACGTCGCGCGCGATCAGCGCGTACTGCTCGGGCGTGATCGTGGCGATGATCTGCCGCATCTCGCCGACGCGGCGGCGCGTGATGTCCTCGACGATCGCGTCGGTCAGGTGGGAGTCCTCGTGGTCGAGCAGCTCGTCGACGAACCCGCTGACCCGCTTGTCCTCGATGTCGAGCCGGCGGCGGAGCCTGACGCCGCGCGGGTCGTGCGCGGTGGCGGCGTAGAACGGCTGGGCGGCCGGCGCGCGCCAGTTGATCGCCAGCAGCTCGTTGTCCTCGGTCGCCACCGCGTGACGGCCGATGTAGAGCGTCCGCCCGCCGGTGTCGTCGATGCGGCCGAAGTAGAGCGGGCCGGCGGCCGCGCTGTAGCGGCGCAGGCGCTCGCGCCGCATCGCGTCGAGCACCTCCTCGGCGAACTCGTTGCCCGCCCGGGTGCCGCGGCGCAGCGCGCGCAGCAGCCGCTCATACGCGGCCCAGGTCAGCTCCAGATGGGCCTGCTCGGCTTCCAGCTCCTCCACGGTCGGAAGAGATTAGTGCTCGTTCACCGGCCCGGCCCGAACTATCGTTGGCGCGATGGCGCGCACGCTCGCGGAGCGCATGGCCGCGCTCGATGCCGAACGGTTCGTCGGCCGGCGCCGCGAGCTCGAGTGGCTCGAGAGGCTGGTCGCATCGCGGCAGCCGTCGCCGTCGGTGGTGCTGTTGCACGGCCCCGGCGGGATCGGCAAGTCGGCCCTGCTGCGCGAGTTGGGACGCCGTGCCGCCGGGCGCGCCGTCGTCGCGGTAGACGGACGCGAGCTCGCGCCGGTGCCGAACGCGCTCGTCGAGGCGCTGGCCGACGCGCGTACGGGCCGGCCGCTGGTGCTGCTGGATACGTTCGAGCGCGTAGCGGCCGTCGGCTCGCTGCTGCGCGAACGCGTGCTCGGCGGGCTGCCGGCGGGCGCGCTCGTCGTGATCGCCAGCCGCCGGCCGCCCGAGACCGCGTGGTTTCAGGGCGGGTGGGAGCATGTCGTCGCCGAGCTCACGCTTGGACCGCTCGACGCCGCCGACGCCCGCACGCTCGCCGCCCGCCACGGCAACGCGAGCGAGGAGCGACTCCGCTGGGCCGCGGGCTCGCCGCTGGCGCTCACGGTCGGGGAACCGGCACGGATCGTCCACCGGCTGGTCGGGGATGAGCTCGCCGACGGCGACGCGCACGTCCTCGCCGTCGCCGCGCTCGCGCGCGTGTGCGACGAGTCGCTGCTGCACGACGTTCTGCCCCACGCCGATTGGGATTGGCTGCGCTCGCGCACCTTCGCAGAGCCGGTCGGGGGCGGCGTCGCGCTGCACGAGCTCGTGCGCCGCGCGGTGCGCGCCGCCGTGCGCGACCCAGAGTTGCGTCTGCGCGTCGCGGCCGTGCTCGCCCGCCGCGCGCTGCGCGAGCCGCGGCGCGCCGTCGACCTCGCCGACCTCTCGGAAGATCCCGTGCTGCGCTGGGGTTTCGGGGCCGAAGGCGGAGACACGCACCGCGTCGACGAGGCCCGACCCGGCGACGAAGCGGCGCTGCGCGCGGCACTCCGCACGGTGCCGTCGGACTGGGAGCACACGGCGCGCTACCTCGAGCATGCCCCGGAGTGCGTCGTGGTCGTGCGCACGGCCGACGGGCGCCCGTGCGGCTGGTGCGTGGCGACCACGCCGGCCGCCGCCCCGCGGTTCGCGCGCGACGATCCGGTCCTCGGGCCGTGGCTTCGCCACGCGCGCGGCCGCGACGCGCTCGTCTGGCGCGAGGCGACGGCGCTCGACAACGGCGGCGCGCCCGTCCGCGCGCTGCTCAACACGGCGGTCACTCTGCGCGCCGGCGCGCCTGCGCCGCGCTGGTTCTACGGCAACGTCGACGCGGGCGACGAGGCGGCGCGAGCACTGAGTCGCGCGATCGGCGCCGTCCACGTGTCGGAGCTTGACGTCGATCTCGGCGACCGTCGCGTTGAGTGCCACGTGCTCGACCACGGCCCCGAAGGCTTCGTCGCCGCGCTGCACGCCGTCGTGCGTGCGAGCCTCGGCGCGCCGCCGGCCGGACCGGTCGCGGCCGACGTGCACGCCGCGCTTCGCGACCTCCACCGGCCCGCCGCGCTCGCGCGCAGCCCGCTGGGCGCCTCGGCGCGCGAGCGTCTGGAGGACGCCCTCGAGCATGCGTTCGGCGACGCCCCCGACGAGCAGCTGCTGCGCCGCGTGCTGCAGCGCGGCTACTTCGACGCTGCCGGCGGGCACGAGCAGGCGGCACACGCGCTCGCGCTGAGCCGCTCCGCCTACTTCCGCCGCCTCGCCCAGGCGCGCGACCGCGTCGCCGCGTACGTGCTCGGGACCGATCCGGGACCTCCCTGGGACTGACACCTCGCCGCGGCCATGGGAAGGTTGGCCGCGTGAGGTGGCACGGACGCTCCATCGGCATCGCCCTCGCGGCCCTCGCCGTCCTCGCCCCGGTCGTCGCGGCCGACGACGCCCAGCTGACGTCGGTGACGCGCCTGACCGTGACTGGCCCGGCCAACGACTTCGGCTTTTTCAGCGGCCCGGCCGGAGACGTCAACGGCGACGGCCGGCCCGATTTCCTCGTAACCGCGTATCAGCAGACCGTCAACGGCCGCACGGCGGCCGGCGAGGCGTGGGTCGTGTTCGGCCTTCCCGGGCGCGCGAGCTTTAACATCGCCGACCTCGGCTCCGACGGCTTTCGCATCATCGGCGCGGTGGCGAACGGGCACGCCGGCGAGTCCGCGATCGGCCTGGGGGACATAAACGGCGACGGGAAATCCGACGTCCTCGTCAGCGCGCCCGACGCGAACGGCTCCAAGGGCATCGCCTATGTCGTCTTCGGCAAGGCGGACACCGCCGACGTGGACCTCGCGACCTTCAACGGATCGCAGACGGGCGGCTACCGCATCCTCGGCGCTGCCAACCAAGCCCGGCTCGGCTACGCCGCAGCGGCGAATCTGGGCGACGTCGACGGCGACGGGCGCGCCGACTCGATCCTCGGCGCGTCGTTCTACAACGACGGCAGCGCGGTCACGGGCGCGGCCTACGTCGTCTACTCACACGCGAGCACTGCCGACGTCGACCTGGCGGGCACCGGCTGGGGCTATCTGATCAAGGGCGCGGCCCAGAGCGACGTGGCGGGCGGTTCGGTCGCGGGGCCGGGCGACGTCAACGGCGACGGCATCCCCGACGCGGTCGTAGGCGCCCACCAGCACAGCTTGAACCAGTCGCGTGCGCAGAACGGCGCCGCGTACGTCGTCTTCGGCAAGCACACTCCGGACACGGTCAATCTCGCCGCACTCGGCACGGGCGGGATCGAGATCGACGGCGCCGCGAGCATCGACCAGCTCGGCTATTTCGTCGGCCCCGCCGGCGACAACGACAACGACGGGAAGGCGGACATCGCCGTCTCGGGCATCTTCACCGACCATCACGGGCGGACGGACGCGGGGACGATCTACGTCATCCGCGGCCGCGCCGCGCCGGGGACGATCGACCTGGCCGCGCCGCCGGCCGGCTACGGCTACGCGATCGACGGCGCGTCGCCCCACGCGCGGCTCCAACGCCCCGACGGGAGCGCGGATCTCGATCACGACGGCCTCAACGATCTCGCGATCGTCGACGTCGCGAGCGTCGGCACCACCTCGCACGGACAGGCGCAATACCCCGTCTGGCTCGTCCCGGGCCAGTCCGGCAACGTCGACCAGGACCTCACCTCACCGCCGGTGGGTACGCGGCGGCTGATCGTCACCCTCGGGGCGTTCGAGGCGCATCCGCTCGGCGACCTCGACGGTGACGCGCGGCCGGACCTGCTCGTCGGACAGAACGGCAGCGTCGACGTGGTCACGCACGCGCTCGCCGCTGGCCCGACGCCCACGCCGGTGGCGACGGCATCGCCGTCACCACCGCCGCCGCCGCCACCACCACCGGTGATCGACCCCCCGAAGAAGCTGAGCGCCGCAAGCATCGTCGTCCTCCCGAGCGCCAGGCATTGCCTCACCGGGACACGGATGAAGATCCGGCTCAAGCTCCCGAAGGGCATCGCGATCTCGAGCGCGACCGTGCGCATCGACGGCAAGCGCAAGGCGCTGGTCAAGGGCGCGAAGCTCAAGAAGACGATCGTCCTGCGCCATCTCCCGCGCCATGGCTTCACCGTCTCCATCACGCTGAAGGCGTCCGACGGGCGCTCCGACAGGGCGTCCCGCCGCTTCCGGGTCTGTCACTAGCTTGCGCGGTGAGCGGAGGGCGGTCGTGCTTCGCGCGACATAGAGTCATCCGGCGATGCTTCTACTGCGTGGAGAGCCGATCGAGTCGGCGGCGTTGGAGATCTCGATCTCGCACGCGCTGATGCTGCGGGCGGCCTCGGGCGCGCTGCCGTCGGCGCTGCGGCTCTACCGGCCCGTGCCGACGGTCGCGTTCGGCAAGCTCGACACGCTGCGGCCCGGCTATCCGGCGGCCGCCGAGGCCGCGCGCCGCCACGGCTACGAGCCCGTCCTGCGCATGCCCGGCGGTCACGCCGCCTCCTATCACCACCAGTCGCTGGGCATCGACGTCGCCTACGCGGTCGCCGATCCGGTCCCCGGCACCCACGACCGCTTCCGCGAGGTGGGCGAGCGGCTGGCCGGCGCGCTGGCCGAGCTGGGAGTCGACGCGCGCGTGGGGGAGGTGCCGGGCGAGTACTGCCCGGGCGCCTACAGCGTCAACGCGCGCGGCAAGGTCAAGCTCGTCGGCACCGCGCAGCGGCTGGTGCGCGGGGCGGCGCTGCTGGGCGCGGTGATCGTCGTGCGCGACGGCGCGGGCGTGCGCGAGGTGCTGCGCGACGTCTACGAGAAGCTCGAGCTCGACTGGGACGAGGCGACGGCCGGCTCGGTCGCCGAGGAGGTTCCCGGCGCCAGCGTGCTCGACGTCGAGCAGGCGGTGCTCGCCGCCTACCCGGATCTCGAGTACGGGCAGCTGGACGGCGAGACGCTCGCGCTCGCGCGCGAATTGGTGCCCGAGCACCGCCTGTAGCGGCACCCGGGCACCGTGCGCTCAGCGCGAGGCCGTCTCGTGGACCTGCTCCTTGGCGCTGTCGCGCAGCTCGTCGCCGTGGCTCTGGGCACTGTCCTTGGCCGTCTCGACCGCATCCTGCGCGACCTGCTTGCCGCGCTCGAGCGCCTCCTGCCCTGTCTCCTTGGCGCGTTCCTTGACCTCATCGGCGAGCTCGCCGACGTGCTTGTCCTCCACGCGGGTCGACGGCACGAGCAGGCCGGCGAGGAAGCCGACGGCGATCGCGCCGACCGCGAGGCCGAGCGGGTTCTCCTCGGCGACGCTCTTTGCGCGTCGCACCTGGTCGCCGTCGGGCGCGGCGCCGACGATGCGGTCCTTGACACCCACGACGGCCTCCCTCTTTTCACGCAGGTTGTCCTTGGCGCGGCTCTTGACGTCCGCCTTGTAGCTGAGCGCGTCGACGGTCTCGCCCATGTCCTCGCGCGTCTGCTCTATCTCGAGCCGGATCCGGCCTGGGTCTTCGCCCATTGGATGTCCTCCTTCACGGTCTCAACGGTCTGGGGTGCGGGAGGCGTCGCCGTCCGCAGGGCCTTGCGGCCCGACTGAGCCAGCACGGCGGCGACAACGCCCCACAGCAGGGTCACGATCAGTGCCGCCAGCCACAGCGGCAGGGCGGAGTCGAGCGCCACGACGAGCACGGCGGTCAGCGTCCCGAGCATCAGCAGCGCGGCGGCACCGGCGCCCGCCAGCATGCCCGCGCCCCGGCCGGCGACCTTGCCCTTCTCGGTCACCTCGGCCTGGGCGAGCTTGATCTCCTGCCGGACGAGCGTCGACGTCTGGCCGGCGAGGTCCTTGACGAGCTCGCCGATGCCGCGCTCGCGCGGGTCGTCCTGGACGCTCATCGGGCCAGCGGGGCGCCGCCGAGGTCGGTCGCCCCGACGTCACCGCGCGACGCGGCCGCCGGCAGCGGCGGCGGCGCGACGTCCGCGCGGCGCGCGGGCAGGCGCGCGGAGCTCTCGTAGCGCCGGCTGCTGGAGGCCTTCAGGAATCGCGACGCGGCGAAGCCCAGCGCAAGTCCGCCGGCGATCATCGCCCACGGCCGGCTGCGGCCGAAGTCCTCGACGTCGCGGAGGATCGTGTTGCCGTCGGAGCGCTGGAGATAGTCGCCTAGCGACTCGGCGCGCTGTGCCGCCTGCTCGGCGAGCCCGGCCGGCTGGTCCTTGCCCTGCTGACGCAATTGCTCGGCGACGCTGCGAGCGTCGCCGGCCATGCCGGAGACGCGTTCGCCGGCCTGCGTCGAGCGCGTGTCGACCTGATCGCGCAGGCCGCGCTTGGCCTGGCCGGCAGCGTCCTGCGCCTTGTCCTTCGCCTGCTGCTTGGCCTGCTCGGCCTTCGAGTCCGGCGGTTCGCCGGTACGCGTCGACGGGCCGTTCGCCGTCGGCGTCTGGTACGTGCTCAAGAGAATCCTCCTCGAGGAGGTCGGGGCCTGTAGCGACCGCTATCTCCATCGGGACGGCCGGGCCATCCCTCCGGAGGTGCGCGTTGTGACCAGCGGGGGCGTATCGCTGACCTGGCGTGTGCCGGAGGCGGGCGCCGCCGTACTCGGGACGCTAGAGCGGAGCGCCGAGCGGGCCGTACTCCGGCTCGAGCTCGGCCGCCCAGTAGGCGGGGAAGTCGGGCCGCGTGCCGTCGGCGTCGGTGAAGCCGTACTCGCGCGCGAGCGACGCCGTGTCGAGCGCGCGGCCCGACTTCTCGAGGATGCTCGGGGTCCTGCGCGAGCGCCGCGACCGCGCGGCCGAGGTACGCCGGGCTCTCGCTGTGCGCGAAGTGGCGGTCGGTGGTCTCGCGCCAGCGGCCCTCGTCGGTATGGAAGTGCTCGAGGACGGCCTCCGAGCGCAGGAATCCGGGGGTCAGCGCGACCGCGGCGACGTTGTGGGGCCGGAGCTCGTGCGCCTGCGCCTGCGCGAGCCGGATCACCGAGTGCTTGGCGAGGTCGTAGAAGAACGAGCCGCGGTAGCGGGCGGTGTTGCCGTCGGTCACCTCCACCACCAGGCCCTTGCCGTTGGCGATCAGCTTCGGCGCGAGCGCGTGGCTGGTGACGATGTGGGTCTCGACGGCGTTGCGTACGAGCCGCAGCCCGGTGTCGAGGTCCTGCTCCCACAGCGGGTGGTTCCAGTCGGTGAACGGGTCGCCGCCCCAGACGCCGTTGACGAGCAGGTCGAGCCGGTCGATCCGGTCGGCGAGCCGCTGGACCTGGCCGGGATCGTTGTGGTCGACACGTACCGGGATCCCGCGGCCGCCGGCCTCCTCGACGAGCGCCGCCGTCTCCTCGATCGTCTCCGGGCGGTCGAGCGGCGAGCGCTCCGCGCCGCTGCTGCGCCCGGTCACGTACACGGTCGCGCCGATCGCGCCGAGCTCTCTCGCGATCCCGCGGCCTCCGCCACGGGTTGCGCCGGTCACCACTGCAAGCATGCGCGATACATTACCGAATGAGCATTCGGAAATGGCGCGCCCGAGGAGCAAGAGCGACGAAGAGGTCATGGCGGCGACGATGCGCGCGGTCTCGGAGCACGGCGTGTCGGCGCTGACGCTGGCGCACGTCGCCGCGGAGGCCGGCCTCGCCCCGTCGACGCTGGCCGAGCGCTACGGCTCCAAGCGCGCGCTGCTGTTGGCCGCGGCCAAGAGCACGGCCCGAGCGATCGCGCCGCCGCCGCCGCCCGGCGGGGCCGGGTCGCCGTCGCCGCCCGCCCCCGCGTCGCCGCCTGGCGTCCCCGCGTCGCCGCCTGGCGCCCCCGCGTCGCCGCCCGGCGCCCCCGCGTCGCCGCCCGGCGCCCCCGCGGCGCCGTCCGATGGGCCCCCGTCGCCGCTCGTCGCCCCCGCGTCGTCGCCGCCCGGCGCCCCAGCGGGTTCTCCGCGCGACGCCGCCGTCGAGTTCCTCGTCGGCCTCGCGCGCTCCGTCGGCGATCGCCGGGCGTTCGCGCACCACCTTGCGTTCCTCGAGCTCGACATCGCGGACCCGGAGTTCCGCGCCGCGGCCGCCGAGCACGTCGCGGCCGTTCTGGCGCGCGTCGAGTCGTTCGGCCTCTCCGCGGGCGAGGCGCGGGCGCTGTACGTCGCCTACAACGGCGCGCTCGTCCTCTGGGCGCTGACCGGCGAGGGCTCGCTCGAGGACGCGCTGCGCTCCGACCTCAGCCACTCGCCCGAGCCGGGCGGCGCCAGCACTTCGCCGTCGGCGTAGGCGAGCTCGCCGGCGCGGATCGTCGCCACGACGCGGCCGGTCACCTCGGCGCCCTCGTTCAGCGACCACCGGTGCTTGAGGTGCAGTGCCGCGGCAGCGATCGTCCAGCGCGCCCCGAGGTCGACGAGCGCCGGGTCGGCGTCGGCGCCCGGCAGGAGCGCGCCTTTACGCGGGTACAGGCCATACGCGCGGGCCGCGGCCGCGCCGCACAGCGACGCCAAGCGCGCGAGGCCGAGGCCGCGCCGGCGTCCCTCCGAGAGCGCCAGCGCGAAGCAGGTCTCGATCGACGGCGCGCCGTCGGGCGCCTCCCACACGTCGTCGCCGGCCTTCAGGGACGGCGGATACGGCGAGTGGTCGGAGCCGATCCAGCGCAGCGTCCCGTCGGCGAGCGCCGCCCATAGCGCCTCCACCGTCGCGCGCTCGCGCACGGGCGGAGCGATCCGCGCGCGCGGACCGAGCCGGTCCCGACCGGCGGCGTCGAGCGTCAAGAGCGAGATCGCGCCCTCGCCGTGCGGCTCCGCGGCGCGCAGTAGCTTGAGCCCTTCGCGCGAGCCCACGTGCACGACGTGCAGCCGGCAGCCGGCCCAGCGGGCGAGGAGGAGTGCCCGCTGGACGGCCGCCGTCTCCGCCCGCTCGTCGTGAGCGGCAGCGTGAGACGCCACGTCGCGCCGGCCCGCGGCGCGCTCGCGCGCCTCGCCGTCGGCCACGAGCTCCTGGTCCTCGGCGTGGACGGCGAACGGGAGCCCGAGGCGCGCGGCCTCGCGCATCGCGTCGAGCAGCGCGCGTCGTCGCAGCGCTCCCAGCCCGGCGTCTCGACCATGAACGCCTTCAACGCGACGGCGCCCGCCCGCGCCATTCCCTCGAGCTCGGCGAGGTTGCCGGGCACCGCGCCGCCGAACAGCCCGATCGCGATCCGCGACCGCGCCTGGACCGCCTCGCCACGGGCCTGGAGCCGGGCCGCGGTGGTGGTCGGCGGCTCGTTGAGCGGCATGTCGAGCAGAGTGGTGACGCCGCCGGCGAGCGCCGCGGCGGTCAGCGTCGCGAAGTCCTCCCAGTCCGACAGGCCTTCGTCGCAGCCGTGGACGTGCGGGTCGACGAACCCTGCGAACACGTGCAGCCCCGTCGCGTCGTAGAGCGTGTCCCCGCGCAGATCGCGTCCGATCGCCTCGATGCGCCCGCGCGACACGGCCACGTCGGCGCCGAACACGCCCGCCTCGGTCACGACCGTCCCGCCGCGGACGACGCTCATCCCCGCGCCCCCGGCGGCGCAGCGGCCGGCTCGAGCGCGAGCGCGACGGCGGTCTCGGCGTCCGGCGCCCAGCCGACCGGCGAAGTCCGCCGGCCCCGCGATCAACGACTCCGCGAGCCCGTCCAGCAGCACGCGCCAGCGCTCGCCGACGACCACGACCCGCGGCGCGCCGGCCTCCGTCTGCGCCGCTGCCCAAATGCGGAGGACCCGACGCCGCTCGCGGTGGAATTCCCGGCGTGAGAGCCAGGGCGCGGATTGGCTCGTACGTCAACTGCAGCCAGTAAGGAGCGGGTGCGGAAGGGATACGATCATCCGCGGGACCGCTCAGGAAACCCAGTGTCGTCTAAGTGGCGCTATGCGCAACCTAGCCGCCACACGTGAAAGTGGTGCGTTGCGCGGATGATCGATCGTGATCGCTTGCCGTCCCTGGATGATCGTTTCTGGTAGACGCGCCTCCCTTACTGGCGCAGTTGACGTTCGCCGATCCCTACGAGTCGAATCCGAGTCCCAGGCGATCGAGCAACCCGAGCCACAAGCCTCGGCGGCCCTCGCGGCGGTCGGCCGCCGCGAGCCGGTTGCGGGTGAGCTGGATGACCGCCCAGCGCAGCGGCTCGGGCGGGAACGGGACCGGCTTGGAGCGGACGTAGCGCAGGCGTGTGGCCTCGGTGTCGCGCCCGTCGAGCAGGTCGAGCGCGACGCGGGCGCCGAAGCGCGCCGCGGCCACGCCCAGGCCGGTGTAGCCGAGCGCGTAGGCGGTGCGGCCGCGGTGCGCGAGTCCGAAGAAGACCGAGAAGCGCGACGACGTGTCGATCGCGCCGCCCCAGCGGTGGCTGAAGCGCAGCCCTTCGAGCTGCGGGAACGTCGTGAAGAGGTGCTGCGAGAGCGTCGCGAATGTCGGCTCGTGCTCGTCCCAGCGCGGTCCGACCGGTCCGCGGAAGCGATAGACCGCGTCGTAGCCGCCGAACAGGATCCGGTCATCGGCGGTCAGGCGGTAGTAGTGGAACTGGTTGGCGCCGTCGCCGATGCCCTGCCGATTTTCCCAGCCGATCGAGGCGCGCTGGGCCGCGCTCAGCGGCTCGGTGACCAGCACGTAGTCGTAGACCGGCACCACGTAGCGCCGCTGCGCGCGCACCAGCGGGGGATAGGCGCTGGTGGCGAGCAGCGTGCGGCGCGCCCGTACGCGCCCGGCCGCGGTCAGCACGACGTCGCCGTCGAGCCACTGGGCCGCCGTGTGCTCGTAGATGCGCACGCCGAGCCGCAGCGCGGCCTCGCGCAGCCCCGCGCACAGCTTGCCGGGATCGAGCACGCCGGCCCCGGTGCGATCCCAGATGCCGCCGCGGTAGGTGGGCGAGTTCACCTGCGCGCGCATCGCCTCGCCGTCGAGCCGCACGACGTCGTGCCCCCAGCGGCGCAGCAGCTCATCGTCCCAGGCCTCCTGGTAGGGCTCCAGCAGCGCCGTGAGCTCGCCGGTCGGCTCGAAGTCGCACGCGATCGAATACCGCTCCAGGTCGGCGACCAGCCCGTCGAAGTTCTCAAGCCCCAGCCGCTCGAGCACGTCCATCTCGTCCGCGAAGCGCGCGAGCCCGTTCTCGATCCCGTGGGTGAGCGACGCGACGCAGAAGCCGCCGTTGCGCCCGCTGGCGCCGAAGCCGATCGTCTCGGCCTCGAGCAGGACCACCTCGCGGGACGGGTCGCCGGCCTTGGCGTGCAACGCCGCCCACAGCCCGGTGAAGCCGCCGCCGACGATGCACAGGTCGGCGTCCACGGTCCCGCGCAGCGCCGGCGAGACCTCGTCGGGCGCCCGCCAGAAGGGTCGCGGCTCGGCGTCGGCATACGCCGCGCGGTGCGCCGCGGTCGGCGGCGTGTCCGGCCACGCGGTCACAGCGGCGGCTCCCGGCGCCCGAACCCGGTCGCCGCCTCGAACGCGGCCGCGACCCGGAGCAGCCCGAGCTCGTCGCGATAGCGGCCCACGAGCTGGAGCCCGACCGGAAGCCCGGCCGGGGTGAAGCCGGCCGGCACCGACACGGCCGGGTGCGCGGTGACGGTGATGCGCGAGCAGGAGCGAAACCAGTCGGTGTAGGTCTCCATCGCCACGCCGGCGACCTCGCGCGGCCACGGCGTCTCGACCGCGAACGGCGCGACCTGGGTGACCGGCCCGGCGAGCAGGTCGAAGCGCTCCAGCAGCCGCTGCATGCGCGCGAACAGCTCGCCGCGCAGCTCGATCGCCCGGGCGATCCGCTCGGCCGGCAACGCCAGCCCGCGCCGCGCGTTCTCGGCGATGTCCGGCTTCACCCGATCGCCCAGCCGCGCGAACGCGCCCGCGAACTGCAGCGCGCGCAGCGTGTCGAACGCCTCGTCGGCGCCGGCCAGGTCGGGCTCGACGTCCTCGACGACGCAGCCGAGCGCCTCGAACGTCGCCCGCTGCGCGTCGAGCACGGCGGTGATCTCGGGCTCGACCGGCAGCCCGCCGAGCGTCCGGCTCCACGCGACCCGAACTCCCTGCACGGAGCCGTCCAGCGCGCCGTCGAAGCCGTCCGGCAGCGCCAGCGGATCGCGCGGATCGGGTCCCGCGAGCACGCTCAGCGCCAGCCGCGCGTCCTCCACGGTCAGCGCCAGCGCGCCGAGCACCGGAAACGGGCTCCAGGCGTCGCCCGGCCCGTAGTCGGCCACCCGCCCGGGCGACGGGCGCAGCCCCACGAGGTTGCAGAACGCCGCCGGGTTGCGGATCGAGGCGCCGTAGTCGGAGCCGTCGGCCAGCGGCACCATCCCGGCGCGCACCGCCGCCGCCGAGCCGCCGCTGGAGCCGCCGCAGGTCATTGCCGGGTCGTACGGGTTGCGGGTGACGCCGAAGACCTCGTTGAACGTCTGCGAGCCGGCGCCGAACTCCGGCGCGTTGGTCTTGCCGATGACGATCGCGCCGGCCCGCCGCCAGCGCTCGACGACGGCCGAGTCGGTGCCCGGCACGTGGCGCGCGAACAGCGGCGAGCCGTAGGTCGTGCGCATCCCGGCGGTCTCCTCGAGATCCTTGACCGCCACCGGGAGCCCGTGCAGCGGGCCCGCCGGTTCGCCGCGGTCGGCCGCGTCGGCGGCGGCCAGGGCGCCGTCGGCGTCGAGCGTGACGATCGCGTTCAAGCGAGGGTTGACCGCCTCGATCCGCGCCAGGTGCGCCTCCATCACCTCGCGCGCGGAGAACCGGCGCTCCCGGATGCCCGCCGCCAGCTCGGACGCGCTCAACCCCCACATATCCGGCCGATCGTATTAGCGTCGCGTCCGCATGACCGATCCCAAGCTCCTGCTCGAGCGCCACAAGCCGCGCCTCGTCTACGACTCGATGGAGGCCTACTTCGCCGACTCGGCGGCGATCTGGACCGACTTCAAATTCACCCAGCTCTACCGCGCCGGCGGGCCGGTGGTCGCGCCGCAGCTCTCGCTCGCGTTCCTGGGCGCCAAGAAGTACGCCGACGGCAAGCCGGTGGGCGCGAACGACACGATCGGCGAGACGACGCGCGACTACCGCAGGCATGCGTCCGAAGCGCACGCCAACGTGCGCTACCGCAACCGCGTGCACGCCCGCGCCAAGCACGACGACCAGGGGCGGCTGTGGCTGCAGTACTGGTGCTTCTACTACTACAACGACTTCCAGCTCGCCGGCCCGCTGATCAGCGCCGGCAACCACGAGGGCGACTGGGAGATGATCCAGCTCCGCCTCGACGCCGACGAGGCGCCGGTGCAGGCCGTGTTCGCGCAGCATGCGTCGGCCGAGTCCAAGCCATGGAGCGCGGTGCGCAAGGCGGTCAGCTCGGCCGCCACGCCGCTGGTGTACGTCGCCCGCGGCTCGCATGCCGCCTATTTCACGCCCGGCAGCCACTGGACGGGCACCTGGTTCGACAACGCCGACGGCAAGGGTCCCCAGATCGATCCGGCGATCGTCGTGCTGGGCGGCGACGATCCCGGCTGGGCGGTGTGGCCCGGCCGCTGGGGCGACACCAAGTCGGCCGGCTCGCCGCTGGACTCGGCCAGCCCGGCGGGTCCGGCGGGCCACGCGCAGTGGGCCAACCCGGCGCTGCTCGCGGGCGTCGCGGCGCGCGCGGCGGCGGCCGCCAAGCCGGCTCCTCCCGCCATCCCGCCGCCGCCGAGCATCGCCGTCCGCCGCGAAGGTGAGCGCGCGGTGGTCGCCTACCAGGCGCCGCCCGGCGCGGCCGGGCTCGTCGTCGCGATCCGCCCGGCGGGCTCCGACGAGCCGGCCAAGACGGTCGCCCTGCCCGTCGACTCCGGGAGCGGCGAGGTCGAGGTCCCGCTACCCGACGATCGCCCGTACGAGCTGCACGCGAGCGTCGCGGGAGAGACCGGGACCGCGTCGCCGAGCACCGCGGCCGAGCTCCCGCGTCACAATTGAGGGGATGCCCACCGCCGCACCCACCGAGGTCGACGTCCCCGCCGGCGAGTCCGGCACGGAGCCTGACCGCCCGTGGGTCGTGATCGTCTGGAACGACCCGATCAACCTGATGAGCTACGTCGTGCTCGTGTTCCAGAAGCTGTTCGGCTTCAGCCGCGCGAAAGCGACCGAGCTGATGCTCGACGTCCACCACAAGGGCCGGGCGGTCGTGTCCAACGGGACGCGGGAGAAGGCCGAGCTGGACGTCTTCCGGCTGCATGAGCACGGGTTGTGGGCGACCATGCAGCAGGACTGATGGGCTTCGGACTCAACCGCCGGCGCATCGTCGCGCGGCGGGGCGGCTTCCTCCTGCGGCTGCCCGAGGGCGAGCGCGACCTCGTCCGTCAGCTGCTCGGCGAGCTGCGCACGCTGCTCGCGCTCGGCCCCGACGACCCGCGCCTGCGCCGCCTCTACCCGGCCGCCTACTCCGACGACGAAGAGAAGGAAGCCGAGTACCGGCAGCTGACGCAGGAGGAGCTTGCCTCCGGCCGCCTGGCGGCGATCGAGACCGTCGAGGCGACGCTCGCCGCCGGCGAGCTCACGCTCGACCAGCTGACCGCGTGGATGCACGCGATCAACGCCCTCCGGCTCGTGCTCGGCACGATGCTCGACGTCGACGAAGAGGACCCGTTCGCGGTCGACCCGGAGGACCCGAGCGCCCGCGAGTACATGCTCTACGGCTACCTCGGCCTGCTGCTCGAGGAGATCGTCCAGGCGCAGCTGGACGGTTAACACGATCACGCCGCCGCGAGCGAGCGCGGCGGCGTGACCATGACGGTGAGCCTCAGGCGACCTTGAACCGCCCGACGAGCCGCTGCAGCTCGCCGGCGGTGTTGGCCAGCGCCTCGGCGGAGGCGGCGATCTCCTGCGTGGAGGCGCTCGTCTCCTGGGTGGAGGCGGAGACCTGCTGGGCGGACGCGGAGCTCTGCTCGGCGACCGCGGCCACCTCGCCGATCTGCGTCTGCATCTGGTTCGTGCCGTCGCTGATCTGCTCGGCGGCGCCGGCGATGCCGTCGATGCGGGTCGTGATGTCCTGCACCGCGGTCTCGATGCGCTCGAACGCCTCGCGCGTCTCGACGACGGTCGCGACGCCCTCGTCAGTGCGGCGGGCGCTGTCCTCGACGACGCCGACGACACGGCCGGTCTGCGTCTGGATCTCGGCGATCAGCTCGGAGATCTGGCCTGCGGCGCTCTGGGACTCCTCGGCGAGCTTGCGGACCTCTTCGGCGACGACCGCGAAGCCGCGGCCCTGCTCGCCGGCGCGGGCGGCCTCGATCGCGGCGTTGAGCGCGAGCAGGTTGGTCTGCTCGGCGATGCCGGTGATCGTGTCGACGATCCCGCCGATGCGCTCCGAGCGCTCGGACAGCTCGCCGATCGCGACCGACACCTGGCTGGATGCGCTCGCGACGCCCTCGATGGCCGCGGTCGCCTTGCTGGCGGCTTCGACCCCTTCCTGGGCGATCTCGCGCGTCTTCGCGGCGGCCTTCGCGCTCTCGCGCGCGCCCTCGGCGCTCGCGCCGGCGGCCTCGGCGGCCTCCACGGCGACCTCGCGCACCTGCTCGACCATCCGCACCTGGCGCTCGGCGCCCTGCGCGACGTCTCCGACCGCGTGGGCGATCTCGCCGACGGCGCGGCCTGCCTCGTCGGACGTGGCGGCCATCTGCTGCGAGGCCGAGCTGACCGATCCGGCGCTGAGCGAGACGTCGCCGACCATCGTGCGCACGTCGCCCACGAGCTTGGCCAGGCCGGTGCCCAGCAGGTCGCGGTCGCTGCGCGGCCGGACGTCCTCGGAGAAGTCGCCGCTCGCCATGCGGTCGGCGGACGCGGCCATCTCCTTCAGGTACGCGATCATGCGCTCGAACGCGCGGCCGGTGTCGGCCAGCTCGTCGGAGCCCTTGACGACGACGTCCTGCTCGACGTCGCCCTCGGCGATGCCGTTGGCGGCGGCGGACATGCGCTGGGCGCGGGTGGAGATGTCACGCGAGATGACGAACGCGATCACGGCGCCCAGGAGCACGGCGAACAGCGCCAGGAAGATCGCGAGGTTCCTCGACGAGCTGTACTGGTCGCCCGCGGCCTTGACGTCGGCCTTCGTGGCGGCGTTGATGTTGGCGCGCCACTTGGTCAGCGCGTCGCGCACCTCGGTCATCTTGTCCTTCGCGCCGTTGACGACGGTGGTGACCTCGGTCAGCTTGCCGGCGCGCGCCAGGTCGGCCGCCTGCTCGGTCATCTGCTGGTACTCGCCCCAGGTCTTGCGGTAGTTCGCCAGCAACTTGGCGGCCGCGGGGTCGGTCGAGAGGGCCTCGAGCTTCTCGAGGTTGGTCGTGACCGCCGCGTTCGCGGAGTCGAAGATCTCCATGCGGGCGTCGACGAGCGCCTTCGTGTTCGAGAGGGCGAGGGCGAGCTGGGCCGCGCGAACGAGCTCTGACTTCTGGCTGACGTCGCCCAGGTAGTCGAGCGTCGGCGTGTCCTTGTTGGCAATGACGGTGGCGCGGTCATTGATCTTGTTCATCCCGGAGACGGCAAGCAGCGACGCGACCACAAGGAGCGCGAGCACGGCGCCGAAGCCGGCGAACAGCTTGGTGCGGATCGAAAGCTTCATAGTGCTCACGTCATCGACCGAAAGTCCGCGCCGCAAAGGGAAATTGGGCCGCTCTTGGGAAACTCCGTAGACGCCCTTTACCAAGCTGCGGGTTTCTACCTACGGAGGTGGCGCCTAGCCGGTGTTGCGCATGCCCGCGGCGATCCCGGTGATCGTGGCGAGCAGTGGCGTGCGCGCGTCCTCGCGCCCGGCGCGCAGGCGCGAGAGCAGCTCGACCTGCAGGTGCGAGAGCGGATCGACCCACGGGTTGCGATGCTCCAGGCGGCGCTGCAGCGCGGGCGTCTCGTCAAGCAGCCCACCCTGGCCGGTGATCGCCAGCACGCGCTCGACCACCCGGTCGTACTCCTCGCGCGCGTCCGTCCAGAAGCGGCCCGCCAGCTCGAGGTCGACCAGCCGCAGGTAGCGCTCGGCGACGCCGAGGTCGGTCTTGAACAGCGCCATCTCCAGCGTGCCGATCAGGCCGCGGAAGAACGGCCAGCCGTCGAACATCGTCGTCTGCAGCCCGAGGTCGCCCTCGGCGAGCGCGATCCCCGCCCCGTACCAGGACGGCAGCAGCAGCCGGTTCTGCGTCCAGGCGAACACCCACGGGATCGCGCGCAGCGAGTCGATCCCCGGGGCCTTGTTGCGTGACGGCGGGCGCGAGCCGATGTTGAGCTCGCTCAGCTCGGCGATCGGCGCGACCTGGGCGAAGAAGCGCTCGAAGTCGGGGTCGTCATAGACGAGGCCGCGGTAGCGCGCCCGCGAGGCCTCCGACAGCCGGTCCATCTCCGCTCGCCACTCCGGCCTGATCGGCGGGTTCGGCAGCGCCGTCGCCAGCAGGACCGCGCTCACCGTCTGCTCGAGCGAGCGGACCGCCAGTTCGGGGTCGCTGTAACGCGCGGACACCGTCTCGCCCTGCTCGGTGATCCGGATCCGCCCCTGCACGGAGCCCTCGGGCTGGGCCAGGATGGCGCGATACGTGCGCCCGCCGCCGCGCGACGGCGAACCGCCGCGGCCGTGGAAGAGCTCGAGCACGACGCCCGCCTCGCCGGCCTGCGCCGACAGCCGCTCCTGGGCGACATAGAGCGCGTACTGGCTTGCGATGTAGCCGGAGTCCTTGCCGGAGTCCGAGTAGCCGACCATCACCGTCTGCTTCTGGGCGTGCGCGCGCAGGTGCACCCGGTAGGCGACGTTCTGATACAGCGCCGCCATCGTGGCCGGCGCCGCCTCGAGGTCGCCGCGCGTCTCGAACAGCGGGACCATGCGCAGCGACGTCGCGCCCGCCCGCGCGGCGAGCCAGGTCGCGGCCAGCACGTCCGAGGGGTGCTCGGTCATCGAGATCACCATCGCCGGCACCGCGTGCGCGCCGTACGCCTCGCCGGCCAGCGCGACGGTGTCCAGCACGCGCAGGAGCTCGCCCGCCTCGCCGCCGGGGTCGTGCTCGATCCCGCGCCGGCCGGAGGTCAGCGCCTCGGTCAACAGCTCCAGCCGGAGCGGCTCGTCGGCGTCCGCGAAGCCCGGCAGCACCGCGCCCGCGGCCCGGCGTACGACCGACGCGCTCTGGCGGATGTCGATCCCGGCGAGGTGGAAGCCGAACACGTCGACCTGCCACAGCAGCCGCCGGATCGCGCCCATCGCCACGTGGCGCGAGCCGAGATGGGCGAGCACGAGCTCGAGATCGCGCCGCAGCTGCGACGAGTCCGAGTAGCCCGCTTCTCGACCGCGCGGGCGTCCGGTGTTTCCGAGCCGGTGGTGGACGAACCCGAGCTTGGTGCGCAGCGGCTCCCACTCGTGGTGGGCGCGGCGCAGCACCTCGGCGCTCGGCAGCTCGCGCGCGTCCTCGGCCAGCGACGCGGCAAGCTCCTCGGAGATCGGGATCCGCAGCGAGGAGTGCGAGAAGCTGCGCGCCAGCCGGTCGACGCGATCGCGCAGCAGCCGCAGCGCGCTCGCCCGGTGCAGCGCGAGCGCGCTGGCCAGCGTGTCGGCGCCGACCTCGGGATGGCCGTCCATGTCGCCGCCCGTCCAGCTCCCGTAGGAGAGCACCGGCTGCACGAGCCGGGCGTCGAACGCCCGCTCCATCTCCTCCAGCGCCGCCGGCACGGCGTCGAACAGCACCGCCTCGAAGAAGAACAGGTTGCGGCGGACCTCGTCCTCGACGCGCGGGCGGACGCGCCGCACCTCGTCGGTCTGCCACCAGATCGTCAGCACCTCGCGCAGCTCTTCGAGCAGCCGGCGGCGGCTCGAGATGCCGGTGCGCGGGTCGTCGAGCTTGTCGAGCAGTGCGGCCACGTCCCACTGGTGGTCCAGCACCGAGCGCCGCGTCGCCTCGGTCGGGTGCGCGGTGAGCACGTGCTCGATCTCCAGCTGCGCGACCAGCGCGGGGATGTCGGCCTCGTTGTCGCGCAGGATCCGCGCCGTCGCGGCGAGCGACTCGCGCTGGACCTCGCCGCTGGCGTCGTACTGCCGGCGGCGGCGCAGCCGCTCCCGCTCCTCGACGATGTTCGCGAGCTGCAGCTCCATCGAGCAGGCGCGGATGATCGGCTCTACCGAGTCGTCCGGCACGCCGGCCAGGTAGGCCACGAGCCGCTCGGCGGCGGAGTCATCGCCGCTGCGCACGACCTCGGCGGTCCGGAACAGCCACTGCACGCGGCTCGCGAACACGCGCCCGGCCTGCTCCTCGAGCACGCTGTTCAGCGCGGCCGAGAGCAGCTTGCTGTCACGGGCCAGCCCGTCGGTGGCCGCCTCGGGGGCGGGGGTGGGGGGAACGTCGAGGCGCGCCATGGGACTCCGCACATGATGACGGTCCGGCGCGGCGTTGGCCGTTCTGTCCTATGGGGACGTGGTCGACAAGGTGAAGGTCAGCGTGCGCGGGTAGCTGCCCGTGCGCAGCGCGTCGGTGGCCGTGGAGATCACGTTCGCGGTCGTCGGTGCCGTGTAGTCGCGCGCGACGCCCGCCGCGAACGCGCCGAACGAGGCCGGCGCGCCCAACGAGGTCCTGGAAGCGGTAGAGGTTCTGGGCGGGATCGGTGAGGCTCGTGCTCCAGCCGTTGTCGGTCCACTGGCTGGAGCCGACGATGTGCGCGTTGGCGGCGGGCTCGCCGGCGCGCGCGACCACCACCGCGCCGACCCGCGCGCCGAGATCGTCGTCCCGGTCGACGTGGTGCGCGCGAACGCGCTGGCCGGCAGGTCGACCGCGAGCTGCGTTCCCGTCGCGCTCACCGCCGACGGAGTGACCGCGCCGCCCGGCGCCGCAACCGAGACGTCGGCTGAAGAGACGCCGGTCAGATCCTCGCTCGAGGTGGCGACGATCCGGGTCAAGCGTTCGAAGTGCGCGCCCGTGAGCACGGGCGCAGCCTGCGCGGCGGCAGGCGCGGTCAGCAGCGCGGCGAGCGCGACCGGGAACCCCCTCATACCGCGCATGCTTGCGCGCCACGCGGGCGCCGGACATCAGGCAAGTCGCGGAAGAACAGCCCGGGAGTTCACCCGGCGCCGGCGCCCTGCTTCGCGCGCGTCGAACTCCCCGAAGCATCGCCCTTAGGGCGATGCGACCATGCCGGCGGCCACCGTGTCATTGGTGGCTTCATCGATGAGGATGAACGCGCCGGTCGCGTGGCACTGCGCGTACGCGTCGGCGGCGATCTCGCCGCCGAGCCGCAGGCGCACGTGCGCGATGTCGTTGAGCCGCAGCTCGTCCGCCGCCGGCCATTGGAGCGACTCGAAGTCGATCCGGCCGTCGATCGCGTCCACGCGCGCCGGGACGGCGCGCGTGCCGTGCTTGAGCACGAAGCGGTCGCGCGCCCTCGCCGGGCGGTCGCCGAGCCAGCAGAGCGTGGCCGACAGCTCGCGCGCGACCTGCGGAGGATCGGTGGCGATCAGCTCGCCGCGCGCGATGTCGACCTCGTCCTCGAAGCGCACCGACACCGACAGCGGCGCCTCGACCGCCTCGGCGGTCCCGTCGGCGTCGCGGACCTCGGCGATCCGCGTGCGCACGCCCGAGGGGAGCAGCACGACGTCGTCGCCGGGCTTCAGCACGCCGGCGGCGAGCCGCCCTGCGGCCCAGCGCGCCCCGTTGGCGCCGCGCAGCACGAGCTGCACCGGCAGCCGGGCGCCGTGGACGGCCGGCGGCTCGACCGGCACGGTCTCCAGCCGCTCCAGCAGCGGTGGGCCGGCGTACCACGGCATCGCGTCCGAGGCTGAGACCACGTTGTCGCCGTGCAGCGCGCTGATCGGAATGAACTCGACGCCCTCCAGCCCGATGTGCGAGCCGAGCTCGCAGACCTGGCGCACGGCGTCGTCGAACGCGTCCTCGGCGTAGCCGACCAGGTCCATCTTGTTGACCGCCACGATCACGTGCTTGATGCGCAGCAGCGCCGCGATCGCCGCGTGGCGGCGGCTCTGCTCGGTCAGCCCCGCGCGCGCGTCGACCAGCAGCAGCGCGAGGTCGGCGGTCGACGCGCCCGTGACCATGTTGCGGGTGTACTGCTGGTGGCCGGGGCAGTCGGCGAGGATGAAGCGCCGCCGCGGGGTCGCGAACGAGCGGTAGGCGACGTCGATCGTGATCCCCTGCTCGCGCTCGGCGCGCAGCCCGTCGGTGAGCAGCGCGAGGTCGAGCCCTTCGACGCTGCGCTCCTCGACGTGCGCGAGCTGATCGGCGAGTACGGCCTTCGCGTCGTAGAGCAGGCGGCCGATCAGCGTCGACTTGCCGTCGTCGACGCTGCCGGCGGTGGCGAGGCGGAGCAGGTCCATGCCTAGAAGTAGCCCTCGCGCTTGCGGTCCTCCATCGCCGCCTCCGACGCGCGGTCGTCGGCGCGCGTCTGCCCGCGCTCGGTGATGTCGGTGGCGGCGATCTCGGCCACCACCTCGGCCAGGCTGGACGCCGTCGAGCGTACGGCGCCGGTGCAGCTCATGTCGCCAACCGTGCGGTAGCGCACGGATGCCGTGAACGGCGCCTCGCCGTCGATCAGGGTGACGAAATCCGAGACCGCGTAGAGCATCCCGTCGCGCTCGAAGACCTCGCGGTCGTGCGCGAGGTAGATGCCCGGCAGCTCGAGCTCCTCGGCGGCGACGTACTGCCACACGTCGAGCTCGGTCCAGTTGGAGATCGGGAACGCGCGCAGGTGCTCGCCGCGGCGCACGCGCGCGTTGTAGAGGTCCCACAGCTCGGGGCGCTGGCGGCGCGGGTCCCACTGGCCGAAGTCGTCGCGCAGCGACAGCACGCGCTCCTTCGCGCGCGAGCGCTCCTCGTCGCGCCGGGCGCCGCCGAAGCACGCGTCGAGCCCGTGCTGCTCGATCGCGTCGAGCAGCGTGACCGTCTGCAGCCGGTTGCGCGACGCGCGTGGGCCAGTCTCCTCCTGCACGCGCCCGCGGTCGATCGACTCCTGCACGCTCGCCACCAGCAGCGTCAGGCCCGACTCCGCGACCAGCCGGTCACGGAACTCGATCACCTCGGGGAAGTTGTGACCCGTGTCCACGTGCAGCAGCGGAAACGGGACCAGGCCCGGCGCGAAGGCCTTCTGGGCGAGCCGCACGAGCACGATCGAGTCCTTGCCGCCGGAGAACAGCAGCGCGGGCTTCTCGCGCTCGGCCGCGACCTCGCGCATGACGTGGATCGCCTCGGCCTCCAGCGCGCGCAGGTGCGAGAGGGCGGGCATGGCGACGGCGGTCATGGCTCGGTACTCGCGAGCAGCGGTTGAGGAATGCGGGCGCGCAGCACGAAGAACGCGAGCATGCCGAGCGCCAGCGGCGCGCCGACGATCACGGCGGCCGGCACGTCGACGCCGGCCTTGGACAGCAGGGCGAGCCCGGAGCTCAGCAGCACGACGCCAAGCGCGGGCCGCAGGCCGCGCTCGGGCAGCACGGAGGAGAGCTGGGTGCCGACCCAGACGCCGGGCAGCGAGCCGATCAGGATCGTCGCGGTCAGCAGCAGATCGACGTTACCGGAGAACAAGTGCGCGATGGCGGCGGTCCACAGCAGGATCGCCGCGTGGAAGACGTCGGTCCCGACGACGCGCCGCGGCGCGAGGCGGAAGCCGAGGATCAGGCCGATCGCGATCAGCGTCCCGCTGCCGGCCGACGTCAGTCCGAGCACGAAGCCGACGCTCGCGCCGAGCGCGACGGCGAACGCCTTGTTGCGCGTCGTCAGCGCCACCTCGTCGCGCTCGCCGGCGCCGTTGCTCATCAGCGCCCGGAGCAGCACGAGCGCGCCCGTGAGCAGCAACGCGCCGGCGATCAGCGGCAGCAGCACGTCATCAAGCCCGAGCTTGTCGAGCAGGATCACGCCGGCGACCGCGCCGGGGCAGGAGCCGGCGGCCAGCCAGAACGCGAGGCTCGTCTGCACCATTCCCTTGCGGAAGTGCAGGAACCCGCCCGCCGTCTTGGTGACCGCCGCGTACGCGAGGTCGCTGCCGACGGCGACGACCGGCTTGATCCCGAACACGAGGATCAGCAGCGGCGTCATCAGCGAGCCGCCGCCCATCCCGGTCGTGCCGACCAGGATCCCGACGCCGAAGCCGAAGAGGATCAGCCAGGGATCCATCTCAGACGTGCAGCCCGCACTCGGTCTTCTCGCTGCCCGCCCAGCGTCCGTCGCGCCCGGCGCCCGCCGCCGTGCACGGCGCGCAGCCGATCGACGCGTAGCCCTGGTCGTGCAGCGGGTGATACGGCAGCTCGCGCTCGGCGATCCGCCGCCACAGGTCCTTCTCGGTCCAGTCGACGAGCGGGTTGTACTTCCAGATGCCGCGCTTGTCGTCGAACTCGACCGGCTGGGCGCCGGCGCGGGTCGGCGACTGCTCGCGGCGGATGCCGGTGATCCAGGCGTCGGCGCCCGCGAGCGCGCGCCCGAGCGCCTCGACCTTGGCCGGGCCGCAGCAGTTGGCGGCCGTCCACGGGCCGGTCGCGTCCTGGACCTCGACGTCGATGCCGAAGCGCTGCTCGAACGCCCGCCAGGTCGCGAGCGTCTCCGGGAACAGCACGCCGGTGTCGATCGTGACGATGCGCGCGAGCGGCGCGATCCGCACCAGCTCGTCGACCAGCACGCTCTCCTCCTTTTGGAAGGAGCAGAGCATGACCAGCCGCGGGTGATGACGGTCGACCGCCTGGGTCAGGACCTCGGTGACGCTCATGCGGCTTCTTCGACAACCGGCTCGAGCTGCTGCGTCCACCACTCCGGCGCCGTGCGGCCCGCGAAGGCGCGGAAGTCCTCGTCGCCGTCGTGGTGCTGCTCGTAGAGGTCGAAGATCCGCAGCAGCGTCTCGTTGAGCTCCCAGTGCGGGACCTTCTTGACGACGACCTCGCCGAACTTCGGCTCCGGCCCGAGGCGCCCGCCGATGCGGATGTCCATCGCCTCGACGAACTCGCCGTCGACCTTCTTGAGCACGCCCTCGATGCCGACGTCGGCGATCTGGTGCTGGGCGCAGCTCGACGAGCAGCCGGCGAAGTGCACGCGCAGGTCCTCGCCGTGGCCATTCGGGCGCACGTGCTCGTCCAGGAACCTGCCGATCTCGACCGCGCGGTCCTTGGTGAAGACCTTGGCCAGGCCGCAGAACTCCTTCCCGGTGCACGTCTGCAGCCCGCGCGCGAACAGGCTCGGGAAGGGAGAGAGGTCCTGCAGCAGCGGCTCCTGCAGGAGCGCGTCCAGGTTCTCCTCTCCGATCCACGGCAGCAGCACGTTCTGCTGGTGGGTGAGGCGCAGCGCGTCGTCGGCGTTGTCGCCGTACGTGCGCGCCAGCCGCACGAGCTCGAACAACTGCTCGGCCTTCAGGCGGCCGACGGGCACCACCGCGCCCACGGTGTGGTGGTGCCCGTCGCTCTGGGCATGGACGCCGATGTGGTCCTCGCCGCTCAGGCCCGGCGCCTTGGGGACGCCGCGCTTGAGCTCGCGGCCGACGCGGCGCTCGAGCTCGGCGCGCAGCTCCTCAGGGCCGACGCGGTCGACCAGGAACTTCAGCCGCGCCTTGCCGCGCGCCTTGCGGTTCTCCTCGGAGTCGCGGAAGATCGCGGTCATCCCCTCGATCACCTCGGGGGCTTCCTCCGGAGTGACAAAGACGTCCAACCAGCGCGCGAAGCGCGGGTGGCTGGAGAGGCCGCCGCCGACGCGCAGGTTGAAGCCGGGCGTGCCGTCGGGCGCGATCGCCCCGGACAGCGCGATGTCGTTGATCAGGCCGCGGGCGCAGTCCTCGGCGCAGCCGGTCACGCTGATCTTGTACTTGCGCGGCAGGTTCGAGTAGAGCTTGTTGTCGAGGAAGTGCTCGTGGATCGCGGTCGCCGTCGCGTAGCCGTCGACGATCTGCTCGTGGCCGAGGCCGGCGAGCGTGCAGCCGACGACGTTGCGCGTGATGTCGCCGCAGGCGCCGCTGGTGGTGAGCCCGACGCGGTCGAGGCGCTCGAAGATCTCCGGGACGTCGTCGAGCCTGATCCAGTGGATCTGGAAGCACTGGCGCGTCGTGCAGTCGATCACGCCGCGGCCGAAGTCGCGCGCGATCGAGGCCATGACCTCGGCCTGATCGGCGCTCAGCACGCCCTGGATCACCTTCGTGCGCAGCATGAAGTGCCCGTCGTGCGTGTTGTGCGCGTAGAGGCCGTACCACTTCAGGAGGCCGACGTGATCGGGGTCGAGCGTCTCCCAGCCCTCGCGCGCGGCGCGGAGGAGCTCCGGGAGAACGTCCAGGCCGTCCGTCGCCGCCTTGATGCGTTCGATCTTGCTCATGGCGTCCCACAGACGGTACAGCACCGAGTCGTAAACCGGATCGGGATTAAGAAATATCTATCCCGACCGGATTTTGCGACACTGGCCCGCGTGGCGCGCCTCCTCTGCCTCCGCGGCGAGCTCGTGGTCGTCGGAAAGAGCCCCGACGGCGACTCGATCCGCTTCCGCCCGAGCTCCCCGGCGCTGGTCCGCACGCTCGAGAACGGCGAGCGCGCGCGGGCGTCCTCGGACGGCACCTTCCAGCTCCGCCTGGACGGCATCGACGCGCCGGAGACGCACTACAACGGGCACGCCCAGCCGCACGGGGAGCCCGCGCGCGACGCGCTGTTGGACTGGTGCCGGTTCGGCGACGTGCGCTGGGTCGGCGGGGAGGTGTCCTCGGCCGAGCCCGAGACGATCCCGTCGGCGATCCTCGCCAAGCTCGTCGACCTCAACGGCCGCCCCGTGGTGTTCCTCCTGCGCGACGACCTCCCGCCCGACGGCGAGGACGCCGAGGTGCCGCTGGGCGCCACTGCGAACGCCGCGCTGCTGGAGCCGGGGGCCGCGTACGTGACGCTGTACTCCTCGACCGACCCGGAGCTGCGCGACGAGCTGCGCGAGCTCGGGCGGCGGGCGCGCTCGGGCGGTTTGGGGGTGTGGCCGGACGACGACAGCGGCGGGTTCGCACTCGCGTCGCAGGACTCGATCGGCCCTGGCGGCAGCCTGATCCTCCCGAAGCTCTTCCGGCGCTGCACCGACTACCTGCGCTCGCGCACCGCGCAAGAGACGCTGCCGGAATGGATGGGGCGGATGGGCGACGCCCAGGACGACCTGGTGAGCGTCGCGGGCGCGGCGCCCGTCCGCTTGCGCACGCTGATCTCGCAGGCCGGCGACCGCATCGCGCTGGACGCCGACCCGCTCGATCTCGTGTTCAGCGAGAAGTGAGCCACTCCTCGAACCTCGGGCCGGCGAGCAGGGCGCCCGGGCCGGGGAGCATGCCGCCGTCCTCGTAGGCCGCCTCGTCGTCGACGGCCTCGACCCGCAGCCCGTTGCCGCGCTTGGCGGCGACCAGCTCGGCCAGCGCGACCATGCTCTCCTCGCGCGGACCGCCCAGCTCGAGCACCTCGCGCTCGCCGGTCGCGACGGCGGCGAGCACCTCGCCCACCGCCTTCGCGGCCACCGGCTGCGTGCGCATCCGCGGGATCTGGATCACGTCGCCCTCCCTCCGGCCCCACTCCATCATCTGCTCGACGAGCTCGTGGAACTGGGTCACCCGCACGACGCTCGCCGGCACGGGCCCGGCGAGGCTCACCTTCTCGTGCGCGAGCTTGGCGGCGCCGTAGCCGCCGGTGAAGCGGTCGACGCCGACGATCGAGGCGACGACGATGCGCTTCACGCCGGCCTTCGCGCCCTCGCGCTGGAGGTTCGCGGCGGCGGTCGTGAAGAACTCGGTGGCCGCCTTCTCCTCGGGGGAGGGGCCGGTGGCGACGTCGACGATCACGTCGACGCCGTGGAGCGCATCCGCGAGGCCCGTGCCGGTGATGACGTCGACGCCGCCGGCGCGCGAGATGCGCACGGCCTCGTGGCCGGCGCGCTCGAGCGCCTCGACGACATGGCGGCCGGCCCGCCCGGTGGCTCCCACGACGGCGATCTTCTGCTTGGTCATGCCCGAATGACGAGCGTTGGCTTTGGGATGTGACGGCGAACGGCAACTGCGCAGGTAAGGGGAGCCAGGTTCCCAGGAAC
The DNA here is from genome assembly GCA_963837485.1 of uncultured Solirubrobacteraceae bacterium. Classification (GTDB taxonomy): domain Bacteria; phylum Actinomycetota; class Thermoleophilia; order Solirubrobacterales; family Solirubrobacteraceae; genus Solirubrobacter. The sequence goes on along the minus strand of CAWINP010000004.1, from coordinate 443,613 downwards.
GATCGCGTGGGACCGCAATTCGACCGCAATCGATCACTTATTCGACCATTCGAGAGGGGGTGCCTCACGTTTGTCGACCCAGAGGCATACAAACGTGAGGCACCCCCAGCCTCGGAGCCCGCGGCGATGATCGATTTACAGTGACCGCAACTTTCTCCCGCTCCCCTTACTGGGCAGTTTGACGTTCGATCGTCCCCCAGTTCGCGAGAGCCTTGCCGTTGCGATCCAGCGCGCTCACCTTGCCCGGCGCGTCGTCTTCCGCGAACCAGTGGACGAAGAAGCGATAGTCCTTCAGCCCGCGGTAGCTGCGAACCGCCTTGGCCGGGGCGGGGCGCGGGTGGATGACGAGCGTCCGCGTCGCCGTCTCCACGCGCAGCGACGCCACGGTCTTGTAGACGACGCCGTCGATCAGCCGCTCGTTCGACTCGCCGATGTCGTCGGCGCCGTCGGCCATCAGCGGGTCGCGCGACGAGACCTTCCCGCTCAGGCCCCAGCCGTCGTAGTCGCGCACCGACATGGTCATCGTCACGCCGCCCTGCTCGGTGCGGGCGGCCATGCGCCAGTGCGCGCCGCCCTTGGAGACGCCGTCCTGAACCGTGACGAGGCCGTTCCACAGCGGGAGCAGCGCGAGCACGGGCAACGCGAAGTGCATGCCGCGCTCGTACCCGCTCAGTCGAACAGCGAGTCCGGCGAGACCTCGATCCGGCGGCCCGAGACGGGCGCACCGTAGGGCGACAGCGGGTCGTCGGGCAGGCGCGTGACGTCGCACGCGGCGAGCACCTCGTCGGTGAGGAAGCGCGACGGCTTGCCGTAGCCGTGCGCGTCGTCGTTGCCGCGCGGGCGGTGGAAGTAGCGCACGGGGACGTAGAGCGCGAGCGTGCGGCGGGCGCGCGTCATGCCGACGTACAGCAGCCGCCGCTCCTCCTCGATCGACTCGCTCGTGCCCGCCGACATGCAGGCGGGGAAGTTGCCGTCATAGACCGCGAGCACGTGGACCGAGTCCCACTCGAGGCCCTTCGCCGAGTGGATCGTCGACAGCGTCAGGTAGTCCTCGTCGAGATGCGGCGGCTGCGCGAGGTCGGCCGACGAGCTCGGCGGATCGAGCACCAGCTCGGCCACGAAGTGCCGCGGGTCGCGCGCCTGGTGCGCCGCGGCGACGAGCTGGTCGAGGTCCATCAGCCGGACCGCCCCGTCGGGGTAGCGGAGCTTGACGAGCGGCGCGAGCGCGTCGCGCAGCCCCTCGGCGCGCGGGCCGGGCCGGCGCTCGGCGCGGCCGGCGATCAGCGCGTTGACGAGCGCGTCCGCGGCCGCGCGCGCATTCGCGGGCAGCGACTCGCGCGCATGCGGCCAGCGATCCACGTCCTGCTCAAGCGCCGCGATGGCCTTGCGCGCGCTCACCGGCCCCACGCCCTCGACGAGCTGCAGCACGCGGAACCACGCGAGCTCGTCGGCGCCGTTGTCGGCCAGCCGCAGCAGCGCCACGAAGTCCTTCACGTGCGCGGCCTCCAGGTAGCGCAGCCCGCCGTACTTCACGAACGGGATCCGCCGCCGCGTCAGCTCGAGCTCCAGCAGATCGGAGTCGTGCGACGTGCGCATCAGCACCGCCTGCGCGCGCAGGTCCATGCCGTGCTCGCGCTCCTGGAGCACGCGGTTGCAGACCTCCTCCGCCTGCGCGCCCTCGTCGCGCACGAAGATCACGCGCGGGCGCGCGCCGCCGTCGCGCTGCGCGGCGAGCCGCTTCGGGAACGCCCGCACGGCCTGCGCCGCGAGAGCGTTGGCGGCGTCGAGCACCGGCTGGGTCGAGCGGTAGTTGCGCTCCAGCGTCACCACGCGGGTACCGGGGAAGTGCTCCGGGAAGTCGAGGATGTGCGCCGCCGACGCCGAGCGAAAGCCGTAGATCGCCTGGAAGTCGTCGCCGACCGCGGTGACCCGGGGCCCGTAGGCGGCGAGCGAGCGCACCAGGTCGACCTGCAGGCCGTTGACGTCCTGGTACTCGTCGACCAGCACGTGGTCGAACGCGCTCGCCATCCGCGGGCCGATCACTTCGTCGCGGGCCAGCGCGCGCCAGTGCAGCAGCAGGTCGTCCAGATCCAGCACGCCGAGCTCGCGCTTGCGTGCCGTGTAGGACTTGAAGAGCGCCGAGATCGAGTCGCGGTGCTCCGCGCACCAGGGGAAGTGCTCGGCTATGACACCTGACAAGGGCAGCTGCGCGTTGACCGTGCGCGAGTAGATGTCCAGCAAGGTCCCCTTGCGCGGGAAGCGCGTGCGCGCCTGCGCGTGCCCCGCCTCCTCGCGCAGCAGGTCCAGCACGTCGGCCGCGTCCCCCGCATCGAGCACGCCGAAGCCGCCGGGCAGCCCGAGCGCCGACGCGTGGCGGCGCACGAGCCGGTGCGCCACCGAATGGAATGTCCCACCCAGGACGCGCGACGTTGCCGAGACGTGGGCGCGCGAGCGCTGCAGCATCTCGCGAGCCGCCCGGCGCGTGAACGTCACGAGCAGGATCCGCTCCGACGGCACTCCCTCCGAGACCAGGTGCGCGACGCGCGCACACAGCGTCGTCGTCTTGCCGGTGCCGGCGCCGGCGAGGATCAGCAGCGGCCCGCCGGCGTGCGTGGCGGCCTCCCGCTGCTCCGGGTTGAGCTGCTCCAGCCACGGGCGCTCGCCGCTCTCGACCATCGAAGCCACGGTCGCCCAACGCTACGGACGCGCTCGGACGGGTACCTCCAGTTCGGATAGGCTGCGTGTGTACATGGTCGGGGAGCCCCTCGCTCCGCTTCGCCCCCTGCGGGCCGATGCCGCGCGCAATCGAGCACGAATCCTGGAAGCCGCGCGGACGGCCTTCGCCGAGGCCGGCCTGGATGTCGGCGTGGAGGAGATCGCGCGCCGCGCCGGCGTGGGGAAGGGCACGCTGTATCGCCGCTTCCCGACCAAGGAGGCGCTCGTCCGCGCGATCTTCGAGGATCTGCTCGACGACCTCGAGGAGATCGTGGGGGACGTCGCCTCCGAGCCCGACGCGACGGTCGCGTTCATGCGCTTCCTCGGCGAGGCGGCCCGCCGCCAGGCGACAAACCAGGGCTTCCTCGACGTCGTCGCCGCGCGGCTCGGCGCCGCAGCGCTGACCGCCGAGCAGCGGCGCCGCTTCATCGGCGCGATCGCCGGGCCGCTGCGGCGCGCGCAGGAGGCCGGCGGCGTGCGCGGCGACCTCGAGTCCGAGGACGTCGTGATGATCTTCCGGATGCTGGGCGCGACCACCCGCCCGGCGCCCGACGGGACGCCGATGGACGACCACTGGCCGCGCTACATCGGCCTCGTCGCGGACGCGCTGCGGCCGCAGGCGGCGACGCCGCTCCCGGCCGAGCCCTGGCGGCTTCGTTAACGCAACGCAGCCCCGATCGTCCGGCCCTATGACGAGACCTTGAAGCGCGCGACCAGCGCGTCCAGCGAGCCGGCCGCGCGCGCGAGGTCCGCCGCGCTGGAGGCGATCTCCTGCGTGGATGCGCTCGTCTGCTCGGTCGACGCCGACACCTGCTGCGCGGAGGCCGACGACTGCTCGGCGACCGAGGCCACCTCGGCGACGTCCTGCTCGGCGCGCCGCGCTTCCGTGCCGATCTGGTCGACCGCGGCGCCGATCTCGGCGATCCGCGCGCTGACCGCCTCGACGGCGCCGTCGATTGCCTCGAACGCCTCGCGCGCCTGCTCGACCGTGGCCACGCCGTCGGACGTCCGCTGCGCGCCCTCGGCGACGACGCCGACCACCTCGCGCGTTTGCGTCTGGATCTCGGCGATCAGGCCGGCGATCTCCGCGGCGGCGGTCTGAGACTCCTCGGCCAGGTTGCGCACCTCGTCGGCCACGACCGCGAAGCCGCGGCCCTGGTCACCGGCGCGCGCCGCCTCGATCGCGGCGTTGAGTGCCAGCAGGTTCGTCTGCTCGGCGATCCCCGTGATGGTCGTGACGATCCCGCCGATCCGCTCCGAGCGCGCGGACAGCGTCTCGATCGCCGCTCCCACCTGCGCGGAGGAGTTGGCGACTTCCCGGATCGCGGTCGTCGCCTGCGCGGCCGCGTCGACGCCGTCGCGCGCGACGCGCCGCGCCTCCTCGGCGGCGTCGGCAGTCTGAGACGCGGCCTCGGCGCTGGCGCCGGCGGCGCGGGCGGCCTCCTGGACGGCGGTGCGGGTGGACTCGACGATCCGCACCTGGCGCTCGGCGCCCTGCGCGACGTCGCCGACCGCGGACGCGATCTCGCCGACCGCGCGCCCGGCCTCTTCGGACGTCGAGGCGACCTGCTGTGACGACGAGTTGACGGCGCCGGCGGTCTTGGAGACCTCGCCGATCAGGTCGCCCATCTCGTCGCACATGGTGCCGTAGGCCGCGATCGCGCGATGCGCCTTGCCGAGCATCGCGTTGTACGTCGCGGCGAGCCGCCCGAGCTCGTCGGTCGACGACACCGGCAGCTCGGTGGTGACCGGATTCAGGCCGCACGTGAAGTCGCCGGTCGCGGCGGCCTCGAGACCGCCCGCCAGATCGTTGATGCAGTGGTCGTTGAGGCTCTCGAGGCGGTTGGCCAGGCTCCGCACCGGCACGACCACGCTCCGGATCAGCAGCACCGCCAGCGCGCCGGCCGCGAGCAGCGCGACGAGCAGCACGACGATCATGACGCGCTTCGTCGTGGCGGCATCGCCGGCTACGGCGCTCGCCTTCTCCTGGGCACCGCGCTCGATCGCGGCGTCCAGGCGCACGATCGACTGTGCCAACGACTCCATCGCGGGCCGCACCTGCTCGGTGTAGATCGTGCGCGACCCGTCGCGCTCGTCCACCTTGTCGATTGTCTCCTTGCGCGAGAGCGCGATCGCCTTCCCGACCGCCTCGCCCCACTGGGCCGCGCTGCGGTTGAAGTCGGCCAGCGGCGTCTCGGCCGCCGTGCCCTTGACGAGCGGGGCGAGCTGCTTGCCGTCGGCGGTCGCCTTGTCGCCGAGGACCTTCATCCGCGCGGCGATCTGGTCCTCGGTCTTGAGGTCGCCGTCGTAGACGTACAGGTGATCGGCGGTGAGGTTGCCGACACCCTGCACGCGCTGTCCGATGTCGCCCGCCAGCGAATTGGCGCGGATGTTCCTGCGCGAGAGCTCATGCACGTCGGCGTCGAAGGAGCCGAATGCGCGGACGGCGATCACCGTGATGGCGACGAGAGCGAGGGCGAGCAGGCTGAAGCCGGCGGTGAGGCGCACGGCGAGCGGCAGGTTCGCGAAACGGGACAAGGTGAGTGCTCCTGGACGGGTCGAGGTTGTCGTGGTGATCGACCCGTGGGCAGGCTTGGTTGAACGTCTACCGTCGCCGGTGTCGGCGGATGGCCGCCGCCCAGTCGGCCACGCCGGCCACGAGGTGGCCGAGCGGGCCCGTGACCGCCCATGCCGCAAGACGCCGGTGCATGAGAGGCTTTGTATCGTTGACCGCCGCTCTATGGCCATGACCGTCAACACCACCGTCACCGAGCTGCCCGAATCGCGCGTGCGCGTCGAGGCGGAGATCGGCACCGACGAGCTCGATCGCCGCGTCACCCAGGCGGCCCGTCAGCTCGCCCGCAACCTGCGCGTGCCCGGCTTTCGCGCCGGCAAAGCGCCGCCGCCGGTGGTGATCCAGCGGGTCGGCCGCAAGGCGGTGCTCGACGAGGCGGTGCGCGAGTCGCTGGCCACCTGGTATCGCGCCGCGATCGACGACGCGCGCGTGGTCCCGGTCGGCGAGCCCGACATCGACATCGACATGGAGAAGCTCCCCGAGGCGGGGGAGACGCTGCACTTCTCGATCGAGATCGGCGTGCGCCCGAAGGCGACGCTCGGCGACTACAAGGGCCTCGACGTGCCCAAGCGCGGCGCGGACGTATCCGACGACACGGTCGGCGAGGAGCTGGAGCGGCTGCGCGAGCGCACGGCCAAGCTCGAGACCGTCGACCGCCCGGCCGGGCGCGGCGACTTCGTGGTGATGGACTTCGCCGGCTCGCTCGACGGCGAGCCGTTTGCGGGCGGCGAGGGCCGCGACCAGATGATCGAGCTCGGCTCCGGCCGGCTCGTGCCCGGCTTCGAGGAGCAGCTCGAGGGCGCCGTCGGCGGCGAGTCGCGCACGGTCAAGGTGACGTTCCCCGAGGACTACAACGCGCCGAACCTCGCCGGCCAGGACGCGGAGTTCGCGGTCACCGTCCGCGACGTGAAGGCCAAGCTGCTGCCCGACCTCGACGACGAGCTGGCCGAGGAGGCCGGCTTCGACTCGCTCGACGAGCTGCGCGAGGACATCCGCTCGCGGCTCGGGGAGATCGAGGCGCAGCGGATCGACGCCGAGTTCCGCGAGGCGGCGCTCGACGCCGCCGTCGAGAAGGCGACCGTCGACGTCCCCGAGAGCCTCGTCGAGGCGCGTGCGCGTGAGCTGTGGGACTCGATGCTGCACTCGCTCGCGCACCAGGGCATCTCGCGCGACGCGTACCTGCGCATCTCCGGGCGCTCCGAGGAGGAGACGATCGAGGAGGCCAAGCCCGACGCCGAGCAGGCGCTCAAGCGCGAGGCGGTGCTGGCCGCGATCTCCGAGGCCGAGCAGCTCGACCCGACCGAGGACGAGATGCTCGAGGCGGTCAAGGAGGCCGCTCCGCCCGGCGACCGCACGTCTCCCAAGAAGCTGCTGGAGCGCCTGCGCGCCAATGGCCGGCTCGATGCTCTGAAGGACGACCTGTCGCAGCGCAAGGCGCTGGATCTGGTGGCGGAGTCGGCAAAGCCGGTCGCGCCGTCCAAGTGAGCGTTGCCAGGCCCTTCGTCCGGCCGGGCCTCTGATCGGGACGGACGCCGTCCGTGGCGTCCGACACGGCACAACTGACCTTCCGACCCGGGTTGGCCCGGATGAGACCGTTGCTAGTCTTCGCCGAGCGAGCGGTCTCTGGGCCGATCCGGTGAATCTGAAGGATTCGAGCGACCGAAGCGAAACGAAGCGAGGACCGTGAGCCCACTCGTACCGATGGTCGTCGAACAGACCTCCCGTGGGGAGCGCGCGTTCGACATCTACTCCCGCTTGCTCAACGAGCGGATCGTTTTCCTCGGCACGCCGGTGGACGATCAGATCGCGAACCTCATCGTGGCCCAGCTCCTTCACCTGGAGTCCGAGGATCCCGACAAGGACATCTCGCTCTACATCAACTCGCCGGGCGGGTCGGTCTACGCGGGCCTCGCGATCTACGACACGATGCAGTTCATCAAGCCCGACGTGTCGACGATCTGCGTCGGCATCGCGATGTCGATGGGCGCGCTCCTACTGGCCGGCGGCGCCAAGGGCAAGCGGATGGCGCTCCCGAACGCGAAGATCCTCATCCACCAGGTGAGCAGCGGCTTTCAAGGTCAGGCGACGGACATCGAGATCCATGCGCGCGAGGTCATCGAGCTGCGCCGCCGGCTGGACGAGATCATCGCGCAGCACTCCGGCAAGGACGTGGAGAAGGTGCGGTCAGACACCGAACGCGACTACTTCATGTCGTCCGACGAGGCGCGCGAATACGGCATCATCGACAGGGTGATTCACGAGCACTAGCTGTATGGCGCGCCCGACGGACTCCAACGAGCAGCTCCTCTGCTCCTTCTGCGGAAAGTCGCAGCGACAGGTCAAGAAGCTGATCGCAGGCCCCGGCGTCTACATCTGCGACGAGTGCATCGACCTCTGCAACGAGATCATCGATGAGGAGCTGACCGCTCCGCCGACCTTCGACATCGACAACCTGCCGAAGCCGAAGGAGATCTACGGCGTCCTCAACGAGTACGTCGTCGGGCAGGAGCAGGCCAAGCGCACGCTCTCGGTGGCGGTCTACAACCACTACAAGCGCGTGCAGATGATGCAGGCCGACGACTCGGACATCGAGCTGCAGAAGTCCAACATCCTGCTGCTCGGGCCGACCGGCTGCGGCAAGACGCTGCTCGCGCAGACGCTCGCCCGCATCCTCAACGTCCCGTTCGCGATCGCCGACGCCACGGCGCTGACCGAGGCCGGCTACGTCGGCGAGGACGTCGAGAACATCCTGCTCAAGCTGATCCAGGCGGCCGACTACGACGTCAAGAAGGCCGAGACCGGGATCATCTACATCGACGAGGTCGACAAGATCGCCCGCAAGGCGGACAACCCGTCGATCACGCGCGACGTGTCGGGCGAGGGCGTCCAGCAGGCGCTGCTGAAGATCTTGGAGGGCACCACTGCGAGCGTGCCGCCGCAGGGGGGTCGCAAGCACCCCCACCAGGAGTTCCTGACGATCGACACGACGAACGTCCTGTTCATCTGCGGCGGGGCGTTCGCGAACCTCGACAAGGTGATCGAGCGCCGGATCGGCCACAAGGGCGTCGGCTTCGGCGCCAACATCGAGTCCAAGGCCGACCGCGACCTCGGCGAGCTGTTCGAGCGCTGCCTGCCCGAGGACCTGATGCAGTACGGGCTGATCCCGGAGTTCATCGGGCGCCTGCCGGTCTCCTCGGCCGTGCACCAGCTCTCGCGCGAGGACCTGATCACGATCCTCACCGAGCCGCGCAACGCGATCGTCAAGCAGTTCCAGCGCTTCTTCAGCTTCGACGGGATCGAGCTCGTGTTCTCCGCCGACGCGCTGAAGGCGGTCGCCGACAAGGCGCTGGAGCGCGAGACCGGCGCCCGCGGCCTGCGCTCGATCATCGAGGAGATCCTGCTCGAGGTGCAGTTCGAGCTGCCCTCCCGGCGCGACGTCAAGAAGTGCGTCGTGACCAAGGAGACCGTCGAGCGCGGCGTCAAGCCGACGCTCGTCACCGAGGCCCCGGGCGAAGAGTCGCCCGACCGCGCCGCCAAGAGTGCTTGACGGCTGCAGCCCCTCCGCCCGGGCGGGATCCCCTTCTCTCCGACCTTAAGGCCCTAGGCTCCTAGACTCCCCGCGCGATGGGGCATCCGCTGGAGGACCGCAAGCGCTACGACCCGAGCGAGACCGAGGCGCGCATCTTCGCGCGCTGGTTCGAATCCGGTCGCTTCCACCCGGAGCCCGCCGGTACCGCGGCCGAGAACTACTCGATCGCGATCCCGCCGCCGAACGTTACCGGCGCGCTGCACATGGGCCACGCGCTCAACGGCTCGATTCAGGACGCGCTGATCCGCTACGCCCGCATGCGCGGCAAGCGCACGAAGTGGATCCTCGGCACCGACCACGCCGGCATCGCCACGCAGACCCAGGTCGAGCGGCTGCTCAAGACCGAGGGGACGACGCGCGAGCGGATCGGTCGCGAGGCGTTCGTGGAGCGCGTCTGGCGCTGGCGGGCGCAGTACGGCAACACGATCATCGAGCAGTTCAAGCGCCTCGGCGCCTCGGCTGACTACGAGGAGGAGCGCTTCACGCTCGACGAGGGCTACGTGCGCGCGGTCCTGAAGGTCTTCGTCGCGCTCTACGAGAAGGGCCTGATCTACCGCGACAACTACATGGTCAACTGGGATCCCGGCTCCGGCTCGGCGATCTCGGACCTCGAGGTCGAAGACCGCGAGGTGACCGACACGCTCTACTACGTCGACTATCCCCTGGCGTCCGGCAACGGCTCGATCACCGTCGCCACGGTGCGCCCGGAGACGATGCTCGGGGACACGGCGATCGCCGTGCACCCCGACGACGACCGCTACACGCGGCTGGTGGGGGAGACGGCGATCCTCCCGCTGATCGGGCGCCGGCTGAAGATCATCGCCGACCCGTACGTCAAGCCGGAGTTCGGCACCGGCGCGCTGAAGATCACGCCCGGGCACGACCCGAACGACTTTGAGATCGGCCGCGCGCACGGGCTTGACGAAGTGACGGTGATCGGCGAGGACGGGCGCATGACCGCCGAGGCGGGCCAGTTCGCGGGCATGAGCGCGCTGGAGGCGCGCGAGGCCGTGGTGGCGGCCCTGCGCGAGGCCAAGCGCGTCAACCGCACCGAGCCCTACACGCACGAGGTGCCGTACTCGCAGCGCTCGGGCGAGCGGATCGAGCCGCTGATCTCGTTGCAGTGGTTCATGCGCATGGGCGAGCTCGCCGAGGCGGCGATCGAGGTCGTCGAGAGCGGGCGCGTGAAGATCCACCCGGAGGGCCAGCGGCGCCGCTACCTGGAGTGGATGCGCAACATCCGCCCCTGGTGCATCTCGCGCCAGCTGTGGTGGGGTCACCGGCTGCCCGTCTGGTATCGCGGGGAAGAGACCTACGTCGGCATGGATCCCCCGGACGGCCCGGGCTGGGAGCGCGACCCGGACGTGCTCGACACGTGGTTCTCCAGCGGCCTGTTCCCGTTCGCCACGCTCGGCTGGCCGGACGCCACGGCCGAGCTGAAGGCCTTCTACCCGACCGACGTGCTCTCGACCGCGCGCGACATCCTGTTCCTCTGGGTCGCGCGGATGATCATGTTCGGCCTGGAGTTCGCGGACGACATCCCGTTCGACGACGTCTACGTGCACTCGATCATCCAGGCCCCCGACGGCCGCCGGATGTCGAAGTCGCTCGGCACCGGGATCGACCCGCTGGACCTGATCGACGGCGGCCCGCGCCCGCCGGTGTTCACCGAAGGCGGCGAGTTCCCGGCCTACGGCGCCGACGCCGTGCGCTACGGGCTGCTGGCGATGTCCTCGACGCAGGACGTGCGCTTCAACGAGTCCAAGATCGCCGAGGGCCGACAACTCGCGAACAAGCTGTTCAACGCGTCCCGGCTCGTGCTGCTGCGGGTGCCCGAGGGCGTCACCGTGCCGTCGCTGCCGCCGGAGGCGAACACCGTCGAGGACCGCTGGATCATCTCTCGCCTGCAGGCGGCAGAGCAGGAGATCACCGAGGCGTTCGACACGTTCGAGTTCCACCGCGCCACGCAGCGGCTCTACGGCTTCATCTACGCGGAGCTGTGCGACTGGTACTTGGAGATGCTCAAGCCGCGCCTCTATGCCGAGGACAACACGGAGGCGCTCCAATTCGCGCTCTATGTGCTCGCGCAGACGCTGGCGATCGCCCATCCGGTGATCCCGTTCGTGACCGAGGAGATCTGGTCCTACCTGCCCGGCGCCGATGGGCTGCTGATGGCGCACCGCTGGCCGCACGCGAACGAGAAGCTGCGCGACCGCGACGTCGAGGAGGAGGTGGGCCGCGCGATCGAGGCGACCGAGCGGCTGCGCGGCTGGCGCGACCAGGTCGGCGCGGCGCCCGGCACCGCGGTCCCGGCCCGGCTGGAGGCCGACGGCTACGAGCGCGTGCTCGAGCACATCGGCCGCTTGGCCCGGTTCGAGTTCTCGGGAAACGGAGATCCGGCCCACCCATTGGTCGCCACGGTCGGCGTCCCGGGCGGGCGCGTCGCGGTGCTGCCGTCCAGCGCCGTCGACCTCGAAGCCGAGCGCAAGCGCGCGGCCGAGCGGGCGACGCTGCTGCGCAAGGAGATCGCGCGCGCCGAGGGCAAGCTCGCCAACCAGGGCTTCCTGGACAAGGCGCCGGAGGCGGTCGTCAACGCCGAGCGGGAGAAGCTCGAGCGGCTCCAGGCGGAGCTGGAGGAGCTCGAAGGGTGACGTGGGACCTCGGCCGGGCCGAGGAGCATCTGCTCTCGCTCGAGTTGTTCGGCATGCGCTTCGGGCTGGAGCGTATGCGCCGGCTGCTGACCGTGCTCGGCTCCCCGCAGGAGCGCTTCGGCGCCGTGCACGTCGTCGGCACCAACGGCAAGTCCTCGACCGTGCGGATGACCGCGGCGCTGCTGCAGGCGCACGGCCTGCGCGCCGGCGCCTACCTCTCGCCGCACCTGACCACGTTCGCCGAGCGCATCCGCGTCGGGGACGCGGATCTCTCGCCCGAGGCGTTCGGTGCCGCGATCGAGCGCGCGGCGGCCGCCGCCGCGAAGGTCGACCGCACGCTGTCGGGCGGCGAGCGCGTCACGCAGTTCGAGCTGCTGACCGCGGCGGCGTTCGACGAGCTCGCGCGGCGCGAGGTCGACGTCGCGGTCGTCGAGGCCGGGCTCGGCGGGCGCTGGGACGCGACCAACGTGCTCGGCGCGCCGGTCGTCGTGCTCACCAACGTGGGCCTGGAGCACACGCGCTGGCTCGGGCCGACGATCCAGGACATCGCGCGCGAGAAGCTCGCCGTGGTGAAACCGTCCCACCCACCCGCGACGCTGGTGCTCGGCGAGGCGCAGCCCGAGGTCGAGGCGCTGGCCGGCGAGACCGGCGCGATGCTCGTCCGGCCGAAGCCCGTCGCCGAGGCGCTGCCGGGCTACCAGCGCAAGAACTTCGCCGCGGCGCTCGCCGCGGCGGCGGCGTATCTGGGCAAGCCGCTCGACGCGGCGACCGTCGCCCGCGTCGCCGCCCACTCGCAGGTCCCGGGCCGGCTCCAGGTGATCTCCGAGTCCCCGCGCACGATCCTCGACGGCGCCCACAACCCGTCCGGTCTCGCGGCGCTCGTGGCCGCGCTGCCCGACGCCGCCGGCGAGCGCCCGGTGACGGCGGTCGTGTCCATCCTCGACGACAAGGACGCCGCCGCGATGCTGCGCGAGCTGATCCCGGCGACCGCCGGGCTCGTCTTCACGGCGTCGGCGAACCGCCGCTCGCTGCCTCCGGCCACGCTCGCCTCGCTGGCCGCGCAGCTCGGCGGCCCGCCCGCCGAGGTGGAGCCGGACGCGCGCCGGGCTTTGGCCCGTGCGCGGGAGCTCGCCGGACCCGGTGGTGCGGTGGTCGCGACCGGCTCGATCTACCTGGTGGCCGACCTCGCGAGCGCGCCCGGAGCGCGCAGGGCGAGCGCGCTGTGAACGAGCGCGGACCGAGCGTGCTGGCGATGGTGGCCCTCGTGGCGATCGTGGTCGCCCTGGTGATCCTGGTGTTCTTTGGGATCGGATACGCCTTCGGCCGCGCTTTCCTGTAACCCCGCCCACTACGATCTAGCCCCAACATGTACGCGTTGGCGATCTTCGAGATCAAGAACAGCACCCTCAACACGGCTGTCAGCGTCGCGCTCCTGATCCTCGGCGTGCTCTGGCTGGCGCTGATCTTCTGGACGTTCGCCGACGCCCGCCGCCGGATCGACGACCCGCTGCTCGTCATCTGCGCCACGCTCGCGTCGTTCTTCCCGTTCGTGGGCACGATCGTCTATCTGATCGTCCGCCCGCCGGAGTTCCTGGACGACGTCAGGCTGCGCGAGCTGGAGATGACCGCCGCCGAGGCCCGGCTGGCGAACCTCGACTACCAGCTCTGCCCGCACTGCGACTACGAGATCAAGGCGGACTACCTGCGCTGCCCGAGCTGCATGCGCAAGCTCAAGGAGCGGTGCTACTCGTGCAGCAAGCCGATCGACCCCGCATGGCGCATCTGCCCGTTCTGCGAGGCGGAGACGAACGCGCCGACGCCGTCGACCACGCGCCGGCGGCGCAGCCGCCAGACCACCGATCAGTCGACGGTCGCGGCGGACGTCGCGCCCGAGCTGGCCGAGGCGACAGAGACGGCTGAGCCGTCACGCCGGCGCAGCCGCTGAAGGGTGACGTCGCACGGGGGTCGTAGGGCCTGCGTCGATATCGTCGCGCCGGCTGCGCCCTCGACGGCCCAAACGACCGGAGGGCGAAACCCTGATTCCCGACATCAAGGAAACGTCTGAATGGAACGCACGCTCATCCTGGTCAAGCCGGACGCGTTCGCGCGCGGCCTGACGGGCGAGATCATCGCGCGGTTCGAGCGCAAGGGGCTCAAGATCGTGGCGGCCCGCCACATGACGGTGACCGAGGAGCTGGCCGGCAAGCACTACGCCGAGCACGAGGGCAAGCCGTTCTTCGGCGAGCTGGTCGAGTTCATCACCTCGGGCCCGCTGATGGCGCTCGTGTTCGAGGGCGAGAGCGCGATCAGGGCGGCGCGACAGGTGATCGGCGCGACGAACCCGCTGGAGGCCGCCCCGGGCTCGATCCGCGGCGACTTCGCGATCGCGGTCGGCCAGAACATGGTCCACGGCTCGGACTCCCCGGAGTCCGGCGAGCGCGAGGCCAAGCTGTTCTTCCCCGAGCTCTAGACACAGGCAGCAGCCCCTCCGCCCCACCCCGAGTGACACAGGCAGCAGCCCCTCCGCCCCACCCCGTCATCCGTCCTACATCGTTGATCCTGGCGTCGGCGTCGCCGCAGCGGCGCGCGATTCTCGAGCAGGCCGGCATCCCGTTCGTCGTCCGCCCCGCGGGCGTCGAGGAGGAGTCGTCCGGCGACCCGCGCCGGGTCGCCGAGGAGAACGCGCGCCGCAAGGCGCTCGCCGTCGCCGCGCCGGGCGAGCTGGTGCTCGGCGCCGACACCGACGTCGCGCTCGACGGCGAGATCCTCGGCAAGCCGCGCGACGCCGCGCACGCGCTGGAGCTGGTGCGGCGGCTCGCCGGCCGCACCCACCTGGTCGTGGGTGGCATCGCGCTGGTCGAGGACGGCGCGCTCGCCGAGACCGCGGTGGTGACGACGCGCGTCAGCTTCCGTCCCGTGGACGGCGCCCTGCTGGACTGGTACGTCGCCACCGGGGAGTGGCGCGGGCGCGCCGGCGGCTACGCGATCCAGGGCGCGGGCGCCGTCCTGGTCGACTCGATCGAGGGGGACTACCTGAACGTCGTCGGGCTGCCGCTGGCGCGTCTGCTCACGCTGCGTCCCGAGCTGCATCCCGCGGGAGCACGCCGGGCGGGCCCAGCAGCGTGATCGCGTGACGGGCCGCGATGCGGGCGATCCGCTTCGCGTCGGGCGGGCCGTCGAGCACCGGGAGCTCGTGACGCTCGGCCGGCACGCCGACCTCGCGCACGAACGCGGCGAAGCCGGGCTTGCCGGCGACGAGGAACATCGCCCGCTCCGCGCTGGTCACGCGGTAGGTGTGCGGCACGCCGGCGGGCGCGTTGGCGAAGTCGCCGGGGCCGAGCGCGACCGGCTCGGCATCGCCGACCCACAGCGTCAGCTCGCCCTCGAGCACGTAGAAGCCCTCGTCGTCGCGCTCGTGCACGTGCAGCGGCGGCATGTCGCCGGGCGGCGCGTAGGAGCGGATCAGCTCGTAGTCGGGCCCTTCCACCAGCATGTCCTTGAGATTCGAGATGAACCAGATCGATTCCACGGAGTCCTCCGTATAGAGTGAAGCTCTGATACGGAGCTTTATAACTCTGAAACGGAGCTAATGTCAAGGCTGACCCCGTTCTCCTACGCCGTGCTCGTCCTGGTGGGCGAAGGCGGCGCGGGGCCGCACGACCTCGTGCGGATGATGCGCCAGGGCCGCGTCTACTGGACGGCGCCCGAGAGCCAGTACTACGCGGAGCCCAAGCGGCTCGCCGAGGCCGGCTACCTGTCGGCGACCAAGGAGCCGGGGCGCACCCATGAGCGCACGCACTACCGGCTGACCGACACGGGCCGCGAGGCGCTGCGGGAGTGGCTGGCCACGCCGGCGCCGTTCGCGCGGATCCAGAACGAGCCCGTCGTGCGGCTGCTCGGCGCCGAGTTCGCGGATCGCGAGACCGTGCTCGCCGGGCTCGGCGCGTTGCGCGACGAGATCGCCGAGCTCGCCGGGCACCTGGACGCGGCGCGCGAGGTCGAGGGGCAGCTCCCGCACCGCGCGAAGGCGCTCGCGATCAACCAGTCGCTCGCCCGCCGCATCCTGCAGGCGCACCTCGACTGGCTCGAGGAGGTCGAGCGCGAGCTGTAGCTCAGCGGACCGGCACGTACTCGGGCGGGTTGCCGGCGCGCTGCTCGAGCTCGGGCTTCGGCGCCGTCGGCGCGCGCTCGACCCGGAGCACCACCGTCCAGCTCGTCAGCACGCGTCCGAGCGCCTTGCGCTGGTCGTTGACCTGGCGCAGGCCGAGCAGGGCGTGCGTGTGCGGGTCGAACAGCAGCGTGAGGTCGTTCGGCGGGCTCGCGGTGACGAAGCGCACGCCCTCGCCGGTACGGCCCTCGGGATCGGTGAGGCGCGGCACCAGCTCGGCGCCGCGCGCACGCAGCAGCACGTCGTAGAGCGCGACGCGAACCTGTGCGCCCGGCGACGGAGAGAGCAGCAGTCCGACCGCCCGCCGGACGGCGTCGTCCCCGAGCCTTGCGGCAAGGGCGCCCGGATCGGTCGGGAGCGCGCGGATCTCGGCGACCGAGGGCTCATAGCCGGAGGTGTCGCGGCGGATCAGCCTGCCGTCGTACGGATCCGCGGGTGGTGCGGTCGCCGGGCCGTCGCCGCGCACGTCGTCGCCGCGCGTGGAGCGGCTCAGCTGCCGCCCGTCGTCGGAGCTCCACTGCTCGATCGTGTACGGGACCTGCGCCACGCCCCAGCCGCCGCCGGGGAGGCGGAACGGCTCGTTGCGCCAGTCGCGCGTGACGACGACCGTCCATGGCCCGGCCCCGTCGAGTCGCGTCGCGGCGGCCCGGGCCTCACGCAGCACCGTCGCCGCGCCGGCGGGAGCGACGCGCTCGCCGCCGGAGAGCACGACGGCGGCGCCGGCGAGGGAGGCCGCGAAGGCGAGCGCGACCGCGCCGCGTGCGCGCGGTCGCAGACGCGGCGCGACGACGCGCCGGCCGGCCACGCGGGGCCCGGCCTCGCCGCCGGCGGCCGCGATCCGCTCCAGCGCCGCGTTCAGCCGCTCCATGTCGGGCTCGCGGCCCGCACACGGGTCGATCGCGCGGATCCTCTCAAGCGTGTTCATCCCGTACGTCCTTCCGTGTCGAGCAGTGCGGAGAAGCGCCGGCGCGCGCGGTGCAGCCGCACGCGGGCGGTGGCGGGGCGGCAGCCGAGCGCGGCCGCGAGCTCGTGCGGCGCCAGGCCCTCACAGGCCGACGAACACCTCGCTGGTCAGGTCCTCGGCCAGGTCGTCGTCGCCGAGGCGCCTGGCGAGGTAGCGCCAGACCGGGGCGGCGTGTCGCTGATAGGCGGCACGGAATCGCTCCTCGTCCGATGTACCGATCGTGAGCATCATTCGCTTCTGTCGAGCCTGGCCCGTAACGTTTCATCCGCCGCGTGGCACGCTACTTGCAGCGTTTTCGGGCACTGACCGCTTCGATAGACTCACGGGCCGGCTCGGTCTCCCTTTCCCAAAGGAGGTCCAGCCCGCTCACGCATGGGCTTCTTCTCATATCTCACCGGCTTCGGTGGCCGTGACATGGCGGTCGATCTCGGGACCGCCAACACGCTCGTCTACGTGCGCGGTCGCGGCATCGTGCTCTCGGAGCCCAGCGTGGTCGCGATCGACAGCCGTACCGGCGAGGTCCACGCCGTCGGCATCGAGGCCAAGCGCATGCTCGGCCGCACCCCCGGCACCATCTCCGCGATCCGCCCGCTCAAGGACGGCGTGATCGCCGACTTCGACGTCACCGAGGAGATGCTGCGCCACTTCATCCAGAAGGTGCACCAGAACCGCTGGGCGCACCCGCGCGTCGTCGTCTGCGTCCCGTCGGGGGTGACCGGCGTCGAGAAGCGCGCGGTCGAGGAGGCGTGCCTCTCGGCGGGCGCCCGCCAGGCGTATCTGATCGAGGAGCCGATGGCCGCCGCGATCGGCGCCGGCCTGCCGGTCGGCGAGCCGACCGGCAACATGGTCGTCGACATCGGCGGCGGCACGTCCGAGGTCGCCGTGATCAGCCTCGGCGGCATCGTCGTCAGCCAGTCGATCCGCGTCGGCGGCGACGAGCTCGACGAGTCGATCATCAACTACGTCAAGAAGGAGTACAAGCTCCTGATCGGCCAGCAGACCGCGGAGGAGGTCAAGCTGGAGATCGGGTCGGCGTACCCGCTCGAGGAGGAGGTGCAGGCCGAGATCCGCGGCCGCGACCTCGTCTCCGGCCTGCCCAAGACCGTCGTGCTGACCTCCGAGGAGGTCCGCGCCGCGCTCGAGGAGCCGCTCGTCCAGATCATCGACGCGATCAAGGAGACGCTCGACCGCACGCCGCCCGAGCTGGCGTCGGACATCATGGACCGCGGCATCATGCTCGCCGGCGGCGGCTCGCTGCTGCAGGGGCTCGACGAGCGCCTCCGCGAGGAGACGCAGATGCCCGCGCACCGCGCCGAGTCGCCTCTCACCTGCGTCGCGGTGGGAAGCGGTAGAAGCCTCGAGGAGTTCGAGGCGATCCACCGCTCCAACCGATCGAACAACCGCAACCGGCGGCCTCGCCGCTAGCTTGCCCTTGACCATCCCACCGAACCCGGTCTTCATTCGCGTATGCACGACAGAGCGGTCCGCCGTCGCCGTGCAGTGCTGGTCGTCCTCGTAGCGGCCTCGCTGTTCCTGCTCACCGTCTACTTCGGCGAAGGCTCCAGCGGGAGCCTGCACTCCGTCCAGCGCGGAGTGATGGGCGTCCTGTCGCCGATCCAGGAGGGCGCGAACCGCGTCCTGAAGCCGGTCCGCGACCTGTTCGGCTGGTTCGGCGACACGCTCGACGCCAAGAGTGAGCGCGACAAGTACAAAAAGCAGGCCGACGCGCTGCAGCAGCAGCTGGCGACGGCGCAGAACAAGCTCGGCGAGGCCAGGCAGCAGGCCGGCCTCAAGAACCTCGACGAGACCGGCGGGATGAACCAGTACTCGCCGGTCGAGGCGCGCGTCTACGTCCGCTCTCCCAACGCCTTCTTCCAGCGCATGGAGATCAACAAGGGCACCGGCGACGGCGTCCACCGCGGCGACCCGGTGATCGCCGGCGGCGGGCTGATCGGCAAGATCCTCACGACCACCGGCGGCAGCGCGGTCGTCACGTTGCTCACCGACCAGGACTTCTCGGTCTCCGCCTTCGCGGGCCAGGGCCGCGAGCCGGGCAGCGTGGAGCCCGCGATCGGCTCGCAGGGCGACCTGCTGCTGAAGATGGTCCAGCAGCCCAAGAACGTGCGCCTGAACGACCTCGTGTACACCGCGGGGACCGTGGTCAGCCGCCTGGAGTCGCGCTACCCGCCGGGGATACCGATCGGCCGGGTGACGCGGATCGACCCGGGCTCGGGCGACCTCGACCGGCGCATCCACGTCAAGCCGGCCGCCGACCTCGGCGGGACCGACATCGTGCAGGTGCTGACCGAGCCGCACGCCGACCTGCGGGCGTCGACTCAGTGACGCTGACGAGCGCATCGGTCTTCCGGCTGTTCCTGATCGGGCTGCTGGGCGGCGTCGTCGAGCTGAGCTTCGTGTCGCAGCTGACCGTCTTCGGCGTCCCCGCCGACCTGTCGCCGCTGCTCGTGGCCGCGATCGGCTTCTACGCGGGCTCGGTCCCCGGAGCCATCTTCGGCTTCTCGCTCGGCCTGTTCGTCGACAACTCGCTCTACCAGACGCTCGGCGTCACCTCGCTCGTCTACACCGCGGTCGGCTACGGCGCCGGCCGCATCCGCGAGCTGCGCGACCCCGCGCACGGCCTTGCGCCGGTGGCGATCGGCGCGATCGCGACCGCCGTCGCTGTCATCGGCTTCGCGCTGCTGCAGTTCCTGCTCGGCGTCGAGGCGCCGGTGTCGCTGCTCTTGCTGCGCCAGATCCTGCTCACGATCCTGCTCAACACGCTGCTCGCGCTGCCCGTGTTCGCGCTCGTGCGGCGGATCCTGCTCCCGTTCCTGCCCGACGATCCGCGCCGCCGCCGCCGCCGGGCCTACACGACCGGCGGGCTCAGCCCGATCTCGAAGGCTTAAGGCGTGCAGCCCGTCCAACCGACCCCGATCATCCGACCTTAATGCCGCAACATGTCCCCGAGCGCGTCCGCCCGATCACGCCGCAGCTCGCGTGGCGCGTCGCCGTGCTCGGCGGCGTCGCGTTCGTGCTGTTCGGGATCGTCTTCTTCCGGCTCTGGTTCCTGCAGGTCCTCTCCGGCCAGGACTACGTGTCGATCGCGCGCGAGAACCGCGTGCGCAAGGTGCGCATCGAGGCGCCGCGCGGCGACATCGTCGACACCAACGGCGTCGCGCTGGTGAGGACCAAGCAGGCCGCGGTCGTCCAGATGCTCCCGAACGACCTGCCCGACAGCGTCAGGCAGCAGGCCGACGACTACCGCAAGGCGCTCGCTAAGGCGACCGTGGCGAACCAGGTCGCCGGGGATCAATACAAGGCGTACCGGCGCCGGCTGGACGACGAGCCCGGCAAGTCGACCAGGGCGGAGACGCGGGAGCTTCGCCGCCTGCGCAAGCTCGCCAACGCGCCGATCAATGTCCCGATCCCGCAGCTGCCGGCGTCCGAGACCAAGCTGGCGCGCGTCTACGCGCGCATCTCGAAGGTGCTCGAGGACGGCGTCACGCCGCGCACGATCCACAAGCGCGTGATCCGCAGCCTCGCCGACGCGGCGTACTCCAACGTGACGATCAAGACCGACGTCGGGACGGCGGAGTTCAACTACATCCGCGAGAACCCGGAGCTGTTCCCGGGCGTCTTCGTGGAGACGCGCTTCCTCCGCCTGTACCCGAAGACCGACCAGGCGGCGCAGCTCTTCGGCACGGTCTCGGAGATCACCGAGGAGCAGCGCAAGAAGCACAAGTACGCCGGCATCGCCCAGGGCACGCGGATCGGCCAGAGCGGCCTGGAGGCGCGCTACGACAAGTACCTGCGCGGCCGCGACGGCTACACGAACGTCGTCGTCAACGCGATGGGCACGCGCGACGACCAGCGCAAGGCGTCGGTGCGCGACTGGGTGCAGGGTCAGCGGCTGCGGCTGACGATCGATTCCAACCTCGAAGAGGCGGGCGACCACGCGCTCAAGCAGGCGATCGCGCACTCCGCGTACGGGGCGACAGCGGGTGCCTACGTGGCGATGGACCCGACCAACGGGGCGATCCTGGCGATGGGCTCGCAGCCGAGCTTCGACGCCAACGTGTTCGCGCGCCCGTTCTCGAAGAAGACCTACCAGGGCCTGATCTCAGACCGCACGAGCGCGCCGCTGCTGGATCGCGCCACCGAATCCGGCTACCCGACCGGCTCGGTGTTCAAGCCCCTGACCGCACTGGCCGCGCTCGAGGGTGGTCTGACGACGCCGGGCGAGATCTTCAACGACGACGGCCACTTCGAGTACGGCAAGCAGAAGTACCAGAACGCCAAGGGCGCCAGCAACGGGCCGCTCAACATGTCGGACGCGATCAAGAAGTCATCCGACACGTACTTCTTCCGGCTCGGCGCGCTCGCGGTGTCGAAGGGCACGCTCATCCAGCGCTGGGCGAAGAAGCTCGGCTTCGGCCGCAAGACCGGCCTCGACGTGCCCGGTGAGAAGCCCGGCCTGGTGCCGGACGCCAACTGGCGCAACTCGGCGTACAGCAGGTACAAGGCGTGCGCCGAGAAGCACCACCTGACCGAGCAGACGCAGCAGGCGCTGTTCAAGTGCGGCGGGATCGAGCGCAATTGGCTCGGCGGCGACAACGTCAACCTCGCGGTCGGGCAGGGCGACCTCCAGGCCACGCCGCTGCAGGTCGCGGTCGCCTACTCCGCGCTGGCCAACGGCGGCACGATCGTCAAGCCGCACGTCGGCGCCGCGATCGAGGACGGCCAGGGCCGCGACGTCGAGGAGTTCAGCACCCGCTCGCGCCGCAAGGTGAAGATCGACTCCGGCGATCTGCAGGTGGTCCGCGACGGCCTGCGCCGCGCCGCCGAGGAGCCGGGCGGCACGTCCTACGACGTCTTCAAGGGCTGGCCCATGAGCCGCTACCCGGTCTTCGGCAAGACCGGCACCGCGGAGCGCGGCGTCAACCCCGACCAGGCCTGGTACGCGTGCTGGGTGATGGACAAGAGCCGGCCGATCGTGGTGGTCGTGACCGTGGAGCGCGGCGGCTTCGGGGCCGAGACGGCGGCACCCGCGGCGCGCCTCATCCTGTCGCAGTGGTTTGCTACCAGCGACCGCGAGTTCCACGCCGGCACGAGCAAGACCCTGTGAGCGCACGGATCCAGCCAGCCTCCGAGCTGCCGCCCCCGCTCGTCCCGCGCGAGTGGCGTCTGCGTCTGGACCCGCTGCTGCTCCTGGCCACGCTCGGCCTCGTCGCCTGCTCGCTGGTCGTGCTCAAGGGCGCGACGGCGAACGACATCGACGGCGATCCACTATACTTTGTAAAGCGTCAGGGCATCTACGCGGCCGTCGGGCTCGTGCTGATGTACGTCGTCTCGCGGATCGACTACTCGCGGCTGCGGGAGTGGCGCTATCCCATCTACGGGGTGACGATCGCCTCGCTGTTGGGCGTGCTGGCGCTTGCCAAGGCCACGCGCGGCGCCAAGAGCTGGATCCCGCTGCCGGGCTTCCATCTGCAGCCGTCCGAGCTGTGCAAGGTGCTGCTGGTCGTCGCGCTCGCGGGGTTCCTGGTCGAGCGGATGCGCGTGATGGGTCGCGACACGACCGCGCGCGTGATGCTGCTGGGCCTGTTTCCGACCCTGATCGTGATGGCCGAGCCGGACCTCGGCTCGGCGACCGTCTATGTGGCCGGGACGCTCGCGGTGCTGTTCGTGGCCGGAGCGCCGTGGCGACACTTCTCCGCCCTGATCGCGCTGTTCGCGGTCAGCGTCGCGATCGTGCTGGCGGTGGCGCCGAAGGTCGGCGTCGAGGTGCTCAAGCCCTACCAGGTCCAGCGCCTGACCGCCTTCCTGCATCCATCGCAGGACCCCAAGGACGCCGGCTACCAGCTCGAGCAGGCCAAGGTCGCGGTCGGCGCGGGGGGCAAGACCGGGCGCGGCGTGCAGAACGCCACGCAGACGTCCTTGAACTTCCTGCCCGAGCACCACACCGATTTCGTCTACGCGGTGGTCGGCGAGACCTATGGCTTCGCCGGTTGCGCGCTCATACTCTCGCTATACGCGCTATTGATATGGCGAGGCTTGCACATCCTGACCGTCTCGAAAAACCTCTTCGGAGCGCTGATTGCCGGCGGCATCACGGTGATGCTGCTGTTCCAGCTTTTCGTGAACATCGGGATGAACGTGGGAATCATGCCCATCACGGGCGTGACGGCCCCGCTCCTGAGCTTCGGCGGCTCGTCGATGCTCTCCACCTTCCTGGCCCTCGGCCTCTTGCACTCGATCAACGCGCAGGCGCGCGATACCTCGGATCGCAAGGGGCGGGCCACCATCTTCCAATGAGGTTGTCCTTTGAGAAAGCAAGTGCTGGTCACCGTCGATCGCGGAGAGACCCGCGTCGCGATGCTGGAGGCGTCCGGAGATCCGACCGCCCCCGTCAAGTCCCGCTCCCGGTCGCGCTCCGGACGTAAGCGCAAGGGGGTCCCCGAGGGCTACCGCGTCGCCGAGGTCTACTTCGAGCGCCGCGGCGGGCGCTCGATCGTCGGAAACATCTACAAGGGCCGCGTCGACAACGTGCTGCCCGGCCTGGAGGCCGCGTTCGTCGACATCGGCCTCGACAAGAACGGGTTCCTGCACGTCGACGAGATCGTGCTGCCCGGCGTCGAGCAGGCCAAGCGCGGCCGCGGCAACGGCCCCCGCATCACCGACCTGCTGAGGCCGGGGCAGGAGATCGTCGTCCAGGTCGTCAAGGACCCGCTGAAGACCAAGGGCGCGCGTCTGTCGATGGAGCTCACCATCGCCGGCCGCTACATGGTCTACGCGCCCACCGGCGAGGGCGTCGGCGTCTCGCGCCGGCTGGAGGACAAGGAGCGCGACCGCCTGCGCAAGGAGGCGCGCCAGCTCGACCTCGGCGGCGGCGGGGCGATCATCCGCACCGCGGCGCACGGCGCCGCCCGCGAGGACTTCGAGCGCGAGCTGCAGTACCTGTTCAAGCTCAACGACGTGCTCAACAAGCGCGTGGCCGAGACGCAGGCGCCCGCGCTGGTCTTCCAGGAGGCCGACCTGTCCGTGCGCGTCGTGCGCGACATCTTCTCCGCGCACTTCGAGCGCGCGATCGTTGACGACCCGGGGCAGCACCACCGCCTGGTGTCGTTCTTCACGCGCACCGCGCCCGAGCTGGTCGACCGCGTCGAGCTCTACGAGGGCGACGACCCGCTGTTCGAGGCCTACGGCGTCGACCCGGTGATCAACGGGATGCTCGAGCGCCGCGTCGACCTGCCGAGCGGCGGCTACCTGATCATCGATTACGCCGAGGCGCTGACGGTGATCGACATCAACACCGGCTCGTTCACCGGCAAGGGCAAGTCCGCCCGGCTGGAGGACACGATCACCAAGACGAACCTCGAGGCCGCCGAGGAGGTCGTGCGCCAGCTGCGGCTGCGCGACATCGGCGGCATCATCGTCATCGACTTCATCGACATGGCCCGCTCGCGCAACCGCGACGCCGTGCTGAAGGTGCTTCGCAAGTCGCTCGACGAGGACCGCACGAAGACGTTCGTGGTCGAGATCTCGCCGCTCGGGCTCGTCGAGATGACGCGCCAGAACGTCACCGACGGCGTGCGCGAGATCATGAGCAAGCCGTGCCCGGTGTGCCACGGCGAGGGCGTGGTCAAGTCCGAGGAGACGATCGCGATCGAGTTCGCGCGCCACATCCGGCACATGGCCAGGGACGCCGGGCCGGAAGGCCCGGAGGCGTACCTGATGCGGATCAACCCGCGCGTGACGGCCTGGTTCATCGCCGACGGCGCGCGCGAGCTGCACGCGCTCGAACAAGAGACCGGCCGCTACTTCCACTTCGAGGGCTCCGAGGGCCTGCCGCTCGACCACTTCGCGGTCACGATGGAGGGCACGCGCGCGGAGATCGAGGAGCACTCGGTGCCGTTCCGCGCCGGCGAGGAGGTCCACGTCGACCTCGTCGAGCCCCACATGTACAACGAGGACGACGCGGTCGCGAAGGTCGACGGCTACCTGATCGACGTCGTCAACGGCGTCGCCTTCGTGGGCGAGAAGAAGCTCGTGCGCATCGAGGAGGCCGGCCGCACGATCGCGACCGCGGTGCTCGTGGGCGCCGACGCCGAGGCGGCCGCCGAGGCCGCCCGCGAGCGCGCCGGCGCGCGCGAGCAGGCCGCGCAGCGAGCGCGCCGCTCGGCCGCGGCCAAGAAGGGCGCGGCGCGGCGCAAGGCGGCGGTGGCCGACGCCACCCAGGCGCTGACCGACGAGGCGCCGGCGGAGGCCGGGACCGGGCCGGCGGCCGCGGAGGACGCGGCCGAGCCGGCGAAGGCGCGCCGCGGCTCGCGCCGGCGCGCGCGCGCCGATTCCGATGCCGAGGCGCCGTCCGGCGAGAGCGTGGCGACCGCGGAGGAAGCCGAGGAGGCCGCGCCCGCGAAGAAGCCGGCGGGCCGCCCGCGCAACCGCAAGGCCGCCGACGCTCCCGCGGCGAAGCCGGCCGGGCGCCCGCGCAGCCGCAAGGCCGCCGAGCCGGAGCCCGAGCCCGCCGAGCCCGAGGAGTCGCCCGACGACGATTCCGAGGACGACGACGCGCTATCCTCTCGGCCTCGGCGCCGCGGCCGCAGAGGCGGACGGCGCCGTTCGCGCGCCAAGGCGCAGGCCGACGCCGAGTGAGAGAGCTAAAGGCTCATCCGACCCCTAAGAGGACATGTCTTACGCAGTAGTCAAGACCGGCGGTAAGCAGTACCGCGTCGAGGAGGGCCAGACCCTGCTCGTCGAGCGCCTGCCCGACGACGTCGGCGCCACCGTCAAGCTCGAGCCGCTGCTGCTCGCCGGCGAGGGCGATCCCGTGTTCGAGGGCGACGCACTGGGCAAGGCGAGCGTCTCGGCCGAGGTCGTCGCGCACGAGCGCGGGCCGAAGCTGCGGGTCTTCAAGTTCAAGCCCAAGCGCGGCTACAAGCGTCGCACCGGCCATCGGCAGGAGCTGACGCGGATCAAGATCACCCAGATCGGCGGGAAGGGCTGACATGGCACATAAGAAGGGCCTCGGCTCCTCGCGCAACGGCCGCGACTCCAACGCCAAGCGCCTCGGCGTGAAGGTGTTCGCCGGTCAGACGGTCACCGGCGGCGAGATCATCGTGCGCCAGCGCGGCACGCGCTTCCATCCCGGCAACGGGGTCGGGATCGGCCGCGACGACACGATCTACGCCCGCGCGGCGGGCGTCGTGGAGTTCAAGGAAGGCCGCAAGGGCCGAGTGATCTCCGTCGTTCAAGCGGCGGAGTAACCCAACTTTGTACTGACCGCCTCGGCGTGCTCTCTCAGCAGCGCGCCGAGGTCGGCGGTCTCCGCGTTGAGGATGCGGCTCGTCGGCCCGGAGACGCTCAGCGCCGCGATCGAGATGCCGCGGTGGTCGAACACCGGCGTGCCGACGCAGCCGACGCCCTCCTCGTGCTCCTCGTTGTCGGTCGCGAAGCCGCGCCGGCGGATGCGCTTGAAGTCATGCTCGAGCGCGGGCAGCGTCGTGATCGTGTGGGGCGTCGACGCCGCCAGCGGCGCGCCTCCGAGCAGCGCGGCGACGTCCTCCGGCGAGCGCCAGGCGAGGATCGCCTTGCCGGCGCCCGACGTGTGCGCGGGGATCGCGCGCCCGACCTCGAGGAACAGCCGCACGCTGCGCGTGCCGTCGACCTTGTCGACGTAGACGACGTCGCGGCCCTCGAGCACGACGAGGTTCGTCGTCTCGCCGGTCTCGCGCTGCACCGCCTCCAGATGCTCGTGGGCGGCGAGCTTGATCCGCTCGACGCGGTCCTGGAGCCCGCTGGCCAGCTCGAGCAGCTTGTAGCCGATCAGATAACGGCCGCCTGACACGCTCTGCGCGGCGTAGCCGCGCTCGACGAGCGTCGCCAGCAGGCGGTGCGCGGTGCTCGGGACCAGCCCCGTGCGCGCCGCGAGGTCGGACACGCCGAGCTCTCCGGCGCTCGCGAGCGCCTCGAGCAGGTCGAGCGCCCGATCGAGCGACTGGACTCGCGGCTGCGGCATGTGGCCGATACTAGAACCTCGTTTCCGTCATTCGAAAGAAATGTCCAGCGCTCCCTTCCACAGCACGTGCTCGCCGAGCGCGCGCAGCCGGTCGTTGCCCTCGACGACGGTGAGGAAGTGATTGCCTGCGAGCTGGCCGACGATGCTGGCGAACAGCGCGCCGCCGTAGGGGAACAGGATCTCGGTCTCGCTCAGGCCGCCGGGGTACCAGAGGATCTGGCCGGGCGCCGGGTGGCTGGTCGCGTTCTCGGGGTCGCGGCTGATGCCGATGTCCATGTCGCCGAGCGGGATCCAGGCAGCCTCGCCACTCCAGCGCGCGTGGATGATCTTGCTGTGGAACGGGAGCAGCGCCTCGAACGCGGCGACCGTCTTCGGCGCGCGCTCGCGCTCGAATTCGGCCGTGAAGGCAAACGGGCCGGCGGTGATGTTCAGCATGGCTTCAGGAGCTTGCCGGATTCGGGCCGCTTGCCGCGGAGCAGCGTGCGCAGCACGCGTGCGACCGGGCGGCCGATGAACGGCGAGAGCCGGTGGCGGTACTCGAGCTCGGATGCCGTCAACGCGTGCGTGGCGAGGTCGACGAGCGCGAGGTCGGCGTCGTAGCCCGGCGCGATCCGGCCCTTGTTCGCGATGCGGAAACGCTCGGCCGGACCTTGGGCCGTGAGGCGGGCCACGGTCGGGGCGTCAGCTCGCGTCAGCAGCAGCGGGATCGTGGTCTGCGCGCCCGCGATGCCGCCCCACGCGAAGAAGTAGTCATCGGGGTCCTTGAGCTCGGGCGGGCTGGGGGAGTGGTCGGACGCGACGAGCTGGACGGCGTCCAGGCGCTCCCACAGCGGCTCGGGCTCTCGGATCGGGGGCGCGCACTTCGCGAGCGGGCTCGCCATGTCGGACTCGCGCAGGAACAGGTAGTGCGGGCATGTCTCGCAGGTCGCGTCGACGCCGCGGGCCCGCGCTTCGGCGACGAGCTCGATGCCACGCGCCGTTGACACGTGTACAACATGCAGCGCGCAGCCGGTGTCCTCGGCGAACGCGAGCGCCCTCGCGATGGCCTCCGTCTCCGCGATGGGAGGCCGCGAGGCCACGTAGTCGCGCCAGCTGACGCCGCCCGCCGCCGCGACGGCGCCGGCCCCCGGGGCGACTTCGCCGCCCGCCCTCACTGCGCGCCGCGACGTCAGCGCGTCGTTCTCCGCGTGCACGGCCACGATCGCGCCCAGCCGCGCGCAGATCGCCATCGCCTCGTGCAGCGTCGCGTCGTCGGCGCGCGGGAAGTCGTCGACGCCGCTGGCCGACATGAATGCCTTGAACCCGATCGCGCCGCGCTCGTGCAGCTCCTCCAGCCGGCTGCCGTTGCCGGGCACGATCCCGCCCCAGAGGCCGAAGTCGGCGATCGCGGAGGCCTTGGCGGCCGCGAGCTTGGCGTCGAACGCGGGGCCGTCGATGGTCGGCGGATGCGCGTTGAGCGGCATCTCGAAGCAGGCCGTCATGCCGCCGGCGGCCAGCGCGGCGGTGCCGGTCGCCCAGCCCTCCCAGTGCGTCCGGCCCGGCTCGTTGAAGTGCACGTGCGCGTCGAGGCCGCCCGGGAGCACGTGCAGGCCGGCCGCGTCGATCTCGTCGCGCCCGCCTGGCAGCTCGTCGGCGATCTCCGCGAATACGCCGTCGGCGATGCCGACGTCGGCCCGGCGGAGGCCGTCGGGAAGCACCAGCGTGCCGCCCCGGATCACGAGCTCGTGCATAGCCTCCGCACGAACTCGCGCGCCGCCTCGATCGCCGCCGCCACGTCCTCCTCGGCGACCGCCTCGTCCGGGTGGTGGCTGATCCCGCCGGCGCAGCGCACGAACAGCATCGCGGCGTCGGTGACCGACGACAGGACCGCCGCGTCGTGGCCGGCGCCGCTCGGCAGCCGCGGCGCGTCCGGCAGCAGCCCGGCCAGCGCCGGGGCGAGCCTGAGCGGCGTCGCGCCGTGCTCGGCGAGCGCAGACCAGCGCACGCGCACGCCGCGCCGGCGGCGCAGCGCCTCGCCGATCATCCGCAGTGCCTGGATCGCGCGCTCGCGTACGGCGTCTTCCGCGTGGCGCACGTCGAGCGTCGCCTCCACGAGCCCGGGAATCACGTTCACGGCGCCGCGCGGCACGCCGATGCGCCCGACGGTCGCGACCAGCCCGGTCTCGTCGCGCGCGACCTGCTCGACCGCCAGCACGAACTCGGCCGCGGCGGCGAGCGCGTCGCGCCGAAGCTCCATCGGCGTCGTGCCGGCATGCCCGGCCACGCCCTCGAAGGTCAGCGCGGCGTGGCTCTGCCCCGCGATCGCGGTCACCACCCCGAGCGCGACACCCGCCGCCTCGAGCGCCGGCCCCTGCTCGATGTGGACCTCGAAGTAGGCGCGCAGGTCATCTGGGGCGAGCGGCGGGCCGAGCGCGCCGATCGCGTCACGCAGCGCGACGCCGGCGTCGTCGGTCAGGCGGAGGTCGTCCTCGGTCAGCCGTCCGAGGTACGCCCGGCTGCCGAGGTACGCGCTGCGGAAGCGCAGGCCCTCCTCGTCGGCGAACGCGGCGATCTCCAGCGACAGCGGCAGATCCTGCACGCACTCCAGCGCGATCAGCACCCCGAGCACCCCGTCGTAGCGCCCGGCGTCGGCCACCGAGTCCAGGTGCGAGCCGAGCAGCAACGTGCCCGAGCCGCCCTCGCGCCGGCCGGAGAGGTTCCCGAGCGTGTCGCGGCGGGTCGCCAGCCCCGCTTCGTCCATCCAACCGCGCACGCGCTCCATCGCGCCGTCCAGCGCCGCGCTGCCCAGTGGGCGCGTGATCCGCCCCGGCTCCTCGGTGAACGCCGCGAGGTCGTCCGCTCGCGCCATAACCCGCCGAGCGGCGTTCATGCTGACACCGGGTCCGGGAGAATCGCCGTCAAGGCGATTGCTCCCAGCGACGCGAGCCCTCTGGGCGAGCCGTCGCCGCTCACAGGATCGGGTACGGATCCCACGCAGGACCCGCGGGCGGCGCTCCCTCGCGCTCCACGGACCCCTCGATGAGCCCGTATGGCCGGTCGTCGGCGTGGAAGACCTCGTTCTCGTTCGCGAGCCCGAACGGGGACAGGTCGACGACGAAGTGGTGCTTGTTGGGCATGGAGAGCCGAACCTCGACGACCTCCGGCCGCGTCTCGAGCACCGCCGAGCCCATCGCGTGCAGCGTCTGCTGGAGCGACAGGCTGTGCGTGGACGCGAACGCCTCGATCAGCGCGCGGCGCGCCTCCGCGTAGGACTCGTCCCAGTCGCCGTCCACGCGCACGTGGCGCCAGCGCGCCTTCACCGCGGTGGCCAGCACGCGGTCGCTCGTCTCGCTCAGGGTCGTGTAGCGGTCGCGCGCGAAGCCGGAGAACTCCGAGCCGGTCGACTTCAGGACGATCAGGTTCGCGAGGCCGGACAGGACCCAATCCACCCCGGCCTCCGAGATCGCCGCCGCGGTCCGCAACTCGCCGCCCGCCTGCATGAACGCGTGCGGGTGCGGCTCGCCGCCGACCGCGATCCGCGCCCACGGGACCTCGCAGACCTCGACGCGGGCGCGCCGGATCGGCCCCGAGACGAAATGGCGCGCCAGCCGCAGCGCGAACGCCTCGGGCGCCCCGACCGGCTCCTCCTTGGCGAACGCGTAGACGGTGTTCTTCTGCGTGTCGGTGGGCAGGACGTTGGTGTTGTCCCCCGACAGGTGCACGTCGTCGAGGTCCCCGGCGAGCGCGACCGACACCGTGAGGTCGCGCAGCGAGTGCACGTCGCCGTCCCGGTACACGCGGACGAGATGCGTCTCCGCCTTGCCGTATCGGTTCGGACCAAGTCGCGTCGCCACGCGTCAGATCATGCCCCGTTCGGGGGGAATCGGTCGCGCCGGGTTGGAAGCCTCATCCCGTATCATGAAAATGTGGTTCCGAAAAGTGAGCGAGACGTAGTGGAGCGCGCGCCATGAGCCACAATGGCGGCCGGTTCCAAGGAGGAGCACACGCATGGCATCCCAGGTCGAGGTAGATCCTCAGGAGACACGCGAATGGCTGGAGGCGCTGGACGCCGTCGTGTCCGCGGACGGGCCCCAGCGTGCGCAGTTCCTGCTCGAGCGCGTCGTCGGTCACGCCCAGCTCACCGGCGCCGCTCCCGCGCCGGCGGGGACGACCCCGTACCTGAATACGATCCCTCCGCAGGACGAGCCTGCTCATCCGGTCGACGAGGCGCTCGAGCGCCGAGTACGGTCGATCGTGCGCTGGAACGCGATCGCGACGGTCCTCAACGCGAACAAGACGTCGTCGGAGCTCGGCGGCCACATCGCCAGCTATCAGTCGGCCGCCGTCCTCTACGAGATCGGGTTCAACCACTTCTGGCACGCGCCGACCGACCGCCACGGCGGCGACCTCGTGTACATGCAGGGTCATTCGAGCCCGGGTGTGTACGCGCGTGCGTTCTTGGAGGGCCGGCTGAGCGAGGCGCATATGCGCCGGTTCCGCACCGAGGTCGGCGGCAACGGGCTGTCCTCCTATCCGCATCCGTGGCTGATGCCGGACTTCTGGCAGTTCCCGACCGTCTCGATGGGCCTCGGGCCGATCATGGCGATCTACCAGGCCCGCTTCATGAAGTACCTGCAGGGCCGCGGGCTGTCCGAGACCGCGGGCCGCAAGGTGTGGGTGTTCGCCGGCGACGGCGAGATGGACGAGCCCGAGTCGCTGGGCGCGATCTCGCTCGCCGGCCGCGAGCGGCTCGACAATCTGATCTTCGTCGTCAACGCGAACCTGCAGCGGCTCGACGGCCCGGTGCGCGGCAACGGCAAGATCATCCAGGAGCTCGAGACCGTCTTCCGCGGCGCCGGCTGGAACGTGATCAAGGTGATCTGGGGCTCGCGCTGGGACCCGCTGCTCGCGCGCGACGATGAGGGCCACCTGCTCGCGCGCATGAACGAGGCGCTCGACGGCGACTATCAGACCTACAAGTCGCGCAACGGCGCGTACGTTCGCGAGCACTTCTTCGGCACCAAGCCGGAGCTGCGGGCGATGGTCGCCGACATGAGCGACGACGAGATCTGGGCGCTCAACCGCGGCGGCCTGGATCACCGCAAGGTCTACGCCGCCTACAAGGCGGCGGTCGAGCACCACGGCCAGCCGACGGTGATCCTCGCCAAGACGATCAAGGGCTATGGGATGGGCGAGGCCGGCGAGGGCCAGAACATCACCCATCAGCAGAAGAAGATGAACGAGCAGGCGCTGCTCGCCTTCCGCGACCGCTTCGAGCTGCCGCTGACCGACCAGCAGGTCAAGGACATCTCCTTCTACAAGCCGCCGGAGCACTCGCCGGAGATGGAGTTCATCCGCGAGCGCCGCGCGGCGCTCGGCGGCTCGCTTCCCGCCCGCCGGCGCAAGGCGCCCGACTCGCTCCCGGTGCTCGAGCTGAGCGCGTTCCAGTCGCAGCTCGACGGCACCGGCGAGCGTGAGGTCTCGACCACGATGAGCTTCGTGCGCGTGCTGTCGACGATCCTGCGCGACAAGCAGCTCGGCAAGTTCGTCGTCCCGATCGTGCCCGACGAGTCGCGCACGTTCGGCATGGAGGGCCTGTTCCGGCAGCTGGGCATCTTCAGCCAGGTCGGCCAGCTCTACACGCCCGAGGACCGCGAGCAGCTGATGTTCTACCGCGAGGACAAGCACGGCCAGGTGCTCCAGGAGGGCATCAACGAGGCCGGCGCGATGTCGTCCTGGATCGCCGCCGGCACGTCGTACTCCAACCACGGCGTGGCGACGATCCCGTTCTACATCTACTACTCGATGTTCGGCTTCCAGCGGGTCGGGGACCTCGCCTGGGCGGCCGGCGACAGCCGCACGCGCGGGTTCCTGCTCGGCGGCACCGCGGGCCGCACGACGCTCAACGGCGAGGGGCTGCAGCACGAGGACGGGCACTCGCACGTGCTCAGCTCGACGATCCCCAACGCGGTCTCCTACGACCCCACGTACGGGTACGAGCTGGCGGTGATCATCCGCGAGGGCCTGCGGCGCATGATCGGCGAGCAGGAGGACGTCTTCTACTACCTCACGCTGATGAACGAGAACTACCGGCACCCGGCGATGCCCGAGGGCGCGGAGGAGGGCATCCTGCGCGGCATCTACCGGCTGCGCGAGGGCAAGGACGCCAAGATCCAGCTGCTCGGCTCGGGCGTGATCCTGCGCGAGGTGCTCGCGGGCGCCGACCTGCTGCGCGACGACTTCGGCGTGGAGGCCGACGTCTACAGCGTCACCAGCTTCACCGAGTTGCGCCGCGACGGGATCGACGCCGAGCGCTGGAACACGCTGCATCCGGCCGAGGATGAGCGCGTGCCGTTCGTCAGCACGGTGCTCGACGACCGCCCGGCGGTCGCGGCGACCGACTACATGCGGACGTTCGCCGACCAGATCCGGCCGTGGATGCCGGGACCGTACCGCGTGCTGGGGACCGACGGCTTCGGCCGCTCGGACTATCGCAAGACGCTGCGCAGCTTCTTCGAGGTCGACCGCCACTACGTCGCGCTGGCGGCCCTGACCGAGCTGGCGAAGACGGGCGCGGTCGGTAAGGACGCGCCGAAGAAGGCGATCGAGACCTACGGCATCGACACCGAGCGGCCGGCGCCGTGGACGGTGTAAGGGAGGCGACGGTGGCGAGCGAGCAGGTACTCGTACCCGACATCGGCGACTTCGAGGAAGTCCCGGTGATCGAGGTGCTGGTGTCGGTGGGCGACACCGTGGCGCCGGAGGACCCGCTGGTCACGCTGGAGTCCGACAAGGCGACGATGGACGTCCCGTCGCCGGTGGCCGGCAAGATCGCCGAGCTGAAGGTGTCGGTCGGCGACAAAGTGTCGGAGGGGACCGCGCTGCTGACCGTCGAGGTCGAGGGCTCCGGCAACGGCGCGTCGCCCGCGCCCGCGCCGGACGTGCAGGAGTCACGCGACGCCGGTGAGGCGCAGGCCGTCGACTCGGCCGCCCAGGCCGAGGCCGAGGACGCCGCCGCCCCGGAGGCGCCGCCGGCGCCCTCGTCGCCGCAGATCGCGGGCGAGCGTCCGGCCCCCTACGCGTCCCCCGGCGTACGGCGCCTGGCGCGGGAGCTGGGCGTCGACCTCGCGCAGGTCACCGGCTCGGGCCGCAAGGGGCGTATCACGAAGGAGGACGTGCGTCGCGGCCCGGAGAAGCCGCAGGCGGCGCCGTCGCCGGGCATCGAGGGCCTCGAGCTCGCGCCCTGGCCGAAGCCGAACTTCGCCAAGCAGGGCGAGATCGAGGTACGGCCGCTCACCCGGATTCAGAAGATCAGCGGCCCGAACCTCGCGCGCAACTGGGTGATGATCCCGCACGTCACCCACCACGACGAGGCGGACATCACCGAGCTGGAGGCGTTCCGCAAGCGCACGAACGCCGAGCAGAGCGACGTCAAGGTGACGATGGTGGCGCTGCTGGTCAAGGCCGTCGTCGCGTCGCTGAAGGCGTTCCCGGTCGTCAACTCGTCGCTCGACGGCGACGACCTGGTCCTCAAGCGCTACTACAACATCGGCTTCGCCGCCGACACGCCGAACGGGCTCGTGGTGCCGGTGATCAAGGGGGCCGACGGCAAGGGGATCCTCGAGCTGGCCGCCGAGCTCACCGAGCTGTCCGGCAAGGCGCGCGCGGGCAAGCTCGCGCCCGGCGAGATGGCCGGCTCGACGTTCACGATCTCCAGCCTCGGCGGCATCGGCGGCACGGCGTTCACGCCGATCGTCAACGCGCCCGAGGTCGCGATCCTCGGCGTCACCCGGTCGGCCATGAAGCCGGTCTGGAACGGCTCGGAGTTCACCCCGCGGCTGATGGTGCCGCTGTCGCTCTCCTACGACCACCGCGTGATCGACGGCGCGCTCGCGGCGCGCTTCGTCGCGCACCTGGTCAACCAGCTGTCGGACCTTAGGCGGGTGCTGCTGTGATGGAGGTAAAGGTCCCGGACATCGGAGACTTCACGGACGTACCGGTGATCGAGGTGCTCGTCTCGCCGGGCGACGAGGTGGCCGAGGAGGACCCGCTGATCACGCTGGAGTCCGACAAGGCGACGATGGACGTGCCCGCGCCGGCCGCGGGCAAGGTCACCGAGCTGAAGGTCTCCGTCGGCGACAAGGTCTCCGAAGGCGCGGTGATCCTGGTCCTGGACTCCGCCGACGGCGCGGCGCCCGCTCCGGCGCAGGAGGCGCCCGCGCCCGCGGCGTCCGAGCCTCCGGCCCCGAAGGCCGAGGGCGATGTCAACGTCCAGGTCGTGGTGCTCGGCGCCGGGCCGGGCGGCTACTCGGCGGCGTTCCGCGCGGCCGACCTCGGCCTCTCGGTGGCGCTCGTCGACGACGGCGAGCGGCTCGGCGGCGTGTGCCTGAACGTCGGCTGCATCCCCTCCAAGGCGCTGCTGCACGTCGCCCGCGTGGTCGAGGAGTCCAAGGAGGTCGCCGAGTCCGGCATCGCGTTCGGCGAGCCGGAGGTCGACACCGGCAAGCTGCGCGCCTGGAAGGACGGCGTGGTCGGCAAGCTCACCGGCGGGCTGGCGCAGCTCGCCAAGGCGCGCAAGGTGCAGGTGGTGCGCGGACGCGGCGAGTTCACCGGGCCCAACACGCTCAAGGTCTCGCCCAGGGGGCTCGCCTTGAGTGGGAGCAATCGCCCAGAGGGCGATTCTCCCGCGGGTACGGATACCGACGCGGCCGACACCGTCGTCACGTTCGAGCACGCGATCATCGCCGCCGGCTCGGAGGCCGCGATGCTGCCCGACCTGCCCGACGACCCGCGGATCATGGATTCCACCGGCGCGCTCGAGGTCGAGGAGATCCCGGACCGCCTGCTGGTCATCGGCGGCGGCATCATCGGCCTCGAGATGGCGACCGTCTATGACGCGCTCGGCTCCAAGGTGACCGTCGTCGAGTTGCTCGACCAGCTGATCCCGGGGGTCGACAAGGACCTGGTCAAGGTGCTCGAGAAGCGCCTCAAGGGCCGTTACGAGAGCATCCATCTCGAGACCAAGGTCGAGTCGGTGAAGGCGGGCGACGCCGGGATCACCGTCTCCTATGGCGATCACGAGGAGACCTTCGACCGCGTGCTGGTCGCCGTCGGGCGGCGCCCCAACGGCCACCGCGTCGGCGCCGACAAGGCCGGCGTCAACGTCAGCGACCGCGGGTTCATCGACGTCGACGACCAGATGCGCACCAACGTCGGGCACATCTACGCGATCGGCGACGTCGCACGCGAGCCGATGCTCGCCCACAAGGCCGTGCACGAGGGCGTCCTGGCCGCCGAGGTGATCGCCGGCGAGAACGTCACCTGGGACAAGCGCTCGATCCCGTCGGTCGCCTACACCGATCCGGAGATCGCCTGGACCGGCCTGACCGAGGCCGAGGCGAAAGCGCAGGGGATCGAGTTCGAGATCTCCACGTTCCCGTGGGTCGCGTCCGGCCGCGCGCTCTCGATGAGCCGCCCTGAGGGCATGACCAAGGTGATCGTCGAGCCCGAGACCCACCGCATCCTCGGCGCCGGGATCGCCGGGATCAACGCCGGCGAGCTGATCGCCGAGATGGTGCTGGCGATCGAGGCGGGCCTCGACACCGAGGACGTCGCACTGACGATCCACCCGCACCCGACGCTCTCGGAGACCGTCGCCTTCTCGGCCGAGCTGGCCGAGGGCACGATCACCGATCTGCTGCCCAAGCGGGCCCGGACGAAGTAGAGATCAGGACGCGGTCGTGCGTCGCGCCGACCTGCGCGACGCGGGCCGCGTCCACCTCTCCCACGACGAACAGGCACAGCGTCACGCACTTGCGGTCGTGGAAGTGGTCGTCCCACGCCCGGTCGTACTCGACCGAGCGCTGGATGATCGCCTCGTCGGGGCCGATCGGGAAGCGCGCCCACCACACGGCGTCGAAGCCTCTTTGCAGGGCGGCCTCGAACTGCGGCTCCCACGCGTGCACGTAGTCCTCGACGGTGATCCCGAGGTCGATCTCGGCGATCGTCATGCGGCCTTCGGACTCGAGCGCGGCGACGTCGAGTCCCGCCCGCGTGAGCGCCTCGCGGTCGGCGTCGGCGTTGCCGGCGACGGTGCGGTGATACAGCCAGCCGTTGCGCTTGGCGCCGAGCGCGTAGAAGGAGGCGAGCGTGGGCATCGCCTCCTCGGGGCGCTGCAGCAGCATCGCCAGGTGCGGGCAGCTTCCCGCGTCGACCAGCTCGGCGACCGGTTTCACGGCGAGTACCGCCGCTCGCCGCCATGGCGCATTTGCCGGTCGCTTTGATCATCGCTTCGCGGATGATTCACGAGGGAATCCTAAGCCGGACTCGGGTGCCGGCGCCGGGCGCGGAATCCACGGTGCAGTCGCCGCCGTAGGCGCGGGCGCGCTCACGCATCACGGTCAGGCCGAGGTGGCCCTCGCCGGCGCCGGGGGCGGTCGCGGGGTCGAAGCCGCAGCCGTCGTCGGCGACCTCGAGCTCGAGCCGCTCGCCGTTGACGGCGAAGCGGACGCTGACCTCGTGCGCGTTCGCGTGGGCGTCGACGTTGGCGAGCGCCTCGGCGACGACGCGGGTGACGAGCGTCACCGCCTCGGGGCCGAGCCCGTCGCCGTCGCCGGAGACGCGCACGGCCAGGCCGCGGCGGCGCACGCGCTCGGCCGACTGCTCGATCGCGTCTTTGAGGCCTCCCAGCGGCGCGGGGGCGACGAGCTCCTGCAGCCGAGCCCTGACGAGGCGGTGGGCCTCCGAGATCGACTCGCGCAGTCTCTGCGGGCTGTGCTCGGCGCCGGCGTCGAGCAGCGCGAGCTCCCGCAGCGCCACCGCGAGGTACTGCGCGAGCCCGTCGTGGACCTCGGCCGCCAGCGTGCGCCGCTCGCGCTCCATCTCGGCGTGGCGCACCTGCTGGCGCAGGCGCGCCGTGGTGATGCCGGCGCTCAGCTGCAGGCCGAGCAGGGTGAGCACGGTGCCCGACAGCGGGTCGATCGCGATCGGCTCGCGCGCGCTCGCGATCACCACGCCGACCATGCTCTCCTCGGAGACCAGCGGCAGGATCAGCCAGTCCTCGGCGGGCGGCTCGAACGGGTTCTCGACCAGCCAGGTGGCCGCCTCGCGCAGGACGATCGGCGCGCCGGAGGCGACCGCGAGCGCCCACGCCTCCTCGTCGAACGCCAGCTGGGGGCGCACGTCGGCGTCGGCGACGTAGCGGCGCAGCACCGGCTGCCCGTCGGCGTCCGGGAGGTACAGCGCGGCGGCCGCGAGGTCCAGGGCGGCGCACATCTCCTCCAGCGCGCGGGAGGCGAGCGTGGCCAGGTCCCCGGTGCCGACGAGCGCGCGCGAGACGCGCGAGAGCGCGCCGAGGCCCGCGAGGACGTCGCGCGGGACCTCGTGGCTCAGATGGCGCGCAGCCATGCTTGCGGCGATACTAGGGGCCTGTCCACACGTGTGTTGATCGCCGACGACCACCGTCTGATGCGGGAGGGCACGGCGGCGCTTCTGGCGGCCGATCCGCGGCTCGAGGTGGCCGGCCTGGCCCGCGACGGGCGCGAGGCGGTCGAGCTGGCGGTGCGCCTGGCGCCCGATGTCGTCCTGCTCGACGTCGGCATGCCCGACATCGACGGGATCGAGGCGTGCGCGGCGATCCGTGCGCGCGTGCCCGGCGCGCGCGTGCTGATGCTCACGGTCAGCGAGGACGAGCTCGACCTGCGCGCCGCGCTGCGGGTCGGCGCCGCGGGGTATCTGCTCAAGGACATGCCGCCGGCCGAGCTGGTCGAGGCGGTGCTGGGCGGGGAGACCGTGGTGCCTTCGCTGGAGGCGCATCCGCGCGACGAGCTGTCGGTGCGCGAGCGCGAGGTGCTCGAGCTGCTCGGGCAAGGCCTGCGCAACCGCGAGATCGCCGAGCGCCTCGTGGTGAGCGAGGCGACCGTCAAGACGCACGTCCGGCACGTGCTCGAGAAGCTGCGCCTGCGCAATCGCGCCGAGGCGGCAGCGTTCGCCGCAGGCCACGCGAGATCCGCGCCAGCGCGTCGGCGCGGCTGATCTCCAGCCGCTCGGCGATCTCGTCCACCGTCAAGCCGAGCGCGCGGGCCAGCACGACGGCCTCGCGCTCGTCGGATCCCATCGCCGCGTACGCGGGATGCGGTGCGGTCATGACCGCCAGCCGCACCCCACGCACGGCGAGCGCGTCCGGTGAGCCGTGGGGGTCGGCCACGAGGACGCGACGGGTGACCTCCGCCGCCGACTCGTCGTCGGCCGCGGCCGCGCGGGCAGCCGCGTAGACGCGTTCAACGGTGGCGTCGAGCACCGGCAGACCGTATGGAGTCGCCGGCCGCCCGCCATCCACCAAAGGGATGATCTAATGGCTGAGCCCCGGACGGAGGGACGTCCGAGGCTCAGCGGAGATCCGAGAGGGGGTCAGGCTCCCGGCGATTTCGAGGGTAGACCGTCAGACTCAGGATCCGCTGAGCATGTCATGCAAATGACTACGACGTCTGAGCGGTCGTCTCGACGCGTGCGTCTACCGTTATCCGCACGATGCTCGCCGATCGCGCGCAAATAGAGGTGAAGGCGGGGCGCGGCGGCGACGGCTCGCTGTCGTTCCGCCGCGAGGCCCACGTGCCCAAGGGCGGGCCCGACGGCGGCGACGGCGGCCGCGGCGGCGACGTGATTCTGCGCTGCGACGACTCGCTGCGCGACCTGCAGTCGTTCCGGCGCCGCGGGCACTACCGCGCGGGGCGCGGCGGCCACGGGCTGGGCGCCCTCAAGCACGGCGCCGACGGAGAGCCGCTGCTCGTGCTGGTGCCGCCGGGCACGCAGGTCGAGCGCTGGGACGGCCGCCGCTATGACCTCGTGCGCCCCGGGCAGGAGGTGACGCTCGCGCGCGGCGGGATCGGCGGGCGCGGGAACAAGCGCTTCGCCAGCGCCGTGCGCCAGGCGCCGCGGCTGGCCGAGAAAGGGCTCGAGGGCGAGGAGGGGCCGGTCGAGCTGCACCTCAAGCTGCTTGCCGACGTCGGCCTGGTCGGGCTCCCGAACGCCGGCAAGTCGTCGCTGCTGTCGCGGATGACGCGCGCGCAGCCGAAGGTCGCCGCGTACCCGTTCACGACGCTGGAGCCGGTGCTGGGGACGATCGACGCCGACGATCGCCAGCTCGTGATCGCCGACATCCCGGGGCTGATTGAGGGCGCCAGCCAGGGGGCCGGGCTCGGGCACGACTTCCTCGCGCACGTGGAGCGCACGCGGCTGCTGGTGCACGTGCTCGATCTCGCCCCGCTGGACGGCTCGGAGCCGGTGTCGAACTTCGAGGTGATCGAGCGCGAGCTGGCCGAGCACGATCCGCGGCTGGCCGGGCTCCCGCGGCTGCTGGCGCTGTCGAAGGCCGACCTCGTCCCGCCGGAGGTGGCCGCCGCGGCGGCCGCCGAGTGGCGCGAGCGGGTCGGCTTCCCGGTCCTGGTGACGTCGTCGGCGACGGGCCTCGGGCTCGTCGAGCTGCGCAACGAGCTGCTCGCGCGGGTGCCGGTCGCCGAGCCGGCGCCCGAGGGGGCGGGGGAGGACGAGGTCGCCGAGTTCGCGGTCCTGCGCCCGGGCGCGGGGCGGGCGTTCGACATCGCGCGCGCGGATTCCGGCGAGTGGATCGTCACCGGCGAGGCGGTCGAGCGGCTGATCGCGCGCCACGACATGGAGAACGAGGAGGCGCAGGCGCTGGTCGAGCGGCGGCTGCACCGGATGGGCGTGATCGCGGCGCTCGAGCGCGCGGGCTTCGAAGGAGGCGACGAGGTCGAGATCGGCGGCACCGTGTTCGAGCTGGATCCCGGCGCTCCGTTCTAGGGTTCCGCCCATGGCCGTCGCGGTCGTGAAGCTCGGATCGTCCGTCGTCGCCGACGACACGGGTGCGTTGCGGCTCTCGGCCGTCGCGCGCGTGTGCGAGGAGGTGGCTCTCCTGCATGCGTCGGGCGTCGACGCGATCGTGGTCACCAGCGGCGCGATCGCGCGCGGGATGCACCTGCTCGACCTGCCGGTGCGGCCAAGGGCGATCGAGGAGCTGCAGGCGGCGTCGGCCGTCGGGCAGGGCCGCCTGTACCGGACCTACGACGAGCACCTGCGCGAGCGCGGGATCCAGTCCGCCCAGGTGCTGCTGACGTTCTTCGACATGAGCGCGCGCACGCACTACCTCAACGCGCGCCGCACGCTGCGCAAGCTGCTCGAGTGGCGGATCGTGCCGGTGATCAACGAGAACGACACGACGACGACCGACGAGATCTCCTTCGGCGACAACGACTTCCTCGCCGCGCAGGTCGCGATCCTGGCCGACGCGTCGCTGCTGTTGCTGCTGACCTCGACGGCGGGCGTGTTCACCGCGGACCCGCGAATCGACCCGTCGGCGGTGCTGGTCGCCCAGGTGACCGGGCCGGGTGACCTCGCCGGGCTCGACATCGGCGCCGAGACGACCGCGCTCGGCTCGGGCGGGATGCGCTCGAAGGTGGTGGCGGCCGAGATGGCGACCGCCGCGGGCATCCCGACGGTGATCGGGAGCGGGTTCGAGTCCGGTCTGCTCGCCCGCGCGTGGGCGGGGGAGCCCGGCGGGACGCGCTTCGCGCCGCAGACCGTGCGCCAGTCCTCCTTCAAGCTCTGGCTCAAGTACGCGAAGCCTTCGCAGGGCGTCGTCGCCGTCGACGCGGGCGCCGCGCGCGCCCTGCGCGAGGACGGCACGTCGCTGCTCCCGGTCGGGATCGTCGGCGTGGAGGGCGAGTTCGACGCCGGCGACGCGGTCTCGGTGCGCGTCGAGGGCGCGGTGGTCGGGAAAGGGATCGCCTCCTACTCGGCCGACGAGCTGCGCCAGGTGATGGGGCGCAAGTCGGCCGAGATCCGCGAGATCCTGCCGCGGGCGACCGAGGAAGCCGTTCACAGGGACTACTTCGTGCTGCCGCCGCTACCGGAATTCTTCACGGCTTGCTTGCCCGCGCAGCTCGTGCCGCGCCGAAGGGCGCACTCGGTCAGTGCTTAGACTGGACCCCGTGGCATCCGTGACGACATCCGTGACCGATCTCTGTCGCGAAGCGAAGGCGGCGGCGCGCCGGCTCGCGACGGTCGACTCGAACACCAAGAACGCCGCGCTGCTGGCGATCGCGTCGGCGCTGGAAGCGCGACTCGACGAGATCCTGGAGGCGAACGCGCGCGACCTCGAGGCCGGGCGCGAGTCGGGGCTCTCCGACGCGCTGATGGACCGGCTGCGGCTCGATCCGGCGCGCGTGCGCGGGATCGCCGACGGCGCGCGGGCGATCGCGGCGCTGCCCGATCCGGTCGGCGAGGTCGTGGACGGCGGGCGGCTCGCCAACGGGCTCGACGTGCGCAAGGTGCGCGTGCCGCTGGGGGTCGTCGCGGTGGTCTACGAGGCGCGGCCGAACGTCACGATCGACGCGGCGGCGCTGTGCCTGAAGTCCGGCAACGCCGTCGTGCTGCGCGGCTCGT
The DNA here is from genome assembly GCA_963837485.1 of uncultured Solirubrobacteraceae bacterium. Taxonomy (GTDB): domain Bacteria; phylum Actinomycetota; class Thermoleophilia; order Solirubrobacterales; family Solirubrobacteraceae; genus Solirubrobacter. Next base: position 401,495 of record CAWINP010000004.1, on the reverse strand, counting down.
CGAGCGCCGCCCACTCGAACGCGGTGCTCGCCTCGATCGCCCGCGAGGCGGCCGAAGGCGCGGGACTGCCGTCGGGCTCGCTGGTCCTAGTGGCCGGCGGCGGGCGCGAGGAGCTGGCCGAGCTGGCGACCCAGGAGGGCGTCGTCGACCTGATCATCCCGCGCGGCGGCGAGGGGCTCAAGAAGGCGTTGAGCGAGGTCGCGCGCGTGCCGGTGATCTACGCGGCGTCGGGCAACTGCCATGTCTACGTCGACGCTTCGGCGGACTTGGACATGGCGCGCCGGATCATCTTCAACGCCAAGACGCAGCGTCCGGGCGTCTGCAACGCAGCGGAGACGCTGCTCGTGCACTCGTCGGTCGCCTCCGAGTTCCTGCCGGTCGCGCTGGCCGAGCTGCGCGCGGCGGGCGTCTCGCTGCACGGCGACTCGCGCGCTCGATCGGTGTTCTCCGACATGGGCGAGGCCGGCGAGTCCGACTGGGCCGAGGAGTACCTGGCGCTCGAGCTCGCGGTGGGCGTGGTCGATTCCGCCGAGGAGGCGATCGAGCACATCGCGCGCTACTCGTCGGGGCACTCGGAGGCGATCGTCACGCGCGATCGCGACACCGCGCGGGCGTTCCAGCTCGGCGTCGACTCCGCCTGCGTGTACGTCAACGCCTCGACGCGCTTCACCGACGGCGGCGAGTTCGGGATGGGCGCCGAGATCGGCAACTCCACGCAGAAGCTGCACGCGCGCGGGCCGATCGGGCTGCGCGAGCTGTGCTCGACGCGCTACCTGATCGACGGCGACGGCCAGGTCCGGCCGTAGGGTGCCGCCCGTGGGCATGGCTTCCGGCATCTGCGGCCTGGTCCGCACCTAGGCTGCCGCCCGTGGGCATTGCTTCCGGCGTCCCCGGGCAGACCCGCCGCTAGTGGCGCGCCTCGGCCTTCTCGGCGGGACCTTCAACCCGCCGCATCTCGCGCACCTCGTCTGCGCGCAGGAGGCGTTCGTCCAGCTCGAGCTCGATCGCGTCATCTGGATCCCGGTCTTCGAGCCGCCGCACAAGGAGGTCGAGGCCGACCCCGGCGTCGACCACCGGATCGCGCTCTGCCGCGCCGCTGTCGGCGACGATCGGCGCTTCGAGGTGTCACGAATCGAAGCCGACGTACCGGGGCGGTCCTACACGGTCGATACTCTGCGGAGGCTGCATGAGTCCAGCCCAGAGGACGAGCTGACGTTCATCGTGGGAGGCGACATGGCCCACGCGCTGCCGACCTGGCATGAGCCGGAGGCCGTCCTTTCACTCGCCGCGCTCGGCGTCGCCGAGCGCGAGGGCGTGCGGCGCTCCGACATCACGGAGCGCCTCGCCGGGCTGGCCGGCACCGACCGTATCCGTTTCTTCGACATGCCCCGTCTCGACATCTCTTCTTCCATGATCCGCCGCCGGGTCGCCACCGGCCGCCCGCTCCGCTACCTGGTTCCCGACGCCGTCGCGGCGTACATCGCCGCCGAAGGGCTGTACGCATGAGCGCCTCGCCGCAATCCCAGCCCCTGGACCCGGCCAAGCTCGCCGAGCTGGTTTCCGGCTACGCGTCCGACGTCAAGGCGCAGGACGTCGTCGAGCTCGACCTCCGCGGCGTGCTCGGCTACACCGACTACTTCGTCATCGCCTCGGGAGGCACGGACCGCCAGACGAAGGCGATCCACGACCGCATCCACGAGAACATGAAGAAGCAGCACGGCCTGCTGCCGCGGCGTGTCGAAGGCCTGACGGAATCGCGCTGGATCCTGATGGACTACCTCGACGTCATCGTCCACATCTTCACGCCGGAGGCGCGCGACTACTACCGCCTCGAGCAGCTGTGGGGCGAGGCGCCGAAGCGGCACGTCGAGTAGCGCCCCGGGGCGCGCGGTCCCGCGACGACGCTTCCGCCACCCTCGCACGCGGCGCGCCAGGAACGCGAAAGGCCGCCATCAGGCGGCCTCTCGTGGAGTGGAGCCAGGGGGGCTCGAACCCCCGACCTCGTGGCTGCCAGCCACGCGCTCTCCCAGCTGAGCTATGGCCCCTTTGAGCTCGTACGTCGCGGCGTACTTTATCGCGAGTTCCTGGTTGTTGGCAGCCGGCGTCAGTCTCAGATGCAAATACGACTGACCTGCGACGTCGTTCACCGGCACCAGGTAGCACTCGTCGAGTTCGGCGCAGTAGATGCCGATCGCATCGATCTCCGAGGCAGCGTAGGTCGTTCGAACGTAGCCGCGAGGCGTGAGGCGGCACGTACCGATGTGCGCCGCGATCACCGCGCCCTTGCAGTTGCCCCACTTGCACTGGACTCGCAGCAGCATCCCGTCAATGTCGAACATCAGGTCATAGCGGCGGCCCTCGACGAGCGGGCGCAGGACCACCACCCCCAGCTTTACGGCCTCGGCGGCGATAGCCGCCTCGGCAATGGATCCTTTCGCACTCGGATTCATCGTGACACGAACACTAGTTCGTGTCTCGGACGGAAAGCCGCGCCACTCCGGGGAACGCAGAGGGGCGAGCGCTAACCTCCGCGCCTCATGTCAGAGCACCGCTACGACCCGCGCCAGATCGAGCCGAAGTGGCAGAGGATCTGGGAAGCGGAGCGCACCTGGGAGGTCACGAACGACCTCGACGACGACGTTCCGCGCTCGTATGTGCTCGAGATGCTGCCGTACCCGAGCGGCGAGCCCCACATGGGGCACCTCAAGAACTACTCGGTCGGCGACGCGGTGGCCCATTTCCGCCGCCGCAACGGCATGCGCGTGCTGCACCCGATGGGCTACGACGCGTTCGGCCTTCCGGCCGAGAACAACGCGATCAAGACCGGCGTGCCGCCTCGTCAGGCGACCGAGGAGTCGATCGCGTCGTTCCAGAAGCAGATGCGCCAGTGGGGCATCTCGATCGACTGGTCGCGCGAGTTCGCCACCCACGAGCCGCGCTACTACCGCTGGACGCAGTGGATCTTCCTGCAGCTGTACAAGCGCGGGCTGGCCTACCGCAAGGAGGCGGCCGTCAACTGGTGCCCCAAGGACCAGACCGTGCTCGCCAACGAGCAGGTCATCGACGGCCACTGCGAGCGCTGCGGCACGCTGGTCGAGCTGCGCCAGCTCGAGCAGTGGTTCTTCCGCATCACCGACTACGCCGACCGCCTGCTCGACGACCTCGACACGATCGACTGGCCGCATCACGTGGTCACGATGCAGCGCAACTGGATCGGCCGCTCCGAAGGCGCCGAGGTGACGTTCTCGTGCCCTGAGATCGGCACCGACTACTCCGTCTTCACCACCCGCCCGGACACGCTGTTCGGCGCGACGTTCTTCGTCATGGCGCCGGAGCATCCGGACGTGTACAAGCTCGCCGCCGGCACCGAGCACGAGCACGAGGTCCACGAGTACGTCAACAAGGTGCTCACGGAGTCCAAGGAGGAGCGGGCGGACACCGAGCGCAGGAAGACCGGAGTGCCGTTGGGCCGGCACGTGATCAACCCGGTCAACGGTCGAGCCGATCCCGATGTTCGTCTCCGACTACGTGCTGATGGAGTACGGGACCGGCGCGCTGATGGCGGTCCCGGGGCACGACGAGCGCGACTTCGGCTTCGCGCAGGTCTTCAAGCTGCCGGTCCGGCGCGTCGTCGGGGGGACGCACGACGAGCTTCCGTACATGGGCGACGGTCCGCTGGTGAACTCCGCGCCGGAGTTCGACGGCCTGCACAACCGCGACGCGCTGGAGAAGATCGTCGACTGGCTGGACCGCGAGGGCAAGGGCCACCGCTCGATCAACTACCGCCTGCGCGACTGGCTGCTCTCGCGCCAGCGCTACTGGGGCTGCCCGATCCCGATCGTCTACTGCGAGCGGCACGGGATGGTTCCCGTGCCGGAGTCCGACCTGCCCGTCCTGCTGCCGGAGATCGAGGACTACGCGCCCCAGGGGCGCTCCCCGCTGGCCGCGGCCGAGCACTGGGTCGCGACCACGTGCCCCGAGTGCGGCGGGCCCGCGCGCCGCGAGACCGACACGATGGACACGTTCGTCGACTCGTCCTGGTACTTCCTGCGCTACTGCGACGCTCGGAACGATGAGGCCGCCTGGGACCGCGAGATCCTCGACTCGTGGACGCCCGTCGACCAGTACATCGGCGGCGTCGAGCACGCGATCCTGCATCTGATGTACGCGCGCTTCTTCGTGAAGGCGCTGGCGGACATGGACCTGCTCGGCTCGCAGGAGCCGTTCAAGGCCCTGTTCACGCAGGGGATGATCACCCGCGACGGGGCGAAGATGTCCAAGTCGAAGGGCAACATGGTCAGCCCCGTGTCCTACGTCGAGCGCTACGGCGCCGACACGGCCCGCTGCTACATCCTCTTCATCGGCTCGCCCGACCAGGACGCCGACTGGACCGACGAGGGCGTCGAGGGCGTGCACCGGTTCCTGGGCCGGCTCTGGCGCCTGGGCGCCGACGTCGCCCAGACGACCGGCGTGCAGCCGCTGCTGGGGCCGCTGGACACGCCCGCCGGAGACGATCTGGAGCTGATGCGCAAGGCGCACTGGGCGATCGACAAGGTCACCAACGACATGGCGGGCCGCTTCGCGTTCAATACCGCGATCGCCGCCGTGATGGAGCTGGTGAACGCGGCGTACCGGCGGCGCGACGCCGTCTCGCCGGCGACGCTGCACTACGCCGCTGCGACCGCCGCCTCCCTGATCTTCCCGTTCGCGCCGCACACGGGCGCGGACGTGTTCGAGATGCTGACCGGCGAGCGCGTGTGGGAGCAGCCGTGGCCCGAGGCCGACCTGGGACTGCTCGAGCGCGACGTGATCGAGATCGTCGTCCAGGTCAATGGCAAGCTGCGCGACCGTATCCAGGCCTCCGCGACCGCATCACGCGAGGAGCTCGAGAGCCTCGCACGCGAGCGGCCGAAGGTGCAGGCGCACATCGACGGCAAGCAGGTGCTGAAGGTCGTCGTGGTGCCGTCGAAGCTCGTGAACTTCGTCGTGCGCTGAGCCGCGCCGCGTCGCGCCGCGTCGCGCTTTCTTCACACTTTCGCGCGTGAACCGGCACGATCGCGTCTAGATCCGTTGCCGGGCCCCACGGCAAGGTGCGCGACATGCCCGATCGCGACCCACGCAAGCTCGCCGCCTGGGGCGCGGCCGCCGTCGCCCTCGTCCTCCTCACCGCCTGGTATCTCGCGCGCTCGCATCCGGCCGGCCACGCATCGGTGCCACCGGCGGCGACGGTCGCGCTCGCGCGCGAGGACGGGCTCGGCGGGCGCCTGATCGTCGACGTGGCCGGTGCCGTGCGCAAACCGGGCGTGTACCGGATGGCGCAGGGCGCCCGGGTGCAGGACGCGCTCGAGCGCGCGGGCGGAGCCACGGCGCACGCGGATTTGAGCCAGATCAACCGGGCGGCGAAACTCGAGGACGGCCGCCAGGTCTTGGTCCCGCGCCGCCCGCCGCGGACGGCATCGGCGGCCGCTCCGTCGACGGCGGCGGCCACGCCGGCGCAGCCCGTCAACCTCAACACCGCCACGCTCGAGCAGCTCGACACGCTCGACGGCGTCGGCCCCACGACGGCGCAGAAGATCATCGACTTCCGCACCGCGCACGGCGGGTTCGGCTCCGTCGACGACCTCGACCAGATCCCGGGGATCGGCGAGAAGAAGCTCGCCGCCCTGCGCGAGCAGGTGCGGATGTGATGCTGCGAGCAGCCGCGCCGAGTGGCGGTGGCCCTCGCGTCCCGGTGGCCCGCGCGTGAAAGCGCCGCGGAGCGTCGTCGTGCAGCGCATGAGCCGCGCCGGCGTTCGAGCGGCCGGCCGTGGGCTCGCGGCGGCGCGGGCGCACCCGCGCCACGTCGTCCTCGCCGCGCTCGTCGCGGGCCTGCTGCTCGGCTTCGCCGCGCCCGCCGCGGTGCTCGGGTCCGCGCTGGCGGCCGCCGTCGTCGCGGGGCGCCGCCCGGCCGCGATCGTCGCCGCGGCCGCCGTGATCGCGGGCGCTGGGCTTGCGCATGCGCGGCTCGACGCGCTCGACGCGGGAGTGCTCGCGCGCATGCACGGGCGGCGTGTGAATGCGCGCGTGACGCTCCTGGAGCCCGTGCGGGAGCGCGTGAGCGGGCCGGCCGTGGCCCGGGTGCGCGTCCTCGACGGCCCGGGCGCCGCTGAGCAGGCGGTGCTGCGCGTGCGCGGGTACGCGTACGACGGCCCGTGGCCGGAGATCGGGGAAGAGCTCCTGGTCTCCGGGCGCGTCGCGCCGCTCGGCAGGTTCGACGCCTACCAGCGGCGGCGCAACGCGCATGCGGCCCTGGACGCGTCGAGGGTCACGCGCACCGGGCGGACTCGCGGCGGGCTCGCTGGGGCGCTTGACGCGATGCGCCGTCGTGCCGAGCACGGCCTGGAAGCGCATCTGAAGCCCAAAGACGCGGCGCTGCTGCGCGGGATGGTGCTCGGGGAGGACGAGCGGCTGAGCGAGTCGGTTCGCGACGACTTCCAGCGCTCCGGGCTCGCCCACATCCTCGCCGTCAGCGGTCAGAACGTCATGCTGCTCGCCGTCCTGGTCCTGTTCGCGGGCGCGCTCACGGGCCTCGCGCTGCGGCCGCGCCTGTTCCTCGCCGCGGCCCTGATCGCCGTCTACGTCCCGCTCGCCGGAGGCGGCCCGTCGATCCAGCGCGCCGGCGTGATGGGGATCGCCGGCCTGGTCGCCGCGCTCGCCGGCCAGCCGGCGCAACGCTGGTACGCGCTCGGCCTGGCCGCCGCGGTCACGCTCGCGATCAACCCGCGCACGGCCGGTGAGCCCGGCTGGCAGCTTTCCTTCGCGGCCGTGGCCGCGTTGCTCGCGGCCGGCGCGCCGCTGAGCGCCGCGTTCGCGCTCCGCCTCCCGCGGCCGGTCGCGGAGGCCGCGGCGATCACGGTGGCGGCGACGCTCGGGACCGCGCCGCTGATGGCGCTGTACTTCGGGCAGGTCTCGCCCGCTTCGCTTCCGGCGAACCTCCTCGCCGCGCCTGCGGTCGCGCCGGTCATGTGGCTCGGCATGCTCTCGGCGGCCGCCGCGCAAGCGTCACCGGTGCTGGCCGCCCCCTTCACGGCGCTCACCGCGCCGCTGCTGGTGTTCATCGAGTGGGTCGCCCACACGGCGGCGCGCGCGCCGCTGGCCGCGATCGCGGTCCACGCCCCGCCGCCGGCCGTCTTCGGCGTGTGGGCGGCGCTGGTCGCCGCGGCCGCCGCTGCGGTGCGGAGGTGGGGGAGAGAGCCGTGGCCGGGCGCCGCGGGAGCCGGGACGGGGCCCGCCGCCGCGCTGCGTCGGCCCGGCCCGCGCCGGCGTCTCGCCGTCGTGGGCGCCGGGCTGGCTGCCGTCGTCGCCGCCGGCGCCGCCCACGCCCGGAGCGCTCCGCCTGCGCTCGCGCGCGGCGAGCTGGTGATCTCGTTCCTGGACGTCGGGCAGGGCGACGCGACGCTGCTCCAGCTCGACGGCGCCGCGGTGCTCGTCGACACCGGGCCGTCGGACGGGCCGATCCTGGCGCGCCTCCGCGAGGCCCGCGTGAAACGGCTTGACGCGCTCGTGCTCACGCACGCGCAGGCCGACCACGAGGGCGCGGCCCCTGCCGTGATCGACCACGTCCATCCCGCGCTGATCGTCGACGGCGGCGCCGGGTGGGCGTCGCCCGTCCAGCGTGCCCTGGCGGCGAGCCGCCGCCGGATCGTCGCGCCGCAGGCCGGCGAGGTGCTCAGGCTGGGCGGGCTCGAGCTCGCGATCCTGTGGCCGCCGGCGCCCGCGCCTGGCTTCAGGCCCACCGGCAACCCGAACGACCGCGCCGTCGTCGCGCGCGTCCAAGCCGCCGGCGTGAGCGCGCTGCTTACCGCGGACGCCGAGAGCAACGTCACCGGTCCGCTCCACCTCGCCCCGGTCGACGTGCTCAAGGTCGCCCACCACGGCAGCGCCGACGCGGGCCTGCCCGCCCTGCTCGAGACCCTGCGCCCGCGCATCGCGGCGATCGAAGTCGGCCGCCATAACACCTACGGCCACCCGGCGCCGGCGACGCTCGCGGCGCTGAGGCGCGCGGTGCCGTCGATCGTGCGCACCGACCGCGACGGCACGGTCCGCGTGCACGCCGCCGGAGGACGGATATGGCTCGAGCGCTAGAGCTGCGTCTCGACACCTCCACCTCGCTCCGTGCCGCAGCGCCCGGATGCGGTCACGTACGTCCCCGTGCGGGCGCGGCGTCTGCAGCCGGACATCGTCGCGGGCGCGTACACGCTCGCACGGTGCGCAAGGCCGCGCCTCGATCACCGAACCGTCACTTCGTCGCCTGCGGCACCGGTAGCTTGCCCGACGTCTGTCGTCGATGCACGGAAAGGAATCCCCCACCGTGAAACTCCGCCTCCCGGCCGTCGCGGCCGCGGCACTGATCGCCGCGGCGCTGCTCGCGCCAAGCGCGTTCGCCGCCTCGACCACCGTCGTCATCGCCCAGTTCGCCGTGCGCGGGCCGAGCGGCGGCAACGACGAGTTCATCCAGATCAAGAACGTGTCGGCGACGGCGCAGGACATCGGGGGCTGGCAGGTCTGGGGCACCAACAGCGCCGGCACGGCAAGTGCTCGCGCCAGCGTCCCGCCAGGCGTGAGCCTGCCGGTCGGCAAGTCGTTCCTGTTCACGAACACCGCCGCCTCCGGCTACTCGGGAACCGTGCCGGGCGACGTCTCGTACGGAACCGGCATCACGGACACCGGCGGGCTGCAGCTGCGCAACGCCGCCGGCGGGGTGATCGACGCCGCCGGCCACAGCGCGCTCACCGGCGCCGCCGCGGCCTACAAGGAGGGCGGCGGCCTCGCGCTTCCGACGTCGGGCACCAACACCGCGTTCCTGCGCAAGAACGCCGGTACGCAGGACACCGACGACAACGCCGCCGACTTCACCGGCCCGCAAGCGATGGCACCGGAGAACTGCGGCGCGCCCTGCGCGGTCGCCGACCCGTGCACGACCGCGAGCATCATCCCGATCAGCGACATCCAGACCCTCGGCGCCAACTCGCCGCGCAACGGCCAGACCGTCAAGATCCGCGGAATCGTCACCGGCGTTGACGATCTATACGGCTCCAACTTCGACAACGTCTTCAAGGCCGACGCGGGCATCTGGGTCCAGCAGGCCACCCACGACCCGGCGGCGACGACCTCCGAGGCCCTGTTCGTCTCGAGCATCCGCCGGCCCGCGGCGAATCCGGCCGCCGACGTCGGCGCCGACATCACGATCTGCGGCAAGATCTTCACGCAGTTCGGGCTCGTCGAGCTCGTTCCGGCGGGCGGTGACTCGCCCAGCACGCCCGACGCCAAGCAGTTCGATCTCGACCAGGCCGCGACCGTCAACTCGCGCAACAACCCGCTGCCGGCGCCGATCGACATCGACCCGGCCCGCGCCGCGTCCCAGGATGCCGCCACCCGGCCTTATTACCGCAGCCTGCAGGGCATGCGCGTCCGGCTGGCCGACGGCATCGCCACGGGCGGCGGCACGACCAAGTTCCGCGACGTCTTCGTCCAGCCCGGCGCCGGCCCCTTCTCGCGCCTGTTTCGCAAGAACAGCGCGGCGGCGACCACCACGCCGTGGTCGGACGCGCCGGACGAGATCGGCATCGCGGCCGACGGCGGCGCCCACAATCCGTCCGACCCGCGCCTGACCTGGCGCAGCGACACCCAGGTCGACCTCGACCTCTTCGACGGCGTCCAGAACGTCGTCGGCCCGCTCACCTACACGTTCAGCTTCTACGAGGTGATGCCGCAGCTGAACAGCCCGACGCCGACGATCATCCGCGGCCCGATCAACGCCGCCTATCCGCCGGCGGCGCCGGCGCAGCCGCCGAGCACGCTGCGCTACGCCTCGTTCAACGTCGAGAACTACTTCCCGGTCGGCAAGGAGAACGACGGGCACACGATCACGGCGCAGGAGTACGCCGAGAAGACCGATCACATCGTCAAGGCGATCCGGAGCTTCCTCAAGGAGCCCGACGTGATCGCCATGCAGGAGGTCGCCGTCTTCGCGGACGGCGCCAACGCGCTGACCGGGCTCGCCCAGGCGCTGGGCAACTACACGCCCTACATCACGACCAACAACGACGGCCGCGGGATCGCCACCGGCTTCCTGATCAAGAACGGCGTCACCGCCGCCAATCCGCGCCTGCTCGGCCAGGCGGAGACCTACAACGCGCACAGCGAGGGAACCTGCGATCTCGCGGGCGGCAAGCTGTACGACCGCGCGCCATTCGCGCTCGACATCGCCAAGGGCGACGTCGCGGCGACGGTCATCAGCAACCACTTCGCCTCGCAGGGCCACGAGAACGCGTGCCGGATCGCCGAGGCCGAGTACCTGCGCCAGCAGGCGGCGGCGATGGTCGCCGCGGGCAAGAACGTGATCACCTCGGGCGACCTGAACGACTTCGAGTTCTCGGACACGCTCACCCGGCTCACGCAGGGCGGGACGCTCACGAACCTGTGGAACAAGGCGCCGCAGGGCCTCGCGTACTCGTACAAGTTCCAGGGCCACCTGCAGACGCTCGACCACATCCTGGTCAGCCCCGGCCTGACCTCGCGCGTGACCGACATGCGCTACATGCACTTCGACAACGACTACTACGAGCGCGCGGTCCCGGACGGAACCGGGATCTCCGACCACGACCCGCCGCTGGCGACGTTCCAGCTCAACGGCGGCGTCAACGGCGACGTGACCGGCACGGTGCCGGCGACGCTGTCGCTGACCCTCGGCGGGACGGTCGTCCTCGGTCCGTTCCAACCGGGCGTCGGCAAGGACTACGACGGCACCACCACGGCCACCGTCACGTCGTCGGCCGAGACCGCCGACCTGAGCGTGCTCGACGCGAGCGCCAGCTCGACCGGCCGGCTGGTCAACGGCGCCCGCGCGCTCGCGCAGCCGCTGCAGCTGCAGGCGGGCGGCCCGTTCGCGCCGCTGCACACCGACGGCACGCCGCTGCTGCTCAAGCACTACGGCGACGTCGCCGCCAACGACACCACGGCGGTCGCCGTGCGCCAGCACATCGACTCCACCGAGGGCCTGCGGACCGGGACCTACGGCAAGACGCTGACGTTCACGCTGTCGACGACAGCACCGTAAATACGGTTTCGCCCTCCGTCCTCTCAAGTTCGGACCTCGGGCGACGGTACATCGGGGGCGCCGGGCCAACCGGCGCCCCCTCTAACCTCCAACGCCGTGCCCGCGTTCCGCACCGCGTACCTGATTCACGGCGACGACCACGGCCGCATCTCCGAGCGCCGCGCGCGCCTGCGCGCGATGGCCGAGGACGCGGCCGGCACCGCCGGCGTGGAGGTCTTCGAGAACGACGCGTGCACGCCGGAGGCGATCGAGGGCGCGCTGACCGCGATGACGTTCGCGATCGGCCGGCGCTTCGTGATCGCCGACGGGGTCGAGCGCTGGAAGGACGCCGACGTCGAGACGATCGCCGCCGCGCTGAAGACCGCCGAGGACCTCACGGTCGCCTTCTTCGCGCGCGAGGACGCCCGCGCGAAGGCGCCCGCGAAGCTGCGCAAGGCCGTCGAGGCCGTCGGCGGCCAGGTCGCCGAGGAGTCCACCGTCAAGCCGTGGGAGCTGCCGAAGTGGCTCGCCGCCCAGGCCGCCGCGCTCGAGCTCCAGCTCGACCCGGACGCCGCCAAGGCGCTGGTCGCCCAGGTCGGCGAGCGCCAGCAGCGGCTCCTGCGGGAGCTGGAGAAGCTCGCGCTCGAGCACGGGCCGCATGCGCACATCGACCTCGACGCCGTGCAGGAGGCGTGCGCGAGCTCGGCCGAGCGCAAGGTCTGGACGCTCACGGACGCGCTGATCGCCGGCGACCGGCGGACCGCCACCCGCGTGCTGCTCGAGTTGCGCGGCCAGGGCGAGCGCCTGCCCGGCCTCACCTACACGGTCGCGCGCAAGCTGCGCGAGGCGCTCGCGGTCGCCGACGCGCTCCAGCAGGGCCAGTCGGCGGCACAGGTCAAGAAGGCGCTGCGGATGAGCCCGCGGCAGGCGTCCAAGCTGGTCGCCGACGTCGAGCGCCGCGACGCCGAGGCGTTCCGGCGCGCGCTGGCGGCGTTCGCCGACTTCGAGCTGGAGAGCCGCGGCGGGGTCGGCGGCCGGGGCGGCCTCGGCGAGGAGACCGTGGCACTGAAGGCCGTGCTCGCGGCGACGGCCTGAAACCCAGTCGCGCGGCGAGCCGCGCGAGCGCGGTGACGGCCGCACGAACGCGCCCGGCAGGCGGAAAAGTTGCGGGGCCGAACCTCGCAACCTGCAACGATTCCGCCACCCATGTCGCTCGATCACTCCGATCCACCGCTCGTCTCGCCGTTCCCCCCGATCGCCGAGTACGCCTTCCTCTCCGACTGCGAGACCTGTGCCCTGGTCGCCCCGAGCGGCGCGATCGAGTGGATGTGCCTGCCCCGCTTCGACGGCCCGAGCGTGTTCGGCGCGCTGCTGGACCGCGACGCCGGGACGTTCCGCCTCGGTCCGGCCGACACGATGGTCCCGGCGGCCCGCCGCTACCTGCCCGGCACGAACGTCCTGGAGACGAGCTGGGGCACGCGGCAGGGCTGGCTGATCGTCCGCGACGTGCTGCTGATCGGCCCGTGGCACGACACCGACGAGCGCTCGAGCACGCACCGCCGCGCCCCCACCGACCACGACGCCGAGCACGTGCTGCTGCGCACCATGCGCTGCGTCAACGGCTCGGTCGAGGTCCATCTGGAATGCGACCCGATCTTCGACTACGGCCGCCGCTACGCGCAGTGGGAGTACGTCGGCCCGGGCTACAACGAGGCGGTCGCGACCGTCGAGGGCTGGCCGACCAAGCTCACGCTGACCACCGACCTGCGCGCCGGCTTCGAGGGCTCGCGCGTCCGCGCCGTCAGCACGCTCAAGGACGGCGACACCGCGTTCGTGGCGCTCGCGTTCTCCGACCATCCCGGGCCCAAGACGTACACCGAGGCCTACGAGCGGCTGGTCCGCACCGCAGACTTCTGGCACGCCTGGCTCGCCCACGGGACGTTCCCGGACCATCCGTGGCGCCAGTACCTGCAGCGCTCCGCGCTCGTGCTCAAGGGGCTCTCCTACGCGCCCACCGGCGCGATGATCGCCGCCGCCACCACGAGCCTGCCGGAGACGCCCGGCGGCATCCGCAACTGGGACTACCGCTACTCGTGGGTGCGCGACAGCACGTTCACGCTCTGGGGCCTGCACTCGCTCGGCTTCGAGTGGGAGGCCAACGACTACTTCTACTTCATGCAGGACGCCGCCCAGGCCGACGACCTGCAGATCATGTACGGCATCCAGGGCGAGCGCGAGCTGCCCGAGGAGACGCTCGACCACCTGTCGGGCTACAACAACGCCCGGCCCGTGCGGATCGGCAACGGCGCGTACAACCAGCGCCAGCACGACGTGTGGGGGACGATGCTGGACTCGATCTTCCTGCACGCCAAGTCGCGCGACCACCTGCCGGAGCGGCGCTGGCCGCTGATCGAGCGGCTCGTGGAGGCGGCGATCGCGAACTGGCAGCTGCCCGACCGCGGCATCTGGGAGGTCCGCGGCGAGCCGCGCCACTTCCTCTCGAGCAAGGTCATGTGCTGGGTCGCGTGCGATCGCGGCGCGCGTCTCGCGCGCCTGCGCGAGCAGCACGAGCGCGCCGACGAGTGGCAGCTGAAGGCCGACGAGATCAAGGCCGACATCCTCGAGCGCGGCTGCAAGGACGGCGTCTTCACGCAGCACTACGACACCGACGCGCTGGACGCCTCAGCGCTGCTGATCCCGCTGGTGCGGTTCCTCCCGCCCGGCGACGAGCGCGTGCGCAAGACGGTGATGGCGATCGCCAACGACCTCACGGTCGACGGGCTCGTGCTGCGCTACAAGGTCGAGGACACCGACGACGGGCTCGTCGGCGACGAGGGGACGTTCACGATCTGCTCGTTCTGGCTGGTGAGCGCGCTGAGCGAGATCGGCGAGCACAACATCGCCCGCGACCTGTGCCAGAAGCTGCTCGGCTACGCCTCGTCGCTGCATCTGTACGCGGAAGAGATCGACCCGCGCTCGGGCCGGCACCTCGGCAACTTTCCCCAGGCGTTCACGCACCTCGCGCTGATCAACGCGGTCATGCACGTGATCCGCGCGGACGAGCGGATCGCGGCCGGCATGCAGCCGCTGTCCGCGCAGCGGGCGGAGACGGACCTGATCGGCGAAATCTAGGTTAAGGACGGATGATCGGGGTGGGGCGGAGGGGCTGCCCCGGCCTTAATCCGGACGGCGCAGGCGCTCGGCGCGGGCCTTCTTGCGCCCGCCCGTGTTCTTGTGCAGCGCGCCGCGCTTGACGGCCTTGTCGATCAGCGACACGAGCTTGCGGTGCGTGGCGGCGACCTGATCGTCGTCGCCGGCGGTCACGGCGGCCTCGAGACGCCGGAAGTACGTCTTGATCTGAGACGTGTAGTGGCGGTTCTCGAACCGCTCGCGCTTGGAGCGGTCGTTGCGCTTGATCTGTGACTTGATGTTGGCCATACGAAAGCGCCGCGGGGACTGCCGCAGCGGGCGCGTACTATAGCGCGCCGGTTGGAAGCCCAGACGTCACCAGGGCGGCGCAGGACGGCCGTCAACACGGCGATCTTCTCAGCCGCCACCGGGCTCTCGCGCATCGCGGGCCTGATCCGCGAGGTCGTCGCGGCGAGCATGTTCGGCACGTCCGGGGCCGCGTCGGCGTTCACGCTCGCGTTCCAGATCCCGAACCTGATCCGCGCGCTGGTCGCCGACGCGGCGCTCTCGTCCGCGTTCGTGCCCGTGTTCAGCGACCTGCTCGAGCACAAACGCAAGCGCGAGGCCTACCTGCTGGCGAGCGCGCTGGCCGGCCTGCTGCTCGTCGCGCTCGGCGCGATCTCGCTGCTGTTCATCCTGCTCGCGCCGGTGCTCATCCCGCTGTTCACGGGACCCGACTTCACGCCGGCGCTCGACGACCTGTGCGTCGGGCTGAGCCAGGTGCTGTTCCCGATCATCGTCCTGCTGGGGCTCAACGGGCTCGCCGTCGGCATCCTCAACGCGCACGACCACTTCACGATCCCCGCGATCGCGCCGCTGGTCTGGAACCTGGTGATCATCGCCGGGATGGTCGGGTTCGCGCCGCTGTTCGAGGGGCCGAACAAGATCTACGCGTACGCGATCGGCGTCGTGCTGGGCACGCTCGTGCAGCTCGGGATGATGATCCCGGCGCTGCGGGCGATCGGCTTCCCGGTCTTCCGCATCCGGCTGCCCAGCCGCGGCGACCCGCGCGTGCGCCAGGTCCTGATGCTGATGCTGCCGGTGTCGGTCGGGCTCGGGCTGATCAACATCGACCTCGTCCTGAACTCGACGATCGGCTCGCTGATCTCCGACCAGGCGCCGCGCGCCATCGACGCCGCGTTCCGGATCTACATGCTGCCGCAGGGGATGTTCAGCGTCGCGGTGGCGACCGTGCTGTTCCCGCAGCTCAGCCGGCTCGCGTCGCGCAGCGACTTCGCCGGCCTGCGGGCGCTCACGGGCGTCGGCGCGCGGCAGATCGCGCTGCTGCTGATCCCGTCGGCAGCGGCGATCGCCGTCCTGGCGACGCCGATCGTGCGGCTCGTCTATCAGCGCGGCGAGTTCGACGCCGAGTCGACCAAGCTGGTGTCGGAGGCGCTGTTCGTGTTCGCGTTCAGCCTGCCGTTCAGCGGCTGGAACCTGCTGCTCACGCGCACGTTCTTCTCGCTCATGCGCCCGTGGCTGCCGACGGCGCTGGCCGGCATCTCGCTCGTCGTCAACACGGCGATCTCGCTCGCGCTGTACAAGCCGCTGGGCATCGCCGGCGTGGTGCTGGGCACGGTGATCTCCAACGCGCTGCTGACGCTGCTCGAGACGCGCTACCTGGATCCGCTGCTGGGCGGGCTGGAGCTGCGCGAGACGCTGCTCGCGTGCTTCGGGATGCTGGTCGGCGCGGGACTGCTCGCCGAGGTCTCCTACGGCACCTGGTGGGCGCTCGACCACATCTTTGGCACATCGTTCCTCGGCCAGCTGATCTCGGTCGGCGGCGGTCTGGCGCTCGGCGGAGCGGTCTACATGGCGTGGGTGCTGTGGCTCCCGATCCCCGAGGCGCGGCAGGTCACCGATCTGTTTGCACGGAGACTGGGGCGAGCGAAGCGGTGATGAGCCAGCAGGCGAAGCCTCGCTGCGAGGCAGGACTCGTAATGTACGTAGCGAATTGTCCGACCAGCAGCACATCCGCAACTTCTCGATCATCGCCCACATCGACCATGGCAAGTCGACGCTGGCCGATCGCATCCTCGAGCTCACCCACACCGTGGACCCGCGCAGCATGCGCGCGCAGCTCCTGGACAGCATGGACCTCGAGCGCGAGCGCGGGATCACCATTAAGGCGCAGGCCGTGCGCGTCTTCTACACGGCGCAGGACGGCGAGACCTACCAGCTGCACCTGATCGACACGCCCGGCCACGTGGACTTCACCTACGAGGTGAGCCGGTCCCTGGCCGCGTGCGAGGGCGCGCTGCTGGTGGTCGATGCGAGCCAGGGCGTCGAGGCGCAGACGGTCGCCAACACCTACCTGGCGATCGACTCCGGGCTGGAGCTGATCCCGACCATGAACAAGGTCGACCTGCCCGGCGCCGAGCCCGAGCGCGTGGGGGAGGAGATCGCCGAGCTGATCGGCGAGTCGGCCGACGAGGTCAAGCGCATCTCCGCAAAGACCGGCGAGGGCGTCGACGAACTGCTCGAGGAGATCGTGCGGCGGGTGCCGCCGCCGCATGGCGACCCGGACGCGCCGCCGCGCGCGCTGATCTTCGACTCCGAGTACGACCAGTACCGCGGCGTGATCGCCTACATCCGCGTCGTCGACGGCACCTTCAAGAAGGGCGAGACCGTGCGCGCGATGGCGGCCGGCACCGAGGCCGAGATCGACGACATCGGCTTCTTCACGCCCGCCCAGCTCCCGGCCGCGCAGCTGAGCGCCGGCGAGGTGGGCTACCTGATCACCGGGATCAAGGACGTCACGACGCTGCGCGTCGGCGACACGCTGACCACCAAGGCGCGCAACGCCGCCGAGCAGCCGCTGCCCGGCTACCGCGACGTCAAGCCGATGGTGTTCTGCGGCCTGTTCCCGATGAACAACGACGACTACCCGGAGCTGCGCGACGCGCTGGAGAAGCTCACGCTCAACGACGCGGCGCTCTCCTGGGAGCCGGAGACGTCAGACGCGCTCGGATTCGGCTTCCGCTGTGGGTTCCTCGGACTGCTGCACATGGACATCGTGCGCGAGCGCCTGGAGCGCGAGTACGACCTCGAGCTGATGGCGACGATGCCGTCCGTGGAGTTCGAGATCACGCTCACCGACGGCAGCGTGGTACCGGTCCACAACCCGACCGACATGCCCGACCCGGCGCGCATCGCCGAGGTCCGCGAGCCCTACATCCGCGCCTCGATCCTCACCCCGAAGGAGTACATCGGGCAGATCATGGAGCTCTGCCAGGAGCGCCGCGGCAACCACGCGGGCATGCACTACCTGAGCTCCGAGCGCGTCCAGCTCACCTACGACCTGCCGCTGGCGGAGATCGTGCTCGACTTCTTCGACCAGCTCAAGACGCGCACGAAGGGCTACGCGTCGCTGGACTATGAGCCGATCGGCCTGCGTCCCTCCAACCTCGTCAAGCTCGACGTGCTGCTGGCCGGCGACACGGTCGACGCGCTCTCCATGGTCGTGCACCGCGACAAGGCCTACGAGCGCGGCAAGGAGATGACCGAGCGCCTGCGCAAGCGCATCCCGCGCCAGCAGTACGACGTGCCGATCCAGGCCGCGGTGGGCGCGAAGATCATCGCCCGCGAGACGGTCAAGGCGTTCCGCAAGGACGTCACCGCCAAGTGCTACGGCGGCGACATCTCGCGCAAGCGCAAGCTGCTGGAGAAGCAGAAGGAGGGCAAGCGGCGGATGAAGCAGGTGGGCCGGATCGAGGTCCCCCAGGAGGCGTTCCTGGCCGTGCTCGAGCTCGGGGACGACTGAATGACGGCGAAGCCTCGCCCTGCGGGCTCGTTTCGCTGGGAGCAATCGCCCGTGCCGTCAGGGAATCCCTGGGAGCGCCGGAGGGCCTCGAGCCGGGGGCGATTCTCCCCATGACCACATACCTGGTCGGGCGCGAGAAGGTGCGCGAGTACGCGAGCGCGATCGGCGAGACGTCGCCGCTCTGCCACGACGTCGAGGCCGCGCGGGCGGCGGGCTTCGCGGACGTGGTCGCGCCGCCGATGTTCGCCTGCGTCTACTGCTGGCCGGCGCTGGCGCCGGTCGTGCTCGATCCCGAGCTCGGCATCGACTTCTCGCGCCTGGTCCACGGCGGCCAGGAGTTCACCTGGCACGAGCCGGTCATCGCGGGCGACGAGATCACCACCGAGGCGGCGCTGAAGGAGAAAAGCGAGCGCGCCGGCCTGGGCTACTTCACGTTCACCACCCGCTCGGTCAACCAGCGGGGCGAGCTCGTCTGCGAGGGAGAATGGCTGAACATCGTGAGGTGACGGTCACGCCCGACCGGTACGTGACCTACCGCTACGCGGGCGCGTCGGGGGACTTCAACCCGATCCACCTGGACGACGAGTTCGCGAGGGCGGTCGGGCTGCCGGGCCGGATCCTGCACGGGCTGTGGACGATGGCGCAGGTCGCGCGGGTCCAGTCCGACGACCCGCTGGCGCTGAAGTCGCTGTCGGTGCAGTTCCGCGGGATGGGCGTGCCCGAGAAGGAGATCGCGATCTCGCTGACGCCCGGTGAGGACGGCGTGGTCGCGTGCGAGGCCGTGCAGGACGGCAGCAAGCTCGTCCGCCGCGGCAGGGCAGTTCTTAGAATCTGACGGGTGCTGACTCCCCGCCAGGCCATCCTGCTCCGCAAAGTGGTGGCCGGCTTCTCGGCGACCGGGCAGCCGGTGGGCTCCAAGACGCTCGCCGCCGACCCGGAGATCACGGCCGGATCCTCCACCATCCGCAACGAGCTCGCCGTGCTCGAGGAGCGCGGGCTGCTCGCGCACCCGCACACGAGCGCGGGGCGGATCCCGACCGACGCCGGCTACCGCTACTACGTCGACCAGCTCCTGCCCGCGGCCCCGGTGCGGGCGCATGAGCTGCGGCTGCAGCTGGTCCGGCGCGAGGTCGACGAGGCGATGCGGGTCACCACCGAGACGCTGTCGCAGATCACGAACCTTCTCGCGATGGTCTCGGCGCCGCCGATCGGCACGACGACGATCCGCCACATCGAGGTGCTCGCGCTACAGCCGCAGGTGCTGATGGTGGTCGTGATCACGTCGACCGGCGGCGTCTCGAAGAAGATCTTCACGTTCGACCGGCCGGTCGACCCGGGGCTGGCGGACTGGGCGGGCTCCTACCTGAACGAGAAGCTCGTGGGAATCGGACTCGGCGCGCGCATGCTGCACTCGCGCCTGGTCGACGTCGCGCTGTCGCCGAACGAGCGCGCGTTCGTCGAGGAGCTGGCGCCGGCGTTCACCGAGCTGGCCGCGACCGCGGAGGACACGCTGTACGTGGACGGCGCCGCGCGGCTGATCTCGGAGTACCGCTTCCAGGACGTCTCGCAGCTCAACGCGCTGATGGAGATGCTCGAGCGCCGCGTCTCCATGCTCGGCGTGCTGACCGCCGCGCTGGACTCGCGCGGCACCTACGTGCGGATCGGGCAGGAGAACACCGAGCCGGCGCTGCACTCGCTCTCGCTGGTGGCCGCGAACTACGGCCTGCCGTCGCGCAATCTCGGCACGGTCTCGGTGATCGGGCCGACCCGGATGGACTACGCGCACGCGATCCGCGCCGTGCGCGACGCCGCGTTCGAGCTGTCCCGCTTCGTCGAGGAGCTCTACTAGTGCCGCGCGACTACTACGAGGTGCTCGGCGTCGATCGCGGCGCCGACGAGGCGGCGATCAAGAAGGCGTTCCGCAAGCTGGCGCGCGAGCTGCACCCGGACGTCAACGCCCACGATCCCGAGGCCGAGTCGAAGTTCAAGGAGGCCGCCGAGGCCTACGAGGTGCTCTCGGACGGCGAGCGGCGGCGGACCTACGACGCCTACGGCCACGACGGGCTGCGCAGCGGCGGCTTCGCGCCCAACTTCGAGGGCTTCGGGTCGATCTCGGATCTCTTCAGCGCGTTCTTCGGGCAGGGCGGCTTCGACTCGGTGTTCGGCGGCAGCCGGGTGCGCGGCGGTCCGGTGCAGGGCGGCGACGTCGTGCTCGGCGTCGCGATCGACCTTGGCGAGGCGGCGCGCGGAACGACCGTCGAGGTGACCTACGAGGCCACCGCGACGTGCGAGACCTGCCGCGGAAACGGCGCCGAGCCGGGCACGCCGATCGTCACCTGCCCGCGCTGCGGCGGCGCCGGCCAGATCCAGGCGGTCCAGCGCACGCGTTTCGGCCAGATGGTGCGGACCGCGCTGTGCGACCAGTGCGGCGGCGACGGGCGCGTGGCCCAGACGCCGTGCCACACGTGCGACGGGCGCGGGATCACGGTCACGCAGCGGCGCGTGGACGTCAATGTCCCGGCCGGCATCGCCGACGGGCAGCGCATCCGGGTCACCGGGCGCGGCCACGCGGGCGAGCGCGGCGGGCCGCCCGGCGACCTCTACGTCGGCGTTCGCGTGCGCGAGGACGAGCGCTTCCTGCGCGACGGCGACGACCTCGTGACCGCGGTCGACGTCCCGGCCTCGCTGGCCGCGCTCGGGGGGTCGATCCAGGTGCCGACGCTTGACGGCGAGATCCCGGTCGACCTGCCCGCGGGAACGCAGCCGGGCGAGACGATCACGCTCGGCGGCCGCGGGATGCCGCCGCTCGGCCGCGGCCGGACGGGCGACCTGCGCGTCGTCGTCTCCGTCGCGATCCCGCGCCGGCTCACCAAGCGCCAGCGCGAACTGCTCGAGGAGCTCAACGAGTCGCTCACGCACGAGAACCTGCACGAGCACGAGGGCATGCTCGCGAAGCTCAAGCGCGCCCTCGCAGGATGACGGCGACGATTCGCGCTGCGCGCTCACGTCGCTGGGAGCAATCGCCCAAAGGGCGATTCTCCCGGGCACGGTGAACGATGAGCGCGCCGCTGACGCGCTACGTCGTCCGCGCGCGGGCAGGCGCCTCCCACGCGGTCCTCGCGGCGCTGCTCGACGCGTACCCGGCCGGCCTCGAGGAGCTCGGCGACGACGAGTTCGCCGTCTACGGCCGCCCGCCTGAGATCCCCGATGCCGAGGTGCGCGAGGAGGTCGTGCCCGAGGGCTGGCAGACCGCCTACCACGCCCATCTCGATCGCGTCGTGGCCGGGCGCTTCGCCGTGCGGCCGCCCTGGGTCGCGGGCGAGCCGGACGACCTCGTCGTCGATCCCGGAATCGCGTTCGGGGCGGGCACGCACCCGACCACGCGGCTGTGCCTGGAGCTGCTGCCGGAGGGCAGCGGGCCGCTGGCCGACTGGGGCTCGGGCACCGGGGTGCTGGCGCTCGCGGCCTCGCGGCTCGGCTACGCGCCGGTGCTCGGGATCGACCTCGACACGTCGCAGCTCGGCGTCAACGGGGTCGACGCGCTGCGGCTGGACCTGGTGCACGAGCGCGCGCCGTACGCGCCGGTCGTCGTCGCCAACCTGACGTTCCCGCTGCTGGAGGCGGTCGCTCGCGTGCAGGAGCGCCCGCGGCTGCTGATCGCGTCGGGCTTCCTCGCCGGGGAGCGGCCGGCGCTGTGGGACATGCGCGAGCGCGAGCGGCGCGAGCTCGAGGGCTGGGCCGCGGCGGTGCTGGAGTGATCCGGCTCGCGGTGCGGGTGGCCCGCGAGCACGCCGAGACGGTCCTCGCCGAGCTGCTGGAGCTGGTGCCGGCGGGCTTGGAGGAGCGCCGGTCCGGCGACGACGTCGAGTTCGTGCTCTACGGCGCCGCCGGCGAGCTGCCGGACGTGGGCGAGGTTCAGGCAGCTGTGCAAGGCGCGCTCCTGGACGTGTCGACGAGCCACATTCCCGACGACTGGGACGAGCGCTGGCGTTCCTTCCACACCGTGTTGAACGTCGGGCGCGCTCCGGGTTCGCCCGCCGTGGGAGCCGGCCCTGCCGGACGCCCTGGACGTGGTGATCGACCCGGGGCAGGCGTTCGGGACCGGGTCGCATCCGACGACGCGGCTCGTGCTTGAGCTGCTGGCGGAGCTCGAGCCGGCCGGCGCGCTCGCCGACTGGGGCTGCGGGAGCGGGATCCTGGCGATCGCGGCCGCGAAGCTCGGCTGGGCGCCGGTGCTCGCGTGCGACCACGATCCGGCGTCGGTCGAGGCGACCCTCGCGGGGGCTTCGGCCAACGGCGTGTCGCTGGAGGTCTCCCGCTGCGACCTGCGCCGCGAGTCCGGGCCGTGGGCTCCGACGGTGCTCGCGAACCTCGTGCGGCCGCTGCTGCTCGACGTGGCGTCCGTGATGACCCGGCCGCCGGAGCGGCTGATCGCGTCGGGCCTGCTCGTGGGGGAGGTCGACGAGGTGGTCGCCGCGTTCGGCCTGCGCGAGGCGCGCCGGATCGAGGGCGGAGGATGGGCTGCCGTCGAGCTGCGTACCTAGACTCTGCTCACGTGGCCTCGCTCGAGTTCGCCGATGTCCTCGCCGCCTCCGAGCGCCTCGCGGGCGTCGCGCATCGCACGCCGGTCCTCACCTCTCGATCGCTGGATGAGGCGACCGGCGCGGGGCGGGTCCTGCTGAAGGCCGAGAACCTCCAGCGCGCCGGGGCGTTCAAGTTCCGCGGCGCGTACAACGCGGTCGCGTCGCTGTCGAGCGCCGAGCGCGCGCGGGGCGTGGCGACGGTCTCCTCCGGCAACCACGCGCAGGCGCTGTCGCTCGCGGCGCGGCTGCACGAGACGCCGGCGGTGATCCTGATGCCCGAGGACGCGCCGGAGGGCAAGGTGGCGGCGACGCGCGGATACGGCGCCGAGGTGATCCGCTTCGACCGCTACGGCGAAGACCGTGAGGCGCTGCTCGCCGCGCTGACCGAGGAGCGCGGGCTGGTCCCGATCCACCCCTACGACGACCTGCGCGTGATGGCCGGGCAGGGAACGGTCGCGCTCGAGCTGATCCAGGACGCCGGCCCGCTCGACGTGCTGGTCGTCTGCGTCGGCGGCGGCGGGCTGATCTCCGGCTGCGCGACCGCGGTCGCCGAGCTCTCGCCGGCGACGCGCGTGATCGGCGTAGAGCCCGAGGTGGGCGATGACTTCGCACGGTCGCTGGCCGCCGGCGAGCGGGTCCGCATCCCGGTACGGCCGACGATCGCCGACGGCCAGCAGCTGCCGACGCCGGGGACGCTGACGTTCCCGGTCGTGCAGCGGCTGGTCAGCCAGATCGTGACGGTGAGCGACGACGAGATCGTCTCCGCGATGCGGTTCCTGTTCGAGCGGATGAAGACGGTCGCGGAGCCGAGCGGCGCATCGGCGCTGGCGGCGCTGCTCGCGGGCAAGGTCGACGGGGTCTCCGGAGCGCGGGTGGGGGTGACGATCTCGGGCGGCAACGTGACGGCGACGCGCTTCGCGGAGCTGCTCGGATGACGTTCGGACTCTTCCCGGCCGGCTGGCACTGGCCGGTGGTGGTCGTCGCGGTGATCGCCGTGCTCGCGGTGATCTGCGTGGTGATCGCCGGACGCGGCGAGATCGACTGGCTCGGCCGCAACCGCGAGCGCCTGAAGCGCGTCGCCTGGATCTCGGTCGGCCTGATCGTCGTCGCGGTGCTCGCGACGCAGCTGAACAAGCTCGGGGCGATGCTGCGGCGGATCGAGGCCGGCGACCCGCTCTGGCTTGCGCTCGGCGTCGGGATCGAGGCGTTCTCGTTCATCGGCTACGTGGTGCTGGTCAAGCAGGTCTACGGGCCCTGCGCGCCGCGGCTGAGCTGGGCGGCGGCCACCGAGATCACGTTCGGCGGGGTCGTGGCGACGAGGCTCTTCTCGGCGGCGGGCGCGGGAGGGATCGCGTTCACGGCGTGGGCGCTGGTCGCGGCGGGGATGGCGGCGCGGACGACGGCCAGGATGATCTCGGCCTTCCTGGCGATCATGTACCTCCCGTACGTGCTGGCGCTGATCCTCGGCGCGCTCGGCGGTGGCGTGCCGGACGCGGTCATGTGGGTGGGCATCGGGGTCGGCGGGTGCGCCCTGGCGGCCGCGGCCCTGCTCACGCTGATCCCGGGCGACCTGGAGCGCCGCGCGCGGCAGCTGGCCGCCGGTCACGGCCGGCTCGCCCGGGTCGCCGCCCGCGCCGCCTCGATCCCGGAGGTCGCCGGCCAGGCCTCCCGGACGGCGCTGACGCTGCTGCGCCGCCGTCCGGCGCTGCTCGGCTGGGCGGTGCTGTGGTGGGCGGCCGACGTCGCCGTGCTCGGCGTCTGCTTCAGCGCGTTCGGGGACACGCCCGCGCTCGGCGTGCTCGTGCTCGGCTACTTCCTCGGCCACATCGGGAACCTCGTGCCGGTCCCGGGCGGGATCGGCGGGGTCGAGGGCGGGATGGTCGGCGTCTTCGTGGCGTGCGGGGTGCCGCTGTCGCTGGCGGTCGTGGCGACGATCGCCTACCAGGCGATCTCGACGTGGCTGCCGGTCGCGCCGGGGCTGGGGGCGTACTGGTCGCTCCGGCGCCGGATCGCGCGCTGGCGCGCGGAGGACGGGCTGGCGGCCGGCGACACCCGGGCCTTGGACGGGCGCCGGCGCGAGCCGGCGCTGGAGGGGTAGGCGGGCTCGGCGTCTCGCGGCTGCGCGGCGCCCGCAGGTACGCCGCGCCGCTGCGGGCTGGGCGCCCGCGGCTTTCGCGGCGCCGCCGCCGCGGGCGCTAGCCTCGCCGCCCGTGAGCACGGTGGCGCTCATCCTCGTGCTCTCCTCGGCGGCGCTCCATGCGCTCTGGAACGCCCTCGTCGCCGGCGCCCGCGACACGCACGTGACGACCGCGGTCGCGCTCGCCGCCGGAGTGCTCGTCTTCGCCGTCCCCGCCGCGGTCACCTGGGACGTCGACGGCGCCGCGTGGCCGTACATCCTCGCGTCCGCCGCGCTCGAGCTCCTGTACTTCGCGCTCCTCGCCGCCGCCTACAGCCGCGCCGATTACACGTTCGCGTACCCGATCGCCCGCGGCGTGGCTCCCGTGCTCGTGCTCGCGATCTCGGTCGCGTTCCTCGATGCGCCGGTGGGCGTCGCCGCGGCCGCCGGCGTGCTCGCGGTGACGGCCGGCGTGCTGCTCGTGCGCGGAGTGCGGCGGGAGGGGGCGGATTCGCTGGCGCTCGTCCTCGCGCTCGGCGTCGGGGCGTGCATCGCGGGCTACACGCTGGTGGACGATCACGGCGTCCGGCACGCGGCGGCGATCCCGTACTTCGAGTGCGTCCTCGTGCTCGCCGCGGTCCCGTACGTGGCGGCGATTGCGTACTCGCGCGGGATCGGGACGCTGCGCGCCGCGGTCGACCGCCGGTCGCTACCCGCGGGCGGGGCGATGGTCGCCGCTTACGTGCTCGTGCTCGCCGCGCTCGAGCGCGCCGAGGCCGCGCCGGTGGCCGCGCTGCGCGAGACGAGCGTGGTGATGGCCGCCGCGGGGGCGGCGATCGCCGGCCGCGAGCGGGTTCCGGCGTCGCGCCTCGCCGGAGCGGCGCTGGTGGTCGCCGGCGTCGCGGCGATCGCGCTCGGTTGACGCCGCGCGTCAGCCGGTCTCGATCCCGCGAACGAAGCGCCAGCGACCGTCCTCGCGAGCGAGCGTGACGGTCCAGGTGGCCGGGGAGCGGTCGACGAAGCGCCCGGACGGCGCGCGCACCGAGAGGCGGTAGACGACCTGCGCGAGCGCGCGGTCGCCGGCCACGAACACGCCGTCGAAGTCGAGCACCTTGATCTTCTGAGACGCTCGCGTCGTTCCGGCGACGCGCGCGGCGAACTCACGCCGGCCCTCCGCGCCGAGCGCGGCGAGCGTCGTCGACGAGTACACGAGCGAGAGCGTGTCCTGCGCCTGCGCGGGCGTCGCGCTCTCCATCTCGCTGAGCCGGTTCAGCGACGCGATATCGCGGCGGATGTGACGCTGGACCTCCCGCACCTGGCGCCGCGAGCCGATGTTGCCGAACGGCCGGCTCTGCTCGGGCGCCGGGTCGCTCGAGCCGTGGCCGGCGAGGCGGCGGATCACGCCGAGGCCGGGCAGCGCGCCGCGCGAGGCGAGGATCGCCGCCGGGTCCGGGCGGTAGGCGAGCAGCGAGCGGAACTCCTGCGGTACCCGAGACGTGTCGACGGTCGCCGGCGCCGAGGCCGTGCCGCCGCCGGACCCGGTGACGCGGTCGCGCAGAATCACGAAAGCGACGCCGAGAACGGCGATGACCAGGACCATCCGGACCATGGCGCGGACGGTAGCCGCGGGCCGGCGCCGCGGCATGAGTCCCAGGACCCAATCGCGCGCGTGGGCCCGGTCCTACGCGGCGGCCGAGCCGACGCCCGCCGCGATGAACGCGTCCGCGGTGCCGGCGCCGGACTCCACGACCGATCGCGCGCGCAGGCAGGTGTTCAGCCGCCAGCGCGGCACGTCGCGGTCCACGCGCACCACCTCCCCGCGCTTGCCGAGCCAGATGAGGTCGAGCGGGAAGCGCATCGTCACGGTGTGGATCTGGCGACAACGCGGGAAGTGCAGCGCAAGCTCGCGCGGCAGCTCGTCGAGCCCGCCGAGCCCCTTGCGGCGCACCTTGCGCGTCGTCGCCTCGGCGACGCGAAGCCCGCCTTCAAGCTCGCGCGAGGGCAGCCCGTCGAGCCGCGGGCACGCGGCCGGTTGCGCGCCGGTCGCCACGTCAGCCGATGCAGAACTCGCAGGTGCGGCCACCGCCGCCACCGCCACCGCCACCGTTGCTGCCGCCGGCGGACCCGCCGGAGGCCGGCGTCGCGGGCGGCGCGCTCGAGCCGCTGCCGCCGGACGGGGGTGCCGCGCTGCCGCGCCCGCGATCCTCCGCGCGCTTCTTCGCGTCGGCGCGCGCCTTCGCGCGGGCCTTGGCGATGGCCGCGGCCTCGGCGTGGCGAGCCGCCGCGCGCTGCTTGCGGAACGCGGCGATCTCCTTGCGCTTCGCGGCCTTGACGGCCGCCGCCTGCCGGGCCTGCTGCGCCGACGCGTCGACGGTCGGCTGCGGCGCGGGTGTCGCAGCCGCCGCGGTCGCTCTCGGCTGCGCCGCGGGCTTCGTGGGCTTGGCCGAGCCGCCGCCGAGCAGCACCGTGCTCGCCAGCACGACGGCGCCGATGCCGGCCGCCGCATAGAGCGCGACGAGCAGGACGGGGTGAATCGCGCGCCGCGGAGCGGCGGGCGCGGAGTCGCGCGCGCCGGGCCTCAGCCAGTCGAAGCCACGCGACCCCCCGCCGGCGCGCGCCGCGGGATCGGCCACCGCGGAGGCGTCCTTGCCCGGCGAGGCGAGGTCGCGCGGCGACGCGGCCGCGTTGCCGGGCGAGGCAAGCCCGGCCGAGGCGCCGGCGCCGTTGGCCGGCGCGGCATAGGCGCGCGACGCGAGCGCGTCCGGCTCGGTGACGCCGTTGCCGGGGGACGCGAGGCCGTGCGGCGCGGCGGCGCCGTTGGCCGGTGCCGCGTAGGCGCGCGACGCGAGCGCGTCCGGCTCGGCGGCGCCGTTGGCGGGCGATGCGAGCTCGTGCTCAGTGTCCGGATCGCCGCCGGCGTTGCGGCGTGAGAGAAGCTCGCGGGCGGCGGCTTCGCCCGGGTTGCCGTTGCGCGCGGCCGCGATGTCGCCCGCGGACGGCGCGTCGCCCTCCCAGCCGAGGCCGTCGTCGTCCTCCAGCCAGTCGTCGCCCGACGGCGCGCGCTCGCGCCAGCGCTGCACGCTCGGCAGCTCGTCGCGCTCGGGCTCGGACTCGGCGGCGCCGTCGCGCGAGCTGCGCCAGCGGTTCCACTCGTCGCGCGCGGGCGGGGCGTCCGCGCCCTCCCAGCCGAGGTCGTCCTCCCACTCGTCCTCACCGGTGGGCGGCGACCAGGCGGCCGGCGCCGCGGCGACGGCGCGCGCGACGTGCGGCCTCGGCCGCGAGGCCACGCGGCGGCGCGCACCGGCTCCCGCGCGGCGCGCCTGCACGCGCGGCACCGCGATCAGTGCGATGCCGGTGATTGCGACAAGCAGGAGTACGACTTCCATTTCGTCCTTCTACATCGTGCCAGCTCGGCTGGCGTCAGGGGTCCCCTTCACCTCTATTGTGACTCTGTGCCCGGTGGTGGAGAAGAGCATGCCCCGAACTTCGGGGCGACGCCCGATCCGCCGCGGGTGCCGGTGATCGTCGCTTTCGGCCTGCGGCCCGAGCGGATCATCGGAGCCGAGGGCCGGATCGACGCGGTCCCCGATCCGCCCACCCAGGAGCAGGCCGGGCTCCTGCTGGAGGCGCTGCAATCCGGCATCAAGGCGGGCGGCCACGTGATCGCCATCGTCCCCGACTGGTTCCCACCGGACGGCCTCAAGCGGCTCGAGATGGCGCGCACGCTGCTCGACACCGACAAAGTCTCCATCCATACAACCCAGCTCCCACCGCTCGCCGCCACCGCGCTCGCGAGCCTCGCCTCCAGCCTCGCGCCCAGACTCATCAGCGCCGGCCTGCTCGCCTCGATGCTCGAGCCGCTGGAGTCGCAGATCCACGCCATCACCTGGCTGGGCAGCGTCACCGGGCTCAAACGGCCCGCGCCGAGCCTCGGCCAGCACGTCGCAAGCCTGACCCCGGGGAGCGCGTTCGCGGTCTGCAGCTACCCCGAGCCCGCCGTGCACAAGATCAGCGCGACGCAGCTCGTGCCGCTGCCGCCGGTCAACCGGCCGAGCCACCTCGCGATCGCGTCCCGCGACGGCGACGACGCCTGGCTGGAGCGCACCGTCAACGGCCAGCTCGGCCTGCCGGTGGTCAAGCTCGAGCCGACGCCGCAGGGTGCGCAGTGGTGGGGGACCAGCAAGCTCGCGGAGGGCGTGATCTGCCCGATCGACGTCGACCGCCTGGCGAGCGAGATCGCCCAGGGCGCGGAGCCGTGGGCCTGCCGCTGGTGCGGCGAGCTGATCGCCCGCTCGCCATGCCCGATGTGCGGCCATCGCGCGAGACCGAGGCGCGCCGGGCCTCAGCAGGGGGCCCGCACGTAGGAGGTCGGCGCCGGTCCCGAGGCGGGCGTCACGACCGCCCGCCCGAAGTACCGACGCCCGTCGCACACCCTCACGTCGCTCAGCTCGACCCGAGCGGCCACGCGCCGCGTATGACCCGTCGCGCAGTTCGGCTGGCAGTCGAGCACGCGAAACTCGCCGGCCCCCGACGCGCCGTCCGCGCTCCATGACGACCACACGACGCGCTCCAGCGATCCATCCGATGACGTCTCCAGCGCTCCAGGACGGACCGCCACGTGCCCGGACACGTCGACGACGCCGATCGCGCCCGCCGGCAGCGAGCCGTGCAGCGCCGGCAGCCGCACCGGGGGCGGCGTGGCCCGCGCCACCGCGTGCCGCGGCCCGAAGCGCGACATGTCGACGGTCGGCGTCGCCGCCGGCAGCTCGCCGGACGACCCGCACCCGGCCACCAGGAGCGCGCACACCACGAGCCGCCTCATCCGCAGAACCTCTGCAGCAACCCGGCCGCCTGCACCGCGACGCCGTCGTAGCGGTCCGGGAACGCGGAGATCTGCACGTCCTGGGCCAGCTGCCCGGCGCTCTGGCCGCCGTTGGCCCGGATCGCCCGCGTGATGAACTGCGTCGCCGCGTACACCGGATCGAGGATCTGCGCCCGCGTGCCCCAGCCCGCGCTCGGGCGCTGCTGGAACGCGCCCAGGGAGTCGCGGTCGCCGTAGCGGAGGTTGTGCACGCCGGACTCCACGATCGCGGCCTCGAACGCCGCCAGCTGGACCTTCGGCGGCGCGTTGTAGCGAGCCAGCACCTGGCAGATCGCGCCCGCCACGACCGGGTCCGGCGCCCCGCCGTAGAACCCGCCGCCGCCCGCGCCGCCGAGCCCGCCGAACGGCAGCGCCGCGGCGTTCCAGTCAATCAGCTTGACGCCGAGCATCGTCTCCTCGAGCCCGCCGACCGCGCCGCCCGGCCCGAAGCCCGCGCCGATCGAGGGCGACGCCGCGACGTCGATGTGCATGTGATCGAAGTGCCCGGTCGTGCGCCAGATCGTGCGGTAGCCGAGGCGGTGCAGCGGCTCGACCAGCGCGTCGAGCGTCGCGCCCTCGTTGCCCTGGTCGTGGTTGAGGTCGATCGCCGCCGAGTTGTGGCAGCGGTAGTGGTAGCCGGTCGCCGAGTGCACGCCCGGAGCCGGGTTGTCGCCGAGGTCGGCGTTCTCGCCGACCGCGAACCCGTGCTTGCGCAGCAGCTCGCCGAGCGGCACGAGGTCGTTCTTGGAGTCGTCGCACGACGGCGGCGAGCCGATCTGCTTCTTCAGGCGATCCCATTCGTCGTCGGAGATCGTGGGATCGCCTCCGGTCACGGCCGGCCCCAGGGAGCCGGAGCCGGGGATCACCAGCAGCTCCAGCCGCGCACGGGCGCGCGCCTCCCCGCGCGTGTCCTCCTTGCCGAGCGCCTTCGCCCCATCGCCGAGCGTCTTCTTGGTCGACACCCACACGCGCACGTCGACGCCGTTGCGGTCCAGCCGCACCACGTGCGCGCCGTTGATCGACGCGTAGCGCTCGGCCGCCGCCCGCACCGCCGCCGAGTCGATCAGCGCGAGATCCGACGTCCCGGAGCTCGCGACCATCGTCGTCAGCTGCGCCTGCACGTTCTTGACGGCGGCCAGCGCGGCGGCGTCGGCGGCCGTCTGGGCCTCGGTGGAGAAGACCGCCGCGCGCCCGACCTGGAAGAACAGCATCCCCACCGCGATGAGCGAGAACATCACCATCACCAGCGCAGGGATGATCTGGCCTTCCTGACGCCGCATGACGCGCCGGAATGTATCCCGCGACCCCGGGGTACTCGTGGGCCTTGAGACCCATCTTCGGCCCGGGACTCGGCCTCAACTTGCGCTTGGGACCTTGTCCGAAGCGAAGACCTGGGCCTATCGTTCGGCGCCGAGTAAGACCACGAGGGTGCAGGGAGGCCAGTGAATCCACGACAGCGACGGGCGGTGCTGCTGCTTGCGCTAGCCGCCGCCGGACTGCTCGGCGTGTTCGCCCTGGTGGCGAACTACGTCTCCGACGTGGACACCCAGGTCGGCCCGAAGGTCGCCGTGCTCGAGCTCACCAAGGACGCCAAGAAGAACGAGGCGATCACCGACGACATGCTCGTGGTCAAGCAAGTCCCCCGCCGCTGGGTGCCGCGCGCCGCGCTCGTCGATCGCACGATCCTGGTCGGCAACGTCGCCGCCTCCGACCTCCCGCGCGGCTCGATCCTGCAGGAGGGCATGGTCGTCACGCCGCCCGACCTCGAGCAGGGCCAGCGCGAGGTCGCGATCCTCGTCGACGCCTCCACCGGCGTGGCCGGCAAGATCGAGCCGGGCCGGACGGTCGACGTGATTGCCGCCTACCCCGGCGACCAGAACGGCTCCAAGCCGAACCGCTCGGTCGTCGTGGTCGCCGGCGCGCGCGTGCTCAACGTCGGCACGCCGCGGCTGAAGTCCGGCGGCGGGGACGTCCAGCAGGACCCGACCCAGGTCGTCCCGGTCACGTTCGCGCTGACCAAGCAGCAGGAGCTGCGCGTCAGCTACGCGCAATCGTTCGCTCAGGACGTCCGGCTCGCGCTGATCCCGCCGGGCGAGGACGCCACGCGCTCGCTCGACGAGACGATCTTCAAGGGCGCGGACCCCACGACCGGCGAGAAGGACGAGGGATGTCAGGGCGGCTGCTGATCGCGGTCGCCGACGAGGAGACGGCCCGCCGCGCCGCCGCGGTCGCCCGCGAGGCCGAGCTCGAGGTCGTCGACATCGTCACCGAGCTCGACGAGATCCACCGCGGCCTGCGACGCTCGGACATCGACGTCGTGCTGCTCAGCGACGACCTCGGCGGCGTCCCGGTGCTCGACGTCGCGCGCGACCTCGCGTCGGCGTTCCCGGAGGTCGGCCTGATCCTGCTGACCGCCGACGACTCTCCCGCGCTGCTGCGCTCCGCCATGCAGGCCGGCGTGCGCGATGTCATCGGCCTGCCCGTCTCGCTGGAGTCCTTCGAGGCGAGCGTCAGGGCCGCCTCCCAATGGGCGCGCACGATGCGCGACCGGGTGACCGGGGAGGAGTCGGCGAGCGGCGCGCTCGGCGGCCAGCTGATCGCCGTCGCCGGCTCCAAGGGCGGCGTCGGGGCGACGACGGTCGCGCTGCACCTCGGCCTCGCCGCCGCGCGGATGGCGCCCGGCCGGCCGGTCTGCCTGGTCGACTTCGACCTCCAGAAGGGCGACTTCCGCGCGCTCGTGGACACGCCCTACCGCCGCAGCGTCGTCGATCTCGTCGATGTCGCGAACGAGATCTCCGTCCGCCACCTGCAGGAGACGCTCTACACGCACAAGGACGGCTTCCGGCTGCTGCTCGCGCCGGAGGAGGGCGAGCGCGCCGAGGACGTCGACTCCGCGGTCGCCCGCAACGTGCTCTCCGCCGTCAAGGCGCGCCACGCGCTGACCGTCGTCGACATCGGCGCCGTCGCCACCGAGGCGACCGCGATCGCCGCCGAGATGGCCAGCCAGGTGCTGATCGTGACGACGCCCGACGTGCTGGCGCTGCGCGGCGTGCGGCGCATGCGCGAGCTGTGGAAGCGGCTCGGCGTGCGCGAGGACGAGGACGTGAAGGTCCTGCTCAACCGGGCGTCGCGCCGCCGCGAGGTGCAGCCGGACCTCGCGCGCAAGGTCGTCGGCGACACGATGGCCGAGACGACGATCCCGGCCGACTTCAATGCGCTCGAGGCCGCCGTCAACACCGGCTCGCCCGCTCGCCTGGAGGACAACAAGCTGCGCGGCGCGTTCGAGTCGCTGGCGATGGAGCTCGACATCGTGCCGCGCGTGGACGACGCGCCGGGCCAGACCGAGCCGCGCGGCCTGCTCGCGCGCCTCGGCGGCGAGCGCGGCCAGACGTCGGCCGAGTTCATGGGCCTGCTGCCGGTGCTGCTGATCGTGATCTTCGGCCTGTGGCAGATCGCGCTCACCGGCTACACGTACGTCATCGCCGGCCACGCCGCGCGCGAGGGCGCCCGCCAGCTCGCCGTGCTGCCGTCCGACCAGGGCAAGGACCCGC
The DNA here is from genome assembly GCA_963837485.1 of uncultured Solirubrobacteraceae bacterium. GTDB lineage: Bacteria > Actinomycetota > Thermoleophilia > Solirubrobacterales > Solirubrobacteraceae > Solirubrobacter. Next base: position 368,355 of record CAWINP010000004.1, on the reverse strand, counting down.
CGTACCGCAACGCCGCGCGCGAGGACCTGCCGAAGGGCTGGCGGCCCGGCGCCGAGATCACCAAGCCGACCGCCGTCACCGTCAAGGTCAGCCTCAAGGTGCCGGTGCTGATCCCGGCGTTCCGCGCGCCGGTGCACATCACCACCACCGCGGACACGTCGGTCGAGGACGAGCCGCTGCCGGAGCGCCAGCGATGATCCGCGACGAGCGAGGACAGACCTCGGTGGAGCTGGTCGGGATGCTGTGGTGGCTGCTGCTCGCCGCGCTGGTCGTGTGGCAGCTGATGCTCGCGGCCTGGGCGGTCGACCAGACGGCGAACGCCGCCCGCACCGCCAGCCGCGTCGAGGGCCGCGGCGGGGACGGCGAGAAGGCCGCCCGCAACGCGCTGCCGGGCGGCCTGCGCGACGGCGTGAAGGTCATCATCACCGGCGAGACGGCAAAGGTCAGCGTGCGCATCCCGATCGTCGTCCCCGGCCTCGGCGCCGACGGCCTGCGCACCACGCGCAGTGCGACACTCCCGTCATAGTGGGGCTCCGGGACCGCATCGTCACCGACCGCGGCCGTGACGCCGACGGCTCGCCGGAGGGCGTCGGCTACTACCGCCGGCGGCTGCTGGAGGAGGTCGACCTCAACGAGATCGCGGTGCTCTCCGAGGAGCAGCGCCGCGCGCGCCTGGAGCGCGTCGTCGGCCGCATGGTCTCGCGCGAGGGGCCAGTCCTCTCCACTGCGGAGCGCAGCCGGCTCATCCGCCGCGTGGTCGACGAGGCGGTCGGCCTGGGCGTGCTGGAGCCACTGCTGGCCGACGACTCGGTGACCGAGATCATGGTCAACGGGACCGACGAGATCTACGTCGAGCGCGACGGCCGGATCGAGCGCGCCGACATCGCGTTCTCCGACGAGGCGCAGCTGTTCCAGACGATCGACCGGATCGTCTCGCAGGTCAATCGCCGCGTCGACGAGTCCAGCCCGATGGTCGACGCGCGCCTGCCGAGCGGCGAGCGCGTCAACGTGATCATCCCGCCGCTCGCGCTCAACGGCCCGACGATGACGATCCGCCGCTTCCCGCGGCTGTTCACGATCGACGAGCTGGTGCGGATCCGCAGCATGGACCAGGCGACCGCCGACCTGCTGCGGGCGATGGTCCGCGCGCGCCTGAACGTGGTCATCTCCGGCGGCACCGGCGCCGGCAAGACGACGCTGCTGAACGCGCTCTCGAGCGCGGTGCCTGACGGCGAGCGGATCATCACGGTCGAAGACAACGCCGAGCTGCGCCTGCAGCAGCCGCACGTGGTCACGCTGGAGGCGCGCCCGGCCAACGTGGAGGGCAAGGGCGAGGTCACGATCCGCGACCTCGTGCGCAACAGCCTGCGCATGCGGCCGGACCGGATCATCGTCGGCGAGGTCCGCGGCGCCGAGACGCTGGACATGCTCCAGGCGCTCAACACCGGCCACGAGGGCTCGCTGGTGACGCTGCACGCGAACACCTGCGACGACGCGATCCACCGGCTCGGCACGCTCGCCTCGATGAGCGACCTGCAGATCCCGTTCGAGGCCCTGCGCGACCAGATCAACTCGGCGATCGACGTGATCGTGCAGGTCGACCGCTACGCCGACGGGCGGCGCCGCATCTCCGAGGTCGCCGCCGTGGCCTCCAACCGGCGCGAGACCTACCGGCTCGCCTCGGTGATGGAGTTCGAGACCGACCCGATCCGGACCGACCGCACGGTCACCGGCGTCGTCAGCCACCGGCAGCTCCCGCCGGGGATCGCGCGCCGGCTCGAGCTGCACGGGCAATTCGTCCCGGCGCCGTTCGCCCAGGCGCCGCCCGCCGACGCGCGGGAGGCAAATTGACTCTCCCGGGTGTGGTGATCTGCGATGGCTAGCGCCGGTTGGGCACTGCTGCTGCTCGTCGCCTCGGCGGCGATCGGGCTGCTCGGACTGTGGCAGCTGCTGGCCGGCACGAGCCGGCGGGCCGAGCTGGCCGCGCGCGGGCAGGCGACCGTGGGCGAGAGCTCCGGCAAGAGCCTCGTGCGCGCGCTCGACGTGCGCCTGCGCCGCACCGTTTCGGGCCAGCGGCTGAGCGCCTGGCTGGCCGGCGCCGCCGTGAAGCTGATGCCGGTCGAGTACCTCGGCCTCGTCGCGCTGGCCTCGTTCGCGGGCTGGCTGCTGCTCGCCAACCTGTTCGCGCCGTGGCTGGCGCTGGTGGTCGCGGTCGGCGCCTCGATCGGCGTCTCGCGCGCCTACATCGAGCGCAAGCGCGGCAACCGGCGCGACGCGTTCGTCACCCAGCTCGCCGAAGTGGCGCGGATGCTCTCCAACGGCACCTCCGCCGGCCTCTCGATGCCGCAGGCGATCCGGATGGCCTCGCGCGAGCTCGCGGACCCGGCCGCGGCCGAGCTCAAGCGGGTCGTGGAGGAGATGCAGGTCGGGCGCTCGATCGAGGACTCGCTGGAGGCGCTCCAGCAGCGGCTGCCGTCGCGCGAGGTCGCGGTCCTGATGACCACGATCATCATCCAGCAGCGCGCGGGCGGCGACACCGTGCGGGCGCTCGGCGAGCTCGCGGGGACGCTCGACGCGCGCAAGGACCTGCGCCGCGAGATCAACACGCTGCTGTCCGGCGTGGTGTTCACGTCCTACGTGGTGGCCGGCATCGGCGGCGCCACGATCCTGCTCGTCAACGGCATCTCGCCGGGCGTCACCAAGGAGATCACGTCCTCGGCGCTCGGCCTCGCCGGGGTCTTCGTGACCGCCGTGCTGTGGACGATCGCGTTCGTGATGATCCGCCGCACGACGAAGGTGAACGTGTGATGCCGGCCCTCTATGGCGCGCTGACCGTGCTCTTCCTCGGCCTCGGCCTGTGCGCGATCCCGATGCTGCGCGACGAGGGGCCGGTCGAGCGGCTCGGCGGGCGCGTCGGGGGCATCCGCGAGCGCGAGCGGCGGTCGGTGCTCGCCCGCCTGGTCAACGACCTCGCCGCACGGCTCGGCCCAAGGATCGCGCCGAGCCTTCGCTCGACCCGGCGCGCGGCGCTGGAGCGGCGGATCGACCACGCCGGCCGGCCGCTCACCGTCCAGCGCTTCGTCGGGATCAAGGCGGCGCTGGCGCTCCTGCTCGGCCTCGGCGCCGGCGGCCTGCTGTTGCTGCTCGGCTCCTCGCCGGTGTTCCTCCTGCTGCTGGCCGCGATCGGCTGGTGGGGGCCGGACGTGTGGCTCGCGCGCGCGGCGCGGCTGCGCCAGGAGGCGATCGAGCGCTCGCTGCCGGACTTCCTCGACATCCTCGCGGTCAGCGTGCGCGCGGGACTCGGCTACCGGCTGGCGCTGCGGCGGGTGGCGGAGGCGCTGGAAGGGCCGGTGTCGGAGGAGATGCTGACCGTGCTGCGCCAGATGGAGCTCGGCCAGGACCGGCGCGAGGCGTTCCTGGCCCTGCGGGAGCGCAACAAGTCGGAGTCGCTGAAGTCGTTCGTGGCCGCGCAGCTGCAGGCCGAGGAGCTCGGCGTGCCGCTGGCCGAGGCGCTCAACGACATCGCCGATGACATGCGGCGGCTGGCGTACCAGAACGCGCGCCGCCAGGCCCAGCGCGCGAGCCCGCGGGTGTCGCTGATCGTGACGACGCTGATCGTCCCGGGCGCGATCATCCTGATCCTGCTCTCGGTCTACTTCGCGGGGACCGGCGGGGAAGGGACGCCGTTTGGCTGAGGTGCGCCTGCAGGAGCGCGGGATCGACGGCGCCGGAGGCTGGCTGGCGTCCGCCTGCCGGCTGATCCTCAACGTCCGCGCGGGCATCCTGCTGGTCACGCTGATCTCGCTCAGCCAGGAGGAGCACCGTGAGCTGACGGCGGCGGCGATCGTCGTCGCCGCGGCCGCCTCGCTGATCCCGGTGCTCAAGTGGGACAAGGTCGGCCCGGCGATCGTGCGCCACCCGTCCTATCTCGCCGGCGAGCTCGTGCTGGCCGCGCTGATCCTCATCCTCACCGGCGTCGACAGCCCGTTCTTCTTCTTCACGCTCGGCACCGCGCTGCTCGGCGGGCTCGTCTACGGCTACCCCGGCGCGGCGCTGTTCAGCGCCATGCTGATCGTCGTGTACGGCTACGCGATCCACGTGCGGGCGCCGTTCGACGACACGGCGACCGACTTCCGCACCGTCGTCGTACTGCCCGCGCTGTATCCGCTGGTGGCGGTCGCCGGGGCCGGCGCGCGGCGGCTGCTGGACCGCCAGGCGGCGGCCGAGGCGGCGCTCGCCGACCAGGAGCGCACGCTCGCCACGCAGGCCGAGCGCGAGCGGCTCGCGCGCGACATGCACGACTCGCTGGCCAAGACCGTGCACGGCATCGGCTTCGCCGCGCTTGCCCTCTCGCGCCGCATCCGCGTCGACCCGGCGGGCGCCGAGGAGGACGCGCGGCGCCTGGCCGAGGACGCCCGCACCGCGGCCCAGGAGGCGCGCGAGCTGCTCAGCGGGCTGCGCGGGCGCGACGACGCCGAGCTCCCGCTGCCGACCGCGATCCGCTCCGAGGCCGCCCGCTGGGGCGCGCGCACCGGCGTGCGCGTCGGCGGCTCGCTCGACGACGTCGGCCCTCTGCCCTCGCTCGCGCTGCGCGAGCTGCGCTGGATCCTCAAGGAGGCGCTCGCCAACGTCGAGCGCTACGCACACGCGACCCGCGTGAACGTCCACCTGCGCCGGCTCGGCGACCGCGTCACGCTGACGATCGCCGACGACGGCGACGGCTTCGAGGCGCCCGAGGCGCTCGACGCGCTGACCGGCGTCGGCTCCTTCGGCCTGGCGGGGATGCAGGAGCGCGCGCGGCTTGCCGGCGGCGACCTGAGCATCGAGTCCGAGCCGGGGGAGGGGTGCGTCGTGTCCGCCTGGGTGCCGGCCGGCGCGCCCGCCCGCCAGCGCGAGACGCCGGAGCCGCCGCCCGCCGCTCCGGCATCCGGTAGCGTGCGCGGCGGCGCCGTGGAGGGGTATACGTGGCAGTGATCCGGGTCCTGCTGGTGGACGACAACGCGATCGTGCGTCGCGGCATCGCGTCGCTGCTCTCAGACGCCTCCGGAATCGAGGTCGTGGGCGAGGCGGGCGACGGGCGCGAGGCGATCGAGCTCGCCCGCACCGTCAAGCCCGACGTGGTGTGCCTGGACGTGCGCATGCCGGTGATGGACGGCGTCGCCGCCGCCGGGCCGCTGTCGGAGCGCGCGAAGGTGCTGATGCTCTCCTACTCCGAGGACGAGCAGCTCGTCACCGGGGCGATCCGCAACGGCGCCGCCGGCTACCTCGTGCACGGCCGCTTCGACCCCGAGGAGCTCGAGGCGCGCATCAAGGCGGTCGCCGGCGGCGAGATGGTGCTCTCGCCCGCGATCACGCCCGCCGTCTTTGAGGCGCTGCGGCGCGCGCCGGGCACCGAGAACGAGTCCGACGAGCTCGGCATGGGCTCGCTGACCGCCCGCGAGCGAGAGGTCCTGAACCTGCTCGCCCGCGGGATGTCGAACGCCGGGATCGCCGAAGAGCTGGTGATCACCAACAAGACGGTCAAGAACCACCTCTCGCGCATCTACGAGAAGATCGGCGTCCACTCGCGCGCCGAGGCGATCGCGCTCTGGCTTGGCGTCCGCGAGCGGTGAGAACCGTTTCGCGGCCTGCTGGCAATAGGCCGTAGTGATCGAGCAGACCTCACACGACGCCGCGATGATCGCGGCGTCGCTGACCGACCCGGCCGCGTTCGCGGCGGTGTTCGATCGGCACTGGCCGCCCCTGCACCGGTTCTGCGCGAGCCGGGCGGGCGCGGCGGGCGAGGACATCGCCGCCGAGACGTTCCGCGTCGCGTTCGACGAGCGCGCGCGGTTCGATCCGGCCCGCGGCGACGCCGGCCCGTGGCTGTACGGCATCGCCACGAACCTGCTGCGGCGCTGGTTTCGCTCGCGCTCGCGGCCGCGGCCGGCGCCGGGAGCCGACGAGCACGACTTCGCCGAGGACGCGCTCGGCCGCGCCGAGGCCTCGCAGCTCGGGCCCGAGCTCGCGGCCGCGCTGCGCGACGTCGCCGCCGCCGACCGCGACGCGCTGCTGCTGTACGCGTGGGCGGACCTGACCTACACGGAGATCGCGGAGGCCACCGGCGTGCCGGTCGGCACGGTGCGCTCGCGCATCCACCGCGCCCGGACACGACTTCGCACGCACCTGGAGGCACGATGAACGAGATCGAGTGGCTGGCCGAGCGCCGGCCGAAGACCGGAGAGCCGGACGCGGCCGCGACGACGAGCGCCCGCGCCGCGCTGCTGGAGCACGCGCGGCGGCCTCGAGCCGCGGCGCCCCGCCCGGCGGCGGTGTCTCGCCGCTTCGTGCATGTCCGCCGCCGCGTCGTCGCCGGCGCCTCACTGGTGGCGGTCGCCGCGATCGTCGCCGCGGCCTTGCTCCCGGGCGGTGACCATGCCCCACAGATCGCGCCGCCGGCGGCGAAGGCGGCGCCGCTCGTGCTCCTCGCCAAGCATCTCCAGCACGTGCCCGCGCCGCCCGGCGACGCGACACTGGTCCTGCGCAAGCACGTGTTCCCGAACGCGCCGTCGTTCACCGGCGCCGACCTCTACCTCGACAGCGGCCGCTACTTCTACGGCGCGACGCTCGACGAGCTGCGCGCGGGCGCCGCCGCGAACCCGGACGAGAACACGGGCGACAACGACACCACCAAGGCAGAGCGCCGTGCCGCCGTCGACGCGCTGAACGTGCCCGACAAGGCCCGCGAGGAGATGATCGCGATCTTCACGCCGGCCCCCGGCACGTCGGCGAACCCGCCCGCGGCGGCTCGCAAGCAGCTCGAGGCCAAGAAGCGCGCCGAGTCCCACGCCACCGCGAGCCCGCGCTCGATCGCCAACAACCGCGTCTGGATCGGCTGCATGGACGCGCTGATCGCCGGCGCGGGACGCGCCGACGTGCGCGCCGGCGTGATGAAGCTGCTGGCCATGATGCCGGAGGTCAAGGTCGAGCCGGGCGACGGCGTCCTGCGCCTGCGGATGACCGACTTCCCGGACGGCTACGAAGAGACGCTCGTCGTCGACGACGCCACCGGCGTGATCCGCGAGATGGTCGGCGGCACGCACGGCGAGCGGCCGTCCGTGGTGGTGACCTACGACGTCCGCCGCGTGACCGCGGCGGACGTCCTGGACCACTAGCCGCAGAGGTCGCGCGCCGGCACCCAGCCGGTGCGCCCGAACTGCGTCGTGACCCGCCGCCAGCCGGGGCTGCGGCCCTGGACGCGCAGCGGCTCGCCGCCGGAGACCGACCCGAGCACGCCTCCGTTCGGTGTGGCGCGAAGGTAGTCGCGCTCGGTGCAGACGACCGCAAGCGGGCGCGCAGCGGCGGCACTGGCCTTCGCTGTCGGCGTGAGCGAGCCGTCGGGGCCGGGGACGCGGCAGAGGATCGCCACGCCAACGGAGCCGGGGGCGGCGCCCGACAGCGCGATCTCCGCTGTCTGCGAGATACCCGGTTGCGTGGACGGCGCGTAGACGGCGGTCACGCCTCCGGCGTCCGGCGGCAGGAGGTCGGCGACGCGGTGATTGGCCGGACACGTGAGCCTGACCGTCGCCGGCAGGTGCGCGGAGGCGACCACGACCGCGGTCTGCGGCGGCAGCGGCGCGCCCTTGGCGATGATGCCACCGGGCAGCACGGGGGAGTGGATGGTGGCCGGGCTGGGCTGGCCTGCGCCGATCACGAACGTGGTCCCCACCGCTGCGGCTGACAGCGCCGCGACGGCGCCGATCGTGGCCGGCGTCTTGGTCAGCAGCCCGGCGAGCGTGCCCTTGCCGGCGAGCCCGAGCTTGGACGCGACCGCGCTGAGCAGCAGCAGGCCGCCCGGGTGCAGCGCGTGCAGCGCCTCGCGCATCGCCCGCAGCTGACCGCGGTACGCGCGGCATTGCTTGCAGCCGGCGAGGTGGCGGTAGACGTGCGCGCTGGCCCGGCGCCCGGTGCGGTAGGCGCGCAGGAGGTCGCCCTGCACGTCGCCACAGCGCGCGTCCAGCGCCTCGTTGTGCTTGGTGAGGTTCTCGCGGGCGCGGGCCACCAGCGAGCGCGAGGCGGCGCCGGTGATTCCCAGCTCGGACGCGATGTCGGCGTGCGAAGCCCCGTCGACCTCCCGCCGCAGCAGCGCGTGGCGCTGCTCCTCCGGCAGCGTGGCGATCCCCTCGAGCATCCCGCGCACGCTGGCGCGGCGCTCGTGCAGCTGCGCCGGGCCGTCGCGGTCGATCAGCGCGGGCGCGGCGGCGGGGGCGTCGAGCGGGATGGTGTCGGCCTTCACGCGGCTGATCTCGTCGAGCGCGCAGTTGCGCGTGAGCTTGAACAGCCACGGCCGCAGCAGGATCTCGCGGTCGTCGCGCCGGAGCGCGAGGTGGGCGCGCATCAGCGCCTCCTGCACGACGTCCTCGGCCGCGTCAGGGCGGGAGCGCAGGATGCGCCGCGCGAACGCGAGCAGGCGCGGGCGATGGCGGGCGACGATCGCCTCGAACGCGAGCTCGTCGCCGGCGCGAAGGCGCTCGACGAGACGGGCGTCGTCGTCCTGCGAGCTTGATGTGCTTGGCAACAGCATCAGCAGAGGTCTTGGGAGTGGATCCAGCCGACGATCGACTGCACGGCCCGCACCTCGGTCCAGTAGCCGTTGCGCGTCCGCTTGAGGACGATCACCGGCGCGCCGCGGGCGAGGAAGCCGACGACCAGGCCGCCGGGCGTGCTCATGACCTTCGTGCGCGGCGCGCACGTCTTGCGCACGCGGGCCTGCGCGACGCCGGGGGCCGTTCCCGCGACGACCGCCGCCGCCACGAGGGCGGCGACGGCGCGGTGCGGGGGGAGAACCATCGTCCTAGTGGCCCGTCTGTGGGCAGTACTTCTTGGAATGGTGGTGCTTCCGGCACTTTGCGGCGGCGCGGCGCTTGATCGCGGCCTTGCGCCTGGCGACCGCCGCGGGGCGCTCGTCGGTGACCTTCGCGCCCGGGTAGGTGCCGATCGTCAACTTGACGCCCGCGGGGTTGATGAGCTCCATCACCTTGGTCTCGGCGATCTGATCGACCGATTGCTTGCCGTTCGTCACGGGCATGTCGATGTTGCGGTCCTCGCGCCAGAGCGTGAAGTAGGTTTCGGCATCGACGATCACCGAGCTCGTGGCGGTGCCGCCGTCCGGCGACGGGGACGGGCCGTTGTCGGCGATCGTGAGCGCCGGGCGGCCGAGGAACGTCGTGTTCCCGGTCACGTGGTAGAAGCCCTGGTCGAGCAGGCTCCGTACGCCGAAGCTCTCGTCGAGCCAGGAGCGCAGCAGGTGACCGAGGCCGCCCTCGTAGATCGAGATCGTCCCCGCCTTGGGGCCGACGCCGGGAGCGATCTGCCCCCAGTAGCACCGGCTCACGGTCACCGTGACCTGGCAGTCCGATCGCGTCTTGCCGGTCGTCAAGTCGGTGACCAGCTCGCGTCCGGCCTCGGCGCCCACCCAGCGCTCGTCCCGGTAGCCGTGAAGCTGATGCGTGTTCTTGTCCGGCGGAAACGTGGTGTCGATCACCGTGTGCTGCATCTGGCCGGCGGGGACAGGGTTCTGCGGCGGATCATCGGCCCGCGGGGGGCCGGCCAGTGCGGCGGCCGGCACGAGCAGTGCGGCGCCGAGCGCCGCGACGAGGATGGGGGAGCGGGGCGACATGTCTCGATGAACGGGCAGGCGCGGCGACTGTCGCGGATCAAGGTGGAGAATTTGAGGGGGCCTACACCCGAATAGGACCTTCGGCCCCCGCCAAGTTGGGTCCTGAGCCTCTCGCGGCGACACGAACCCGGGCGTACGTTGGCGCCATGTCCGATCTCTTCCGCGATACCTGCATCGAGGCCTACGTCGGCTATCGCTCCCTCGTCGCCGGGCTGCTCGAGCGCACCCGCGAGAACCGCGGCCAGACGGCCGCCGAGTACATGGGCGTCCTGCTCGTCGTCTCGGTGATCATCGCCGGCGTCGCGCAGACCCACATCGGCGATCAGATCGTCGAGAAGATGAAGGGCCTGATCGACGACATCGCCGGCGGCAAGAACGGCGCGAACTAGCGGCCCGTTCCAGGTCCCACGTGGGCATGGGTCCTTCGGCCCATGCCCGATTTGGGTCCCGGGACTCTGGCGCGGGCGCCGGCCCGGCCGTATGTTGGCCGCGATGTTCTGGGTCCGGGTCTATCTCCTGCGCGCCGGCCGCTCGCGCGGGCAGACGGCCGCCGAGTACGTGGGCGTGCTGCTCGTCGTCTCGGTGGTCATCGCGGCCGTCGCCGCGACCGACCTGGGCCATGACATCACGCACAAGCTCTCCGATCTGGTGCGCGACATCTCCGGCGGCGACTCCGGCTCCAAGTAGAAGTAGCCTTCCCGGCGTGCGGGTGCTGGTCTTGCTGTTCGGGGCGCTGCTCGCCCTCCCCGCGGTCGCGAGCGCGCAGACGACGGACACGCGCAACCGCGCGGTGATCGTGCTCGACGCGTCGAAGTCGATGAACGAGGACGCCGGCAACGGCGGGTCGCGGCTCGACGCGGCCAAGAAGGCGTTCGACGAGCTCGTGCAGCGGCTCCCCGAGGGTGCGCCGGTCGGCCTGCGGGTCTACGGCTCGAAAGTCGCCGAGGTCTCGAAGGCGCAGGCCTGCAAGGACACCGAGCTGACGGTCCCCGTCGGGCCGCTCGACAAGGGGCGGATGCAGGACACCGTGCACGCGCTGCAGGGCAAGGGGCGGACGCCGATCGGCGCCTCGCTGCTGGCCACTCCTGACGATCTCGGCGGCGCCGAGGGCCGGAGGACCGTCGTGCTCGTCTCCGACGGCGGCGACAATTGCGCACCTCCGGACCCGTGCAAGGCGGCCGCCCAGGTCGCCAAGCGCGGGATCGACCTCTCGATCTCGGTCGTCGGCCTGCAGGTCAACGACCGCGTCCGCAAGCAGCTCGAGTGCATCGCCCGCGCCGGCGGCGGGACCTACGTCGGCGTGCAGGACGCCGGCAAGCTGGGGCAGGAGCTGGCCGCCGCGCTGGCGCGCGCGTTCCGCAGCTACGCGCCCGTCGGCACCAAGGTGCAGGGCGCGCCGGACGAGCAGGCCGACCCGCCCTCGCTCGGCGCGGGCCAGTTCCTGGACTCGCTGCAGCCCGGCGACGACCGCTGGTACGGCGTCGACGTGCCGGCCGGCAAGCGGCTGTTCGCGTCGGTCACCGCGATCCCGTCCAAGACCGCGGCCGGGCAGGCCTCGCTCGACACCGAGCTGGTCGACCCCCAGGGCCGGCGGATCGATGACTTCGGCCAGGTGATGTACGGCAAGGACGCGGGCGAGGCCGGGCGCGAGCGCTCGTACGGGTTCCGCAGCGGGTTCGCGGGCGCCGGCGACGTGCCCGCCGGGCGCTACCGCCTGCACGTGCACATCGGCGACGACGGGATCGACCCGGAGCCGATCCCGCTCGAGCTGGGCGTCCAGCTGCTCGCGCCCGGCCAGGCGCCCGCGCTCGTGCGCGAGGCCGGCGCGCTGGCCACGGCGACGCCGGCGCCGAAGGTCACCGCGACGGCGACCGCGGCGGGCTCGAAGAAGCGGTCGGGCACCTCGTGGGCGGTCGTGCTGATCGCCGCGGCGGCCGGGCTGGCCGGCGGGCTCGCGATCGCCGCCTTCTACGGGAGGCGCTCGTGAGGGCGGCGGTCGCCGTCGTCGCCGCGCTGCTCGCGTTTCCGGCCGCGGCGCTCGGGCAGGACGACTACACGCCGGTCGTCGGCTCCGGCTCCTTCAATGCCGCCCCGATCCTCGAGCCCGGCCGCTACCGCGACACTGTTCTGCCCGAGGAGTACCTCTACTACGCGGTGCGCGTGAAGCCCGGGCAGTCGCTGCACGTGGTCGCCAACTCCGAGCTGGACGCCGACGCCTGGTCGGCGCTGAACGTGGCGTTCGTGGCGACCAACGTGGCCGCGCCCGACCGCAAGCAGATCACCTCCGACATCGAGGGCGAGCAGGAGTTCACCAGCGCCGCCGACGACCCAGCCGACTTCACGACGCCCGCCGCGACGACGAGCGCCGGCGAGGACGACACGAGCGTGGCATGGACGGGGCCCGGCGTGTACTTCCTCAGCTTCTACCCCGCGTTCGTCGGCCGTGGCGACCCGCCGAAGGCCGAGATCCCGTTCCACTTCGAGATCTCTCTGGAGGGAAGCGCGGAGGCGGAGCCGCCGTCGACGCCGACCGCGACCGCGACGCCGAAGCCGAAGCCGACGGCGACGGCAACCCCGGCCGGGGACGGCGGCGGGACGAGCCCGGCGGTGGCGGTCGCCTTCGGCGTCGCCGGGCTGGCCGTGGGCACGGCCGCCGGCCTCGCGCTCACGCGGCGGCGGCCGCGCGGTACTGCGCCGGGCTGACGCCGCGGACGCGCTTGAACGCGGTGCTCAGCGCAAACGGGCTGCCGTAGCCGACCTCGCGCGCGACGGCGCCGATCGTCGTCCCAGGCTCCCGCAGCAGGTCGGCGGCGAGCGCGATCCGCCAGCCGGTGAGGAACGCCATCGGGGGCTCGCCGACGAGTTCGTTGAAGCGACGCGCGAGCGCGGCGCGCGAGACGCCGACCGCCCGCGCCAGCTCGGCGATCGTCCACGGCCGGGCCGGCTCGTGGTGCAGCAGCCGCAGCGCCGGGCCGACCACCGGGTCCTCATAGGCGCGATACCAGCCGGGGGCGTCCGCGCGGGCGAACCACTCGCGCAGCGTCGTGATCAGCAGGAGGTCGAGCAGCCGGTCGAGCACCGCCTCCTGCCCGGGCGCGTCCTTGACGATCTCCGCGGCCAGCAGCCCCACGAGCGGCGAGTCGAGCCGCAGCGACAGCAGCGGCGGGAGCGCGCGCAGCAGGCGCCCGCTCACCTCGCCCTCGAGCAGGTAGGTGCCCGTCACCAGCTGGGTCTCGCCGTCGAGCGCGTTGCCCCACAGGCGCACGCCGAGGTCGGACATCGGCTTGACCTCGGCGCCGTCGGGCGTGACGCAGCGCTCGCCGGGGAGGATGTGCATCATCGGCTCGCGGTCCGGATCGTCGGCGACGACGTAGTGGTCGGGGCCGCGCACGATCGCCACCTCGCCGGCTTGGAGCTTCGTCCCCGCCACCCAGGCGTGCCCCTTCACGACGGCCACCAGGCACAGCGGCGCCTCGTCGCGGATCAGCAGCGACCACGGCGGGTTCATGCTCGAGCGCAACAGGAACGCGCCCCGCGCGCGCGGCCCGTCGAGCAATCCGGCAACGGCGTCCATGAGCGAACTGTAGACGATCGCGTATGGATTCGCGCAATCGAACCATGGACAGTCTCGCGTTGCGGCGATTGACTGCATCCATGATCTCGATCAAGCCCGGCGATACGCTCGAGAACCCGGTCACCGGCGAGCGCTTCACGTTCACTCACACGGCGGCTTCGACGGGCGGCGAGCTGCTCGCGTTCGACTTCGCGCTGCGTCCCGGGGGCGCCGTGCCGATCCCGCACGTGCATCCCATCCAGACCGAGCGGTTCGAGGTCGTGGGCGGGCGCATGAAGTTCCGCGTCGGCTTCAAGACGATCATCGCCGGCCCCGGCGACGTCGTCGAGGTCTCGCCGGGCGTGATGCACTCGTTCGCCAACGCGGGCGAGGAGGAGGCCGCGCTGCGCGTCGAGGTGCGCCCGGCGCTGGCGATGGAGGAGATGTTCGCGGAGGTCGTGGCGATGGCCAAGGCCGGGCGGATGACCAAGCGTGGGCTGCCGCGCAACCCGCTCGAGCTGGCCGTGCTGGCGCGCACGTACGACCAGGAGGCGCACGCGCCGCTGCTCAGCGTCGGCGTCCAGCGCGCGCTGCTGGCGCCGCTGGTCGCCTGGGCGCGGCACCCGCGGGCCGGGGCGGCGGTCGCCGCGCTCGGCGGCATGGCGATGCTCGCAGGCTGAGGTCGCCCCCCGGCGCGGGCGTACTATCGCGCGATGTCGTTCGACGACGCGATGACGACGCTCGCGCGGCTGACCGCCTCGGTCGAGGCGCTCGCAGCCCTGGGCGCGCGGCTGCGCGCCGACACCGAAGGGCTCGCGCTCGATCCGGCGATCGCCGCCGCGGTCGACGGCGTGGTCGCGGAGCTCGGCGTCGACCCCGACGCGCTGACCCCGACCGAGCGCGGCACCGTGGCGCTGTTCGCGCGCGCGTTCCTGCGCCAGGCCGCCGACCTGATCGACCACCCGGAGCGCCCGCCCGGCTGGGGCTACGAGGACCCGGTCGTGCTGCTCAGCCTCGGCCGCGGCTCGGCCTCGATCGTGTCCGCGTTCGCCGAGGTGCCGGAGCTGGTCGCGCTGCTCGAGCGCGACGGCGCCGCGCTGCTCGACGTGGGCGCCGGCGTGGCCGCGCTGTCGGTCGAGTTCTGCCGCGCTTTTCCCTCACTCGGCGTCGTCGGGCTGGAGCCGTGGGGCCCGGCGCTGCGGCTCGGCCAGCGCGAGATCTCCGACGCCGGCCTTTCGGCGCGGATCGAGCTGCGCGCCCAGCGCGTCGAGGAGCTGGCCGACGTGGACGCCTACGACGTCGCCTGGCTGGCCGGCCCGTTCCTGCCGCCGGCGATCGTCCCCGCCGCCCTCAAGCACACGTTCGCGGCGCTCAAGCCGGGCGGGAGGGTCGTGTTCGGCCTCTATGCAGGCCCGCCGGACCCGCTCGCCCAGCGCCTGGTCGAGCTGCGCACGATCCGCTCCGGCGGTCACCCGGCGTCGAGCGACGAGCTCGTCGACGCGCTGACCGAGGCCGGGTTCGCCGGAGCGCGCGAGCTCGAGCGCACCTGGGCCTCGCCGGTCCGCCTCATCACGGCATCCAAAGCCCTCAGACCCCTTTAGATTGGCAGGACGGCTCGCACGAGGGTTCCCTCGCCCGGTGGGGAGACGACGCTGAGCTCGCCGTCGGCCGCGCCCACGCGGTCGGCGAGCCCGGCCAGGCCGGAGCCGTTCGCCGGGTCGGCGCCGCCGACCCCGTCGTCGCGCACCTCGACCACGAGCGCGCCGTCCTCGCAGCCCAGCCGCACCGTCGCGTGCGTCGCCTGGGCGTACTTGGCCACGTTGGCGAGCGCCTCCGAGACCGTGAAGTACGCCGTCGTCTCCGCGGTCAGCGCCAGCCGCGTCTCCGGCACCTCGACGATCTCGACCGGCACCGGCGCGCGCTGGGCGAGCGCCGCCACCGCCGGCGCCAGCCCGCGCTCGCTGAGCACGGCGGGGTGGATGCCGCGCGCGAGCTCGCGCAGCTCCGCCAGCGCCTCCTGCAGCTCGATCGCCAACCGATCGAGGAACCGGTCGGCCTCGGCCGCGTCCTTCTTGATCCGGCTGCGGGCGACGCGCGCGTCGAGCGCCATCGTGACCAGCCGCTGCTGCGCTCCGTCGTGCAGGTCGCGCTCGATCTTGCGCCGGGCCGCGTCCGCGGCCGCCACGATGCGGGCGCGCGAGGCGCGCAGCTCCTCGGTCCGCGCGGCCTCGATCTCGCGCCGCAGCAGCGCCTCCTCGGCGGCGCGCCGCTCGGTGATGTCAAACAGCGCGCCGTCGAGCCACAGCCGGCCGGCCGGGCCTGGCACGAGCTGGCCGCGGTCGAGCACCCAGCGCACCTCGCCGTCGGCGCGCACGATCCGGTACTCGAGCGAGAACGGCGCGTCGGTCTCGCGCGCCCGCTCGATCGCCTCCAGCACCATGTCGCGGTCGTCGCGGTCGACGAGGCTGAGGATCGTCCGCTTGGCGCTGGCCAGGAAGTTGCTCGCCGGATAGCCGGAGATGCGCTCGATCTCGTCGCTGATCAGCTCCAGCGTGTAGCCGGCGTGCCAGGCGGAGCGGTAGATCGCGCCGGGGACGTTGACCATCAGCGCGCGCAGCAGCGCGTCGTCGGAGCGCTGGCGCGCGGCGCGCAGGCCGGCGCGCGCCCGGACGATCAGCTCCGAGCGCGAGAACGGGCGGTGCAGATAGTCGTCGGCTCCGGCGTCCAGGGCGGCGTCGGCGGCGCGCCCGCGCGCGGCCACGGTGATCACGAGCAGCCAGGCGTCGCCGAGCCGCGGGTCGCCGCGCAGCACGCGGCAGGCCTGCGGCGCGTCCAACCCGCCCGGCTCGCGGTCGACGATCACCAGGTCGGCGGGCTCCGCGTCGAGCGCGTCGAGCGCGTCGTCGACGCGCCGCACGCTGCGCGGGAGGTGCCCGGCGGAGCGCAGCCACGGCGTCACCTCAGGCTCGATCGCCCCGACCAGCAGTACGCCCGAGCGCTGGCGGCGCACGGGCTCCGACACCGTCGTCACGGAACGATTATGAGCGCAGCTCGCGCTCGCCGGCTCCGAGCGCCAGCACGCGCGGCGGGCCGTCGGCTACCCGGATCGGCAGGTCCGCGCCGCCGAGCCATTCCCGCAGGCGCTCCGCATCGCCGCCGACCTCGAGCCAGGTGATCCCGCTCACGCCGGGATCGCCGTGACGCTCGATGAAGAACGGCAGGTACGGCTCGCGCATCGCCTCCTCCACGCCCGCGACCTGCGCCGTCATGCCCTGGCGGCTGACCGTCATCACGCTCAGGCCGAGCCGGTCGACGACCGCCGCGAGGTCGCCGACCGCGGCCGCCCAGCCGAGCAGTCCCTCGCCGCGCTCCAGCAGCGCGGAGCCGAAGCCGACGCCCTCGGCCTCGGCGCGGTCGCGGATCGCCAGCAGCTCGAGGTAGGCGCCGCCGAGCGGGACGAGCCGGTTGTGCGTCCCGAGTCCCTCATGGCGCCCGCCGGGCACGACGTCGTAGCCGAGCGCGCGCATCCGCGCCTCCGCGGCGTCGAGGTCGGCGGTCGCGTAGATCACGTGGTCGATCCGCACCGGCGCCACGATACGGCCCCGAGCCGCTCAGCGGCGGGTGGCCACGGCGAGCGCGTCGCGCAGCGCCGCTCCCGCGGCCGCGCCCGCGACGCTGGCCGCGAACGCGAGCCACAGCCCGGACTCGTCGCGCGCGTCGGTGGTCAGCGCGAAGACGAGGGCGAGCAGACAAGGCCCCGCCAGCGCGGCCGCGTAGCGGGCGGCCCGCGGCGCGCCGGCCGCGGCGCGCGCGCCGGCGAAGCCGGCCACCAGCCCGCAGACCAGGTTCGCCGCCACCCACGCGCCCTCGCGGCTGTCGAGCGTCCCCGTCCCCGCGGTCACGATCGCCGCGCCGAGCACGATCAGGATGAAGTAGACGGCGAGCGCGAGCAGCGCGGCGACCGCGAGGCGCCTCATCAGTTCTTCACCGCCATCGAGCAGTCGTACCAGTGCTGGAACCCGCCCGGGCCGGGATCGAACCAGGCGTCGCTCAGGTTCGCGTCGTGCGACGCGTACTGGGCGGAGAAGCCGAGCACGCTGCCGTCGACGTCCACGCCGACCTGCGTCTGGTCGAGGTCGTACACGCGCACGTTGGTCGGCGCGTCCTCGTCGAAGCGGTGATAGAGCTCCGACGTCGCCGTGGCGAGGTCGACCGGCTCGCCGGTCACCGGGTCGCGCCCGTCCAGGAACGCGCGCGCCGCGCGACGGTTCTCCGGCTTGGTGAGGTCGAGCGTGGACTGGAACTCCACGCGCTTGCCGGCCTGGGCAGTGCCGCTGAGCGACTTCAGCACGCCGGTGAGGCCGTCGCCGGAGACGTCCAGTCCCGCGGCCGCGTTGCCGACGCCCAGCACGGTCATGGACTTCTCGTTGCCGTGGGAGTCGTAGGTCACGCCGACCGTGATGGTGCCGTCGCCGCTCGCGCCGAACCCCTCGTAGCCCGCCTTGACGTTCGCCTTGGCGCGGAAGAAGTACGTCTTGTCGCCGTTGGCGTAGAACTGCGCGCCGAGACCGGCCTCGATCCCGCCGCCGGCGCTCGCGCCGCCGCCGGAGACGCTTCCGGAGGCCGACACGCCGCCGTAGACGGTGTCGGAGTCCTGGTCGGGCGGGTCGTAGTCGTCGGCGCCCTGGAGGAAGTCCGGGATCGGGTCGGCCTCGGCGATCACCTTGTCGACCATGTGGTCGATGAAGTCGTGCGCGTCGTCCTCGGAGCCGAACTTCCACGTGCGTGCGAACTCGCCGCGCCCGGTGACCGAGAACTCGCCCTTCGGCGAGGACGCCTGCACCTCGTCGCTGCCGGCCTCGACGCCCGGCGTGGAGAACTCCAGCCCCGCGCCCGCGTTGGCCTTCAGCGTCACCCACGTCGTGCCGTCGGCGGCGACGCGGTAGACGCCTTCGACGCCGCCTTCGAGTTTGAACACGAGCACCTTGACTGAGCCCTGGATCGACTTGTCCGAGCTGCGCGTGACGCACTGGGTCAGCGGCGGGGCGTCCGGGTTGCCGGACGTCGCCTCGCAGTCGGTCCCGCCGGCGATCTTGCAGACGAGGATGCGCGCGTGATATTCGATCCGCGAGCCGGCGTCGGTGAGCGCCACCGCGGCGATCACCACGCTCACCAGCAGGAGCGCGCCGAGGTACTCGGCGGAGGTCTGGCCGTGTTCGCGCTTGAGCACGGCGCCGACGGTAAGGACGCTCCTGCGCCGCCACGAGAGGCGCAGGACTCAAATCCGTGCGGGACCCGGTCCCAAAGTTGAGTGGGACCCGTCCGGGCCCGACGTACACTGGAGATGGGTGCAGATCGCCGATCGCATCAGGGCGGACGTGACCTCGGCCATGAAGGCTGGGGAGCGCGACCGCGTGACGGCGCTCCGGCTCGTGCTCTCCGAGCTGCAGAAGGCGGCCAAGGAGGGCGATGCGGACGAGCTGGCGGTGCTGCGGCGGGAGCGCAAGCGGCGCCGGGAGGCCGAGGAGGCCTACCGGGAGGCCGGTCGCGAGGAGCTCGCCGCCGGCGAGGCGTTCGAGGCAGCGGCGATCGACGCCTACCTGCCCGCCGAGCTGTCGGACTCCGAGCTCGACGCGCTGGTGAGCGCCGCGATCACGGAGACCGGCGCGTCATCGCCGCGTGAGATGGGCCAGGTGATCAAGCACGTGATGGGAGCCGCCGGCGGTCGCGCCGACGGGAAGCGGGTCTCGACCAAGGTGAAGGAAGCGCTCAACTAGATGGCAAGAAGGCAGTTGGAGGTATCGAACGACGTGGCAGTGGAGCTGGCGGGGTCGCGCGACGCGGCGCTGCGCACGCTCCAGGAGCACCTGGACTGCGAGGTCTACCTGCGCGGCAATGTCGTGACGCTCGACGGCGACGCCGAGGCGGTGCAGGCCGGCGCCACGGTGATCCGCGAGCTCTCGAACCTCGTCGAACGGGGCCATGACATCGGTCCGGCGACGATCGAGTCGGTCGCGCGCGTGCTCGAGTCCTCCGAGTCGCCGTCGACGGTCCTGGAGGATGTCGTGTGGCGCCATCGCAACCTGCGCGTGGCGCCCAAGTCGGTCAACCAGAAGCGCTATATCGACGCGATCCGCCGCTCGACGGTGACATTCGGCGTCGGCCCCGCGGGCACCGGCAAGACGTTCCTGGCGATGGCGATGGCCACGGCCGCGCTCTCTAAGCGCGAGGTCAACCGGATCATCCTCACGCGCCCGGCGGTCGAGGCCGGCGAGCGGCTCGGCTTCCTGCCCGGCGACCTGATGGCCAAAGTGGACCCGTACCTGCGCCCGCTGTTCGACGCGCTCAACGACATGATGGATCCGGAGCGCGTGGCCTCGCACCTGGAGAAGGGCGTGATCGAGGTGGCCCCGCTGGCCTTCATGCGCGGGCGGACGCTGAACGACTCGTTCGTGATCCTCGACGAGGCGCAGAACACCACGCCCGAGCAGATGAAGATGTTCCTGACCCGGCTCGGCTTCGGGTCCAGGATGGTCGTCACCGGCGACGTCACGCAGGTCGACCTCCCGCGCGACCAGAAGTCGGGGCTGATCGTGGTGGGGGACATCCTGGAGGGCATCGAGGGCGTCGAGTTCGTGCGCTTCGGCGGCGAGGACGTGGTGCGGCACAAGCTCGTGCAGCGGATCGTCGAGGCCTACGACGCGCATGCGTCCGCCCAGGCCTCCGGCCTGCGCCCCGCGCAGCCGGATCACCGGCGCCGAACCGCCTAGGTTGCTTGACGTGGAGGTGATCGGTGAGGCGCCGGAGCGGGTCGCCGAGGCGGTCGCCTACGCGGCCGCGTCGGCCGGCATCGACGAGGGCCACGTGGCCGTCGAGTTCGTCGACGCCGCGCGGATCGCCGAGCTCAACCGCGAGTGGCGCGGAAAGTCGGGGCCGACCGACGTCCTGTCGTTCCCGGTCGACGACGAGGGCCCGGTGTTCGGCACGCGCGAGCTGGGCGACGTCGTGATCTGCCCGGCGTACACGCAGGACCTGCTGGAGGCGGTGGTGCACGGCGTGCTGCACCTCACCGGCATGGACCACGAGACCGACGAGGGCGAGATGCTCGCGTTGCAGGCGGAGATACGCTCATGGCTATGACCGACCATCTGCGAAGCGATGGTCGAAGCGACCGCCATGCCGGCCCGGCACGCGAGTCGCGGCGGTCGCCGGCGACAAGGTCGGGCTTCGTCGCCCTCGCGGGGCGCCCGAACGTCGGCAAGTCGACGCTCGTGAACGCGATGGTCGGCCAGAAGGTGGCGATCGTCTCCGACAAGCCGCAGACGACGCGCCGGGCGATCCGCGGCGTGGTCACCGTGGCCGACCAGTTCCAGCTCGTGCTGACCGACCTGCCGGGCGTCCAGCGGCCGCGCGACGCGCTCACCCAGCGCATGCAGCGGCGCGTGGAGTCCGAGGTGGGGGAGGCCGACGCGGCGCTGTTCGTGGTGAACGGCGATCAGGGCGTCGGCGGAGCGGGAGACCGGTTCATCGCCGATGCGCTGGCCGCCGCCCGCGTGCCGATCGTGATCGCGCTCAACAAGGTCGACCGGCTCGACAACCCGCGGACCGTGCAGGCGCTGCAGGCGGCCTCCGAACTGCTTCCCGACGCCGAGGTGTTCCCGGTCTCGGCGCGCACCGGCCGCGGCGTCGGCCCGCTGCTCGACCACCTGGCCGGGCTGCTGCCGCAGGGTCCGTTCTACTTCCCGCCCGAGGAGGTCTCCGACCAGCCCGAGCAGGTGATGCTCGCCGAGCTCGTGCGCGAGCAGGTGCTGCTGCGCACGCGCCACGAGGTCCCGCACGCGGTCGAGGTGCAGATCGACGAGATCGAGGAGCGCGAGGACCTGGTGACCGTGCGCGCGCTGCTGTGGGTGGAGACCGAATCGCAGAAGGGCATCCTGATCGGGTCGCACGGGCGCATGATCAAGGCGATCGGGACCGCGGCGCGCAAGGAGCTCGAGCGCGAGCTGGGCACGCGCGTGCACCTGGATCTATCGGTCCGGGTCCGCCGCTCGTGGCGCGCGGACGACGCGCTGCTGGACCGGCTCGGGATCACCTGAGGCGCCCCCGGCTGGGCGGAGCGTTCGTGAGCCGGTAGATGTCCGGCACCGCGAACATCGCCAGCGTGATCGCCGTCCACAGCGCGAACGCGAGCCACAGCGACGCGTCGATGCCGATCCGGTCAGACACCGGGCCCCAGAGCGCGAGCCCGAGCGGGTAGAAGGCGAGCGAGCCGAACCAGTCGTATGCGCTCACCCGCGACAGCGACTCGGCCGGGATGTGGCGCTGGAGCGTCGATTCCCAGAGCGTGTTGCCGAGCATCACCGTGGCGCCGGAGACGAAGGTCGCGAGCGCCAGCAACGCCACCGGGGCGTGGGCGGCGAGCAGGGCGAGCGGGAACGCGAACAGCGGCCCGGTGGCGACGACGATCAGCATCGGGCGGCGCGGGTTCGCGCGGATCGCCGCAAAGCCGCCGATCACGCCGCCGACGCCCATCGCGGCGAGCACGGTGCCCCAGGCCGCGGCGCCCCCGAGGTCGCGGTCGGCGACGACGGGCCCGAGCGCCGACCACGCGCCCCAGAACACGTTCCCGAGCGCGACCGCGAGCACGAAGCTCCAAACCCACGTGTGCGCGGTGAACGCGCCCCAGCCGGCCTTGAGGTCGCCGAAGAACGACTGACCGGAGGCGGCGGCGCGCGGCGGCAGGCGCAGATGGCTGAGGAACGCGGCGCTGACCGCGAACGTCGCGGCGTCGATCGCCAGCGCCCAGCCGGGGCCGGCCGCGACGACGAGCAGTCCGGCGGCCAGCGGTCCGAGGATCTCACCTACAGCCTGCGCGGTCGCCCGCAGCCCGTTGGCCTGCTGGAGGCGCTCGGGCGCGACCACGAGCGGCAGCAGACCGGTGCTCGCCGGGTTGAAGAAGCCGGTCGCGGCGCCGGTGATCGCCGTCAGCGCGACGATCGCGGCCAGCGGCGGGTGCCCCGCGATCAGCAGCGCGGCGAGCGTTCCCTGGCTGAGGAGCCGAGTGACGTCGGCGGCGACCATCACCAGGCGGCGCTCGAGGCGGTCGGCGACGACGCCGCCGGCGAGCAGGCACAGCACGAGCGCGAACATGCGGCCGGCGAGCACGAGCCCGAGCTCGCTCGGCGAGCCCCCGAGCTCGAGCACGGCGAACGCGAGCGCGACGGACACCATGCCGTCGCCGAGCAGCGACGCCGCGTAGCCGCTGAACAGCAGCCTGTACTCGCGCTCTCTCAGTACCTCGGGGACGGCGGGCACCCGGTCAGGCTATTTCAGCGCATGTACCAGGAAGTCCTCGTCCTGCCGCGTGAACGTGTCCGCACGGCGGCCGCCGACGGCGGCGACGACGTCCCGGTAAGTGGTTTGACACGCGTCATGTCGGCGCCGCGCGTCTAACGCTCGCGCCGTCCCTTCACGCGCTCCACCCGTCGCCGGTCGCGCTTGGTCGGGCGGCCGCCCTCGCCACCTTCCTGCCGCGCCAGCCGGCGCTCCTCGGCATGGCGCAGGCGCGCCTCGCGGCTCTCCTCGGTCTCCTCGTACAGCCGCTGCGCCTCGCTCGCCGGACCGCGGCGCGGCGCGGTGCCGCGGATCACGACGCTCACCCGGACCGGGCCGGTGCGGAGCTCGAGGCGGTCTCCCGGCTTGACGTCCTTGCTCGGCTTGGCGGCGACACCGTTGACCTGCACGCGCCCGGACTTGACCGCGTCGGCGGCGAGCGCGCGCGTCTTGGACAGCCTGGCGGCCCAGAGCCACTTGTCGATCCGCATCGGCTCGTCCATGCGGTCATGCTGTCATGCGGTGACCCCGATCGAGCTCGATACGCCGCACGGCCCGGCCTGCGTGCACCTGGAGGCGGCCGACGCCCCGTGCGGCGCCGTCGTGCTGGGTCACGGCGCCGGAGGCGGCGTGACCGCGCCGGACCTCAAGGCCGCCGCGGCGGTGGCGGGAGCGCTCGGCTACACCGTCGCGCTGGTCGAGCAGCCCTACCGGGTCGCGGGGCGCAAGAGCCCGGCGCCGGCGCCGCAGCTCGATGCCGCCTGGACCGCGGTGATCGAGCAGCTCGAGCTGCCGGACGGGCCGCTGATCACCGGCGGGCGCTCGTCCGGAGCCCGGGTCGCGTGCAGGACCGCCGGGGTCACAGGTGCGGCGGGCGTGCTCTGCCTGGCGTTCCCACTGCACCCGCCCGGGAGGCCCGAGAAGTCGCGCCTGCCCGAGCTCGAGGCGGTCACCGCCGAGGTCCTGATCGTGCAGGGCGAGAGCGACCCGTTCGGGATGCCGCCGGCCGCGCCTCGCCGCGAGGTCGTCGCGATCAAGGGCAACCACTCGCTGCGGTCCGACAAGCCCGCGCTCGACGCCGCCGTGCGGCGCTGGCTCCAGGAGCGCCGAGTCACGTAGCTACGCGGCGAGCGACTCCCACGCGGTCGTGGCTTCGGCCGCGTCGAGGTGGCGGATGCGGGCGGCGGTCTTCTTTCCGAAGTCCACGCGCAGGTCGGCGAGCCGCGCGCGGCGCTGCAGCACCGATTGGGCGAGCTCGTGCGACTCGCGGTTGTCGGAGGGGGCGAGGACGGTGAGCCGGGCCAGGCGCAGCGAGCGGACCGCGAGCCGGCCCTGCTCCAGGCGCCAGCCCGCCGCGCTCCAGCGCGCTCGGCCGTACGCGAGGCCGACAAGCAGCGCGAGCAGCGGCCACCACTGCGACACAACGACGGCGGCGCCCGCGCCGACGGCGAGCGCGAGCAGCGACGGGGGGAGCAGGTAGCGCCGCTGCGCCCTCGCGGGCGGCCGCGCGAGCCCGGCCGGCGAGTCCGCGAGCTCGGGCAGCAGCCGCTCCAGGACGTCGTGGACCGTACGCGTCCGCAGCAGCGGGAACAGCGTCCGCGCCACCGAGGCCTCCTCGGCGTACCCGGTCACCTCCATCTGCAGCGTGCAGAGCCCGAACGGGCGCCGCAGCACGCCCTCGACGACGCGCACCGCGCGCACGCGGTCGACCGGGATCGTCGCCTCGCGCCGCGAGAGCAACCCGCGCCGGATCCGCAACCGGCCGCCGTCGCGGGCGACCGCAAAGCCGGCGAACGCGACGCCCGCGCCGACCACCGACAGCGCCCACGCGGCGCCCAGGAGGGCGCCGCCGACCGCCAGCCACTCGCCCATCGTGTCGGGCAGCGCGCGCACCGCCCGCCGGCCCTCGCCCTCCTCGAACGCCTGCTGCGCGATCTGCGAGCCGGCCACCAGGACCGGCACGATGATCCCCAGCTGCCCCGCGGTCAGCGCCGCCACCAGCAGCGCCCCGAGCCCCAGCCGCAGCCGCGCGCTCTCGTCGACCAGCGGCGCCGGGGCACCCACCCGCTCGCGCAGCATCGCGACCGCCTCGGGACCCAACGCAGGGAGCACGATCTCGCCGCCCTTGCCGTCTCCGCCGCCCGTCTGTACGTGCACCGCCTGCACGCCGAGAAGCCGCTGCAGCGGCCCCTGCTGCATGTCCAGCGCCTCCACGCGGGCGAGCGGGACGTCGGTGTCCTCCTTGCGGATCACGCCGGTGTGATGGTGGATCGCGCGCTCGTCGACGTCATAGCTGGTCGTCGCCCAGCGCGCGTAGCCCGCCACGGTCGCGCCCGCGATCCCGATCAGCCCGTAGAGGACCGACCGTCCGACGTCCCCGCCGCCGCGCCCGCCGAGCAGCGACAGCCCGAAGATGATCAGCAGCGGGAAGAGCGCCTGCCCGAGCGCCTGCACGGCGTAGATCGCGATCGCGGCGGGATGCAGGCGGCTAGACATCGGCCGCGCGCGCCAGCGAGGCGATCCGGTCGCGCAGCTCGCTCGCGTCGAAGTCGGCGAGGTACGGGATCGTGTGGCTGCCCGCCGCCGTGTGCACGACGACCGTCGACAGTTCCAGTAACTGCTCGAGCAGGTCGCGCTTGGTGTCCACGTGCTGCACGCGCTCCAACGGCACCAGCGTGCGGCGCACCGTGAACGTCCCGTGCTGGATGTCGATCACATCCGGGCGCACGTCCCAGCGCCAGCGCCGGTAGCGCAGCGGCGGGATGACCACGATCAGCACGGCCACGAGCGCGAGCGCCCCCTTGACCACCAGGCCGCCGGCGAGATCCAGCAGCGGATCGATCATCGTGCCCAGCGCGAGCACGGCGATCCACACGCCGGCCAGATGCAGCCGCCACGCCCAGCGGGCGCCGGGCGCCAGCCGGCGCGAAGGCGGCACGCCCGCGTCCGGCGCAGGCACCCGCGCCGGCCGCTCGGGTGCCTGCGGCCAGGTCATGCGTCAAGCTCGCTCGCCAGCTTGCGGTAGCCGTCGAGGCCGAGCTCGGCCTCGAACAGGAACGGCAGCGTGGACACCGGCGCGGCGGTCTTCCCGCGCAGCCGCCGCACCTGCGCCCGCTGCGCCTTCGCCCGCGCGTGGCTGACGAGCGCCGCGCGCACGACCGCGCCGTCCTGCGCGCCGCGCAGCCGGCGCACGTCGGCCGCGGAGAACCGCTCCGGCCAGACGCCGTTGACCACGATCGCGTCCAGCCCGAGCCCGACGGCGTCGCCGAGCCGCGCCTCGAGCTCGAGCGTCTCGTTGACCGGCATCTCCTCCGGCAGCGCGACGGCCACGTAGCCCGTGCGCGCCGGGTCCGAGAGCATGTCGGCGACCTTCGACGCCTGCCGCCGGATCGGCCCCACGCGCGCGATCTCGCCGAACGTGCGCGGCGCCGTCAGCATCGCCATCCCGTGCCCGGACGCCGGCGCATCGACGATCACGAGGTCGTAGGTGCGGTTGTGGCGATCCCAGCGCTCGAGCTGCGCGAGCTCCCAGACCTTGGCGATCGTGATCAGCTCCTTGGCGCCCGGCGCTGCCGCGACGAAGTGCTGGAACGCGTGCGAGTGGCCGAGCAGCCGCCCGGCCGGCCCGCCCCCGACCTGCTTGGAGAGCCACTCCTTTAGCGCCGTCTCGGGGTCGATCGTGATCGCCCACAGGTCCTCGGAGAGCTCGATCTCCTCGTCGCGCGTGACCCCGTGCCGCGCGAACGCGCGCGAGACGCGATCCTGCTCGGCGACCTCGCAGACGATCGTGCGCCGCCCGTGCGCGGCGGCGGCGAGCCCGAGCGCGGCGGCGACGGTCGTCTTGCCGACGCCGCCCTTGCCGGTCACGTAGAGCAGCGCCTTGTCGCGCACGAGGGCTTCCATCCGCTCGCTCACCCTATGACAATGCGCACGATGGACCCGGCGCTTGAGGAGGGCTATGAGACCGGCCGCAGGATGCTGCGCCGGCACGACCCGACGTACTACCTCGCGACCCGCCGGCTGCCGCGCGAGCTGCGCCCGGCCACCCACGCGCTGTACGGGTTCGTCCGCACCGCCGACCAGATCGTCGACGGGCCGCTGCGGCCGCCTACGCCGGACGCCCGCCTCGCCGCGCTGAACGCGTGGGAGGCCGAGCTGCAGGCCGGCGCCGAGTCGCGCGAGCCGGTCGTCCGGGCGCTCGCCGACGCGGGCGCGCGCCACCGGCTGCCGCTCGGCGAGCTGGCCACCTACATGCGTTCCATGCGCATCGACTGCGCGCCGGTGCGGATCTCCAGCTGGGAGGACCTCGTGGCCTACATGGACGGCTCGGCCGGCTCGGTGGGCCGCATCATGGCGTCGCTGCTCGGCGCGCCGGCGCGCGACTTCGGCCGCCTCGGCCTCGCATTCCAGCTCGCGAACTTCATCCGCGACGTGGGCGAGGACCATCGCCTGGACCGCGTGTATCTCCCGGCCTCCGATCGCGCCCGCTTCGGCGTCGCCGAGTGCGACCTCGGCGCCACGCGGGCGGGGCCGGAGGTGCGCGCGCTGGTGGCGCTGGAGGTCGGCCGCGCACGCGAGTTGTTCGCGTCGGCGGCGCCGGCGATAGGCGCCACGCCGCGCTCGGTGCGCCCCGGCGTGCGCTTCGCGGTCGCGCTCTACACGCGCATGCTCGACCGCGTGGAGGCGACCGGGTTCGACGTCCTGCGCCGCCCCGGCGGCGTGCGCGTGTGGGACCTGCCCGCCGCGGCGGTGAAGGCGCTGTGAAGCGGCGCACCCTGCGCGGCGCCGATCGCACGCCGCTTGACGAGCGCGCCGACGTGCTGATCTGCGGCGCCAGCTTCGCGGGCCTGGCGGTCGCGCGCGAGCTCGCGGGCGCCGGCGCGGACGTGCTCGTCGTCGACCGCTACGAGATCGGCGAACGCGCGACGTCGGCGTGCGCCGCGCCGACGCCGTGGCTGCACGCGATGGGCATCCGGCGCGCGATCCGCCAGGAGATCCCCTGCATGGCGTTCCACACGCCGCACGGCTCGGCGCGCTTCCGGCTGCCGTGGAGCTGGTCGAGCTTCGACTACCGCGAGCTGTGCCATGAGCTGTGGGAGCAGTGCGACGCCCGCTTCGAGATCGCGAAGGTGGAGGGTCGCGGGGGCGAAGACCCCGCCGCGCGCGGCTACGGCCCTCGGGGGGCCGCGCGTAACGTCGCCGGGAGCGGCGCCGGAGGCACCGACCCGGCGATCCGATCGCGCACGGCATGGCCAGCCGCGGGCGTTGCGGACGGCGAAATCACTATCGCAACCGATCGCGGCGCGCTTCGGGCGCCGTTGGTCGTCGACGCGCTCGGCTGGCGCCGCATCCTCGGCCCCGGCGACAACGTCCAGCCGCCCGAGGCCGCGATCTCGCGCGGCCTCGAGGTCCACCCGCACGGCGGCGGCGTCGATCTCGACGTCTGGATCGACCGCAGCCTCGTGCGCAGCGGCTACGCCTGGTCGGTGCCGGCCGGCGGCGAGCAGCGCGTCGGCGTCGGCTCCTACGAGCCGCGCGACCACGTGCGCGAGCCGACCGCCGAGATCGCGCGCCGCCTGAGCGTCGACGCCGTCCGCTACCAGGGCAACTGGTTCCCGCACCGGCTCCGGCCCGCCGCCGAGGACGGCGTGTTCTTCGCCGGCGACAGCGCCGGCCACTGCTTCCCGCTCTCCGGCGAGGGGATCCGGACGGCGTTCTACTTCGGGATCGCGGCCGGGCGCGAGCTGCGCGCCGTCCACCAGGGCGAGAAGACCCGCGCCGAAGCCCTGGACGCCTACGCGCGCTTCTCGCAGCGCCACGCGCCGGCATTCGCGCGGGCGCTGGCCCTGCAGCGCGCCATCCCGCACATCCCGCCCCGCGCGCTGACCGCCCTGCTGGCGGTACTCGGACGCGAGCGTCCGTGCCGGCGCGCGTTCGGCTGGTATCTGGAGCAGGCGCATCCGCGGCTGGCGGGCGGTTCGAGCCCTCCTTTAACCGGCAACTGCGCAGGTAAGGGGAGCGGGTGTCCGATCGTGATCGCTCATCCGTGAGCGGGATTCGCGCGCGATCGATCATCGAATCGCTCATCGGGACGGGGGTGCCTCACTTTTGTTCGCCATAGGTGAACAAACGTGCGTCACCCCTCATGCTCGGAGCCCGAGGCGATGATCGATTTACAGTCACCGCAACTTTCCCCCCGGCTCCCCTTACCTGCGCCGTTGCCGTTCAGCGGCCGGGAGCAAATACAGGCGTGTCCGCTGATGGGGCGTTCTCCAGGCACCTAAACTCCCGCCTCCCGATGGAGGCGCCCAACCCCGAGATCAAGTTCGACAGCCAAGGCCTCGTGCCGTGCGTGATCCAGGATTGGCGCTCGGGCGAGGTGCTCACGCTCGCGTACATGAATGAGGAGGCGCTGCGGCTGAGCGAGCAGACCGGCGAGCTGCACCTCTACAGCCGCTCGCGCGATGAGCTGTGGCGCAAGGGCGCGACGTCCGGCAACACTCAAGCGGTGAAGGCGCTGCGCTACGACTGCGACGCGGACGCCGTGCTCGCGCTGGTCGAGGCCGCCGGTCCCGCCTGCCACACCGGCGAGCGGACGTGCTTCTTCACGGGACAACTCGCGGCGATGCCCTACGAGGCGCTGCCCGGGCTCGAGCGGACGCTCGCCCAGCGCGCCGCCGACCGGCCCGAAGGTTCCTACACGGCAACCCTCCTCAGCGACCCGCCCCGGATCGGCGAGAAGGTCCAGGAGGAGGCCGAGGAGGTCGTCCGCGCCGCGCGCGAGGAGTCCGACGAGCGCGTGGCCGAGGAGGCCGCCGACGTCCTCTATCACCTCGCGGTGCTGCTCCAGAGCCGCGGGCTGAGCCTCGCGGACGCCGAGGAGGTGCTCAATGGCCGCCGTCGTTGAGCATCTGAACGTCACGCCGAGCCTCGAGGAGGCCAAGCAGCTCGCGGGCGAGCACAACCTGATCCCGGTCCGCCACAGCTTCATCGAGGACTGCGAGACGCCGGTGTCCGCGTTCCTGAAGCTGCGCGGCGCCGGCCCCGCCTTCCTGCTGGAGTCGGCCGAGCAGGGGCAGCGCGTCGGCCGTTGGAGCTTCATCGGCTGGCGCCCGCGGCGCGTGCTCCGCTGGAGCCTGAGCGACGGCGGCGATCCCTACTCGATCGCCGGCCAGGCCGTCTCCGAGCACCGTCAGGCGCCGGTCGCCGGCCTACCCCCGTTCGCCGGCGGCGCCGTCGGCTTCTTCGGCTTTGACTGCGTGCGCGCCGTCGAGCGCCTGCCCGAGCCGAACCCCGACGTCCTCGGCCTGCCCGACATGGCGCTGATGCTGTCCGACGTGGTCGTCGCGTTCGACCACCTCAAGCACACGGTCACGATCCTCGCCAACGCATACCTCGACGACGACGACGTCGAGACGGCGCACGCGCGCGCGGTGGAGGCGATCCGCGACACCCGCGCGCGGCTCGCCGGCCCGCTGCCGCCGGTCACCCCGCGCGAGCCGCAGGAGCCGCCGCGGTTCGAATCCAACATGCCGCGCGAGCAATTCGAGGCGATGGTCGCCCGGATCGTCGAGTACATCCGCGCCGGCGACGGCTACCAGGTCGTGCCGAGCCAGCGCTGGAGCGCGCCCGCGACCGTCGAGCCGTTCTCGATCTACCGCGGCCTGCGTGCCGTCAACCCCTCGCCCTACATGTACTTCCTCGACTTCGAGGACTTCCAGATCGTCGGCGCGAGCCCCGAGCCGCTGCTGACCGTCTCCGGCCGCTACGTCTCCACCCGCCCGATCGCGGGAACCCGCCCGCGCGGCGACGACGACGCCGCGATCGCGCGCGAGCTGCTGGCCGACGAGAAGGAGCGCGCCGAGCACGTGATGCTCGTCGACCTCGGCCGCAACGACCTCGGGCGCGTCTGCGAGTACGGCAGCGTGCACGTGGAGCGGCTGATGGAGGTCGAGACGTACTCGCACGTGCTCCACATCGTGTCCCAGGTCGCCGGCACGCTGCGCCCGGATGTGGGGGCGATCGACGCGCTGCGCAGCGTCCTCCCCGCCGGCACGCTGTCCGGCGCCCCGAAGATCCGCGCGCTGGAGATCATCGACGAGCTCGAGCCGGTCAAGCGCGGCGCGTACGGCGGCGCCGTCGGCTGGCTGTCCTACGCGGGCGAGCTGGACACCTGTATCTGCATCCGCACCGTCGTGGTCAAGGACGGCATGGCCCACATCCAGGCCGGCGGCGGCACCGTCGCCGACGCGCGGCCCGACTACGAGTACGAGGAGTCGCGGGCCAAGGCGCGCGGCGTCGTGCAGGCGATCGAGCTCGCGACCCGGCAGGCGTGGCCATGACGAAGGTCCTGATGGTCGACAACTACGACTCGTTCACCTACAACCTCGTCCAGTACCTGGGCGAGCTCGGGGCCGAGCTCGAGGTCGTGCGCAACGACGCCGCGACCGTCGACGAGCTGCTCGAGAAGGGCTACGACCGCCTCGTCGTGTCGCCCGGCCCGTGCACTCCCAACGAGGCCGGCATCAGCGTCGAGGCGATGCGCCGCTTCCCCGAGGCGGGCGTGAGGTCGCTCGGCGTCTGCCTCGGCCACCAGTCGCTGGCGCAGGCGTTCGGCGGCAGGGTCGTCCGCCACCTGCCGGTGCACGGCAAGACGACCGAGATCGAGCACGACGGGCAGGGCATCTTCGCGGGCTTGCCGAGCCCGATGCCCGTCGCGCGCTATCACTCCCTCGTAGTGGACCCCGATCTCCCGGACGTACTCGAGCCCACCGCCCACGGCGGCGGGGTCGTGATGGCGATGCGCCACCGCGAGCTGCCCGCGCTCGGCGTCCAGTTCCATCCCGAGTCCGTGCTCACTCCCGACGGCAAGCGGCTGCTGAAGAACTTCCTTGCCTAACGCGGTGATCACGAAGGCGCTCGACGCCCTCGCGTCGCGGCGCGACCTGGGTTCCGACCAGACCGCCGCGGTGCTCGCCGAGATCATGGCCGGCAACGCGTCCGAGGTGGAGACCGCGGGCGTGCTGGTGGCGCTGCGCACCAAGGGGGAGACCGTCGACGAGCTGGTCGGCCTGGCCACCACGATGCGCGCGTTCGCCACGCCGGTGCGCACCGGCCGCGAGGGGGACCTGATCGACACCGCCGGCACCGGCGGCGGGCGGCCGACGTTCAACGTCTCGACGACCGCCGCGCTGATCGCCGCGGGCGCCGGCTGCGCGGTCGCCAAGCACGGCAACCGCTCGGCCACGGGCCTGTCCGGCTCCGCCGACGTGCTCGAGGCGCTCGGCGTGCGCATCGACCTCCAGCCCGACGCCGTGGCCCGCTGCATCGCCGAGGTCGGCTTCGGCTTCATGTTCGCGCCCGCCCACCACGGTGCCACGCGCTTCGTCGTCCCCGTGCGCAAGGAGCTGGCCGTGCGCACGATCTTCAACTTCCTCGGCCCGCTCACCAACCCGGCGGGCGCGACGCGCCAGCTGATCGGCGTCTCGGATCCCGGTTTCCTCGACACGATCGCAGGGGCGCTGGCGCGGCTGGGCGCGCGCAAGGCGCTGGTAGTGTCCAGCGCCGACGGTCTTGACGAGATGAGCACCTCGGGGACAACGCGCGTCGTCGAAGTCGCCGACGGGGAGGTACGCGCCTACGAGATCGCCCCCGAGGACGTGGGGCTGGCGCGCGCCGAACTGGACGCGATCGGCGGCGGCACGCCGGACGTCAACGCGCAGACGACGCGGCGGATCTTCGCCGGCGAGAAGGACGCCGCGCGCGACCTCGCGGTGCTGAACGCCGGCGCGGCGATCTACGTCTCCGGCCGCGTCGAGAGCCTGGAGGAGGGCGTGCGCGCCGCCGAGGCGGCGATCGACGACGGCCGCGCCGCGGCCGCGCTGGACAAGCTGAGCAGCCTGACCCGGGAGCTGGCGACTGCATGAGTGTGCTGGAACGGATCGTCGAGGACACGCGCGGCGAGGTGAAGCGCCGGCGGAAACAGACGCCGCTCGCCGAGTTGGAGGCGCTGCTCGAACGCCGCCCTGAGGAGGGCTTCCGCCCGTTCTCCGAGGCGCTCACGCGCCCGGGGGTGTCGGTGATCGCCGAGCACAAGCGCCGCTCCCCCTCGGCGGGGATGATCCGCGAGGGGGCCACGGTCGCCGAGGTCGTGAAGGCCTACGAGCGCGGCGGAGCGGCCGCGCTGTCGATCCTCACGGAGCCGTTCCACTTCGGCGGCTCGCTGGACGACCTGCGCGAGGCGCGCGCCGCGTCCTCGCTTCCGGTGCTGCGCAAGGACTTCATCGTCGACCCGTACCAGCTCTATGAGGCGGCCGCGGCGGGCGCCGACGCGATCCTGTTGATCGTCGCCGCGCTCGAGCTGCCGCAGCTGGACTATCTGCTGCAGGAGGCCGGCGCGCTCGGCCTCGACGCGCTGGTCGAGGTCCACGACGAGCGCGAGCTCGAGCAGGCGCTGGAGGTCGAGGCCGACGTGCTCGGTCTCAACAACCGCGACCTCGCCGACTTCAGCGTCGACATCGAGCGCACGTACGAGCTGCTGTCCGACGTTCCGGCCGGCAAGACGGTGGTGTCGGAGTCGGGGTTCTCCAGCCGCGACGAGCTCGACGAGCTGGAGCGCGTGGGCGTCGACGCCGTCCTGATCGGCGAGACGCTGATGCGCGCCGGCGACATCGAGGCCGCCACCCGCGTGCTCTCCGGCACCGATCGCGAGCCGTGACCCGGGTCAAGATCTGCGGCATCACGCGCGCCGAGGATGCCGAGCTGGCGGTGAGCCTCGGCGCCTGGGCGATCGGGTTCATCCTCTGGCCGCAGTCCAAGCGCCACGCCGATCCGGCGGTCGCCGCCGGCATCTCGCACGCGCTGCACCGGCGCGTCGAGCGCGTCGGCGTGTTCGTCAACCAGACGCTGGACGAGATCGCCGGCCTGGTCGACACGCTCGGCCTCACCTACGTCCAGCTGCACGGCGACGAGGGGCCGCAGTTCTGCTCCGCCGTGGCCCAGCGCACGGGCGCGAGGGTGATCAAGGCGATGCGGATCGCGCACGCCTCCGACCTGCGCGAGCTCGACCGCTTCCACACCGACCTGCATCTGCTCGACGCGTCGGTCGCCGGCTTGCGCGGCGGCAGCGGGCAGGCGTGGGACTGGACCCTGGCCGCGCAGCGGCGCTCGAAGATCCCCTTCCTGCTCTCCGGCGGACTGACGCCGGAGAACGTCGCCGACGGGATCGCCGCCGTGCGCCCGTGGGGCGTCGACGTCGCGTCCGGCGTGGAGTCCGAGCCGGGGATCAAGGACCCGGACAAGCTGCACCGGTTCTTCGACGCGGTCCACGGCGACGCTCGCCCGGAGGGCGAGGTCGCTGGGAGAAGCTCGCCCGGGGGGCTCGTTCTCCCGCCTGGCCAAGGGGCGCGGTGATGACCGCGATCGAGCACCGCTTCGGGCCCTACGGCGGCCAGTACGTGCCGGAGACGCTCGTGCCCGCGCTCGCCGAGCTCGAGCAGGCGTGGATCGAGGCGAGGGCCGACCCGGCCTTCCAGGCGGAGTTCTCGGCGCTGCTGAAGGACTATGTCGGCCGCCCGTCGCCGCTCTACCACGCGCGCCGGCTCTCCGAGCGCGTCGGCCACGACGTCTATCTCAAGCGCGAGGATCTCAACCACACGGGCGCGCACAAGATCAACAACGCGCTCGGCCAGTGCCTGCTCGCCAAGCGGATGGGCAAGGCGCGCATCATCGCCGAGACCGGCGCCGGCCAGCACGGCGTGGCGACGGCGACCGCGTGCGCGCTGCTCGGCCTGGAGTGCATCGTCTACATGGGCACCGAGGACATGCGCCGTCAGAAGCCGAACGTCGAGCGAATGGGCCTGCTCGGCGCCCGCGTGCAGCCGGTGACCGCCGGCACGGCGACGCTCAAGGAGGCGGTCTCGGCGGCGATCCGCGACTGGACTCAGACCGTGCGCGAGACCCACTACGTGCTCGGCACATGCGCCGGCCCGGCGCCGTATCCGGCGCTCGTGCGCGACCTCCAGCGCGTGATCGGCGACGAGGCGCGCACGCAGCTGCTCGCCGCCGCCGGGCGGCTGCCCGAGCGGGTGATCGCCTGCGTCGGCGGCGGCTCGAACGCGATCGGGATCTTCACCGCGTTCATCGGCGACGCGGAGGTGGGGCTGGTCGGCGTCGAGCCCGCGGGGGAGGGGATCGAGACCGGCCGCCACGGCGCGCCGCTGACCATCGGCGGCCGCGGAGGCGTGCTGCACGGCGCGTTCTCGGCGGTCATGCAGGACGAGGACGGGCAGATCCTGGAGGCGCACTCGATCTCGGCCGGGCTCGACTACCCCGGCGTCGGGCCCGAGCACGCGTGGCTGCGCGACAGCGGCCGCGCGACCTACGAGGCGATCACCGACGAGGCGGCGCTGGACGCGTTCCAGACCCTGACCCGGCTGGAGGGCATCATCCCGGCGCTCGAGTCCTCGCACGCGATCGCCTGGCTGCTGCAGTCGCGCGAGCCGAGCGCGCTCGACCTCGTGTGCCTGTCGGGGCGCGGCGACAAGGACCTGGAAGAGGTCCTCGCGAAGCTGGGCCGCGAGGTATGACGAACGGATCCGCGCGCATCGCGGCGGCGTTCAAGGCGGCGCCCGGCCGCGCGGCGCTGATGCCCTACCTGATGGGCGGCTTCCCGGACGTCGAGGCGACCGTCGCCGTCGGCGCCGCGTACGCCGAAGCCGGCGCCGACCTCGTCGAGCTCGGCGTCCCCTTCAGCGACCCGCTCGCCGACGGCCCGGTGATCCACGCGGCCGCCACCCGCGCGCTGGCCGCGGGCGCCACCGTGCCCGCCGTGCTCGACGCCGGCGCGCGCATCGCCGAGCGCGTCCCGGTGATCCTCATGTGCTACGTGAACCCGCTGTTGGCGCGGGGACCCGAGCGCTTCGCGCACGAGCTCGCCGAGCGCGGCATCAGCGGGCTGATCGTGCCCGACCTGCCGCTCGAGGAGTCGGCCGCCGTGCTCGCCGCCTGCGACGGCGCAGGCGTCGCGCTGGTGCCGCTCGTCGCGCCCACGACGCCGGACTCCAGACTGGCCTCGATCGGGGCAAGCGCCCGTGGATTTGTCTACACGGTGAGCGTGACCGGAACCACTGGGGAACGGCACGCGCTCGACGACCATCTCAGTGCGCTGCTGGCGCGCGTCAAGCACCACTCCGAGGTGCCCGTCGCGCTCGGCTTCGGGATCTCGACCGGCGCCCAGGCCGCAGCCGCCGCGGCCGCCGGAGCCGACGGCGTGATCGTCGGATCGCGCCTCGTGCGCGAGGTCGCGGAGGCCGCCGAGGAGGGCCGTGATCCCGCTCAGGCGGCCGCGCAGGCCGTCTCGGAGCTTGCCGCCGGGCTGGTTCGCTAGATTCCGCCGCGATGCTGCTGCTGTTGACGACAATCGCCGGCCTCGTGATCTGGATCGTCCTCTGGGCGATCGGCGTGAAGTCCTTCGACGCGTTCCTGATCACGATCCTGATGGTGCTGCTCGCCGCGACGTGGCAGCTGGTCTCACCGCACCTGCCGGGCGACCGCGGATCCCCCGAAGACTGAGGATCGCCTACCGCCGGGTGCGGGCGAGCCGTATTTCCGTTGGCCGTCCGACTAGGCTATTGCACGCCTGAACCGGGCGCGCGTAGAATCGCCGCCCGAATACGAGCCTCATGAGGAGGGGTTCCTTGCAATCAAAGTGGATGGCAGCGACAAGCTGCCTGGCGGCGCTTGCCCTCGGGGTGGCGGCCTGCGGTGGAGACGACAACAACTCCAGCAGCAGCAGCGGCAACTCCGGCAGCAGCGGGACGTCGTCTGAGGCGAAGACCGTAACGGTCTATTCCTCGCTCCCGCTCCAGGGCGCTTCGCGCGTGCAGACGGAGGCCGTCAACAACGGCGCCAAGCTCGCGCTCGAGCAGTCCAACAACAAGGCGGGCAACACCAACATCACGGTCAAGTACGTCCCGCTGGACGACTCGACGGCCCAGGCCGGTAACTGGACGCCTGAGGCCGAGTCCGGGAACGCCCGCAAGGCGGCGCAGGACAAGTCGACGGCGTTCTATCTCGGCACGTTCAACTCGGGCGCCGCGGCGATCGCGATCCCGATCCTGAACGAGGCCGGCGTCCCGATGGTCTCGCCGGCGAACACGGCCGTGGGCCTGACCACGAACCAGCCGGGCTCCAACCCGGGCGAGCCGGACAAGTACTACCCGAGCGGCACGCGCAACTACACGCGCATCGTCCCCAAGGACACGATCCAGGGCGCCGCTCTGGCGACGCTGATGAAGCAGGACGGCTGCACCAAGGTGCAGCTGACCAACGACAAGGAGGTCTACGGCGCGGGCCTCGGCAAGAACGTCGAGCTGGCCGCCAAGACCGTCGGCCTGACGATCATCTCCAACGAGGCGATCGACAAGAACGCGGCGAACTACCGTTCGCTGGCGCAGAAGGCCAAGGCGGCCGGCGCCAACTGCTTCCTCTACACCGGCATCACCGCCAACAACGCGGTGCAGCTGTACAAGGACTTCGCGGCGGCGCTGCCGGACGCGAAGCTGTACGGCCCGGACGGCGTCGCCGAGTCCGGCTTCGCCAACCCGAAGGACGGCGGCATCCCCACGTCGCTCGACTCGCGCGTCAAGGTGACGGTCGCCACCCTGTCTCCGGATCAGTACCCGCCGGAGGGCCAGGATTTCTTCAAGGCCTACACCGCCAAGTACGGCGAGGACAACCCGGATCCGTACGCGATCTACGGCTATGAGGCCATGAAGCTCGGCCTCGACGCGATCGCGCGTTCGAAGACGGGCGACAAGGCCGACATCATCAAGGCCCTGTTCGCGACCAAGGACCGCCAGTCGGTGCTCGGCACGTACTCGATCGACGAGAACGGCGACACGACGCTGACCGACTACGGCGTCTACGACATCAAGGACGGCCAGCTGACCTTCGATCAGACGATCAAGGCACAGGCCGGCTAGCCAACCGGCAAAAGTCGTAACGTTCCGCCGGGGGCGGCTGAGTCCGTCCCCGGCCTTCGTTCCTTCTCCGCCCTGGGAAGACAGTCATGGAAGCCGCCAGCATCCCTGCCAACAAGCCGGTCGCGACGCAGCGACTGCAGAAGTTCATCTCCAGCTACGGCCTGGTCATCGTCCTGCTCGCCCTGCCGGTCTACTACGGCATCCAGGATCTGAAGGACGACGGCAACCTGGTCCGCCTGGGCGAGAACCTGACAGCCGGCATCTCCAACGGCGCCATCTGGGCACTGGTGGCGATCGGCTACACGCTCGTCTACGGCATCGTCGAGCTGATCAACTTCGCCCACGGCGAGGTGTTCATGCTCGGCTCGTTCATCTCGGCGTCGTTCTTCACGACGATCGGCCTGCACGTGGGTTCGAGCACGGTCGTGCTGTTCTTCGGGCTGCTGCTGACGCTCTTCATCGCGATGCTCGGCTCCGGCTCGCTCAACGTGCTGATCGAGAAGGTCGGATACAGACCGTTGCGAGGCGCGCCCAAGCTGGCGCCGCTGATCACCGCGGTCGGATTCTCGTTCATCCTGCAGAACGTCGGCCTGCTGTGGAAGGGCGGATCCCAGCAGGGCATCCCCGACCTCATCAACGCGCAGCACAACCTCGTGACGATCTTCGGTGTCACGATCGAGAACAGCGACGTGCTGTCGGTCGGGGTCACCATCCCGCTGCTGCTCGTGATGACCACCTTCATCGCCCGCTCGCGGCTCGGCAAGGCGATGCGCGCGAC
The DNA here is from genome assembly GCA_963837485.1 of uncultured Solirubrobacteraceae bacterium. Taxonomy (GTDB): domain Bacteria; phylum Actinomycetota; class Thermoleophilia; order Solirubrobacterales; family Solirubrobacteraceae; genus Solirubrobacter. The sequence goes on along the minus strand of CAWINP010000004.1, from coordinate 330,049 downwards.
CGCCCAGGATCCCGAGGCCGCGAGGCTGATGGGCATCAACGTCGACACGACGATCTCGGTCACGTTCCTGCTCGGCGGCATGCTGGCCGGCGCCGCCGGCCTGATCTACGCGCTCTACCAGACGACGATCTGGTACTTCCAGGGCTTCACCGGCGGCCTGATCGCGTTCACCGCGGCCGTCATGGGCGGCATCGGCAACCTGAGGGGCGCCGTGCTGGGCGGCCTGATCATCGGCTGCATCCAGCAGATCTCCGACAACCGGATCGGCTCGGCGTGGACACCTGCGATCGTGTTCGCCTACCTGATCCTGATCATGACCTTCAAGCCGTCGGGCCTGCTCGGCGAGCAGACCAGGGACGCCGGATGAGCACCACCGCAGAAGCACCCGAGAAGCGGAAGACCCGCAGGCTGCCGGCAATCCAGCTGCCGCCGTGGACGGAGAAGGCGCTCGTGCCGATCTTCTTCGTCCTCGCCTGGCTGCTGCCGTACGGCTGGCCGAGCGGCTCGCCGTTCATCCAGGACTGCGCGACCGCGCTCGCCTACGTGGTGATGGCGCTCGGACTGAACATCGTGGTCGGCTTCGCCGGCCTGCTGGACCTCGGCTACGTCGCGTTCTTCGCGATCGGCGCGTACACCGCGGGCTACTTCGGCTCCGGCTTCTTCTCGAACGTCAACGACCAGAAGGGCATCCACTTCCTCGTCGGCGGCCTGGCCGCGAAGATCCCGGGCATCCACTTCAACTTCCTGTTGATCCTCATCTTGGCGGTGATCGCCACGGCGATCGCCGGGGTGTTGATCGGCCTGCCGACGCTGCGCCTGCGCGGTGACTACATCGCGATCGTGACGCTCGCGTTCGGCGAGATCATCGGCCGCATCGCGGTCAACGGCGACGACATCGTGATCCGCGGCCAGCCGCTGACCGCGGGCCGGCAGGGCATCTCGCCGGTCGACAAGATCGACCTGCCGTTCCTGGACCCGTTCGGCCTGCTGAACCTCAGACCCTGGTACTGGTTCGCGCTCGTTCTGGTCGCGTTCTCGCTGTTCGTCAACTTCCGCCTGCGCGACTCGCGCCTCGGCCGCGCCTGGATCGCGCTGCGCGAGGACGAGGTGGCGGCTGTCGCGATGGGCGTCCCGTCGGTCAAGACGAAGCTGCTGGCCTACGCCACCGGCGCGGCGTTCGGCGGCATCGCCGGCGCGTTCCTCGGCTCGTTCCTGAACACGGTCAACGCCGACCAGTTCCAGTTCTACGTGTCGATCCTCGTGCTCGGCATGATCATCCTGGGCGGCCTCGGCTCGATCTGGGGCGTCGTGCTCGGCGCGATCACGCTGTCGTTCATCAACAACTGGTTCATCCCGGACGTGCTCAACGACGTGCCGCGCAAGGTGGGCGTCGACTTCGACGCCACGCAGATCACGTTCGGGATCTACGGCTTCCTGCTGGTGATAATGATGATCCTCCGCCCGCAGGGCCTGCTGCCGGAACGCCGGCACAAGATGGAGCTGGCCGAGCACGCCGAGACCAGCGACGAGACCCTCTACACGGCACGAGCATGAGCGCCACACAAGCACCCACGCCGCCCCCGTCGCTGGCGAACCCCGCCATCCTCGATGCGGTCGACATCACCAAGCAGTTCGGCGGCCTCACGGCGGTCAGCGACGTCTCGTTCACGCTGCCCGAGCGCTCGATCGTCTCGATCATCGGGCCCAACGGCGCCGGCAAGACGACGTTCTTCAACATGCTGACGGGCTTCTACCGGCCCACGATCGGCACGATCGCGTTCAGCGGGAAGAACATCACCGGCGCGCGCCCGGACCAGGTCATGAAGGCCGGGATGGCGCGGACGTTCCAGAACATCCGTCTCTTCTCGACGATGACCGCGATGGAGAACGTGATGATCGGTGAGCACTCGCGCATGCACGCGGGCCTGTTCGGCTCGATCATCCGGACGCCGAGGACGCGGCGCGAGGAGAAGACGGTGCGCGAGAAGGCGCACGCTGAGCTCGAGTACGTCGGCATCAAGCCGCGCTGGCACGACCATCTGGCCGTCAACCTGTCCTACGGCGACCAGCGCCGGGTGGAGATCGCGCGCGCGCTGTCCTCCGACCCGCAGGTGCTGCTGCTGGACGAGCCGACGGCCGGCATGAACCCGCAGGAGTCGGCGGCGCTCACTGAATTCATGCGCAAGCTGCGAGACGAGCGCGGCATGACGATCCTGCTGATCGAGCACGACATGAAGGTCGTCATGGGCGTGTCAGAGCGCGTCACGGTGCTCGATCACGGCGAGAAGATCGCCGAGGGCCTCCCGGCCGAGGTGCGCGCCAACCAGCGCGTGGTCGAGGCCTATCTTGGCAAGTCGGCGTCGGTGGAGGGCTGAGCGGTGGCGTTCCTCGAAGTCGACGACATCAACACGTTCTACGGCAACATCCAGGCGCTGAAGGGCATCTCGCTGACCGTGGAGGAAGGCGAGTGCGTGACGCTGATCGGCTCCAACGGGGCCGGCAAGTCGACCACGCTGCGCTCGATCTCCGGGCTGACACCGCCGCGCACCGGCACGATCAAGCTCGACGGCGACGAGATCCAGACGCTGCCGCCTCAGGAGATCGTCGGGCTCGGCATCTGCCAGTCGCCCGAGGGCCGCAAGTGCTTCCAGCGCATGACGGTCCGCGAGAACCTGGAGCTGGGCGCCTACCTGCGGCGCGACCACAGCCAGATCCAGAGCGACCTCAAGCGTGTCTTCGAGCTGTTCCCGCGCCTCGACGAGCGCCAGTCGCAGAAGGCGGGCACGATGTCCGGCGGCGAGCAGCAGATGCTCGCGATCGGCCGCGCGATGATGGGCAACCCGCGGATCCTGCTCCTCGACGAGCCGTCGATGGGCATCTCGCCGGTGCTCACCGAGCGCATCTACGAGACGATCGCCGAGATCAACCAGCAGGGGACGACGATCCTGCTGGTCGAGCAGAACGCGAACCACGCGCTCGATGTCTCCAAGCGCGGCTACGTGCTGGAGACCGGCAAAGTCGCCATGAGCGACGAGTCGGAGTCGCTCCGGACCAACCCCGAGGTGATGAAGGCGTACCTGGGCACATGACCATCTTCTTCGCACTCATCGGCGCGAAGGCGCTGTTCTTCCTCTACCTGTGGCTGCTGTCGACGATCGCCGCCTCCTACCTCTCCGATCGCAAGGGCTACGGCGAGAAGCCGGGCCTGGCGACCGGGCTGATCCTGTCGGCCGTCGGCACGATCGTGTGGCTGATCGTGCCGCCGCGGCGCGAGTCCAAGTGGAAGACGATCGGCGCCTTCGGCCGCGGCGAGAACGCCGCCAAGCGGCGAGCCACCTGACCCTAGCTGACGCGGGCGAGCGAGCCTTCAGGCGAGTTCGCCCTGCGACGTCGCCCCCTGGGCGACTGTCGCAACTAACGGGCTGCCTGGGGCTGCGGCGCGTGTGCGTCGCAGTCCGGCGCCAGGTAGCCGCCGTGGCCGCGCGGGCGGTCGCAGCCGAAGCTCGACGCCGCCGCCGGCGCGGTCGCGAACTGCTGCAGGAACGGCACCTGGTCCGACGTCCCGAGCTGGCTGGGGGTCATCGCCGCGAACACGACCATGCCGGCTCCGAGGCAGGCGAGCAGCTTGCGGCGCACGGCGGCACGGTGGCGTCTGAGGACGCCGGCGTGCGCGGTGGCGCGCGTCAGCGCGTCCCCGAGGGCCTCGAGGTCGGGTGGCAGCTCGGCCATGACACTCAATGATGGCTCGTGAGGTGCCCGGATGTCACGCGTCGCGCACGTGCCGGTGCGCTACTGAAGCGCATCACTTAGCGCTTCGTCTAGGTCGGGATGCGCAAACCGGTATCCGTGCCCGAGCGCGGCGCGCGGGACCGCGCGCTGCCCGGTGGTCACGATCGTGGCCATCTCGCCGTACAGGGCGCCCAGCGCGAAGCCGGGAATGGGGAGCACGGCCGGACGGCGCAGCGCGCGGCCGAGCGCCTTGGAGAACTCCGCGTTGGTCACCGGATTCGGCGCCGTGGCGTTCACCGGGCCCTGCCAGCCGGTGCCGTCGAGCGCGGCGACGTAGATGCCGACCAGGTCGTCGACGTGGATCCACGGCAGGTACTGGCGCCCGCCGGCCACCGGCCCGCCGATCCCGAGCTTGAACGGCGGCAGCATCTTCGCCAGCGCGCCGCCGGAGGCGTCGAGCACGACGCCGGTGCGAACGCGCACCACGCGCACGGGCGCCGCGGCGGCCTCGCGCTCCCAGGCCACGCACACGCGCGCCGCGAAGTCGTCGCCCGGACCGTCGGACTCGGTCACCTCCTCGTCGCCGCGCGGGCCGTAGTAGCCGACCGCGGAGGCGCTGACGAGCGTGCTGACGGACTCCGGCAGCGCGGCCACGAGCCGGCGCGTGCCCTGCTCGCGCGAGGCGAGGATCTCCCGCTTGGCCTTCTCGGTCCAGCGCTGGGCGAGGTTCTCCCCGGCCAGGTGGACGACGGCGTCGCGCCCCGCGAGCTTGGGCGCGAGCTCGTCGCCGCGCAGCGAGACCGGCGTGACCTCGTCGCCGCGCTCGCGCAGCCGCGCCGTGAGCTTCGAGCCGATCAGCCCGGTTGCGCCAGTGATCGTGATCCGCATATGAGGGGGCTACGGCGCCGGGGTCAATCGGGACGCACGGCGCGGAACTCCTCGGTGTCTCCGGGCGCGTAGCCGATCTCGTCGCCGTGCGCCTCGGCCGCGCCCTGGGCCTTCGCCTGGTCGGCCACCGCAGAGGCCACGGCGTCGGCGACGTCGCGGTTGAAGACCGAGGGGATGATGTAGTCCTCGCGCAGCTCCTCGTCGGACACGATCGACGCAATGCCGCGCGCCGCCGCCATCTTCATCTCCTCGGTGATCTCTCTCGCACGCACGTCCAGCGCGCCGCGGAAGATGCCCGGGAAGCAGAGCACGTTGTTGATCTGGTTCGGGTAGTCCGAGCGCCCGGTGGCGATGACGCGCGCGTACGGCTCCGCCTCCTCGGGCGTGACCTCCGGCGTCGGGTTGGCCATCGCGAACACCATCGCGTCGCCGTTCATCCGCGCGAGCGCCTCCGGGGGCATGACGCGGGCGCCGGACAACCCGACGAACAGGTCGGCGCCGTCAATCACGTCCGCGGGACCGCCGGAGCGCTTCTCCGGATTGGTCGCCTCGGCGTACCAGCGCTTCATCGGCGGGAGCGAGTCGAAGTCCTCGCGCTCGGTGTGCAGCGCGCCCTTGGAATCGCAGCCGATGACGTGGCTGACGCCGGCCTCGAGCAGGATCCTGGTCACCGCGATCCCCGCCGCGCCCAGCCCGACGACGAGCACGTGGAGGACGCTCAGGTCCTTGCCGGTCAGCTTGACGGCGTTCAGCAGCGCGGCGAGCACGACGACCGCGGTGCCGTGCTGGTCGTCATGGAAGACCGGGATGTCGAGCGAGCGCTTCAGGCGCTCCTCGATCTCGAAACAGCGCGGCGCCGAGATGTCCTCCAGGTTGATGCCGCCGAAGCCGGGGGCGATCAGCTCGACCGTGCGCACGATCTCGTCCGTGTCCTGCGAGGCCAGGCAGACCGGGAACGCGTCGACGCCGCCGAACTCCTTGAACAGGACGGCCTTGCCCTCCATCACCGGCATCGCCGCCTCGGGACCGATGTCGCCGAGGCCGAGCACGGCGCTGCCGTCGGACACGACGGCGACCGTGTTGCGCTTGATCGTGTACTGGAACGCCTTGTCGCGATCCTGGGCGATCGCGCTGCAGACGCGCGCCACGCCGGGGGTGTAGGCCATCGAGAGGTCATCGCGGGTGCGCACAGGCAGCTTGTTGCGCTGCTCGATCTTGCCGCCGACGTGCAGCTGGAACGTGCGATCCGAGATGTCGATCAGGCGCGCGCCGTCGACGGCGTCCACCGCGTCGGCGATCCGCCGCGCATGCTCCTCGCCGGCGGTGTCGATCGTGATGTCGCGAACCGTGTGGAGGCCGTCGATCGCGCTCAGGTCGACCGAGCCGATGCTTCCGCCGGCGTCGCCGATCGCGGTGGCCACGCGCCCGAGCATGCCGGGCCGGTGGTCGATCTCCACTCGCAGGATGATCGAGTACTGCGCGGAGACGGGCGGCATGCGCCCAGAGGATGGCATGATCTCGCGATGTCCGAGGAAGCCCTTCCCGCCTGGAGTCTGGAGCGGGAGGCGGCCCTGGCGGCGCGGCTGCGCTCGCCGTTCCCGCTGCAGGACCCGCGCGACTGGGCGTTCGGCAGCTCCACCGGCGCCGGCGTGCGCGTGTGCGTGATCGACTCGGGCATCGACGGGACGCATCCGCGCGTCGGTGCGGTCGCCCGCGCCGTCTGCTTCGAGACCGGCGACGAGGGGCAGAGGCGCGTGGTGGAGGACACCGAGGGTGACCTCTACGGGCACGGGACGGCGTGCGCGGGCATCATTCGCGCGCTCGCCCCCGATTGCGAGCAACGTCGAGCTGGCGTCGCTGGAGCACTCGACGATGCACGCCACCGGCAACTGCTTCGCGACGCCGCACATGGCCGGGCTGGCCGCGCTGGCGCGCGCCAAGCACCCGGGGCTGACCCCGTTCGAGCTCAAGAGCCTGCTGCGGGCGGCGCCGGCAACGTGAGGAGCGCCGCATGACCGATCGCCGGGGGGAGGCCGTCGCGGCCGGCGTGATGTCGGCGGACGCGCTTCACGCGGAGCTGCTGCAGCCGATCGTCGACAACGCTCGCCTGATGTTCGGCGCTCGGGCTGCGTCGATCATGTTGTATGACGCCGGCCCGCACGAGCTCGTCTTCGAGGCGGTCTCGGGCGAGGGCCAGGGCACGCTCGTCGTCAGCGACTGCCCGCCGGGACGGGCATCGCGGGCTGGGTGCTCACCTCCGGCGAGGCGATGATCGTCGAGGAAGTGGAGCGTGACATCGACTCGCTGCCCGAGGAGCAGAAGTCGGCGCTGAATCGCCTGAGCCAGGACGAGCTCGACACGCTCGCCTCGATCCGCGCGAAGCTCAACGAGGAGCCCGAGGTCGCCGGTCACGCGATGACCCGCGCGGCCGACGGCAACTTCGTTTGGTAGCGGTCGTGCCGTAGCGACGCGGGGGAGCGAGCCTTCGGGCGAGCTCCCCCAGCGACGTGGCCCCCTGGGCCACTGTCGCCGCCCGCCTACTATCGGTGGGTGGGCCTCGACCGCGCTCTCTGGCGGCTCGCCTCGGTCGTGGTGCTGGGGACGATCATGTCGATCCTCGACACGACGATCGTCAACGTCGCGATCCAGACGCTCGGGCGCGAGCTCGGAGCGCCGCTGTCGACGATCCAGTGGGTGGCGACGGGCTACCTGCTCGCGCTCGCCACCGTGATCCCGCTGACCGGGTGGGCGATGGAGCGCTTCGGCGGCAAGCGCGCCTGGATGACCTCGGTGGCGCTGTTCATGTGCGGCAGCGCGCTGTGCGGGCTCGCCTGGAGCAGCACGTCGCTGATCGCGTTCCGGGTGCTGCAGGGCTTCGGCGGCGGCATGATCATGCCGATCGGGCAGGCGATCCTCGCGCAGGCCGCCGGACCCGAGCGGATGGGCCGGATCATGAGCGTGATCGGCGTGCCGACGCTGCTGGGGCCGATCCTCGGGCCGGTGATCGGCGGGCTGATCGTCGACAACGCGTCCTGGCGCTGGATCTTCTTCGTCAACGTCCCGGTCGGCGTGGTCGCGCTGGCGCTCGCCGCGCGGGTGCTGCCGGGCCTGACCCCGGGCGGCGGCCGGGCGCGGCTCGACGTGCGCGGGCTGCTGTACCTCTCGCCGGGGCTGGCGGCGGTCGTCTACTCGCTGTCGGAGATCGGGATCGAGGGCGGGCTCGAGAGCGCTCGGGTGATCGCGGCGCTCGCGCTCGGCGTCGTGCTGCTGACGCTGTTCGTCCTCCACGCGCGCGGGGGCGACGGCTCGCTGATCGACCTCGGGCTGTTCCGCGATCGCGCGTTCGCGGCCGCCTCGGGCACCGTGTTCATCTTCGGCGTGTCGCTGTTCGGCGCGATGCTGATCCTGCCGCTCTATTACCAGGTGGTGCGCGGGGAGAGCGCGCTCGGCGCGGGCCTGCTGCTGGCGCCGCAGGGGATCGGCGCGGCGATGGCGATGCCGATCGCGGGGCGGCTGACCGACCGCCTGGGCGCCGGGCGGATCGTCCCCGCCGGGGTGATCGTCGCGCTGCTCGGAACCGGCGCGTACACCCAGTTGGAGGCCAACACGCCGTACTCGCTGCTGGCGATCGCGCTGTGGGTGCGCGGCGTCGGGCTGGGGATGACGATGATGCCCGCGATGGCGGCGGCCTACCAGACGCTCTCGCGCGCGGCGGTGCCGCGCGCGACGACCGCGCTCAACATCATCCGCACGGTCGGCGGCTCGTTCGGCACGGCGATCCTCTCGGTCGTCCTGGAGCGCCGGATCGAGGCCAACCTGCCGATCGCCGGGGGATCGCTGGGCGCTCTGCGCAGCGCGGTGCCGGGCGGCGGGGTGCCGCCGCCGCGGATCGCCGAGCCGCTCGCGCACGCGTTCGGGCAGACGTTTTGGTGGGCGCTGGCGCTGACCGCGCTGGCGCTGGTCCCGGCGTCGTTCCTCCCGCGTCACCCGGCGGTGGCGCGCGAGCCCTCGCCGGCGGAGGCGTAGCCCCAGGCGGTCCGCGCGGGGACGGTCCCCGGAACCGGATCCCTTGCGGTCTGCGTATTACAGGCGGAAGATCGAATCGACTCATCCGCCAGGGGAGGTTCCTGTGCGCAATCCAGTTCGCTCTGAGGCCGATGCCTTCCACATCGTCTTCGGCAGCGCCGCGGTGATCGGCGCCTCGGTCGTGTTGGGCGCTCTGACGGCTCCGGTCGCGGGCGTCGCGCTGTTCGCGGGAGCCGTGGTCGGCGTCCTGTTCTGGGAGCTCCGCACCAAGGACCCGGACCGGCGCCGGCCGCTGCGCGAGGCCGCGGCCTCGGGCGCGCGGTTCCCGCGCGGCGACCGCCGGCGCGTGCTCGTCGTCGCGAACCGCACGCTGCGCGGCGCCGCGCTGCGCGAGGAGCTGCTGCGGCGCGCCGCGGACGGCGCCGAGCTGCGCATCGTCGCCCCGATCCTCGCCTCGCGCGTGCACTACATCGCGTCCGACATCGACTCCGAGCTGCGCGAGGCGCGCGCCCGGCTCGCCGAGGCGCTGGCCTGGGCGGCCGGCGAAGGGCTGATCGCGAGCGGCGTGGTCGGGGACCCGAACGTCGCCCTCGGCGCGATCGAGGACGAGCTCCGGCTGTCCGGCGCCGACGAGGTCATCGTCTCCACGCACCCGCCGGGCCAGTCCAACTGGCTCGAGACGGGAATCGTCGAACGCCTCCGCGAGGAGCTCGACATCCCGGTCACCCACCTCGTCGTCCACCTCGAGCCGGCCGCGCCGGCGCCCGCCTGACGTCGCTCCACGGCGCGAGTCGGCCCTGCGTTGCCGCGCGGCGCCCCCCGTACCGGCCGGCGCGTCGCGGGCCGGCGTTGTCGCGAACGGCGGGCATCGAGGGATGCCCCGGTGTCACGCTTGGCGCGTGGCGTCTGAGTAGCGCATACCGCTACTTTGACGCCACGCCGGATCGACACGGCCTCACATTCGCCGCCCGGCATCAGTGCTCGCGCCGCAACCGCCGGCCCCCGCCCGATGGGTGGAGCCGCGGCGCGCCGCCGGGACGGCGGCGCGCGGGGTGAATCCCGGTTCGCCTAGGAGGACGAGCGGGCGAGGTTCTCGGGCCCGCCGCCCGTGCCCGAGCCCTCGGAGGGCGGCGTGTCCTCCGGTTCGGCGGGCTGGGCCTGCTCCTGGTTCTTCAGCGCGTCCTGGAGCTGCTCGAGGCCGATGATGCGAACGCTCGAGCGGAAGCTTCCGTCGCGGCCGTGCTGCTCGACGTCGCCGCGCCCGCCGCCGCCCTCGCGGTCGTAGCGACCGCCGCGGCCGCCTCCACGGCCGCCTCCGCGCCCGCCGCCGTAGCCGCCCTGGCCTCCGCCGCCGTAGCCGCCGGGGCCGCCCGGGCCGCCGCCGCCGCGCCGGCCGCGGCGCCCGCGCCGGTCGTCGTCGCGGCCGCGCGGGTTGACGATCGCCTTGACGTCGCGCACCGGGGTCGCCGCGAGGCGGACCCACGCGGTGAAGGTCGGGTCGCCGGGCTTGACGCCCTGCGCCTGCTCCGCGCAGACCGAGGACCACTTCATGGTCTCGCCGTCGTCGCGGCGCTTGGGCTGCAGCGCCTCGAGCACCGCCTCGGGGCCGCCGACGCGCTCGATCGCCGCCGCGAGGCGGGCCTGAGCGCGGGCGGAGCGCGTGGGGGAGGTGGCCGGCGCCTGCGGGGCCGGAGCCGCCTGCGGCTGCGCCTCGCCCTCGGCGACCGGAGCGCCGTCCTCGCCGGCCGGCACTTCCGCGGCCGGCTCGTCGACAACCTCGGGGCCGCCTTCGAGCGCGGCCTGCTCGGCCTTGCGGAGCTCGGTCAGCTTCGCGAAGAACGTGCGCCGGTGGCGCTCCGCCGCGGTGAGGCGACGGCGCCGGCGCGGCTGCTCGGGCCGCCCGGGCCGCTGCGGGCGGCCCTGCTGGCGCTCACCGGTGGGCGCGCCGCCGGAGGGCGCGGGCGTGTCGCCGGCGGGCGCGGCGGCGTCACCGGTCGCCGCGGCGGCGGGGGCAGCGTCGGCCGTGGGCGTTTCGGCGGCGGGCGTCGCGGGGGCGGCCTCGGCTGCGGGCGCCGGTGCTTCGGCGGCGGGCGCCTCGGCGGCGGGCGTAACCGCCTCGGCGGCCGGGGTGGACTCGGCTGCGGGCGCCGGTGCTTCGCCGGCGGGCGCCTCGGCGGCCGGCGTGACCGCCTCGGCGGCCGGGGTGGACTCGGCTGCGGGCGCCGGCGTTTCGGCGGCGGGCGCCTCGGCGGCCGGCGTGACCGCCGCGGCGGCCGGGGTGGACTCGGCTGCGGGCGCCGGCGTTTCGGCGGCGGGCGCAACGGCAGCCGGCTCGGCGGCGGCCTCGGGCGCGGCCTCGGCTGCGGGCGCCGGCGTTTCGGCGGGGGGCGCCTCCGCGGCCGGCGTGACCGGCTCGGCGGCGGCCTCGGGCGCGACCTCGGCGGCGGGCGCCGGCGTCGCGGCGGTGGGCGCCTCGGCGGCCGGCGTGACCGGCTCGGCGGCGGGGGCGGGGGCCTCGGCGGCCGGCGTGACGGGCTCGGCGGCGGGGGCGGGGGCCTCGGCGGCCGGCGTGACGGGCTCGGCGGCGGGGGCGGGGGCCTCGGCGGCCGGCGTGACGGGCTCGGCGGCGGGGGCGGGGGCCTCGGCGGCCGGCGTGACCGGCTCGGCGGCGGGGGCGGGGGCCTCGGCGGCCGGCGTGACCGGCTCGGCGGCCGGCGTGACCGCCTCGGCGGCGGGCGCAGGCGTTTCGGCGGCCGGCGTGACCGCCTCGGCGGCGGGCGCGGCGGCCTCCGGCGTCGAAGGGGTGGCCTCGGCTGCGGGCGCAGGCTCGTCGGCGGCGGCCTCGGCCGCGTCGGCGGTCGACGCCGGCGTGTCGGTGGGCGGGGCGTCAGCGGTCGGCTGCTGGGCGGTCTCCGCCGGCTCGGCGGTGGTTGCCGCCTCCGGCGGCGCGGGCGGTTCCGGCGCGGCCGGCGGCGCCGGCTCCTCGCCGCCGCCCGACACGGCCGTACTCGTGTCGCCGGCGCCGGATGTCGCCGGGCCGTCGGCGACGGGCGCCGCGCCTGCGGCCGGGTCGACGGCGGGCGTCTCGACCGTCGGCGTCTCCTCGGCGGAGCGCGCCTCGTCCAGCGCGGGAGCGTCCGCGGCGACTGCGGCCTCCGCGGTGGCCGCCTCCGTACTCGGGTCCCCGTTCTCCGCGACGGCCGGGGGGTCCGGCTCGGGCGTCGTGGTCGGGTTGTCGCGATCCTCGGCTGAGGGCGTGTCGGTCATGAGTGGGGACCTCTGGCTGCTGGCTGTTGGCGCGCGGCGTAGCGCTTCTTGGCTCACGCGGACGGTGCGCGCATGGCAGGGCGTCCGGGGAGATCGCCCCCGGGAAGCCGCGTCGCCAGCATAGCGGTCGCGGCGGCCCGGCTCGGCTCTCGTTCGGGGGGCCCGGCTACTAACGTTCACGCCGTGGCACAGGCAAACGGAGACGCACCGCGCGAGCTGTTCCTGATCGACGGGAACTCGCTCGCCTATCGGGCGTTCTTCGCGCTGCCCGAGTCGATCAGCACCTCTGACGGCAAGCCGACGAACGCCATCTTCGGCTTCGCGAGCATGCTCGTGAAGATCCTCACCGACTACGGCCAGGTTCCGACGATCGTCGTATGGGACGCCGGCATGTCCGGGCGCAAGGAGATCTCCGCCGACTACAAGGCGCAGCGCTCCTCGCGGCCCGATCTGCTGAAGCTCCAATGGCCGCATCTGCGTCCGTTGGTGGAGGCGTTCGGCTACCGCAACGTCAGCGTCGAGGGCTTCGAGGCCGACGACGTGATCGCCGCGCTCACCGAGCAGGCGAAGGAGCGCGGTATCCCGGTGATGGTCGTGACCGGCGACCGCGACGCCTACCAGCTGGTCACCGACGGCGTGCGGATCATGACCACCAGCCGCGGCATCACCGACACCAAGGTCTACGACACCCAGGGCGTCGTCGATCGCTACGGCATCACGCCGGACAAGATCCCGGACTTCATCGGCCTCAAGGGCGACACGAGCGACAACATCCCCGGCGTCCCCGGGATCGGCGACAAGACCGCCGCCGAGCTGCTCCAGCGCTTCGGCGACCTCGAGGGCGTCCTCTCGAGCGTCGACCAGATCTCCGGCGCCAAGCGCAAGCAGAACCTGGTCGAGCACGCCGAGGACGCGCGCATGTCAAAGCGGCTCGCGACGATGGTCCGCGACGTCCCAATCGACATCGACCTCGAGTTCGAGCTCAACGCCGAGCCCGACCGCGCGAACCTGCGCACCGTCTTCCGCGAGTGGGAGCTCCGGGACCCCCTCAGACGGCTCGAGGAGGCCCTGGAGGCCGCCGAGCTCGACGCGATCCCTCGCCCCGAGGCCCAGGACAAGCTCGTCATCCCGACGCGCGAAGGCAAGCCACAGGACATCCAGCGGCTCCAGGGCGATGAGCTGGTCCTCGTCGCGACGCCCCCGGAGGTCCCGGAGGGCGAGCTGCTCCCACGAGAGCCCAGATGGCGCTTCGCCGCCTACGCCGGCGGCGGGTACGTGCTCAAGGGCGAGATGGACGACCCGAAGGAGATCGTCGAGGCGGCCGGCACGCGGCCCGCGATCGCCCACGACGCCAAGGCGCTCACCGAGGTCCCCGCGAATCTCACGTTCGACACCGAGGTCGCGGCGTACCTGCTCGATCCCGCCCGCCGCGGCTACCCGCTCGACGAGATCGCCGAGGAACGCGGGCTCGCCGCCGAGACCGACGACGAGCTCGCCACCGCCGCCGTGCTGGTCAAGCTCGTCGCCGACCAGCAGCGCCCGCAGATCGCCGAACGCGGCCTGACCGATCTCCTGAACGACATCGAGCTCCCGCTCGTCCGCGTCCTCAGGGAGACCGAGAATCGCGGCATCAAGCTCGACACCAAGCGCCTGGAGACCGTCTCCACGCGTATCAAGGCCGACGTCGTCGAGCTCGAGCGCGAGATCTGGGAGCTCGCCGGCGAGGAGTTCGTGCTCGGCTCGCCCCAGCAGCTCGGCGTGATCCTGTTCGAGAAGCTCGGGCTCTCCCGCAAGCGAAGAGGCAAGACGGGCTACAGCACCGACGCCCGCGTCCTGCAGGCGATCCGCGACGAGCATCCGATCATCCCGAAGATCGAGCGCCACCGCGAGCTGTCCAAGCTCGCCCAGACCTACCTCGACGCGCTGCCCAACTGGGTCGGTCCGGACGGCCGCCTGCACACCACGTTCGAGCAGGTGACCGCGTCGACCGGGCGGCTCTCGAGCGTCAACCCGAACCTCCAGAACATCCCGATCCGCACGGAGACCGGGCGCGAGATCCGCGCCTGCTTCATCGCCGAGCCGGGCAACGTCCTGCTCAGCGTCGACTACAGCCAGGTCGAGCTGCGCGTGCTCGCCCACATCGCCAACGAGCAGGTGCTGCGCGACATCTTCCTGCGCGGCGAGGACGTCCACACCGAGACCGCGAGCGCGGTCTTCGAGCTGCCGCCCGAGCAGCTCGACGTCGGCATGCGCTCGAAGGCCAAGATGGTCAACTACGGGATCGTCTACGGCCTCTCGGCGTTCGGCCTCGCCGACCGCCTGCGGATCGAGCAGTCCGAGGCGCAGGAGTTCATCGACCGCTACCTCGAGCGCTTCCCCGCCGTCGCGCAGTTCATGAAGGATGCGGTGACGCAGGCCGAGACCCACGGCTACGTCTCGACGCTGTTCGGCCGCCGCCGCCAGATCCCCGAGATCCGCGCGCGCAACTGGCAGACGCGCAAGCTCGGCGAGCGGCTCGCGGTCAACACCGTCATCCAGGGCACCGCCGCCGACATCATCAAGGTCGCGATGGTGCGCGCCAGCAACGCGCTCGCCGACGCCGGGCTCAAGACCGCGGTGATCCTCCAGATCCACGACGAGCTGCTGTTCGAAGGCCCGCCCGAGGAGGTCGAGCAGGCCACCGAGATCGTGACGCGCGAGATGGTCGGCGCGGCCGAGATGGATCCGCCGCTGGCGGTCGACACCGGCGTCGGCGAGAACTGGCTCGCCGCGAAGTAGACGATTCAGGCGTGCAGCCCCTCCGCCCCACCCCGATCATCCGAGGATAAGGCGTGCTGCCCCTCCGCCCCACCCCGATCATCCGACCTTAAGTGGATCGCGGCGTCGCACTCGTTCTCGCTGTCTCCATCGGCGCCGCCGTGGCCTCGCAGGCGCCGATCAACTCGCGCCTCGCCGAGTCCGTCGGCGGCCTGCCGGCCACGTTCATCGCGCTCGGCGTCAGCTTCGCCGCCCTCGCCGTCCTGACCGCCGCGACCGGCAAGCTGGGCGGCCTGAGCCACCTCGGCGACGCGCCGGTGTGGGCGATCTTCGCCGGCGGGCTGATCGGCGCGCTCTACGTCGGCTCGATCGTGTGGACCGTGCGCGCGCTCGGCGCCGCGGGCCTGACCGCGGCGACGATCGCCGGCCAGCTCGGCGCCGCGATGCTGATCGACCACCTCGGCTGGTTCGGCGTCGAGCGCTCGCCGGTCACCGCCGCCAAGCTCGTCGGCGTCGCCCTGCTCGCCGCGGGGACCTATTTCGTGGTCGCCGAGTAGATTCCCGGCGACATGAAGCTTGAGAACGAGTTCACGGTCCCCGCTCCGCTCGAGCAGGCGTGGGCGGTGCTGCTCGACGTCGAGCGCGTCGCGCCGTGCCTGCCCGGCGCCACGGTCGAGCCCGGCGGCGAGGCCGGCGAGTACGCGGGCACGATGACGATCAAGATCGGCCCGATCACCTCCCGTTACCGGGGGACGGTGAAGATCGAGTCGGCCGACGAGGCGACCCGCGTCGCGGTCATGCGCGCGCAGGCCAAGGACGCGCGCGGCCAGGGCACCGCGTCGGCGACGATCACGTCGTCAATGGAGGAGACGCCCGACGGCACGCGCGTGATGGTGGAGACCGACCTGCGGGTCACCGGCCCGGCTGCGCAGTTCGGCCGCGGCGTGATGCAGGACGTCTCGGCCAAGCTGATGCGCCAGTTCGCCGACTGCCTGGCCGGCGAGATGAGCGCCGCGCCCGCGGGCGTGAACGGCTCCGCGCCCGAGGCCGGCCCCGAGCTCGAGCCGGAGCCCGCCGCCGCCCCAGCGCCCGCGCAGCCGGCGCCCGAGCCGGCCGCCCCCAGCAACGGCGGCCCGCAGCCCGTGGAGCCTGAGCGGCCCACGCCGCACGTGCTCGATCTCGGCGAGTTGAGCCGCGAGGCGGTGCTCAAGCGCGCCATCCCCCTCCTTGGGGCGCTCATCGCCCTGCTGGTGCTTTTCCGCCTGATCAGGCGTTGATACGATCCGCACATGCCCGGGCGCAGGGCGAAGATCCTGCACACGCTCAGCGAGACGTTCTGGCTACTGGCGCTCGCTGTCGTGGTGATGTTCGCGTTCTTCATCGCGCTCGGGGCGTTCAGGCCCGGTGAGGTCATCGGCGTGACGATCGCCGTCGTCGCGCTCGCGGTGCTGTGGCTCGCGCACGCCGTCTGGGCGGCCCGGCACGCCGACCCGCACGACCGTTCGGCGATCCGGGCGCGTGAGCGGCGCGGCTTCTGAATAGTTCGAAGCGGTGAATTTCTCCGCGGCTGCGCCGATGACCCGAACACCATGTCTTCGCCGTTTTCGCGCCTCGGCATCCGGGGCCAACTCCTGATCGCGCCCGCGGTGGTCCTGATCCTCACTGCCGTTCTCGGCATCGCCAGCTACCGCCAGCTCGACAGTGCCGCCGGCACCGCCAAGCTCGGCGCCGCCGAGACGACCGCCGTCGAGATCCTGCGCGACTCCAACTCGCGCCAGTTCGAAGGCGACCGCTTCCAGCACCTCGCGCTCGCCTCCGACAACAAGAAGGACTTCGACGCCAACCGCGCCGAGGCCGCCGACGTGATGAAGGAGTCGGTGGACGGCTTCGACGGGTTCGCCGCGACCGCGCGCACGCCCGAGCTGCGCGAGGAGGCGGCCGCACAGGCGGCGCTCATGCGCAAGATCCAGGCCGAGCGAGAGCGGGCGCTCGAGATCGCGTCGACGAGCATCGGCAAGCCGCTGCCGGAGGCGGCCGCGAAGCACATCGACGCCGTCGAGGCGCTGATCGAGCAGGCCGACGAGTCCAACGACAAGATGGTCGGCAACGAGCAGAAGGTCACAGAGCAGCTCGCCGCGACGGCTCAGAACGGCGCCTCCCACGGCAAGCGCCTGGTCGCGATCCTGCTTGTGCTGGCCGCGCTGCTGGGTGTCGGCGTGAGCTTCGCCATGGCCCGCCCGCTCGTGCGCGCCGCGCGCCGCCTGCTGGGCGTCGCCCGCGGCATCTCCACCGGCGACCTCGACCAGCAGGTCGATGTCGAGGTCGGCGGCGAGCTCGGCGCCACCGCCGTCGCGTTCGGGGACATGGTCGCCTACCTGCGCGAGATCGAGGCTGCCGGCAAGCGGATCGCCGACGGCGACCTGACCGTCGACGTTCAGCCGAAGTCCGACCACGACGCGCTCGGCACCGCGTTCCAGCGCATGACCGCCAACCTGCGCCGCATGATCGGCGAGGTCGTGACCACCGCGACGACGGTGAGCGAGTCCTCCGATGCCGTGGCTCGCACGTCCGACGAGTCCGGCCGCGCGGTCGCCGAGGTCGCCGACGCGATGGCCGAGATCACGTCGGGCGCCGAGTCGCAGCTGCGCCTGGTCGGCAGCGCGACCGAGTCGGCCGCCGAGATGGCCAGCGCCGTCGACGCGTCCGCTACGGCCGCTCGCCAGTCGGCCGACGCCGCCGCCGAAGCGCGCGAGCTGACCCGCGAGGGCGTCGCCGCTGTCATGCAGGCGACCGCGGCGATGACCGCGGTGCGCGACTCCACCTCGGCCGCGTCCGAGGCGATGTCCGCGCTCGAGGGCAAGTCGAGCCAGATCGGCTCGATCGTCAAGCGCATCACCGAGATCGCCGACCAGACGAACCTGCTCGCGCTCAACGCCGCGATCGAAGCCGCCCGCGCGGGCGAGCACGGCCGCGGCTTCGCGGTCGTGGCCGACGAGGTTCGCCGGCTGGCCGAGAACGCGGGCGGAGCCGCCGGCGAGATCGCCGGCCTGATCGGGCAGATCCAGGGCGAGACGCGCAGCGTGGTCGCGATCGTGTCCGACGGCGCCGCGCGCACCGAGGAGGGCACGAGCACGGTCGAGCAGACCCGCGAGGCATTCGAGCGCATCGACGCGGCGATCGGGAAGATGGACGAGCGCATCGCCGAGGTCTCCGCGGCCTCCAGCCAGGTCGCGACGGGTGCCCAGACGCTGCAGGCCGAGCTCAGCGAGGTCGCGGGCGTCGCCGAGCGCTCGACCGCCGCCAGCCAGCAGGTCTCCGCCTCGACCGAGCAGACGAGCGCGTCGACGCGCGAGATCGCCGCGTCGGCCGAGCGCCTCCAGGGCTCGGCGACCGAGCTGCAGGGCCTGGTGTCCCGCTTCCGCCTGGTCGCATAGGGGTTCCGGGCGGGATCACTTAGCGTTCGCCGGGTGCTCGACCCGGAGATCGCGGAGATCCTCAACAACATCAACGCCCTGCGCGGGCCGGGACCCGAGGACGTCCCGGTCGCGCAGGCGCGCGCCGGTCACGACGCCGAGACCGAGGACCTGGCGGGCGCGGGGCCGGACGTCCACACCGAGGACGCCGAGCTCGCCGGCGTTCCGGCGCGCATCTACACCCCGCCGGACGCGCGCGGCAGCGTCGTCTACTTCCACGGCGGAGGCTGGGTGGTCGGCAGCCCGCGCTCGACCGAGGCGGTCTGCCGCGTGCTCGCGCTGGCCTCCGGCGCGACGGTCGCCAACGTCGACTACCGGCTCGCGCCCGAGCACCCGTATCCCGCCGCCGTCGAGGACGCGCTGGCCGCGACCCGCGCGCTGGGCGCCGACGTGGTGGCCGGCGACTCGGCGGGCGGCAACCTCGCCGCGGTGGTCGCCCGCCACGTGCGCGACCTCAAGCTCCAGCTGCTGATCTACCCCGTCACCGACGCCGGCCTCAACACGCCGTCCTACCGCGAGTTCGGCGACGGCTACGGCCTCACCGCGGCCGGGATGAAGCGCTTCTGGGACCTCTATCTCGACGGCGCCGACGGCACTGCCCCGGACGCCTCGCCGCTGCGCGCGCGCGACCTCGCGGGCATCGCGCCCGCGTACGTGATCACTGCCGAGGTCGACGTGCTGCGCGACGAGGGCGAGGCCTACGCGGAGCGGCTGGAGCGCGCGACGCTCGTGCGGGTGCCCGGGACGATCCACGGCTTCTGGCGCTGGCAGGCCGCGTCGGCGCTCGCCCGCAGCGTCGCGGAGCAGGCCGGAGCGGCGATCCGCGCCGCCCTCGCTTAGACATCTCCTCCGCTCTCGGTGAGTACCGTCAACGGGCATGACCGCCCACACGTCCACGACCGCGTTCTGGCACCCGTTTGCCGACATGGGAGCGGTCAGCCGGCAGGAGTTCGTGATCGAGCGCGGCGAGGGCGTGTACGTCTTCGACGCCGACGGCCGCCGCTATCTCGACGCCACCGCCTCGCTGTGGTACGCGAACCTGGGTCATGGCCGCGCCGAGATCGCCGACGCGGTGAGCGCGCAGATGCGCCGCCTGGAGGCGTATTCGACGTTCGGCGAGTTCTCCAACCGGCCCGCCAACGAGCTGTGCGCGGCGCTGGCCGAGCGCGCCCCGATGGACGACGCGCGCGTGTTCCTCGGCTCCGGCGGCGGCGACGCGATCGACACGGCGGCCAAGATCGCCCGCCGGCATTTCATCGTCTCCGGCCGGCCCGATCGCGTGCACCTGATCTCGCGCACGCAGGGCTATCACGGCACGCACGGCTTCGGCACGTCGATCGGCGGCATCGAAGCCAACACGAGCAACTGGGGCCCGCTGATCCCGGACGCCTCGACGGTGCCCTACGACTCGCTGCCGGCGCTTGAGCAGGAGATCCGCCGCGTCGGACCGGATCGGGTGGCGGCGTTCTTCTGCGAGCCGGTGATCGGCGCCGGTGGCGTGCTGCCGCCGCCCGACGGCTACATCGAGGGCGTCGCCGACCTGTGCGCCGAGCACGGGATCCTGCTCGTCATCGACGCCGTGATCTGCGGCTTCGGGCGGCTCGGGACGTGGTTCGGCGTCGAGCGCTGGGAGGACGTGCGGCCCGACCTGATCACGTTCGCCAAGGGCGTGACCTCCGGCTACCTGCCGCTCGGCGGCGTGATGGTCTCGGGCGCGGTCGCCGCGCCGTTCTTCGACGAGCCCGGCGGCCCGATGCTGCGCCACGGCCCCACCTACGCCGGCCATCCAGCGTGCTGCGCGGCCGCCCTGGCCACGCTGGCGATCTACGAGCGCGAGGACATCATCCCGCGGGGCCGGCTGCTGGAGGGCGAGCTGCGCGACGCGCTCGCCCCGCTGGCCGGCCATCCGGCGGTGGAGGAGATCCGCTCCGGCCTGGGCCTGCTGGCCGCGGTGGCGCTCTCCGACGACGCGATCGCCGCCGATCCGGGCGCGGTCGCCAAGGTGGCCGCAGGCGCGCGCGAGGCCGGCGTGATCGTCCGGCCGCTGCTCGGCGCGCTCGCGATCTCGCCGCCGCTGGTGGTCGAGCGCGAGCACCTCGATGAGATCGCCGGCGCACTGCGCGCCGGGCTCGACGCGCTCGGGTAGGCGGTAGCGCCGGCGCGCCAGCTTCGGCGCTCGCCGCGAACTTCCGGCCCGGCCGTGGGTCGATCAGGCAGGCGATGATCGGCGCGCACAGGCTCACGGACGAGCAGCTCGCACGGCGCGCGGGCGCAGGTGACCCGCGGGCGTTCGAGCTGCTCTACGAACGGCACAGCGGCGCGTTGCTGTCGTTCTCCCGCCACCTCCTCGGCAGCCGCGAAGAGGCCGAGGACGTGCTGCAGCAGACGTTCGTGCGCGCGTTCGCCTCACTGCGCGCGGGCACGCGCCCCGACCACCTGCGCGCCTGGCTGTTCACGATCGCCCGCAACCGCGCGTTGACGGTGCTGTCGCGGCGGCGCGAGGCACCGGGGGAGGCGCTCCATGCGCTGCCGGACCTCGACGGCCTGGCGGAGTGCGTGGAACGGCGCTCGGAGCTGCGGGCGCTCCTCGCGGACCTCGCCCTGCTGCCCGAGGAGCAGCGCGCGGCGCTGCTGCTGTCCGAGCTCGAAGAGCTCCCGCAACGCCGCGTCGCCGAGGTGCTCGGGACCAGCGAGGCGCGCGTCCGGGCGCTGATCTACCGCGCCCGCCGGGCGCTGATGGCCGACCGTGCGGCCCGCGCGGTGCCGTGCGGCGAGATCCGCGCCCAGCTCGCGGTCGCGCGCGGGGGAGAGCTGCGGCGCGGGCGGCTGCGCCGGCACCTGCGCCAGTGCGCGTCCTGCCGGGCCTTCCAGCGCGGGGTCGCGCGGCAGCGCGAGGGGCTGGCCGCGCTGTTCCCCGTGACCGCGTCGGCGCTCGTGCGCGACCGCGTGCTCGAATCGGTCGCCGGGGCGGGCGGCGTCGTGGCGGCGTCGGGTGCCGGCGGCGGTGCGGTCGGCGCGCTGGTCAAGCTCGCGCTCGTGCTCGCGCTCGGAGGCGGGGCGGCTGCCGGCGGCGCGGCGATCGAGCACGCCGCGCCCGCCCGGGCGCAGACGGTCACGGCGACGCGGCCGATCGCGCCGACTCCGACTCGGACTCCGACTCCGGCCTTCGCGCCGCGCGGCCGCTCGCAGCCCGTGCGGAGCACCTCCGCGCGCCGCGTGACGGTGCGAATGCGCGTCCGGCGCGCGCTCGCGCGGCCCCACACGATGCACCGGCTGCTGCGCCGCGCGGCGATCCGCCGGCGGCGGACGGTGGCGGTTCACCGCCGCGCGGCGCTTCGCACGGCGATCGCGGAACGTCGGGCCGCCGATCGCCGGCCCCGCCTGACGCCGACGATCCAGGAGCGCACGGCGGCAGGGACGCCGATCCGCGAGCGGCGCGCGGCGAACGCGCCGGCGGGTGACGCGACGCCGATCCGCGAGCGGCGTGCGGCGATCCGTGAGCGGCGAGCCGCGTCAGGCGACGGCAACGCGGCGGTGCCGGCCGAGACGCCTGCGCCCACCGCGACCGCGTCGCCGGAACCCGGCCGGGAGCGCCGTCGCGAACGATCCGGCGCTTGAAGCGAACGTCGCGCGGCCGCCGAGGTCTCAAAGGGCATCCACCCTTTCTCCACGGAGGTCGACTTCGACATGGCTCCTCTCCGCATCACGCTCGCGCTCGCCGCGTGCGCCACGGCACTCGCCGCCGCACCAGCGGTCGCGTCGACGGTCACACACGGCACGTCCGGGCCCGACACGCTCACCGGCTCGGACGCGCGCGACGTCGTCTCCGGCCTCGCCGGAGACGACACGATCACCGGGTTCGGCGGAAACGACCGGCTCAACGGCGGGACCGGCGACGACAGCGTGGCGGGCGGCGACGGTGACGACGTGGTCCTTGGCGGCGCCGGCGCCGACGCGCTCGACGGGGGCGCGGGGAACGACCGCATCGAAGGCCGCGGCGGCTCGGACACGCTTCGCGGCGGCGACGGCAATGACGCGATCTGGGCGCGCGGGAGCGGCGGCCGGAGCGACACGATCGACGGCGGCGCAGGCGACGACGTGATCCACGCGCGCGACGGCGTCGCCGACACGATCGCCTGCGGCGACGGCGCCGACACCGTCTACGCCGACGAGAAGGACGTCGTGGCCCCCGACTGCGAGGACGTCCATGTCGCGCCGGTGCGCTCGCGGCGCGCGGAGCGCGTGGAGCGGCGCCACGAGCGGCGCGAGGCCCGCCGGGCGTAGCTACGCGGCGATCGCGACGGCCCGCGCGTGCCGTCAGGGAATCCCTAGGAGTCTGTTGAAGAATGGTCGGTCAGCCCTGATGTGGTGCAGCCGTGGATGCCTCGGGGCGGACGCGATCGCGATGCGTGGTCTGCCACGTGAGCATCGCGGGCGGCGCGAGGCGCCGCGGATGTGCCGCAGCAGGCGTACCGGAATTCTTCAACAGGCTCCTAGGCCGCGGCGAGAACCCTTTGCGCCGAAGGCGGCGCGGGCACCGCGAACGACGGCGGCGCGATGTCCAAGTAGTGCCGGAACGCCCATTCAGACACGCGCCTCCGCGTGAAGACACGTGTCAAAGCGTCGAGCGGCCGCCCGTGCAGGTGGCGGATCGACTGCTGGGCGGCGTACAGCGACTCGAACTTCCAGCGGTGCGAGGCCGAGAACGCGCCGTAGTGCGCGAGCGCATCCTCGCGCGCGAGCCTGCCGTCGAGCACGGCGCGCAGCTCGCGCCCGCACGCGATGCCGAAGTAGAACGCGGTCCGGATGCCCTCGGCCGTCAGCGGCAGGCAGTGCCCGGCGCTGTCGCCCGCGAAGAACACGCCGTCCTCGGCGGCCGGCCGCAGGCGATGCGGGATCCAGTTGCCCTGGTAGCCGTCAGGCGACGCCGAGACGTCCTCGACCAGCCGCAGCGTCGGCTGCTTGACGGGATCGTGCGGGTCGAACGAGCCGACGCCGATCCGCAGCTCGTCGCGCGCCGGAAACGCCCAGCCGTAGCCGGCGTCGACGTAGCGCGGGTCGATCCACAGCTCGAGGTCGTCGCCGCGCCCGCTCGGGTGGACCTCCAGCCCGCGCGACAGCGCGGCCTCCGGCGGCTGCACGTTCTCGCCCGGGCCGAGCACGCGCCGCCAGCCGAGCGCGTCGACGATCAGCGGCGCCTTCACGTCGCCGCGATCGGTGTGGACGATGCTCCCGGTGCGTGCCTCGATCTTGGCGGTGTCGAACTCGGCCGCGCCCGACTGCTCGAACAGGCCCTCGCACAGCGAGAGATAGTCGAAGGTGGAGAACGTCCACGGCAGCTTCCAGCGCGCCCGCGCGACGCCCGGCGTGTGGACCAGCAGGGAGCCGAACGTCTGCCGTATGGACGCCTCCACGCCCATGTTGCGCAGCCACTCCGTCGGCGCCGCGCAGGCCGACGTCTGGCGCTCTCCGATGTCGTAGCGATCGAGCACGAGCACCCGCGCACCGGTCGCGCGCAACTCGCGCGCGACGGTCAGTCCGGCGAACGACGCGCCGCAGATGAGCACCTCGGCATCCGCGTCGGGTAGAAAGGGA
Source organism: uncultured Solirubrobacteraceae bacterium (assembly GCA_963837485.1). Lineage (GTDB taxonomy): Bacteria > Actinomycetota > Thermoleophilia > Solirubrobacterales > Solirubrobacteraceae > Solirubrobacter. The sequence continues at coordinate 306,314 of CAWINP010000004.1, read as the reverse complement.
TGACGGGCGGCGCCCCGTTTCGTCGCTCGGACCGGCATGGATCGCTAGAGTATCCGCCGCTAATGGAAGCCACGCTTACCCCCCCTGCCATCCCGGATGCTCGCGTCGTCGAGGGCTCCGACGGGATGCTCCTCGAGATCGACGGCAAGATCGTCCCCAACTACGACGCCACCATCGTCCCGTTCGAAGAGGGCGACGTCGTCACCGGGAAGGTCGTCCGGATCGATAAGGACGAAGTCCTGGTCGACATCGGATACAAGAGCGAAGGGGTCATCCCCAATAACGAGCTCTCGATCCGGAAGTCGGTCGATCCGAATGAGGAGGTGGAGCTCGGCGAGGAAGTCGACGCGCTTGTCCTCACGAAGGAGGACCAGGACGGCCGCCTGATCCTGTCCAAGAAGCGGGCCCGCTTCGAGCGCGCCTGGCGCAAGATCGAGGCCGCCGCCGACTCCGGCGAGCCGGTCAACGGCGCGGTGATCGAGGTCGTCAAGGGCGGCCTGATCGTCGACCTGGGCGTGCGCGGCTTCCTGCCCGCGTCGCTCGTGGACATCCGGCGCGTGCCGAACCTGGACGAGTACCTCGGCCAGACGATCCAGACGAAGGTCATAGAGCTCAACCGCTCGCGCAACAACGTCGTCCTCTCGCGCCGCGCGGTGCTGGAGGAGGAGCGCAAGGAGCAGCGCCAGGCGATCCTGGAGCGCCTGCAGCCGGGCCTGATCATCGAGGGCCAGATCTCGAACATCGTCGACTTCGGCGCGTTCGTGGATCTCGACGGGATCGACGGCCTGATTCACATCTCCGAGCTTTCCTGGTCGCACGTCAACCACCCGTCCGAGGTGCTGACGATCGGCGAGACCGTCGAGGTCAAGGTGCTCGACATCGACCGCGACCGCCAGCGCATCTCCCTGGGCCTCAAGCAGACCCAGGAGGACCCGTGGCAGCGCGTGGTCGACACCTACCACGTGGGCGACGAGCTCGAGGGCACCGTCACCAAGGTCGTCGCGTTCGGCGCGTTCGTGGAGATCCTGGAGGGCGTCGAGGGTCTCGTGCACATAAGCGAGCTTGCCCAGCAGCACGTCGAGAACCCGCGCGAGATCGTGCAGCCGGGCGACGAGGTGAAGGTCAAGATCCTGGAGATCGACTCCGAGCGGCGCCGCCTCTCGCTCTCGATCAAGCGCGTCGAGGGCCAGGTGCTGCCCCGCCGCACCGAGGGCCTGACCGACGCGGGCGACCTCGAGGACATGCCGGAGCTCGGCCTGTCCGAGGACGTCTTCGCCGAGGGCGCGACCGTCGCGCCGCCGGCCGAGGAGGCCACGGAGGAGCCTGAGACAGAGGCCGAGGCCGCCGAGGAGGAGCCTGAGGCCGAGGCCGCCGCGGATGAGCCCGAGGCCGAGGCCACTGCGGAGCCCGAGGCCGCCGAGGAGCCTGAGGCGCCCGCCGAAGAGGAGTGACCGCACCGTTCGTCGGCCTGACCGGCGGCATCGGGGCGGGGAAGTCCGAAGCGCTCGCCGCGCTCGAGCGTCTGGGCGCGGCGACGATCTCCACCGACGCGATCGTGCATGCGTTGTATGAGCAGCCGGAGGTCCGCGACGCCGTCGTCGCGCGCTGGGGGCCCGATGTGGCCCCCGACGGCCGCGTCGACCGCTCGGCGATCGCCCGCCGCGCGTTCGCCACTCCCGAGGACCGGGAATGGCTGGAGGAGCTGGTGTGGCCGCGCGTCGGCGCCAGGGTCGCCGAGTGGCGCGAGAGCGCGACCGGCGTCGCGCTCGTCGTGGAGACGCCGCTGCTGTTCGAGGCAGGGCTCGACGGCTACTACGACGCGACGATCGCGATCGTGGCTGACGAAAAGGTGCGCAACGAGCGGGCTGCGGCGCGCGGGCACGTCGCGCTGGACGAGCGGACCGCCCGCCAGCTCAGTCAAGATGAGAAGGCCAGGCGAGCGACCTACGCTGTAGAGAACTCCGGCACGCTCGAGGAACTGGAGCAGGAGCTGTCGGAGGTCCTTGCGAAGCTGACGAGATGAGCGCGCGCACCGCCACCGCCCGCACGACCGCCCGCTCCCCGCGGCGGCCGTCGCGAGCGCGCCGGCGGCAGATCCTGCGCCGCCGGCTGTTGCTGCTGGCCGGGTTCGTGCTCACTCTCGCGGCCGTGCTGAGCCTGGCGGGAAAGGCCGACAAGGCCGTGCAGGAGCTCAAGCTCCCGCTGCGCCACGAGGACATCATCCGCCAGCAGGCCGCCGACAAGCACGTCGATCCGGCGCTGATCGCCGCGGTCATCTACACGGAGTCGCACTTTCGCGACCAGACGTCTCACGCCGGCGCCAAGGGCCTGATGCAGCTGATGCCGGGCACCGCCGATTACATCGCGCGCAAGTCGGGCGGCACGCGGTTCGAGCGCGCCGACCTGGCCACGCCGCAGATCAACATCGCCTACGGAACCTGGTACCTGCGCTACCTGCTGACCAAGTACCACGGCAACACCGTGCTCACGCTGGCCGCCTACAACGCGGGCGAGACGGTGGTCGACAAGTGGTGGCGGCACGCATCCGAGCGCGGCGAGCGCTTCACCGTCGCCGACCACATCCCGTTCCCGGAGACGCGCGATTACGTCGGCCGCGTGCTGTCGGCCCGGCGCGAGTACCGCGCAAGCTACGCGCACGAGCTGGGCATTTGAGAACGGCGCTGATCACGGGCGTCGGCCGGCCCGAGGGGATCGGCTTCGCGCTCGCGCAGCATCTGGCGGGCCAGGGCTACCGGCTCGCGCTTCAGGCGCTCGAGCCGGACGCGCCGCAGCTCGACTTGCAGACGGGCGACGGCGCGGTCCACATCGCCGCCGACTTCACCGATCCCGAGGCGCCGGAGCGCGTCGTGGCCGCGGCGGCGGACCAGCTCGGCCACCTCGACGTGCTCGTCGTCAACCACGCGCGCTCGTTCCGGCAGGGCCTCGGCGAGCTGACCGCGGAGGAGATCGACACGTCGCTGGCGATCAACGTGCGCGCGTCGCTGCTGCTCATTCAGGCCTTCCACGCGCGCCACGACGGCCGCCGAGGCGGCCGGATCGTGCTCATGACCTCCGGCCAGCACCGCGGCCCGATGCCGGGCGAGCTGCCCTACATCGCGGGCAAGGGCGCGCTGCACCAGCTCACCCGCAGCCTGGCGGAGGCGACCGCGCCCAAGCGCATCACGGTCAACGCCGTGGACCCCGGCGCGACCGACACCGGCTGGGCCGACGAGGCGACCTACCAGTTGATCCTCGAGCAGGAGCCGTTCGGGCGCTGGGGCAACCCCGGCGACGCGGCGCGGCTGATCGCGTTCCTGTGCTCGGAGGACGCGGGCTGGATCACCGGCCAGGTGATCACGTCAGCGGGCGGGGGCCCTTGACGAGCTGATCGGGGCCGGGCGGCTTCGGGAGCTTCAGGGGCGGGAGCTGGCGGACGGTGGGGCGAAGGCGTTGCATGCCTGGGTAGACGCGGCGTGGGCGCAGCCTGTTCCGGACGTATCTCCGCGACGGTGAGCGTGCTCTTAGTGGACGAGCATGAGCGACGGACTCCGACGACGCCGGCACGCCAAGCCCAAGGCCGCGCCGCGGCCGCTGGGCGCTGACATCCGTCACGCGGCGCAGGCGGTGTGGAAACGAGCGCGCCAGTCCTACCGGCGGCTGCGCTCGTTCCGTCCTGGGCGCCGGGGCGTGGAGCGTCCGCCGCGCTGGCGGCATGCGCGGATGTCCGTCCTTCCGGTTCGCGTCGCGACTGCGGCGGGCGCCGTCCTGCTCGTGCTGCTGGTGATCCGGACGCTGCTGATCATCGTCGGCGCCGGCCCGGTGACGGTCCCGTTCGGCTTCAACCCCGACAAGAGCTGCCAGCAGATGGGCTACTCGTGCGGCGTCGCCAACAGCCTGGCGATGACGCTGCTGACGCTCGCCTTCGTCGGCGCGGTGTTCCTCTTCATCCGCCTGGGTCGCGTCCGCCGCCCGTACATCAAGCGCGCGCGAGAGGAGACGCGCGAGCTCCTGCCGACCGCCGGCCCGATCGTCGGCAACGTGGTCGGCCGCGACCAGATCTGCCACGTGATCATGGACGACCTGCACGACCGCAAGGCGCGCCGCCCGCACGTGCTGGTCGGCGGCGTGGGAACGGGCAAGACGGCCGTGCTGCTGCGGCTCACGACGCTCCTGGCGCATAACGGCGCCGTCCCCGTGCCGATCCGGCTGCGCGGCGTCCGCGGCGAGCTCGACTTCCTCGCGCTCGCCAAGGACCGCTTCATCGCCGAGACGGCGCGCTCCTCGTTCTCGAGCCTCGACGGAGAGAAGACGTGGCGCGAGCTCTGCCGGGACGATCAGATCGTCGTCCTGGCCGACGGGCTCGACGAGGCGTTCACGAACGGCTCTGCCGCCGGTGCCGACGAGGAGCGCGAGACGCGCATTCGCCTGGCGATCCGCGACGCGCACCGGCGCAATGTGCCGCTCGTGGTGGCGTCGCGCCCCGACGACGCGCTCGCCGGTCTCGACGCGGCGGTGGTCGAGCTCGAGCCGCTCGGCGAGGAGGCTGCGCTGGAGTACATCGAGCACGGCGCGTCCACCCACGACGAGCACCGGCTCGACTGGGTGATCGAGACGGCCGAGGTGACCGAGACGCCGCTCTACCTCCAGATGGCTCACGAGCTGCACGAGAAGGGCCTGCTGGAGTACTCGCGCCCGCGCAAGCAGCACGACCTGCTGGACACCCGCTCCGTGGACCGGGCCTCGCTGCGCGTCGGGCTGCTGCGGACCTGGCTCGCGGCGCTGATCGACGGCCACTTCGAGCCGCAGCTTCCGATGCGGCGGGAGCTGCGGGAGATCACGGCCGACCAGCTCGGCGCCCTCGCGTGCATGGGGCTGAAGTCGGACACGCTCGAGGTGCGCTTCGCCGACCTGTTCGAGGAGCGCGACGGGACGCGGATCTACGCGGACCTCCTCGCCGGCCTCAAGCACCGGATGGCGGCGATCCGCGCGACCGACGATCCGACGGCCGACCAGGGCGTCGTGCGCATCGAGCAGGAGATCCGGCTCGCCGCGGGGCGCGCCGTGCAACTGCGCCTGGTCGAGTTGCGCGACGACGGCGTGCGCTTCCCGCACAGCATCCTCCAGGCCTACCTCGGGTCGCGCATGCTCGAGCGCGTGATGGCCGAGAACCCTTCCTTCCTTGCCGCGGCGCTCGACGACCCGAGCCGGGAGATGCTCGTCGCGCTCGTGATGTACTCCCGCTCGCGCCGCCCGGAGGAGCCGCTGCGCTCCTACACCGAGGTGCGGGACGCCCTGTGCCGCGCCGTGGCGGAGGGCGCGCTGTCGCCGACGCAGAAGCTCGACATGATGACGACCGCGGTCGACATCGACAGCGTCGACCGCGAGCCGCAGCATCGAAGGCTGGCGGCGGGCCTGCGGGACGTCTGGCCGCAATGGAGCGAGGAGCGGACGCTGCTGGAGATCAAGCTCAAGGCGATCGCCCGCTTCGGCGAGGCCGCGCGGACGATGACGCGGCGCAAGCTCGAGCCGGCCTACCCCGAGCTCTACGACATCGCGTGCAAGGACCTCTCCTACCGTGTCCGGCTCGCGGCCGCGCAGGAGCTCGGCAAAGCCGGCGACCACGCGTTCGCGGCGCTCGGCGAGGCGAGGCTGGCTCCGCCGGCGCCCGGCGAGTGGCAGACCGACGCCGAGCATCGCCGCCACGTGCTGGGCGCGTGGCTTGCGCCGCTGTTGGTGGGGTCGACCTCGACGGGCGACGGCGCGCGGACGGGGATGGAGCAGGCGGCGCGCGCGAACCTGGAGGCGTGGCTGGACGCGGTCGGGCCGAGTGGACCGCTGCCGGTGTCGTTCGAGGTCGCGCTGGCTCAGGGCTTCAAGCACGCGGCGAACCGCCGTCCGCGGCACCCGCATGCGCGTGCCGACGCGCGCGGCTACCTCGCGAACGAGGCGGCGAGGATGCTCAAGCGCGCCGACTTCTGGTTCACGCGGTTGACGCTGCTGCAGGCGCTGACGTTGTGGTCGCTGCCCGAGTCGCCCGGCGGGAAGGTCGGGCCGCCGAACGGCGCGGCGACGGGCCGCCTGCGCCGGCGCCCCGCCCCGCAGGGCCCGCCGCGGCGCGGCGCGGACCCCGAGGCGCTGGTGGACTACTGGCGCGGACGCTCGCTGCGCGACGAGCACCCGTTCGTGGTGGAGGCGCGCCATCTGGCGGTTCTCGCGCTCGAGCAGAACCGGCCGGACCGCTACCTGTGGATCGACGAGTCGGGGGTGGTGACCAAGATCGGCGCCCACCCGCCGCGATCGGACGCGGTCCGCAAGCACAACCTGTGGATCCCGGGATCGGTCGGGTGGAGCGCGCTGCACCCGCGCGCACAGCGGCTGGTCGCCGACGTCCTGCTCCTGCTGAACCTGATCGAGCGCGGCGATGACCCCGTCGAGCGCGACCAGCGGATGGGGCGCGCGATGCGCAACGACCTCCCGCCGTGCCTGAGCGGCGAGCGCGGCTACCTGGTCCCGAACCTCACGGTCGGCACGCTCGAGCGGGTCGTGCCCGGCGCCAACTGCAAGGACGGGTGCCGCTTCGACCTCTGCCCGTATCCGCCCAAGGGCAGCCAGCCGCACCGGGTCGAGCTCAGCGAGGCGTTCTGCCGTCGCCAGCAGTCGCTGCTCGGCGCCTGGTGGCGTCCCCAGCTGCGCAGGACGGCCCGCTGGCAAGGCACGACGCCGCGCGCGCTGCGTCGCTTCTGGATGAAGATGGAGGAGCGCGCCCGGCAGTAGGGGGCGAGGGAACAACTGGGGACGGGCGAGCGTCCAGGTGGGCATCGAGACCATGGCCCCACATCTCTCTCCCGGAACCACCTTCGCCGGCTACCACATTGAGGACGTCGCGGGCAGCGGCGGGATGGGGATCGTCTACAAGGCGACCCAGATCGCGCTCGGCCGCCGCGTCGCGCTCAAGCTGATCGCGGCCGACCTCGCCCGCGACGCGTCCTTCCGCGAGCGCTTCAAGCGCGAGTGGCTGACCGCCGCGTCGATCGACCACCCGAACGTGATCCCGCTCTATGAGGCGGGCGAGGCGGACGAGCACCTGTTCATCGCCATGCGCTACGTCGAGGGCGTCGACCTCGCGGCGCTGATCGCCCGCGAGCCGTCGTTCGACCTCGCCCGCGCGATCAACATCGTCGCGCAGATCGCCTCGGCGCTCGACGCCGCGCACAAGAAGGGCCTCGTCCACCGCGACGTCAAGCCCGCCAACATCCTCATCGCCGCCCAGGACGATCACGTCTACCTGACGGACTTCGGGCTCACGAAGTCCTCGTCCTCGCAGAGCGCGCTGACCAAGACCGGCATGTTCGTCGGCTCGCTCGACTACACGGCGCCGGAGCAGATCCGCGGCGAGACGGCCGACGCGCGCACCGACGTCTACTCGCTCGGCTGCGTCCTCTACCAGGCGCTGACGAGAGCGCTGCCGTACGACCGCGACAGCGACGTCGCGAAGATGTACGCGCACCTCAACGACGAGCCGCCGGCGGTCACCGCCAAGCGCCCCGACGCGCCCGCCGGGCTGGACGCCGTCGTCGCCCGGGCGATGGCGAAGGAGCCCAAGGACCGCTATCAGACGGCCGGCGAGCTCGGCCGCGCAGCGCTCGCCGCGCTGCAGGGCGAAACGCCCCAGCCGCCGCGCGAGTCGCCGTGGCCGCGGCGCAAGAAGCTCGCGCTCGCCGTCGCGCTGCCCGCGGTGCTGGTCGCCGGGCTGGCCGCCGCCGGGCTGGCCGCCGCCGGGGTGTTCGGCGGCGACGATCAGCCCGCCGCGCAGGCCCCGAAGGCCACCGCGACGCCGACCGCCAAGGCGACGGCCACCGCCACACCGACGCCCACCGTTGCGCCGGCCGGCAACCCCCAGGCGGTGGCCACGGTCAAGGTCGGCAAGGGCCCCGAGGGGATCGGCTTCAGCAGCGGCCGCGTGTTCGTCGCCGAGGGCGACGCCGGCACGCTGTCGGTGATCGACGGCGTCGCCAACAAGGTGATCGCCCGGGCGGACGCGGGCAAGGCGCCGGACGGCGTCGTCGCCGGCAAGGGCGTCGTCTGGCTGACCGACCCCGCCACCAACACGGTCCAGCGCCTGGAGGCGCGCGGCCAGCTCGTCCCGACCGCCAAGATCAAGGTCGGCAACGGCCCCGAGGGCATCTCGCTCGGCAAGCAGCTGGTCTGGGTCGCCAACCGCGAGGACGGCACCGTCAACCGGATCGACCGCGCCTCGCCGTCGCTGGTCGGCAGCCCGATCGGCGTCGGCAACCTCCCGACCGGCATCTTCGTCGGCCGCCGCACCGTCTGGGTCACCAACAACGGCGACGGCACCGTCACCCGCATCGACCCGTCGACCGCCCAGGTGGTCGGCGGCCCGATCGCCGTCGGGCGCGACCCGCGCGGCGTGATCGAGGACGGCGACAGTGTCTGGGTCGCCAACGCGGGCGACGACACCGTCACGCGGATCGACCGCAAGACGGCCAAGGTCGTCGGCGATCCGATCCCGGTCGGCGACAACCCGCGCGAGGTCGCCGTCGGCCTCGGCTCCGTCTGGGTCGTCAACCGCAACGACAACACGGTCACGCGGATCGATCCCGCCACCGGCAAGGTGGCCGGCGCGGCGATCCCCGTCGGCAGCCGCCCGGTCGACGTCGCCGTCGGCGGGGGAGCGGTCTGGGTCGCCAACCACGGCGACGACACGGTCACCCGAATCGAGCCCTGAGCATGGACACCACCGGCTTCTTCCAGTACCCGACCGAGTCGGCGCTCCCCGCCGGCCTTCCCGGCTTCCTCGACCAGCGCGGCGAGGACGAGTGGGCCGCGCTGCTCGAGCACGCCGACACGCGCCTCTTCCGCCCGGGCGAGGTCGTGATCGAGGCGGGCGCGAACGACCGTGCGCTGTATCTGCTCGTCGACGGCTGGCTGAAGGCGCCCAGCGGCGTGATCCACCCGATCACGACCGTCGGCGAGGCCGCGTTCCTCGACGGCCGCCCGCGCGCGGTGACCGTGCGCGCGCTGACCGACGGCGAGCTGCTGCGCCTCAGCTTCGACGCCTTCGAGGCGCTCGCCGCGCGCGATCCCGCGCTCGGCCGGGACATCCTGCTCGACGTCGGCCGCATCCTGTCGGCGCGCCTGCGCGCCGCGGGCGACAAGAACCTGGGGTGGACGGGCTGATGGCCGCACAGACCATCGCGTTCCCGAACTACACCCAGATTCCCCGGCGCCTGTCGGTCGCCGCCTGGAGGGCGATCCGCGCCGGCAGCCTCGTCGCGGCCGTGGTCGTGGCGGGGCTTCTGGTCGCGGTCCCCGACACCGGCCTGTTCGTCATGTGGAAGGTCGTCATCCCGCTGCTGCCGCTGACCTTCATGGTCGCGCCCGGGATCTGGCGCAACATCTGCCCGCTGGCGGCGTCCAACCAGACGCCGCGCGTGCTCGGGATCACCAAGGCGCTCACGCCGCCGAAGTGGTTGCAGGAGTACGGCTACGTGATCGCGATCACGCTGTTCGTCGCGTTCGTCGCGCTGCGCAAGCTCGGCCTCGACGACAGCGGGCCGTTCAGCGCCTTGCTGCTGCTCGGCGCGATGACCGGCGGCTTCGTCGGCGGCATGTTCCTGAAGGGCAAGAGCGGCTGGTGCTCGACGATGTGCCCGCTGCTGCCCGTGCAGCGGATCTACGGCCAGACGCCGTTCAAGCTGGTCGCCAACAACCACTGCGAGCCGTGCGTCGGCTGCGTGAAGTCCTGCTACGACTTCAACCCGCGCGCCGCCTACCTGGCCGACCTGCACGACTCCGACAACTACTGGAGCGGCTACCGGCGCTTCTTCGTCGGCGCGTTCCCGGGCCTGATCCTGGCGTTCTTCACCGCCGACGAGGGCGTCTCCGCGCTCCCGCAGATCGCGCTCTATATGGCGATCAGCGTGGCCAGCTTCGCGCTCGTCTCGACGTTCGCGAAGGTCTCGGCGCACGCGATCACGACGCTCTACGGCGCGGTCGCCTTCAGCCTCTTCTACTGGTTCGCGGCCAAGATCGTCGGCCTCGACCCGGCGGTCTGGGGCATCCGCGCCGCCGCGATCGCGCTCGCCGCGGCCTGGCTCCTTCGCACGTGGCGCAAGGAGAAGCCGTTCCTCGAGCAGGCCGCGGCGCCCGTCGCCGGCGTCGGCGCCGCCGGCAGCCGCTCGCTGACGCGCAACCGCGCGGTGCGCTCCGGCGCGCCCGAGGTGACGTTCGTGCCCGAGAACAAGCGCGTGGCGGTCAAGGAGGGCCTGTCGCTGCTGGAGATCGCCGAGTCCAACGGCATGGCGATCGAGTCCGGCTGCCGGATGGGCATCTGCGGCGCCGACCCGGTGGCGATCAAGGACGGGATGGAGTGCCTGAGCGGCATCTCCGACGACGAGCGCGCGACGCTGGAGCGGCTCGGTCTGGCGCCGAACACGCGCATGGCCTGCTGTGCTCGCGTCCAAGGCCCGGTTCAGATTTCTTTGACGCCTGACAAGCCGAAGGCGCCGAGCCTGAGCAAGGTCCACGGCTTCAACTACGCCAAGGACGTCGAACGGGTCGTGATCGTCGGCAACGGCATCGCCGGCGTCACCGCGGCCGACCACATCCGCCGCCGCCACCCGCTGGCCGAGGTCGACCTCGTGGCCGAGGAGTCCCACCAGCTCTACAACCGCATGGGCATCGCCCGCCTGATCTACGGGCGCTCGGCGATGCAGGGGCTCTACCTCAACCCGGATACGTGGTACGACGAGCGCAACATCACGACGTGGCTGAACACGCGCGCGCTCGGCATCGACCGCGCGCGCCGCGAGGTGGTGCTCGGCGCCGGCGAGGCGCTCGGCTACGACCGGCTCGTCCTCGCCATGGGCTCGAGCGCGTTCGTCCCCTCGATCGACGGCTGGGGCGCGCCGGGCACCGGCGTGCTGCGGACCGCCGACGACGCGCTGGCGCTGCGCGCGTACGTGCAGCGCCACGGCGCCAAGCGAGCGGCGATCGCCGGCGGCGGCCTGCTCGGCCTGGAGGCGGCGTACGCGCTGCACAAGCTCGGCCTCAAGACCACCGTGCTGGAGCGCTCGCCGCGACTGCTCACCCGCCAGCTCGACGCCCGCGCCGCCGAGCTGCTCAAGAGCTACCTCGAGGGCCTCGGGCTGGAGATCGTCGTCAACGCCGAGACCGCCTCGATCGACGCCGACGCCCGCCTGTGGGGCGTCACGCTCGCCGACGGCCGCTCGCTCGACACCGACGTGCTGCTCGTCGCGGCCGGCATCACGCCGAACATCGACCTGGCCAAGGAGGCCGGCCTGAAGGTCAACCGCGGCGTGATCGTCGACGACCGCATGCGCACCGACGACGAGGTCATCTACGCCGCCGGCGACCTGGCGGAGTTCAACGGCCAGGTGCTCGGCCTGTGGCCGACCGGGGTCGCGCAGGCCGAGGTGGCGGCGGAGAACGCGGTCGGCGGCGACAAGCGCTACGAGGGCGTCGTGCCGGTCACGATTCTCAAGGTCGTCGGCATCGAGCTCACCTCGATCGGCCGCTTCGAGCCCGCCGGCCCGGATGACGAGGTGATCGCGCTCGAGGAGGGCGGCACCAAGTACCGCAAGCTCGTCATCTCCGACGGTCGCATCGCCGGAGCGATCCTGCTCGGCTATACGCAGGAGGTCGCTCCCGTGCGGACCGCGATCACGCGCGACTACGACGTCCGCGCCCACCTGGACGCGCTTCGCGCCGGGCGCTGGGACGTGCTGACGGGCCTGAGCGGCAACCTGCCACTCGTGCCCGCGACGCCTGTGTAGCTTGTGCGCGATGCCGAGCGAGCTCCTCGAACGCGACGAGGAGCTCGCGCGCGTGGCCGCCGCCGTGCGGCGCAGGCCGGCGCGCGGCCCGACTACGACGGCCCGGCCGCCGACCTGGTCGGCGCGCCGGTCACCGATCCGGCCGCCGAGACGATCCGGCTGGCGCCGCTCAGCCGCGACGGCGTGGCGCGGCTGATCGGGGACGGGCTCGGCGTCGCGCCGGAGCCGGAGTTCGCCGGCGCATGCCGCGAGGCGACGGGCGGCGTGCCGTTGCTGGTGCGCGCTCTGGTCGGCGCGCTGCTCGAGCGCCGGCTGAGCGCGCTGCGCGAGGCTGTTGAGCTTGATCCGGACGCGCCGCCGACGCGCTCGCGCTCGCGACCTTCCGCTGCCGAGCTCTACCGCCTGCCGGCGATGGCCGCGATGACCGACGCGGTGCGGATGCGCGGCGACCTCGAAGAGGCCGAGCGCATCGTCGCGTCCGCCGGGGCCGACATCGAGAGCCGCACCGTGACCGCGGGCGTCCTGCGCGCCGCGCGCGGGCGCCTGCGGCTCGCCCAGGGGCGCCCGCAGGACTCGCTCGCCGACGCGCTGGCGGCCGGCGAGGTCGCGCTCGGCACGCTCTCGGCGTCGTCGTGCGCCGCGCGGGCCGCACCGAGGAGGCGCGCGAGATCCTGCGCGTCGCGCTCGACACCGCGCACCGGATCGGCGCGGCCCCGGTCGCCGACCGCGCCGAGGCCGAGCTGCGGGCGACGGGGGCCAAGCCCCGCCGCGCCCGCCTCACCGGCCTCGCCGCCCTGACCGCGAGCGAGCGGCGCGTCGCCGAGCTCGCCGGCCAGGGCATGACCAACCGCGAGATCGCCCAGGCCCTGTTCGTGACGGCCCGAACCGTCGAGGTCCACCTGACCCACGTCTTCCGCAAGCTGGACGTCCCGTCACGCGAGAGCCTGGTCGAGGCGCTCTAGTAGACCGGCACCCGGTCGCGGTTCAGCGTCGTGTCGCCGACCGCGCGGGCCACGCGGGCGCGCCCGCGGAACGCGCGGCTCTGCACCGTCCCGCGCGGCATCCCGAGCCGCATCGCGGCCTCGTCGTAGGACTGGCCCTGGAGGTCGACGGCGACGACGGCGGCCCGGTAGGGCTCGGGCAGCTCGGCGACGGCGCTGAGGATCTCGCGGGCGTGGGCCGCGGTCACCGGGTGGTCGTCGTGACGGCGGTCGGGGACGTCGAACCCCTCGGGAACGGCGTCGGCCTGGATTCGCCGCGAGGCGGCCCGCAGGCGGGCGATGTGGGTGTTGCGCAACGCACCGACCAGGTAGGCGATCTCGTCGCCGGCCAAGGTGCGGGGCTTGCGGAGGATCCGCTCGAACGTGTCCTGAACCAGGTCTTCTGCGCCCTCGCGGGAGCCGGTCAGCCGCCGCGCGATGCGCATGAGGCGGTCGACGTGGTCGCTGAGGCGTTCGGGATCGAGCGTCTGGGGAGCTGGGGAGGAGAGGGCGCTCATGGCGATGATGGTCGCCCGCGGGCACCCCCGTTCGCACCGTGGACACCCCCCTGTCTTTTCCCGGGGGGAACATCCCGGGGTAGGGGAGCGTCTTGGTGGACGTGCATCCCCTCAAGAACCTCTCACGAGGGCGCGTCGCAGCGCTGGCCGTCACCGCCGGCGTCGCCGCCCTCGCCGTGCCGGCCGCCGCGAACGCCGCCGTCACGACCAAGCTCGAGAACACCACCGTGACGTTCACCGGCGACGTCGCCGATGACAACATCACGCTGGGCGAGGACGCCAACGGCCTGCTCGCCCAGGTCGTCGGCGGCAACCTGGTCACGGACCTCGACCCGGCTGCCGGTCCGCAGACGATCGCGGCCAAGGACGCGACGGTCGTCGTCGACGCCGGCGCCGGAAACGACACGATCAACCTCTCGGGGGCCGCCGACCTGAAGGCGGTCGCCGGGTTCAGCGCCGGCGACGGTGACGACATCATCGTCGGCTCCGCGGTCGCCGAGACGATCAACGGCGACGCCGGCAACGACCGCATCACGGGCTTCAAGGGCGGCGACCTCGTCAACGGCGGCGCCGGCAACGACGTGATGATCTGGAACAACGGCGACGGCAACGACACCAACGAGGGTGGCGACGGCGCCGACGAGACGCTTGTCACCGAGGGCACGGCCGCCGATGACACGCACGTCACCGCGCCGGTCGCGGGCCGCTTCTTCCTCAACCGCACCAACGCGCCGTTCTCGGTCGACATGGGCACGGTCGAGAAGCTGACCCTGACGACGTTCTCGGGCGACGACAAGCTCGACGTCGCGCCCGGCATCGCGCTGAACATGAGCGTCGACGCCGGCTCGGGCAACGACACCATCTCGACCGGCGACGGCAACGACGTCGTCCTCGGCGGCGACGGCAACGACACGCTCAACGGCGCCGGCGGCGGCGACCGCCTGGTCGGCGAGCGCGGAACCGACACCATGAACGGCGGCGCCGGCGACGACACGCTCGTCTGGAACAACGGCGAAGGCTCCGACGTGATGAACGGCGACGACGGCGTCGACCGGATCGAGACCAACCTGTCCGGCATCGACGACGTCTCGACCCTGAAGCCGGATGGCGCGCGGATCCGGTACGACCGCACCAACCAGGGGCAGTTCAACCTCAGCATCGCGTCCGCCGAGGCGTTCGAGCTCAACGAGCTGGGCGGCAACGACACGCTGGTCACCTCGCCGGGCCTGACGCTCCCCGTCGTCGCCGACGGCGGCGCGGGCAACGACCTGTTCAGCGTGCGCGACAACTCGCCGAGCTTCGTGTTCGGCGGCTCGGGCGCGGACACCGCCACGATCGACGCGGACGACTCGGTCGCCGCCGACGTCGAGGCAGTGGACCGCCCGACCGTGCAGCCGTCGCCGTCCCCGTCGGCCGGCGTGGCCAAGCTGGTCTCGGCCGCCAAGGTCAAGAAGGGCGTCGTCTCGCTGAAGCTCTCGTGCCCGGCCGGCACCAGCGGCTGCCAGGGCTCCGTCTCGCTGCAGAGCGCCAAGGCGTTCAAGTTCGGCAGGGTCAAGGCCCAGCTCTCGCTCGGCCGCGCCGCGTACTCGCTGAAGTCGGGCGAGACGAAGACGATCAAGCTCAAGCTCGCCTCCGGCACGGCCCGGCTGGCCAAGAAGAAGAAGCTGGCGGCGACCGTGCGCGTCTCGGGCACCGACAAGGCGTCGAAGCTCACGCTCAAGTTCTGAGCACCCGGTGTGCCACGGCTGTTACGCTTATGTAACAGCCGTGGCCGCCGACTCGCACATCCTCGCCGCCGCCCGCCAGGCCATCGAGCGTCACGGATGGCGTGACGCCACGCTGGAGCGGATCGCGGACGAGGCAGGCCTGTCGCGGATGACGCTGCATCGCCGCGGCGTCACCCGCGAAGCCGTGCTTGACGGCCTCGCGCAGGCGTTCGAGGCCGAGTACCGCGGCGCCATGTGGCCCGCGCTGACCGCCCCCGGAACCGCCCGCGAGCGCCTCGAGCAGGCGCTCGCCGCGTTGTGCGACGTGTGCGACGCGAACCTCGGCCTGCTGGCCGCGCTCGGCGAGTCCGCGCGGTGGGGCATCTTCCACGAGGAAGGCGAATCGGCTGGCGCCGATTCTTCGGCGAGTTCGGCGAGGCCGATCACCGGAGCCGGCGGCGAAGTACCGAACTCGCTTCGCTCCCCGGGTCCGGCGGGCGTCCGCACGCGCTCGGTGTTCACCGAGCCGGTCGAGCGGATCCTGCGCGACGGCGCCGCCGACGGCTCGCTGCGCGCCGTGGAGGACCCGGCCGAGACCGCGACCGTCCTCTACAACCTCGTCAGCCACACCTACCGGCACCTGCGCCGCGGACACGGGTGGCCGCCGGAGCGCGCGCGGCGGGGAGTGCTGGATCTCGCGCTGGATGGGGTAGCGGCGACGACTCGCCCAGAGGGCTCGCCGTCGCTGGGAGCAATCGCCCAAGGGGCGATTCTCCCGGGCGAGGTCACGCAGTGAGCGGCCTCGATCGACGCGGCCTCGCCACGCTCGCCTGCGGCCACGCGGCCGCCGATCTCTGCCAGGGCTCGGTCCCGGCGCTGATCCCGTTCCTGATCGCCGAGCGCGGCTACTCCTACGGCGCCGCCGGCGTCCTCCTGCTCGCCGTCACCGTCGGCTCCTCGATCATCCAGCCGCTGTTCGGCGCGGTCTCGGACCGGCTGGCGCTGTGGTGGCTGATGCCGGTCGGCGTCGCGCTGGCCGCGATCGGCATCGCCGGCGCCGGCGTGGCGCCGAGCTTCGCGCTCACCGCCGCCGCGGTGGGGATCGGGGGCCTGGGGGTGGCCGCGTTCCACCCGGAGGGCGCGCGCTACGCCAACTACGCGTCGGGCTCGCGGCGCGGCACGGGCATGAGCCTGTTCTCGGTCGGCGGCAACACCGGCTTCGCGCTCGGGCCGATCCTGATCACCCCCGCCGTGCTCGCGCTCGGGCTCTCCGGCACGCTCGCCGTGGCGATCCTGCCCGCGCTGGCCGCGGTCGTGCTGGTGATCGAGCTGCCGCACCTGCGCGCGCGCACCGCCGACGCCGCGCGCGCCGTCCGCCACGAGGCCGGCGGGCGCGACGACTGGGGCGCGTTCGGGCGCCTCACCGCCGCGGTGTCGGTCCGCTCGGGCGTCTACTTCGGCCTGCAGTCGTTCGTGCCGGTCTGGTTCATCCACCACTACGGCACGTCCGAGGCGGCCGGCAACGCCGCGCTGAGCGTGATGCTGGTCGCCGGCGCGGCGGGCACGCTCGTGGGCGGGCGGATGGTCGACCGGATCGGGCGCCGGCGCGTGCTCGTCGGGTCGATGGCGCTCCAGCTCCCGCTGCTGCTCGCGTTCATGGCGGCCGGCGGCGGCGTCCTCGCCGGCGGCGTGCTCGCGGCGGTCGGCTTCGTGACGATCATGTCCTTCAGCGTCACCGTCGTGATGGGGCAGGAGTACCTGCCGCACCGGCTCGGGATCGCCTCAGGCATCACGCTCGGCTTCGCGATCGGCGTCGGCGGCGTGGCGGCTGCGCTGCTCGGCGCGCTCGCCGACCACGCGGGCCTTCCGGCGGTCATGTGGACGATCGCGCTGCTGCCGATCGCCGGCACCGCGCTCGCGCTGACGCTCCCGGAGACTGGGCAGGCTCGCCGCTCACGCACTGCGACGGCCGCGACGCAATCTGCCTAAGATCGGTTGCGTGACGCAACCGACGACTGACCGGAGCCGGACGTTCTCATGGTCCGATCCGCTCGCCACCGCCTCCGCCCTGCGCGAGAAGTCCGGGCTGGAAGCGATCCGGATGGTCGCCTCGGGCGAGCTGCCCCCGCCGCCGATCGCCGAGCTGCTGGGCATGACGATCACGCTCGTCGAGCCCGGCCACGTCGTCTTCGCGCTCGAGCCCGCGGAGTGGATGTACAACCCGATCGGGTCGGTCCATGGGGGAATCGCCGCGACGATCCTCGACTCCTCCCTGGGCTGCGCCGTGCACACGACGCTGGCCGCCGGCGTGGGCTACACGACCTCCGATCTCCACGTGCGCTACGTGCGGGCGATGAGCGCGGGGATGGGCCGCGTGCTCGCGCAATCGCGCGTGGTGCATTCCGGCCGCAAGCTCGCCACCGCGGAGGGGAAGCTCTACGTCGAGGCGTCGGGGCAGCTGCTCGCGCACGCGACGACGAGCTGCCTCATTCTGGGCGCCTAGGCGGCATCGGCCGGCGCCGGCGGCGCGCCTCCACGTGCTCCGGGCTCTCGCTCGGCGGCTCGGTGGTCGGCTGCGGCTTGCGGGCGGCGCGCTCGCGCTCCTCGGCTGCCCGCGCCTCGTCCTCCGAGCGCCCGATCGCCAGGAACACGAGCGACACCGCGACCACGCACGCGACGCCGATCAAGGCGAACGCGGCCGCCTGCGTGCCCGTCGATCCGCCGCCGGCGATCAGGACGACGATGCCGGCGACCAGCAGCCCAACGGGTATCGCGGCCTGGCGCAGCATCTCTCAAGACAAGACGCTAGCGCCAGGCGCGCGAGACCAGCGGCTCAGCCCTTCACGGCGCCGGCGGTGAGGCCGGCGACGATCCGCTTCTGGAACAGCAGGACGAGAATGATCAGCGGGATCGAGATCACGACCGACGCCGCGGACTGCGTGCCGAGCGGGACCTCGAACTCCGTCGACCCCGTGAACTGCGAGATCGCGACCGGCACGGTGCGCGCGGTCACGGAGCTCGTCAGCGTCGTGGCGAGCAGGAACTCGTTCCACGCCGCGATGAACGTCAGGATGGCCGTCGTGGCCAGGCCGGGCGCCGCGAGCGGCACGACGACCTTGCGGAACGCCTCGAAGTTGGTCGCTCCGTCCACCAGCGCCGCCTCCTCGAGGTCCCTCGGGATCTCGCGGAAGAAGCTGACGAGGATGTAGATCGACAGCGGCAGCGCGAACGTCAGGTACGGGATGATCAGGCCCCACAGCGTGTTGTAGAGCGTCGGGCCGAACGGCGGATCAGACCACAGTCGGAACAGCGGCGCGGCGATCGCGATCTGCGGGAACGTGGTGATCGACAGGATCACCCCGAGGATGACGAACTTCCCTCGCATCTTCAGCCGCGCCAATGCGTAGGCCGCGAACGAGCCCACGATCACGCCGATGAACGTCGTCGTGAGGGCCACGATCGCGCTGTTGCCCAGCGCGCGCGTGAAGTTCGAGTTCTGGAAGATCGACTTGTAGTTCGACAGCGTCGGGTTCGGCGGGAAGATGTCTCCGTTGGACAGGTCCGGGCCGGTCTTGAGGCTGATGTTCACCAGCCAGTAGAACGGCAGCAGGCAGAAGACGACGATCGCGAACACGCAGATCCACAGCCACCAGGGCGTGCCCGGGGCCTTGGGTGCGGTGCGCTTGGCCGCCCTGGCCTTCTCGGCGGTGGTTGCAGGGACGGTGGTAGCAGCCATCTCCTAGTCCTCCGTCATCCCGCGCAGGTTGCCGCCGACGAGACGGATGTACAGGAACGCGACGATCATGACCAGGATGAACGTCAGGATCGCGATCGCCGAACCGGGCCCGTAGAGCCGGTTCTCCTGGAATGTTCGCTGCGAGAGCAGCGACAGCGTCGTCGTCCCGTTGGCCCCGTTGGTCAGCACCTTCGGCAGGTCGAACGCGCGCAGCGCGTCCATCGTGCGGAAGATCAGGGCCACCAGCAGCGCCGGCGTGAGCAGTGGCAGCGTGATGCGCGTAAAGCGCTGCCAGGTCGTCGCGCCGTCGACCTTCGCCGCCTCGTAGATGTCGCTGGGGATGATCTGCAACCCGGCCAGCAGCAGCAGCGCCATGAACGGCGCCGTCTTCCACGTGTCGGCGAAGATCATCACCAGCAGTGCCTGTGGCTCCTCTCCCAGCCAGACGGTCTTGCCGCCGGTCAGCTGATTCACGAAGCCCAGGTTCGGGTCGAAGATCGTCTTCCACATGATCGCGGTGACGACGGTCAGGACGGCCCATGGCACGAGAACGACCGTGCGCAGCAGCCCCTGACCTCTGAACGCCTCCTTCATGGCGAGCGCCATGGCGAGGCCGATGATCGTCTCCAGGAACACGGACGCGACCGTGAAGGTCAGGGTCACGCGGGTGGCGTCCCAGAACTCTGAGCTCTGGAGCGCCGCCTTGTAGTTCCCGAGTCCGGCCGGCGAGGCCCAGCGGGACCTTCCGGCCGTGATGAGGCTGTACTGATGCATCGACTGCCAGACGCCGTAGATCACCGGGTACAACGCGACAAGCGCGATCAGCGTCAGGCTTGGCGACACCATCAGCTTCGCCAGGCGGCGCTCCGGGATGCCCCGGGAGCGCCGCCGTGCCGGAACGGTTCCGGCGGTTGCAGGGGCCGCAGCCATGGTTCTAGAAGGTGGCCAGCGCCTTGTTGATCTGGTCGTCGGCGGTCTTCATGGCGTCGGCCGCTGAGACCTTGCCCGAGAGCGCCGCGTTGACGTTGTTGTAGATCGCCTGGGAGATCTGCGGATAGACCGGCGACACCGGGCGCGCCTGCGCCTGGGACACGGAGGCCTTCAGCTCCTGGGCGAACGCGTACTTCTTCTGCACGGCCGGGTCGTCATAGACCGACGCGAGCGTCGGCGCCAGCGAGTAGTCGACGAACTCGGTCTTCTGCACCTCGGGCGAGATGAAGAAGTCGGTCAGCTTCAGGGCCGCGCCCGGGTTCTTCGAGTACGTCGAGATGACGAAGTTGTGGCCGCCGAGGATGGCCGCCTTGCCGCCGCCCTCGAACTGCGGGAACGGCATTACCTTGAACTTGCCGGCCACCGCGGTGCCCTTCTTCTCGCCGAGCGAGTAGGCGTACGGCCAGTTGCGCATGAACGTCGCCTTACCGCTCTCGAAGTAGCGCCGCGACTCCTCCTCCATGTAGGTCGTCACGCCGTTGGCGGCGATGCCGTCCTTGACGCCGTTGGCCATGAACTCGAGCGCCTTCACGTTCTGCGGAGAGTTGATCGCCGACTTCTTCTGGTCGTCGGAGAGCACCTTGCCGCCGGCCGCGAACGCCAGCTCGAGGAAGTCGCACGTCAGGCCCTCGTACGGCGCGCCCTGGTAGACGATGCCGTCGTTCTGCTTGGCGACGTCGTAGACCTGCTGCCACGTCGTCGGCGGCGTCTGGACCTGGTCGTCGCGGTAGTACAGGAACGCCGCGTCGGTCTGCTGCGGGACGCCCCACAGCTTGCCGGCGTAGTCGACGGTCTTGAGCGTCGCCGGGATCAGGTCGGACTTCTTGCTGTCCAGGTACGGCGTCATGTCATAGAGCCACTTCTGTGACGCGAACTCGGCCGTCCAGATGACGTCCGAGTAGAAGACGTCGCACTCGCCCGACTTGGCCTCCTGGCGCTGCACGAACTGCGCGCGCTGCTCGTCGGCCGAGGTCGAGAACTCGAGCAGCTTGGCCGTTATGCCCGGATTGGCCGCGTTGAACTGCTTCACGAGGGCGGTCTTGTCGCCCGACGTGTCCTTGCCCATGCAAAGGGTTACGTTGCCCTTCGCGCTGTTCATGGCCGCCGGGTCGATGACCTTCGCGCCCTCGATCTTGGGCGCTGAGCTGCTGCTGGTGGTGCCTCCTCCTCCACCACCTCCTCCACCACTGCTGTTGTTGTCGCTGCCGCAGGCCGCGACCGCGCCGCCGCCCAGTAGGGCGGCGACAAAGAATGCTGCAAGACGTCTGGACACGAGCTCCCCCTCGTCCGTTTTACGCCGGCGCCATCCTGGCTTTCGAACTCCGCCGGCCTCGTGCCGGCCCTTGCTGTACGCGTGTGACGGGGCTCCTACCCCGGGACGCGGTGGTTGAACGCCTCACGATGCGCACGTTCAACCGGCAGGTGCGCCGGGGCGCACCGCGCATCGCCTCGATCAGCAGCTGCGCGCCTTGCGCGCCGCTGCTCTCGAGCGGTTGGGCGACGGTCGTCAGGCCCACGTAGCGCGCGAGCTCGACGTCGTCGAAGCCGATTACGGAAAGGTCGCCCGGCACGCTCAGGCCGGCCGCCTGCGCGGCCTCGAGCACGCCGAGGGCCTGAAGGTCGGACCCGGCGAAGATCGCCGTCGGCGGGTCGTCGAGCGCGAGCAGCCGTGCGGCGAGCCCGCGCGCGTGGCTGCGGCCGTGCGGGCCGCGGCGCACGATCAGGCGGCCGCCGGCCTCCGCGAGCGCGCTCGCCGCGCCGGCGCGGCGGCGCGCGCTCGACCTGAAGCCCCAGGCGCCGTTCTCGTCGTCGCCCACGAATGCGATCCGGTGGTGACCGAGCTCGAGCAGGTGCTCGGCGGCCAGCCGGCCGCCGGCGACGTCGTCGATCGCCACGCTGGAGAGCTCCGGGTGCTCGGAGTCGACGAGCACGATGGCGATGTTCGCGGACCGCAGGCGCGTGAGGTCAGGCTCGCACGGGCACATCGAGACGCACAGCAGGCCGTCGATGCGCCCGCCGACCGGCAGGTGGGTGAGGCGATCGGGGCTCGCCAGGTCGAACAGCACGAGCTGGTAGCCGCCCGCCGAGATCTCGCGCGAGACGCCGCGCAGGCGCTCGACCACGGACGGCTGCGTGAAGAACGGGGTGACGACGCCGACGGCGCGCGTGCGGCCGGTGGACAGCGCGCGGGCGGCGGCGCTCGGCTCGTAGCCGAGCTCCTCGATCACCGCGCGTACGCGGCTGCGTGTCTGCTCCGACACGGCGGGCGAGCCGTTCAGGACGCGCGACACCGTCGCCACTCCCACCCCTGCGCGGCTCGCAACCTCTGCGATGGTCACCTTCAAGCGGTCTCTCCTCCGACAGCCTTCTGGCCGTGGAACCGCTTCCATCGTGTCACAAGGCGTGGACCTACGTCAACGCGACTAGGCGCTTCCGCGGTTACGCCTGCGTTAACCCATCGCGAGGGCCCGCGCCGGCTCGGTCAGCGCGGCGCGGGTCCGCCGGGCATGGCATCCTCGCGCGGATGGACGTGGACGGGCTCGACGCCGTGCTCTCCGACGAGGGCTGGCCGTACGCCTCGGCGCCGCCGGTGGAGCCCGGCGACCCCGGGCGCTTCCACGCGCTGTTCGGGCGCGACTCGCTGATCACCGCGCTGCAGGTGCTGCCGGCGCGACCGGACGTGGCGCGAGCGACGCTCGCCGCGCTCGCCGCCCGCCAGGGCGTGCACGCGAACCCGCTGACGCTCGAGGCGCCGGGGAAGATCGGGCACGAGTTCCGCGACGCCGCGCCGGAGCCGTTCGTGGACGCGGGCTGGCCGGACGACGGCCCGTTCGCGTACTACGGGACGGCCGACGCCACGTCCTGGTTCCTGGTGGTCGCCGGGGCGCTGGGCGAGCCAGTGGCCGGCTGGGAGGCCGCTGCGCGCTGGCTGGCCGGAGAGCTCGACGCGGGCGGCGGGCTGCTGCGGCACTCGCCCGGGCGCTTCGGACTCACCCAGCAGGGCTGGCGCGACACGATCACCGGCGCCGACGGAGGCGGGATCGCACGCCCCGACGGCACGCTCGCCGCGCCGCCGCTGGCCGACGCCGACACGCAGGCGGTGACCGTCGCGGCGCTGCGGGCGGCCGCGAAGCTGAGCGGCGACGACGCGTGGCTGCGCCGCGCGGAGGAGCTGCGCGCGGCGATCGGCGAGGTGTTCGGGCCCGACGTGATGGCGATCGAGGCCGGGCCGCCGCCGGGCGAGCGCGCCGCGCCGGTCCCGCTCGGCACGCCCGTCCCGGGCGCCGGGTCGCAGCTCGGCTGGCTCTTGTGGGCGGACGCGATCGAGGACGCCGGCGCCATCGCGGACCGGTTGTGCGAGCCCGACGTGCTGACCGGCTTGGGCCTGCGCACGCTCTCGTCGGACTCGCCGGCCTTCGCGCCCGGCGCCTACCACCGCGGCTCGGTCTGGCCGTTCGACTCGTGGCTCGGCTGGGGCGGGCTGCGCGCCGCCGGCCGCCACGAGGCCGCCGAGCGCGTGCGCACCGGCGTGCTCACCGCGCTCGACCGGCTGGGCCGCTACCCCGAACTCTACGCCGTCGTCGACGGCGAGGCGCACGGGATCGCGATCGCCAACCGCGTCCAGGCGTGGACGATCGGCGCCCGCTGGGCGCTCGAGCACGAGTGGGACGGGCGCGCGTGATCGACGTCAGCGGGCTGCGGATGGCCTATGGCGACGTCGAGGCGGTGCGCGGAGTCGACCTGCACGTGGCGCACGGTGAGGTGGTCGCGCTGCTCGGCCCCAACGGCGCCGGGAAGACCACCGTGGTCGAGATCCTCGAGGGCTTCCGGATGCGGACCGGGGGAGAGGCGACCGTGCTCGGCGCCGATCCGGGCGACCCGCCGAAGGGCTGGCGCGAGCGCGTCGGGATCGTGCTGCAGGAGTCGGTCGTCGAGCCCGAGCTGACCGTGCGCGAGTGCCTGTCCCTGTACGCGGGCTACTACGCGCGCCCGCGCGCCGTCGACGAGGTGATGGCGCTCGTCGGCCTCGACGAGCTCGCCGAGCGCCGCTGCGGAAGGCTGTCGGGCGGCCAGCAGCGCCGGATCGACGTCGCGCTCGCGCTCGTCGGCGACCCCGAGCTGATCTTCCTCGACGAGCCGACGACGGGCTTTGACCCGAGCGCGCGCCGCGCGGCCTGGCAGATGATCGCCGGCCTGCGCGAGCTGGGGTGCACGATCATCCTCACCACGCACTACATGGACGAGGCCGAGCAGCTGGCCGACCGGATCGTCGTGCTCGCGCGCGGCGAGGTGGTCGCCGAGGGCACGCCCGGCTCGCTCGGCGGCCGCGACCGCGAGGCGGCGGTGATCGCGTTCACCGCCCCGCCGGGCCTTCCCGACCGCTTCGGCGCCGGCGAGGTCGACGGGCGCGCGGTGATCCGCGCCGAGCGGCCGCTGCCGGTGCTGCGCGCGCTCGCCGAGTGGGCCGAGGAGTCCGGCGCCGATCTGGCCGACCTCGAGGTCCGCCGGCCCACGCTCGAGGACGTCTACCTGCAGCTCGTCCAGTGAACCTCGCTCTTCACCAGCTGCGCTACGACCTGCTCGTCTTCTGGCGCAACCCGCAGGCGCGGTTCTTCACCGTCCTGATGCCGCTGATCTTCCTCGTGATCTTCGGCGCGGTGTTCGGTGACGGCACCATCCAGGTCCAGGGCGGGACGATCGACCCGAGCCAGTACTACGTGCCGGGGCTCGGCACGCTGGGGATCGTCTCCGCCGCGATGGTCAACCTCGTGATCACCGTCACCACGCAGCGCGACGCCGGCGTCCTCAAGCGCCGCCGCGCGACGCCGGTGCCGGCCTGGGTGCTGATCGTCGGCCGCGCGCTGTCGTGCGTGGCGATCGCGCTCGCGACGGTGGCGATCCTCGTGGCGGTGGGGATCGTCGCCTACGGCGTCGACCTCCCGGTCGCGCGCATCCCCGCGCTGATCCTCGTCATCGCCGTGGGCGCGATCTCGTTCTGCTGCCTGGGGTTCGCGCTCGCCGCGGTGATCCGCTCGGCCGACAGCGCGGTGCCGGTGGTCCAGGCGATCGTGCTGCCGCTGTACTTCATCTCCGGCGTCTTCGTGCCGTCGGACCAGATCCCGGGGTGGCTCCTGGGGGTCGCCGACGCCTTCCCGATCCGCCACCTCGCGGTCTCGATGGTCGCGCTGTTCGCGCCCGCGGGGAAGCTGGAGCTCGGGGACCTGGCGATCGTGGCGCTCTGGGGTGTCGTGGGGCTGGCGATCGCGGTGCGGCGGTTCCGGTGGCTTCGGCGTGGTTGAGGCGGGCGCCCCATCAGCGGACACGCCGCGTGCTGGGCGCGGGTTGGCTTTAACGGCAACTGCGCAGGTAAGGGGTGGGGGGAGAAAGTTGCGGTGACTGTAAATCGATCATCGCCTCGGGCGCTGAGCGAGGGGGTGACGCACGTTTGTATGCCTCTGGGTTGACAAACGTGGGGCACCCCCTTCCCTTTGAGTAATTCCGTGATCGATTGTGCTCGTATCCATTCCACGGATGATCGATCACGATCGGACACCCGCTCCCCCTTACTGGGCAGTTGCCGTTCAGCCAAGCCGCGCCCAGCACGCGGCGAGTCCGCTCAAGAACCACACATAGACATCTAAGGATTAGACGTCTAAGATAGGCGAATGACCCGTCTCCCGTTCGCCGCGCTCATCCTCGCGATGCTCCCCGCGGTCCTCGACCAGACGATCCTTGCCACCGGCCTGCCCACCATCGCCCGCGACCTCGGCAGCCTCGCCGACGTCTCCTGGGTGGTGAGCGCGTACGTCGTCGCCGCCACCGCCGCGACGCCGCTGTGGGGCAAGCTCGGCGACCGCCACGGCCGCAAGCGGCTGCTGCAGGTCGCGCTCGCGTGGTTCGTGCTCGCCAGCGCCGCCTGCGGGCTCGCGCAGGACATCACGCAGCTGATCGTCCTGCGCGCGGTGCAGGGCATCGCCGCCGGCGGCCTGATGACGCTCGCGATGGCGAGCGTCGGCGACATCGTCGCGCCGCGCGAGCGCGGCCGCTATCAGGGCTACATCGCCGCTGCGTTCTCCGCCGCCACCGTGATCGGCCCGCTCGTGGGCGGCCTGCTGGTCGAGCATGCGAGCTGGCGCTGGGTCTTCTACGTCAACCTCCCCCTCGGCGCCGCCGCGCTGGTTGCGCTCTCTCGCGCGCTTCCCGCCGCGCCGGCAAGCGCCGACCAGCCGCTCGACGCCTCGGGGGCCGCTCTGCTCGCCGGTGCGACCACGGCGTTCATGCTCTTCTGCATCGACCCAGGAGTCCCGCTGGCCGCGCTCGCCGCAGCGCTGGCCGTCGCCTTCGTCGCGCGCGAGCGTCGTGCCGTGGACCCCGTCGTCCCGTTCGACATGGTCGCCGCGCCCGCCGTGGCGATCGCCGCGATCGCGCTGTTCCTGGCCACCGCCGCGCTGTTCAGCGTGACCGTGTTCGTGCCGCTGTTCCTGCAGGTCGCGACCGGCGCGACGCCGACCGAGGCGGGCCTGTTGCTGGTCCCGATGATGCTCGGGACGACCGCGGCGACGATCCTCAGCGGTCGCGCGATCGCCCGCACCGGACGCTACAAGCGCTACCCGGTGACCGGGCTCGCGCTGATGACGGCTGCGCTGCTGGGGCTCGCCGCGGTGGCGGCGTCGCGCTCGGCGCTGCTCGTCGACGCCTGCCTGCTCGCGTTCGGCGCGGGCTTCGGCCTGGTCACCCAGGTGCTCGTGGTCGCGGTCCAGAACGCGGTCGAACGCAGCCGGCTGGGCACCGCGACGGCCGCCACCGGGTTCTTCCGCGCGCTCGGCGGAGCGGCGGGGGCGGCCGCGCTCGGCGCCGTCTTCGCGGCCCACGACGGCGACGTCGCCGAGGGCGTGCGAATCGTGTTCCTGTGCGCGGCTCCGCTCGCCGGCCTCGCGCTGCTGGTGGTGCTGCGGTTGCAGGAGGTGCGGCTGCTTTCGAAAGTCGGGTGAGTCGTGTACCTTCCCCGGCCGCCCCATGGACCTCCGCGTCGTCATCGCGGGTGGCGAGCAGGCCGCCGGGCACGCACGGCGCGTGCTGGCGGAGCGGCTCTCCGCGGACCTTCCGGCCGCCGTGCTCGGCGACCTGCAACTGCTGGTGACCGAGATCGTCGCCAACAGCGTGCGTCACGGCGGCGTGGGGGAGGACGGCGAGATCGACCTGCGCGTCGGCGTGCGCGACGGCCGCGTGCGCGTCGAGCTGCGCGACACCGGCGTCCAGGCCGATCCGAGGCTGCGCACGCCCGACCTGAGCGGCGGCGGGGGCTTCGGCATGCTGCTGGTGTCGCGCATGTCCGAGCGCTGGGGCGTCGAGCACGAGCCGAACGTGGTGATGTGGTTCGAGCTCGCGCTCGGTGGCGCCGCGGCTCCCGAGGCGGCCGAAGCACCGGAGCGCGGTCGCACGCGCGGCCGCGGTCCAACCCTCTTCTACTCGCTCGCGTTGAACTCCCAGATCGCGATCCCGAGCATCACCAGCCCGAGCACGGCGACGACCGCGATCTCGAGCGCCGTCGGCACGCGCCACCCGAACCAGGTCACGCCCGGGTCCAGCGCCTGGCGCGCCCGCGGCGTGATGTCGAGGTGGCTGAAGACCAGCCGCCGCATCGGGTCGACGGCGTAGGTCAGCGGGTCGAGCCGGTTCAGGAACGCGAGCCAGCCGGGCAGGTTGGTGACCGGGAAGAACACGCCGGAGATGAAGAACAGCGGCGTGATGATCATCTGCATCACGCCCATGAACGACTGCATCTGCTTGATCCGCACTGCGACCATCACGCCAAAAGCGGTGATCGAGAACGCGAGCAGCAGCTGCAACGCGAAGATGCCGAGGATCAGCAGCGGGTCGTAGGGCACGCCGACCAGCCCGGCCAGGGCGATCAGGATCACGCCCTGGAAGCTCGCCACCGTGGCGCCGCCGAAGCACTTCCCGATCACGATCGAGCTGCGCCGGATCGGCGCGACCATCATCTCGCGCAGGAAGCCGAACTCGCGGTCCCAGACGATCGAGGCGGCGCTGAACATCGCCGTGAACAGCACCGCGATGCACAGGATCCCCGGGTAGATGAACGTCTTGAAGTCGACGCCGCCGGTGCTCGCCGCCGAGAGCTGCGACAGGCCGCCGCCGAGCACGAACAGGAACAGCAGCGGCTGGATCAGCGACGTCACGATCCGCATCCGGTCGGCCTTGAAGCGGATCAGCTCGCGCGTCCAGACGATCTTGATGGCGCGGACCTCGCTGCGCCACGTGCGCGGCGGGACGCGGACCCGGACGACCTCGACGGGCACCGCGCTCATGTCAACACCTCCCGGGAGTTTCGCCCTCTAGGCGAACACTCCCAGCGATGCGAGCCCGCAGGGCGAGTCATCGCCGGCTCCCAGCCATCACCTGCATGATCCGGCGGTTCCGCGCAGCGGAGGGGTCCTCCTCGGCGTCGCGGATCGTCGAACCCGTGTACCGCATGAACACGTCGTCGAGCGTCGGCCGCGCGACGGCGACCGACTTGATGCCGACGCCGAGCTCGGCGAACAGGCGCGGGACGAACTCCTCGCCAGAGGGCACGAAGAACGTCACCGCGCCCTCGGACAGCTTCGCCTCCAGCCCGAAGCGCTCCTCGAGCGCGGCGATCGCCGCCTCGTCGTCGAAGGTCTGGATCCGCACGCGGTCGGCGCCGACCTCGGCCTTGAGCGCCTCCGGCGTGTCGAGCGCGACGATCTTGCCGTTGTCCATGATCGCGATGCGATCGCAGAACTCGGCCTCGTCCATGTAGTGCGTGGTCATGAAGATCGTGATCTCCTCGCGCTCCTTGAGCTCGGCGATGTAGCGCCAGATCGAGCTGCGGGTCTGCGGGTCCAGCCCGATCGTGGGCTCGTCGAGGAACAGCACGCGCGGCGAGTGCATCAGGCCGCGGGCGATCTCCAAGCGCCGGCGCATGCCGCCGGAGAACGTCATCACGCTGCCGTCCTTGCGCTCCCACAGGCCGACCATGCGCAGCACCTGCTCCATCCGCGCCGGCACGAGCGCGGACTCGACGCCGTAGAGCTCGGCGTGCAGCCGCAGGTTCTGCTTGGCCGTCAGGTAGCCGTCGAGCGTCTGGTCCTGGAAGACCAGGCCGATGTTGCGGCGGACGTCGTCGCGCTCTCGGACGGAATCGTGACCGGCCACGAATGCCGCGCCCGAGCTGGGCTTCGCGAGCGTGCAGAGCATGTTGATCGTGGTGGTCTTGCCGGCGCCGTTCGGGCCCAGGAACCCGAACACCTCGCCCGGCGCGACCTCGAAGCTGACTCCGCGCACCGCCTCGACGTCGCCGAAGGACTTCTTGAGGTCCCGGACTTCGATCGCAGGAATCGTCATGTGGCAGTAAAGATACTGCTGCTGTAAAGTGCGCTCTCATGGAACTCGGTCTGCGCGAGCGCAAGAAGCTCAAGACGCGAGAGGAGATCGCCGCGGCCGCCATGCGCCTGTTCGGCGAGCGTGGATTCGACGCCGTGACCGTCGCGGAGATCGCCCGCGCCGCCGAGGTGTCCGAGAAGACGGTGTTCAACTACTTCCCGTCCAAGGAGGACCTGATCGTCCACCGCGGGCAGGAGAAGACCGCGGCGCTGATCGAGGCCATCCGCGAGCTCACGCCGGGCGGGTCGGTCGTGACCCCGTTCCGGCGCGCGACCGAGGAGCTGCTCGATGCCGTCGAGAACGAGCCGATCGAGAAGATCGTCGCGATCCCGCGGCTGGTGATGGGCTCGCACACGCTTCGCGAGCGTCTGTTCCTCGGCTGGGAGCAGGAGGCGGCGGCGCTCACGCCCGCGATCGCCGAGGCGCTGGAGCTCGAGCCAGACGACCTGGTCGCCGCGGTGATGGCGCGCACACTCGCGTGGACGCACCGGCTGATCTTCCGCGCCGCGTTCTCGCGCCTGCTCGCCGGCGAGGATCAGCACGACGTCGCGTCGGCGCTGCGCGTCGACGCGGCCCGCGCGTACGACAAGCTGCAGCGCGGCTTCGCCTAGACCTGCGCCTCGGGGTTCTCGACCACGCCCTCGCGCAGCCTCGAGTGCCGGATGCCGTAGGCGAAGTAGACGATCAGGCCGATCAGCAGCCACCCGCCGAACCGGATCCACGTGGCGCGCTCGAGGTACTTCATCAAGTAGAAGGCGAGCCCCGCCCCGATCAACGGGAACCACGGCACGAACGGCACCCTGAACGTGCGTTTCAGGTCGGGGCGCGTGCGTCGCAGCACGATCACGCCGAAGTTCGTGATGATGAATGCGAACAGCGTGCCGATGTTGACGAGCTTGGCGATCTCGCTGAGCGAGAAGAGCCCCGCGACGATCGCGATCAGGAACGCGAACCCAGCGGTCAACAGCGCCGGCGTCTGACGCGGGCTGAGCTTGGCCCAGCTCGCCGGCAGGAGGCCGTCGCGGCACATCGCGAACGCGATGCGTGTCTGGCCGTAGAGGATCGTCAGCACGACGCTGGTTATCGCGATGAGCGCGCCGAACGAGATCAGCGTCGCCGCCCAGTCGAAGTTCAAGACCCGCAGCACGTAGGCCAGCGGCGCGTCCTGGCCGCTGATCTTGTCGGCCGGCACCGCGCCGGCCGCGGTCAGCGCCACGAGGATGTAGAGGACCGTGCAGACCGCCAGCGACCCGATGATCGCGATCGGCAGGTCTCTCCCGGGTTCTTCGTCTCCTCTCCGGACGTCGAGATCGCGTCGAACCCGATGTAGGCGAAGAAGATCACCGACGCCGCGGTGACCATGCCGTGGAAGCCGTGCGGCGAGAACGGGTGGAGGTTGTCCGAGTGGAAGCCGGTTGCCGCCATCACGATGAACAGCACGACGATGCCCAGCTTCGTGATGACCATGATCGTGTTGGTGCGCGCGCTCTCGCGCACGCCGAGGATCAGCAGCGCCGCGACGGCGATCACGATGAGCACCGCCGGCACGTTGAAGGTGCCGCCGTCCTCGCGCGCGAGCGCGATCGAGTCGGGGAGGCTGATTCCGAACAGGTCGTCGATCAGGTCGTTGAAGTACTGACCCCAGCCGACGGCGATCGCCGCGACCGAGACGGCGTACTCGAGGATCAGGTCCCAGCCGATGATCCACGCGATCAGCTCGCCCATCGTCGCGTACCCGTACGTGTAGGCGCTGCCCGAGACCGGGATCGTCGATGCGAGCTCGGCGTAGGAGAGCGCCGAGAACGCGCAAGTGACGCCGGCGAGGACGAAGCTGAGGATGATCGCCGGACCGGAGTCGCCGATCGCCTCGCCGAGGATCACGAAGATGCCGGTGCCGATGATCGCGCCGATGCCCAGCGCGGTCAGGTCGAGCAGCCCGACGGCGCGCTTGAGGCCGCCCTTGGTGTCGGCCACGAGCTGGTCGACGGGCTTGGTGGCGAAGAGCCCGGTGCGCGTGCGTTCGTGGACGGCCATGTCCGTGGGCTACCCGGCGGTGCCAGGCCCCGACACCACGAGCACGGGGCGGCGCGAGCGCTGCACGAGCTCCAGCGGCACGTCGCCGAGGATCCGGCGGGCGACCCGGCCGCGCGTCGACGCGCCGACAAGGATCACGTCGGCGTCGCGCTCCTCGGCGAACAGCAGGAGCGCGGGGACGACCCTGCCCGAACGCGTCTCCGCAGTCGCCTCGATGCCGTGCTCGCGGACGCGCGCGGCGATCTTCTCGGCGCTGTCGCGCGCACTCTCCTGGTACTCGCTGCGGGGCAGCGGCGACAGCGCCTCGAGGTCCACGCCGTCGACGCTGACGACGTCGACCGAGGCTCCGGTCTGCTCGGCGAGCTGGGCCGCCGCGTCGGCGACCCATGGCTCGTCCGCGCCGGCCTTGGCGGCGACGACGATCCTCTCCATGGACCGGTACTACCCGGGTTGCATGCGAACATACGTTCCGTCCGCGCGCATGACTATCGTTGACTGACAGTGCCGCCCTTCAAGCTCGACTCCGTCTACTCGCCCGCCGCCGACCAGCCGGCGGCGATCGTCTCGCTGGCCGAGGGCATCGAGGCGGGCGAGCGCGCGCTCACGCTGCTTGGCGCGACGGGCACGGGCAAGACGATGACGATGGCGGCGACGATCGAGGCGGTGCAGCGTCCGGCGCTGGTGATCGCGCACAACAAGACGCTCGCGGCCCAGCTGTGCAACGAGTTCCGGACCTACTTCCCCAGCAACTCGGTCGAGTACTTCGTCTCGTACTACGACTACTACCAGCCCGAGGCCTACGTCCCGTCGAAGGACCTGTACATCGAGAAGGACTCGGCGATCAACCAGGAGATCGACCGGCTGCGCCACGCCGCCACGGCGTCGCTGTTCGCACGCCGGGACGTGATCATCGTGGCGTCGGTGTCGTGCATCTTCGGCCTCGGCTCGCCGGAGACCTACAACGACAACTGCCAGGTCCTCGTCAAGGGCGGGATGGTGGATCGCGACGAGCTGCTGCGCAAGCTCGTGCACCTGCAGTACAACCGCAACGACACGGCTTTGGGGCGAGGGACGTTCCGCGTGCGCGGGGACACGCTGGAGGTCTTCCCCGCGTACGAGGAGACCGCGTTTCGCGCGCTGCTGTTCGGCGACGAGGTGGAGCGGCTGCAGAACTTCGATCCGCTGACCGGCGAGCTGCTCAAGGACGACCTGGAGCACGTGGCGGTCTGGCCCGCCACGCACTACAACGTCAAGGAAGGGACGATGGAGCGCGCGGTCGAGGAGATCGGGCGCGAGCTCAATGCGCGCTGCGCGGTGCTGGAGTCCGAGGGCAAGCTGCTGGAGTCGCACCGCCTGCGCCAGCGCACCCAATACGACATGGAGATGCTGCGCGAGGTCGGGTTCTGCAGCGGCATCGAGAACTACTCGCGCATCCTGGACGGGCGGATGCCGGGCTCGCGGCCGTACTGCCTGCTCGACTACTTCCCGGAGGACTTCGTCTGCTTCATCGACGAGTCGCACCAGACGGTGCCGCAGATCGGCGGCATGCACGAGGGCGACCGCTCGCGCAAGCAGACGCTGGTGGAATACGGCTTCCGCCTGCCGAGCGCGCTGGACAACCGTCCGCAGACGTTCGAGGAGTACCTCTCGATCACGCCCCAGATGATCTTCGTGTCGGCCACGCCGGGCACCTACGAGCGCGAGCACTCGGCCCGGATCGTCGAGCAGATCGTCCGTCCGACGGGGATCGTGGACCCGGAGATCGACGTCCGGGAGACCAAGAACCAGATCGACGACCTGATGGGCGAGGTCCGTGCGCGCGTGGACCGAAACGAGCGCGTGCTGGTGACGACGCTGACCAAGAAGATGTCCGAGGACCTGACGGACTATCTGCTCGAGATGGGCTTCCGCGTGCGCTATCTGCACTCGGAGATCGACACGCTGGAGCGGATCCAGATCATCCGCGAGCTGCGGCTGGGCGAATACGACGTGCTGGTCGGCGTGAACCTGCTGCGCGAGGGGCTGGATCTGCCGGAGGTGTCCCTGGTCGCGATCCTGGACGCCGACAAGGAGGGCTTCCTGCGCGGCGAGACCTCGCTGATCCAGACGATCGGGCGCGCGGCCCGCAACGTCGACGGCAAGGTCCTGATGTACGCCGACAAGCAGACCGACGCGATGCGCAAGGCGATCTCGGAGACCGACCGCCGGCGCGCGATCCAGAGGGCGTACAACACCGAGCACGGGATCACGCCGGAGACGATCGTCAAGGGGATCTCGGACATCACGGAGTTCCTGCAGACCGACTCCAAGGTCCCGAAGAGCCGCCGCCGGCGCCGCGACAAGCGCGTCGACATGACCCCGCACGAGATCGAGCAGACGATGCGCGAGCTCGAGGAGGAGATGCTCGCGGCCGCCGAGGAGCTGCGCTTCGAGTACGCGGCCAAGCTCCGCGACGAGATCCGCGACCTCCGGATGGAGCTCGACCTCCAGACCGCCTCAGCGGACTGAACCCGCCGCGCCGCCGAGCCCGAGGCGATCGTCGGTTTCACAATTCGGCTGGTGCCCGCACGCTCGTCGCGGCCCCCGCGCCGGCGGTGCGCAACGTCGTCGGGTACTGCCTGCGCGGCTTCGCGAATCGTCCGCCGGCATCGAGCTCGGGTTGTCCGGTCCGCGGACCTCACCCCAGCTTGCGACGAGCAGGTCGAGTCCCGCCGGGCGGCGCGGCCCGGCTGCGACGCAACGAACTGGCCCGCGATGTAGCGCGGTACTCGCGACGACGTGCGCCGGGGCTCGAGCGCCAGGGCGGTTGTGGTCGGGCACGCGAGCCCCATGCCGGCGACCGCCCGCCGCGCGCGCCCCGGCGGTCACCGCCGCATCCGGCCTCGGCGACCCAATTCTGGCCGGTCGCACCGGGAGGACGAGGAGCGGGCGGCGCCTGACTGCCCGGCGTGCTGCCCAGCTGCGGGTTGCCTCGTAGGTCAAATGCAGGAAGGTAAGGAGGGGGTGCGGAATGGAACGATCATCCGCACGCGCCGCTCAGGGAATCGGGTGCAAACTAAGTCGGCTATAGCCCGACTAACTCGACGCGGACAGGAGCCCAGCCATCGACGATGGTTGACTGTGATCGCTTGTCGTCCCTGGATGCTCGTTTCTGGGAACCCGCTCCCTTACCTGCCGCCGTTGACGTTCGTCGGCGGCGAAGTGCGGGCGGAGGGCCGCCCCGACCTTCGCCCCGGTGGCGAAGCGCGGGCGGAGGGCCACCCCGACCTTCGCTCCTGCGTGGAAGCACGGGCGGCGGCCGCCGTCGACGTTCGCCCGGACCGCGGCGCGGTTCTGACGCTACGTGCCACCACTCGCCCGACCCGCGGGCGGCGCGGCTCGTGCGGCGGTAGTCTCGGCGGCCGTGCGCCGCGTCGCGTTCCGCATCACCGCCGAGGACCGCGAGGCGGTGCTGGACGCGCTGCTGCCGCTGCTTCCCGCCGGCGTGCGCGAGGAGGACGACGGGCGGATCTCGAGCGTCGCCGGCGCGCTTCCCGGTCGCGCCGCGCTGGAGGCGGCGGCCGGGCCGGTGCTCGCCGAC
Source organism: uncultured Solirubrobacteraceae bacterium (assembly GCA_963837485.1). Lineage (GTDB taxonomy): Bacteria > Actinomycetota > Thermoleophilia > Solirubrobacterales > Solirubrobacteraceae > Solirubrobacter. The sequence goes on along the minus strand of CAWINP010000004.1, from coordinate 271,528 downwards.
TACGCCGAGGAGGATGTGCCGGCCGACTGGCGCGAGCGCCGCGCGCGCTTCGGCGGCGGCAGCGTGCTCGTCGGCGGCCGGGTCGGTATCCGATCGCCGTGGGATCCTCCGCCGCCGGCCGGCGTCGTCGATGTCGTCGTCGAGCGCCGCGGCAGCGCGTTCGGCTCCGGCTCGCACCCGACGACGCAGATGTGTATCGCGCTCATGCTCCCGCTTCAGCCCTCGGGCGGCGCCGCCGACCTCGGCTGCGGCATCGGCGTGCTCGCGATCGCGGCGGCGAAGCTCGGCTGGGCGCCGGTCGTCGCGGTCGACCGAATGCCTGTCGCCGTCGAGGTCGCGGCGGAGAACATCGCGCGCAACGGCGTCGAGGTCGCCGCGTCGGTCGCCGACCTGGCCGTCGACGACATCCCGCTGGCGCCGCTGCTGCTCGTCAATGCCCCGCCGCCGGTGCAGGAGCGCGTCGCCGCCGCGCTCTCGCCCGAGGTCCGCCACGTGATCGTCTCCGGGATCGTCGCCGACGAGGTCGAGCACGTCATCGCCGGCTACGCCGCCGCCGGCTACGTTCCCGCCCAGGCGCTGGGCACCGAGGACGAGTGGCTCGCGCTGCGCATGGAGCCGCGGGAATGACCGCGGAGCGAGACCCGCGCCCCGCGCCCGCGTCGCCGCCCGGGGCCGGCACGGCCCCGCCGCCCGGGGCCGGAACCGCCCCGCCGCCCGAGGCGGGCACCGCCGCCCCGCCCGAGGCCGGCACCGCCGCGCCGCCCAAGGCCGGCGCCGCCTCGCCCGACGAGGGCGTGCCCGAGCTGCCGCCCGACGTCGCCGCGCTGCTCTCGCCCGACCGCGCCGTCGCCGAGGGCGCCGCGCTCGGTCAGCTCGCGGCCGCGCTGCCCGGCGGCGGCCTGCTCATCACCGCCTCGCGCCTGATCGAGTTCGGCGCCCGCGCGGCGGTCCTGCTCGCGCCCGGCCTGTTCCGGCTGGACCTCACGCCGCAGGAGGAGACCCTCGGCCTCTACCCGCGCGCGCTCGGCCCCTACGAGGCCGAGTGGCGCGCCGGCGAGGAGACCTGGGACGGCTATCGCGACCCGAAGGGTCCCGGCCCGATGGAGCTCGCCGGCCGCTTCGACACGCCGGGGCGGCCGCTCGTCGCGTGGATCCACATCCTCTCGTTCACGGAGCGCGACGCGCTGGCCACCCACTTCGTGGCCAAGTGCGAGATCCGCCCCGAGGCTGCCTAGTGTCGCGAGTCGTAAGTTCGCTCGCAGATTGCGGGATGCATCGTCGTGGCTGGCGTTCGCCGGCGACCTGGCTCGTACCGGGCGTACTTGCGAGGTCGCCGGCGGGCGCCAGGCGCGGCGAGGCGCCCGCGAGCTGCCTGCGAACTTCCGACTCGGGACACTAGGAGCCTGTTGAAGAATTCCGGTACGCCTGCTGCGGCACATCCGCGGCGCCTCGCGCCGCCCGCGATACTCACGTGGCAGAGCCACGCATCGCGATCGCGTCCGCCCCGAGGCATCCACGGCTGCACCACATCAGGGCTGACCGACCATTCTTCAACAGACTCCTAGGGCAAGAGCGCGCGGGCGACTCCCAGCGCGCGGGCGCTGCTTCGCGCTCCCGCGTAGATCGACAGCAGCGCGGCGGTGAGCGCGACCGATCCCAGGTCGATGTGGCGGCGGTTGCGGTTGATCATGCGAACACCGTTGCGCGGCAACCTCACGGCCAAGTGAACGTTCTGTGCACGCGCTCACCGGATCCGCCACAGGCGTGCTTCATTTACAACCGCGTGAGGCCCTCGGCTCGGTCCTCTCTCCTCCGCCGCGTGGTCGGCCTCGCGCAACGCGGGAGCGCGGCGCCGTCCCAAGGGGCGCCGCGTCTCCCGCGACCCGCTCAACCGAGCGCCGGATCCGCCGAATACCGCGGTGACGTGGACGGATCGATCCAGGCCGAGCTCGACATGCTCGTCGAGCGCATGCGCGCCCTCACGCGCGCGACCGCGGCGCACGTCCTGATGGTCGAGGACGACGCGCTCGTGCAGCGCGCCGTCTGCGGCGCCTCCTACCAGGGCACGCGCTTGCCGCTCGACCTCGGCCTGTGCGGCATCGCCCTCTCCACGGGCGAGCCGATCCTGTGCCCTGACATCCAGACCGACCCGCGCGCCAATCACGCGGACGCCCGCGATTACGGGATGCGGTCGGTCGTCGTCGCGCCGGTCAACGCCGACTCCGGCCCGGTCGCGATCCTGCTCATCTCCTCCGACCAGCCGGGCGTGTTCAGCGAGCGCGACGTCGCGATGCTAGAGCTGCTCGCGGTCGTGTTGGCCGCGGCGCTCGGCCAGACGGCCGCGCTGTCGGAGCGCAAGCTCGCCGAGATCGCCCTGCGCGAGCACGGCGCGAGGATGGCCGGCGTGATCGACGCCCAGCGCGCGATCGACGCCGCCGGGCTCCACATCGACGCGGTGATGCGCCTGATCGTCGAGCGCGCGATCGAGCTGACCCGCGCCGACGGCGCGATGGTGAGCCTGATCGAGGGCGACGAGCTGGTCGTCGCGGCGGCGGCCGGGCTCGCCGTCAACGTCGGCGATCGCCGGGCGATCGCCTCCTCGATCGCGCGCTTCGCGTTCGCCGAGCGCGACACCCTGCTGATCAAGGACGCGACCACCGACCCGCGCGTCAACCGCGAGTGGCAGCGGGCGATCGGCGATACGTCGATGATCTGCGTGCCGCTGTTCGCCGGCGAGCGCCCGTTCGCGGTGGTCAACGTGATGAGCGCGTCCGAGACCGAGCGGCTCGACGAGGACGACCGCCGGATGCTCGAGCTGCTCGCCGTCGGCCTCTCCGCCGCGGTCAGCCGCGCCTCCGAGTTCCGCGCCAAGGCGCGCTTCGAGGCCGTCTTCGACAGCGCCCTGATCGGCATGATGATGCTCGCGCTCGACGGCACCATCCTCAGCGTCAATCCGGCGTTCGAGAAGCTCGTCGGCCGCCGCGCGAGCGAGGTCGAGGGCCTGCGCCCCGACCAGTTCGTGCACCCGGACGACCGCGATGCGGCGGTCGAGCGTGCCCGCCGGGTGCTGGCCGGCGAGATGCGCTCGACGCTCGAGCACCGCTACGAGCGGCCCGACGGCGGCATCGTGTGGGTCGACGTGTCGCTTTCGCCCGTTCCCGCCGCCGAGGGCGACGACGGCTTCATCATCGCCACCGTCCAGGACCTCACGCTCCGCAAGGCCGCCGAATCCGCGCTGCGCGCCCAGGCCGAGCTCAACCACCACCAGGCGCTCCACGACGCGCTCACCGGGCTTCCGAACCGCACGCTCTTCCACGATCGCATCGGCCAGGCACTGCACCGAGCGCGCCGCTCGGACGCGAGCGTCGCGGTGCTGATGCTCGACCTCGACCGCTTCAAGGACGTCAACGATTCGCTCGGCCATGCGGCCGGCGACGCGCTGCTGAGCGAGATCGGCCGCCGGCTGGACGGCATGCTGCGCGCGTCGGACACCGTCGCGCGGCTGGGAGGCGACGAGTTCGGCGTGCTGCTGCCCGACCAGACCTCGGTCGAGGACGTCGCGATCGCGGCCGAGCGGGTGCGCAGCGCGATCCAGGAGCCGGTGATCGTCCAGGGCCTGCCGCTCTCGGTCGACGCCTCGATCGGCATCGCGTTGTACCCGCGCGACGGGAGCGAGCTCGAGACGCTGCTCCAGCACGCCGACGCGGCGATGTACCACGCCAAGAACGGCAACACCGGGGTCGCGTTCTACGAGTCGAGCCGGCGCGACGGCGATCCGGTCCGGCTCACGCTCGTCGGCGAGCTGCGGCGCGCGCTCGACGAGCGCGAGCTCACGCTGCACTACCAGCCGAAGGCGCGCCTGACCGACGGCGCGGTGCGCTCGGTCGAGGCGCTGCTGCGCTGGAACCATCCGCAGCGCGGGCTGGTGCCACCCGGCGACTTCATCCCGACCGTCCAGCAGACGGGCCTGATCGACCCGCTCTCGCGCTTCGTCGTCGACGAGGCGCTGCGCCAGTGCCGCGCCTGGCTCGACGGCGGCCTGCGGCTCGGCGTCGCCGTCAACCTCGCCGCGCGCAACCTCACCGATCCCGAGTTCCCGGCGGTGGTGGAGGAGCTGCTCGGGCGCCACGGCGTCGACGGCGGGCTGCTCGACATCGAGCTAACTGAGGCGGCCATGCTCGCCGACCCGGTCCGCTCGCGCCAGGCGATCGAGCGGCTTGCCGAGCTCGGCGCCATGATCTCCGTCGACGACTTCGGCACCGGCTACTTCTCGCTCTCCCAGCTGCGCAACCTGCCGGTGCGCGAGCTCAAGATCGACCGCTCGCTGCTGAGCGACGAGGTGATCGTGCGCTCGACGATCGAGCTCGGCCGCAACCTGGGGATCGACGTCGTCGCCGAGGGCGTGGAGACGGCGGCGACGTGGGAGCGCATGACCGCCCTCGGCTGCACGTATGCGCAGGGTTTCTACCTGTGCCCGCCGCTGGCGGCCGGCGAGCTGGCCGCGTGGTGCGGGCGGCACGCCGCCGCGCTGTAGCGTCCGCCGCGTGGACACCGATGCGCTGCTCGCGTGGTACGACCGCGTCCGGCGCCCGCTGCCGTGGCGCGCCACGCGCGACCCGTACGCGCTGCTCGTGTCCGAGGTCATGCTCCAGCAGACGCAGGCGCCGCGCGTGGTGCCGTACTACGAGCGCTGGCTCGCCCGCTTCCCGGACGCCGAGGCGCTCGCGGCCGCGCCCGCGCGGGCCGTGCTGGAGGCCTGGAGCGGGCTCGGGTACAACCGCCGTGCGCTCGCGCTGCAGGCCGCCGCGCGGCGCGTCGCGGACCAAGGCTGGCCGGAGGACCTGACCGAGCTGCCGGGCGTCGGCCCGTACACCGCGGCAGCCGTCGCCTCCTTCGCCTGGGACCGGCAGGTCGCGGCGATCGACACCAACGTGCGGCGCGTGCTCGAGCGCCGCGAGGGGCCGCAGGCGCCCGCGCGGCTGCGGGCGCGCGCCGCCGAGCTGCTCCCGTGCGGACGCGCGGCGGCGTTCAACCAGGCGATGATGGAGCTCGGGGCGACGGTCTGCCGCCCACGCGCCCCGCGCTGCGGCGAATGCCCGGTCGCGGCCGGCTGCGGCGGGCACGCGACAGCGCCGCGCAGACCCGGCGCGCCGCCGTTCGAGCGGACCGACCGCTACGTCCGCGGCCGGGTGGTGGCGGCGCTGGTGGCGGGGGAGCCGCTCCCTGCCGTCGAGGACCGGATCCTCGCCGGGCTCGAGCGCGACGGCCTGATCGTCCGAGAACTGGACACCATTCGTCTTCCGTAGCGTCGCGCGCCCCCTATCCTGCGCTGCCGTGGACCGTGACTCGATCGAGCGCCGGGACTTCCCGACCGGGCGCAAGGGATACGACCCGGCCGCGGTGGACGAGCACCTGCGCCGCGTCGCCGACGAGTTCGAGCGCGCCGTCGAGCGGCCTCCGGCGCCGCGGTCGCTGTCGTCCGGCGCCTCCGAGCAGGTCCGCGGAATCCTCGAGGCCGCCGAGCGCGGCGCCGCCGAGCTGCGCGCCAAGGCCGGGGAGGAGGCCGGCGACCACGTCGCGCGCGTGCGCGACGCCGCCGACGGCCTGCGCGGGCGCCTCGACCAGCTCGAGCGTGAGCTCGGCACGTTGCTGGACGCGCTGCGCGCGAGCGGCGAGCGGCTGAGCGAGGGGTTGACCGAGCTGCAGGCGCGCGTGGCGCAGGTGCAGCCGACGGGCAACGCCGACGATCCGCGCGCGGACGAGCTCGGCGCCCAGCTCACGGAGTCCGGCGACGATGACGCGGGCGCGCGGCTGATCGCGCTCAACATGGCGCTCGGCGGCACGCCGCGCGAGGAGACGGCCCGCTACCTCGCCGAGCACTTCGAGCTGGCCGACCTTGAGGCGCTGCTCGACGACGTCTACTCGCAGGCGGGCCTATGAGCGGCGAAGCCTCGCCCTGCGGGCTCGTTTCGCTGGGAGCAATCGCCCAGAGGGCGATTCTCCCGGGCGAGGTCGGCCTATGACCGAAGCGCCGAAGGAGCTCGCGAGGCTGCGCGAACGGGCGGGGGAGATCGCCGACGTCGGCGGCGTCGCCGGCCTGCTGCTGTGGGATCAGAACACGCTCATGCCGCGCGGAGGCGCCGGCGCGCGCGCCGATCAGCTGGAAGCGCTGGAGCGGATCCTGCACGACCGGCTGACCGATCCCGGGCTCGGCGCGCTGCTGGACGCGCTCGAGCCGTGGGCGGCGTCGGCCGACCCCGACTCCGACGATGCGCGGCTGGTGGCCGCGCTGGGGCGCGACCACCACAAGGCCGTGCGTGTGCCGACTTCGCTCGCCGCCGAGCAGTCGAGCGCCGCCGCGCACGCCCAGGAGGCGTGGATGCTCGCGCGGGAGGCAGGCGACTTCGCGCGCTTCAGGCCTTCGCTGGAGCGCGTGATCGACCTCTGTCACCGCTACGCCGCCTGCTTCGACGGCACCGGCGACTTCGCGCACCCCTACGACGTCCTGCTCGACGACTACGAGCCGAGCCTGACCACCGCCGAGCTGTCGGCGCTGTTCGAGCGCCTCCAGAAGGAGCTCGTCCCGCTCGTCGCCGCCGCGGCGAGCCGGCCGAACGGCTCGGGCATCCTGCCCGGTCACCATGCGGTCGGGAACCAGCGCAAGCTGCTCGGCGAGCTGCTCGCCGCCGTCGGATTCGACCCCGAGCACTGGCGGCTCGACGAGTCGGTGCACCCGTTCGCCCGCAGCATGGCCCACACCGACGTGCGACTGACCACGCGCTGGGAGGAGGACGACCTGGCGATGGCGTTCTACTCCTGCCTGCACGAGTTCGGCCACGGGCTCTACGAGGCCCAGATGGATCCGCGCCACTACCGCACTACGCTCGCGGAGGCGACCGGGCTCGGCGTGCACGAGTCGCAGAGCCGGCTGTGGGAGAACCTGGTCGGCCGCTCGCGGCCGTTCTGCGAATGGGCGCTGCCGCTGCTGCGCGCCCATCTCGGCGACCCGTTCGAGGCGATGGACGCCGACGAGCTGTACCGCTCGGTCAACCGCGTCGAGCTGTCGCTGATCCGGATCGAGGCCGACGAGACGACCTACAACCTCCACATCGCGCTGCGCTTCGAGCTCGAGCTGGCGCTGGTCGAGGGCCGGCTCGAGGTCAAGGACCTTCCGGAGGCCTGGGACGAGGCCACGCACCGCCTGCTCGGGCTTGAGGTGCCGGACCTGCTCCACGGCGTGCTGCAGGACATCCACTGGGGCTCGGGGATGATCGGCTACTTCCCGACGTACACGCTCGGCAACCTGATGGCCGCCCAGCTGTGGACCGCGCTGTCGGCCCAGTTGCCGGAGATCGAGGCCGACATCGCGGCGGGCCGCTTCGCCGGGCTGCGCGAGTGGCTGCGCGAGAACATCCACCGTCACGGGCGCAAGTTCGACTCGCGCGAGCTGCTCCGCCGGGCCACCGGGGAAGAGCTCCGGGTCGAGCCGTGGCTTGACTACCTGCAGGCGAAGCTGCTCGATACCGGGCAACTTGCAGGGCGAACGTAAGTTCGACTTAGGCGTCCGCCGCCTCCGTAGAATCTAGGGCGGTCTTATGTCCTCCCGCCAGAATTCCATCGTCGTCACGGGCGCCCGCGAGCACAACCTCAAGGACGTCACGGTCGAGCTGCCGCGCGACTCGCTGGTCGTGATCACCGGGCTCTCGGGCTCCGGCAAGTCGTCGCTGGCCTTCGACACCATCTACGCCGAGGGGCAGCGGCGCTACGTGGAGTCGCTGAGCGCGTACGCGCGCCAGTTCCTGGGGCAGATGGACAAGCCCGACGTGGACTCGATCGAGGGGCTTTCGCCGGCGATCTCGATCGACCAGAAGACGACGTCGCGCAACCCGCGGTCGACGGTCGGCACGGTCACCGAGATCTACGACTACCTGCGCCTGCTGTGGGCGCGGATCGGCAAGCCGCACTGCTTCAACTGCGGCCGGCCGATCGCCGCGCAGTCTGCGGAGCAGATCATCGACCAGATCATGGCCCTCGAGGAGGGCACGCGGTTCATGGTCATGGCGCCGATCGTGCGCGGGCGCAAGGGCGAGTACGGCAAGCAGCTGCAGGAGCTGCGCGGCGAGGGGTTCACGCGCGTGAAGGTGGACGGCGAGCTGCGCCAGCTCGACGAGGAGATCGTGCTCAACAAGAAGTACAAGCACGACATCTCGGTCGTGGTCGATCGCCTGGTCATGCGGCCGGATCTGCGCAAGCGGCTGGCAGACTCGGTGGAGACCGCGGTCGCGCTGGCCGACGGGATCATCGAGATCGAGACCGTGCCGCGCGGTGGCGAGAAACCGTCGGTCTTGACGTACAGCGAACGTTTCGCATGCCTCTACTGCGGCATCTCGATGCCGGAGCTGGAGCCGCGCTCGTTCTCCTTCAACGCCCCGCACGGCGCCTGCCCGCGCTGCACCGGGCTCGGCTCGCAGATGGAGATCGACCCGGAGCTCGTGGTGCCGGATCCGTCGCTGTCGTTGAACGAGGGCGCGATCCTGCCGTGGTCCAGCGGGGCGACGGGCTACTACGAGCAGATCACGCAGGCGATCGCCGACCGCTACGAGGTCGACGTCGACGCGCCGTGGGAGGAGCTGCCGTCCGAGCAGCAGGATCTGTTCCTGTACGGGACCAACGGGGACAAGCTGTACGTCTCCTACCGCAACCGGATGGGGCGCAAGCGCTCGTACATGACGACGTTCGAGGGCATCGTCCCGAATCTGGAGCGCCGCTATAAGGAGACGGACTCCGACTGGTCGCGCGAGAAGATCGAGGAGTACATGTCGGTGCGGCCGTGCCCGGAGTGCCACGGCGCGCGCCTGCGGCCGGAGTCGCGCGCGGTCAAGGTCGGCGAGATCGCGATCCACGACTTCACGGCGATGAGCGCCAAGCGCGCGCTCGAGTGGATGGGGCAGCTGGAGCTCTCCAACCAGGACCGGGCGATCGCGCGGCTGGTCCTGCGCGAGATCGACGAGCGGCTGCGCTTCCTGGACAACGTGGGCGTCGGCTATCTCTCGATGGAGCGCGCGTCGGCGACGCTGTCGGGCGGCGAGGCGCAGCGGATCCGGCTGGCGACGCAGATCGGCTCGTCGCTGGTCGGCGTGCTCTACATCCTCGACGAGCCGTCGATCGGCCTGCACCAGCGCGACAACGCGCGCCTGATCGCGACCCTGGAGCGGCTGCGCGACCTCGGGAACACCGTGCTGGTGGTCGAGCACGACGAGGGCACGATGCGGGCGGCCGACTACATGGTCGACATGGGGCCGGGCGCCGGCGAGCACGGCGGCCACGTCGTCGCGCACGGCACCGCCGAGCAGGTGATGGAGGTCGAGGACTCGCCGACGGGCCAGTACCTGTCCGGCCGCAGGGCGATCCCGGTGCCCGCGAAGCGGCGCAAGCCGTCCGCCTACGTGGAGATCGTCGGCGGCTCCCAGCACAACCTCAAGGACATCGACGTCAAGATCCCGCTCGGCGTCTTCGCGGCCGTCACCGGCGTGTCGGGCTCCGGCAAGTCGACGCTGGTGAACGAGATCCTCTACAAGGCGGTCGCCAACAAGCTGCACCGGGCGAAGCTGCGCCCGGGCGCGCACAAGCGGATTCGCGGGCTCGAGTACCTGGACAAGATCATCTCGGTCGACCAGTCGCCGATCGGCCGCACGCCGCGGTCCAATCCGGCAACCTACATCGGGCTCTTCGACCAGATCCGCGATCTGTTCTCCAAGACGCAGGAGTCGCGCGCCCGCGGCTACAAGCCGGGCCGCTTCTCGTTCAACGTCAAGGGCGGGCGCTGCGAGGTCTGCCGCGGCGACGGACAGATCAAGATCGAGATGCACTTCCTGCCGGACGTCTATGTCCCGTGCGAGCAGTGCCACGGCAAGCGCTACAACCGCGAGACGCTGGACATCCGGTTCAAGGGCAAGAACATCGCCGAGGTGCTCGACATGCCGGTCGAGGAGGCGCTGCACTTCTTCGCCAACATCCCGAAGATCCGGCGGCGGCTGCAGTCGCTGCACGACGTGGGGCTGGATTACATGCGGCTCGGCCAGCCGGCGACGACGCTGTCGGGCGGCGAGGCGCAGCGGGTGAAGCTGGCGAGCGAGTTGTCGAAGATCGCGACCGGGCGGACGCTCTACATCCTCGACGAGCCGACGACGGGCCTGCACTTCGCGGACATCGAGAAGCTGCTCGAGGTACTCCAGGCGCTGGTCGAGCAGGGCAACTCGGTCGTCGTGATCGAGCACAATCTGGACGTGATCAAGACCGCCGACCGCGTGATCGACATGGGTCCCGAGGGCGGTGAGGAGGGCGGCACGCTGATGGCCTGGGGGACGCCGGAGGAGATCGCGGAGGTCCAGGACTCCCACACGGGCCGCTTCCTGCGCGAGCTGGCGCTTCCCGCGGCGGCGAAGAAGCCGCGGCGGCGCGCGAAGGTCGCGGCCGCGGCGTGACCCGCGCGCGCGACGCGGACGCGGGCGCCCACGGCGCCGACGCCGCAGCCGGCGGTCATGCTGCCGGCGCCGCAGCCGGCGCTCATGCCGCCGATGCCTCCGCCGACGCCGGCGGCCATGCGGCCGCGCTCATCTCCGCGGGGCGCCGCATCGGCGTCAAGGAGCTGACGTGGGGGACCGCGGGCAACATCTCGGCGCGCATGCCGCGCGGCTTCGCGATCTCGGTGTCCGGCGCGCGGCTGGACGAGCTGACGCCGGACGCCGTGGTCACCTGCGGTTTCGAGGGCGCCGTGGCGCCGCGCGCGTCGTCGGAGGCCGGCATGCATCGCGGCGTCTACCTCGCACGGCCGGACGTCAACGCCGTCCTGCACTGCTCGGCGTTTCACACCACGCTCGTCGCGTGCTCGGCGATCGAGCTCGAGACGACGGCGAGCACGGACACGCGGTACTACCTCCGCCGGCTCGCACGCCTGCCCTACCTGGCGCCGGGCTCGGAGGAGCTGGCCGCGGCGGTCGCGGACGCAGCGCGAGACCACGACGTCATGCTGCTCGCCAACCACGGCTCGGTCGTGGTCGCGCCCGACGTGGACGCCGCCGTCAACGTGACCGAGGCGCTGGAGCTGATGTGCCGCATGCTCGTCGCCCGCACGCAGGGCTTCCCGCTGCTGCCGATCAGCCGAGGACGCTGACCGGCGGCCGCCGGACCGGCCGGGCGATTCCCAGCGCCGACACGGCGGCCAGCACCGCGAGGACCAGGATCACGAACGCCATCGGCGCGGGTGAGGCGCCGCCGACGCCGACGATCGGCGCGGCGATCGCGGCGATGCCGTATTGCGCGAGCCCGAGCAGGGCGGAGGCCGAGCCCGCGACGTCGGGGTGATCGGCGCCGGCGAGCGCGATCGCGTTGGCGGGGATGAAGCCCCAGGTCGCCATCAGCGCGACCAGGCCGGCGGCGAACGGCACCAGGCCGAGCTCTCCCAGCGAGACGACCACGAGCACGAGCGCCGTGGCGATCATCGCGCCGACGGCGACCGTGAGCAGGCGGCGCGGCTCGATCCGTCCCAGCAGCTGCGCGTTGACCTGGCTCCCGGCCACCATCGCGCTCGCGTTGAGCGCGAACAGCAGGCCGAACAGCTGCGCGGACTCGCCGAAGTGGTCCTGGACGACGAACGGCGCGCCGGAGACGTAGGCGGCGATGGCGGCCGTCCCGAAGCCGAGCGCCAGCGCGTAGCCGACGAAGCGCCGGTGCTGCATCAGCCCGCCCAGCGACAGCGCGGTCGCGCGCACCGAGGACGGGCGCCGGCGCTCCGGCGGCAGCGTCTCCGGGAGCACGGCCGCGGTGAGCGCGAGCAGCGCCCCGCCGGCGACGGCAAGCACGACGAAGACCCCGCGCCATGACGTGAAGCGCAGGATCTGGCTGCCGACGAGCGGTGCGAGCATCGGCGCAAGCCCGTAGATCAGCACGAGCCGCGAGAGGTAGCGCGCGGCCGAGGTGCCGGCGAACAGGTCGCGCACGACCGCGCGGCCGATCGCCACGCCTGCCGCCGCCGTCGCGCCCTGGAGGAACCGCGCCGCCACCAGCACCCCGATGTCCGGCGCGACCGCGCAGGCCGCCGAGGCCGCGATGTAGACCGCCAGCGAGGCCAGCAGCGGCGCCCGTCGCCCGCGGACGTCGCTCAGCGGCCCGGCGACGAGCTGCCCGAGCCCGAGCCCGACCAGGAACAGCGAGACCGTGAGCTGTGCGCTCGACTCGGTCGTCCCGAGTTCGCGCGTGAGCGTCGGGAGCCCGGGGAGGTAGATGTCCATCGACGCCGGCCCGAGCGCGGAGACCGCCCCGAGGATCAGGAACAGCCGCAGGCCGCGCGCCGGAGGGCCGCTCAATCGATCGCCGCGATCAACACCTGCGCGCCGCCGGTGGCGAAGTTCGGCACGTCCTCGCCCGGGGCACGGCCCCCGGGGGTGGCAAGCGAGGCCTGCATCTCGTCGGCGTCGTCGAACCACAGCTCCGCGACGCGGTAGTAGGGCGGCTCGCCGCCGTCCGGCGTCGCCACCACGCGCGCGGCCTCGAAGCGGCGCAGATTGGGGATCCGCTGCACGAGCGGCAGGTGGTGATCGGCGTAGTACGCCTCGAACGCCTCCGGGTCGGTGGGGGCGCCGAACAAGACCGTGAGCTTGACCATACTGATCGGAAAACATATACGATCACCGCACGGGTAGCCTGCCGGTGATGCAGATTCGGCTGGCGTACGGGACGGGCGGCCTCGAGGTCGAGCTGCCGCGCGAGCGCACGACGGTGATCGAGCCGACCTACCAGCCCGGCGCCGCCGACGAGGCGGCGGTCCTGCGGGCCGCGCTCCGCACCCCGGTCGCCGGCCCGCCGTTGCGCGAGCTTGCGAGTGCCGGCCAGCGCGTGGCGATCTCGATCTGCGACGGCACCCGCGCGCAGCCGCGTGACCGCATGATCCCGGCGGTGCTCGAGGAGCTCGGGGTGCCCGACTCCGACGTCACGATCCTCGTCGCCACCGGCACGCACCGCGGCAACACGGAGGCCGAGATCCGCGCGATGCTGGGCGACGCCCTGGCCGGCCGGATCGTCGTGGCGGGCGGCGACGAAGCGCGGGCCGGCCGCATCCGCGTGGTCAACCACGACGCTCGCGACCGCGACGGCCTCGTCTACCTCGGCGAGCACGGCCGCGGCGTCCCCGTGTGGCTCAACCGCCACTGGGTCGAGGCCGACGTGCGCATCACCACCGGCTTCGTCGAGCCGCACTTCTTCGCCGGCTTCAGCGGCGGGCCGAAGCTCGTCGCGCCCGGGCTCGCCGGGCTCGACACCGTGCTCGTCCTCCACGACGCCACGCGGATCGGCGATCCGCGGGCGACCTGGGGCGTGCTTGAGGACAACCCGGTCCACGCCGACATCCGCGCCTCCGCCGCGGCGGCCCCGCCGCACTTCGCCTTCGACGTGGTCCTCAACCGCGAGCAGCGCGTGATCGCCGCGTATGGCGGCGAGCTGGCGCCGATGCACGCCGCGGCCTGCGAGGCCGCGCGCGAGCTGGCGATGCAGCCCGTGCCCGCGCCGTTCGACGTCGTCGTGACCAGCAACTCCGGCTATCCGCTCGACCAGAACCTCTACCAGGCGGTCAAGGGCATGTCGGCGGCGGCCAAGGTCGTCAAGCCCGGCGGCCTGATCGTGTGCGCGGCTGAGTGTCGCGACGGCTTCCCGGGCCACGGCTCCTACCGCGAGCTACTGCACTCGCAGGGCTCGCCGCGCGAGCTCCTGCGGGCGATCGAGCAGTCCGACCACGTCACGCCGGATCAGTGGCAGGTGCAGATCCAGGCGAGCATCCAGGATCACGCTCGGGTCGTGATGCACACCGGGCACCTGAGCGACGACGAGCTACGGGCCGTCCACCTCGAGCAGACGCGCGACATCGCGGCAACCGTCGCGGCCGAAGGGCCCGGCGCGACGGTCTGCGTGCTGCCGGAAGGTCCGCAGACGATCGCGTACGTCACGTGAGCGCCGGCGCCAGCCGCCGCCAGGACTCCACGGGCGGCGTGTCGTCGACCGCGTCGATCACCTGGATGCACACGTGGTCGGCGCCCGCGTCGAGCTGTGCGCGCACCCGCGCGGCGATCCTCTCCTCGTCGCCCCAGGCGACCAGCGCGTCCACGAGCGCGTCGCTCCCGCTGGCGGCGAGGTCCGCGTCGCCGAACCCCATCCGGCGGAAGTTGGCGACGTAGTTCGGCAGCTCCAGATACGGCGCCACGTGGGCGCGGGCAAGCGCACGGTCGCGCGAGAGCACGACGCCCTGCTCGACCGCGAGCAGCCGGTCGGGCCCGAGCGTCGCGCGCGCCGCCTCGGTGTGGGCGACCGTGACCAGGTACGGGTGCGCGCCGATCGCGCGGTCGCGCGAGAGCTCGAGCATCCGCGGGCCCAGCGCCGCGAGGAAGCGCTCGCCGGCGCCGGCGGCATCGAGCTCGTCGAGATAGGCGCGCATCGCCGACAGCGGGCGGCGATAGCGGTCCTCGCCGACCAGCGAGGCGTGGCTGGCGCCGAGCCCGAGCACGAAACGCGGGCCCAGAGCGGAGACTCCCGCGGCCACCGACGGCGCCGAGTGCATCCAGATGTTGAGGATCCCCGTCAGGACGGGCAGCGACCGCGTGGCGTCCAGCATCTCCGCGCACGCGCCGAACACGTCGCCGCCCGCGTCCGGGATGAAGAGCGCGGAGTAGCCGAGCGCCTCGAGCTCCGCCGCGGCGTCGCGCCTGGCCCCGCGATCGTCGTGGTATCGCAGCTCGCGGCTCCACACCCCGACGCGGCCGATGGACGGTTTCACGCGCTCTCCTTCCATTCTGGATCAGAAACCGTATAGGATCGTAGTGATGATTCACGCGGCACCGGCCGAGCGCGACGACGGCGTACCGCATCGGTACGGGCTCCAGCGCCACTACATCGACGGGGAGTTCCGGGCGAGTCAGGCGGGCGGGACCTTCCAGACGCTTGACCCGACCACCAACGCCGTGCTCGCCGAGGTCGCCGACGGCCGTGCGGCCGACGTCGACGCCGCCGTCGCGGCGGCGCGGCGTGCGTTCGACGACGGCGGATGGTCGCGGGCCAAGGCCGAGCACCGCGCCGCCGCGCTGCGCCGCATCGCCGCGCGGATCCGCGAGCGCTCGCCCGAGCTGATCGAGGCCGAGGTGCGCGACATCGGCCTGCCCGTCGCCCAGATGCACGGCCTCGCCGATCGCGCCGCCCAGAACTTCGACTACTACGCCGGCGTCGTCACCGAGCTGCACGGCCGCTCGTTCCAGGTCGGCGAGGAGTTCGTCAACTACACGATCCGCAAGCCGGTCGGCGTGGCCGGGCTGATCATGCCCTGGAACGCGCCGCTGATGCTCTCGACCTGGCGGATCGCGCCGGCGTTGGCCGCCGGCAACACGGTGGTGCTCAAGCCGGCCGAGTGGTCGCCGCTGACCGCGACGCTGCTCGCCGGGATCTTCGAGGACGCCGAGATCCTGCCCGGCGTCTTCAACGTCGTCCACGGCTTCGGTGAGACCGCGGGCGCCCCGCTGTCGTCGCACCCCGGCGTCGACCTGATCTGCTTCACCGGCGAGTCGGCCACCGGCAGCCTGATCGTCGCCGCCGGCGCGCCGACGCTCAAGCGCTCCTCGATCGAGCTCGGCGGCAAGTCCCCGGTGGTCGTGTTCGAGGACGCCGACCCGGAGCTCGCGGTCGACGCCGCGCTCGCGCAGGTCTTCACGATGAACGGCCAGCGCTGCACGGCGGGCTCGCGCCTGCTGGTCCAGCGGCCGCTGTATGAGGCCGTCGTCACGGCGGTGGCCGAGCGGGCCGCGCGGATCCGCGTCGGCAACCCGCGCGACGAGCGCACCGAGCTCGGCCCGCTGATCCGGCGCGAGCATCTGGAGCGCGTGCTCGGCTACGTCGAGTCGGCGCGCGAGCAGGGCGCGCGCGTGCTCACCGGCGGCGGCTGCCCGCCCGGCCTGGCGGACGGCAACTTCCTCGAAGCCACGGTGATCGCCGACGTCGGCGAGCACATGCGCGTCTTCCAGGAGGAGATCTTCGGCCCGGTGCTGGTCGCGATGCCGTTCGAGGACGAGGCCGACGCGATCCGCCTCGCCAACGCCACGCCGTACGGCCTCGCCGCCTACGTGTGGACGAACGACATCCGCCGCGCGCACCGCGTCGCGCACGCGATCGACACCGGCATGTGCTGGATCAACTCGCAGAACGTGCGTGACCTGCGCACCCCGTTCGGCGGCGTCAAGCGGTCCGGCATCGGCCGCGAGGGCGGCGACTACGCGTTCGACTTCTACTGCGACACCGAGATCGTTCACGTCGCGCTGGGCAGCCACGCGATCCCACGGCTCGGGGTCGGCGAGCTCGAGTGAGGAGAGAGAGAGATGACGTCATGACACCGGTGGAGGAGCTGGTCGCCGCGCCGGTCGCGCTGCCGCCGTTCGACATCGTGCGCGCGGCATACGTGGAGCTGCGGGTCACCGACCTCGAGCGCTCCGGCGCGTTCTACGCGAACGCGCTCGGGATGCTGATCACCGAGCGCGACGGGGACGCGATCTACCTGCGCGGCTGGGAGGAGCGCCAGCACCACTCGCTCGTGCTGCGGCAGGGCCCGGCGCCCGCGGCCGGCGCCATCGGCTTCCGCGTGCGCGCCGAGGAGGACCTCGACGCGCTCGCCACCGAGTTCGGCGCGCGCGGCTGCACCGTCCGCTGGAGCGATAGCCGGCCCGGCCTCGGGCGCGTGTTGCGCGTCTGGGACCCGTTCGGCTTTCCGCTGGAGTTCGTGCACGCGCTGCAGCCGCTCCAGACGCAGATGCAGCGCTTCGACCTGCACCGCGGCGCGCCGATCCTGCGCCTGGATCACTTCAACCTTCACAGCCCGGACGTCGAGGCGACGTTCGCCTTCTGGCGCGAGCTCGGCTTCCGCTGCTCGGAGTACATCGCCACCGACGGCGAAGACGACCGGCTGACCGGCGCCTGGCTGACGCGCAAGCCGACCGTGCACGACGTCGCGCTGACCGCGGGCCGCGGCCCCCGGCTGCACCACATCGGCGTCTGGGTCGGAGAGCCGTCCGGCGTCCTGCGTGCGTGCGACCAGCTCGCCGCGGGCGGCCACGTGCGCGCGATCGAGCGCGGCCCGGGCCGCCACGGGGTCTCGAACGCGTTCTTCGTCTACCTGCGCGATCCCGACGGCCATCGGATCGAGCTGTACTCCTGCGACTACTACACCGGCGACCCCGATCACCCGCCGCTGCGCTGGTCGGTGTCCGATCCGCGCTGCCGCTCGTTCTGGGGCACCCAGGCGCCGGACAGCTGGTACGAGGAGTCCTCGCCCGTGCTGGACCCCGACGGCGAGCCGGCCGAGACGTCCGAGGCGGGCGTCGACGAGCGCCGCGCGCGGACGGAGGTCATGGCCTGATGGCGGACGGACTGCACATCGTCGTCTCACAGCCCCCGCCGGAGCTGTCGGACGCGGACTTCAACCGCTGGTACGACGCGCACGTCGACGAGATCCTCGCGGTCGACGGGTTCAGCGCGGTGCGGCGGTACCGGCTGGAGCCGGTGGTGGGTGACGGCGTGCTCCCGCATCGCTTCATCGCGGTGTACGAGACCGACACGGACCCGCGGTCGGCGGTCGCCGAGCTCGAGCGCTCCGGCCTGGGATCCAAGGACAGCTACGCCGGGCGCGAGCACGAGCAGCTCCCGCTCCCGCCGTGGTTCGGCCGCGTGCAATTCGCGTCGTGGAACTGCCTGCCGCTGGGGGAGCGCCGTGGACCTCGGGCTTGACGGGAAGGTCGTGCTGGTCACCGGCGCCGCGTCGGGCATCGGCCGCGCGACGGCGAAGGCGTTCGCCGGCGAGGGGGCGACGCTCGTGCTCGTCGACCGCGATGCCGAGGGCCTGCACGCCGCGCAGGAGGAGATCCCCGGCGCCACCGCGCTGGTGGTCGACGTCACCGACGGCGCCGCGGTCGACAACGCCCACGACGACGTCGCCGCCAGGCTCGGCCGCATCGACGTGGCGTTCAACAACGCGGGCGTGATCGAGCCCGTCGGCTGGCTGCACGAGACGCCGGAGGGCTCGTGGGACCGCGTGATCGCCGTCAACCTCAAGGGCGTCTGGCTCTGCATGCGCGCCCAGCTGCGCCACATGTTCGCCCGCCGGTCCGGCGTGATCGTGAACACCTCGTCGGCCGCCGGCCTGGTCGGCGCGCCCGGCACGAGCCCCTACACGACGGCCAAGCACGGCGTCATCGGGCTCACGCGCACCGCGGCGCTCGAGTACGCGACGCACGGCATCCGCGTCAACGCCGTCGCCCCCGGGACGGTGGAGACGCCCATGAACGCGAGGTTCTCGCGCCAGCCGAACGATCCCTTCGCCGACGCGCCCGTCCGGCACGGGCACCCCAACGGACGCCTCGCGCGCCCGGAGGAGGTCGCCGACGCCGTGCTCTTCCTGGCCGGCGAGCGGTCGACCTTCGCGACCGGCTCGACGCTCGTGCTGGACGGCGGCTACACGGCGCAGTAGCCGCCGCTACGCGAAGACGAATCCCTCGTAGCCCCGCGCGGCCTTCTCGTCGCAGATCTTGCGGTACTCGCCGACGCCGCCGACGTAGGGCATGAACACGCGAGGCTTGCCAGGGATGTTGGCCCCGACGTACCACGAGTTCGCCATCGGCATGAGCGTGTCGTTCGCGACCTCGTTGACGTGCTCGACCCAGCGGTCCTCGGCGTCCGGGGCCGCCTCGATCACGTCGCTGCCGCGGTCGCGCGCGTAGGCGATGCAGTCGGTGATCCAGTCGACGTGCTGCTCGATCGAGACCGGCATGTTGCTGAGCACCGACGGGCTGCCCGGCCCGGTGACCATGAAGAGGTTCGGGAAGCCGGCCGTCGCGAGCCCGAGGTAGGCGCGCGGTCCGTCGGACCACTTGGCCCGCAGCGAGCGACCCTCGCGGCCCTCGATGTCGACGGCGAACAGCGCGCCGGTCATGGCGTCGAAGCCGGTCGCGAACGCCAGGCAGTCGAGGTCGTAGACCGTCGTCGACGTCCGCACGCCCTGCGGCACGATCTCCTCGATCGGCGTGCGGCGGACGTCGACGAGCGTGACGTTGTCACGGTTGTAGGTCGCGTAGTAGTCGGTGTCGAGGCAGATGCGCTTGGTCCCGATCGGATGGTCGGTGGGCGTCAGCGCCTCGGCGACCTGGGGGTCCTCGACCAGCTCGCGGATCTTCGCGCGCACGAACTCGGCCGCCGTCTCGTTGGCCTCCGGGTTCTTGAGCAGGTCGTCGAACGCGAACAGGAACGACGGTCCGCCGCCGATCGCCCATCCGCGCGCGTAGACGCGGCGGCGTTCCTCGGGCGTCAGCGCCAGCGCCGAGACCGGCGGGGTGACGTCGGGATGCGTGAGCGGGACGCCGCCGCCGGACTCGCGCGACAGGCGCCGCCGCTCCCGGTAGCTGGCCTTGATCGTCCGCTGCTCGACGGCGTCCAGCGGCCGGTTGCGCGCAGGCAGGCTGTAGTTCGCCGTGCGCTGGAAGACGAACAGTCGCGACGCCTGCGCGGCGACCTGCGGAACGAGCTGGATGCCGGTGGAGCCGGTCCCGATCACGCCGACGCGCTGCCCGTCGAAGTCGACGCCCTCCTCCGGCCAGCGCGCCGTGTGGTAGACGCTGCCCGCGAAGCTGTCGAGCCCCGGGATGTCCGGCATGTTGACCGCGGAGATGCATCCCACGGCCATCACGCAGTAGCGCGCGCGGACGGCGTCGCCGCGATCGGTGCGTATCGCCCAGCGGGTGCCGGCCTCGTCGTAGTGCGCCTGCGTCACGCGGGTGTTGAACTGGATGTCGCGGCGGAGCTGGAAGCGGTCGGCGACGTGATTGAGGTAGCGCAGGATCTCGGGCTGGGTGGGATAGCGCTCCGTCCACTCCCACTCCTGCTCGAGCTCGGGCGAGAACGAGTAGGAGTAGTCCATGCTCTCGGAGTCGCAGCGGGCGCCGGGATAGCGATTCCAGAACCAGGTGCCGCCGACGCCGCTGCCGGCCTCGTAGACCCGCACGGTCAAGCCCAGCTCGCGGAGCTTGTAGAGGGCGTAGAGCCCGGCCATCCCCGCGCCGACGACGACGGCGTCGCAGTCGCCGGTCATCCGATCCTCCTCTCGATCGCCTCGACCACGAAGTCCAGTCCGTCCGCGCTCGCCGGCAGCACGTTGACCAGCGCGAAGAACCCGTGCATCTGGCCTGCGAAGCGCTTGTGAACCACATGCACGCCGGCCTCGCGCAGGCGCTCGGCGTACGCCTCGCCCTCATCGCGCAGCACGTCGTACTCGGCCGTGAGCACGACGGCCGGCGGCGCACCTGACACGCTTGCCGCCCGCAGCGGCGCGAGCCGCGGGTCCCGCCGGGTCGCGACGTCCGGGGCGTAGCGGTCGAAGAACCAGAGCATGCTCTCGCGCGTCACGATCAGCTGGTTCTGCGGATCGCGATAGGACGCGGTCTCGGTGTCGGAGTCGGTGACCGGCTCCACGAGGACCTGGAGCGCCACCGCGGGACCCTCGCCGGCGGACCGCCGGGCGACGACCGCCGCGAGGTTGGCGCCGGCGCTGTCGCCGGCGACGATCAGCCGCAGCCCGTCGGCGCGCTCGCTCGCCCACGACAGGGCGGTCCAAGCGTCGTCGACCGCCGCCGGGAACGGGTGCTCGGGCGCCAGGCGGTACTCGGCGAGGGCAACGGCGCACCGGGCTCGATCAGCAAGCATGCGCCCGCCCGTCTCGACCTCGTCCAGCGACCCGGTGACCCAGCCGCCGCCGTGGAAGAAGACGATCAGGCCGCGGGCGCCGCCCCGCGGCACGAGCACCCGGATCGACAGCGGCGTGCCGTCGGCGGCGGCAACCGTGTGCCGCTCCACCCGCTCCATCTCCGGACCGTCGCCGAAGCGGCGCGCCATCGTCACGCCGAACGCCCGCGCCTGCTCGAGCGTCAGCTCGTGCAGCGGCGTGGGGTCGCCCGCCGCCAGCTCGTCCAGCAGTGCCTTCGAAGCGTCGTCGAGAGCCATCGTGTATCAAATGCTATAGGATCTCGAACATGACCGAGCGGAAGCTCTACCTCGTCTTCAGCCGGCCGCCGGAGCGGGTCTCCGACGAGGAGTACCAGGCCTGGTACGACAAGCACGCGCGCGAGAACATCCAGTCGCCGGGCTTCCTCAGCGCCCGCCGGTTCGCGGTGACGCCCTCGCGCGGCGACCACCCGCCGCTGATCCACCTCGCGCTGTACGAGTACGAGGGCGACGCGCGGACGTGGCGGGAGGACCTCGACCGCCGGATCGAGGCGGGCGAGATCGACCTGCCGGAGTGGTTCGACGAGATCCTGTTCCAGAGCTGGGACTGCTCGGCCCTGAGCGACCGGATCGAGCCATGAGCGACGTCGAGCGGCTGGTGGCGCTCGAGCAGATCCGGGCGCTGATCGCGACCTACGCCATCAGCTTCGACGACCACGACTGGGACCGGTTCGGGCAGCTCTGGACCGAGGACGCGGCGTTCGTCGTCGGCGACCAGGCATTCGAGGGGCGAGAGGCGATGCTGGAGTTCCTGACCACGTGCCTGCCCGACGACTACGACGGCAAGCACATGAACTCGCCGCCGCTGATCGAGCTGGCGCCCGACGGCGAGAGCGCGACGGCGCAGACGGACGTCGTCTGGATCCCGCAGAACTTCGAGAACGCGATCGTCGCGCGCTATCACGACACGCTCGTGCGCCGCGGCGAGCGCTGGCTGTTCGCCAGGCGCGAGGAACAGCCGCTGCAGTACAAGCCCGGGCCGCCGCCGATGTCCGAGACGGCGGTCGGGGTCAGCGCCGCCACGATGCGCGGGGAGGGAGCGTGATGGAGCTCGCCGAGCTGATCGATCCGGGCGCCGAGCTGCGCCGCCTGGGCGAGGGCTACCAGTTCACCGAGGGCCCGGTGTGGATCGCAGCCGAGCAGTGCCTGGAGTTCGTCGACATCCCGAGCGACACGCGCTGGCGCTGGAGCGAGGCGCGCGGGATGGAGGTCTCGCTGCAGCCGATGTTCAAGGCGAGCGGGCTCGCGCTCGACCGCGAGGGCCGGATCGTCGCCTGCGAGGGCCTGTCGAGCTGCGTCGCGCGGTTCGAGAACGGCCGGCGCGAGGTGATCGCCTACCACTACGGCGGCAGGTACCTCAACAGCCCCAACGACCTCGTCACACGCGGCCTGGACGGCAGCATCTACTTCACCGATCCCGACTATGGGCGCTGGAACGACTGGATCGGGCTCCAGCGCAGCCGCGACAACCTCGGCTACCGCGGCGTCTACCGGATCCCGCCCGACGGCGGCGAGCTGGAGCTCGTGGTCGCCGAGGACGAGTTCGACCAGCCCAACGGCATCGCCTTCTCGCCGGACGAGACGCTGCTGTACGTCAACGACTCCTCGCAGCGCTACGTCAAGGTGTTCGACGTCGAGCCCGGCGGCTCGCTGCGCAACGGGCGCCTGTTCGCCGAGAACATCGGCAGCGGCATCCCGCGCGACGGCAACGTCGACGGGATGGAGTGCGACGAGCTCGGCAACGTGTGGGTGACGGGCCCGGGCGGCGTGTGGGTGCTCACGCCCGAGGGCGTCCACCTGGGGACGGTGCCCACGCCGGAGGTGTGCGGCAGCCTCGCCTGGGGCGGCGAGGACATGCACTCGCTGTTCCTGATGACCTCGACCACGGTCCACGTCGTGCGCACGCTCGTCGGGCCGGCGCCGCTGCCGGGGACGCCGTGAGCGACATCCGGCTGTACATGTTCGACGGCGGAAGCACGTACCTGCCGCTGCGCAACTTCACGTTCGGGCAGGGCGGCGACGGCGAGATGATCACGACGCCGACGCCGTTCTTCGTCATCACCCACCCGCGCGGGAACGCGGTCATCGACGGCGGCAACCCGCCTGAGGTCGCCGTCGACGCGGGGAAGCACTGGGGCCCGATCACGGAGATGTCGACGCCGGTGATGAAGCCCGAGCAGGCGCTGCTGCCATCGCTGGAGCGCGTCGGGATCGACCCGGCGAGCATCCGCTGGGTCGTCCAGACGCACCTGCACCTCGACCACACCGGCGCGGTCGCGGTGATCGATCGGCTGCCGAACGCCGAGGTGCTGGTGACGCGCACCGAGCACGACTTCGCGCATGCGCCCGACCCGCTCGCGCGCATCGCCTACGTGCTCGCCGACTACGCCAAGCCGGGCGTGCCCTGGGCGCTGCTGGAGGACTCCGAGGACGGCTATGACGTGTACGGCGACGGCACGCTGATCGGCTGGCGCTCGCCCGGGCACTCGCCGGGCCACATGTCCTTCGAGGTCAACCTGCCGAGCGGCAATACCTACCTACTGTGCGGCGACGCCGCGAACGCGCGCGATCACTGGGAGAACGGCGCGCTCCCAGGGTTCATGGTCTCGGCGTCCGACACCGCGCGCTCGCTCAGTCGCCTTCACCGGCTCGCGTGGCGGCGCGACGCGACCGTCGTCACCGGCCACGACCCGGGGCTGTGGGACGAGTTCAAGCGGGCCCCCGAGTTCTATGCCTGAGCCGCTGCTCGCGCACGCGCGCCAGGGCATGTTCGGCGATCCATCCTACGGGGGCAACGTGGATCGCGCCGGATGGGCGCTGCTCGGATACTCCGGCCCGCGGCCGGTGTGGACGGCGGCCGACCAGGGCGAAGCCTCGCCCCGGACGGAGCTGATGGGCGACGCGGCGAAGCGGCTCGGCTGGCACCCGTTCCCGGCGCCCGCCGCGATCGACCCCGCGCGCTGCACCTACTGCGGCTTCTGCACCTGCAACGGCTGCCACGTGACCGCCAAGGGCTCGACCGACGCGACCGTGATCCCGCGCGCCGAGGCGACCGGCCGGCTGCACGTGCGCACCGGCGCGCGCGTCGTGCGGATCGAATCCCGGGCCGGGCGCGCGACCGGCGCGACCTACGTGCACGAAGGGCGCGAGCGCTTCCAGCCCGCCGACGTCGTCCTGCTCGCCGGCTTCGTCTACGAGAACGTGCGCCTGCTGCTGCTCTCGGGGCTGGGGGGCGAGCGGGCCGGCGCCGGCTACATGGCGGACCGCCGGCCGCCTTGCAGGATCAGATATGTTTTCCGATAGCAAATCTATGGCCAGCGAGGAGAGCGCATGAGCAGCGTGATGACGGCCCGCGAGATCGGCGGCGTCGCCGTTCCCGACGTGCCGACCCGGTTGTTCATCGGGGGCGAGTGGCGCGACGCCGCCTCCACGTTCGAGGTCATCGCCCCGGCGTATGAGCAGCGCCTCGCCGACGTGGCGTCGGCCTCGGCGGAGGACGTCGACGCCGCGGTGCGCGCGGCGCGCGCGCAGGTCGACGGCGGCGCGTGGGCGCAGATGACGCCGGCCGACCGCGGGCTGCTGCTGTTCCGCCTCGCCGACCTGATCGAGCGCGACATCGAGCTGCTGGCGACGATCGAGGGCTTCGACGTCGGCCGCCCCGCGTTCGAGCCGCGGCTCGTCGACCTGCCCAACGTCGTCGACGTGTTCCGTCACTTCGCGGGCTGGGCCGACAAGATCGAGGGGCGCTGGATCGCGCCGCTGCCGTTCTTCGGACAGCAGCGCCAGGCGTACACGATCCGCGAGCCGGTCGGCGTGATCGGCGCGATCACCGCCTGGAACGCGCCCACGCTGATCGCCTCGTGGAAGCTCGCGCCCGCGCTCGCGGCCGGCAACACGATCGTGCTCAAGCCGGCCGAGGACGCGCCGCTGAGCACGCTGCACCTCGCGCGGCTGATCGAGGAGGCCGGCTTCCCGGCCGGCGTCGTGAACGTCGTGCCGGGCCTGGGGGAGACCGCGGGCGCCGCGCTCGCCCGCCATCCCGGCGTCGACAAGCTCTCGTTCACCGGCAGCCCGGAGGTCGGGCGCGAGATCGGCATCCAGGCCGCGCGCGACTTCAAGCGCGTGACGCTCGAGCTCGGCGGCAAGTCGCCGCAGATCGTCCTCGCCGACGCGGACCCCGCGGCCGTGGTGCCCGGCGTGGCGATCGGCCTGTGGGCCAACCAGGGCGAGGTGTGCGCGGCCGGCACGCGCATCCTCGTCGCCCGCGAGCGCTACGACGACGTCGTCTCCGGCCTCGCCGACGCCGCCCGCGCGGTGACGCTCGGCGATCCGTTCGACCAGACCACCACGATGGGCGCGCTGATCAACGCGCGCCAGCGCGACCGCGTCACCGGCTACATCGCCCAGGGCCGCGAGCAGGGCGCCGAGCTGGTCGCCGGCGGCGGGCGTCCCGAGCGCGCCGGCTACTTCGTCGAGCCGACGATCTTCGCCGGCGGCGACGCCGAGATCGCGATCGCGCGCGACGAGATCTTCGGGCCCGTCGGGCTCGTGCGGCCGTTCGACGACGTCGACGACGCGATCGCCCAGGCCAACGACACGAGGTACGGTCTCGCCGCCTACGTGTGGACCCGCGACGTGTCCCAGGCCCACCGCATCGCGGCGCGCGTGCGCGCGGGCAGCGTGTGGATCAACGGCGGCGCGCCGCCGGATCCGCGGCTGCCGTGGGGCGGGATGAAGACCAGCGGGGTGGGGCGCGAGCTCGGCTGGGCCGGCATCGAGGCCAACACGGAAGAGAAGACGGTGACGCTGACGCTATGAACGAGGAGCTGTTCGAGCGCGGGATCGAGATCCGCGAGAAGATGTGGGGGCCGAAGGGCGCGCGCGAGAAGGTCGAGGGCGCCACGGCCTTCACCCGCCCGCTCGAGGATCTCGTGACCGTCTACTGCTTCGGCGAGACGTGGGGTCGCGAGCGCGAGCTCTCGCACGACATCCGCAGCATGCTGACGATCGGGATGCTGATCGCGCTCGGCCGCTCGCACGAGATCCGCGTGCACGTGCAGGGCGCGCTGTCCAACGGCGTGACGGTCGAGCAGATCCGCGAGGTGCTGCTGCACTCCGCGATCTACTGCGGCATTCCGGCCGCGGTCGACGCGTTCCGCAATGCCGAGGCCGTGCTCGACGAGCTGGGGGCTCTATGACGGTCGTGGGCTTCGTCGGACTCGGGAACATGGGGCGCCCGATGGCCCGCAACCTGCTGGCCGCCGGACTGGAGCTCGTCGTGCGCGACGCCGATCCGGCGCGCGAGGCGGAGTTCGGCGGGGGCGCCGGCTCGCCGGAAGGCTTCGCCGGCTGCGACGTCGTGGTGACGATGCTGCCCAACGACGCGATCGTCCGCGACGCGCTGGTCGGGTGGGGGATCGCGGCGGCGCTGAAGCCGTCCGCGGTCGTCGTGGACATGAGCTCCTCGAATCCGACGGCGACCCGGGCACTGGGGTCGCAGTTGAGCGTCGCGCTCGTCGACGCGCCGGTGTCCGGAGGCGTGCCGCGGGCGGAAGCGGGCACGCTGTCGATCATGGTGGGGTCCGACGACGAGGATGCGGTCGCCCGCGCGCTGCCCGTGCTGGAGGCGCTCGGCGACCGCATCTTCCGGGTCGGGCCGCTCGGCGCCGGGCACGCGCTGAAGGCGCTCAACAACTACCTCGCGGCCGCCGCCTACGCGGCGACCGCCGAGGCGTTGGAGGTGGGCAAGGCGTTCGGGCTCGATCCCGAGACGCTCGTCGAGGTCGTCAACACGTCGACCGGGCGCAGCTTCAGCTCCGAGCACGTCTTCGCCGAGCACGTCGTCACCGGCCGCTATGCGACCGGCTTCACCGCCGGGCTGCTGGCCAAGGACGTGGCGATCGCGGCCGACGTCGCCCGCGCGGCAGGCGTCGATGCGCCCGCGCTCGAGCTGGTCAACCGCCGCTGGGCCGACGCCGTCGCCGAGATCGGGGGCGGTGCCGACCATTCCGAGGCGCACAAGCCGTGGTATGCGAAGCCTCGCCCTGCGGGCTCGTTTCGCTGGGAGCAATCGCCTGGAGGGCGATTCTCCCCGGGAGAGGTGAGCCGTTGAGCGCGCTGGCGTCTCAGCGGCACGGCTGCGGCCCGTCCGACGGCGGCGAGATCACGCTCGAGGCGCTGGCCGAGAACCCGTATCCGCTCTACCGCAGGCTGCGCGACGAGGGCGTCGTGTGGGTCGAGGCGGTCGAGCGCTGGCTCGTGACGCGCTGGGAGGACTTCGACGCGGTCGAGCGCGACTCCGACTCCTACACGGCGATGGAGCACGGCTCGCTGCAGACGCGCGTCATGGGTCGGACCATGCTGCGCAGCGACGGCGCGGCGCACCGGCGGCTGCGGCGCGCCGCCCAGGGCGCGCTGACGCCGCAGGTGATCGAGCGCCACTGGCTGCCGGAGTTCCGGCGCGTCGCCGCCGAGCTGATCGGCGGCCTCGAGCCGCGCGGCTCCGCCGACCTGATGCGCGAGCTGTGCGGCCCGTACGCCGCGCGCTGCCTCGGCCTCGTGCTCGGCCTCACGGAGGCGTCCGACGACGCGCTGCAGGAGTGGTCGCAGGCCCTGATGGACGGTTGCGCCAACTACGGCGACGACCCCGCGGTGTGGGAGCGCAGCGAGCGCGCAGTCGCGGAGATCGACGCCGCGACCGACGCCGCGATCGAACGCGTCCGGGCGCGGCCCGACCATTCCGTCATCAGCGCGATGGTTCACTTCGACGGTGACGGCGAGCCGCTCTCGCGCGAGGAGGTCCGCGCGAACACGAAGCTCGTGATCGGCGGCGGCCTGAACGAGCCGCGCGACGGGCTGGGCTTCGCTATCTGGGCGCTGCTCACGCACCCGGAGCAGCGGGAGATGGTGCGCGCCGACGCGCGGCTGTGGCCGGCGGTGACCGAGGAGGCGCTGCGCTGGATGTCGCCGCTGGCGATGTTCCCGCGCGAGGCCGCGCGCACGGTGCGGCTCGGCTCGACGACGCTGGAGCCGGGCGCGCGGCTCGGGCTGCTGGTCGCCGCCGCGAACCGCGACGAGCGTCACTGGCCGGATGCCGACCGCTTCGACATCACGCGGGCGAAGAGCCGCAACGTCGCGTTCGGCGTCGGGCACCACTTCTGCCTCGGCGTCTGGATGGCCCGCCACCAGATCGGCGGCGCGGCGCTGCCGGAGCTGTTCGGGCACTTGCCAGGACTGGCCCTCGACCTCGATCATCCTCCCGAGATCCGAGGCTGGGTGTTCCGCGGGCACACGCGCCTGCACGTGAACTGGTAGCTATAGGTGTCCTCGCTAGAACGGAACCGCCGACCATGGCCACATCTGCCAAACCCAAGAGCCTGACCAAGCAGGAGCGCGTATACCGCGAGGTCCGAGAGCGGATCCTCAGCGGCGCGTACGGTCCCGGCTTCCGCGTCGTCATCGACGCGCTCGCCGAGGAGTTCGAGGTCTCCGCGCTGCCCGTCCGCGAGGCGATTCGCCGCCTCGAGGCCGAGGGGCTCGTGATCTACCGCCCGAACGCCGGCGCGCAGGTCGCGCCCGCCGAGCCCGGCGTGTTCGACGAGGAGATGACCGTGCTCGCGGTGCTGGAGGGCTACGCGACCGCGCTCGCCGCTCCCGAGCTGAGCGAGCAGGACATCGCCGGCCTGCGGGCGGTCAACGACCGCATGGTGCGCGCGATGGAGGAGATGGACTCGCTCAGCTTCGGCCGCCTCAACCAGGAGTTCCACGGCCTCATCTACCAGCGTTGCCCGAACGCCGCGCTGGTCCAGATGCTGCACGACGTGGCGCGCCGGCTGGACGCGATCCGGCGCACGGTCTTCATCCAGATCCCGTACCGCGGCGCCTCGTCGGTCAGCGAGCACAGCGAGCTGATCGACCTGATCGCGAGCGGCGCGGCGCCGGAGCGGATCGAGGCCGCGGCCCGCGAGCACAAGCTGCACACGGTCGAGAGCTTCCGCGCCTGGCAGCGCGAGCACCATCCGTAAGGCTGCAGCCCCTCCGCCCGGGCGGGATCCCTCTCATCCGACCTTAACTAAACGGCCGCCAGGAGTGCGGTCACGCGTTGTTGCGCGGCCTCGCCGAGCGTCGCCAGCGGCTCTCGCGCGAACGCGGACGGGAGGCGCCCGTCGCGCTCCATGATCCACTTCGCCGGCACCGGGTTGGTCTCCGCGAACGCCGCGTCGACGAGCGCGTGCAGCGCGTAGTGCAGCTCGCGCGCCCGCACGTGGTCGCCGGCAACGAACGCGTCGTAGAGGTCGGCGACGACGCGCGGCGCGAAGTTGCCCACGCAGCTCAGGTGCCCGCGCCCGCCGAGCGCGAGCATCGGATAGCAGAGCAGCTCGATTCCTGACAGCGCGATGAAGTCGCGCCCGCACTCGTTCAGGACGTACGAGACGTGCTCGAAGTCGCGCGTGGTCTCCTTGATGCCGACGACGTTGTCGAACGCGCGCCGCAGCCGGCCGACGGTGGCCGGCGCGATGTCGACCGCGGCGCGGACCGGCACGTTGTAGACCAGCAGCGGCATGTCCGGCAGCTCGCTCGCGACGCGCGCGTACCAGTCGTAGAGCCCCTGCTGCTGCGGGCGGCCGTAGTACGGGGTGACGACGAGCGCGCCGGCGGCGCCGAGCCGCTGCGCCTCGGCGGTGAGCTCGAGCGTCTCGTCCATCAGCGCGCTGCCGGTGCCGGGCAGGAAGGGGACGCGGCCGTCGATCGCGGCCACCGCCGCGCGCATGACGGCGATCCGCTCCTTGACGGTCATCGAGGTCGGCTCGCCGGTCGAGCCGCCGACCGAGATGCCGTGAGTGCCCTGCTCGAGCTGCCACTCGATCAGCGGCGCGATGGTGTCGAGGTCGAGCGAGCCGTCGGGATGGAACGGCGTCACCAGCGGCGTGATCGCGCCGCGGATCGCATCCGGATCGCCGGCGAAACTCGTCATGGCTGCTCCTCTCGCCACTGCTCGAACTCCGGCCGGCGCGTCTCCGACAGCGGATAGATGCCGCGGATCGACTCGCCGGACTTGACACGCTCGAGCGCCCACGCCTCGCGGTCCTCCTGCTCGCGGGCGTCGCGGGCCACTTCCTCGGCGAGTGCGGCCGGCACGACGAGCACGCCCTCGGCGTCGCCGACGAGCACGTCGCCGGGGACCACGAGCGCGCCGCCGCAGGCGATCGGCACGTTGGTCTCCAGCGGATGGTGGCGCAGACCGAGCACGGCGGCGTGCGGCGCCTGGTAGTAGGCGGGGATGTCGAGCTCGGCGAACGCGGGCGTGTCGCGCATTCCGCCGTCGGTGACGATTCCGGTCGCACCGCGAGCCAGCGCGCGCGCCGCGAGGATGTCGCCGATCGTGCCGGCGCCCGCGTCGCCGCGCGCGTCGATCACGAGCACCTCGTCGGGGCCGATCGACTCGACCGCGCGCTTCTGCGCGTTCAGCTCGGCCGTGTCGGCGTCTCGGAAGTCCTCCCGCAGCGGGACGTAGCGCAGCGTGTAGGCGTAGCCGAAGAGGCGCAGATCGGGCCGCGTCGGCCGCAGGCCGCGCATGAACGTGTCCGAGATCCCGCGCCGCCGCAGCTGCACGGTCAGGGTCGCGGTGGACACGCTGGTCAGCGCCGCGCGCGCGTCGGCCGACAGCGACACGGGGCGAGGCGCGCCGGTGCCCCAGGCCTCGCCGCGAACAGCCGCCGACACCATCGGCTGCGCGCCGTGGCCGGCCAGCGGGGCGTCGGACTCCACGACCCGGTTGCGCACCCGCCCGATGCCTTCGAGCTCGACCTCGATCTCGTCGCCGGGCTGAACCGGACGCGAGCCGGCCGGCGTGCCGGTGAGGATCACGTCGCCCGGCTCGAGCGTGACGAAGCGCGAGAGATCGGCGATCAGCAGGCCGAAGCCGAACAGCAGGTTGGCGGTCGAGTCCTCCTGCACGACCTCGCCGTTGACGCGGGTGCGCAGCGTCAGCGCGCCGAGGTCGTGCCCGTCGACGGGCACGGGCGCGCCGAGCGGCGTGAAGCCGTCCTGGCCCTTGGCCAGCAGGTTCGAGCCGCGGTCGGCCCAGCGCAGGTCGTACAGGCCGATGTCGTTGGCAGGGGCGATCCACCCGATGTGCGCGGCTCCGGCCTCGGGCGCGACCTGGCGCGCGCGGCTGCCGACGACGATCGCCACCTCGCCCTCGAAGGCCAGCAGCTCGGTGCCGCGCGGGCGCACGACGTCGTCGCCGTCGGCGGCGAGCGAGGACGGCGGCTTGAGGAAGTACGACGGCACCGTCGGGATCCGGCCCCGCTGCTCGGCCCGGCTGCGGTAGTTGAGGTGAACCGCGATGATCTTCGAGGGGGCTGGTGGCGTCACCGATAGAAGATCCTATACGTTTTCTGATCCAGAGATCGAATGGGATGGGAGGAGACGCCGGTGCAGTTCGTCAACGATCCGCGTGAGCATGTCGCGGAGGGGCTTGCGGGGCTGGAGCGCGCGTGGCCGCAGCTCGTGCGCTGGAACCGCGAGCCGAGCTTCGTGGCTCGCGCGGAGAGTAGTCGCGCGCAGGCGCCGAAGGTCGCGCTGGTCGCCGGCGGCGGCTCCGGGCACGAGCCGCTGCACACCGGCTTCGTGGGGGAGGGGATGCTCGACGCGGCCGTGCCGGGCGCCATCTTCTCGAGTCCGACCGCCGGCCAGCTCGAGGCCGCCACGCGCGCGGCCGACCGTGGGCGCGGCGTCGTGCACATCATCAAGAACTACACCGGCGACGTCCTGAACTTCTCGATCGCCGCCGAGCTGGTCGCCGACGCCGGGATCGAGGTCGAGACCGTTCTCGTCGATGACGATCTGGCGACCGAGCGCGCCGACGGAGACGGCCCGGGACGGCGCGGGACCGCGGCGGTCGTCGCGGTCGAGAAGCTGTGCGGCGCGGCGGCGGAGCGCGGCTGGGCGCTGGCCGACGTCGCCGCGCTCGGCCGGCGCGTGGCCGCCTCATCGCGCACGATGGCGCTCGCGCTGCGGCCGTGCACGCACCCGGGCGCGTCGCGCCCGTCGTTCGACCTCGAGCCGGGCGAGATCGAGCTCGGCGTCGGCATCCACGGCGAGCGCGGGATCGGCCGCCGTCCGGTGGCGAGCGCGGCCGAGCTGGCGCCGCTGCTCGTCGATCCGGTTGCCGACGCGCTCGAGCTGGGCGACGGCGACCGCGTGATCCTGATCGTCAACGGGCTCGGTTCGACGCACCCGCTCGAGCTGTCGGTGATGTTCGGCGAGGCGGCCGACCGGCTCGCGGCGCGCGGCGTCGAGGTCGCGCGCTCGCTCGTCGGCTCCTACGTCACCGCGCTCGACATGGGCGGCTGCTCGATCACCGCGGTGCGCGCCGACGACGAGCTGCTCGAGCTGTGGGACGCGCCGGTGCGGACGCCGGGGCTCACGTGGTGATCGACGCCGCCGCGGCGCGGAAGTGGGCGGAGGCGTTCATGGCCGCCGTCGAGGACCAGGCGGCCGAGCTGAACGAGCTCGACCGCCGTAGCGGCGACGGCGACTTCGGCTCGAACATCGAGGCCGCGGTGGCGCGGGCACGGGCGCGGCTCGGCGGGGCGGACACCGTGGCTGCGGTGTTCGGGGCGCTCTCCGGCGCGTTCATGGATACCGGCGGGACCAGCGGGCCGCTGTACGGCATGTGGTTCCGCGAGCTGGCCCGCGCGGCGGACGGCGACGCCGTCGGCCTCGAAGCGCTGGCGGCCGGCGCGGCCGAGGGCGTCGCGACGGTGCAGCGGCTCGGCCGGGCCGAGGTCGGCGACAAGACGATGGTCGACGCGATGGTGCCTGCGGCGCGGGCGCTGGCCGAGGGAGGCGATCTGCGCGAGGCCGCCCGCGCGGCGCGCGAGGGCGCCGTCTCGACCGAGGCGATCGCGGCGCGGCGCGGGCGCGCGAGCTACGTCGGCGACGTCGCGCGCGGGGTGCTCGATCCCGGCGCGGTGACCGTCGCCCTGTTCTTCGAGAGTGCCCCGATTGGAGATGAGCGATGACTGTACGCGCGGACAACCTCGGCAGCCTGCTGCGGCCGGACTATCTGCTGGAGGCGCGCGACGACGGCCTGTCGCCGGATCAGCTGCGCGCGGTCGAGGACCGGGCGATCGAGGAGGCGATCCGCCTTCAGGAGGACGTCGGGCTGCCGATCGTCACCGACGGCGAGTACCGGCGCCGCTTCTTCTTCTCCACCGTCGAGGTGCTCGTCGAGGGGATCGACCCGCTCGGCTTCGTCCGTCACCACCGCGACGACGCCGGCGTCGAGCACGAGCTGCGCACGCCGACGCCGGTCGAGCGCCTGCGACGCATCTCGACGCTGGCGGACTTCGAGCTCGCGTTCACCCGGCCGCGCACCAAGCGGCTGGTGAAGGTGACGATGCCGAGCCCGTCGCTGCTGATCAACTACTTCAAGGACGGCGTGTCCGACAAGGCCTACGCCGACCGCGACGCCTACCTCGACCACCTGATCGAGCTGATGAACGAGGACGCGCGCGTGCTGGCCGCGGCGGGCGCGGACCACATCCAGCTCGACGCGCCGCATTACGCGTACATCCAGAAGGTGATGGCGGGCGTCGAGGATCGCGACGCCACGCTGCGGCGGCTCGTGGAGGCCGACAACCGCGTGTTCGAGGGCGTCGAGGGCGTGACGCGCTCGCTGCACATCTGCCGCGGCAACGACCGCAGCCACTTCACCGGCACCGAGCCCTACGACGAGTTCGCCGCGTCGATCTTCCCGCACACGGTCGCCGACCGGCTGCTGCTGGAGTACGACGACGAGCGCTCGGGCGGGTTCTCACCGCTGCGCTTCGTGCGCGACGACCAGACCGTCGTGCTCGGGCTGGTGACGACCAAGCGCTCGGACATGGAGAGCGCGGACGAGCTGAAGGGCCGGATCGAGCAGGCGTCGGCCTACGTGCCGCTGGAGCGGCTCGCGCTCTCGACCCAGTGCGGGTTCGGGTCCAACGCGGTCGGCAACGCGATCACGCGCGACGCGCAGCGCGCCAAGCTCAAGCTCGTCGTGCAGGTCGCGACGGACGTCTGGGGGCAGGCGTGAGCGACTTCGAGGCGCGGCTGCGCCGGCTCGAGGACCTGGAGGCGATCCGCGCGCTGATCGCGGAGTACCGGCGCGCGCTCGACGAGAAGGACTTCGAGGCCTACGCGGACCTGTTCGGCGACGACGGCGAGTTCGTCGCCGACGGCGGCATCCAGGCGCGCGGGCGCGACGAGATCCTCGCGATGCTGGCGGAGCTGCAGCGCGCGGGCGCGCTCACGCTCGCCGCCGGAGACGACCGCCACCTCGTGGCCAACATCGAGATCGCACTTGACGGCGACAGCGCCACCGCGAGCTCCACGTGGGTTTACCTGACGCGCGCCGACGGGCTCGCCATGGTCGGCCGCTACGCCGACACGCTGCGCCGCACGGCGGACGGATGGCGGTTCGCGAGACGAGAGGCACCCAGGGACATCTAAAGGGGTCAGGCACGTTTACTAAACGTGCCCGACCCCTTTAGGTTTGACGAGGCCGGACTCGTAGGCGGCGACGACGGCCTGGGTCCGGTCGCGCAGGCCGAGCTTGAGTAGCACGCGGGAGACGTGCGTCTTGACGGTCTCGTCGCTCACCACCAGGCGGGCGGCGATCTCGGCGTTGGAGAGGCCCTCGGCGAGCAGCCGCAGCATCTCGGTCTCGCGCGGCGTGAGCTCGGCCAGGGCCGGCGGGCGGCGGGGCCGCAGCCGCGCGAACTCGGAGACGAGGCGGCGAGTGACCGCCGGGTCGAGCAGCGCGTCGCCGGCGGCGACCACGCGGACGGCGTCGAACAGCCGCTCCGCCGGGACGTCCTTGAGCAGGAACCCGCTCGCGCCGGCGCCGAGCGCGTCGTAGACGTACTCGTCGAGGTCGAACGTGGTGAGCACGAGCACGCGCGGGCCGCCGGCGAGCCGCCGCGTGGCCTCGATCCCGTCCATCACCGGCATGCGGACGTCCATCAGCGCGACGTCGGGCTCGTGCTCGGTGCACACGCGCACGGCCTCGGCGCCGTCGGCCGCGAGCCCGACGACCGAGATGTCGGGCTGGGTGTCGAGGAGCGCGCCGAACCCGGCGCGGACGACCTGCTGGTCGTCGGCGACGACGACTCGAATCATGGCGAAGCCTCGCGCTGCGCGCTCGTTTCGCTGGGGGTGCTCGCCCGTGCCGTCAGGGAAGCCCTGGGAGCGCCGGAGGGCCCGGAGCCGGGGGCGAGACCCCCGCGTTTGCGGTCTCCGACGGCGACGGGGACAGGTAGATCCGCCTCCACAAGAAATCCTCCGCCGCTCGCCGCGCCGGTGTGCAGGCTGCCGCCGACCATCGCTACGCGTTCGCGCATCCCCTGCAGGCCGTGGCCGTCGGCGCTCTCGTCCACCGGCCCGGGTCCGTGGTCGCGGACGCGAATCGCAAGCAGCTCGGCGCCGAACCCGAGCGTGACGTCGACGGCGGCTCCGGGCGCGTGGCGGCGGGCGTTGCTGAGCGCCTCCTGGACGATCCGGTACGCGGTCAAGTCCACGCCCGGCGGCAACGCGCCCGGCGCGCCGCTCATCGTCAGCCGCACCGAGGAGCCGCCGGCGCGGGCGGCCGACACGAGCTCGTCGACCCGGTCGAGCCCTGGCTGCGGCGCCAATTGCGCGCCCTCGTCGGACCGCAGCACGCCGAGCAACCGCCGCATCTCGGTCAGCGCCTCGCGCGCCGTGTCGCCGATCTCGGCCAGCCGTTGCTGGCCCTCCACCGGCATGCCCGGGGTGGTCAGCCGCGCGGTCTCCGCCTGCACGGCGACCATCGACATCTGGTGCGCGACCACGTCGTGCAGCTCGCGCGCGATCCGCGCGCGCTCGGCGAGCGCGATCTGGTCCTCCACCGCCGCGTCGCGCTCGGCGATCGCCTGTCCGCGATCGCTGCGCGCGAAGCCCAGCAGCTGGACCGCGACGATCAAGGCGAGCGCGAACAAGATGCCGCTGTTCTGCGTCGCGAGTGCGGTGAGCAGGAACGGCACGTCCATCAGCGGCGACACCCACCGCCGGTAGTGGACGCCGACGACGTAGGCGACGATCAGCTGGGAAATCACCGCGGCGACCGTCAGCCCGACGTCGCTCCAGATCGTCCAGAGCACGAAGAACGTGACGAGCAACGCCGCCACGCCGCGGCTCACGCGCAGGAGCGCGAGCGGCAGCGCGGTGAGGAGCGACAGCAGCATCAGGTAGCCCGCGTCCCCGCCGGCGCCATGCAGCGGCGCCTCGGCCATGCCGAGCAACGGCGCCGGCAAGTCGACGACGATGAGGATGATCCTCGGGCTCGCGGCGCCCGACGGGGGCGAGGCGCTCGTCGGGCGGGCGCCCGTACGGCGAGCTCGCCGCACCGCTGCGCACGCTGGGCGCGCTGCTGGAGGCGACCGCGCTGCACCCCGGCCGCCGCGCGCGCGACCACCTGCAGTGGCTCGCGGAGAGCAACGACCTCCCGCGCGGCCGCGTGGACGAGGTGCTCGACCTCACGGGGCTGACCGCCGTCGCCGCCCGCCGCGCCGGCGGCTTCTCGCTCGGCATGCGCCAGCGGCTCGGCATCGCGGCCGCGCTGCTCGGCGACCCGCCGGCGCTGATGCTCGACGAGCCGGTCAACGGGCTCGATCCCGAGGGCGTGCGCTGGATCCGCGGCCTGCTGCGCTCGCTCGCCGCCGACGGCCGCGCGGTGCTCGTCTCCAGCCACCTGATGAGCGAGCTGGAGGACACCGCCGACCACGTCGTCGTGATCGGGCGCGGAAGGCTGATCGCCGACGCGCCGGTCAGCGAGCTCGTCGCGGCGGCGTCGGACGCCAGCATGACCGTGCGCACGCCGGACACCGGCGCGGCGATGAAGGCGCTTGCGGACGCCGGCGCGGTCGTCACCTCGCCCGGCGGCGACGTGCTCAGCGTCGTCGGCCTCGCCGCCGAGGAGGTCGCCGAGCTGATGGCTGCCCGCGGACTCCGGCTCTATGAGCTCACGCCGCATCGTGCGACGCTGGAGGAGGCCTACCTCGGCCTTACGCGCGACGCCGTCGAGTACGAGGCGCGGTCGTGAGCGCGCTCAGGTCCGAGTGGACGAAGCTGCGGACGGTGCGCAGCAGCTGGTGGGCGCTGGGCCTCGCGCTCGGGCTGACGCTCCTGATGTCCGCGTTCGTCGCCGCGACGGTCAGCACGTCGGGCAAGCCTCCCGGAGACAGCGGCGAGGACGTCATGATGCTGAGCCTGGCGGGCGTGCTGTTTGCGCAGTTCGCGGTTGTCGGGCTTGCCGTGGTGGCGATCACCGGCGAGCACGCGACGGGAACGATCCGCGCGACGTTCGCCGCCAACCCCCGGCGCCACGCCGTGCTCGCCGCCAAGGCCGCGATCGTCGCCGCGGTCGTGCTCGTGGTCGGCGTGGTGGGCAGCCTCGCCGCGTTCCTGATGGCGCAGCCGATCCTGCACGGCAACGGCTTCATCGCCGCCAACGGCTACGCGACGCTCTCACTCGGCGACGGCGCCTCGCTGCGCGCGGTCGCCGGCTCCGGCCTGTATCTCGCGCTGATCGGGCTGCTGAGCCTCGGCGTCGGGGCGATCCTGCGCCACACGGCCGCGGCGATCACCACGGTGCTGGCGCTGATGTTCCTGCCGCTGATCTTCGCCGGGCTCCTGCCCGAGTCGGCGCAGGACACGGTCCAGCGGATCGCGCCGATGACCGCCGGCATCTGCATCCAGACGACGGCCGGGCACGGAGCCCCGCTCAGTCCCGGCGCCGGCATTGCCGTGCTGGCCGCGTGGGCGGCCGCCGCGATGCTCGGCGGGACGTGGCTGATCGGCAGGCGCGACGCGTAGCGGACTGCGGGAAACCCGCTTAAGACCCGGGCGCGCGCAGGCCGATGTTGACGGAAGGCCCGCGATCCGCCCATCGCTCCCGCCCCCTGCAGCGCGCGCCCGGTCCGGGCCTGGCCGAGCCGCGCAGGCGACTTCCCGATGCCCCGTCGACTGCTTTCCCTCACCGCAGCGATCGCGCTGCTCGCACTCGCCGCTCCGTCCGCCGCGGCGGCCGCTCCGCAGCCGCCGGCCGCCCCCTCGCATGAGCTCAGCTACTCCGCGCTGCGCCACGCGATCACCGAGCACACGGTGCGCAGCGCCGACGTGTACCCGGCTCGTGGGCTCGCCAAGCTGACGCTGCGCGACGGGACGCGCGCGTCGGCCGGCTATCCGACGACCGACCAGGATCTCGCGCGCCAGCTCGCCGACGCCGGCGCGCAGGTGAAGGTCTACAACCGTGCGCCCGGTCCGGGCGCGCAGTTCATGATCCCGCTGATCCTGATCGTGGTGGGAGTGATCGTGTTCGGCGCGCTGATGACGCGCAGGCAGAGCGCGTCGTCGTCGATGGAACGGATGGGCGGCGCGACCAAGCGCGACGGCGCCCGCGAGATCCAGATCCCCGACGTGCGCTTCGCCGACGTGGCCGGCATCGACGAGGTCGTCGAATCGCTGCAGGACCTGCTCGTGTTCCTGACCGAGCCGGAGCGGTTCGAGAAGCTGGGCGCCAAGCTCCCGCGCGGCGTGATCTTCCACGGCCCTCCCGGCACCGGCAAGACGCTGCTGGCGAAGGCGCTGGCCGGCGAGTCGGGCGTGCCGTTCTTCCCCGTCGCGGGCTCGGAGTTCGTGGAGATGATCGTGGGCCGCGGCGCGGCGCGCGTGCGCTCCCTGTTCGCCGAGGCCGGCCGCCACCCGGCCGCGATCATCTTCTTCGACGAGTTCGACGCGCTGGCCAAGAAGCGCAGCAGCGTGAGCATCAGCGGCAACGACGAGCGCGAGCAGACGCTCAACCAGCTCCTGGTCGAGCTCGACGGCTTCAACCCGAACTCGCGGATCGTCTGCATCGCCGCCACCAATCGCGTCGACACGCTCGACGAGGCGGTGCTGCGGCCCGGACGCTTCGGCGAGCAGCTGCTCGTCGACGTGCCCTCCGAGGAGGGGCGCCGGCAGATCCTCGCCGTGCACGCGCGCAACAAGCCGATGGCCGACGACGTCGACCTGGAGCGGCTCGCCCACATCACGTTCGGCAGCTCCGGGGCCGACCTGGCCGACATGCTCAACCGGGCGGCGATCCTCGCCGCCAAGGCCGATCAGGACGTGATCACGCACGCGAACGTGGAGGACGGCTACCTGGACGCGATCGCCGGCCCGCGCCGGCGCCACGCGACGCTCGCCGACGGCGAGCGCGAGGTGGTCGCGGTCCATGAGGCCGGGCACGTGCTGGCGGCGGAGCTGTGCCCGAGCGTCGAGAACGCGATGCGCGTGTCGATCCAGCCGCGCGGGCGCGCCGGCGGCATGGCCGTGTACGGCCGCACGGACCGGATGCTGCACGACCCGCAGTACATGCACGAGAAGCTCGTCGCGATCCTCGGCGGCCGCGCCGCCGAGTTCGTCGCCAGCGGGCGGATCACGTCGGGCGCCGCCAACGACCTGCAGCAGGCCAACGCGATGGCCCGCCAGGCCGTCGAGGAGCTCGGGTTCTCCGCCCGCGCCGGTCAGCTCGTGAGCTCCCAGGCCGGCCAGCAGGTGCGGATCTCCGAGGAGACGGCCGCGCTCATCGACGCGGAGGTCCGCCGGCTGGTCGAGGACGCCTACGAGGATGCGGTCCGGCTGCTGTCGGCGCATCGCGCCGAGCTCGACCGGCTCTCCGGCGCGCTGATCGACCACGAGGACCTCGACCGGCCGGAGATCGTCGCCGTGCTCGCCGGAGCGATGGCCGCGCCGCGCGCCACCCCGCGCCAGGCCTCGGGCGGCCCGCAGGTCGCGCGGGAGCCTTCACCGCACCGGCTCGCTGCCCACTCGCCCGCCTGGCCGCGCCCGCAGCGCCGCGGCGAGCGGCTGCGGATGCGGCTCGCGGCGGCGCTGCTGCGGGTTCCGGCCGGTGCGCCGGCGGTCGTCAGCGTCCAGGCGGCCGACGACTAGCCTCCGAAGCGGGAGCGCAGCGCCTGCACGTTGGCCACGTACTGCTTGGTGTCGTCGAACAGGCCGCGCGACTGGACCGAGCCGCAGCCCTGGTAGTAGCAGGCGATCGCCGTGCTCTCGTCACCCCCGGTCTGCTGCAGCAGGTGCTTGAGGTAGAGCACGCCGGCGCTGACGTTGTCGGCCGCCGAGTTGGGGTCCAGCCGGCGCCCGCCCGCGAGGTTGGCCTGGACGAAGTTCCACGTGCCCGGCGTGATCTGCATCACGCCGCGCGCGTTGGCGCCCGAGACCATCGCGTTGTTGAACCCGCTCTCCTGCCAGCCGATCGCGGCGGCGAGCGAGGGGGAGACGCCGTTCGCGGTCGCCGCGCTCTGGATCGTCCCTGCGCCGACGCGCGCGGGCGTCGGCTCGGGGCCGGCCTGCGGCACCACCGTCGCGCTCGGAGCGGGCTGCGACGCGCGCGCGGGCGCCGGCGCGCCCGCCGGCAGCTTGATCACCGTGCCCGCCAGCAGCACGCCGTTCGGGTTGAGCCCGTTCACGGCCGCCATCGCGGAGACCGACACGCGCGCACCCGCGGCCAGGCTGGAGAGCGTGTCGCCGGGCCGGACCGTGTACGCGCCCTGCGCGGCCGGGGCCGGCGAGGCGGCGGCGGGCGCGGCGGCCGGAGCCGCGGCCTGCTGCGGCGCGGCGGCCACGAGCCCCGCCTTCTGCAGCGCGGCGTAGCCCTCGACGGTCGTCGGGATCATCAGCGTGCCGCCGAGCACGACCTGCGAGCCCTCCGACAGCCCGTTGTAGGCCGCGACGGTGCGGGTGGTGAGATTGTTCGCCGCGGCGATCGACCACAGCGTTTCTCCGGGTCTGACCACATGCGGGACCGCTGCCCCGGCGGTGGAAGGAACGAGGGTCGCGATCGCGAACAGGGCGGCGCAAGTCAGGGTGAGACGCAAGGGTGTGCCTCCGTGCGTAGGGTCTGTCGCCACCGAGGCTTGCCCGTCTCCGGCGCGCTGCCAAGCGCAGCGAGCGGGCTTACGTCACCCTGCAACCGCCCATGCGCTGGCAAGACGCAAGGCTTTACGCCCAGAAATGGCGCTGGTACGAGCGTTCCTCGCACCCGTGGAACCGCGCGCGGCTGCACTACGAGTTCGC
The DNA here is from genome assembly GCA_963837485.1 of uncultured Solirubrobacteraceae bacterium. Taxonomy (GTDB): domain Bacteria; phylum Actinomycetota; class Thermoleophilia; order Solirubrobacterales; family Solirubrobacteraceae; genus Solirubrobacter. Next base: position 230,536 of record CAWINP010000004.1, on the reverse strand, counting down.
GCGCCGACGCGCCTACTATCGCCGGCCGGTGCACGGCAACGTGCTCGAGATGCTGCGGGAGGGGCGGCTGGAGCTCGGCGAGCACGCGCTGCTGGAGCCGCACGTCTGGCTCACCGCGCCCGCCCCGGGGCGGATCCGCATCGGCGCCGGCACGTTCCTGAACCTGTGCGTGATGGTCGCCGCCGTCGAGCTGGTGGAGATCGGCGACCACTGCATGCTCGCCAACGGCTGCTTCGTCACCGACGGCAACCACCGCTTCGACGACCCGGACAAGCCGGTCCCGTGGCAGGGCTTCTCCAGCAAGGGGCCGACCCGGATCGGCGACAACGTCTGGTGCGGCGCCAACGTCGTGATCACGAGCGGCGTCACCGTCGGGCGACGTTGCGTGATCGGCGCCAACTCGGTCGTCACCACCGACCTGCCGCCGTTCTCGATCGCCGCCGGCTCCCCCGCCCGCGTGCTGCGGACGATCGATTACGCGTAACGCTCGCCGTCACCACTGTTGCCCGCGGCTTCACGCGTTCCCTGCGACGGACAACACTCCGGCCCGACGCGGCCGGAGCCGACGGAAGGGGACTTCCAATGCGGAAATCCACGATCGTGCTGCTGGCGGGCATCGCGACGCTGACGGCGGCCGCGCCGGCGTCAGCGGTGCCTGGCCTGAACCTGGTGGTGCAGGGGAGCGGACCGGCGAACTCGAATCCGACCAATACCGCGACCGCCAGGTGCCCGGACGGCCAGGCGCTGCTCGGCCTCGGCGGCAAGTCCGAAGGCGGAGACGGCCAGGTCGTGCTCGACTCGCTCGCCGCCACGACCGGTCGCAGCGTCACGGTTCGCGGCCACGAGGACCAGGACGGCACCACCGCCGGCTGGGCGGTCCGCGCCTACGCCATCTGCGCCGACGACGGAGGCGAGCGGCGGACGACGTTCAATGAGGCGGCGAACTCGCTCAGCCCCAAGCTCGCGTCGACGGCGCCCGGCGGACCCTGCACCGCGCAACGGCGACTGACCGGGGTCGGCGGTGAGATCCCGATCGGCGCGAACGGACAGGTGATGCTCGACGCGCTGATCCCGAGCACCGACCTCGAGACCACGACGGTCCGCGGCATCGAGGACGGCGACGGCACGCTCGCCGACTGGTCGCTGCGGCCGATCGCGCTGTGCGCGGACCCGCTCCCCGGCCTGGAGCGCATCGAGCGCACGAGCCTGTTCACGTCCGACAGCAAGCACGTGACCGCGGTCTGTGACGCCGGCAAGCGCGTGATCGGCGCCGGCGGCGAGATCGTCGGGGGCGGCGGCCAGGTCGCGATCCAGTACATGCTCCCCGACGACGCGCTGACGCGGGTGCACGTCAGAGGTCAGGAGGACCAGAACGGGACGACTGCGAACTGGGCGGTGCGGGCGTACGCGATCTGCGCGAACGGCTAGGCATGACCGAAGCGGCCGCCGACGGGCGGCCGCTTCACTTTCTGCAGCGGAATTCCCTGAAACCGGTGGGCGTCTGGGAGGTCAAGCGAGTTCCCGGGAGGGGTATTTCGATGACCAGCTCGCGGCAGTCTTTCGCCGGCTCCGGGCAGCGGATCGAGGACCTTCGCCGCATCCTCGAAGAGTCCGAGCGCCGTTTCGAACGGGCGCTCCGGCAGTGCGAGCAGCTCGGCGCGCGCGCCATCCGGGCGCGCGTCCTCTACGAGCGGGCCGCACAGCCGGAGGCGATCTTCCGGCGCGAGGGAGAGTTCTGGACGATCGCCTACGCGGGCGGGACGTGCCGCCTCAAGGACGTCAAGGGGCTTCGGTACATCGCATTCCTGCTCGCGGCACCCGGCCGTGAGGTGCACGCGCTCGAGCTCGCCGCGGCCGCTGCGGGGCTGGCCCTCGCCGGCTCGCCCGACCTGCGGGCGGGGGCGTTCGGCGGGCTGCTGGATGCTCGTGCCAAAGAGGCATACCGGCGCCGGCTCGACGAGCTCGGCGACGACCTCGCGCAGGCGCGCGACTGGTGCGATCCGGAGCGCATCGCGCAGATCGAGCGGGAGATCGACGCGCTCACGCACGAGCTCGTCCGCGCCGCGGGCCTCGGTGGGCGCGACCGGCGCCCAGCGTCTCCCGCCGAGCGCGCGCGGGTCAGCGTGACGAAGGCGATCCGGACCGCGATCAGGGCCCTCGACCGGCACCATCCCGCGCTCGGAGCGCACCTCGCCGCCTCCGTGCGCACCGGGCGCGTGTGCTCGTACGCACCTCCCGGTGAGACGCCGCCGCGCTGGGCATTGTGAGATCTCCGGTCACAGATCGCGGCCTTCTGCGAAGCAGCGCGCGAACGGGCAGGACCGTCCCTGGGAGGGATATCGATGCGAAATCGCGTTCTATGCGGCGCGCCGCTGATCTGCGCGCTGCTGCTGGCCGCCTGCGGCGGCGACGAGGGCACGAGCGCCGGCGGAGGCGCCTCCGGAGCGACGGTGAAGGGGGCGAAGGCGATCGACGTCTCGCTGCTGGACAAGCCTGCGTCCGGCACCGTCACGTACTGCGCCGGCAAGGACACGACCGGCTCCAAGACCAAGTCGGTCGCCGACTTCAATGCGCGCTACGTGTCACAGGGGCTCAAGGCCAACCTGCTGGAGTTCTCGGCCTCGGCCGACGAGCAGCGTGCGCAGTTCGTCCAGCGGGCGGAGGCCAAGTCGCCCGAGTGCGACATCTTCTTCTCCGACGTGATCTGGACGGCGGAGTTCGCGTCGCAGAACTGGGTCTACGACCTCACGCCGTATATCGAGCGGCGGCGGGCCGAGTTCGTCCCCTCGACGCTCGAGACCGCGCACTATGCCGACCGCTATTGGGGCGTGCCCAAGGACACCAACGCCGCGTTCCTGTTCTATCGGACCGATCAGGTCCAGACGCCGCCGCAGACCTGGCAGCAGGTCTACGCGGACGCGAAGGCCAAGGACGGCATCGTCTATCAGGGCGCGCCGTACGAGGGGCTGACCTGCGACTTCCTCGAGCTGGCGTACGCGGCCGGCGGCCAGATCCTCTCGCCCGACGGCAAGAAGTCCGTGATCGACTCGCCGCAGAACCTCAAGGCGCTGCAGCTGATGGTCGCGGGCGTCAAGGACGAGACCGCCGCCAACGGCGTCACCACCTACATGGAGGAGGAGTCGCGGCGTTACTGGGAGTCCGGCAAGGCGACCTACATGCGCAACTGGCCGTACGCGTACGGCCTGGGGCAGATGAAGGGCTCCAAGGTGGCCGGCAAGTTCAAGGTCGCCCCGTTCCCGCGCTTCGACGGCGGTCAGACCGCCGGGATCCTCGGCGGCGGCGACCTCGTCATCTCCGTCACATCCAAGAACCCGGGCGGCGCGCTGAAGCTCGTCGACTTCCTGACCCAACCCGACGAGATGCGTCAGGACGCGTCGAAGTTCTCCACGCCGCCGACGCTCGTCGCCACCTACGACGATCCGGCGGTCAAGAAGGCGATGCCGTTCGCCGCCGAGCTCAAGCAGGCGGTCACGCAGGCCAAGCCTCGCCCCGTGTCACCGGTGTATCCGCAGATCTCGCAGGCGATCTACAAGAACGTCAACGCGGCGCTCACCGGCCAAACCTCGCCACAGGAGGCGCTCAAGCAGGCGCAGGCCGACATGCAGAAGGCGCTCGCCACGTTCTAGACGTCTACTTCGAGAGCATGATCTGGACGCCCCAGATCACGCCGCCCGCGAACACCACGAGGAACAGGAGCGCGAGCCCCGCGTAGGCCAGCGCGGCGACGCGCTGGCCGGTTCGGTGGGCCTCCAGATAGCGCCCGGCGCCGAACACGGCGAGCGAGTACGTCGTCGTGATGCCGATGCCGGCGAGCGCCGAGACCCAGACGACCTCGGCGAGCTGGGAGACCTCGACGGCAAGCACGGTCACGTCGCCTCGCTCACCGCGGCGCGCCGGACGAACGCGAACGCCAGCGTGGCGCCGAACAGGCACATGACCACGACCGGCCCCGCCGTGCCGGTCCCGAAGATCCGCACCATGGCGTAGGCGATGGCGCCGACCGCGGCCGAGCACGGCAGCGTCAGCAGCCACGCGGTGACGATGTTCCCCGCCACGCCCCAGCGCACGGCGGACAGCCGCTTGGCGGCGCCCGCGCCCATGATCCCGCCCGACATCACGTGCGTGGTGGAGAGCGGGAAGCCGACGTGCGAGGCCGAGAGGATCACCGCCGCGCCGACGCTCTGCGCGGCGAAGCCCTGAGACGGATCCATCTTGATGATCCGCGTGCCCATCGTACGGATGATCCGCCAGCCGCCGGCGTAGGTGCCGAGCGCGATCGCGCTCGCGGAGGAGACGACCACCCAGGTCGGGACGCCGGCGTTCTGCGGCAGGTTCCCGTTCGCGACGAGCGCGAGGAAGATGATCCCCATCGTCTTCTGCGCGTCATTGGTGCCGTGCGAGAGCGAGAACAGCGCGCCGGAGGCGAGCTGCCCGAGCCGGAAGCCGCGCGTGACGACGCCCGGCGACGAGCGGCCGACGACCCGGTAGATGATGAGGATCGACAGGGCGGCGACGAGCAGCGCGAGCACCGGCGCCACGAGCCCCGGAATCGCGACCTTCTGGACGATCCCGCTCCAGATCACGGCGTCAGGGCCGTTCGCCGCGACCATCGCTCCGACCACGCCGCCGATCAGCGCGTGCGAGGACGAGGACGGCAGGCCGAACCACCACGTCGTCAGGTTCCAGACGATCGCGCCGATCAGGCCGGCGAAGACGATCAGCAGCGTCACGTCGCCCGCGTTGACGATGCCCGTCGCGATCGTCGCGGCGACCTCGAGCGAGAGGAACGCGCCGACGAAGTTCAGCGTCGACGACATCGCGACGGCGACGCGCGGGGACATCGCGCGCGTCGAGACCGAGGTGGCCACCGCGTTCGCGGTGTCATGGAAGCCGTTGGTGAAGTCGAACGCCAGGGCGGTCGCAACGATGATGAACAGCACGGCTAGCGGTTCTTGATGATGACGCCTTCAAGCGTGTTCATGGCGGTCTCCGTGGCGTCGATGGCGTGCTCGAGGCGCTCGAAGATGTCCTTCCAGCGGATCACGACCATCGGGTCGATCCCGTCGTGGTCGAACAGCGCGGCCAGCGCGGCGCGCAGGATCCGGTCGCCTTCGTTCTCCAGCCGGTTGACCTCGACGGTGTGCTGGTGCACGTCCTTCAGCGACCGCAGCCGCGGGATCGCCGTGGCGATCTCCGTCACCGACGCGTGCAGCACGATGGCCATCTCCTGCGCCTGCCCCATCGGCGCCTCGATCCGGTAGATCGAGAGGAAGTCGGCGACCTCCTCGATCCAGTCGACCACATCGTCGAGCCCTGAGGCCAGCGCGATGATGTCCTCGCGGTCGAACGGCGTGACGAACGTCTGATTGAGCCGCTGGATGATCTCCTGCGTGATCCGGTCGCCCTCGTGCTCGCAGACGACGATGTCGCGGCGCAGCTCACCGTGCTCCGGCCAGTCCTGCAACAGCTTCTCGAGCAGGGCGGACGCGCGCACTGCGTTGCTGCCCGCCTCCTCGAACAGGTCGAAGAACTCGCGTTCCTTGGGGGCGAACAGCGCTGACAGCCGGGTCATCGGCCGCCAGTGTATGTGAATGACCTGTTATCGCTGGGGCACGGGCGTGAGCGCCGCGCGGAAGCGCTCCAGCTCCTCCGGCGCGATGCCGTACGTGTGCTCGGCGGCCGGGAACCTGCGCGTCCGGACCTCCTCCGCGTAGGCCTCCACGCCGCGCAGCATCTCGGCCTTGACGGCGGCGAAGCGCTTGGCGAACTTCGGCTTGAAGTCATCGTGGATGGCCAGCAGGTCGTGGAGGACGAGCACCTGCCCGTCCGTGCTCGGGCCCGCCCCGATCCCGATCACGGGGATCTCCATGTAGGCCATGATCGCGTCGGTCACCTCGGCGGGGATCGCCTCGAAGACGATCGCGAAGCAGCCGGCCTCCTGCAGGGCGAGGGCGTCGTCGAGCACCTGCCGGGCGCGCGCCGACGTGCGCCCCTGCGCGCGGTAGCCGCCGAGCATCGTCGCGGTCTGCGGCGTGAGCCCGACGTGCCCCATCACCGGGACGCCGGCGCGCACGATGGCGCGCGCCCGCTCCGCGGACGCGCCGCCGCCCTCGAGCTTGACGGCGTCGCAGCCCGCGTCCTTGACGAAGCGGTGCGCGGTCTCGATCGCCTGCGCGTTTGACGCCTCATAGGAGCCGAACGGCAGGTCGCCGACCAGCAGCGGGGCCTTGAGGCCGCGGCGGACGGCGCGCGTGAGCATCAGCATCTCCTCGACGCTGACCGGCACCGTGTCGGGGTAGCCGAGCACGTTGTTGGCGGCGGAGTCGCCCACCAGGACGACATCGACGCCGGCCTGCTCGACGACGAGCGCGCTCGGATGGTCGTAGGCGGTGATCATCACGATCGGCTCGCCGAGCGCTCGCATCTCCGAGAGCTTGGTGAGCGTCACGCGCTTGCGCTGGTCACGGGGTGGCGTGGACACGGCTTTCTCCTTTGCTGGTTGGCGCCCGCACGGGGTCGCCACCGGGACTGACATGGAGTACGACGTTGTCGATCAGGCGGACCGGGCCGACCTTCGCCGCCACGGCGACGAGCGCGCGGCCGTCGATCCTGGTGAGCTCATGGAAGCTGTCGGGGTCGACGATCGCCAGGTACTCGGCGTCGACACCCCCCAGGTGGGTTGTGGCGACCGTCTTGATCCGCGCGACGTCGCGCTCGCCCGCGGCAACCGCCTCCTCGGCGGCGCAGAGCGCGTTGTGGAGCGCGAGCGCGCGGGCGCGGTCGGCCGGATCCAGCCGCCGGTTGCGGCTGGAGAGCGCCAGGCCGTCGGGCTCGCGGACGGTCGGGAGCGCCTCGAGCCGGACAGGGATGTTGAGGTCGGAGATCATGCGCCGGACCACCGCGACCTGCTGCGCATCCTTCTGGCCGAAGTAGGCGACGTCGGGCGCGACGATGTTGAGCAGCTTCGTGACGACCGTGCAGACGCCGGCGAAGTGGCTCGCGCCGCGCTCGGCGCCCTCGAGGATCTCGCTGAGGCCCTTGACGTGGACGCTGGTGGCGAAGCCGGGCGGGTAGATCTCGCTCTCGGGCGGGGAGAAGAGCACGTCGACGCCGAGCTCGGCGGCCTCGGCGGCGTCCTGCGCCTCGGAGCGCGGGTAGGCGGCGAGATCTGCGCTGTCGTTGAACTGCGCGGGATTGACGAACAGCGAGACGACGACCTCGTCGTGGTTGGCGCGGGCGGCGCGCATGAGCGAGTGATGGCCGGCGTGGAAAGCGCCCATGGTCGGCACGAGTGCGGTCGTGCGACGTTCCGCGCGGGCATTTTGCACGTATCCGCGCATCTCGGCGATGGTGCGGATCGTCCTCATGCCGGCACCTTGATACCCGCTACGGCGCGGGTGGCGTCCGCGAGCGCGTCCCACAGGGCGAGAAGCTCGGGCGTTCGTTCGGCGACGACGGCGCGGTGGCGGGCGACGACGTCCTCGTCGCCGCGGACGATCGGGCCGGTGAGCGACCGTTGCGGGCCCAGCTCGGCCCACTGGCGGGCCGTGGCCAGGACGAGCGGGGCGAGCTGCTCGCGGGTCACGTTCGCGGTCTGCGCGAGGCGTTCGGCGGCGGCCTCCAGCGCGACGAGGAAGTTCGACGCCATCGCCGCAGCCGCGTGGTAGGCGACGCGGTCCTCGGGGGCGACGTGGGCGGGGCGCATGTGGAGGACGTTGGCGAGCGTCGTCGCCATCTGCAGCGCTCTCGGCGTGTTCCCGTCGACCGCGCAGCCGGCTCCCTTGAGGACCTCGGAACCGCTGCCGGTGGGCGCGGACATCAGCGGGTGCAGGGAGAACGCCTCGCGGTCACCGAGCGGCTCCAGGCCCGTGGCGCCGCTGCAGTGGCCGATCAGCGGCCCGGGCGGCACGGTCTTCGCGGCGCTCGCGATCTGCCCGTCCGGGACGCAGAGCAGGACGACGTCGACGCCGTCCGGCACCCGCCCGCCGCGCCTGAGCGGGGCCCCGGCGCGCAGGCCCGCCGCCATGACCGTGCCCATGCGGCCCGCGCCGACGACGGCGCAGGCGGGGAGATCGGTGGGTGGCGGGTCCAGTTCTCGCATCGAGATACCGGCTGCATCTGAGGATACCTGCGGAGATTGCGGCGACTCCTGCGACATCCGCCGAACTGCTCGATAGCGTCATGTCCATGGCCTCCGCAGCCGAACGCCGCGAGGAGCTCAAGGCCGTCTATCAGCAGGCGTCGGCCTGCACGCGCTGCCCGCAGCTCGCGAGCACGCGCACGACCGTCGTGTTCGGCTCGGGCAACGCCGACGCCGACCTCATGTTCGTCGGCGAGGCGCCGGGGGCCAACGAGGACAAGCAGGGCCTGCCGTTCGTCGGCCAGGCGGGGCGGCTGCTGGAGCAGCTCTTGAGCGAGATTGGGCTGACTCGTCAGGATGTCTTTATTGCGAATGTGCTCAAATGCCGGCCGCCCGGGAATCGCGACCCGCTGCCGCAGGAGATCGAGAGCTGCCAGGAGTACCTGTCCCGCCAGCTCGAGCTGATCGAGCCGCGCGTGGTGTGCACGCTCGGCAACTTCTCGACGAAGCTGCTGCGCGAGGACCCGCTCGGGATCACACGGCTGCACGGCCGGGCGGAGATCCGCCGGATCGGGCCGCGGACCGTGCGGCTGTACCCGCTCTTCCACCCGGCGGCGGCGTTGTACACGCCGTCGATGCTGGCGACGCTGCGCGAGGACTTCGCGGGCATCCCGGAGCTGCTGGCGCTGCCCGCGCCCGAGCAGCCGGAGCTCGTCGCCGTCGCCGCGGCTCCGGAGCCCGAGCCCGAGCCCGAGCCGGAGGTCGAGGCTCCGGCCGAGCCGGATCAGCTCGGCCTGTTCTGAGCGCCGGCGAACTGCGCCAGTAAGGTGGGTCAGATTGCCTGCCGGGTTCGCGAGGCGAAGCGATCAGAGGCGGCGCAGGGGTGCCGGACGTTTCCTTACCAGGGGTAACGAAATGTCCGGCACCCCCGTACCCCTTACCTGCCGCCGTTCGCTGATCCCCTCGGGCGGCCGCAAAGCCGCGGAAGCGCGCTGCCGCTGAGCTCGGCCGCCGCGCGCCGCCGGGCTACGCGGCCTCCGACGCGCGCATCGCCGCCCACTCGTCGGCCGTGATCGCGTAGCGCTCGTGGTCGCGCCACTGGCCGCCGATCAGCAGATACCGCGGGGAGAAGCCCTCGAGCCGGAACCCGGAGCCGCGGGCGAGCGCGATCGAGGGGGCGTTGCCCGGCTGGATGTTGGCCTCGACGCGGTGCAGTCCGAGCGCGGCGAAGGAGTGGTCGAGGACCTGGTCGATCGCCTCGCGCATGAAGCCCTGGCGCGCGTGCGCCTCGTGCGCGTAGTAGCCGAGATAGGCCGACTGGAACGCGCCACGGACGATCTGGGAGATGGTGAACACGCCGGTGATCGCGTCCGTGTCGAGCCGGTAGGCGAGCAGGCACAGGAAATCCTCGCGACGCGAGCGGCCGTAGAGCTCGTCGAACTGGTCCGCGCGCTCGGGCGGGTACGTCCACGGCCGGTGCAGCCGGTGGCTCTGGCGGGCCAGGGCGAGAAACTCCTGCCGGTCCTCGCGGGCCAGCACGCGCAACCCGATGCGCGCGCCCGGCGGCGGGTCCGCCGGATACACCTCGGACGGGCGGACGACGCCCTCGGGCGGGCGACGGCGGAGCGCGGGGCGTTTCATTTCCGTACAGATCAAAGCGCAACCGCCCCGCATTCGTCACCCTTCGCCCGTGGCCGACGCTCATCTTGCGGCCCGCGCGCGACGTTCCCCGCTGATGTGCGCGGCCATCGCGCTGCTCGTCGCCGGGCTTGCCGCCGGGTGCGGCGCCCACCGAGGCGCGCACGTCCCGCCCGAGGTGCAGAAGAGCCTGCCCGTCGACTACAGCCTCGGGAATCTGTGCCCCGGCGCGGAGACGTCTCCCGCGCTGGCGCGCCGCATCGCCGCCACCGCGGACGCGCTGATCCGCGAGCTCCACCGTCGTCCCGACGACCTTGTGACGTACACGTTCGAATACGAGGACGCCGACTCCCAGACGCGCGACATCACGGTGCGCGAGCTCGCGCGCGAGCAGCTCGGCGACCTCGACTGCGACCCGCGCCTGAAGCGCCGCATCCAGGCGGCGATGCGATGACCGTCGCGATCGACGGTCGCGCCGCCGTGCGGCCGGAGCTCGGCGGCGTCGAGCGCTGGGCCCGCGAGCTGTGCGCGCGGCTGCCCCGGCTCGGCGACTACGAGGTGATCCGGCCCCCGCGGGCGCTCTCTCACCGCGCCGGCCACGCCTGGGAGCAGGTCGTGCTCCCGCTGCGCGCGCGCCGCGCGGAGGCGCTCCTGTGCCCGGCCAACCTCGCCCCGCTGGCCTCGCACAACGCCGTGGTGGTGATCCACGACGCCGCGCCCCTGCGGCACCCCGGGTGGTACTCGCCGGCCTATGCCCGCCTCCAGCGCCGCCTGCTGCCGCTGATCGCGCGCCGCGCCCGCACGGTGGTCACCGTCTCGGAGTTCTCGGCCGCCGAGCTGCGCGAGCTGCTCGGAGTCCAAGCCCGCGTCGTCTACGGCGGCGTCGACCCGCGCTTTCGCCCCGACGCCGCGCCCGCCGACCTCGGCCGCCCCTACGTGCTCTGCGTCGCCTCGCACACGAGGCGAAAGAACCTCGCCGCGCTCGTCCCCGCGGCCCGCGCGCTCGCGGCCGAGGGGATCGACGTGGTCGTGGCCGGCGGCCACCGGCCGCAATTCGCCGCCGAAGCGGGGCTCGACGCGCTCAAGCTGCTCGGCCACGTCGACGACCACCGGCTCCCGGGGCTCTACACGGGAGCGCGCGCGTTCGTCCTGCCCTCGCTCTACGAGGGCTTCGGGCTGCCCGTCCTCGAAGCGATGGCTTCGGGCGTCCCCGTCCTGGCGGCGAGCACGAGCGCGCTGCCGGAGACCTGCGGCGGGGCCGCCCGCCTGGTCGCGGACGGCGACTGGGAGGCCGCGCTCACCGACCTGCTGGGCGACGACGCGGCCCGCGAGCGCCTGCGCGCCGCAGGCCTCGAACGCGCGGCCGCGTTCAGCTGGGACCGCACCGCGCGTGAGATCGACGCGCTGCTCTAGCGAGCGCTAAGCCGCGGCCAGGGCCCGGCGCAGCGGCGCCGGCAGGGGAAGCGAGTGCAGGCGCGGCGCCGGCGCCGGCTGGGTGTCCGAGACGCGCTCCTCGGCGACCACCGCGTGCGCGGCCAGCACGACCCGAGGGTCGAAGCGCGCGCCGCTGGCGTTGTCGAGCTCGTCGAGCGCCTCGGCGTGCGAGAGCTGCGGGCCGCCGCGCGCGGTCAGCGCGCTCCAGGTGTCGGCCACCGCGACGATGCGCGCGGTGAGCGGCGTCACCGGCCCGCGCAGGCCGGCGGGGCCGCCGGCGCCGTTCCACCACTCGTAGACATGCCCGGCCTCCCAGCTCGCGCGGCTCGGGTCGCGCATCGTCGCGCACGCATACGCGATCGGGTCGCCGGCGTCGGCACGGCGGGCGAACGCCAGGTCGGCCACGCGCGCGAGGTGCCGCCGCTCGGAGTGCTTGAAGCCGAGCTGCACCGCCAGCGCGTGCGCATAGCTCTGCGTCGCGGCCAGCGGGTCGAGCCGGCTGACGGGTTGGGTGCGCGCGGCGAACGTGAGCGCGGACTGCGGCAGCACGGCGATCAAGGCGAAGACGGCGAGCGCGAGCGGGCCGAGCGGGCCGATGAGCACGCTGGTGACCACGCCGAGCGCGAGCATCAGTGTGGCGGCGGGAACCGTGTCGGCGAGCATGCGTACGAGCGCCGACGGCGGATGGTCGAGCCACAGCGTCGCGTAGACCAACGGGCCGACGGCCCAGTTCACGAGCAGCTGCGCGGCGGCGGCGAGGAAGAGCCAGGGCACGATCTCGGCGGCGAGGCCGTGCACGCCGGCCAGCGAGAGCACCAGGGCGGCCGCGATGGCCTTCCAGCCGTAGGCGGCGACGTTGGCGAGGTTGCCCGCGCGGATGAGCTTCTCGCGGCGGATGAGGCCGCCGACGACCATGGGGAACAGGTCGACCAGCACGGCAGCGAGCGGGCCGGCGATCGCAAGGGCGATCAGCGCGAGCGCCATGCCGGCGTCGAAGCGGATGCCGGTGTTCAGCGTCGCGTCATGGAAATCCGCGATCACGGCAAGGACCAGCAGCGCCGCGAGCAGGCCGGGAGCATCCCAGCGGGTCGCGGGCGCGAGCCACAAGAACGCAGGCATCAGCGCGGCCACGGCGATGCCGTGAATGGCAAGCGCAGAGGTGCGACGTTCGCGAGGCGTCGTCAACGGCACGGGCGCAGCGTACATACCGTCGGCACGGAATGTTCATCGATCACTTGGCTAGGAGTCCCATCGACGGGACGCCGTCACCCACAAATCAGCACTTGAAGTTCTGCATCAGACACCTCCTCGGTCGCGCGTTTGACCCTTCAGGCATTGGTCGACCAGGACCCTGGGCAACCAGATCCGGTCAGCACTTGTAATTGCGCATGCGCACACACCCCCTTGTGTGGCGTCCGCGACCGACGGACGCTTCCCCTCGCGCAAGGTACCCAAGGATGGAGAATCGTGGCGTTTCGGCGCCATCATCACTCCGAGGCCGCTCCGGCGGCGATCGAGATCGCCATTCCGACCAGCGCGCACGCGACGCCGATCCAGAGGGCCGCCGCGGAGTCCCGGGCGGCGATCACGACGCCGGCCAGCGCGGCGCCGAACGCGAGCCCGCCGTTGTTGGCGGTGACGAGCCAGGCGAACGTCCGCGTAGCCGCACCGCGGGGTGTCAGCTCGTCGACGAGTAGGTACAACGTCACGAACAAGGCTCCGAGCGCCATACCGGCGATGACCAACACTGCTCCGACCATGACGGGTCGGTTTGCTGACACCGCCGCCACGGCAAGCGCGGCGGCGAGCGCGAGCTGGAAGAGCCGAAGGCGGACCAGCGGCGGCCGGCGCCAGGTCATGCGCCCGGCGACCAGGCTGGCCACCGCCGTCCCGGCGCCGAGCGCGGCGAGCAGCAGCCCGGCGCTCGCGGGCGCTCCGGCCGAGCGGGTGAGCGCCGGCACCGCGACGTTGATCGTGCCGAGCGCGGCGCCCGGCCCTGCCAGCGAAGCGATGACGAGCCACAGCGGGGCGGGGAGGCGCGTACGTGGCGCGTGCGCGCCGGGCGCGCGCTCGTGCGCGAGCGCGGCGGCGAGTGAGGTCCGGGCCGAGGCGACGGTGCCCAGCAGCAGGCCGCCCGCGGCCACCAGGACGGCGCCGCCGGCTGAGCCGGCGGCCACGATCCCCGCGACGATCAGCGGCGCGACGATCAGCGTCGCCTCCTCGCCGGCCGCGTCCAGCGCATACGTGGCCTGAAGCTGGTCGCCGCGCGCCCGCAGCGCGTCGCCCCAGACCGCACGCGTGAACGCGCCCAGCGGCGGCACGGCCGCGCCGACCAGGCCGGCCAATGCGCACAGCCCCGCGGCCGGCGCGCCGGCCACGCCCGCGGCGTAGAGCGCGACGAGCCCCGCGGCGCAGACGGCGCCGAACCCGATCAGCGCCGGCGGTCCGCGGCGATCCACGATCCGCCCGCGCACCGGCGCGGCCGCGCTGGCGACGCCGAACGCCGCGATCACCGCTCCCGCCGTGGCGGTCGAAGCGGTCTCGGCGGTAACGAAGAGGACGAGCCCGAGTGGCAGCATCGAGAAGGCGACGCGGCCCGCGAGAGAGGCCACAAGCAGGCGGCGGACCGGTCGCTCGGACCAGACCCTGCCGTAGCCGCCGAACTCCCGCACTGTCCGGAAGCCTACGAGGCGTGTAGGCGCTCGTGGTCTAGCGGCAGCGAGCGGCGTTCCCGGACCGCTTGGCGCATCCTTCCAGGCGCTTCGCGACGCGCCGGAACACGGCCAGCGCGGGAGCGGTCACGATGCGCCCGCGGCGCACCCGGCGCAGGCCCGCGTAGTCGAACGAGCTGGGCGACGATCCCTCCGCCGAGAGCCACGTGTACCAATACACGCGCCCGATCCGGAGCTTGACCCGGTTGCGGGCGAGCAGCGCCAGCCCGGCGGCGAGCCGGATCGCCTGGCCCCGCTCGGTCGTCTCGAATCCGGCCGTCGTCTGGGTCTTGCCGAGCGCCGCGGGCCACGAGAGCTCGGTCACCCAGACTCCAAGCGCGGCGTCTCCGCGCTGTCGCATCTCGCGCCTCGCGAAGCGGACGAGCTTGACCACATTGGCCGGCTTGCCCGTGTACGGGTGCAGGGCGACGACGTCGAAGGAGCCGCGTGCGCCCTCCGCGTAGATGGCGCGCAGCGCGAGCCAGCTCTCGTTCGGGAGGCCGGCGAGGATCGTGCGCGAGCCCGGGTCCGCGGCCTTCAGCGCCGCGTTGGCGGCCTTGAGCAGGGACACGTAGGCAGGGGCCCATGGGGCGACGTTCCAGTAGCGCGTGAGGTTCGGCTCGTTCCAGATCTGCCAGTCGCGTATCGGCCGCGGCTGCAGCTCGGAATGTTCGCGCCAAAAGGAGCCTTGCGGGCCATAGCGCGTGACGAGCAACGTCAACAAGCGCGCAAAGTCGGCGCGATCGCGGGGTGGCGACGCGGGATCGCCGGGCGCGGACGCCGCCCACGCCGGCGTGCCCTGCAGCACCGGCAGGACATCGAGCCCGCGCTGGGCGGCGGCCAGGACGACCGGGTCGGTGCGCGAGAAGTCGGCGTCGGTCGCTCCGCTGGGCTGGATCTCGCGCCAGTAGAACGCCGTGCGGACCGACTCGGCTCCGCTGCCGGCGAGCCGGTCCCACTCGCCCTGGGGGAACCCCGGCGCGGTCAGCGGGCCGTCGGCGACCACGCCGAGCCAGCCCTGCGGCACCTTGCGCGGCGCCGCGGAGGCGGCTGCCGGCAGCAGCAGGCACAAAAGCACGGCAAGCCGGAGCATCGGGGCAGCCTAGTGGCCACGACCCGTCCGCGGTCCGCTTAGGATGCCCCGCCATGCGCGTCGCGCTCGTCCATGACTTCCTGCTCGACCTGCGAGGCGCCGAGCGCGTCTTCGCCGCGATCTGCGACGCGTGGCCGGACGCGGACGTCTTCACGGCGGTGTACGACCCGCGCGGTACCGAGGGGCGCTTCGCCGCCCGCTCGCCGCAGGCCTCGTTCCTCCAGCGCGTGCGTCCCACCTCGCGCACCTTTCGCGCGCTCCTGCCGCTGTACCCGCACGCGATCGAGTCGCTGGACCTGCGGGGCTACGACGTCGTCGTGTCGTCGTCGAGCGCGTGGGCGCACGGCGTGCTCGTCGACCCCGGCGCGGTCCACGTCTGCTACTGCCACAACCCGTTCCGCTACGCCTGGTCGGAGCGCGAGGCGACCCTGGCGGCGCGCAGCGCGCTGACGCGTCCCGCGCTGCGGGTGCTGCTCTCGCGCTGGCGCCAGTGGGACTCGATCGCCGCCCGGCGCGTCGATCGCTACGTCGCCAACTCGACCGTCACCGCCGCGCGGGTGCGGCGCTACTTCGGCTGCGACTCGGAGGTCCTGCACCCGCCGGTCGAGCTCGCGCGTTTCTCGCCCGGACCGGTCGGAGCGCACTACCTGGTGCTGGCCGAGCTGATGGCGCACAAGCGCATCGACGTCGCGATCCGGGCGTTCAACTCGCTCCGGCTGCCGCTCGTGGTGGTGGGGGACGGGCCGGAGTGGCGGCACCTGCGGCGGCTTGCCGGTCCGACGGTGCGGCTCACCGGGCGGCTCGCCGACGGCGACGTCGCCGACCTCCTGCGCGGCGCCCGCGCGCTGGTGGTGACCGCGGAGGAGGAGTTCGGGATCGCGGCCGTGGAGTCGCTCGCCTCCGGCCGGCCGGTGATCGCGCTGCGCAGCGGCGGCGTGCTCGAGACCGTGCGCGAGGGCGTGACCGGCACGTTCTTCGACGACATGGACGAGCTGGCCGACGTCGTCCGCCGGTTCGATCCGTCCTCGATCGACCCCGCCGACTGCGTCGCCGCGGCCCGCCGCTACGGCGTCGCGCGCTTCCAGGAGCGGCTGCGCGCCATTGTTGCCGAGACGGTGGCTGCGGAGCGCGCTCCGCGCGATTCCGACCGCCCGATCGGGGGATTGTTGCCCCTCAGAGGCGCACGCCGGGACGCACATCTCATGAGGATCCGTTAAAACACATCGGCCGCGGGCACAATCAGCGTAACCCCGTGGCATGATTCGGGTTGTCTGTTGTGCGCGGGCGTTGGCCTGCGCGCCTGGTGTGTCGCTTCGGTCACAAGCTTAGCGGCCCTCCAGGACCCCTCGGGGGACGGCCGGTCGAATGGGAACGGTCTCCCTCAAGCAACTCACAGCCAGCCGGCACCGGCGAGTGTCGCGGGGCCTGAGGTCTGTAGTTGCAGAATCAACGATATCGAGCTATAATTCCTACTACATCAGTTGGAATTGATACGGAAGGACCCCAAAACGCCCACTATCACCGATACCCCGCGCCGCAAGACCGAGACCGAGCACGTCGCCGATCCGACGCTCGACTCGCTCCAGCTGCTCCTGCGCGAGGCTGGTCGGTACCCGCTGCTCAAGCCGAGCGAGGAGATCGAGCTCGCTAAGCGCATCGAGCGGGGCGACCTTGCCGCGAAGGAGCGGATGATCAACTCCAACCTCCGACTGGTGGTGGCCAACGCGCGCCGCTACCAGGGTCAGGGCCTCGCCCTCGGCGACCTGATCCAGGAGGGCATGTTGGGGCTCATCCGGGCGGTCGAGAAGTTCGACTGGCGCAAGGGCTTTCGCTTCTCCACGTACGCGACGCTGTGGATTCGGCAGGCGATCCAGCGAGGGCTGGAGAACACGAGCCGCACCATCCGGCTTCCGGTCCACGTGGCGCAGCGCTCCCGCAAGGTCGGGCGCATCGAGCGTGAGCTGACGACCAAGCTCGGGCATGAGCCGTCGGACGAGGAGATCGCCTCGGCCGCCGACCTCCCGCTCGAGGACGTGATCGAGATCCGCAAGGCCGATCGCGCCGTGGTCAGCCTCGACAAGCCGGTCGGCGACGATGGGGACACCTCCTTCGGCGACCTGCTGGCGATCGAGACGCCGGCCGTGGACGAGGAGGTCCACGAGGCGCTGAAGTCCGAGACGCTGCTCACCGCCATCGCCGAGCTCCCGGAGCCCGAGCGTGACGTGATCGAGATGCGCTTCGGCGCCGGCGACCGCGAGCCGCAGACGCTCTCGCAGGCCGGCCGCAAGCTCGGCGTCTCGACCGAGCGGGCGCGTCAGATCGAGGAGCGCGCGCTCAAGCGCCTCTCCCAGCGCCCGGAGCTCATCGCTCTGCGCGAAGCCGCCTAAGCCGCATCTGAACTACGCAGGACCTCGAGGAGCGCGCTCAATTGAGCGCGCTCCTTGTCGTTGGGGCGCTTTACGGCGGCGCGGGTGGCGAACGTGAGCAGCTGCTGGACGTCGTCGAGCCTGGCCTTGCCGTGCCTGGCCAGAACGGCGTGCCGGTTGCGGGCGAGCAGTGAGTAGGGCTCGGCCTCGACGCTGTGGCGGCCGGTGTGGACGAGCGCGAGCTGCGGGTGGTAGACGGTGCGGATGCCGTGCTCGCGCGCCCGCAGGCAGAGGTCCATGTCCTCGGCGAACAGGTGGATCGCCGGGTCGAACCCGAAGCGCCTGAGCGTGCTCGTACGGGCGGCGAGGACCGCGGCAACGGCCCAGCCGACGGTGCGCGGCGTGGCGCTGCGGTACGGCTCGGCACGGGCTTTGATCGGCTTCGGCAGCCACGGCAGCACCGCCGGTATGAAGGCGCCGAGCGTGCCGGGGAGCGGGTGCGCGCTGCGCTGGACGCTGCCGTCGGGATTCAGCAGGCGCGGCGCGTGCAGGGCGTCGTGGGCGCGGGCCAGCGCCGCGAGCCGGGGCAGCGCGTCGGACGCCACGACGTCGGGGTTCAGCAGGACCGCCACGTCCTCGTGGACACGCTCGAGCCCCGCGTTCGTGGCAGCGCCGAAGCCGGGGTTGTCGCGCCGCTCGATCACCTCGGCGCCGTGCGCGCGCGCCAGCTCCGCGCCGCCGTCATCGGCGCCGGTGTCGACGACGACCAGCCGCGGCGCGTCGACGCCGCGCAGCGACGCGAGCAGGACCGCGAGCTCGTCGCGCGACTCGTGGAGGACCACGACCGCGGCGTACGGCGTGCCGCGGGTCATCGGTGGCCGGTGCCCTTGCGCGCTATCGCCGCGTCGATCGCCGCCGCCATACGCGCGGCCGACGCGGCGACGTCGAATGCGTCGGCGCGGCGGCGTGCGGCCGCCGGTGCGTCCGCGTCCGCCAGCACGTCGCGCAGCGCGGCGACCGCGGCGTCCGCGTCGCCGGGCGGGTAGAGCCGCCCGGCGCCGGCGGTCACGATCTCGCGCGGGCCGGCCGCGTCCGGCGCGACCACCGGGCGGCCGCACGCGAGCGCCTCGACCAGCGCGAGCCCGTACGGCTCGGCGTCGGCGCAGTGCAGCAGGACATGGGCGCCGGCGAGCGCGGCGCGCGCCTCGACGTGCCCGGCGAGCGTCACATTTACCGGCGGGTCGAGCGCGAGCGTCTCGCCCGGCAGCGGCGCGCCCGCGAGCGTCAGTCGCAGCTCCGGCATCCGGCGTGCGATCTCGAGCGCGAGGTCCGGCCGCTTCCAGGCCACGAGCGCGCCGAGGAACAGCGCGCGCGGCGGCCCCTCCGGCGGCGGCGACGGCGCGAACGCCTGCAGGTCGACGCCGGGGTGCAGGATCGTCGCGTCCAGCCCGCCGGCGACCGCGCGCGAGGCCGCCACGATCGCGTCCGACCGCCGAGCGGCCGCGTTCACGGCCTTGCTCACCGCGCCGCGGTGGATGTCGTGCAGGACCGCGACGGTCGGCGGCCGCCGCGGGATCGCGGCCACCGCCAGCACCGCCCGCGACCCCCAGCCCACCAGCGCCGCGGGGCGATGCCGGTGCAGCAGGCCGCCGGCGTCCCACGCCGCCCGCGCCAGGCCCGCCGCGTGCCGGGCGCCGGCATAGGCGGCCTGTAGCGCCGCGGTCGTGCTCAGCGCGCCGGCGACGTCGTCATCGGGGTCGCGCGTCGTCGCCGTCTCCACGCGCAACCGCAGCGTGCCGCCAGCGACCCTCGCGTGCCTCAATCCCGCCGCCCTCACCGCGTCCGCCAGCGCTCCCTCCGGGCACGCGACCACCAACGGCCGCGGCAGCCGCGTCGCGCAGTCGAGCAGCACGCGCTCGGCCCCGCCGAGCAGGCCCGAGTAGGAGACAAACAGGATCGGTCCCGTCATCGCGCGCATTAGCATCGCGCCTCATGGCGACGCGACGCGGTCCGGGTCTGCGCGTTGCGACGGCTCGCGGCGGGATGGTCAACGCCGTCTTCCTCTCCGGCGCCGAGGGGCTCGTGCTCGTGCAGGGCCTGCTCGCGACCGCGCTGCTCGGCCCGGACGCGATCGGCCTCTACGGCGTCGTGACGACGACCGCGATGACGATCGTCGCGCTGCGGCGCGTCGGGATCGACGAGGCGTTCGTGCAGCAGCGCGCGAGCGACGAGCGCGACGAGTTCGAGCGGGCGTTCACCGTCGAGCTGGCGCTGGGGCTCGCGGGCGCGCTGCTGATCGCCCTCCTGGCGCCGCTGCTCGCCGCGCTCTACGACGACGACCGGCTGCTCGCGCTCACGCTCGCGGTCGCCTACCTGCCGGTCGCGTTCGCGCTGCAGGCGCCGCAATGGGTGTTCTTCAAGCGCATGGACTACGTCCGGCTGCGCATGCTGCAGGCGATCGTCCCGCTCGGCACGGTCGCCGTCGCGGTCCCGCTGCTGCTCGCCGGCGTCGGCGTGTGGGCGCTGGTGATCGGCCCGCTGTGCGGCAACGCGGCCGCCGTGCTCGCCGCGTGGCGGGTCTCGCCGTATCGGCTGCGGCTGCGGCCCGACCGCGAGGCCGCGCGGCGCTACCTGCGCTTCTCCTGGCCGGTCTTCGTCGCCTCGGCGACCGCGCTGCTGGTCGCGCAGGGCCAGATCGCCGTGTTCGGGATCTCGGACGGGCTCGCCGCCGCCGGCTACATCACGCTCGCGGCGACGCTCACGCGCTACGTCGATCGCGCCGACCAGATCCTCGCGACGACGATCTATCCCGCGATCGTGCGGGTCCGCGACCGCGCCGACGTGCTCGCGGAGCTGTTCGCGAAGGCCAACCGGCTGACGCTGATGTGGGCGTTCCCGTTCGGCGCCGGCCTGGCGCTGTTCGGCGCCGACCTCGTGCACTTCGTGCTCGGCGACGAGTGGGATGGTGCGATCGTGCTGCTCGGCGGGCTCGCCGTCGCCGGCGCGCTGCAGCAGGTCGGATACAACTGGTTCGCCTTCTACCGCGCGCGCGGCGAGTCGTGGCCGCAGGCGGTCGAGTCGGCCGTGTTCGCGGCGTCGTTCGCGCTGCTCGCCGTCCCGGGCGCGCTGCTCGGGGGCGCGTGGTGGTTCGTCGCCGGCCGGGTGGCGTGCACGGGCTGCGTGCTGGCGGTGCGGTGGGCGTACGTCCGGCGTCTGCTTGGGGGAGTGGAGATGGCGGCGATCGCCGCGCGCGCCGCGGTCCCGGTGGCGCTGGCGACGGCGGCGGTGCTGGCGATCCGGCTCGGGCTGTGGGGAGGCGCCCGGCCGCTCGCCCAGGCGCTGGGAGAGCTGGCGCTCTGGCTCGGGCTGCTCGTCGTGGCAACTCGGCGCCTGGAAGGCGACCTGATCGCCGAGCTGCGCGGCTACCTGCGGCCGTCGGCGGACGTCTTCGCCGAAGTGGCGCCGTGGCCGGGCGCCGTCGCCGAGGCGGCGGGCGGAGATAGCGTGGCGACCGCGACCGGCCGGCCCGGCGGCGGGAGCGCGGAGTGAGCGCGGCGACCACGACTCGCCGCCCTCGCGGGGGAGGCGCGGCGACCGCGACGGGCCGGCCCCGCGGCCGGGGCGCGGAGTGAGCGCGGCGACGGCTTCCCCTGCGGCCCGCGCGGCCGAGCCGGCCCGCGCTGGCCGCGGCTTCGCGTTGCCGCTCGCGCTGTGGCTCGCCGGCGCTCTGGTCTCCGGCTTCACGCTGCGCCGCACCATCGGGCCGCTCGACGAGGGCATTCTGATGCAGGCGGCGACGCGAATGGGCGACGGGCAGTGGCCGTGGCGCGACTTCAGCTGGGCCTACGGACCGGGCGAGCCGCTGCTGACGATGGCGGCGGCGAAGCTGTTCGGGCCGTCGCTGCTCTGGTGGCGGCTGCTGCGCGTCGCCGCGGACGCGACCGCGGCGCTGCTCGTGTGGGCGCTGGTGCGCGACGAGCGGCCGCGGTGGGCGCTTGCCGCCTGGGCGGCCGCCGCGCTGATCGCCGCGCAGCCGTCGAGCGCGAACCCGGCCGGCCCCGCGCTCGCGTTCGCGCTCGGCGCCGTGCTGCTCGCCTCGCGCCGGCGCCCGGCGTGGGCGGGCGCCGCCGCGGCCGCGGCCGGCTTCTGGCGCCCGGACGTCGGCGCCGCCGCGGCGCTCGCGGCCGCGGTGACGGCCGCGCTGGCCGCGCACGAGGCGTCGTCGCGGGATGCCGGCGGCGGGCTTGGCCGCGGGGCTTCGTCGCCCGGCGCCTTCGGCGGGGCGTCGCGGCGCCGCGCCGCGGGCGGGCTGGCGGGTCTCGCCGCAAGCGCCTGGCGGGCCGCGCTCGTTGCGCTCGTCTCCGCGGTCGCGGTCGGCACCGCGCTGTATCTGCCGTTCGCGATCGCCGCCGGCCCGGACCGGGTCTGGGATGCGCTGGTCGTCCAGGCCACGCGCGACGGGGCGTGGTGGCGGCTGCCGTTCCCGGGCGAGTTCCACGGTGGCGACGCGCTGGACTTCCTTCGCTGGCTGCTGCCGTACGTCGCGCTGGCCGCCCTGGTCGTCGCCGCCGTCCGAGTGCGCAGGGCGCCGCCGAGCCACGCGGGATTGCTGATCCTCGCGCTCGGCGCCACCGCGTACTTCCTCTCCCGCGCCGACGAGGAGCACGCGCAGACGCTGCTCGTGCTGGTCGCCGCGATCGCGGCGATCGGGGAGCCGAGGGTCGTGCTCGGGGCGGTGCTCGCGCTGATCCTCGTCACCGGCGCGGGCAACCGCGCGTCCGCGTTGGTGCGCGGGCCCGACCTCGCCACCCTCCACCTCAAGGGCGCCGGCGGCGTCCAGGTCACGCCGGCCGACGCCGAGAGCCTGCCGAAGCTGGCCGCCCGCGTGCAGGAGCTCACCCACGGCCCGATCTACGTCGCCCCGCGCCGCTCGGACCTGGTCACGTTCAGCGACCCGCTGCTGCACTACCTCGTCGGCCGGCCGAACGTCCTGCACCGCGACGTCTTGCTCCAGGCCCGGCCGCGGGAGCAGGCGAACATCGTGGCCGCGCTGCGGCGCGCCCGCCCGGTGGTGATCCGCTGGACCGATCCCGCGTCCTCGAGGCCCGAGCCGAACCGCCGCGGCCGCCCGAGCGGCAGTCGCGCGCTCGACGACTACCTGCGCGCCGCGTATCGCGAGGACTCGCGCTTCGGCGCCTACGTGGTACTGGTGCCGAGGTGATCGTCCGCGTCGCCGTCGCCGCCCTCGCGCTCGCCGCCGCCGTGTGGCTCGGCGTGGAGCTGCGCAGCAGCGACGCGCAGGACGAGATGATCGGCCTCGCGTTCCAGCGCGGCACGCCGACCAAGGCCGACCTGGCCGCTGCGCAACGGCTCGCCCCAAGGGCGCGCACGCTCAATCCCGACGTTCGCGTCGACGAGTCGCTCGGCGTCCTCGAGCTCCGCACCGGGAACCGCCGCGCCGCCGTGGCGACGTTCGAGCGGCTCACGAAGGACGAACCGCGCAACGCGGAGCTGTGGGCCGCCCTCGCGCAGGCCGCCCAGGGCTATGACGACAGGCTCGCGACGTTGGCCCGGTCGCGTGCTCGCGCCCTCGCGCCCTCGGTCAAGGCCCTCAACTGAAGCAGCCCGGCGGCGCCCATCAGCATCAGCGAGGGCTCGAACACGTGCCGCAGGCGCGGGTGCCCGTAGCCGGCGATCACCGTGATCAGCACGACGATCAGCGGCGCCAGCAGGACGAACAGCGACCCGCGCAGCGCCCGCGCGCCCAGCACGGACAGCGCCGCGAGCAGGAAGAACGAGGCCACGGCGAGTTGCTCGCCGTGGATCCAGCGCCCCTCGGCGAACAGGACCTGGCGCCGCGGCTGGTAGAGCGAGAACGTTCGCAGCACGCGCACCGGGACCACTACGAGCAGCCGCGAGGCATGCTCGCGGGCGTAGCGCAGCCCGTTCGCGCGCCAGATGTCTGACTGCTCGGCCTCGTTGTCGGCCCGCCGCGGCTGCAGGCAGTCAAAGCGCCAGAAGCCGATGTCCGGGCCCGAGTAGGTCTTCGGGCAGTTCGCGCCGGAGATGACCGTCGAGTCGTTGGTCGAGATCGGGACCAGGTGATCGAGCGCGATCGCGTTGCGGATCGTCCACGGCGCGATCACCAGCAGGCAGCCCAGCGTGGCCAGCCCGACGCGCACGATGCCGCTGCGCCACAGCAGCGGCCAGGCGAGCACCGGCAGGAGCAGCAGCGCCTCCGAGCGGCACAGCGCGGCGAGCCCGATCGCCGCCCCGAGCGCCAAGGCCCGCCGGGCGAACGCGGCCAGCAGCACGAGGATCACCAGCGGCGTGTAGACGGTCTCGCTCATCAGCGCGCCGTCGACGACGACCATCAGCGGGTACACCGCACACACGCCGGCGGCGACCAGCCCGAGCCGCTCGCCGCCCAGCCGGCGTCCGAGGATGCCCATCAGCGCGATCGACGTCGCGCCGCACAGCAGGCCGAACGCGCGGTGCCACATCACGCTCGTCCCGCCCAGCCACGACACGATCGACAGCAGCGCGGGGTACAGGGGCGGGTGCCCGGCGGACGGGAACTCCTGGTGGGTGAAGCGCAGCCGGAACGGCTCGATGAAGAATTTCCCGGACGCCAGGTCGTTGGCTTGCCAGTGGTAGAACCACCAGTCGCCGACGCCCGAGACGTGACGTGCGACGGTGAACAGGTAGAGCGCCCGGAGCGCGACGCCGGCCGCGACGATGGCGCCGAGGCGCAGCGGGAAGGCGCCGACCGGGAATCCCTCAGAGCGGCGAAGGGCCTTGAGCGTGCCGTCAGGGAATCCTTCAGCGCGCCGGAGGTCCTGGTGCGTGCCGTCAGGGAATCCCTCAGCGCGCCGGAGGTCCTGGTGCGTGCCGTCAGGGAATCCCTCAGCGCGCCGGAGGTCCTGGTGCGTGCCGTCAGGGAATCCCTCAGCGCGCCGGAGGTCCTGGTGCCGGGCCATCGGCTGGCAGTATGCCGTTCCGAATGAGGAGGGAGCGCTATCCGCTGGTCGACGGGCTGCGCGCGGTCGCGGCGATCGGCGTGCTGCTGACGCACTCGGCGATCTCGTCGGGCCTGGTCACCACGGCGGCGACCGGATTCCGCTACGCGCAGCGGCTGGAGGTGGGGGTGACGATCTTCTTCGTCATCTCGGGGTTCGTGCTCTACCGGCCGTTCCTGCTCGCCCGCGTCGACACCCAGCGCTACGCATGGCGGCGTGCCATGCGGATCGTGCCCGCGTACTGGATCGCGCTCACGGTCACCGGGATCCTGCTCGGCCACGACATCTTCCAACGCCCGCTCGCGTACTACGGGTTCGCCCAGATCTACTCGCAGGACACGCTGACCGGCGGGCTCATACAGGCCTGGACGTTGGACGTAGAAGTCACGTTCTACGTGTTCCTACCGCTGTGGGCGTGGCTACTGAGCCGTGCGTCGCTACGGCAACAGGCGTATGCGCTGGTCGGGCTGGCGGCGGCGTCGATGGTGTGGAAGATCGCGTTCGTGTGGAGCGGCTCGGCGCGCCAAGTGGTCGACACGCCCTGGCTGCACTCTCTCCCCGCGTACCTCGACACGTTCGCGCTCGGGATGGGGCTGGCGATCCTCAGCCTCTCACCACCCCGGGTGAAGCGGCCCGTGTTGCTGTGGCTGGTCGCGGCCGTCGCGTTCTGGGTCGTGAGCGTGAAGATCGGGATCGGCTACCGGCTGTTCGAGCCGTACACGCGCTGGCAGTACATGG
Source organism: uncultured Solirubrobacteraceae bacterium (assembly GCA_963837485.1). Taxonomy (GTDB): domain Bacteria; phylum Actinomycetota; class Thermoleophilia; order Solirubrobacterales; family Solirubrobacteraceae; genus Solirubrobacter. Next base: position 205,436 of record CAWINP010000004.1, on the reverse strand, counting down.
GCAAGCACGTGCTGTTCGCGGTCGTCGGCGCGACGCTCGTCGCCTCCGCCGTGCTCGCCGCGCCCGGGCGCGGCGTGGTCGGGCGCGTGCTGGGCAACCGGGTCGCGCTGTGGCTCGGCCTGGTCTCCTACGGCATCTACCTGTGGCACGTGACGGTGCTGCAGGTGCTCGAGGAGCTCGGCTTCCAGCGCTCGTTGCACTTCCACCCGTTCCTGGTCGTCACCGCGGTCACCCTGGCGCTGACGAGCGCGATCGCGGCGCTCAGCTGGTACTTCGCCGAGCGCCCGCTGCTCTCACTCGCGCCGCGCCGCGCGCGCGATCGCCGCCCCCGCGAGCAGGATCGCGACGAGCGTGAGCGCGGGCATCTCCCAGTCCCAGTCCACGCCGGCGTGGACGGCCCAGGTGGCCAGAGCGGCGCCGGCGGCGGCCTCGTCGCGGAGGCAGGCGGCGACGCCGCCGAATAGCGCCGCGAGCGCGAGCAGGCCGACGAGGCCGAGCTCGGCCGCGGTCTCGAGATAGAGCGAGTGCGCGTCGCGGACGGTCTCCGCGAAGTCGCGCCGCTGCAGCCACTCGACGCGATAGCTGCCGCTGCCGAGGCCCCGGAGCGGGTGGTCGGCGAACGTGTCGAGCGCGACGCGCCAGTACGCGTAGCGGTTGGACTGGGTCGAGGTCAGGCGGCTCGAGCCCTCGGGAGCGCCGTTGCGCCCGCTGTGGGCGGCGGCGACGACGGTCGTGGCCAGCGCCGCCGCCAGCGCGACCGCGGCGACGGGGCGAAGCCACGGGAGCGGATCGGGCGCCCATGGGCGGGCGAGCCACGCGGCGGCCGTGCCGGTGGCGACGAGCAGGACGAGCATCCCGGCGCCGGCGCCGGACGTCGATTGCGCGTGCATCACGGGGCCGAAGGCCGTCTCGGCCGCGATCGCGGGGATCGCCGCCGCCGCAGTGACGAGCAGAACGGCGAGCAGCGTGGCCCGGCGCGGGCGCATTGCGAGCAGGACCAGCAAGCCGACGGCGAACGCGCCGAGCGCGCCGCGGGAGAGCGTGAGGTAGAGGTCGAGCCCGAGCACGGGCACCGTGGCGGCGGCGATACGCGCGACTGCGTGGCTTCGCACCACCGCGTCGAGACGCGCGGCCGCGTCGCTACGTGCGGTGGCGTACCTACGCGCGGGTCCGTGGGCGCGCGCCACGATCGCGGCGGCAAGCACGAGCCCGACGGCGGCCAGCGCGCCCTGCGCGTTCCAGTACGTCAGCGGTTGCGAGAGCCGGTCCCCCGCCGCGGCCGAGCGCGTGAGGCCGATCACGCCCGGCAGCAGCCGCTCGGACAGCCCGTACACCGCGGTCAGCGTGATCCCGGCGAGCAGCGTCGGCTCGGTCGCGCGCGTGTCGAGCACCGCCGCGGCGGCGACGAGCGCGGCGAGGTAGAGCACGAGCCGCTCGAGGTCGTCGATCGCCGGCCCGCCCATCGGCGCCCAGGTCAATGACAGCGCGGTCCAGGCGGTCAGCGCCGCCATCCCGCCGAGCGCGACCTTCCCGGCGAGCGTCGTCCGCACGCCGAGCACCACGCCGATCGCCGCGAGCACGCACGCCGCGACTCCGGCGCGCAGCCGCGCCGCGTCGAAGTAGCCGCCGCGGCTGAACGCGACGACCACGGGCAGCAGGAGCAGCCCGCCGGCGACGACGGCTCTGAGACGGCGGCGCATCGAGCGCGGGAGCCTAGTGGCGCCTCGGACGGCGCCGTACCGCTGCGTCCGCGCATATCCTGCTCGCGCGTGCCGGTCCCGCGCCCGATACGCGGGCGCGCCGTTGAGGCCGCGCTCGCCGCTCTCGCGTTCCTGCTCGCGCTGTGGCAGCGGCCGGGCTGGACGCTGACCGACACGAAGATCGACCTGCACGTCGATCCCGCCGGCTTCCTCGGCGACGTGCTTTCGGCGTGGTCGGACACCGGCGACCTCGGGCACGTGCAGGGCGGCCAGTACGGGGGCTACGCGTTCCCGATGGCGCCGTTCTTCGCGCTCGGCCATGCGCTCGGCGCCGCGCCGTGGCTCGTGCAGCGGCTCTGGCTCGGGCTCGTGCTGGCGCTGGCGGCGTGGGGCGCGGCGCGGCTCGCGGCCGTGCTGGCCGGCGGGACGTGGGAGCGCGCGGTGGCGGGCCTGCTGTACCTGCTCAACCCGTACGTCGTGATCTTCGTCAACCGGACGTCGGTCACGCTGCTCGCCTACGCGGCGCTGCCGTGGCTGATGCTGTGCACGTGGCGCGGCCTGCGGGCGCCGCGCTCGTGGGCGTGGCCGGCCGCGTTCGCGCTGATCGTGACCGCGGCCGGAGGCGGCGTGAACGCGGCGGTGCTGGCGTGGGTGCTGCTCGGGCCGATCCTGCTGGCGCTCTACGAGGCGCGCTGGCGCGCGCTGTGGAGCTTCGGCTGGCGGACCGCGGTAGCGACGGCAGTTGTGAGCGCGTGGTGGATCGCGCCGCTGCTCGTCCAGGGGCGCTACGGCGTCGACTTCCTCGCGTTCACCGAGCAGCCGGGGACGATCTGGTCGACGACGAGCCTGTCGGAGTCGCTGCGGCTGATGGGCTACTGGGTCTCCTATCTCGGCGTCGGCTACTCGGGCACGCTGCGGCCGTACTTCGGCGACGGCGGCGTGCTGCTCTTCAAGACGCCCGTCGTGCTCGCGACGCTGCTCGTCCCCGCGCTCGCGGTCGCCGGCCTCGCGTGGACGCACCGCCGCCGCTACGCGCCGTTCTGCCTGCTGCTCCTGCTCGTGGGGCTGCTCGTGATGTCGGCCGGCTTCCCCGAGGGGACGCCGCTGCGGCGCGGCGTGACGTTCGCCTACAACCACGTCGCCGCGCTCCAGTTCCTGCGCACGACGCACAAGGCGGGGCCGCTGGTCGCGCTCGCCATCTCGCTGCTGGGAGGGATGGCGGCCGCGGAGGCCGCGAGGCGCGTGGCGGCGTGGCGGGCCCGCCACCGCGACGCCGCCGCGACCCGGCTCGCGCCCGTGGCGGCCGTGCTCGCGGGCGTGGCCCTCGTCGCGCTCTCGGTCTGGCCGCTCGTCCGCGGCCGCGCGGTCGAGGACTCGCTGACCTTCAAGCGCGTCCCCGCGGCGTGGGAGGCGGCGGCGCGGCACGTCGACGCCGCCGGCGGGCGGGCGATCGTGATGCCCGGCCAGCTGTATGCGAACTACGACTGGGGCGGGACCGTCGACGCGCTGCTGCCGGCGATCGCGAAGACCCCGGTCGCCGCGCGCTTCGCGGTGCCCTACGCCGACCTGCGCGCGACCGACCTGCTGTGGACGACCGACGCGCTCGTCCAGCAGCGGCGCGCGCTGCCTGGCCAGCTCGGGTCGCTGCTCAGCCTGATGGGCGCGCGCACGATCGTCACCGGCGCCGACGACAACCGCGCGCTGAGCGGTGCCGTGCCCGCGGCGGACGCGGCCGATTCCGTCGGCGGGGCCCCGGCGCCGGGTGGCGTGAACACGGGCTGGGGCGAAGTCGCGGCCCGGCCTCACGCCGCGGGCACGCTGCGGTCGCCGATCCGGCTCCCGCAGGTGCGCGCCGAGGACAATCAGGCTGCGCTGCCGCTCGTGCGCGTGCAGGCCGACGCGCCGCCGGTGGTCGTCGACGGCGGCGCGGACGCGCTCGCGGGGCTGGCCGGCCTCGGCGCGCTGCAGGGAGGCTCGATCGCCGCCGGCGCCCCGTTCGCCGGCCAGGCGACGCCCAGGCCCGCCGTGCCGTCCAAGAGCCGCTTCGTGTTCGCCCCCGACGCGAGCGCAGCGACGATCCGCCGCTCCCCCGAGGTCGTGATCGCCGACGGCAACCGCCGCCGCGTGTTCGTCGTCTCGCGGCTGGTGCAGAACCACGGCGCGACGCTGGCCGCCGGCGACCCGATCTCCGAGGACGCGGCGGTGCTGACCCCGTTCGCCGCCGCGGACTCCCAGACCGTCGCCGTGCTCGGCGGCGTCGCCTCGATCCGCGCGCCGTTCTCGCCCGGCTTCCCCCAGTTCCCGGAGCACCGGCCGTTTGCCGCGCTCGACGGCGACCGGGCGACCTACTGGGAGTCCGACCGCGCGCTGGAGCCCGACCGCCACTGGCTCGAGGTGGGCTTCACGACGCCGCGCGACGTCCCGTACGTCGACCTCGAGCCGTACAACGACCACCTTTGCCGGGTGCTGGCGGTGGAGATCGCCGGGCGGCGGTTCGACGTCCACGACGGCGTGAACCGGCTGCCGCTGCACCTGCGCGGCGTGCGCTCGCTGCGCGTGCAGGTCGCGTCCGTGCGACGCGCCCCCGGCGTCCGCAAGCGCGCCGGAGGCATCCGCGATCTGTCGATCCCCGGCGTGAAGGCGACCGAGGCGCTGCGGCCGCCGGTCGTGGCCGAGCGCGCGCTGGCCGGCCGCGATCTCTCGGGGACGGGCCTGACCTACCTGTTCCAGCGCACGACCGGCGACGACCCGTTCAGCCGCGATCGGTGGCACGGGCCGGCGACCGCCGGGCTCGTCCGCGACCGCTCCGACGGCGAGACCGGCCTGGAGCGCGTCTTCTCGCCGCCCGCGGCGCGCGACTGGAAGGTCGATGGCTGGGTCAACGTCGCGGCGGACGCGCCCGACTCCGCGCTCGACCGGCTCGTCGGCGTCGACGGGACGTTCGACTCGTCGGCGCGCTTCCAGGGCCGCCCGGCGTGGCGCGCGTCGAGCGCGTTCGACGGCACCCCGGTGCCGTGGATCGGCTCGTGGATGGAGGGCCACAAGACGTGGCTGGAGTGGACGACGCCGCGCGAGGAGACCGTGCGGACGTTCACGCTGGCCGCCCTGCCACGGGTGCGGGAGCCGCGCGAGATCCGGCTGACCGCGGCGGCCGATGGCGTGGTCGCGACCGTCGGCGCCGGCGGGCGGGTCACGCTTCCGCGGCCCGTCCGCGGGCGGACGTTCCGGCTCGAGATCCTGCGAGCGTCGTTCCCGGAGGGCACGTCCGGCCAGGATCGCCAGGCGCGGGCGGTGGGGATCGCGGAGATCAGCGGCGCGGGCATCCCGCGCGTCCGCGTGCCCCGGCGCGGGGAGCTGCGGGCGCGGTGCGCGGCGGCTGGCGCCGTCGGCGCGCGCGAGCTCCGCCTGCGGGTGATCGCGAGCGTCGCCGCGCTCGACGCGGGGGCGCCGCTGCGGGCCCGCGGGTGCGGGACCGTCGCACTCGCGGCGGGGGAGACGCGGCTGTCGATGCCGGCGGCGACGTTCGCGCCGTACCTGATCCGGCTCCGCAGTGCCGCGCCGGGCCCGGAGGCGTCCGCGCCCATGCCGGGCCGAGTGGTCGCGCAGGGTCGCGCGGGACGTGGCTCGCGGAGCGGCATCCGCCTCGCCCTGAACGCCCCGGCGTGGCTGGTCTACGGCGAGGCGTTCAACCGCGGCTGGCGCGCGAGCTGCGACGGCCGCGACCTCGGCGCCCCGCAGCCCGCGGACGGCTACGCCATGGCTTGGCGCGTGTCAAAGAGCTGCCGGCACGTCGAGCTGGGCTTCGCGCCGAACCGGATCGTGAAGGCCGCGGGAGCGATCTCGGCGGCGGCCGCGCTCGTGCTGGCGGCGCTGGTGTTCGCGGGGTGGCGCCGGCGCGCGAGGGCCGCGCCGGCAGCGGCGGGCGGCGATGCCGCGGCGGGGGGCGCTGCCGGGCCAGCGGGCGACGACCCCGCGCGCATGCCCGCCGCGCGCGCCGCGGTGATCGCGATCGTGCTCTCGCCCGCGTTCGGCTTCGTCTTCGCCGCCCGCGCCACGCCGCTGTTCGCCGCCGGCCTGTTCCTGATCCTCTGGCGCGCGATCCCCACGACCGCGCTCCTGGCCGCCGCCGGAGCGCTGCTCGTGGTCGCCGTCCCCGTGCTCACGCTGCTCATCCCCGTCGACGACCGCGGCGGCTACGACCCCGACTATGCGGGCGAGCGCATCGCGGTGCACTGGGTCGCGGCCGGCGCGGTCGCGATCCTGATCGTCACGCTCGCGCGGCTGCTGGCGCGCGAGCGACGAAGCCGAGCGCCAGGACCGAGCCCGCGGCGAGCGCCTGGATCGCCAGTACGACGCCCGCGAAGCTGACCAGCGACTCGAGATCGGCGCTGCCGAGCAGCACGACCTCGGTCGTCGCGATCAGCCCGAGCGGCCACAGGAACGAGAGTCGCCCGAGCGCGAGCATGTACTGCACGCCGAGGTAGGTGATCGCGAGCAGCGCCATCGCGCAGCCGAGCACGAACAGCGCGTCCGCCGCCTGCACGGTGTCCGGGCCGAACGCGAGCCGCAGCACGGTCGCCGGCGCGGCCGCGTACACGAGCAGCATCGGCACCGCGACCGCGGCGACCACAGCCAGGGCGCGTACGAGCACGCGCCGCGGATCGCCGCCGCTGCGCGACGCCCGCGCGGCCTCGGGCAGCAGGTAGAGCCCGATCCCGATCGCCACCCAGACGACCGCCTTGGCGGCCACGGCGGCCGCCGCGTACGCGCCGGCGGCGTCGCCGCCGATCTGGCGCTTGACCATGATCACGTCGACGTTCTGCAGCACGGCGAGCAGGAACAGGGCGAGCACGGCGGGACGCGCGCTGCGGACGATCTCGCCGAGCGCCCGCGCGGCGCCGGTCCCCGAAGCCGACCCGAGCATCTCGGCCGTCACCCAGCGCAGGCCCAGCGCGACCGCGAGCATCGACAGCGGCGTGCCGAGGTAGGCGCCCGTCACGCCCATCCCCAGGCCGACCAGCACGAGACCGAAGACCACGCGCCCCAGCGCCTCGCACACGACCGACCAAGCGACCGGGCGGTATGCGTGCTGCCCCTGCAGCGCGCCTCGCTCGACCGAGAGCACGAGCCACAGGAACGCGGTCGGCGCGGTCGCCGCCGCTGCCCACTCCTCGGAAACCGAGATAAGCTCGGCGATCGGCTGCCGCGCAAGGATCGCGACCACCGTCAGCACCAGGCCCCCGACCCACAATCGCCGCCGCCACGCGGACAGCGTCGCCGCCAGCTGCGCGCCCTCGCCCAGCCGTCCCAGCGCGGTCTCACGGGCGACCGCGACCTGCATCGCCGAGCCGGGCACCGCGAGGATCAGGAACGTCGACACGAGTGCGGCGAGCGAGCCGTAGTCCTCGGCGCCGAGGATGCGCGCGAACAGGACCGTGAACAGCAGCGCGATCGCGTTGGAGGCGAGCGTCGCCGCCGCCATCCCCGCGGCCTTGACGGTCTCTGACCCGGCCACCGCCTCGCGCCAGCCGACCACCGGCGCCGCCGCGGCGTCCTGGAGCCGGTCGAGCGTCGTCCGCGCGGTGCGCTCCCAGCTGAAGTCGCGTGCCCGCTCGCGGGCCGCCTCGCCCATGCGCTCGCGCAGACCCGGATCGCCGACCAGCCGGCGGACCGCCTCCGTGAGGCCCGGGCCGTCGTCGGCGAGCAGCCCGGTCTCGCCGTCGGCGATCGACTCCGAAAGCCCGCCGACGCGCAACGCCGCGCTCGGCGTCCCGCAGGTCGCCGCCTCCATCACCGTCAGGCACCAGCCCTCGGCGGAGGAGGCGGTCACGTTCACCCAGGCGCTCGCGTACAGCAGCGCCTTCTCCTCCTCGCTCACGTGCCCGTGCAGCACAACCCGCTCGCCCAGCCCGCGGCGCAGGATCTCGGCCTCCAGGTCGGCTCGGTGGTCGCCCTCGCCGGCGATGTCGAGCACCGTGCCCGGCACGCCCTCGACCACGTCGAGCAGCAGCTCGATCCGCTTGTAGCGCTTGAGCCGCCCGACGTAGACCAGCCGCGGCTCGGGGCTGCGGGCCGCCGCGCTGCGGACCGGCTCGACGCCGAGATAGACGACTTCGGCGTCCACGCCGAGCGCCGCCAGGTCGCGGCGGGCCGCGTCGGAGATCGTCAGGAACGGCGTGCCGCGGTAGAGCAGCTTCAGCGGCAGCGCCTCGGCGAGCAGGCCGGCGACGCGCCCCGGGGCGCCGAGCTCGGACACGTAGTGGTCCTGGTGGACGTGGTGCACGAGCGCGACGCGCGGGCGCCGCAGCCACAGCGGCGTGCAGAACGCGATCCCGTTGATCACCTCCAGCGCCACGTCGGCGTCGCGCGCCAGCCCGCGCCGGATCGCCCACGCGGCGTGCGGGAAGACGGTCAGCCGGTTGCCCATGCGATGCAACTCCAAGCCCGGCGCGGGGTGCTCCACCGGCGCGGCGCCGTCGTAGCTCCCGGCCACCACGGTGACGCGATGCCCCCACTCCAGCCAGTACGCGACCTGGCCGTACAGGTTCGCCCCGGTCCCGCCGCCTTGGGGGTGCGTCCAGTCGCGGTCGGTCAGGAGGAGGATGTGCGCCATCGGGCGCTGACTCTAGACTGGCCTGCCCATGCCGAATGTCGCACGCCTCCGGCACGGGGCCGCCGTCGCCCTCGTCTCCCTCGCGCTCCCCGCGGGCGCCTACGCCCAGGGCGCGGGCGATGACCAGTACTCGGATCCGTTCGGCGGCGACGCGACGCCGACCGCCACGCCGCGCCCAGCGGCGACCGCCGCGCCGGCGCCCGTGCAGGCCGCCGCGACGCCGGCGCCGGCGCCCGCGACCAAGGCGCAGGCGACGCCGGCGCCCGACCAGCTTCCGTACACCGGCGTCGACGCGTGGCCGCTCGCGCTCGGCGGCGCGCTGCTCCTGGGTGCCGGCGTCACCCTCCGTGCGCGCCTCCGTGACTGACGGGCCGCAGGCCACCGAGCGCGCCGGAGCCGAGCTCGCCGCCGGCCTGAAGCCGGGCGATGTCGTGCTCGTCTCGGGAGAACTGGGCGCCGGCAAGACGACGTTCGTGCGCGGCGCGCTGCGCGCGCTCGGCGTCACCGGGCCGATCACGTCGCCGACGTTCGTCGTCGGCCACCTCTACGACGGCCCGTACGCGCATCTGGACCTGTACCGGCTCGCGGGCATGGACGCCGAGGACCCCGGCCTGCTCGACGACTACTTCGCCCCCGAGGCGATCGTGTTCGTCGAGTGGCCCGAGCACGCCGCCGACGCGTTCCCGCCCGAGCGCGTCGCCCACCGCGTCCGGCTCTCGCACGCCGGCGGCGACCACCGCAGGATCGAGGTCGAGTGATCGCCGGCCTGGACACCTCGACGCCGGTCACCAGCGTGGCGCTGCTCGGCGACGGCTTCGAGCGCGAGCTGCACGACGACGGCGAGCGCCCGCGGCACGCGCAGACGCTGCTGCCGCTGCTGGAGCGGGTGGTGGACGACTGGAGCGCGGTCGAGCGCCTGTGCGTCGGCGTCGGGCCGGGCGGCTTCACCGGGCTGCGGCTGGGAATCGCGACTGCGCGTGCGCTCGCGCAGGCCTTGGATCTCCCGGTCGTGCCGGTCTCCAGCCTCGACGCCCTGGCGGCGGGGCTCCCCGAGGGCCGGGTCGCCGCGCTGATCGACGCCCGGCGCGGCGAGGTGTTCGCCGCGGTCTACGAGGACGGGCAGCGCACCCGCGAGCCGGTCGCGATCGACCCCGCCACCCTTGCGGGGCAGCTCGCGCCGGGCACGGTGGCGATCGGAGACGGGGCGGTACGCTTCAGGGAGGAGCTCGAGCGGGCGGGAATGGCTGTCCCGGCCGGCGGATCCGAAGCCCACCGCGTGAGTGCCCTGATGGTGTGCCGCCTCGGTCGGGCCCGGGAGCCCGTCGACCGAGACGCCCTGCTCCCCGACTACCGCCGCGAGCCGGACGCCAAGCCCCAGTGACCGCTCCCCCCGCCGCAGCGATTCAGATCCGCCGCCTGACCTACGCCGACCTCCCGCAGGTGGTCGCGATCGAGCGGCGCGCGTTCACCAGCCCGTGGTCGCTGGCGATGTTCGTGCTGGAGCTCTCCAAGCCGTCGGGCATCTGCCTCGCCGCCGAGGTCGAGGGCGAGCTGGCCGGCTACACGATCTGCTCGCGCTACGACACGGTCTGGCACGTGATGAACGTGGCGGTCGATCCGGATCTCCGCCGCCGCGGGATCGCCACCGCGCTGCTGGAGCGCCTGCTCGAGCGGGTGCGCCCGGACGCGCAGCTGACGCTCGAGGTGCGCCGCTCCAACGACGGCGCGATCGCGCTGTACGAGCGCTTCGGCTTCCGCTCGGCGGGAGTCCGCCGCCGCTACTACCAGGACAATGGGGAGGACGCGCTCGTGATGTGGCGCACGCCGGCGACGCTGCGCGGGACGCTCGACGACGTCCCCGGAGTCTGAGTGATCCTCGCGATCGAGACGTCCTGCGACGACACCTGCGCCGCGGTCGTGACCCGCGGCGGCGAAGTGCTCGCGAACGTCGTGTCCTCGCAGGGCGTGCACGGGCGCTTCGGCGGCGTGGTGCCGGAGTGGGCGTCGCGCCATCATCTCGAGCTGGCCAACGCGGTGGTCGACGAGGCGCTGTCGGTCGCCGGCGCGACGCTCGACGACATCGGGTCCGTCGCGGTCACCCAGGGGCCGGGGCTGGTCGGCGCGCTGCTGGTCGGCGTCGCGACGGCGAAGGGGATCGCCGCCGGCCGCCGGCTGCCGCTGGCCGCGGTCGACCACCTGCAGGGCCACGTGGCCGCGAACTTCCTCGCCCCGGAGCCGTTCGATCCCCCGTTCGTCTGCCTGCTGGCGTCCGGCGGGCACACGCTGCTGGCGCACGTCCGCGACCACGACGGCTACGAGACGCTCGGCCAGACGCTCGACGACGCGGCGGGCGAGGCGTTCGACAAGGGCGCGCGGCTGCTCGGGCTCGGCTATCCGGGCGGGCCGGCGCTCTCGAAGCTCGCGGCCTCTGGCGATCCGAGCGCGTTCGCGTTTCCCACCGGTGCGCGCGTCGCCGGGCTCGACTTCTCCTTCGCGGGCCTCAAGACGGCGCTGCTGTACAAGGTGCGCGAGCTTGGGTCCGAGGAGACCGCACGGCGCGCCGCCGACCTCGCCGCGAGCTACGAGCACGCGATCGTCCAGGCGCTGATCGCGCGCGTCGAGCGCGCTCTGGAGGTCGAGCCGCGGCTGGCCATCGGCGGGGGCGTCGCGGCCAACCGCCTGCTGCGCGAGCGCGCCGCCGCCCTCGGCGTGCCGGTCCACATCCCGCCGCCGGAGCTGTGCACGGACAACGCGGCGATGATCGCCTCCGCCGCCCGCTGGGTCCAGGCGGCGGCGTTCCCGTCCTACCTCGCCCTTGACGCCTACCCCACCCGACACGCCGCCTGAGCTGGTGGCCGGCGACGAGAGCGCCGCGCGTCCGGCGCCGGCCGAGGACGTGTCGAGCGCCGAGGCGCCGCCCACGGCCGGCTCCGCCGCCCGCCTGCCTCCCGTCGCGCGCATCGGCCTGGCCGTCATCGGCGTTGCCGCGCTCATCGCCGCCGTAGTCCTGCTTTCCGGTGGCAAGCCATCGCTGCCCGGCGGGGCGAAGCCTCCTGGCACGCTGGCCGATCCCGTGCCCTACGACGGCCGCAGCCCCGGGCAGCCGGCGCAGGACGAGGTCCGCGTCCTGGTCCGGCTTCCCCGCAGGCCGCTCGGCGCGCTCAAGGACGCCCGGGCGATGGGGGCCGAGCAGCAGAGCGCGTACATCCGCAGCCTCAAGAGCGAGCAGACGACGTTGCGCTCGGCGCTGCAGGCCAACGGGATCGAGCTGCGCGACGTCGTCGCCTACACGCGCGTCTTCGACGGCTTCGCGGCGACCGTGCGCACGCAGGACGTCGGCCGGCTCAACTCGCGCGGCGCTCGCGTGCAGCCGGTGCGGCGGACCTATCCGGCCAGCGGAGAGCCCGTCCCGGTCGGAGGCGACCGCCCGCCGGAGAAGCCCGCGTCGCCCGGCCAGCCGCCGGTCGCGGTGCTCGACACCGGCGTCGACGTCAAGGCGCTCAAGGCCCACGCCGACCCCGGCTACGACGCCGTGGACCGCGACGACGACCCCGCACCGGGCCGCGACCCCGCGGGCACCGGCCGCACGGAGACGAGCGGGACGGCGCTGGCCGAGCTCCTCGCCCAGGCGGGAGAGCGCGTGCTGCCGATCCGCGTCGCCAGCCTGCGCGCCTCGCCGAACGTGGAGGCGATGGGCACTACCGACGAGCTGCTGACCGGGCTCGAGCGGGCGGTCGACCCCAACGACGACCTCGACAGCTCCGACCACGTGCCGGTCGCGTTGGTCGGCGTCAACTCGCCGTACGCCGGGTTCGCCGACTCGCCGGAGGCGCAGGCGGTGACCGCCGCCGCCGGGCTCGGCACGCTCGTGGTCGCGCCGGCCGGCGACGAGGGCGCCGCCAAGCCCGGCAGCGGCACGATCGGCTCGCCCGCCGCGGCCCCGGACGCGCTCGCCGTCGGCGCGCTGGCCGGCCCGGAGCCCGCGCCGCGCGCGGAGCTGAAGGCGGGCGGCGACACGCTCGCCGACGCCGCCGTGCTCGGCGGCGCCCCGGCGAGCGCCAAGAGTGCCGGGCCGGTGACCGCGACCGACCCCGCGAAGCTCGACGCCCCGCGGCTGCGCAACACCGCCGTGATCGTGCGGGCGGGGGCGAACCCCGCCGCCCAGGCGGCCGCGGCCGCGGCCGTCGGCGCCCGGGTCGTCCTCGTCGCCGACCGCCGCGGCGACCGCCCGCTGCCGGCGATGGCGGCGGGCCGCGCCGCCGCGCCGGTCGTCGGCGTGACGGGCGAGGCCGCCGCGAAGCTGCTGAAGGTCAGGCCCGGCACCGAGATCTCGTTCGGCGGCGTGGAGCGCGGCCCGCGCAGCGAGATGCCGTCCACGCATGCGTCGCCGTTCACGTCAGAGGGCCCGTCGGCCGGCGGCCTCGCCAAGCCCGACGTCGCCGCGGCGGGCAGCGCGCTGACGGTCACGGCGGGCGGGAAGACCGCGACCGCCGGCGGGACCGCGATCGCGGCGGCGCGCGTGGCCGCCGCGGCCGCGCGGCTGTACCGCGCGCACCCGGAGCTCTCACCGGTGCAGCTTCGCGCGCAGCTGATCGCCGCCGCCGACCCGGCGGGACTGCCGCCGGAGCGGTCCGGCGCGGGCGCGCTGCGCACTCCGCCGCCGAACCCGGTGATCGCCGAGCCGACCAACCCCACGTCGGGCCCGCTCGATCCGATCTCGCTCACGCTCAGCGCGACCACGAGCGCCTCGCTCACGCTCCAGGCCAGCGGCCACGGCCAGGTCACGCCGCCCACCCTCACGCTCACCCCGGGGACCCCGGCGGAGGTCAAGGTGCGCACGCCCACGCAGGGCGCGGGCCGTCTGATCGCCACCGGCGCCAATCACCGCCCGCTTGTGTCGATCCCGTACTTCGTCCACCCCCAGGACCCGCCCAACGTCCCGCTCGGCCCGCTGCGCGTGACCAACCGCGGCCGCGGCGTCCGCTTCACGCTCGGCACCTTCGAGCGCGGCGACCCGCTGACCACGGGCACCACCGTCCGCTTCGCCGAGACGCTCGTGCTCGACGTGATCAACGACCAGGGGGAGACGGTGCGCACGCTCACCGTGCCCGGCGGCGCCAGGGAGCTGATGCCGGCCGAGTACGGCTACACGCTCCCGCAGGCCGACTTCAGGGCGCTCCCGCCGGGCCGCTACGCCTACCGCGCCCGCGCCTGGGCGCCGAACCGCAACGAGCCCGTGACCCGGCGCTCGAAGACGTTCGCCCGATGAGCACGATCACGCTCTACTCGCGTCCCGGCTGCCACCTCTGCGACGAGGCCCGCGAGGCCCTCCAGCGCGTCGCGCGCGCGGCCCCATTCGAGCTTCGCGAGATCGACATCACGGCCGATGACGCCCTGCACGCCCGCTACCTCGAGCGGATCCCGGTGGTCGCGCTCAACGGCGAGGAGCTGTTCGACTATCACGTCGATGAGGACGCTCTAGAGCGCCACATTCTCTATCGTGAGGGCAGATGAGCTTCGGCGACGTCGCGACCACGGCCGGCGGCGGCGGCGCACAGCAGGGCGACCCCGGGCTCGGCCCCCTCTCGGATCGCCTCTCGCTCGGCGTGGCCGCCCGCCTCTCGCGCTATCTGCAGGTCCTCACCCAGGCTCGCAAGATGGGCAAGGAGACCATCTCCTCGCAGGAGCTCTCGGAGTACACGCACGTCAACTCGACCCAGATCCGGCGCGACCTGTCGGGCTTCGGCAAGTTCGGCAAGCGCGGGGTGGGCTACAACGTCGACTCGCTGGTCAGCCAGATCCGCAAGATCCTGCGGACCAGCGGCCAGCACAACATCGCGCTGTTCGGCGCCGGCCACCTCGGCAAGGCGATCGCCTCCTCGGACATCTTCGCCGACCACGGCTTCCGCGTCGTCGCGATCTTCGACACCGACAAGGCCAAGCTCGGCGAGAAGGTCGGCGCCACGACGGTCCGCCACACCGACGACCTCAAGCAGATCGTCGAGGAGGAGGACATCGTCGTCGGCGTCCTCGCCGTGCCGACCGCCGCCGCGCAGGGGCTGGCCGACCTGCTCGTCGACGCCGGCGTGAAGATCATCTTCAACTACTCCGAGGCGCTGCTGCAGGTGCCGCCCGAGGTGACCGTGCACACCTCGAGTCCCGCCGTCGACCTGCTGTACGCGCTGTACTTCTACCTAACCTGAGGGAAGCATGGATCTGGTTGCGGCGCGCGAGATCTTCGAGGGCTCGCAGGACCTGACGGTGGGCATCGAGGAGGAGCTGGCGATCGTCGATCCCGACACGCTCGAGCTCACCTCGCGCTTCGAGGAGCTGCGCGACGACGGCGCCGGCGACCCGATTCTGGCCGAGGCGATCGCCGGCGAGCTGATCTCGAGCGAGATCGAGATCCGCTCCGGCCGCGGCGAGAACATCGCCCACGCCCGCGAGCTCCAGCACGAGGCCCGGCGGCGCCTGTTCGCCCTCGCCGACAAGCACGGCGTCGCGCTCGCCGCGACCGGCACCCACGCGCTCAGCGACTACCGCGACCAGCACATCATCGACACCGAGCACTATCACCGGGTCGAGAGCGGCCTGAAGTACGTCGCCTGGCGCAACAACACGTTCGCGCTGCAGGTCCACGTCGGCGTCCAGGGCGCCGATCGCGCGATCAAGGCGTGCGACCGCCTGCGCCCCGTGCTGCCGCTGCTGCTGGCGATCAGCGCCAACTCGCCGTTCATCGACGGGCGCGACTCGGGCCTGCACTCCGGCCGCTCGCAGACGTTCACGAAGTCCTTCCCGCGTTGCGGGATCCCTGACGTCTACGGCTCCTGGCAGGCCTGGGAGGACTACGTCGCGCTGCTGCTGCACACGAACTCGATCGTCGAGTTCACGCAGCTCTGGTGGTCGGTGCGCCCGCACCACAGCTACGGGACGATCGAGGTGCGCATCTGTGACGCCCAGACGATGGGCCCCGAGGCCGACGGGCTGGCGGAGCTGATCGTCGCCTGCGTCGCCCAGGCGCTGCGCGAGATCGACGCCGGAGAGCCGTACCGGCACCTCCCGGGCCACCTGATCGAGGAGAACATGTGGCGCGCGATCCGCTACGGCCAGGACGGCAGCCTGCTCGATCTGGAGGCCCCGCGCGTCGAGGAGTTCCCGGCCGCCGAGGCGCTCGACCGCCTGAAGGATTGGACCGGCGCGGACGTCGTCCTCCCGCAGCTCAACGGCGCCCAGCGCCAGCGCCGGATGATCGACGCCGGCGCGCCGCCGTTCGAGGTGTTCAAGCAGTGCGTGGAAGAGACCCGCGCGACGTACCCGGCGAAGGAGAAGGTCTATGAGCCGCCCACAGTTCTCTGAAGAGGAGCTCCAAGCGATCGAGGCCGAGATGGAGAAGCTCACGGTCGACGATGTGCTGCTCCAGACGCTCGTGACGATGGTCAATCTCGGCGCGCGCAAGCTCGGGCTTGCCGCACCGCCCGGCGACCAGGAGCCCAAGCGCGACCTCGAGCAGACCAAGCAGGCGATCGACGCCGCGCGCGCTCTGCTTCCCCTGCTGGAGCCGCGCCACGGGCAGGAGCTCGGCCCGGTCAAGGACGCGCTTTCGCGCTTGCAGATGGCATATGTGCAACTGTCCGGGGCACAGACGCCCGCGCCCGAGCAGGAGAAGCCGTCCGAGCCGGGGACGGCGGAGCCGGGTCCCGCGCAGTCGTCGGGTCGGCTGTGGGTGCCGGGGCAGTAGTCCGGACCCCGCGGTAGACTGCGCGCGCTCCACGGCGGCCCCGCTCGGGCTGCCGTTTTCTGCTTCGTCTGAGTCCAGAGGGGTTCCCTTTGTCAAGTTTCCTGACCGACCACGGTGCGCTCGTCGCCGTGATCTGCGCGTTGCTCGCCGTGGCGTACGGCGTGTTGACCACGCGCTCGCTGCTCGCGCTGTCGCCGGGCAACGAGACCATGCAGCGCCTCTCCCACGCGGTGCAGGAGGGCGCGCAGGCCTACCTGCGGCGCCAGTACACGGTGATCGGGATCGTCGGCATCGTCCTGTTCATCGCGCTGATTCCGCTGCAGAACATCCAGGTGGCGATCGGGTTCGCGATCGGCGGCCTCGCGTCCGCCTCGGCCGGCTTCATCGGCATGAACGTCTCGGTGCGCGCCAACGCGCGCGTCGCCGAGGCGGCTCGCGGCGGCATCGGTCCGGCGCTCGACGTCGCGTTCCGCGGCGGCGCGGTGACCGGCATGCTCGTCGTCGGCCTGGCGCTGCTCGGGGTCGCCGGCTACTACGGGATCCTCACCTTCATCTTCGACGTCGACAACAAGGACGCCGTCAACGCGCTGATCGGCCTCGGCTTCGGCGGCTCGCTGATCTCGGTCTTCGCCCGCCTCGGCGGCGGCATCTTCACCAAGGGCGCCGACGTCGGCGCCGACATCGTCGGCAAGATCGAGGCCGGCATCCCCGAGGACGACCCGCGCAACCCCGCCGTGATCGCCGACAACGTGGGCGACAACGTGGGCGACTGCGCGGGCATGGCGGCCGACCTGTTCGAGACCTACGCGGTGACCGCGGTCGCGGTGATGCTGCTCGGCGTCCTGACCTTCCCGGGCGAGACCACGGTGATCATGTTCCCGCTGGTCCTCGGCTCGGTCTCGATCATCGCGTCGATCATCGGCACGTTCGCGGTCAAGTCCGCCTCCGGCAACGTCGAGCGCGCGCTCTACCAGGGCGTGATCCTCGCCGCCGTCATCGCCGGGGTGCTGTTCATCCCGGTGACCCACTGGATGATGGACGGCCTGCCGGGCGCCGACGCCCCGACGTGGACCGACATCTACTTCTGCTCGCTGATCGGCCTCGCCGTCACCGGCCTGCTGTTCGTGATCACCGACTACTACACGTCGACGCGGTTCTCGCCCGTGAAGTCGACGGCGCGCGCGTCCGAGACCGGACACGCCACGAACATCATCCAGGGCCTCGCCCAAGGCATGCAGGCCACGGCCGCGCCGGCGATCGTGATCGTGCTGGCGATCTGGGGCTCCTCGGAGCTCGCCGGCGTCTACGGCATCGCCGTCGCCGTGATGGCGCAGCTCTCGCTCTGCGGCCTGATCGTCGCGCTCGACGCGTTCGGCCCGATCACCGACAACGCCGGCGGCATCGCCGAGATGGCGAACATGCCCGAGGACGTCCGCAACGTGACCGATCCGCTGGACGCGGTCGGCAACACGACCAAGGCCGTCACCAAGGGCTACGCGATCGGCTCGGCCGCGTTGGCCGCGCTGGTGCTGTTCGCGGCGTTCAAGATCGAGTTGCAGGACGAGCTCGGCAAGCCCATCCTGTTCGCGATCGACGATCCGAAGGTCCTCATGGGCCTGCTGATCGGCGGCATGATGGTCCTCCTGTTCGCTTCGCTCTCAATGGAGGCGGTCGGGCGCGCCGGCGGCGCCGTCGTCGAGGAGGTCCGCCGCCAGTTCCGCGAGCACCCCGGGATCATGGACGGCACCGAGCAGCCCGAGTACGGCCAGTGCGTGGACATCGTGACCAAGGCCGCCCAGCGCGAGATGATCCTCCCGTCGCTGATCCCGATCGTGTTCACGCTGGTGGTCGGCATCCTCTCGGACAAGATGCTCGGCGGCCTGCTGATCGGCGTCATCGTCGTCGGCCTGTTCTTCGCCGTGATGATGACCTCGGGCGGCGGCGCGTGGGACAACGCGAAGAAGCTGATCGAGGACGGCGCGTACGGCGGCAAGGGGTCCGACGCGCACGCCGCCTCGGTCACCGGCGATACCGTGGGCGACCCGTTCAAGGACACCGCCGGCCCCGCCATCAACCCGATGATCAAGGTGGCGAACATCGTCGCCCTCCTGATCATCCCGCTGATCGCCTAAGAATTCGGTTCAGCGCGAGCGCGGACGACGAGCGACGTCACCGCCGCGCGCGGCTGCGCGCGGTGCGCGAGATACATGCGGAGCGGCTCGACCTCATCCTCGAGGTCGAGCTCGACCGTACCCGGACCTCGTCTTCGAGCCGGCGCACAGCAAGCAGACCGATCCGGGCCTTGGTCCATCCGCGCACGCGTGGTCTCCTATCGGTCATGCAAGCTGTGATCTCGAACCCCAACGGCGCGATCCGGACGGAGCTCCGCGACGTGCCGGTCCCGGAGCCGGCGCCGGACGAGGCGCTGATCGCCGTGCGCGCGTTCGCGCTCAACCGCGGCGAGCTGCGGCTGCTGGCGATGCGCGACAACTGGATCCCCGGCCAGGACATCGCCGGCGTGGTCGAGCGCGCCGCCGCCGACGGCAGCGGGCCGCCGGCCGGCACGCGCGTCGCCGCGCTGGCCGACTTCCACGGCTGGGCGGAGTATGCCGCCGTGCCGACGCGGCGGATCGCGTCGCTGCCCGACGGCGTGGGCTTCGCCGCCGCGGCCGCGCTGCCCATGGCCGGCACGACCGCGCTCAACGCGATCCGCCGCGGCGGCTCGCTGCTGGGCAAGCGCGTGCTGATAACCGGCGCGTCCGGCGGCGTCGGCTCCTTCGCCGTCCAGCTCGCCGAGCTGTCGGGCGCGCGCGTGACGGCAGTCGCGACGCGCGACGCGGAGCGCCTGCGTGAGCGCGGGGCGGCCGAGGTGATCGACCAGGTGGACGGCGGGCCGTACGTCCTGATTCTCGAGTCGGCCGGCGGCGCGAGCCTGGCGGCGGCGATCGACGCCGTCGCGTTCGACGGCGCGATCGTCCTGGTCGGAAACTCCTCGGGCGATGACGCGCCGCTGAACTTCAGGACGCTGGTCGCCGACCACGCTCAGGCGCGGATCGAGACCTTCCTGTCGGCCCTGTATGAGGCGACCGCCGGCGCCGACATCGCCGTACTGCTGGACCTGCTGGCGTCGGGCCGGCTGGTCGCCGACATCGGCCTGGAGGCGGACTGGAGCGAGCTGCCGGCCGCGCTCGACGCGCTGCGCGACCGGCAGGTGGCGGGGAAGGCGGTGCTGGCGGTTCGGTCCTAGACCTTCGCGGCCGCCAGTGTCTTGCGCGGCCCCGCCAGCGTCGCGTTCATCCGCGCGACCTGGCCGACCGTGAACATGAACATCGCGTCGTCGTCGGTGTAGTCCATGTAGTTGACGAACATGTCGCCGTTGGGCCCGTTGTTGCACGTGATGTGCGGGAACTTCGGCTTGCCGGTGTTCGCAGCCTGGGCGGGCGGGGTGTCGGCGACGAAGTCGTTGCCCGAGCAGTCGTTGCGGTCGCCCCAGATGTGGCGCAGATTGAGGAAGTGCCCGATCTCGTGCGTCGCCGTGCGGCCCTTGTTGAACGGCGCCGCAACGCTGCCGGTCGTGCCGAAGGCGGTGTTGAGGATCACCACGCCGTCGGTCTTCGCCGCTCCGCCCGGGAACTGCGCGTAGCCGAGCAGCCCCTGGCCGAGAGAGCAGACCCACAGGTTGAGGTAGCTGTCACGCGGCCATGCGTCGGCGCCGCCCTTCTTGGCGGACTTGACCGCGTCGTCGGGACCCCACTCGCGCACCGTCGTCTTCGTGCGGATGATGCCGTTGCTCTTCTTGCCCGACGGGTCCTTGGTCGCCAGCGCGAACTCGATGTTCGCGTCGACCACGAGCGACTTCCACGCATCCGGCACCTTCTTGATGTCCGGGTTCTTGGCCCGGTAGTCGAGATTGAGCTGCTTGATCTGGCTGTTGATCTGGGCGTCGGAGACGTTCTCGGCAGCGGTCCGGTAGACGACATGGACGACGACCGGGATGGTGATCAGCCTCGCCACCGTCCGCATCGCCAGGCCGCTGTTGATCGCCTTGCGGACGTCCTCCTCGACCTTCAGCCGACGCGCGCGGTAACCGGGGTCGGTCTCCACGAGCAGCTCGTGGACGATCTGCTGGGCACACGTCCGTCGCTTAGGCGGCGCCATGGCCGCTCCTTTCCTCGTCGGTCACGTCGCGCGTCGACACCACCGCGGCGAACTCGCCGTGGATGCTCGCCGCCGTCGCGCGGGCGAGCTCGTCGGCGGTCACCACCACCCCGTCCGGGCCGCGGCGGTCGAACGTGTGGGTGGCGTCGAGCACCAGCCTCACGTCGTAGCCGAGGTTGCCGGCCATCCGGGTCGTGGTCTCGACGCAATGGTCGGTCGTGATGCCGCAGATGACGAGCGAGTCGATCCCGCGCGCCTGCAGCCATGCGTGCAGGTCGGGCTCCCCGTAGAACGCCGAGTTGGTCTGCTTGGTCACCAGCAGGTCGGGCACGCCGCTGATCACGTCCTTGAACGCGTTCCCCGGAGAGTCCGGCGCCAGCGGCGAGCCGGGCTCGTCGGAGTCGTGGCGGACATACACGCGCGTACCGTCCCAGGCGCCGAGCAGTAACGCAATGTTCGCTTCGCACTCCGGGTTGTTGCGACGACCCCAGAATTCAGCCTGATCGAAGGCCGTCTGCACGTCGATCACCAATAAGGCCGCGGACATGAGCGTGATCCTAGAATCGCCGCAGAGATGGCGAGACGCAGGCTGGAAGGCCTCGAACGGGTCCTGGGGGTCAATGCCCTCTTTTCGACCGCCTACGGCAACGTCGGCTCGTCGATCTATTACGCGTTGGGCCTCGTCGCCTCCTACGCGCTCGGCCTGACGCCGGTCGTCTTCATCATCACGGGCCTGTTCTTCGTCTGCACGGCCGCGACATATGCGGAAGCGACCGCGATGTACCCGGAGGCGGGCGGCTCGTCGAGCTTCGCGCGCCGCGCGTTCAACGAGTTCTGGTCGTTCTTCGCGGCCTGGGGCCAGATGCTCAACTACGTCGTCACGGTCGCCATCTCGGCGTTCTTCGTGCCGCACTACCTCGGCAGCGTGTTCTGGGAGGGCTTGCGGCACTCGCCCGGCGACATCGTCGGCGGCGCCGTGATCATCGCGGTCCTCTCCGCGATCAACGTCTTCGGCGTCAAGGAGTCGGCCGGGCTCAACATCGGGCTCGCGGTCGTCGACTTCCTCACCCAGGTCCTGCTGGTGATCGTCGGCATCGCCCTCGTCCTGGCGCCGGACCCGCACCAGCTGATCGAGAACGTGCACCTCGGCATCGCGCCGACGTGGAAGGACTTCATCCTCGCGATCCCGATCGGCATGATCGCGTACACGGGCATCGAGACGATCTCGAACATGGCCGAGGAGGCCAAGGACGAGACACGGTCGATACCCGCGGCGATCAAGCGGGTGGAGATCGCCGTGTTCGCGATCTACTTCACGCTGCCCGCGGTCGCGCTCGTGGCGCTTCCGGTCACGCAGGCCGCCGACGGCACGTACCAGACGCTGCTCGGGGTCTCGGAGGAGAAGGGCGGCTACGCGGGCGACCCGATCGCCGGCCTGGTCGCCAACCTCAACCTCGGCACGTTCCAGCGCCCTGCGGAGATCTACGTCGGCATCCTCGCGGCGACGATCCTCTTCCTGGCGACCAACGCGGGGCTGATAGGCGTGTCGAGGCTGGTCTACTCGATGGGCATCCATCGCCAGCTGCCCGACCGGCTGCGCCAGCTGCACCCGCGCTACCGCACCCCGTGGATCGGCATCGTCGTGTTCGGCGTCGTGGCGATCTTGATCACGCTGCCGGGACAGGCCAACTTCCTCGGCAACCTGTACGCGTTCGGTGCGATGCTGTCGTTCACGATCGCCCACCTCGCCGTGCTCCGATTGCGCGTGTCGAAGCCCGACTTCCCACGCCCCTACCGCGGGCCGGGGAACCTGACGATCGGCGGGCGCGATGTGCCGATGTTCGCGGTCATCGGCGGGCTGGGCACGGCCGCGGCGTTCGTCGTCACCGTCGTGCTGCACCCGGCCGTCGCGATCACCGGCGTCGCTTGGTTGACGCTGGGCGTGTTGGTCTACATGCTCTATCGCCGCCACCACGGGCTCGATCTCACCTCGACGCACAAGGTCGCGATCCCGCAGCCGGTGGTCGACCACGAGGCCGAGTACGACTCGGTGCTGGTGCCGCTGGCCGACGGGGTTTACGACGAGTCGGTGGTCGCCACCGCGGCCAAGCTCGCGGCGCGCAAGCGGCGCGGGATCCACGTGCTCGCGCTGGTGACCGTGCCGGCCTCGCTGCCGATCGGCGCCCGCATGCCCGAGGCGGAGGCGGCTGCCGAGTCGCTGATCGAGCAGGCCAAGGTGCGCGCCGGAGCGCGCGTCTCCGGGCACATGGAGAAGATCCGCTCCGGGCAGGCCGGGCGGCGGATCGTCGAGGAGGCGGTCGACATGCGCGCGGCGGCGATCGTGATGCCGCTGCCCGAGCGCATCGACGGCGCGTCGCTGTTCGGCAAGACGCTCGAGACCGTGCTCGCCGAGCGGCCGTGCCGGGTGATCATCGAGTCCCAGCCCGACGCCCGCACGCACCGGCAGCGCCGCCGCGCGCTCGCGAGGGAGCGGGCATGACCCGCGTCCTCTCGGGCCTGATGGTGGTCATCGGCCTCGCGCTGATCGTCCGCACGCTGTCGCTCGGCGGTGGCGCGGTGGCCGTCGGCATCGTGTTCGGGGTGCTGTTCGTGGCGGCCGGCGCCGCGCGCCTGTATCTGGAGCTCAAGCGATGAAGGAGTGGCTGAAGCTCGATCATGCGCTCGAGCCGCCGGGGCTGCGCAAGCAGCTCGGCAGCCCGGCGCTGTTCGGGATCGTCCAGGGCTTCATCGCCGCGTCGATCTACTTCTCGGTCGGGCTGGTCGCCGAGCGCGCGCTCGGGCTCACGTGGCTCGTCTTCCTCGCCGGAGCGGTGCTGTTCGCGGTGGTCGTGCCGTGCTATGTCGAGGGCGCGTCGCTGCACCAGGAGCGCGGCGGGGCGACGGTGATCGCCCGCTACGCGTTCAACGAGCTGATGAGCTTCATCGCCGGCTGGGCGATCTGCCTGGACTACCTGATCCTCGTCGCGCTGTGCGCGTTCGCCACGACCGACTACCTCGGCACGTTCTGGCACGAGTTCAACACCGGGCTGGTCGAGTTCGCGACCGCCACGGTGGTCGTGCTCTACGTCGCGCTGGTGGCGATCCGCGGTGCCGGGCCGCGCCGCTACGACCGCGTGGCCGTGCTCGTGCTCGCCGACCTGCTCGTGCAGGTCGCGCTCGTGGCGCTCGGCATGGCGCTGCTGTTCGAGCCCGACGTGCTCGCCCACCCGGCGTCGATCGCCGGCACGCCGAAGCTCGAGGACGTCGTGTTCGCGTTCCCGCTCGTGCTCGTGGCCTTCAGCGGCATCGACGCGTCCTCCGGGCTCGCCGGGCAGGTGGCGATCGGCCGCAAGGGCCTCCGGCGGCTGATCGGCGTGCGGCTGATCGCAGCCGTGGTGCCGTACGTCGGGATCGCCCTCGTCGCGTCCTCGGTGCTGCCGCAGACCGGCGGGCGCTACGTCGAGGCGCCGCTGATCGGCATCGCCGACGCGTTCGAGCAGGCCTGGCTGAGCGACGTGCTGCGCTACGTGATCGCGGTCTCGGCCGTGGTGATCCTCATCGCGGCCGCGCAGTCGGCGATGCTCGGCCTCTCGCGGCTGGGCTACGCGCTCGCGGTCAACCGGCAGATCCCGTCGCGGATCGGCTACCTGCAGGCCACGCGGGCGACGCCGGTGGTCGTGATCGCGTTCGGCGCGATCGTCGCGATCGGGCTGCTGATCCCCGCCGATCTCGAGTTCCTCGCCGCGATCTGCGCGTTCGGCGCGACGCTCGCGTTCTTCATCGTGGGGCTGTCGGTCGTCCGTCTGCGCTACAAGGAGCCCGAGCGCGACCGGCCGTACCGGATGCCGCTCAACGTGCGCGTATTCGGCGGCGACCTGCCGATCCTCGGCGCGCTGTGCGTCGTGATGTCGGCGCTGGCGTTCATCGCGCTGCTGATCGAGCACGGCGGCGCGCGCTGGGTCGGCCTCGTCTGGATGGGGTTCGGGGTCGCGCTCTACGTCGGCTACCGCACGTCGCAGGACAAGTCCCTGCTCAAGCGGGTCACGGTGCCGGAGGCCGCGCTGACGCGGCGGCGGGCGACCGAGGCCGAGTACGGCTCGATGCTCGTCCCGATCCTCGGCACGCCGCTCGACGACGACATCATGCAGACGGCGGGGCGGCTCGCCGCCGACGACGATGCCGAGGGTGAGGGCGGCGCCGTGATCGAGGCGCTGTGGATCTTCGAGGTGCCGATGGCGCTGCCGCTCGACGCGCGCGTGCCCGACGAGGACCTCAAGCGCGCACGGGCCGCTCTGAAGCGCGCGAAGGCGGTGGGTGAGGAGTACGAGGGCGTCGAGGTCGCGACGGCCGTCGTGCGCGCGCGGCGCGCCGGCGAGGCGATCGTCCACGAGGCCAAGCGGCGCGGCGTCGAGGCGGTCGTCCTGGCCGCCGAGGAGCCGACGCGCGTCGGCGGCGGCCTGCGGCTCGGCGGCAAGCCGGGGCTGCACGACACGGCGGTGGGGGAGACCACCCGCTACGTGATCAACAAGGCGCCGTGCCGCGTGATCCTCACCGCGCCGCCGGCCGCGCGCGACGGCAAGCCGGCGCAGATCGACCCGATGGGTCCGGTGCCTCAGGCGCTCCCGACGCCCCTCGGACACCCCCTCGCCGCGCCAGGTAGCGGTGAGATGTCCGATCCGGCGGCCGGACGCTAGGCTCTCGCACGTGTTCGTCATGGTCGTAGGGGCGGGACGGGTGGGGTCCGCGCTGGCAACGTCAGCTCTGCAGGCGGGGCACACCGTCTCGGTGCTGGATGAGGATCCGTTGTCGCACGAGCGGCTCGACGTCGAGCTCGGTCGCTCCTGGGAAGAGGCCGGCGGCCGCTTCACGATCGGCACCGCGCTGGAGGTCGACGCGCTGCTCGAGGCCGGCGTCGAGGAGGCCGACGTGTTCATCGCCTCGACCAACGGCGACAACACGAACCTCGTCGTCGCGCAAATCGCGCAACGGCGCTTCGAGGTCGGTCGCGTGATCGCGCGCGTTCTGGACCCGCGCCGCGCAGCGTGGTACTCGGAGCAGGGGCTGCGGACGATCTGTCCGACGCAGATCGCGATCGAGCAGCTTCAGCAGGCGGCGCTCTCGGATATCTGATGGCCGAGCTGTACGTGATCATCGCCGGCGCCGGCAAGGTCGGCTGGAACCTCGCGCGTGAGCTGCTCGAGAAGGGTCACGAGGTGACCGCGATCGAGCAGGACCGGCGCCGCTACCTGACCGTCGAGCAGGAGCTCGAGCACGCCGTCCAATACGGCGACGCGACCGAGCTGTGGGTGCTCGAGCGCGCCGGCATCCAGCGCGCCGACCTCGTGGTGGCGGTCACCGGCGACGACGAGGACAACCTGCTGATCTGCCAGGTCGCGAAGGAAAAGTATCTCTGCGAGCGGATCATCGCCCGCGTCAACAACCCGCGGAACCTCGACCACTTCAAGCTGCTCGGCATCCAGCCGGCGGTCTCGGCGACCGACCTGATCCTGCGGCTGATCGAGCACGAGGTGCCGCGCTACGGCATGGTGCACCTGCTCGACCTGCCGGAGGAGCGGCTGGAGATCATCGAGCTGGTGGTCAGCGAGGACGCGCCGGCAGCGGGTCGCGCGGTCGCCGAGATGGGGCTGCCCGAGGGCGCGCTGGTGATCTCCGTCCTGCGCAACGGATCGGGCTTCGTCCCGAAGGCCGATACCGTGGTCGAGGCCGGGGATGAGGTTCTCGTCGTGCTCGATCCGGGCATTGAAGGGGACATCACCGCGCAATTTGTGGGCGGGAACAGCCGCGGGTAAGGCGTCCGTCCCGTACCATTCGCTACGAGAGAAGACGGATCTCGCCGTCGCTCGGGCGCAATCTGCGCCCGGCCTGCAAACAAGGGCACCCCTCCGCCCTGGGCCCAGTGGGCATTGGCGACGCGAGCGGCAGGCGACCCGCTCCTCCGCGGGGCGGGTCGCCACCGCCGCATCCGGCGGGCGAGTTTCTGGAACGCCACGCGAGTTCGTCGCGTAGCTGCGACAAACTCGCGGGCTCGGGCCTCGCTTTACGCGGACGCCGAGTGCGACTGGTAGGCGGTGGTGCTCGCCTGGTCGGCGGGACGCTTGTGCGCCTCGGGCGGCTCGCCGCGCAGCAGCCAGCCTCCGTCGGGCCGGCGCTCGATCTCGCCGCGGCTGATGAGCTGGCCCAGCGCGGTCGTGACCGACGGCCGGCGCGCGCCGACCATGCCCGCAAGCGTGCGGTGGGGAAGCCGTAGTGACACGACCACGCCGCCCGGGGCCACGCGGCCCCAGCGCTCGGCCAGGGACCACAGCAGCGCGAGCAGCCGGTCGTCCACGCGCGTGAGGTGGGCGATCGCCTGCATCACCACGAGCCTCTCCGCGCGGCGCGCCGCCCGCTCGACGAGCGAGGCGAAGATCTCCGGCCACTGCGCCGCCCGCACCGCGAGCGCCTGATCGATCACCGCCAGCCGGACCGCGCTCAGCGCGCTCCACTCGACCGTGCGCGGAAGCAGCACCTCCGCGTCGCGGTCATCCCAGGCGCGCAGCAGGTCACCCGGCCCGAGCAGCTCGGCGCACGGGTGATCCCCGACTATCGCCTCGCGCACCAGCAAGCCTTCGAGGACGAGCAGCCCGATGGGCTGGCTCCCGCCGCTCAGCGCTCTTCCCGGAGACCACGTTCCCCGGGGTACGTCGATCGCCCGTGCGAACAGCCTCTGGCTGACCTCCCGTACCCGTCGCGGGTCCAGCCCGCGCGCGAGCTCCGGGTCCGCTTCCAAGAGCTGAACTGAGCCGTTTCCGGCATCCGCCATTCGAGCCGTCCCTCGTTGTCGGAAGGTACAGGCACCCTCGCCATACCTTGGGCGCCTCCCTCCTTCAATGTAGCGCTGAGCATACCTGCCGTGAAGCAGTTCGGACGGCGCAGTCCGCCTGCTCGGTCCTATACTGCTCGCCCTGCCCCTTGCCGGGTGGTGTAATTGGCAGCACGCCAGATTCTGGCTCTGGTAGTTGGGGTTCGAGTCCCTGCCCGGCAGCTTTGCGTCCGCCCGCTCGGCGTTCGCCTCTGGAGGGGACGCGCCGCGGTGTTGGGCGCCGTTCGCGAACGGCAACTGCCCGGTAGGGGGAGGGGCTTACCAGAAACGATCATCCAGGGACGGTAAACGATCGCGATCGACCAGGGATTCGCTCATCGGACTAGGGGTGACCTACGTTTGTTGCCTCACAGGACACAAACGTGCGTCACCCCCTCGCTCGGAGCTCGAGGCGATGATCGATTTACAGTCACCGCACCTTTCTCCGGCTTCCCCTTACTGCTGCCGTTGACGTTCGCCAGCGGCAATCGCCCAGGTCTGAGTGATCTGCAACGCGCCGTCCACCCGACGCGCGCGAAGGCCGGTGAGCGCGCCGCCCTCCGCTTCGGCGCGCAGCGCGGTCTCGACCGGCTCGCGCGAGCCGTGCGCCTGGGCGAGCCAGCGGTCCGCGTCCATCGTGTGCTCGCGCTCGGCGACGACGGCGGCGTCGAAGCCGGCGTCGCGCAGCAGCGCGACGAGCCGCTCGTGGCTCAAGGCCGACGTATGGCTCGGGTCGCGCAGCCGCTCCAGCTCGTTGTGGCGCAAGCCGCCATCGATCATGTCGATCACGACCACCCGCGCGCCAGGGACGCCCACGCGCGCCATCTCGCGGAACACCGTGGCCGGATCGTCGAAGTGGTGGACGGCGAAGCGCGACACGATCAGGTCGAACTGCGCGTCCGCGAACGGCATCGCGGTTGCGTCGCCGAGCACGTAGAGGACGTCGCGGTCGCCGTGGGCCGCGCCGCGTGCAAGCATCTCCGGCACGAGGTCGAGGACGACGCACGAGGCGGCCGAGCGGACCAGATGGCGGCCGAGCGCGCCGGTGCCGCCGGCCACGTCGAGGATCCGGTCGTCGCCGCGTACCGGCGTGTGCGCCTCGATCCAGCCGAGGATGCCCTCGTCGGTGAAGACGTACCCGCGGCTCTCGAACGTGTGCGACTGCAGCGCGAACTGCGCGCGGGTTCGAGCCCGCTGCTCGAGCGGCTTGAGCACCCGGTTGACGAACGCGCCCTTGGAATCCGCGCCGAGGAACCGCGCCAGCAGCGCTTCATCGCACGGATACTCGTACACCTGCCCGTTGTCGACGAACCGCAGCTCGAGCACGCCGTCCCGCCACCGGTAGGCCTCGACCGCGTTCGAATCCACGCTCTGCCATCCCGCCACGCCTCCCATCATGCCGCTACGGTGCCACGCCGTGCTGCTGACCCTCACGACCACGCACCGCCCCGCGACCGACCTCGGATACCTGCTGCACAAGCACCCCGACCGCGTCCAGCGCTTCAGCGTGCCGTTCGGCGCCGCGCACGTCTTCTACCCCGAGGCGAGCGATGAGCGCTGCACCGCCGCGCTGCTGCTCGAGGTCGATCCCGTCGGGCTCGTCCGCCGTGGCGGGAGCGCGTTCGCGCTCGCGCAGTACGTCAACGACCGCCCGTACGTCGCCTCCTCGTTCCTCAGCGTCGCGCTCACGCACGTCTACAAGAGCGCGCTCGAGGGCGCTTGCAAGGAGCGCGACGCGAACCAGCCGATTCCGCTGGTCGCGGAACTTCCCGCGGTACCCGGCGGCACGCTCGTGCGCCGGCTCTTCGAGCCGCTCGGCTATGAGGTGCATGCCGAACCGCTCGAAGCCGGGAGCTATGTCGCGCTCCGTCTCGAAGCGACGACGCGGCTCGCCGATCTGCTGCGCCACCTCTACGTCCTGCTCCCGGTGCTCGACGACGAGAAGCACTACTGGGTTGACGAGAGCGAGATCGAGAAGCTGCTCCGGCGAGGCGAGGGCTGGCTGTCCGCGCACCCTGAGCGCGGGCTGATCGCGCGCCGCTACCTCAAGCACGAGCGCCGGCTCTACAGCCCGGTGCTGGCAGGATTCGAGGAGGTGGCGCCACCCGAGGACGAGCCCGAGGAGCGAACGCCGCTGCGCGACCAGCGGCTCGGGAGCGTGCAGGCCGTGCTGAAGGCGTCGGGCGCCCGCCGGGTGCTCGACCTCGGCTGCGGCGCCGGGGCGCTGCTGCAGCGGCTCGCCCGCGACGGCTACGAGGAGCTCGTCGGCGTCGACGTGTCCGCCCGCGCGCTCGAGAAGGCCGAGCGCCGGCTGAAGCTCGACCTCCGCCACGACTCCCGCATCCGCCTGATCCAGAGCCCGCTGACCTACCGCGACAAGCGCCTGCATGGGCTACGACGCCGCGGCGCTCGTCGAGGTCATCGAGCACCTCGACCCGCCGCGCCTGGAGGCGGCCGAGCTGAACGTGTTCGCGTCCGCGCGCCCCGGCACCGTGGTGGTGACGACGCCGAACGCCGAGTACAACCGCATCTGGGAGACGCTGCCGGCCGGCGAGTTCCGGCACTCCGACCACCGCTTCGAGTGGACGCGCGCGCAGTTCGCCGAGTGGGCGGCCGGCGTGGCCGGGCGCCACGGCTATCGCGTGCGCCACCTCCCGATCGGCCCCGAGGACCCGCAGGCCGGGCCGCCGACGCAGATGGCGGTGTTCGAGCGATGAGGATCGAGCTTCCCTCCCCGAGCCTGGTCGTGCTGATGGGCGCCAGCGGCTCGGGCAAGAGCACGTTCGCCGCGCGCCACTTCAAGCCGACCGAGGTGATCTCGAGCGACTTCTGCCGCGGCCTGGTCGCCGACGACGAGAACGACCAGGCGGCCACCAAGGACGCGTTCGCGGTCCTGCACGAGATCGCGAGCCGGCGCCTGGCCAACGGCCGGCTGACCGTGATCGACGCCACCAACGTGCAGCGCGAGTCGCGCGCGCCGCTGCTCAAGCTCGCGCGCGAGCACGACCTGTTCGCGGTGGCGATCGTGCTCGACGCGCCCGAGGCGGTCTGCCACGAGCGCAACGCGGCCCGTCCGGACCGCGACTTCGGCCCGCACGTGGTGCGCCGCCAGCGCGCCGACCTGCGCCGCTCGCTGCGCGGGCTCCAGAAGGAGGGCTTCCGCCGCACCTGGGTGCTCAAGGACACCGACGACGCCCAGCTCACGCGCTCGCCGCTGTGGACCGATCGCAGCGCCGAAACCGGCCCGTTCGACGTCATCGGCGACGTCCACGGCTGCCACGCGGAGCTCACCGAGCTGCTGGCAAAGCTCGGCTACGCCGATGGCCGCCACCCCGAGGGGCGCCGCCTGGTCTTCGTCGGCGACTACGTCGACCGCGGCCCGGCCACACCCGGGGTGCTCGAGCTCGTGATGAGCTTGCCGGACGCGATCTGCCTGCCCGGCAACCACGACGCCAAGCTCGTCCGCAAGCTCAAGGGCCGCAACGTCCAGATCACGCATGGCCTCGGCGAGACGCTCGCGCAGCTGGAGGGCCAGCCGACCGACGCCATCCGCGACTTCCTCGACGGCCTCGTCAGCCACGCCGTGCTCGACGGCGGCAAGCTCGTGGTCGCGCACGCCGGCATGCTCGAGCGCTACCAGGGCCGCGCCTCCGGCCGTGTGCGCGACTTCGCGCTCTACGGCGACACCACGGGTGAGACCGACGAGTACGGACTGCCCGTGCGCGGAAACTGGGCCGCCGACTACCGCGGGCGCGCGACGGTCGTCTACGGCCACACGCCGGTGCCGGAGCCGGAGTGGCTCAACAACACGATCAACATCGACACCGGCTGCGTGTTCGGCGGCGCGCTGACCGCGCTGCGCTGGCCCGAGCGAGAGCTCGTCTCGGTCCCCGCGCGCCGCACCTACTACGAGCCGGTCAAGCCGCTCGCCGCGCCCGAGCGCCCCGCGTTCCTGCTCGACGTCGAGGACGTGGCCGGCAAGCGCATCGTGCACACGCGGCTCGGCCGCCAGGTCACGGTGCGCGAGGAGCACGCGGCCGGCGCGCTGGAGGTGATGAGCCGCTTCGCGATCGATCCGCGCTGGCTCGTCTATCTGCCGCCGACGATGGCGCCGCCCGCCACGTCGTCGCGCGAGGACCTGCTCGAGCACCCCGCCGAGGTGTTCGCCGAGTTCCGCACCGCGGGCGTGCCACACGTGGTGTGCGAGGAGAAGCACATGGGCTCGCGCGCGATCGCCGTCGTGTGCCGTGACGCCGACGTCGGCCGCGAGCGCTTCGGGATCGACGGTGCGGGCGCGCTCTACACGCGCACCGGCCGGCCGTTCTTCGACGACGCGGAGCCCGCGCTCGCCGGCTCTGGGCCTGAAATCGCATCGAGGGATTCCCTGACGGCACGCTTGCGAGCGGCCGCCGAGCGCGCGGGGCTGTTCGATGACCTCGGCACCGGCTGGCTCGTGCTCGACTGCGAGGTGATGCCGTGGTCCGCCAAGGCGATGGACCTGATCCGCCGCCAGTACGCGCCGGTCGGGGCCGCCGCCCGCGCGAGCCTCGCGGCCGCGACGACCGCACTGCAGCAGGCCGTCGCCCGCGGCCGGGATGCCGGCGCGCTGCTGGAGCGCCAGCGCGAGCGAGCCGCGAACGCCGACCGCTACGTGCAGGCGTACGAGCGCTACGTCGGGGGTGACCTGCGCGTCGCCCCGTTCCACGTGCTGGCCGCCGAGAGCGGCGCGTTCGCCGGCCGCGAGCACGCCTGGCACCTTGAACGCTGCGACGCGCTGGCCGCCGCCGATCCGGGCTGGATCGTCCGCACCGAGCGCCGCTTCGTCGACGTCACCGATCCCGCCCAGGAGGCGGACGCGACCGCCTGGTGGGAGGAACTGACGGCGAACGGGGGCGAGGGGATGGTCGTCAAGCCCGCGTCATTCACCGCCGCCGGAAGAAGGGGCCTGGTCCAGCCCGGCATCAAGTGCCGCGGGCGCGAGTACCTGCGGATCATCTACGGCCCCGAGTACACCGACCAGCTCGATCGCCTGCGCAGCCGCGCGCTCGGCCGCAAGCGATCGCTCGCCGCCCGCGAGTTCGCGCTCGGGATCGAGGCGCTCGAGCGCTTCCTCCGCCGCGAGCCGCTCTACCGCGTGCACGAATGCGTGTTCGCGGTGCTCGCGCTGGAGTCCGAGCCGGTCGACCCGCGCTTGTAGGGAACCGGAAGCGCGCTTCCGGCGTCCTTGGCCGGTATGCGCTTCCTCGTCCTGCTGTTCGTCATCGCCGCCGTGCTGCCGATCCCGGCGGCGAAGGCCGCCACCAAGTGGTCTGACTGCGGCGACGGGCTGCAGTGCGCGACCGCGCAGGTCCGCTCGACTATGACCAGCCGTCCGGCAGGCAGATCTCGCTTGCCCTGATCAAGCGGCCGGCGGGCGATCCCGCGCACCGGATCGGCTCGCTGTTCACGAACCCGGGCGGGCCTGGGAACTCGGGCGTGGACTTCGTGCGCAACGACGCCGCGAACCTACACTCGCCGTCGGCGCCGCTGATGCTGATCAATGCGCGCTATGACGCGGCGGCGTCATACGCCCGCGCCCGCGCGCTCGCCCAGGCGCCTCCGGGAGCCCGGCTGCTCACCGTGGAGGGCGCCGGCCACACCCAGGAAGCGATCGACAGCGCCTGCGCCGACGCGGCGATCGAGCGCTACCTGGTCAAGCAGCAGCTGCCGGCGCCGGGCGCGACGTGCGCGCAGGACACGGACCCGTTCAGCAGTTCTGCATGATGGCCCACGGCCGCGCCGAAGACGCGCCTTCGCCGGCGGCACCGCCGCCGCCCTACGCGGCGGCCTGCTCGCGCCAGTCCTGGTGCAGGCGCCAATAATGGCCGCGGGCCGCGAGCAGCTCCTGGTGCGTGCCCTGCTCGACGATCCGCCCGTGCTCGAGCACGACGATCTGGCCGGCGCGCTCGATCGTGGAGAGCCGGTGGGCGATCACGATCGCCGTGCGGCCTGCCAGCAGGCGCCGCAGGCCGGCCTCGATCCGGCTCTCGGTGTGGACGTCGACGTTCGACGTGGCCTCGTCGAGCACGAGGATGCGCGGGTCGGCGACGAGTGCGCGGGCGAACGCCACGAGCTGGCGCTGCCCGGCCGAGAGCTGGACGCCGCGCTCGCCGACCGGCGTGTCGTAGCCCTTCTCGAAGCTGGCGATGAACTCGTCGGCGCCGACCGCGTGGGCGGCCGCCGCGACCTCCTCCGGCGTCGCGTCCGGCCGCCCGAAGGCGATGTTCTCGCCGATCGTGCCGCTGAACAGGAACGCCTCCTGGGGCACGATCCCCATCTGCGAGCGCAGCGAGGAGGCGGTCACGTCGCGCAGGTCGTACCCGTCAACCAGCACGCGGCCCGACGTCGGGTCGTAGAAGCGCGCGACGAGCTTGGCGAGCGTCGACTTGCCGGCCCCGGTGGTGCCGACGAGCGCGACGGTCTGGCCCGGCGGCACCTTCAGCGTGACGTCGGTCAGCGCGTTCTGACCCGTGCCGTAGCCGAACGTGACGTCGTCGAGTACGATCTCGCCGCGCAGCCGCGGCAGGGCGACCGCGCCGGGCGCGTCGACCAGGTCCGGCTCCTCGTCGAGCAGCTCGAAGATCTTGTCGAGCGCCGCCATGCCCGCCTGGTAGGTCGTGTAGAGCTGTGACAGCGACTGGATCGGGTCGAAGAAGTTGTTCAGCGCCGCGAGGAACGCGACCAGGACGCCGATCGTGATGTTTCCGTTGACGGCCTGCGTGCCGCCGTAGAGCAGGATCCCGGCCGTCACCAGCCCGCTCATCATCTCGACGCCCGGGAAGTAGGCGGCGTTGAGATGGACGGTCTTCATGTTCGCGCCGCGGTTCTCCTCGTTGAGCTCGGCGAAGCGATCCAGGTGCCGCGGCTCCTGCGCGAACGACCGCACGACGCGGATGCCCGACAGCGTCTCCTGCAGATAGGCGGTGATCGCCGCGACCTTCTCGCGCGTGGCCCGGTAGGCGTCGGCGGAGATGATCCGGAACGCGAGCGAGCCCAGCCCCAGCACCGGGAACACGAGGTAGGTGAGCAGCGCCAGCTCGGCGTCGAGCAGGAACAGGATCACCGCGGTCCCGATCAGCATCAGCGAGGAGCCGAACAGCGTGACCACGCCGTCGGAGACGAGCGTGTCGAGCGCCTCGACGTCGTTGGACAATCGCGAGATGAGCACGCCGGCGCGGCGGCGCGAGTAGAAGCCGACCGACATCCGCTGCAGGTGCGCGAAGAGCTGGATCCGCAGGTCCTGGAGCGCGCGCTGGCCGACCCAGCCCACGAGATAGGTCTGGACATACGACGCGCCCCAGTAGACGAACGCGGTGCCGAGGAACGCGAGCACGATCCAGGTCAGCGCGGTCACGTCGCCGGGCACGATGCCCTCGTCGATCGCCAGCTTGGCCAGCGGCGGCGGCGCGAGCTGGGCGGCGGTGGCGAGCACGAGCGCGCCGAGCATCAGGATCACGCGGCTGCGGTACGGGCGCAGGAGCGCGGCGAGGCCGCGCAGCTTGCGGCCGCGCCCGGACGTCGCGCGCCAGCGGCGGACGAGCTCGTCGCGGCGCGACGTCGCGCTGGGGGCGCCGCCCGCCGGAGGCCGCGTGTCTTCGGGCCGCGTCACAGCTCCGCCACTCTCTCGCGCGGATCGCGCTGCAGGAACACCTGGTCCGGCAGCCCCTTGGTCGCGATCTCGTGGTAGAGCTCGGACTCCTCGAGCAGCTCGTCGTGCGTCCCGCGCGCGACGATCTCGCCGTGCTCGAGCACGACGATGTCGTCGGCCAGCGCGATCGTCGAGAGCCGGTGCGCGATCACGAACGTCGTCCGGCCCTGCATCACCTCGCGCAGCGCCGCCTTGATCTCGCGCTCGGTCGACGCGTCCACCGACGACGTCGCGTCATCCAAAACCAGCACGCGCGGATCGGCGAGGAACGCGCGCGCGATCGCGATCCGCTGGCGCTGGCCGCCGGACAGCGTCAGCCCGCGCTCGCCCACGCGGGTGTCGTAGCCCTGCGGCAGCTCGGCGATGAAGCCGGCCGCCTGCGCCCGCTCGGCCGCGCGCGCGACCTCCTCCCGCGTCGCGTCCGGGCGCGCGTAGGCGATGTTGCCGGCCACGGAGTCCGAGAACAGGAACGGGTCGTCGTCGACGATCGCGATCTCGCGCCGCAGCGAGACCAGATCGACCGAGCGGACGTCGGCGCCGTCGATCAGCACCGCGCCGCGCTGCGGGTCATAGAGCCGCGGGAGCAGCTGGACGAGTGTCGTCTTGCCCGAGCCCGTCGCGCCGACCAGTGCGACCGTCGAGCCCGGCTCGACCATCAGCGACACGTCGCGCAGCGACGGCGCCCCGCTGCCGTAGGCGAACGTGACGTTGCGCAGCTCCACCCGCCCGCGCCCGGATGGAAGCGGCGGCGCACCGGCGTCAGACGAGATCCGCGGCTCGGTGTCGAGGATCTCCAGCAGTCGCGCGCCAGACGCCGTCGCGCGCTGGGCGAGGCCGAGCGCGATGCCGAGCATCCGCATCGGCCCGATCAGCATCAGCACGTACGTGTAGAACGCGGTGAAGTCACCGAGCGTCAGCGACCCGTTGATCACCTGGCGCCCGCCGACGAGCAGGATCACCGCGAGCCCGAGGTTCGGGAGGAACGCGAGGAACGGGTTGTAGAAGGCCTGCAGCCGCGTCGTGTACATCGACTTCGAGAACACGCGCGCGACCTTGCCGCGGAAGCGCTCGAGCTGGCGCCCCTCGGCCGCGAAGGACTTCACCACGCGGACGCCCGAGATGTTCTCCTCGACCTCGGCGGTCACCTCGCCGATCCGCTGCTGGACCTCCTGCAGCGCCGGCCGCGAGCGGCGCCCGTAGCGCGCGGCGACCAGCACCACGAACGGCACCGGCAGCAGCGCCAGCACGGCGAGGAACGGCTGCAGCACGAGCATCGCGATCGCGGCGAGCAGGATCGTCAGCCCGCTCTGGAGGATGAACACGAGCCCGTAGCCGAGGAAGAAGCGCACCGACGAGAGGTCGACCGTCGCGCGCGACATCAGCTGCCCGGTCTGCTGGCCGGCGAAGAACCCGAGCTCCAGCTTCTGGAGGTGCCCGTAGAGCAGGGTCCGCAGGTCGTACTCGATCGCCAGCGACACGCGGCCGGCCACCAGCCGGCGCAGAACGCTGAATCCGAGACGCGCGACGGAGATGCCGACGATGGCCAGCGCGAGCATCCGCAGGCCCGACTTGTCGTGGCCGGAGATCTGATCGACGGCGCGGCCGGTGAGCCACGGAATCGCGACCGTGCACGTCAGCGCCAGGGCCGCGAGCAGAAGGGACCAGAAGACTCCCGGCTTGTACGGGCGCAGGAATCCGAGGAGGCGGCCAAAGGTGTGCACGCAACTACACCTTAGGCACAGACGCGGCCCGCTTCGCCCGCCATTGGCCCTAGGACCTCAGGTGTACACTCCGCGCCCTTCATGACGGATCCGATCCAGCTCCGCAACCGCTTCGCCATGGCCAAAGGCGCCTGGGACGAGCACCTGCGGGGCACGCCGTTTCCGAGCCTGGGGGAGGGGACGGCGGAGGAGAAGATCGAGCGGCTGGAGATCGCGCTGGTCGACGAGATGCGCGCGCGGGCGACACCGGAGACCGCCGAGCAGGTCGCCGACGCGATGTGGGGGATCGTCCACGCGCGCCCCGACCACGACGCCGTCAAGGTCCGCGTGACCCAGCATCACGAGGATCTGGCCCGCCTGGGCCATCGCCGGATCTAGGGGAATCGCTTCGCGGATTCCCTTGGGGAAACGCTTCGCGGTTTCCCCCGGGTTGGTACCCCGCGCACTCGAGCACCGGCAGCCGCGGGTACTTGGCGTAGCCGGGCTCGCCGCGGAGCCCGCGCTCGCACATGGTGAACTGCGAGCCGCGGGTATTGGAGATCGCTCGCCGGTGCGCGCAGCCGTCGCAGAGGCCGGCGGCGATCAACCGGTCTTCGGGCGCTGCAGCACCAGGTGCGCGCGCAGGTCCTGCGTCTGCGTGAAGTCGGCCAGGAACAGGTTCGACAGCGTCAGCGAGTCGATCACCGTCGCCTCGCCCGGCGGGATCGAGTCCGGCGTCGGCGCCTTGGCCGGGACGGTCTTGCCGAGCGGCACCTGCAGCTGGCCCCGGAGGTCGCCGGGACGGTAGAAGACCGCCTGCGGCGGGTTCTTCTGCGCCGCCTCCTGCGCCGTCTGCCCGTCGGCGGGCTTCGGCGGCGGCAGCATGGCGACGACCATGTCGACGTCGGGCACGTAGCGGAACGTGTAGAGCGCGAGCTCCAGCGCCTCGCGGCGCACGAGCCGGTGGCGCGCCTTCGACGGCGTGCCGCCCACGATCGAGCCGCGCGGGCCGAGGCCGCTGAGCGTGTACATGATCGCGTGGCCGCTGAGCTGGTGGATCGAGTCCTGCGCCTGCACGAGCACGTCGTCAAGCGGCACGCCCTGGACCTCGAGCGGGCCGGCCGTCACGTTGACCAGCTGCGCCCCGTCGTCGAGCTTGTACTCCGGCGCGACGTGCGTCGCGATCTCCGGCGGCCCCCCGCTCATCGACGTCTCTTCCGGCTGCCACTTCGACCAGTTCTTGTACAGCCCCTCGTCGGCGCTTCCGCTCGAGGTCAGGGCGATCAGCGCGATCGCCGCGGCGGCCAGCAGCACGCCGCCGAGGCCGCCGACGATGAACCCGAAGCGGTTGCGGAACTCCGACGGGCCGTGCGCAGCCGGCGCGGCGGCGCCGTTCTCGGGCTTTTCCGGCGGGAGCTCGATCAGGCGCGGCGTGCCGTCGGGGACCGGCTGGCCCGCCGGCGAAGGGGGTGGGATCAGATCTCGGGCCATGTCGCCTCGTCCAGTACGTCGATCTCGGGCTTGACGAGCCTGACCTCGTCCAGCAGGTCGGTCACTTCGTTGCCGTACATCTCGCCCGCGGCCACCAGCCGGGACGCGACGTAGTCAACCTTGTCCTTGTTGGCGCGGATCGTCATGTGGGCGATCACGAACGCCTGGCCGAGCAGGCCGGCGACCAGCTGGCGCTTCCCGCCGTCAGCGATCACGCCGGCGTACGGGTTGCCGTCGTCGCTGGCGCGCTGGATCAGCTGGTTGCCGAGCTTCTCGAAGCGCTCGGTGATCTTCGCCTCGGCCTCCTCGCGCTCCTCCTTGTCGGCGATCCGGTCCGAGAGGTCGACGCGCGTCGGCCCCATCGCGGCGAAGCCGACCATGCGGGAGGCCTTGCGCGTGACCGAGCCGATGTCGCCGCCGACGCCGGTGGTCGTCTGGCCGTAGAACACGTGCTCGGCGGCCATCGCGCCGAGCGTCCAGATCAGCCCGCCGACCTCCTCCGAGCGCCAGGAGACGAACCGGTCCTCGACCGCCATCGCCTGATGGTGGCCGCCGCTGGAGCCGCGCTTGCGGATCGACAGCCGCGTGGACAGCACGTTCTCGCAGTACAGATGGCCGCAGACGGCGTGGCCGGCCTCGTGGATCGCGATCGAGCGCGCCTCGTGCTTCGGATACTGCTGGCCGATGGCGACGCCGGACTCGACCGTCGTCATCGCCTCCACCAGGTCGTAGCGGCTGAACACCATGCGGCCGTCGGAGTGCGCGTAGGTCAGCGCCAGCGAGCACGCCTGGTCGATCATCGCCGGCGAGTAGCCGTTGGTGATCCGGGCCAGCTCGTCGCGCGCCTTCGGCGTGTCCAGGCTCTCCTCATGCGCGACCTTGGCCAGATAGAGGTCGAAGATGTCGCGCCGGTCCTCCCACGTGGGCGTGCGGAAGTAGATGTGGCGGCCCATCCGTCCCGGGCGCGTGAGCGCCGGGTCCAGCGACTCCAGCGGCACGTTGCAGGCCCCGATGAAGTAGACCTGCTCCTGGCGCGGCTTCGGCGGCTTGAACCGCAGGCGCAGCCCGAACAGCTTCTGCGGAATGACGTACAGCGCGTCGAGGAACGTGTTGAAGCGCCGCGTGAACACGCGCTTGAGGAGCGGCGGGTCGTCGATGCCGTCCATCACGACCAGCAGCTGGTTGAGTGCCAGCCCGCCGCCGCCCATGCCCATCATGCCGCCGGGGATGACCGCGCCGCGGAGCGCGTGATTGAGCTTGTTGACCCACGACGGATAGATCTGGCGCGGCGCGTCCGCGCGCGTCGCGAACAGCCGCTCGCGCCACTCCTCGGTCTCCAGCACCAGGTCGCCGGTGCTGTCGAGCGCGCCCCACGGGCCATAGAACGGCGACTCGTCGCTGAAGACCGGCTCGAAGCGGGAGCCGAGCGATGAGCGGCGCATGCCGACGGCGTCGATCTCGTCGATGAAGACGATGCACTGCCCGCCCCACTTGGCCGCCATCTTCTTGGCCTTGCGCGCGAGGTAGCGGACGATGATCGCGTCCATGCCGATGAACGTCTGGGCGAAGCCGGAGCCGGGGATGGTCACGAACGGGCAGTTGAACGACGTCGCGATGCCCTTGGAGAGCATCGTCTTGCCGGTGCCCGGCGCGCCGAGGAAGAGCACGCCGCGCTCGCGCTTGCCGCCGGCCTTCTCGAACTCCTCGCCCGACTGCCACAGCGAGACGACGCGCGTGATCTCGAGCTTGGCCTCCGCCTGGCCGCGCACGTCGCCGAGCTTGACGCCCCAGTCCGCGTCGCCGGGCTCGTATGCCTTGATCTGCTGGATCCCCAGGAAGACCATCGGCCCGAACAAGATGAAGAAGTTGATGAAGAAGAGCGCGAAGACCTGGATGCCGATGAACGCGAACTGCGCCGGCTGGATGTTCTTGAGCGAGTTCCAGACCTTCGACGGAGCGTCGGCGATCGAGATGCCGTTGAACACCGCGACGAGCGTGAAGATCACGAGCAGGAACGCCGCGATCCAGAACCAGACCTTGAACTTGTGGCGCCAGTACCAGGTCCGGCGCCGCGAGATCACGTCCTCCTTCTTGAGCTCCTCCTCGGCGCCGTAGAGCGACGGCGCGGGGATGAGCTTGTGGGCCAGCACGTCGACCAGCCCGCGGAAGATCACGATCCCGGCGAAGGCGGCGATGATCGACCACAGGACCGACCAGCCGTAGCCGTTGTGGAACAGCAGATACAGCGCCGGCGACGTGAGGACCGCGACCACCGTCGCCGCTCGACCGAGCGCCCTCCACTCCCGCGCCAGCGAGATCGCCTGGTCATTGACGCGCCCGACCGTGAGGCGCGGAGGCTCTTCCCTCGTCACAGGAGGAGTGTACGCACGCGCCTTTCGCGCGGATCGGCGCGTTTACCAGGCTCTTAGGCTCCGAGACGGATGTCCTAATGGAGCGAGTTCTGAAGCGCCAGGACGCGCGCGGCGGAGTCGCGGACCCTGGTCCGGAACGCCTTGGAGGCGTTCGCCTTCTCCAGCAGCGCGCGGTAGACGCGAATCCAGGATCCGTGGCCGGTGGTGAGCACGATGTCGTTGCCGGCCTCGACCGAGCGGACCGCGACCTGCTCGGGCGTGCCGGTCGCGCGCACGGCCGCCGCCTCGATCGAGTCGGTGATCACGACGCCCTTGAAGCCGAGCTCGCCGCGCAGCAGGTGCTCGAGCACGGCGGGCGACTGCGAGGCGATGTGGCGCCCGTCGCGCGCCGGGTAGACGGCGTGTGAGCTCATCACCAGCGGGACGCCTGCCTGGATCGCGGCGCGGAACGGCGCCAGGTCGCGCTCGGTCGGCGCGCCGCCGCGGATCGTCGTCGATGCACGGTCGGTGTTGACGGTCGTGCCGCCGAGACCGGGGAAGTGCTTGGCGGTCGGCGCCACGCCGCCCGCGCGCCAGCCCTTGACGGCGTCGGAGACCGCGCTCGCCGTGCGCGTCGCGTCGCGCGAGAACGCGCGCGACTCGAGCGCCGCGCCGTCCACGGACGGCACGTCGCCGACGGGGGCCAGCGCGACGTTGATGCCGAGCCCGCGCAGCGCCCGTCCCGCCGCGCGCGCGTCCGCGCCCGGGTCCTGCGCCGCCGGCGGGTTCGCGGGCGGTGCCCACGACACGATCCGGATCGGCCCGCCCTCCTGGTCGACGCAGACGATCGGCGTCGCTCCGGCCGCCCGGCCCGACTTGCGCAGCGCTCCGGTCAGCGCGCGCAGCTGATCTGCGCCCGTGACGTTGTCGCGGAACAGGATCGCGCCGGCGGCCTCGCCGTCGTGCAGCACGCGGCGGACATAGGACGGCGCCTGCGTCCCGACGAAACGCAGGACCACGAGCTTGCCGACCTGCTCGCGCAGCGACAGGCGGTCGACGGCCGCGCGCTGCTCGGGCGCCGGCTCGGCGAGCCGCGCGAGGCCCGGCTCCACGCTTGCAACGGGGATCGGAGGCGGCACCGGCGTGTCCTCGGCGCGAGCGCCGATCACGGCGCCGGCCATCAGCGCGACCGCCGCCGCGGACAGCAGCATCGCCCGGCGGCGCCGGGCGGCGGGCGAGATCACGTGTCCTGCGGCGTGCGGAACTCTCCGCCGTCGATCAGCTCGATCCGGTAGCCGTCCGGGTCCTGGACGAAGCAGATCCGCCCGACCTCCGGCCGGCCGCCGGGGTGAAACGGCGGCTTCTCGGGCTCGATCCCGTCGCGCGCGAGCTCGGCGAGCAGGCCGTCGAGGTCGTCGACGGTCAGCGCGATGTGGTTGTAGCCGTCACCGAGGTCGTACGGCTCCCCGCGGCCGATGTTGACCGTCAGCTCGAGCGTGTCGCCGTCGCCCGGCAGCCCCATGTAGACGTTGTAGGCGGTCTCGAACTGGAGCTTGCCGCGGCGCTCGTAGCCGAGCCGCTCGTAGAAGCGCACCGATCGATTCTCGTCGAGCACACGTACGCAGGTATGGACATAGCGCTTGGCCATGCGCAGCATGATTACGCCTGACGGATTTCGGGCATTGTCAGATCCGGGACATCCCTCGGGTGGAGAGGAAACGGGCGATGAGCGGCTTTGGCCTGACGATCGAGGAGTACGAGCCCGGCGCCGTGAAGTTCGCGCTCCGCGGCGAGCTCGACCTCGCGCACGCGTACACGTTCGACGAGGAGCTGCGCACGGTCGAGGCGACGCGGCCTGCGACCGTGGTGATCGACCTGCGGGAGCTGACGTTCCTGGACTCCTGCGGGCTCGCCCGCCTGCTCGCGGCGCGCCGGCGCGCACGCCGGCTCGGTCATCGGCTGCTGCTCGTACGCGGCTCGGCCACGGTCCAGCGCCTGTTCGCGCTGGCGGCGGTCGACGAGGCGTTCGAGATGGTCAGCGACGTACCCGCGCTCAGCCGGTAGGCACGTCGGCGCTCGGCGGGCCGAGCTCGACCTCGACGCCGCCGGCGTCGAAGCAGACGTGGCCCTGGACCTTGGCCGCCTCCGCCAGCGGCGCCTCGTAGCTCCATGCCGCGTCCGCGATCCCGTCGACGGCCCAGTAGGTCGCCTCGCCTTTGTAAGGGCACACCGTCCGCTTCTCGGCGCGCGTCAGCGCGGCCGGCGCGACGTCGGCACGGGGGACGTAGACGCGCGTGGCCAGGCCGGTCTCGAACAGCAGCTTCGGGCGCTGTGAGCGCGCGATCTCCCGGCCGTTGGCGCGCACCACGACAAGCCGCGAGCTCTCGTGCACGTCGACGCGATGGTACGGATCGCGCAGGTAGCCGTAGACCGGCTCCTCCTCCACGAACCAGCCGTCCATCTTGTTCCAGTACGGCGCCGCGTAGCCCTTCAGCCACGCCGCCTCGGGCTTGGGATCGCGGTACTCCCACACCGCGTTCTCGCGGTCGAGCACCGAGTAGTAGGACGCGTCGCCCTTGAACGGGCAATGGGTCGAGTGGCCGGTGCGCTCGAGCAGCGACTGGTCGTAGTCCTCGAGTGGGATGTACGGCACCGGCTTGATGCCGGTCTCGTAGAGCAGCTTCGCGCGCTCGGTGTCGAACAGGACGCGCCCGCCGGCGACCGCGCGCAGGCGGCGCGGGAAGTCCGCGTAGAAGATGCGGTGCTTCGGCGCGTGCTCCAGGCTGAAGTTGAACTCTCCGCCGGGCGAGCCGGCCAGCGGGCCGGTGCCGGTCGTGAGGCTCATGGGATCCACCGCTCTCCGCCCGGCGTGAGGACGACCTCGTGCGTGTACGCGCGCGGGGTCTGCGAGGCGAGGTACTCGACGGCGCGGGCGATGTCCCGCTGGTCGGCGAGCGAGTTCTCGGGCGCGCCGGCCGTGAACGCGGCGGTTTTCGGCGACTCGATCGTCGCGTCGACGACGAGCAGCGCGACGTGGATGCCGCGCTCGCGCAGCTCCTGCGCCGAGGCGAGCGTGAGCGCGCGGGTGGCCGCGGCGCCCGCTCCCCACAGCCCCTTGCCGGGCAGCGGGCGGCGGGCGGAGCCGCCGGTCACCTGGATCAGCGTGCCGCCCGGCGAGATCGCCTTCGCGCCCTCGCTGAGGAACACGAACGCCTGCTCGGCGACCGCGGTGGTCCAGCCGCGGAAGTCCTCGACGCCGGCGTCGGCGAGGTTGCCGCCGCCGAACGGCCCCGGCCGCGTCGGCCGCGCCGCGCTGACCGCGTTGACGATCAGATCCAGGCCGCCGAAGCGCTCGCGCGCCGCCGCGAGAGCCGCGCGCAACTGCTCGGGATCGCTCGCGTCGGCGCTCAGGTCCGGCGTGGAGCGCGACACGGCGGTGCCGGTCCAGCCGGCCGCCAGGTGGTGCTCGAGGATCGCGCCGCCGAGGTTGGCGGCGCCGAGGACGACGAGGACGGGCATGTCCGGAATCGTGTCAGGCGCGCACCTTCGGCCTGAGCCGCAGCTGCGCCACCGCGATCCCGGACGCCACCAGCGCGGCGCCGCCGACCGCCGCCGCGGTGATCGTCTCGTCGCGCACCAGCGCGCCCAGCGCGAGCGCGCCGAACGGGATGATCAGCGAGATGAAGCTGATCGTCATCGCCGGCAGCTCGTGCAGCAGCACGGTCAGCGTGACGAACGTGAAGCCGGTGCCGAGGATCGCCAGGTAGGCGATCGAGCCCAGCGTGGCGGCCGACCAGACGGTCGCGCCCCAGTCCTCGGTCGGCGCCGAGACGGCGAGCAGCACCAGGCCGCCGCCGACCATCGCCCAGCCGTTGAGCACCAGCGGGTCGGCACCGTGGCCGCGCCGCTTGATCGCCACGTTGCCGATCGCGCTCGCCAGCGGCGAGACGACGACCGCCGCCGCGGCCAGCGCGGTCTTGGTGCCCGAGCCGAGGTGCAGGCTCTCGCCGAACGCCAGCACGAGCCCGCCGAGCGCCACCACGACGCCGCCGAGCAGGCGCGCGCTGAGGTGCTCCTGGGGCAGGAACACGACCGAGAGCAGCGCGACGTACAGCGGCAGGACGCCGAAGAGGACGGCGGTAAGCCCCGAGGGCACGTACTGCTCGGCCCAGTAAATGAGGCCGTAGGTGGTCGCGAACGGGAGCAGGGCGATCAGCGCCGCGAGTGCCGCGTCGGTCCGCAGCGGGCGCCTCATCGCGGCCGCCGCGCCGAGCACGCCGACCCCGGCCAGCGTGAAGCGCAGCCCGGCGCCGAAGAACGGGGCGACGTCCTCCAGCCCGACCGCGATCACGACCCACGTGCTCGACCACACGAGCACCAGAGCGGCATACAGGGTCCATACGAGTGCGCGCGACACGCTCCGAGAGTGCCGTCAGGGAATCCCTAGGCACCGTACAAGGCCCGGAGCCGGTATGACTCGTGCCGATGCGGATCGCCCTGATGATCGAAGGCCAGGAGGACGTGACCTGGGAGGACTGGGTC
Source organism: uncultured Solirubrobacteraceae bacterium (assembly GCA_963837485.1). Taxonomy (GTDB): domain Bacteria; phylum Actinomycetota; class Thermoleophilia; order Solirubrobacterales; family Solirubrobacteraceae; genus Solirubrobacter. The sequence goes on along the minus strand of CAWINP010000004.1, from coordinate 160,594 downwards.
GCGCTGGCCGAAACCTGCGAGCGCTCGGGAATCGAGGCGCTCTTTCGTTCCGACCACTACCTGAGCGTGTTCGGGCGCAACGAGCGGCAGGCGCTCGACGCCTGGGGGACGATCAACGCGCTCGCCGCGAGGACGACCACGCTGCAATTCGGGACGCTCGTGTCGCCCGCGAGCTTTCGCCATCCGTCGATCCTGGCCAAGCTCGCGGTGACGGCCGACCACGTGTCGGGCGGCCGCGTGTCGCTGGGCCTCGGGACGGGGTGGTCGGAGGGCGAGCACACCGCCTACGGCTTTCCTTTCCTGCCGATGAAGGAGCGCATGGACGTGCTCGAGGAGCAGCTGCAGATCGTCCGCGGACACTGGAGCCCCGGGCCGTTCTCGTTCCACGGCGAGCACTACACGCTCGAGGGCCTCGACGCGCATCCCAAGCCGCTCGGGAGGCTCCCGCTGATCATGGGCGGCAGCGCCGGGCCGCGGGCGGCGCGCCTGGCCGCCGCGTACGCGGACGAGTACAACACCGTCGACCCGAGCGCCGAGCAGGTGCGCGAGCGCCGCGCGGCGATCGAGGCGGCATGCGAGAAGGCGGGACGCGAGCCGATCGCGTTCTCGGTGATGTTCCCGATCGGCGACGACCTGATGGAGCGGCTGGAGGGCTTCAAGGCCGCGGGCGCCTCGCGCGCATACCTCCAGCACCTGGACCACCGCGACCTCGGCGTGCTCGAGCGCATCGGCCGCGACGTCGTCCCGGCGGTGGCGTGATGGCCGGCGACGACGACGACTGGGTCGGCACGCCGCCGGAGGGCCACTACACGCGCGACCGGGCGAAGCCGGAGTTCTGGGCGAATCAGTGGCAGGCGCGCGCGGCGGGCGGCGCCGCGCTGCTGATCCTGATCGTGATCGTGCTCATCCTCGTGCTGCTCTGAGGAGCTCCGGCGAGCGCGCGCGCCGCGCGGTGTCCTCGATCGCGTCCAGGATGATCGGCCACGCGCCGCGCGGGAGGCCGTGGCCCATGCCCTCGATCTCCACCAGCCGCGCGCCCGGGATCGCCCGCGCCGTGGCGCGCCCGCCGGAGGGCCGCACGAGCTTGTCGTCGGTCCCGTGGATCACCGTGGCCGGAAGGCTCAGGCGCCGCAGCTGCGGGCTGCGGTCGCGGTCGGCGACGATCGCGGCGAGCTGGCGGTCCGGCCCGGAGGGGTCGCCGCCGCGGTCGAAGCTGCGGGTGGCGATCGCGGTCAGGTCCTCGACGCCCGGCGCGTAGCCCCTGCCGCCGATCTTCTCGAACATGGCGACGGCGTGGTTGATGAAGGGCTCGCGGTCCCGCGGCGCGGGGCGCAGCAGGAGGGCGTACATCGTCAGCGCGGGCTGGCCGTTGAGGAAGCCGCCGGTGTTGGAGAAGATCGAGACCAGCGAGCGCGCGCGCTCCGGGTGGCGGATCGCGATCGTCTGGGCGATCATCCCGCCCATCGAGGCGCCGACGATGTGCGCCTGCTCGATCCCCAGGTGGTCGAGCACGCCGACGCTGTCGCCGGCCATGTCGGCGAGCGTGTAGGGCGCGCGGCGGCGATCGCGCAGTACGAGCTGCACCAGCGACGGGGGCTTGCGGTGCGTCAGGTGCGTCGAGCGGCCGATGTCGCGGTTGTCGTGGCGGATGACGAAGAAGCCGCGGCTCGCGAGGCCGGCGCAGAAATCGTCGTGCCAGGCGACCATCTGCGTCCCCAGGCCCATGATCAGGAGCATCGCCGGGTCGGCCGGGTCGCCGAACGTCTCGAAGCAGATCTCGAGCTCGCCGACCTGTGCGAACTGCTCGCTCATCAGGGGAGCGTAGTCTGTCCTCGCGTGGCGGGGCGCTGGCACACAGTCGACGTGGGCGGACGCGTGCTGCGCGTGCTCGAGGTCGGCGATCCCGGCGGCCCGATGGTGCTGGTGCACCACGGCACGCCCGGCTCGGGGCGGATCCACGCGCCGTGGGCCGAGGACGCCGCCCGGCGCGGGCTGCGGCTGGTCGCCTACGACCGCCCGGGCTACGGCGAGTCCGCGCGTGAGTCCGGCCGCACCGTCGCCTCCGCGGCGGCCGACGCCGAGGCGATCGCCGACGCGCTCGGCGCGGAGCGCTTCGCCACCTGGGGCAGCTCGGGCGGCGGGCCGCACGCGCTCGCGTGCGCCGCGCTGTTGAGCGACCGCGTCGCCGCCGCGGCGACGCTGGCCTCGGTCGCGCCGAGGACCGAAGGGCTCGACTTCCTTGCCGGCATGGGCGAGGACAATGTGCGCGAGTTCGAGGCCGCGTTCGCGGGGGAGGCGGCGCTCCGCGCTCAGCTCGACGGGCTCAAGAGCGGTGAGGACGTGATGGAGCTCGAGTCGATCTTCAGCGCCGTCGACGTCGCCGCGATGGCCGGGCCGGTCGGCGCGTTCCTGCTGGAGGCGATCGAGGCGGGCACGGCGCCCGGGCTCGACGGCTGGATCGACGACGACCTCGCGTTCGTCGCGCCGTGGGGCTTCGACCCCTCCGACATCAAGGTGCCGGTGCAGATCTGGCAGGGGCGCCAGGACCGGATGGTCCCGTACGCGCACGGCGAGTGGCTGGCTCGCCGCCTGCTGCGGGTGGACGTGCGGATGTCTCCCGACGAGGGGCACATCACGCTGCTGGAGCGCCGGGTCGCCGACGTCCACGCGTTCCTGGCGGCGAGGCTCCAATGACGACGTTCCAGCGCGCTACCGGCGCTCCCGTCGATCGCATCGAGGGGCGGGCCAAGGTCGCCGGCGAGGCGAAGTACGCGTACGAGTACGAGGCTCGCGACGTCGCGTACGCGGTGCTCGTGACCTCCACCATCGCCCGCGGGAGGGTGCTCTCGGTCGACGGCGCGACGCTGTGGCACGGGAACGCGCCGAGGCTGCGCGGCGAGGGCGAGATCGCGCTGCTGCAGAGCGACGAGGTCGTCTACCGCGGGCAGGTCGTCGCGGTCGTGGTCGCCGACTCGCTCGAGCAGGCTCGCGAGGCTGCGGCGGCCGTGCGGGTGACCTACGCGGATGAGCCGCACGACGTGCTGCTGTCCGCCGACCACCCGGGCCTCTACAAGCCCGATCGCGTCAACCCGAACTACGAGACCGACACCGAGGACGGCGACTTCGGCGCCGCGTTCGCGGCCGCGCCCATCACCGTCGACCGCACGTACACGACGGCGGCGACGCACAACAACCCGATGGAGCCGCACGCCGCGCTGGCCGTGTGGGAGGGCGACCGGCTGACGCTCTACGAGACCACGCAGGCGCCCGCGCGCGTGCGCGACAGCGTCGCCCAGGCGTTCGGGCTGGAGCCGAGCGCCGTGCGGATCGTCTCGCCGCACGTCGGCGGCGGATTCGGCTCCAAGCTGCTGGCCCGCGCTCCGGCGATCCTCTCGGCGATGGCCGCGCGCGTGACCGGCCGGCCGGTCAAGCTGGCGTTGACCCGGCGCCAGATGTTCGCGCTCGCCGGCTACCGCACGCCCACGATCCAGCGGCTGCGGCTTGGCGCCGAGCGCGACGGCACGCTGACCGCGATCGCTCACGAGGTGTGGGAGCAGTCCTCGCGGCTGGTCGAGTTCGCCGAGCAGACGGCGCTTCCCAGCCGGATGATGTACGCGGCCGCGAACCGCCGCACCCGCCACCGGCTGGCGCGGCTCGACGTCCCGAGCCCCACGTGGATGCGCGCGCCCGGCGAGGCGCCGGGCATGTTCGCGCTCGAATGCGCGATCGACGAGCTCGCGCTCGAGCTCGGCGTCGACCCGATCGAGCTGCGGATCCGCAACGAGCCCGAGCTCGACCCCGAGACCGGGCTGCCGTTCAGCACGCGCAACCTCGTCGCCTGCCTGCGCGCCGGCGCCGAGCGCTTCGGCTGGGGCGACGGCCCCTACGGCGTCGCCGCCTCGACCTATCCGGCGCGGCGCCGCTCCTCGCAGGCGCTGGCGCGCGCGCTCGACGACGGCACCTTCCGGGTTGAGATCGGCGCCGCCGACATCGGCACCGGCGCCCGTACCGCGCTCACCCAGGTCGCCGCCGACGCGCTTGCGGTCGGCGTCGAGCGCGTGCGCGTGGAGGTCGGCGACACGGCGTTCCCGGACGCGCAGGCGGCCGGCGGCTCGATGGGCATGACGTCTTGGGGCTCGGCCGTCGTGAAGGCGTGTCGCGCGCTGCGCGAGCAGGGCGGCGGCGAGGCGCGGGTCGACACCTCCTCCGACGTCGAGCGCGACGCGCGGCTGGCCAAGCACGCCTTCGGCGCCCAGTTCGCCGAGGTCGCGGTCGACCGCGACACCGGCGAGGTGCGCGTCGTGCGGCTGCTCGGCGTGTTCGCGGTCGGCCGCGTGATCAACCCCAAGCTCGCGCGCTCGCAGCTGATCGGCGGCATGACGATGGGCCTCTCGATGGCGCTGCACGAGGAGAGCGTCATGGACGCCCGCTTTGGCGACTACGTCAACGCCGACCTGGCCGGCTACCACATCGCGGTCAACGCGGACGTGCCCGAGATCGAGGCAGTCTGCCTCGACGAGGACGACCGCCACGCCAGCCCGATGGGCGCCAAGGGGATCGGCGAGGTCGGCATCGTCGGGACGGCGGCGGCGATCGCCAACGCCGTCCAGCGCGCGACCGGGGTCCGCGTCCGCGACCTCCCGATCACGCCCGCGAAGCTAGTGTCCGCGGCGCTCCCGCCAGCGCTCCATCGTGGCGGGTAGCTCCTGCTGCAGGAACGCGAAGAAGTCGCGCGTCTCGGCCAGCCTGCGGCCCGCCGGCCTGTCGCTCCCCAGCACCTCGGCGCCCTCGGCGGCAGCCTCCTGCCAGCGGCGCAGCATCACCGCGCGGCTGGTGTACATCTCGATCCAGACGTCGTCGTGCAGGCGATAGTGGTCTCGCCGCGCGCCCGGCTCGCGGTCGCGCACCGCCATCCCGACCTGGGTCAGGTAGCGGACCGCGCCTGACACGGCGGCGGGGCTGACGTTGAGCCGCTCGCCGAGCTCGGCGGCGGTCAGGCTGCCGCTGTCCTCCGCCATCAGGCACGCGAACACGCGCGCCGGCATGCGCGGCATCCCGGCGTCGGTCAACAGCAGGGCGAAGCGCTCGACGAAACGGAGGACGCCGTCCATGTCAGCGCGCGATCCTACGGGTTTCAGAAGATTCATGAATTCCTGAATCAAGTGTATCCTCGGAGGTATGACAAGCGCAATCTCTGTGTCGGGCCTCGTCAAGGCGTTCGGGCAGACGCGGGCGCTTGACGGCTTGGACCTCGAGATCCAGCCCGGCGACGTGCACGGGTTCCTCGGCCCCAACGGCGCCGGCAAGACGACGACGATCCGCGTGCTGCTCGGGCTGCTGCGCGCCGACAACGGGTCGGTCGCGCTGCTCGGCGGCGATCCGTGGCACGACGCCGTCGCGCTCCACCGCCGCATCGCCTATGTGCCCGGTGAGGTGAGCCTGTGGCCGAACCTGTCCGGCGGCGAGGCGATCGACCTGCTCGCCCGCCTGCGCGGCGGGGTCGACGTCCGCAAGCGCGACGAGCTGCTCGAGCGCTTCGCCCTGGACCCGCGCAAGAAGGCGCGCACGTACTCCAAGGGCAACCGCCAGAAGGTCGCGCTCGTCGCCGGCCTCGCGTCCGACGCCGAGCTGCTGATCCTCGACGAGCCGACGTCGGGGCTCGACCCGCTGATGGAGGCGGTGTTCCAGGAGATCATCCGCGAGGTCAAGGCGGAGGGCCGCACGGTCCTGCTCTCCAGCCACATCCTCGCCGAGGTCGAGGCGCTGTGCGACCGCGTCAGCATCATCCGGCTCGGCCGCACCGTGGAGAGCGGGACGCTCTCCGAGCTGCGCCATCTCACGCGCACGACGGTCAGCGCCGAGGTCGACGCGCCCGCGGGCGCGCTCGACGGCCTCGCCGGCGTCCACGACCTCGTCGTGCGCGACGGGACGGTGACGTTCGACGTCGACGGCGAGCACCTGGCTCCCGCCGTGCGCAAGCTCGGCGAGCTCGGCGTGCGCGCGCTGACGAGCCGCCCGCCGACGCTCGAGCAGCTGTTCCTGCGCCACTACGGCGACGAGCTGGAGGCCGAGGGCGTGCCGCTCGCCGAGGTCACGCGATGAGCGCCGCCGTCGCGGCGGCGCCCGGAGAGCGCCGCTTCGCCGGCACGTGGAGGCTCGTGCGCTTCATCGCGCGCCGCGATCGCGTGCGGCTGCCGGTCTGGGTCCTGTCGATCACGATCGTCGTCCTCGGGTCGGTGTCGAGCTTCTCGCAGACTTATCCGACGGCGGCCGACCGCCAGGCGCGGGCCGACGTGATCTCCGGCAACGCGGCGGCCTCGCTGTTCGTGGGGCCGGGCTACGGGACCGACCACTACACGTTCGGCGCCATGACCGCGAACGAGATGCTGCCGCTGACGGCGCTCGTCGTCGCGCTGATGAGCATCTTCCTCGTCGTGCGCCACACGCGCGCGGAGGAGGAGGCCGGCCGCGCGGACCTGGTCCGCGCGGGGATGGTGGGCCGCTACGCCGCGCCGGCCGCGACGCTCGTCGAGGTCGCCGGCGCGAACCTGCTGCTGTGCCTGATCTTGACCCTCGGCCTGCCGGCCTCGCTGCAGGGGTTGAGCGGCGAGGGCTCGCTCGCGTTCGCGACCGGCACCGCCGGCGTCGGGCTCGTGTTCGCCGCCGTCGGGCTGCTCGCCGCCCAGCTTGCGCTGAGCGCCCGCGGCGCGCTCGGCCTGGCGTCGGTGGCGATGGCCGTGCTCTACCTGCTTCGCGGCGTCGCCGACATGGGCGGCGGCCAGCTCTCGTGGCTGTCGCCGTTCGGCTGGGCCACGAACATGCGGGCGTACGTCGACGAGCGCTGGTGGCCGCTTGCGCTCTCGCTGGCTCTGACCGTCGCGCTGCTCGCGGTCGTCGCGCGGATCGCGGCCGGGCGCGACGTCGGCGCCGGGGTCTTCCCCGAGCGCCCGGCGCGACCGCGCGCCTCGCGCTGGCTGCGCAGCCCGACCGCGCTCGCGCTGCGGCTCCAGCGCACGAGCCTGATCTCGTGGGCCCTCTCGCTGCTGGCGCTCGGCGCCGTGTACGGAAGCATCGCCGAGCAGGCGTCGTCGCTCAGCGAGGACGTCAGCACGCTCAAGGACTACTACCAGCGCGTCGGCCACGGCGACGCCGTCGACCAGTACGTGTCATTCACGCTGTTCTTCTGCGCCGTGATCGCGACCGGGTTCGTGATCCAGGCCGCGACTCGGCCACGCGCGGAGGAGGCCGCGGAGCGCGCCGAGCCGGTGCTCGTCACGCCGGTCAGCCGCGTCCGCTGGCTGGCGAGCCATCTCGCGGTCGCGCTCGGCGGCAGCCTCGCGGTGCTGCTGGCGATCGGGGTGGGGATGGGCGTGGCGTACGCCGTCGCCGCCGGCGACGCGGGGCAGGTGCCGCGCGTCGTGGGCTCGGCGCTGAGCTACGCGCCGGCGACGTGGATCTTCGCGGGCGTGGCCGCGCTGCTGTTCGGCCTGGCGCCGCGCGCGACCGCATGGGTATGGGCGCTGTTCGGCGCGGTCGTCTTCGTCGCGCTGCTCGGGCCGCTGCTGGATCTGCCCGGGTGGATCTACGACCTCTCGCCGTTCGAGCAGCTGCCGAAGCTGCCGGCCGCCGAGCCTCTCGGTCGTCGCGCTGCTGGAGGAGAGCGCGATCGCCGCCGGCCTGCTGGCGGCCGGCGCGATGCTCTTCAGGCGCCGCGACGTCGTCGGCGCCTAGCGCCTTCAGCCCTCCTCGCCGTCGGCGCCGGTCATCGCCTCGAGCAGCTCGAGCGCGGCGGCCTGGGCCGGCGTGACGAGGACCTCGCCGCCGACGTCCTCGAGCTGCGGGAAGAAGCTCGCGTGCACGGCGACCTCGTCGTCGCCCGAGTCCTCGAGGACGATCACGGCGCGCCCGCCGTTCTCGCGGTCCTCCGATTCCTCGCCTCCGAGCGCGGCGCCGGCGGCCGTCAGCACGGCCACCGCGAGGTCGTGCCAGTGGCTGAGGGCGTCGGCGCGCTCCTCGTCGGTCATCTGGGCGAGGTGGTGGCGGTTGCGCTCGGCGAGCGCGGCGACCGCGGCCCCGAGCGGGGCCTCGGCCAGCAGGTCGTCCGGTGAGGGCACTCAGTCAGTATGGCGTCCTCAGCACGAGGTGGTGGAGGGCACGGAGAAGTCGGGCCTCTCGGCCGCCGCCACCGTCGCCGCGTCGAGCGCGAACGGGGCCTCGGCCTTGTAGGCCTCGAGCTTGACCGACGGATCGCCCTGGATCGTCGCCGTGCGCGTGCAGCGCAGGTACGGCAGGTCGATCCGCGCGTCGCGCACCACGACGCTCGCGCCGGTCGGCACGTGCTGCCACCACTCGGCGTTGGCGCCGGTGACCAGCACGCCGACGCGGTGGCCGGCGGGAATCCGCCAGTCGTCGCCATAGAGGTCGAAGCTCGCCAGCTCGTTGCCCGACAGCAGGTAGGCGCCGCGCGAGATCAGCGTCGCGTTGCGGCCGGAGTCGATGTCGTAGACGTCGACCACGAGATTGGCGCGGTCGGCACCGGGCCCTCCGCCGCACGGAGGGATTCCCTGACGGCACGGCGCGCTCGCGACGTCGACGCTGACCTTCGGCACGCCGGCGAAGTGCGCGTCCTCGGTCAGCCGCGGCGAGATCGTCCAGATGCCGTTCCCGGCGCCGTCGCCGGTGCCGTTGTTCTGGCCGTCGTCGCTGTAGGAGCCGCCGTTGAGCGCGGTCTCGACCGCCGCCGAGTCGGCCGGCGGCCACGCGTCCTCGGCGCGCCAGCTGCCGTCGCTGGTCTCGACGGCGGCGGCCGGGTCGTCCGGCTCCGGGCCCTCCGGCTCGCCGAGGGATTCCCTGACGGCACGGACGTCGGCGCCCTTGAGGTAGCGGTCGAAGAAGCGCATCGTCTCGTCGAACCAGCCCTGGCGGCCCATCAGCAGCCGCCCGCCGGCGTCGGTGTCGTTGCCGCGCACGTGGTCCCACATGCCGAACCAGGCGCGCTTGGGCCCGGCCAGGCCGTTGTAGAGGTCCCACGTCCCGTCCGGCTTGGTGTTGTCCTCGATGAACCCCTGGGTGAGGAACAGCGGCGTCGTCTTGCCGCGCGTGGCGGCGATCAGGTCGCGCGCTCGCCAATAGGCCGACCCGTGGTTGGAGTCCTGCTGGTCGAGCCAGTTGAGGATCGGGCAACCGGGCCGCGTGGTGTCATTGAGCGCGTTGAGGTTGTAGGCAAGCGTGTCGCCCGTGGTGCCCGGCGTGCCGGCGATCGCGTCGTAGAGCAGCGGCGTGGCGAGCGAGTTCACGAACCGCACGCGGTTGGAGTAGAGGTAGCGATAGAGGTCGTAGACCGGCTCCTGCGAGACGACCGCGGACAGCCCGCGCGGCGACTGGGCGATCCCGATCAGCCCGGTCACGCCGTCGTAGGACTTGCCGTACATGCCGACCTTGCCGGTCGACCAAGGCTGCGCCGCCGCCCACTCGACCGCGGCCTTCACGTCGGCCTGCTCGCCCGGCCCCGCCCAGTCCAGGCAGCCGGAGCTCCCGCCGAACCCGCGCAGATCGACCTGCACCCACGTGTAGCCGCGCTCCATCAGCCTGGCGCCGTTGATGAAGTCGAAGAAGCGCGCGGACGGACCCGCCTCGCCGGCCGGCGTGTACGGCGTGCCCTCGACCGGCCCGGCCGGCCCCGTCTGGCCCGAGTGGTTGAAGTACGGGCCGATCGAGACGATCACCGGCGTCTTCGCGTTCGCGGGCAGGTTCGCCGGACGCAGGACGTCGGCGTGCAGCTTGGTGCCGTCTGCCTCGGTGATGTACGCCTGGGTCCACTTCGAGCCCGCAGGCGGGGCGTCGGCGCCGGCGGCGGCGGGGAAGAGCACGGCGGCCGCGGCGAGGGCGAGCAAGGTCCGCATGGAGACGCGAACGCTGCGCGCGCCGATTGCTTGCGGTCTACTCGTACAGCGTCAGGGCGGCGAGGATCACGTAGGTCGCGATCAGCGCCCAGCCCTCGAACGCGAGCGCCTCGCCGTCGCCGGTGATCTGCCAGACCGCGAGCGAGGTCACGAGCAGCGCGCCGATGTAGACGGGCGCCAGCGCGAACGTCAGCTGGTGCGCGAAGAGCAGCGAGATCAGCACCAGCGCCGGGTACAGGAACGCCGCGACCTGCGCGACGGAGTTCTTGACGACCGAGATCGCGAGGTCCGCCTGGCCCTTGGCCGCGAGCATGATCCCGGCGAAGTTCTCGACCGCGTTGCCGGCGATGGCGACGATGACCAGGCCGGCGAACGCCTCCGAGACGCCGAGCGAGTCGATCGTCGGGCGCAGCGCGGCGACGAACCAGTCCGACACGAACGCCGAGCCGGCGCCGCCGATCGCCAGCAGCGTGATCGAGACCGCGAGCGGGATCCGGGGGCCGTGCGGGTGCTCGGGCTCGGCCGCCTTGTCGGACCGCACGTACGGCACCACCCACGACACGTAGACGAGCAGCAGCGCGACCGCGGCGATCGTCGAGATCTCGCGCTCGTGGCGAGCCGCCGGGTCGTGCGACGCGTGAGCGATCCCGACGATCACGATGATGAAGCTCGTGACGAGCAGCAGCGTCGACGTGTCCATCGGCAGCCGCTTGTGGAAGCGCATCGTCTTGTCCTCCGACGCGCGCGAGCCGACGACGATCACCGCCCCGAGCACGAGCAGCGCGTTCGCGAACAGCGAGCCGATGATCGAGGTCTGGGCGACCACCGTCTCGCCCGCGCGCAGCGCGAAGATCACCACGAACAGCTCGGGCAGGTTCCCCAGCGTCGACTGGAGCACGCCGGTGACCGCGGGCCCGAACAGCTCGCCGACCTGCTCGGTGGCGAAGCCGACGACGTGGGCGAGCCCGGCGAGCGCGACGGTCGCCAGCGCGAACGCGAGCCCGGACGGCCAGCCGGCGTAGTTCGCGATACCGGCCGCGACGACGAAGACGCCGACGACGGCGAGGATGATGCGCTCGTTCCGTGACATCGGCGCGCGAGACTACCGGGCGATGACCCGCCTCGGACTCGGACTCGCGGCGCTCGGGCGCCCCGGCTATCTGAACGTCGGCCACGGCGCCGATCTCGGCGCGAACCGCTCGGTGGCGGCGCTGCGCGCTCGCGCGCACGAGGTGCTCGACGCCGCCTACGACGCAGGCGTGCGGCACTTCGACGCGGCGCGCTCGTACGGGCGCGCGGAGGAGTTCCTCGGCGAGTGGCTGCGCGACCGCGCTCCGCGCGACGTGATCGTCAGCTCCAAGTGGGGCTACGTCTACACGGCGAACTGGGAGGTCGCGCACGACCCTCCGGAGGTCAAGCAGCACGACCTGGAGACGTTCCTGCGCCAGCTCGACGAGACCCGGTCGCTGCTCGGCGACTGGCTGGCGCTCTACCAGATCCATTCCGCGACTCCGGAGAGCGGCGTGCTCTCCAACGACGCGGTGCTCGACGCGATGGTCGCGGCGGACGTGCCGCTTGGCGTCAGCGTCAGCGGGACGAGTCAGCCCGAGACGCTCGATCGCGCCGTCGCGCTGGGGATCTTCAGCGCCGTGAACGCGACCTGGAACCTCTACGAGCGTGCCGCGGAGCCCGCGCTGGAGCGCGCGCACGCGGCGGGCCTGACCGTGTACGTCAAGGAAGGGATGGCCAACGGGCGGCTGGTGAGCGAGCCGGCGCTGGGCGACCGGGCCGACGCTCGCGCCCTGGCCGCGATCCTGGCGAAGCCGTGGGCGGACGTCGTGCTGTCGGGGGCGGCGACCGTCGGCACGCTGCTGTCGAACCTCCGCGCGCTGGAGGTCCAGGCGCCCACTGACCTGGACTCGCTGCGGGAGGACAGCGCCGCGTACTGGGCATTCCGCGAGACGCTGCCGTGGAACTGAAGCAAGCCGGCGACTTCCTCATCTGCGCCGCCGTCGCGCTGCTGGTGGTCGGCGTCGTCGGCGACGGCGACGCCGAGCAGCCATGGCGGGCGATCGCGATGGTGGCCGCGATCGGGCAGGGCGCGGCGCTGTGGTGGCGGCGCTCGCGGCCCGAGCTGGTGATGGCGATCACGCTGGCCGGCAGCGTGGTCGTGCAGCTGGTGTCGTCGGACGGGATCTTCCCGTTCGCCGCGCTGGTCGCCCTCGGCTCGCTCACCTACCGGCGGCCGCCGCGGACCTCGCTGCCGGCGGCCGTCGCCACGCTCGGCGTCACCGCGCTCGCGTACCCGGGGGACGCCGCGACGGGTGACGTGTCGTTCGCGATGGCGTTCCCGATCGTCGTCTGGGCGATCGCCGAGGCGATGCGCAACCGGCGCGAGGCGATCGCCGAGGCCGGGCGGCGGGCGGCCGGGGAGGAGCAGGCGCGGCTGGCTCGCGAGCTGCACGACGTGATCGCCCACAGCCTGTCGGTGATCGTCGTCCAGGCGGCGGCCGCCGACGACGTGTTCGACTCGCGGCCCGACCAGGCGCGCGCCGCGCTGCGCTCGATCGAGGGCGCCGGGCGCGAGGCGCTCGGCGACCTGCGCCGCCTGCTGGCCGGGGAGCAGCCCGGGCTCGCCCGGCTCGGCGAGCTTGCCGAGCCGCTGCGCGCCGCGGGGCTGGAGGTCGCGATGTCGGTCGACGGCGAGGCGCCCGCGGAGGTCGAGGGCTCCGCGTACCGGATCGTGCAGGAGGCGCTGACGAACACGCTGCGCCACGCGAGCGCGCGGCGCGCCGAGGTGGAGGTGCGCACGCAGGACGGCGTGCTCGAGCTCGACGTGCGCGACGACGGCCGCGGCGGCGGCTTCGCGGACGGCGCCGGCCGCGGGATCGCGGGGATGCGCGAGCGCGCGGCGCTGCTCGGCGGGACCTTGGAGGCGGGGCCGCGCCCGGAGGGCGGATTCCGCGTGCACGCGAGGTTCCCGCTTTGACGATTCGGGTCGTTCTCGCGGATGACCAGGCGCTGGTGCGGGGCGGATTCGCGATGATCCTCGGCGCGCGCGAGGACATCGAGGTCGTCGGCGAGGCGAGCGACGGGGAGGAGGCGGTCGCGATGGTGGGGCGTCTCGCGCCCGACGTCGTCCTGATGGACGTCCGCATGCCAGGCGTCGACGGCCTGGAGGCGACGCGCCGGATCGCCGCCTCCGGCAGTCCGGCGCGCGTGATCGTGCTCACGACCTACGACGTCGACGACGCCGTGTTCGCCGCGCTGCGGGCCGGCGCGAGCGGGTTCATGCTCAAGGACGTCCGCCCGGCGGAGCTGGTCGAGGCCGTGCGCGTGGTCGCGCGCGGCGACGCGCTGCTCGCGCCCTCGGTCACGCGCCGGCTGCTCGACCGGTTCGCCGGCACGCTGCCCGACGGCCCGGCGCCGGACATCTCCGAGCTGACCGAGCGCGAGGTCGAGGTCCTGCGGCTGGTGGCCGTGGCGCTCACCAACGCGGAGATCGCCGAGCGGCTGGTGCTGACCGAGGCGACGGTGAAGACGCACGTCAGCTCGGTGTTGCGCAAGCTCGGGCTGCGCGACCGCGTGCAGGCCGTCGTGCTCGCGTACGACGTCGGGCTCGTGCGCCCGCGCTCGGTCTGAAGACGGAGGCGAAGTCCATCCTCCAGCCCGATGTGGGCGCGCGCGGGCGGACGTACGTTGACGGTGTGATCAGCGCCCACCGTCTCACCAAGCGCTACGGCGAGACGATCGCCGTCGCCGGACTCGACTTCGAGGTCCGCCCGGGCCTCGTGACCGGACTGCTCGGACCCAACGGGGCCGGCAAGTCCACGACGCTCCGGCTCATCATCGGCCTCGACCGCCCGTCGTCGGGGAGCGTCGTCGTCGACGGCCGCGCGTACCGCGACCTAACCAACCCGCTGCGGACGGTCGGCGCGCTGCTCGACGCCAAGGCCGTGCACGGCAAGCGCAGCGCCCGCGCGCACCTGCGCTGGCTCGCCGAGGCGGGAGGCATCCCGCGCACGCGCGTGGACGAGGTGCTGGCCCAGGTCGGGCTGGCCGGCGTCGCGGGGCGGCGGATCTCCGGCTTCTCGCTCGGCATGTCGCAGCGGCTGGGCATCGCCGCCGCCCTGCTCGGCGACCCGGCCGTGCTGCTGTTCGACGAGCCGATAAACGGGCTCGATCCCGAGGGCATCCGCTGGATCCGCAACCTGATGCGCCGGCTCGCCGGCGAGGGACGGACCGTCGTGGTCTCCAGCCACGTGATGAGCGAGCTCGAGGCGACCGCCGATCGCGTGCTGGTGATGGGGCGCGGCCGTCTGATCGAGGACGCGAGCGTCGACGAGCTCACGCAGCGCAACGGCTTCGTGCGCGTGGTCTCCCCGGACGAAGGGCTGCGCGAGCTGCTGGTCGGCGCCGGGGGCGTGGTCGCCGACGAGGCGGGCGGGCTCGCGGTGCGCGGGCTGGACGCGTCCCGGATCGGCGACCTCGCCGCCGCGCACGGCCTGCGCGTGCACGAGCTCACGCCGCGGCGCGGCACGCTCGAGGCCGCGTTCATGGAACTGACCCGCGACAGCGTGGAGTACCGATGATCCCTCTGATGTCGGAATGGACGAAGTTGTCGACGCTGCGGTCGACACGTGTCCAACTTGGGCTCGCGATCGTGCTCTCGCCCGCGCTGAGCGCGCTGGCGGCGCTGGTCGTGGGGCTGACGCACGAGCACTGGAAGCCGTCCGAGCTGGCTGACTTCGAGCCGATCGGGTTCTCGCTGATCGGGACCCTCTTCGCCACGATCGTGTTCGCGGTCCTCGGCGTGCGGGCGATCACCGCGGAGTACGGCTCGGGCATGATCCGGCTGTCGCTGACCGCGACGCCGCGGCGCGGGCGGCTGCTGGCCGCCAAGGCCGCGATCGTCGCCCTGGTCACGCTTGCCGCCGGGACGGTGGCGACGCTCGCGATGTTCGTGTTCGCGCAGGAGATCCTCGCGGGCTACGGCGTGCCCTCGGCCGGGCTCGGCGACGGCGACGCGCTGCGGGCCGTGCTCGGGACCGCCGTGATGTCGCCGCTGCTCCCGCTCTTCGCGCTCGCCCTCGGGTTCATGCTGCGCAGCACCGCGGGCGCGATCACGAGCGTGCTCGGGCTGATGTTCGTGCCGCCGATCGTCGGCGCGCTGCTCCCGCAGTCGTGGCAGGACCACGTGCTGATCTACCTGCCGGGACCGGCGTCGGACGCGATCGCCTTCGGCCACCTCGCCGACGCGCCGCACGGCCTCTCGCCGGCCGCCGCCGCCGTCGTCCTCGCCGGCTGGCTCGCGCTGTTCCTGGGCGGGGCCTGGGCCGCGCTGGAGCGGCGGGACGCGTAGGCGCCCGCCGCGTGGCGGGCGGCCGGCGTGACCGCGCGCTAGGCGTGGACGGTCACGCGCCGCGTGGTCGCCGCGACCCCGCGCACGCGCGCGCTCAGCGCGAGCGTGACGCGCCGGTGGCGGCGCAGGTGCGCCTGCTGCCGGCGCGTCAGTCGCACCCGCACGGCGGTCGCGCACCCGGCCGCGCGCCGGTCGCCGTGTCTCGCCGGTACGCCGCGACCTGGCCATCGCCGGCGACGAACGCGCCGCGCCCGTCGGCGGAGAGCGCGACCGCCGCGGCGTCGTCCCAGCTCGCCATCGCGCAGGCGCCGTTGGCGCTGTCGGGCTCCAGTGGCTCGTCGTCGTGCCGGCGGAAGCACTGCTGCAGGCTGAGCGCGCCGGTCGAGCCGTCGCGGGCGAACGAGAGCAGGTTGTCCTCGTCGGTCACCACGAGCAGGTTGCGGCCGTCGGACGCCAGCGCCTCCTGCTGGGCGTCCTCGAGCAGCGGCGACGACGTGCACGGGCCGCCCTTGGGCGCCTCCATGAGCAGGCAGCCCTTGCCGGCGAGGTCGCCGTTCGCGGCGACGCTCAGCGTCGTGAGCGAGAAATCGCCGAGCACGTATACGTACGCGCCGTCCGCGGACGCCTCGAGCTCGAACGCCGACGCGAGCCCGGGCGCGCGCGTGCACGCGCCGTCGGAGCCGCTCTGGCTCACGCACGACTGCCACGTCAGCGCGCCCGTCGCGGCGTCGCGGGCGAAGACGGTCACGGCGCTGCTGCGCTGCGCCGCGACGTACACGTGCGATCCGTCGGGCGACAGCGCGACCGCGCGGGCGCCGTCGAGCGGGGCCGCCTGAGTGCAGCGCTCGCCCGCGTGGACGGTCTGCTTGAGGCAGCCGGCCTGCGTCAGCGCGCCGGTCGCGGAGTCGCGCGCGAGCCAGCTGACGCCGCCGGCCTGGGAGCCGGCCACATAGGCGAACCTCCCGTCGGGCGAGAACGCGACGCCGCTCGCGCCGGCCAGCGCGTCGCCGTCGGCGCACAGGCCCTCCGAGCCCGGCCGTCCGTCGCCGCCGTCGTCGGTCGTGCAGGACGCGAAGCTCACGCCGCCGCTCTGCGGGTCGCGCTTGAGGACGGCGATCCCGTCGGGGCCTTCGTAGCCGTCGCGGGCGCCGGCCAGGGCCACCTGGGCGCCGTCGGGCGTCAGCGCCAGATCGTTCGCCTCCGCGAGCCCCGGCGCCGGCGCGCACTCGAGGTCCTCCTCGAGCTCGTCGGGCGCGATCAGGCAGCCGGGCGGTCCGGCGATCTGGCCGAAGCTCGGAGGGGTCTGCGCGGCCGCTGCGGCGGGCAGCAGCAGGGGCAGCAGCACGGCGAGAGCGCGGATCATGGCGGCGAGTGTTCCAGCGGCCCGCGAAGCGGTGAATCGGTCGGCGACCCTGAGATTTCCGGCGGTGAGCTACGGTCAGGGCATGGCTACCGACTCCAAGCCCACGGTCGAGATTCCGGAGGGCGCGCCGTCGTACCAGCTCGAGGTCGAGGACATCGTCGCCGGCGAGGGCGACGAGGCCGTCGCCGGCAGCATCGTCGAGGTCCACTACGTCGGCCACTCGTGGTCGACCGGCGACCAGTTCGACGCGTCGTGGGACCGCGGCGACACGTTCAAGTTCGGCCTCGGCAAGGGCCAGGTGATCAAGGGCTGGGACGAGGGCGTCGCCGGCATGCGGGTCGGCGGGCGGCGGCGGATCACGATCCCGCCCGCGCTGGGCTACGGCAAGCGCGGCCACCCGCCGGTGATCAAGCCCGACGAGACGCTCGTCTTCGTCGTCGATCTCGTCGGGGTACGTTGAGCGGCGAAGCCTCGCCCTGCGGGCTCGTTTCGCTGGGAGCAATCGCCCAAAGGGCGATTCTCCCGGGCGAGGTGACACCGTGAGCGACCTGGTTTGGTCGAGCTCGGGCGGCGATCGGCGCAAGCGGCGACCGTCGGAGGAGCCCGCGCGGCCTGCGGCGGGCGGGCGCGTCAAGGTGCGGCGCGAGGTCGCGGGGCGCAAGGGCAAGGCGGTCACGACGATCTCGAACGTGCCGCTGGACGATGCCGCGCTGCGCGAGCTGGCCGGGCGCCTGAAGAAGCGCTGCGGCGTGGGCGGTTCCGCGAAGGACGGAGTGATCGAGCTGCAGGGCGATCACCGTAATGTCGTCGTGGACCTGCTGCGCGCCGAGGGCTATGACGTCGTTCTCGCCGGCGGCTGACCGCTTCCTCGACGCGACGCTGCTCGGCTACACGCGGCTCGGCTTCGAGCGGCGCAGCCGCTCGTGGGCGGCGCTGCCGCGGATGGACGGCGCGGTGGTGGTCGTCACCGGCGCCAGCTCGGGGATCGGGCGCGCCGCGGCCACGCGATTCGCCGCGCTCGGCGCCTCCGTGATCGACGTCGTCCGCGACGCCTCGCGGGCGCGCCACGGCGCCGACGTGCGCGTCTGCGACGTGTCGTCGCTGGCCGGCGTGCGGCGGCTCGCGCAATCTTTGACACGTGTCGATGTGCTGGTCAACAACGCGGGCGCGCTCCCGCAGGCGCGCGCCGAGACCGCCGAGGGGCTCGAGGTCGCGTTCGCGACCAACGTCGCCGGCCCGTTCCTGCTGACGTCGCTGCTGCAGCCCGCGCGCGTGATCAACGTCAGCTCCGGCGGGATGTACACGGCGCGGCTGGATCCCTTCGACCTGCAGACGCGCTCGCGCCCGTACCGGGGCGCCGCCGTGTACGCGCAGACCAAGCGCGCCGAGGTCGTTCTGACGTCGATGTGGGCGCAGCGCGGCGCCGACGCGCACGCGATGCACCCGGGCTGGGTCGACACGCCGGGGCTGGCCTCGTCGCTGCCCGGCTTCCATCGCGCGGTGCGGCCGCTGCTGCGAACGCCCGAGCAGGGGGCGGACACGATCGTGTGGCTCGGGGCGGCGGACGTCGCGCCGGGGCGCCTCTGGCACGACCGCGCGGAGCGCCCGGCGCACCGGGTCCCGTGGACGCGCGAGACGGCCGGTGATCGCGCGCGGCTGTGGGCGCAGCTAGAGCGCCAGGTGCGCGGCGATCGCGAGCACGGCTAGCCGGCCGCCGATCGCCAGCCCGCGCCGGATCCGCGGCGTGATCCAGCGCCCCGCGTGCCCCGCGGCGAGCGTCAGCACCAGGTGCCAGCCCGCGGACGCGAGGCCGACGCCGACCGCGAACGCGGCCGCCGCGCCGGCGCCGTCGAGCGAAAGCGCGGCCGCGACGGCCGCGAACGACGCGATCGTGAGCGGGTTCGCGGCGGTGATGGCGAGGAAGCGCGCGTAGTGGCCGCGAGCCGCGCCGCGCGTCCCGTGGCCTGCGGCCGCGGGCGGCGTGCCGGCGTCACGCTGGCGGGCGGCTTCGCGGGCCGCCTCGGCGTCCGCGGTGCGCGCCGCTTCGCCCGCCGCCTCGGCGCGCGACTCTCGCCGCAGCTTCACGAGCCCGTGGATCGCGATCGCGGCCAGGCTGAGCGCGGCGACGACCTTGATCTCTCCCTGGTGGCTGGACAGCACGGCGCCCGCGGCTCCGCCGGCCGCCGCGGCGACGACCGCGAACGCGAAGTCGGCGGTCGCGACGCCCATTCCCGCCGCCACGCCGGCCCGCGGGCCGGCGGTGACGGACGCCTCGATCAGCAGCAGGCTGACCGCGCCGACCTGGATCGCGATCGCGATTCCGGCGGCGAGTCCTGCGATCAGGGCGGCGGTCGGGTCCATGCACGGCGTTGTCGGCGACCGGCGCGCGGTTTGCAAGCACGCTGCGGCGGGGACCGCGATACTCGCAGCGATGGACGCCACCGACAGCGAGATCCTCCGTCTGCTCCGTGAGGACGGACGACTGTCCTGGAACGCCCTCGGCGCCGCCGTCGGCCTGAGCGCCAACGCCGCCGCCGAGCGCGTCCGCCGCCTGCGCCGCACCGGCGTGATCACCGGCTTCACTGCCGTCGTCGACCCCGCAGCCGGCGGCCGGGTGCTCGAGGCGCTCGTCGGCGTCACGCTCGCCACGGGCACCGACTCCGACGCGTTCGCGGCCGCCGCCGCGCGCCTGGAGCCGGTCACCGAGGTGCTCCACCTCACCGGCGCGCCGGACTACCAGCTCCGGGTCGCCTGCCGCGACACCGCCGAGCTCGACCTCCTGCTCCGGGCGCTGCGCCTCCGGCTCGGGGCGGTGGACACCGAGACCACGGTCATCCTGCGCTCGGGGCCGGCGCCGGCATGAGCTTCGCGGACGTCGTGCGGGCGATGGACTCCGAGCCCGACGTCGTGCTCGGCAAGGGGTTCCACAACGACGTGCTCAAGCGCGAAGGGCGGATCTTCGCGATGGACTACGCGGGGGCGATGGTGTTCAAGCTCCCGGCGGCGCGGTGCGCCGCGCTGTGCGCCGGCGGCGACGCGGTGCCGTTCGACCGCGGGCAGGGCAAGCCGCTGCGCGAATGGGTCGTGGTCGACGATCCGAACGCGTGGCTGGCGCTCGCCGGCGAGGCGCTCGCCTTCGCCCGCGCCCGCTAGGAGTCTGTTGAAGAATGGTCGGTCAGCCCTGATGTGGTGCAGCCGTGGATGCCTCGGGGCGGACGCGATCGCGATGCGTGGCTCTGCCACGTGAGCATCGCGGGCGGCGCGAGGCGCCGCGGATGTGCCGCAGCAGGCGTACCGGAATTCTTCAACAGGCTCCTAGGCGTGCCCGCCGTTGGCCGAGCCCGTGATGCGCTCTCGCAACGCGGCGCCTCGCCCCGCCGCGACCGCGCGGGCCGCGCGCCGCTCATCGAGCTCGACCCCCCGCGCCGCGGCAAGCTCCAGCAGCTCCTGCTTCTCCTCGCTCTCGCGCGCCGCCTTCAGGAACAGCCAGCAGAACAGGCAGATCGTCACGATCGAGCCCTCGATCATCATGATCGCCCCGGCGGTGCTCTGGTCCGCGAGCGGCGTGATCCCGTGCGCGGCCTCGGTCGGCGCGTAGCGCGGGTAGAAGACCGTGCCCGACCACAACAGTGCGTTCGCGAGCACGGTCTCGATCAGGCGCACGGCGATGATGTAGACGAGCTTGGCCGCGTTGCCGAACCACGCGGGCTTGGGCAGCGGCCCGAGCAGCGCCATCCACATCGCCATCCCGCACCCGACGAACAGCAGGTGCTGCAGCGCGTGCACCGAGTCGTTGAACACGGCGCCCTGGTAGAGCGCTGGAAGGTGCCAGACGTAGAAGTTCACCGCCCACGCGGCCAGCGCGACGACCGGGTGCGCCAGCCAGCGCAGCCACGCCAGCTCGCGCACGTGCAGCACGGGCTGCAGCAGCGGCCCGGTCAATCCCAGCACCAGCAGCAGCGCGCCGAGGTCGGCGATCACGAGGTGCTCGGCCATGTGCGCGAGGAACAGCTCGTCGCTCAGCGTGGCCAGCGGGGAGACGAGCGTCACCACGATCAGCCCGAGCCCCGAGTACCAGCACCACTGCCGCCACGCCGGCACGGGCGCCCCGCGCGAGCGCAGCGTCCGCGCGCGCACGCCGTACATGATCGCCAACAGCACCGAGGGCGCGAGCTGAAGCGGGGCGAACGTCAGCGCGGCCATGGCCCGAGGTTATTAGCGTTCACGCGATGTCAGACCGCACGACTCCGCCGTACCGCGCCGATCACGTCGGCAGCCTGCTGCGCCCGCCGCAGCTTCACCAAGCTCGCGCGGACCACGCGGCGGGCAAGATCGCCGGCGAGGAGCTGCGGGCGATCGAGGACGACGCGATCAAGGACGTCGTCAAGATGCAGGAGGACGTCGGCCTGCACAGCGCCACCGACGGCGAGTTCCGCCGCGCCTCCTGGCACATGGACTTCATCTATCAGCTCGGCGGCGTCTCCGAGGCGGCGAGCCACATGCACGTCAAGTTCCACAACGCCGACGGCGACATCGAGTTCTCGCCCGCGATGATGCAGATCGATGGGCGCGTCAGGCTCGAGCATCCGATCTTCGCGAAGGACTTCGAGTACCTGCAGACGCTCACCACGACGGCCACCCCGAAGCTCACGATCCCGAGCCCCAGCATGGTCCACTACCGCGGCGGCCGGGCGACGATCGACGAGACGATCTACCCGGACCTGGACGAGTTCTGGAGCGACCTGACGGCCGCCTACGCCGAGCAGGTCAAGGCGATCGCCGGCCTCGGCTGCACGTACCTGCAGTTCGACGACACCAGCCTCGCCTACCTGAACGATCCGCAGCAGCGGGCGGAGATCACGTCCCGCGGCTCCGACGGCGAGCACATTCACGAGGCCTACATCCGCCACATCAACGAGGCGCTCGCGAACAAGCCGGACGGCCTCTCGATCACGACCCACATGTGCCGCGGCAACTTCCGCAGCAGCTGGGTCGCCACCGGCGGCTACGACTTCGTCGCCGAGGCCCTCTTCAACGAGCTCGACGTCGACGGCTTCTTCATGGAGTGGGACGACGCTCGCTCCGGAGGCTTCGAGCCGCTGCGCTTCGTGCCCAAGGGCAAGGTCGTCGTGCTCGGCCTGGTGACCACCAAGAAGGGCGAGCTGGAGACCAAGGACGAGCTCAAGCGCCGGATCGAGGAAGCCTCCACCTACGTCGACCTCGATCAGCTGTGCCTGAGCCCGCAGTGCGGCTTCTCGTCCACCGTCGAGGGCAACGCGCTCCGCTATGAGCAGGAGGTCGCCAAGCTGCGCCTGGTCGTGGAGACGGCCGAGGACGTATGGGGCTGAGGCGCCGGCCGCCCTACGCGATCGGGATCGCCGTCGCCGCGGCGGGCGTCGCGCTGACGACGCTGCTGATCTACGCGCTCGACGATGTCGCGCCGGTCCTCTCGCTCGGCGTCGTCTACCTGCTCGCCGTGCTGGTGGTGGCGACGCTCTGGGGCGCGCGGCTCGGCATCGCGACGGCGATCGCCAGCGCGCTCGCGTTCAACTTCTTCCACATCCCGCCGACCGGGCGCTTCACGATCGCCGAGGGCGAGAACTGGGTCGGCCTGGCCGTGTTCTTCGTCGCCGCGGTCGGAGCGAGCTGGCTCGCCCAGCTCGCGCGCACCCGCGCGCTGGAGGCCGACGAGCGCCGTCAGGAGGCCGACCTCTCGGCCGAGATGGCGCGCCTGCTGCTGCGCGGCGGGCGCCTGGAGGAGGCGCTGCCGCCGGTCGGCCAGCGCCTGGCGCAGGCGCTCGGCCTCTCCAGCGCCGCGATCGAGCTGCGCGCGGTCGACCCGGGCGAGCGCACGGTCGTGTTCCCGCTGCGCGAGGGCAGCCGCCAGATCGGGACGCTGGTGCTGTCGGCGGGCGAGGAGGAGACCGTGCTGAGGCGCGTGCAGGTCCGCGTCGCGCCCGCGCTGGAGGCGCTGCTCGCCGCCGCGCTGGAGCGCGACGCGCTGCAGGCCGAGGTGGTGGAGACCGCCGCGCTGCGGCGCAGCGACGTGATCAAGACCGCGCTGCTGCGCGCCGTCTCCCACGACCTGCGCTCGCCGCTGACCGCGATCCTCACCGCCGCGGAGGCGCTCAACTCGCCCAGCCTCACCGAGGACGAGCGCAAGGAGCTCGCCGCCGCGGTGACCGACGAGGCGACGCGGCTGAGCCGCCTGATCGACAACCTGCTCGACCTCTCGCGGCTGGAGGCCGACGCCGCCGAGCCACGCCCCGCGTCGTCGTCGGTGGAGGAGGTGATCGCGGCAGCGATCGAGGACCTCGCGCTGCCCGACGGCACGTTCAAGCTCTCCGTCGACGGAGCGCTGCCCCCCGTGCGCGCCGACGCCACCCAGCTCGAGCGCGCGTTCGCGAACCTGCTCGACAACGCCTACCGGCACTCCGGCGGCCATCCCGTCTCGGTCCGCGCGCGCGACGTCGGCGGGCGCATCCTCGTGCGCGTCGTCGACCGCGGCCCCGGCATCCCGCAGGCCCAGCAGGCGCGGATCTTCGAGCCGTTCTACCGCTCCGGGACCGACCGCACCGGCCACCGCGGCGCCGGCCTCGGGCTTGCGATCGTCCGAGGGTTCGTGGAGGCCAACGGCGGCCGGGTATGGGTCGAGTCCCTGCCGAGCCAGGCGACGTCGTTCGTCGTCGAGCTGCCGGTAGAGCGCTAAGCCAGTTGCAGCGCCAGCCGCGTGCGCGCGCGGTGCAGCCGGCTCATCACGGTGCCGATCGGGATCCGTAGCGTGCCGGACGCCTCCAGGTAGGAGAGCCCGGCGACGTCGACCGCGACGACCACGTCGCGGAACTCCTCAGGCAGCCCGGCGACCGCGTCGTAGAGATCGCCGGCGTAGGCGGCCAGCTCCGGGTCGCCGTGCGACCGGGCATTGGGCGTGTCCTGGTCGAGCAGGCCGACCGGCGGCCTGCGCTGCTCGGAGCGCCAGTGATCGAGGAACACGTTGCGCAGCGTGCGCGCGAGGTACGGGAACTCGCTCTCCTCACGCACGCGGCGGGGCCGTGCGAGCACGCGCACGTACGTCTCCTGCGTGAGGTCCTCGGCGAGTTGGGAAGAGCCGCACAGCGAGCGCGCGAACCGGCGCAGGCGGGGGAGGTGTGCGGCGGCGCTCTGGGGATCGAGCGTCGGCGGCTGGGGGGGAGCGAACGACATTCGCGGGAGGGTCCCGGGACCCCGCCGCGCGCGCATCGGCAACCGGCTACCCAATTCTGCGCACGCGGCTACCTAGTCGATGCCCGCGGCCTGCGCCGCGGCGTCCGCCTCGCGCCGCGAGCGCACGCCGAGCTTGCTCAGCACCGCGGCCACGTGGTGGTCGACGGTGCGCACGGAGACGACCAGCTGCTCCGCGATCTCGCCGTTCGTCCGCCCCTCGCGCAACAGCGCGAGCACCGCGAGCTGGCGCGGTGTGAGCCCGGCCGCGTTGCGGGCCCGCGAGCGCCGCGGCGCGCGCACGCCGAGCTCGCGCAGCCTGCGGCGGGCGAGCGCCGCCGCGGGCTCGGCGCCGAGCCGGTCGAGCAGCCCGAGCGCCTCCAGCAGCGGGCCGGGCTCGCCGGCCTCGAGCAGCTCGAGCGCCAGTTCGTAGAGGACGGCGTGGGCGAGCTCGGCGACCGGACCGGTGCGCTCGAGGATCGCGACGGCCGAGGAGATCCATGACTCCGCCTCGTCGGCCTCGCCGGCCATGTACAGGTGCCGGGAGAGGCGCACCGAGCTGCGCCCCACCGCGGGCTCGTCGCCGAGCTCGCGGTAGAGCTCCACCGCGGCGCGCCCGGCGCCGACCGCCTCGCGGAACCGGTGCGCGTTGTAGAGCTCCCAGCCGAGGTCGTCGAGCACGCGCGCGCGCCCGGGCGCAGGAAGCTCGTCCAGGTGCGGCCGGACCGTCTCGAAGTGCGCGAGCGCCTGGCGGTGCGATCCGGCGCGCGCCGCCGCGCGCGCGGCCCCCGGCCCGACCGCCAGGATCGTTCCCACGTCGCCGGCCTGGACGGCGTGATGCATCAGCGCCTCGCGGTCGAGCGGCCGCCGGGTGGACAGCACGTCGATCACGGCCTGGTTGAGCGCCCGGCGCCGGATCGCCGCCAGGCTGTGCTCCAGCGCGCGGCGGGCGAGCTCGTGGCGGAACGCGATCCCGCGCGCGCCCGCCTCCACCACGCCGGCCGCCTCGGCCTCCTCGAGCGCCGGCAGCGACTCGCCGAGCAGCCGGTGCGCAAGCTCGGCGTCGATCGCCGACGGGACGACCGAGAGCCGCTCCACGGCGTCGCGGCACCACGGGCTCAGCCGCCCGACGCGCGCGAGCACCGCGTCGACGACGCTGGCGGGGACGACCTCGTCCGCACCGGCGAGCACCTCGGTGACGAAGAACGGGTTGCCGCCGGTGATGCGGTGCACGGTCGCGGCGTCGGCGCCCGTCCCCTCGGCGAGGCGCTCGACGGCGGCGAGCGACAGCGGCGCCAGCGTCAGCCGGGTCAGCGGCACGGTGGCGAGCGAGCCGAGCAGGCGCTGGAGCGGATGCCGCGGGTCGAGGTCGTCGCGGAAGGAGACCGCGAGCACCGCCGGGAGCGGGTTGATCCGCCGGGCGACGAAGCCGAGCACGTCCAGCGTGGCGTCGTCGGCCCAGTGCGCGTCCTCGATCAGCAGCACGGTGACGCCGGGGCCGGAGAGCTGTTGCAGCGCCGCCGCGAAGACGTCGGACGCCTTGCCGCACTCACGCGGCAGGCGCGCCGTCGCCGCGGTCGGCCGCCACTTAGGCGCCCACGCCGACGACCCGCTTGCGATCCTCGAAGTCCGGGCGCAGGATCAGCACCTCGGCCGGGGCTCGCTGGAGCAGCCACAGGAGGTCGTCGCCGTTGAGCTCGCCGCGCGGGTTGCCGGTGGCGGAGACGATCACGCGATCGACGGGCTCGTCCTCGAGCAGGCGCTCGAGCGCGTGACGGTACGTGCGCCCGCGCGCGACGCGCGCGTCGACGGGAACGTCGGCGCGCGCGGCCGCCTGCTCGATCGCCTCCAGCAGCGGCATCCCGAGCTCGCACTGGAGCGGGATCGCGGCGTCGAGCGGAAGATGGCGCGGGACGGTGGCCAGGAACGCGGGCATCAGCGTCGCGTCCTCGGCACGCGCGAGCCGCAGCGCGGCGTCGAGCGCGCGGCGCGAGATCGCGCCGCCGGTGAACGGCAGCAGGATGCGGTGCACGCGCCCGGCGCCCTTCGGTGCGCGCCGCCGGCGGGCGATCCGGATGCCGGCGACCGTGCCGGCGATCACCGCGCACGCCAGCAGCACGACATCGAGCACCACGATCATGCCGCCGTCTCCTTCTCGCGGCGCGCCGCCACGATTCGCACGTCGACGCCGCGCGGCGCCGCCGCCATCAGCCGCTGCGGCAGCGGGTCGCGCAGGCGGCTGAGGCCGTGCCGCGGCGGCGACTCGCCGACGAAGACGTACGTCGTGCCGCGCTCGGCGATCTCCTCGGCCGCGGCGGCGACGAGGTCGTCGGACTCGCGCACCACCATGTGGGCGCCGAGCACCGACGTGAGCTGGCGCAGCGCGTGCAGCCCGTTCTCATCGGTGCTGGGCGGCCGCACCCACACCACGTCGAGCTCGGCGCCGAGGCGCTGGGCCGAGCGCCAGGCGCGGCGCACGATCCGCTGCGCGCTCGGGTGCGGCTGCACGAGCGCCATCACGCGCTCGCCGACGGCGGGGGCGGAGCGCACCTCGGGCGAGGCGATCCGCTTGGCGACGACTTCCTCGGCCACCTGCCGAAGCACGGACTCGCGCAGCGCGGTCAGGTTCTCGATCCGGAAGAAGCCGTTCAGCGCCGCGTCGATGCGCGCCTCGGGGTAGACCTTGCCGGCGCGCAGTCGCTCGAGCAGCGTCTCGGGCGTGACGTCGACGACGACGATCTCGTCGGCGCGCTGCAGCGCCGTGTCCGGGACGGTCTCGCGCACGCGCACGCCCGACAGCTCGGCAAGCTGGTCGTTGAGCGACTCGAGGTGCTGGACGTTCATCGTCGAGAAGACGTCGATTCCCGCGTCGAGCACGTCCTCGACGTCCTCGTAGCGCTTGCGGTGCTCGACGCCCGGCGCGTTCGTGTGCGCGAGCTCGTCGATCAGGCACAGCTCCGGCGCGCGCTCGAGGATCGCCGGCAGGTCCATCTCCTCGATCACCGCGCCGCGGTAGGTGACGATCCGGCGCGGGACCATCTCCAGGCCCTCGGCCTGCAGCGCGGTCTCCTCGCGCCCGTGCGTCTCGAGCAGCCCGATCACGACGTCGCGCCGCTCGGCGCGCCCCTCTTGGAGCATCCGGTACGTCTTGCCGACGCCAGCCGCCATGCCGAGGAACACCTTGTGTCGTCCACGGGTCATCGGAGCGCGCGCGCGACCACGGTCAGGCTCCCAGGACGTTGTGCACCAGCAGGTCGATCAGCTTGATGCCGATGAACGGGGCGATCAGGCCGCCGGCGCCGTAGATGAGCAGGTTGCGGCGCAGCAGCGCGGTCGCGCCCATCGCCCGGTAGTGGACGCCGCGCAGCGCGATCGGGACCAGCAGCGGGATCACGATCGCGTTGAAGACGATCGCCGAGATGATCGCCGACTGGGGCGTGCCGAGGTTCATGAGGTTGAGCTTGTCCAGCGGCCCCGTCGACTGGCCGGCGGCGGCGTAGGTGGCGACGAAGATCGCCGGCAGGATCGCGAAGTACTTCGCGACGTCGTTGGCGATCGAGAACGTGGTCAGCGCGCCGCGTGTGATCAGGAGCTGCTTGCCGACCTCGACGATCTCGATCAGCTTCGTCGGGTTGGAGTCGAGATCGACCATGTTCCCGGCCTCGCGCGCCGCCTGGGTGCCGGTGTTCATCGCCACGCCGACGTCGGCCTGGGCGAGCGCCGGCGCGTCGTTGGTGCCGTCGCCGGTCATCGCCACCAGGCGCCCGTTGGCCTGCTCGGAGCGGATCAGCTCGAGCTTGCGCTCTGGCGTCGCCTCGGCGAGGAAGTCGTCGACGCCGGCCTCCTCGGCGATCTTGGCCGCGGTCAGCCGGTTGTCGCCGGTCACCATGACCGTGCGGATGCCCATCGCGCGAAGCTGGTCGAAGCGGTGGCGCATGCCGTCCTTGACGGTGTCCTTGAGGTAGACGACGCCGAGCACCTGGTTGTCGCGGGCGACGGCCAGCGGCGTGCCGCCCTCGCGCGAGATGCGGTCCAGCACAGGGGTGAGCTCGGGCGGCGCCTGGCCGCCGTCGTCCTCGACGAAGCCGATGATCGCGTCGCCGGCGCCCTTGCGCAGGCGGTTTCCATTGAAGTCGACGCCGCTCATGCGCGTCTGCGCGGTGAACGGGACGAAGTGGGCGTTGTGGGCGCCGACCTCACGCTCGCGGATGCCGTAGCCCTTGGCGAGCACGACGATCGAGCGCCCCTCGGGAGTCTCGTCGGCCAGCGACGCGAGCTGCGCCGCCTCGGCGAGCTCAAGCTCCTCGACGCCCGGCATCGGGATGAACTCGGCCGCCTGGCGGTTGCCGAGCGTGATCGTGCCGGTCTTGTCGAGCAGCAGGACATCGACGTCGCCGGACGCCTCGACGGCGCGTCCGGACAGCGCGAGCACGTTGCGGCGCACCAGCCGGTCCATGCCGGCGATGCCGATCGCGCTCAGCAGCGCGCCGATCGTGGTGGGGATCAGCGCGACGAGCAGCGCGACCAGCGTGGTGACCGAGATCTCGGTGTTGGCGAACTCGGCGAACGGCTTCAGCGACACGATCACGCACAGGAAGACCAGTGTCAGGCCGGCGAGGAGGATGTTGAGCGCGATCTCGTTCGGCGTCTTGCGCCGCGCGGCGCCCTCGACCAGCGCGATCATGCGGTCCAGGAACGACTTGCCGGGCTCCTGCGTTATCTCGACGACGATCCGGTCCGAGAGCACGCGCGTGCCGCCGGTGACCGCGCTGCGGTCGCCGCCGGACTCGCGGATGACCGGGGCCGACTCGCCGGTGATCGCCGACTCGTCGACCGAGGCGATGCCGTCGATCACCGTGCCGTCGCCGGGGATCACCTCGCCGGCCTCGACGACCACGACGTCGCCCCTGCGCAGCTCGGAGGCCGCGCGGGCGCTGCCGTCCTCCAGGCGCGCCGTCGTCTCGGACCGCATCGCCCGCAGCGTCGCCGCCTGCGCGCGGCCGCGGCCCTCGGCGAGCGCTTCGGCGAGATTGGCGAACACGACGGTCAGCCACAGCCAGACGGTGACGGTGAACGTGAACCACGCGGGCTCGTTGCCGCCGCCGAGCGGCTGGCCGCCGAAGGCCTGGATCAGCCACGCGATCGTGGTGATCACGGCGCCGACCTCGACCACGAACATGACCGGGTTGCGGACCTGCACGCGGGGGTCGAGCTTCACGAACGACTGGCCGATCGCCGGCCAGAGGATCTCCGGCGTGAACAGCGACTTCGAGCGGCGCGGCGTGGGAGCCGACATGTGGGGAGCTTCAGTGACGGTCATCGATCGAGCGCGAGGTTGAGGGTCGTGGTGTTGACGCCAGGCTCGCCGAGGAAGCCGAGCGAGCGGCCGTCGGTGTTCGCGTCGATGAGCGTCTTGACGCGCGAGAGCGGGATCTTCCGCACCGCCGCGATCCGATTCGCTTGGATCAACGCGTTGTCCTTGGAGATGTGCGGATCGACACCGGACGCGGAAGTGGTGACCGCGTCGACGGGGACCTTGGCGTTGGTCAGCCCGGCGTTGTACTGGCGGTTGAGGTCCAGGTAGGCCTGGAGCTGGTCGCGGTAGAAGTACCTGGCGCTGGCCTGGTTGGGGCCGCGGTTGGAGAAGAACGTCCCGCTCGGGTTGTAGCCCGTCTGCGACGGCCGCGGCTGGAAGTACTTCGGGTCCGGTGCCGTGACAGGGTTGCCGTCGGAGTCCTGCTTGGGCTTGCCGTCGGCGTCGAGCACGGGAACCGTCCAAGCCTGCGCGATCAGGCGCGAGCCGACGACCTTCCCGTTGACCTTGATCGGCGAGCCGTCGGCGCGGCCCGGGAACGCGACCTGCGCGATCCCGGTCATCGCGAGCGGATAGGCGACGCCGAGCAGCACCGTGAAGACGAGCACCGCGATGGCGGAGGTGACGAGGTTCTTCTTCATCTCAGAACAGCCGATCGGTCAGGCCCTGCACGGCGGGGCCGAGCAGGATCGCGGGGAAGAACGTGAGCGCGCCGATCAGCACGACGACGCCGA
This sequence comes from uncultured Solirubrobacteraceae bacterium, assembly GCA_963837485.1. Taxonomy (GTDB): domain Bacteria; phylum Actinomycetota; class Thermoleophilia; order Solirubrobacterales; family Solirubrobacteraceae; genus Solirubrobacter. The sequence goes on along the minus strand of CAWINP010000004.1, from coordinate 130,719 downwards.
CCAGCAGCGCGCCGAACGTCGGCGTGTCGGTCCGCATCGTGCCCAGGCCGGCCGGCGCGACCCTCTTCTTCAGCAGCACGCCGGCGACGGCGAGCGTGAAGACGATCGGCGAGAAGCGCGCGAGCAGCATCGCCATGCCGCCGACCAGGTCGGCGAACGTCATGCCGTGCGCGCCGAGGTTGCCGGCCTCGGGCTGGAAGTAGCCGGTGTAGCCGGCGAACGCGGATCCGTTGTTGTTGGCCTGCGACATGTAGGCGTACAGCGACTCCGAGAAGCCCTGCGGGCCGGAGGCGAAGACCGACGGCGCGCCGTACTTCGTCGCCGTCGCCAGCCCGGTGCCGAACAGCACCATCAACGGCGTGAACAGGAGGCTGAGGATCACGAGCTTGACCTCGCGCGCCTCGATCTTCTTGCCCATGTACTCGGGCGTCCGCCCGACCATCAGCCCGCCGATGAACACGGCCAGCAGGACGTAGAAGAGCATCGTGTACAGGCCGGTGCCGACGCCGCCGAACACGCTCTCGCCGTAGGCCAGGTTGGCCATTGGCACGATGCCGCCGACCGCGGTCAGCGACTCCAGCGCGGCGTTGACCGCGCCGCACGACGTGACCGTGGTCACGGCCGTCCACAGCGCGGAGTTGGCGGTGCCGAAGCGCACCTCCTTGCCCTCCAGGTTCGCGCCGGTCAGGCCGGCCGCGTGCTGGGCGGGCGTGCCGTGCATCTCGGCCAGGTAGACGACGATCACCGAGACGGCGAACAGCGTGAACATCGCGCCGAAGATCGTCCAGCCCTGGCGGCGGCTGCCGACCATGCGGCCGTACGTGTAGGTCAGCGACGCCGGGATGCTGAGGATCGCGAGCATCTCGACGAAGTTGGAGAGCCCGCTGCCGTTCTCGAACGGGGTCGACGAGTTCGTGTTGAAGAACCCGCCGCCGTTGGTGCCCAGCTCCTTGATGATCTCCTGCGAGGCGACGGGGCCCCAGGTGCCGAGGTCCTGCACGACGCCCTGGGACACGAGCACCACCGCGCCGACGATCGAGATCGGGACCAGCACGTAGAAGATCGCGCGCGTCATGTCCTGCCAGAAGTTGCCCAGCCCGGACGCGCCGGTGCGGCGCGAGGCGATGCCGCGGATCAGCACGATCGCGACGACGATGCCGACGGCCGCCGAGACGTAGTTCTGGACGGCCAGGCCGGCCATCTGGCTGAAGAACGTCATCGTCGTCTCGCCGCCGTAGTACTGCCAGTTCGTGTTCGTGACGAACGACGAGGTGGTGTTGAACGTCACGTCCCAGGTGCCCGAGTGGAAGTCGCCCGGGTTCCAGGGGTGCAGCGTCTGCGTGCGCAGCACCAGGTAGAGGAACAGCCAGAACAGGCCCGAGAAGACCAGCAGCGAGCCCGCATAGGACTTCCAGCCCTGCGACACGCTCGTGTCCACGCGCAGCACCCGGTAGGTGAGCCGCTCGAGCGGCCCGACGACGGGGGTCAGGAAGACGCGCTCGCCCGTGAACACCCGCGCCATGTAGCCGCCGAGCAGCGGCACGATCGCGGTCAGGACGAGGCAGAAGAAGATGATCTGGGCCCAGCCCTGCATCTAGAAGCGCTCCCCGCGGACGAGCGCGTAGAGGAGGTAGACGGCGATCAGGGCAGAGATGATCAGCCCGAGCAAGTCGGAAGCGCTCATATGCGGTCCACCAGCTCGATCAGGCCGTAGAGCGCGGCGAAGGCCACGAGGGCCAGTGCGACGGCAATGAGATCCATGGAGCGCATGCTGGGCCGCGCGCCGTGAAGGGCTCGTACAGATGCGCGCTCACGACATACAGATTTCGTAAAGCCCAGGGTGGCTCCCCGATTGCGCGCGCTTTCGCGCCGCTCATACGGTCGCGCGATGTCCAGCACCGCCTATCCCGCTCCTCATCCCATCGAGCTGACCGTCACCGGCGATCTCGCCCGCTCACGCGCCACAGTCTTCTTCCGCGGGCTCCTCGTGTTCCCGCACGTGCTCTTCCTCTACCTGTGGGCGCTTGCCGCCGGCCTGACGCTGATCGTCGCCTGGGTCGTCGCGGTGTTCATCGGGCGCGTGCCCGGGCCGCTGCACCGCTTCCTCGCGGCCTATCTGCGCTACAGCGCCCGCGTGAGCGCGTACCTGCTGCTGATCGCCAACCCGTTCCCGCCGTTCTCCGGCGCCGAGGGCCGCGGAGTGGTCGACGTGTCGATCGAGCCGGCGGCGCGCCAGAGCCGCTGGAAGATCTTCTTCCGCCTGCTGCTTGCCTATCCGGCCTCGCTACTGATCAATGCGTTCCAGCTCGTGACCTTCACGCTCGCGTTCCTCGGCTGGTTCTACTGCCTGGTCACGGGCCGCATGGAGCCCGGCATGCAGAAGCTCAACGCGCTGCTGCTGCGCTACCAGGTGCAGACGAACGGCTACATCTTCCTGCTGACCGACCGCTACCCGCGCCTTTAGAGCGCGAAGCGGTAGCCGACGCCCGGGTCGGTGCGGATGTAGCCCGCACCGACCTTGCGCCGCAGGTTCGCGATGTGCACTCGCAGGACCTGGACATCGTCGGCGTACTCGGGGCCCCAGACCTCGATCAGCAGCGCCCGGTGGGTGAGCAGGCGGCCGCGGTTGACGGCGAGCGCACGCAGCAGGTTGAACTCGATCGGCGTCAGATGCACCTCCGCGCCGTCCACGCGCACCGTGTGGGCGGCGAGGTCGAGCTCGAGGCCGTCGGCGCGGATGACCGGCTCGCCGGCCGCCGCGTCGGCGCGCCGCAGCGCCGCCTGCAGGCGCGCGACGAGCTCGCGCGGGCCGAACGGCTTGGTCACGTAGTCGTCGGCGCCGGCCTCCAGCGCGCGCACCTTCTCCTCCTCCTCGCCGACCGCCGAGAGCACCAGGATCGGCATCTTCGACCACGAGCGCAGGCTGCGGGTGACCTCGATGCCGTCGCCGTCGGGCAGCACGAGGTCGACGATCGCGGCGGCCGGCGGGCGCAGCGCGGCGAGGTCGAGCGCCTCCTCGACGGTTCCCGCCGGCACCACCTCGAAGCCCGCGTCGCGGAGGATGATGCGCAGGGCGCGCACGATCTGCGGCTCGTCGTCGACGACCAGGATGCGCTCGGCCACCTTAGTCTCCGCGACCGATGTACAAGATCTTCCTGGGCATGGCGGCGGGCGTCGGCAAGACGTACCGGATGCTCGCAGAGGCGCAGGCCCAGGCCGAGGCCGGGATCGACGTCGTCATCGGGCTGCTGGAGACGCACGGCCGCGCGGACACCGGGGCGCTGGCCGAAGGGCTGGAGGCCGTCCCGCGCCGGCGCGTCGCCTACCGCGGCGTCTCCTTGGAGGAGATGGACCTGCCCGGCATCCTCGCGCGCAAGCCGGAGCTGTGCCTGATCGACGAGCTCGCGCACACCAACGCGCCCGGCCTGGAGCACCCGAAGCGCTACGAGGACATCGCCGACGTGCTCGAGGCCGGCATCGACGTGTACTCGACCGTCAACGTCCAGCACCTCGAGTCGCTCAACGACCAGGTGGCCGAGCTCACGGGCGTGCGGGTGCGCGAGACGGTGCCCGACGACGTGCTCGGCCGCGCCGACGAGATCCTGCTCGTCGACCTCCCGCCCGCCGACCTGATCCAGCGCCTGCGCGACGGCAAGGTCTATCCACCCACCCGCGTGCCGACGGCGCTCGGCGGGTTCTTCAAGATCGAGAACCTGCGCGCGCTGCGTGAGGTCGCGCTGCGCCAAGTGGCCGAGACCGTGGAGGCGGGACGGCTGGTGCGCGAGGGGGGAGAGCCGCCGATCGCGGAGCGCCTGCTCGCGCTGGCCGGGCTCGACGACGAGCGCGTCGTGCGGCGCGCCTGGCGCTCGGCCCAGCGGCTCGGCGGCGAGCTCGACGTGCTCGTGGTGCGCGAGGGCGAGCCGTCGGCAGACGAGCGCGCGCGGCTGGAGGCGCTGCGGCGGCTCACCTCGGTGCTCGGCGCGCACCTGATCGTGGAGGAGGGCGGCGACCCCCTCCCGGTGCTCGAGCGCGTCGCCCGCGAGCGCGCGATCACCTACGTGCTCCTGGCCGAGCCGCCGCGCCGGCGGTTCCGCGAGCCGCTGGTGATGCGGATCCTGAAGGCGCTGCCGCATGTCGACGTGCGGATCGTGCGCGAGCGCGCGTAGCGCCTACGGGTCGAGCTCGAAGAAGCTGTCCTCGAGGAACGCGAAGCTGAGCACCCCGGGATGCCGTCCGGCCTGCGCGCGCACGGTCTGCTCGACCTGCGCCATGTGCGTGCGCTTGTCGCCGGCGGGAGCGACCCGGGCGCTCGAGTTGAACCACAGCTTGAACGGCGTCGCGCCCGCCCCCAGGCGGGCGGCGAAGATGGCGTCGAGCGTCGGCGGGTCCGGGTTGTCGTTGGCGCCGTTGCTGCAGAAGACGTAGTGGTCGGCGGTCACGCGCCGGCAGAAGTCGGGCGTGATGTTGAACAGCGACCCGTGGTGCTGGACCTTCAGCACGTCGACGTGGAGGCCGCCGCCGGCCGGCAGGTCGCCGGAGTGCTCCAGGCCGCGGACGATGTCGTCCGCGTGCCCGTCGCCGGTGAGCAGCACCGACTTGCCGTCCTCGCGTGCGAGCAGCATCAGCGAGGCGAGGTTCGGAGCCGTCACCTTCTTGCGGTCGCCGAGATCGTCCGCCTGCGCGGCCAAGGCGCTGCGGAACCGCTCGACCTCGCCGGACTCGAGGCTCTTGACGTCCTCGCGCATGCGCCGCTGGAGCTTGCGCACGTCGTCCTTGTTCTCGCGCAGCCACTTCCGCCACTTGCCCCGCAGGACCGCGAGGTCCTGCTCGAACGGCCCGATCACGGTCAGCTCGATCGAGCCCAGCGGGACCGGCTGCGCGCCGTCGCGGACGAGCACGAGCTCGCCTCCGAACGCGTGGTTGAGCGGGATGCCGAGCTGCTGGGCGCCCGCGCGCTTGGAGAGCTCGATCCCCTGCGGGACGCTGGTGGCGAGAGTGCGGTGGCGCGCGGCCTGCCACGCGTCGCCGGCCTCGGTCCCGAAGTCCAGCCGGCCGGCCGTCGCGGCGAGCAGGCCGGCGATCCGCACGGCGTCGGGGCCGAGCTGGTCGCCGAACCCGTTGTGCCACAGGTCGCGCACCGGCGGCGGCTTGAGCACGCGCGGAGCGCGGTGCGCGCTGTCGCCGGCGTCGACGTGGAGCTGGTGCACGCGCCAGGCCAGCGCGTCGTCCATCAGCGCGAGGACGCCGCCGATGTGGTCCTCGTCGATGTGCGAGACGCACACCACGTCGAGCGCGTCGAGCGCCGCCAGCACCGGCGCCGCATGCGTCCGGTAGGAGCCCGACTTGCCGCCGTCGATCAGCATGTGCCGGCCGTCCCGGCTCTGGAGCAGCAGGCAGTCCCCGTCGGCGGACTGAAAGACGGTGAGCTTCATCGCGCACGGTCCGTGACGTCGGTGCGCACGCGCATCGTCGCCGCCTGCTCGATCGCGGCCTCGCCGTCGATCTCCCCGAAGCCCGCGTCGTCGCGCCAGTCGAAGCCGGCGCCGGGCAGCGGCCGGGCGGTGCGCTTGAGGATCCCGGTGATCTGGGCGCCGGTCAGCTCGGGGTTGACCGACAGCATCAGCCCGACGACGCCGGCGACGTACGGGCTGGCCATGCTCGTCCCGCTCATTGCGACCCACTGGCGCGGCTCTCCGAACCCCTTCGCGGCGAGGATGTTCGTGCCCGGAGCGGCGACGTCGGGCTTCTCGCGCCCGTCGCGCGTCGGCCCCTGGCTGGAGGTGATGTTGATCCGGCGCGATTCCTCGTCCAGGTTGGCCACCGCGACGATCCGGCGGCCGCAGGCAAGCGTGCTGATCGTTGACAGGTCGACCGTCGAGCGGTCCGAGAAGAACGACGGGAAGCGCCACGTAGGGGAGCTGCCGAGCAGCGGCACCTCGCCCGGGTCGTCGCGCTCCAGCCACGCGTCGAAGCGGCCGTCGCGCACCTCCTGGCCGATCAGTCGCACGATCCACTGCCCGGGGCGGACGCCGACGACCGGCTCGCGCTCGAGCTGCGGGCTGAGGTAGACCGAGATGTAGTTGGACCCGTTGGCCGGGTGGTAGAGCTCGTTGTAGACCGACAGGAACGTCGAGTCGGGCAGCTGGCGGTTCTCGATGTACTCGCCGGGGCTGATCACCTCGGTCCAGCCGAGCCCAGGCGGCTTGACCCGCACGCCGAACCTGTCCTGCGAGCCGTACCACAGCTCGAGCTCGTTCTCGGACACGTCGGCGATCGTGTTGCCGACCACGTTCCACTCGATGTCGACCGCCAGCTCGCGCGCCGGCACGCGCCCGCTCGTGTGCACCCGTCCCAGCAGCCAGCCGAGGTCGTCGTCGGTCTCGCCGCGCTCCTGCCCGGCGTTGCCGGCCGCGACGCACACGCTGCGGCCCGGCTGGGTCAGCGCCAGGTCGATCCAGCGGTTGACCGGCGCCGAGTCGTCGTGCGCGTGCCCGTTGGTCCCGAGGCTGACGTTGATCGAGATCGGCTTGCCGAGCCGCTCGGCGACCTCGAGCAGGTAGTCGACGGCGTGCGCGAGCCGGGTCGAGTCATAGAACGAGCGCCGCCGGTCCTCGTCGGCCTGAGGCAGTGAGATCAGCACGGCGGCGATCGTGGCGCGGCGGCAGACGCCGCGGTTGCCGGCGGCGATGCTGGCGACGTGCGTGCCGTGCGAGCCCTCGACCATCTCCGACTGCGCCTCGAACAGCGTCGGCGCCGGCGTGCCCGCCGCGAGCGCGGCGTCGATGTCCTGGCGCCGGATCTCGGCGCCGTAGTCGAAGCCGGCCGGCGGCCGGCGCGTCTCGCCGCCCTGGTCCCAGATGCACTCGAAGCGCGTGTGCCCGAGCCGGTCAAGGAAGTCCTCGTGCGAGAAGTCGAAGCCCTGCACGTCGATCAGCCCGATCAGCACGTCGCGCCCGAAGTGGTGGGTGCGGCCGTCGCCGACGTCGCGCATCGCCTCCGAGGGCGCGGCGGCGCTCTCGCGGTCCCGCCGCGGCCGCGGGGTCGAGAGCGGCTGGCCGAGCTCGACGAACGACACGGCGGCGTGCCGGCGCAGCTCGCGCGCGGCGGCGACCGAGAGTTCAGCGGTGAGCATGTCGGCGCGGCTGCGGCTTGCCGGGATGCCGTCGACCCCCTCGGCCGCCGTGCCCGCGGTGAGGCGCACGAACACACTGACGTCGGCGTCGGGATCGTAATCCGCGGCCAGCGTCTCGGGCGGGGCCGGTTCCTGATCGGAGCCGAGCGGCGCGGCGACCACGTCGCGCGCCGGCGCGACGCTTTCGGCCACGGCGTCGGAGACCTTCACCGCGGCGGCGTGCTCGGCCCGGCGGGCGTTGACCGTCGTCGAGCCGTTGGCGACCATCCGCAGCTTGGGCTGCAGCTTGCTCGCCTCGGCGGGCACCTGCGGGAGCGGCGGCTCTTCGGCGGTCACTGCAAAGCCATACCACCGCCCGCGCGATCTAGCAATCGCGCGCGCTGCCGGCGGTCAGACGGCGGCCGGGAGGGCGAGCAGCTCCTCGGTGGGCAGCTCGTCGGGGCCGCCCTGGACCTGCTCGGCGGCGCGCATCAGGTCGACGGCGGTCGAGCGGACCTGGACGGTCACGTCGGCGTGGCCGTCGACGCCGGCCGAGCGGGCCGCGGCGCTGGTGGCCAGCGCGCGCGCCTCATCGGCGCGCTCGGGCTCTTCGTAGGCGGCGGCCAGCGCCCACACGGCCTGGGCCAGCTCGGTGACCGCGAACGTGAGCTCGGCGGGGACCTCGTGCCCTGCCCGCACGTCGCGCAGGGCGTGGCGGGCAAGCACGCGCGTGTTGCGGACGGCGAGGTCGAGCTGCTCGAGGCTGCGGTCATAGCGCGCGAGCTCGGCGCGGGCGGCGAAGCGCTGCGGCGCCGTGCGCGCGGTCTCGCGGCCGGTGGCGAGCGCGAGCTCGAGCTCGTCGACCAGGCCGTCGATCGCGCGCGCCTGGCCGAGCGCCTGCTCGGCGCCGCGCGAGTCGCCGGCGGCCAGCGCGGCGGCGAGGCGCTCAAGCGAGCGGCCGAGCTCGCCGAACACCGCCTGGGCGGCGCGGCCGACGTGCAGCAGCGGGTCGGGCGGGAACAGCAGCGTGCCGACGACGAACGCGACGCCGCCGCCGATCAGCGCCTCGAGGATGCGGTTGGGGGAGAAGCCGCTGCCCGACACCGGGTCCAGCGCGAGCAGCAGCAGCGCGGAGACCGCCGCCTCGCCGATCACGATCTCGCCGCCGCCGAGCAGCACCGCGATGCCCATCGCGAGCATCACCATGACCGCGATCTGCGGCCCGCCCTGGCCGATCACGGCGATCAGCGCCGTCGCCAGCGTGAGGCCGAGCACGACGCCGCCGACGAGCTGGGCGGCGCGCTGGCGGTGCTCGCCGTGGGTGGCGCCGAGCGAGATGATCGCGGCGATTCCGGCGAACGCGGGGCGCGTGTCCCCGGGGACGAGCAGCGACGCCAGCTCCCACGCCGCGAACGCGGCGACGGCGGTCTGCACGATCGCGAGCGCGCGGGCGCGCAGGCGGTGGCGGGCGGGGAGAAGTCGGGAGCTGAAGGCCGGCATCAATCTGAAATCGACGCTAGCAAGCGTCTCCACCGTCGCTCGGCGGTCTGGAAGGCTGCTTGACGTGGCGCTGTTCGATTCCCACCTGCACATCGTCGACCCGCGCTTCCCGCTGGTGCCCAATCGGGGCTACGTGCCCGAGCCGTTCACCGTCGAGGACTACCGGGCGCGTACGCACCACCTTCCGGTGGATGGCGGTGCGGTGGTGTCCGGGAGCTTCCAGGCGTACGACCAGACCTACCTCGCCGACGCGCTGCGGCGGCTCGGCCCGGGCTTCGTCGGTGTCGCCCAGGTGCCGCCCGACATCTCGGATGAAGACGTGTTAGCGCTCGCCCGCATCGGCGTGCGGGCGTTCCGCGCGAACGTCTTTCGCGGCGGGCGCGAGCGGCTCGACGACCTCGAGCGGCTCGCTCCCCGCGTGGCGGAGCTCGCCGGCTGGCACGCGGAGGTCTATCTCGACGCGCGCGACCTGCCGGAGATCGCGCCGCGGCTCCCGCGGCGCGTGGTGATCGACCATCTCGGCCGCTCGCGCGCCGGCCTACCGGCCCTGCTGGAGCTGGTGGAGCACGGCGCGTTCGTGAAGGCGAGCGGCTTCTCCCGCACCGACCACGACGTCCCGGCGGCGCTGCGCGCGATCGCCGCGGTCAACCCCGGCGCGCTGCTGTTCGGCACCGACCTGCCTTCGACTCGCGCGCCGCGCCCGTTCGCGGATGCCGACGTCGATCTGGTGATCGAGGCGCTCGGCGAGCCGCTGGCCCGCCGCGCGCTGCACGACAACGCAGCTGAGCTGTATCTGAAAGCTTCGCGCAAGTTCTGACTTTGGCGCGCGTTTTCAGCCTCCGATAGTCCGGCGAGGGAACCGCCGGAGCGCACGTCCCGAGAGGGAAGGATCACCCATGAGCGCTCCGCGCCACACCGACGCCGCCATCGCCGAGGGCCTGCGCCTCGCGTTCGCCTCCTCGCCGCTCGCGCAGCCCCTTGAGGCCAACTACCGCTGCCGCTTCGGGCGCGAGGAAGAGCCCGAGGAGCCGCGCACTCGCGACGAGGAGACGACCACGTGCTCAAGCGCGCCCCGCTGAGCTTCGCCGCGCTCGCCGTAGCGACACGCGCGACCAGTCGGCGCTGGCGACGGCTCCCGGCTCCAGCGTGGCGTCGTGCACGATCGGCGTCCGCGCGCCGTCGCAGCTCGCGTACACCGATCTGCCGAGCGAGGCGACGCTCACCGGCTGCACGGCGGCGATCGACGCCGCCGACTACCCGCCCGGCTCCTACGAGACGCGCGCGGTGGTCTCCAACGCCGAGGGCGCGACGGCCACCGACACCGGCCGGATCGAGATCCCCGGACCGGCCATCAACATCGCCCAGCCGGGCTCGAGCGCCCATCCGGGCGACGGCGTCGTGGCGGAGATCACGCCGGACGACGGCACGTCGCTGACCGGCTGCTCGGTCGAGGTCGAGACCGCGGGCGTCACCCGCATGCCGGCGGCGACGCTGTCCGGCGGCACCTGCACGTCGGCGATCCCGTCCGACCTGGCTCCGGGCGCCGCAACCGTGACGGTCCGGGCGACCGACTCGGCCGGTGAGACCGGGCGCTCGTCGCGCGACCTCACCGTCCTGCCGATCGCCTCGACCGCGAGCCCGGCCGCGCCCAAGCGGCTCGGCGACGTCTACCTCGCGTGCGGCTCGCGCTCGGTCGCGCTCGTCGACGTGGCGGTGTCGGGCAAGCGCGTGAAGCTCCTCGGCGCCGCGCGCTCCGCGCTGATCGGCCGTACGGTCGAGCTGCGCAAGGTCGGCGCCAGGAAGGTCGTCGCGCGCGCCACCGTCGGCAAGGACGGCGTCTTCCGGGCCACCGCGCCGGTCGAGCACCTTCACGCTCCCGCGCGCGGTGGCGCCGTAGGAGGCCGAGCTCATCGCCGGAGTAACGTGCTCCGGCGATGAGCTCTTCGACGATCGGACAGCCGCGCCGGAGGCGCGACGGTGAACCGAAGGTCCGCGGGACGACCCGCTACACGGGCGACATGCCGATCCTCGGGCTGCTGCACGCGCGGCTCGTGCTCGCCGCCGAGGCGCACGCGCGCCTGCGAGGCGTGGACGCGACCGCCGCGCTGGCGGTCCCCGGCGTCGTCGCCGTCCTGACGGCGGAGGATCTCCCGCTCGCGCCGGATGCGGCCGGGCGCGCCGGCACGCCGCTGGCGCGGGGCGAGATCCTCTGGTCCGGCCAGCCGGTCGCGCTCGTGGTGGCCGAGAGCGAGGCGGCCGCGCAGGACGCCGCCGACCTCGTCGACGTCGACACCGAGCCGCTCGAGGCGGTACTCGACCTGGAGGCCGCGATGGCCGACGATGCGCCGGCGGCGCGGCTGGATGCGGTCGCCGAGGGCGGCAGCGAGGCGGGCGCCCACGGCGGCGCGGCGGGCGCCGAGGACGCCGGCACGCCCGCGTCGCCGAACGTCGCCGTCCGCCAGCGGATGGCCTCCGGCGACGCCGCGGCCGCGCTCGACGGCGCCGACGCGGTGGTGTCCGCGCGCTTTCGCACCAATTGGGTGCACCAGGGCTACCTGGAGACGCAGGTCGCGCTCGCCTGGACCGAGCCGGACGGCGCCCTGTCGGTCACGTCGGGGACGCAGGGGGTCTTCAACGCTCGCCAGACGATCGCGGCGGTTCTCGGCCTGCCGCTGGACCGCGTGCGCGTGCGCACGGCGCCGATCGGCGGCGCGTTCGGCGGCAAGCTGCTGATTCCCGAGCCGCTCGCGGCGGCCGCGGCGATCAAGCTCGGGCGCCCCGTACGGCTGGTGTTCGGCCGCTCGGAGGACTTCGCGGCGTCCAACCCCGCGCCGAGCCAGATCATCGACCTCGAGATCGGCGCCACGCGCGATGGCAGGCTCAGCGCGATCCGCGGCACGATCGTGGCCGACCGCGGCGCGATGACCGAGATGGGCGTCGAGACGATCTCGGCGGTGCTGTCGGCGGGGCCGTACAACTGGCCGGCGCACGACCTGACGGCGATCGGCGTCTACACCAACCGCGTCGGCGCCGGCGCCTACCGGGCGCCGGGCGCGCCGCCGGCCGCGTTCGCGATCGAGACGCTGATCGACGAGCTGGCCGCGCAACTCGAGCTCGATCCGGTCGAGCTGCGGCTGTCGAACGTCGTCCAGCCCGGCGACACCGGCCTGGACGGCCAGGCGATCGAGAGCTTCGGCGCGCGCGAGTGCCTGGACGCGCTGCGCGAGCACCCGCTGTGGGCGGGCCGCGACGAGCTGCCCGAGGGCGAGGGCGTCGGCCTGGCACTGGGGTTCTGGCCCGGCGGCCTGGAGCCGGCGGCGGCGATCTGCCGCCTGGATTCCGACGGCAAGCTGACGATCGTCACCGCGGTCGCCGACATCAGCGGCGTCGAGAACGCGCTGGCGACGATCGCCGCCGAGACGTTCGGCGTGGGGGAGGAGTCCGTGCGGATGTCGGCGGGCGACACCGCCAGCGCGCCGTTCGGCGGGGTCAGCGGCGGCTCGAAGGTCACCTACACGTTCGGCGTCGCGGTCGAGCGCGCGGCCCGCGAAGCGCGCGAGCGGCTGCTCAATGTCGCGTCCGCGGAGCTCGAGATCGCGCCCGAGGACCTCGAGATCGCCGACGGCGAGGTGCGCCCGGTCGGCGCGCCCGGCCGCGCGCTCAAGCTCGCCGACATCGCGTCCAAGACGCTCAGCTTCGGCAGCCCGTACGAGCCGATCGAGGGCTACGGCGGGGTCGCCCAGATCAGCCGCGCGCCCGCCGCCGCGGGGCATCTCTCGCACGTGCGCGTGGATCCGGAGACCGGCGGCGTGACCTTGCTCGCCCACGTGATCGCGCAGGACGTCGGGCGCGCCCTGAACCCCGCGCTGGTCGAGGGCCAGATGCACGGCGGCACCGCGCAGGGCATGGGCTGGGCGCTGCTGGAGGAGCTCGCCTATGACGAGCACGGCCAGCTGCGCTCCGGCTCGTTCGCCGAGTACACGCTGCCGTCCGCGGAGCTCGTCCCGGCGATCGAGACGCTGATCGTCGAGGTTCCGGCGCCCGACGGCCCGTTCGGCGCCAAGGGCGTCGGCGAGCCGCCGGTGATCGCCGTCCCGCCCGCGGTCGCCAACGCGATCGCGGCCGCCTCGGGAGCCCGCCTGCGCGAGCTCCCGATGACGCCTATGCGGGTGTGGGCCGCGCTGCGCGAGCGCTCAGTGGCCGTGTCCGCGGTCGACTGAGAAGTTCAGCACCGTGGTGGTCTTGTACGTCTGCCCCTTCTTCACGAGCGTCGACGGGAAGTTCGAGTGGTTCGGCGAATCGGGGAAGTGCTGGGTCTCGAGCGCGAGCCCGTCGCCCTGGCGGTACTGGCGGCCGCTGGTTCCGTACAGCGTGCCGTCGAGGAAGTTGCCGGAGTAGAACTGGATCCCCGGCTGGTCGGTCGACATCGTCAGCACGCGCCCGCTGACCGGATCCTTGAGGATCGCGGCGGTGACGAGGCTGGTGCTGTCGCCCGGCCTGCGGTTGAGCACCCAGTTGTGGTCGTAGCCGCGGCCGAACACGAGCTGCTGGTCGTTGCCGCGGAGCCGCTCGCCGATCGCGTGGAAGGAGCGGAAGTCGAACGGGGTTCCCGCCACCGGCGTGATATCGCCGGTCGGGATCAGCGTGCTGTCAACCGGCGTGAACGCGTTGGCGTTGAGCAGCAGGTCTTGGTCGTTGATCGTCCCGGAGCCCTCGCCGGCCATGTTCCAGTACGCGTGGTTGGTGAGGTTGAGCACCGTGTCCGCGTCGGTCGTCGCGTTGTAGTCGATCCGCAGGTTGTTGCGGGAGTCGAGCGAGTAGACGACCGTCGTGTCGACGTTGCCGGGGTAGCCGGTCGTGCACGGCGGCGTGCTCGGCATGCTGGCCGTGCAGCCCTCGCCGGCGGGGCTGTGGTAGGTCAGCTTGACGCCGACGGTCTTGTCGGTATGGACCGGCGTCGCGGTCCACATCTTCACGTTGAAGCCCTGGAAGCCGCCGTGGAGGCTGTTGGGGTCGTTGTTGATGTCGAGCGAGTACTGCGTGCCGCCGAGCGTGAAGCGCCCCTTGGCGATGCGGTTGCCGTAGCGGCCGATGATCGCGCCGAAGTACGGGTTGCTCTTGATGTACGCGGGGCTCGTGTAGCCGGCGATGTCGCCGAAGCCGAGCGTGATGTTGGCGTTGCGGCCGCGCCGGTCGGGCGCATTGACGGCCTGGACGATGCCGCCGTAGGTGATGATCGAGATCGAGACGCCGTTGCGGTTGGACAGCGTGTACTTGTCGACGGCGGTGCCGTTGAGCGAGCCGAAGCCCGACTTCTGGATCGACAGGCCGCCATTCCCGCCGTGGTCATGGTGCCGGCGGGCCTCCGCCGGACTGGCGATCACCGCCATGAGAACGAGCACGGGCAGACACCATCTGAGCAGTCGCATGACTGTCTCCTTCCGACGGACAGGCTCTGGCGCGGGCGATGTTAGCGTTCACAAGGCGCGCGTCAAGTGAAGCGCTCAAGCAGAGCCTTCGAGCTCCTCCAGCGCGCGCGCCGCGCCGGCGAGGAACGCCCACGCGTCGTCGATCTGCTCGCGATCCCCGACGATGCCGAAATCGACCCGATTCTTGTAGCTGACGACCGTGATGTTCAGGCCCACCCCGTCGACGACCACGGACACCGGGTAGTTGGCCAGCAGCTCGGCGCCGGCGCAGTAGAGCGAGCTGCGCGGGCCCGGCACGTTGGAGATCACCAGGTTCAGCGGCGGGCGCGTGCGGCTGAGGATGTCGACCGTGTTGCGCGCGGCCAGCGCCGCGACCGCGGGCGGGATGAACGCGGTCGCGTCGGTCAGCAGGCTGGCGGGAAGCGCGCTGTGGCGCTCCTTGGCGCTGCGCAGCAACTCATGGGTGCGCTGCAGCCGGCGCCGCGCGTCGGGCTCGTCGGTCGGGATCGGGACGATCATCATCGAGATCCGGTTGCCCCACGTGCCGCGCTCGTCGCGCCGGCGCACCGACATCGGGATCATCGCCACCAGCGGGTCGCCGGGCAGCGCGTCGCGCTCGAGCAGCCACTCGCGCACCGCGCCGGCGCAGATCGAGACGACGACGTCGTTGACCGTCGTGCCGAACTCGCGCCGGATCGCGCGCACGGCGTCGAGCGAGAGCGAGCCGAACGCGAAGCGGCGGTGCGCGGAGACCGGGCCGTTGAACGGGGTCTTGGGCGGCCGCGCGGTCGTCACCTCGAGGATCCCGGCGTGCTCCTCGGAGCCGAGCAGGCGGCGGGCGCGTGAGTAGACGCGCGACAAGCTCGGCACGCCGGGGAGCGCGTTGGCGCCGGGTAGGTCGGTGAAGCCGGCGATGGTGTTCGGGATCGAGCGCGCGGCGCGCAGCGGCTGGCGCGGGATGCCGCGCAGGCCGCGCAGGAGCATGCTCCGGTCGCTCGGGACCGGCGGCGGGGGCGGCTGCGGCGCCGCCGGCGCGACCTCGCGGCCCGCCGGCTCGGGATCGAGCACCGCGGCCATGATCTCGTTGCCCGAGATGCCGTCGACGACCGAGTGGTGGATCTTGGTCAGCAGCGCCACGCGGCCCTCGGTCAGCCCGTGGATCACGTACAGCTCCCACAGCGGGTGGCGGCGGTCGAGCGGGCGCCCGAACACGCGCGCGACGGTCTCGGCGAGCTGGCGGTCGTCACCGGGCGGCGGCAGCGCCGTCTCGCGCACGTGGAAGTCGAGGTCGAAGTCCGGGTCCTCGGCCCAGTAGGGCAGGTCGAGGCCGAGCGGCACCTCGACCAGCCGCCAGCGCAGCGGCGGCAGCAGGTGCAGCCGCTCGCGCAGCAGCTTCGTCACCGACCGCATGTCCAGCCGCCCACCCGGCGCGGTCGACGGGTCGTAGATCCCCAGGAACGCGACGTGCCCGTAGACGCGGGCCGACTCGACGGCCAGGAACTGCGCGTCGAGGCTGCTCAGCTGCCGCATGCACGCCAGGTTCCCACAGCGGCGGTGATCCGAACGTACGACAACGGACGAACTAGGGGGCGATGAGGATCGCGATCATCGGCGCCGGCGTCTCCGGGCTCGTCGCCGCACACCTGCTGCACCGCGAGCACGAGATCGCGGTTTTCGAGGCCGCCGGCTGCGCCGGCGGGCACACCAACACCGTGCGCGTCGACACCGCCGACGCGACGCACCACGTGGACACGGGCTTCATCGTGTTCAACGACCGCAACTACCCGAGCTTCTCGCGGCTGCTGGCCCAGCTCGGCGTCGCCCACCAGCCGTCGGAGATGAGCTTCGGCGTCTCCGACGGGCTCGACTTCGAGTACAACGGCGCGTCGGCGAACGGGCTGTTCGCGAACCGCGCGCACCTCGTCAAGCCGTGGTTTCACCGCATGGTCGCCGACCTGCTGCGCTTCAACCGCGACGCCACGGCGCTGCTGCGCGCGGGCGGGGAGGGGCCGGCGCTCGGGCACTGGCTCCAGGAGCGGCGCTACTCGCGCGCGTTCGTCGAGCGGCTGATCGTCCCGCAGGCGTCCGCCGTGTGGTCGGCAGATCCGCGGCAGATGTGGACGTTCCCGGCGCGCTTCCTGCTCGAGTTCTTCGACAACCACGGCGTGCTCGGGTTCCGCGACCGGCCGCAGTGGCGCACCGTGCGCGGCGGCTCGCGCACCTACGTGGACGCGCTGATCCGCCCGTTCCGGCACCTGCTGCGGCTCTCGACGCCCGTGTGCGCGATCCACCGCTTCGACGACCACGTGACGGTGACGCCGCGCGGCGGCGAGCCCGAGCGCTTCGACGAGGTGATCGTCGCCGCGCACTCCGACCAGGCGCTGCGGATGCTCGCCGACGCGAGCGAGCGCGAGCACGCGATCCTCGGGGCGATCCCGTACCAGCCCAACGAGGCGGTCCTGCACACCGACGCGGGCCTGCTGCCGCGGCGCCGGCGCGCGTGGGCGAGCTGGAACTACCACCTGCTCGAGCACCCGGTCGGCGCGACGACGGTCACCTACCACATGAACCGCCTGCAGTCGCTGACCGCCGACCGCGAGTTCTGCGTCACGCTGAACCGGACCGAGGCGATCGACCCGTCGAAGATCCTGCGCACGATCTCCTACGCTCACCCGGTGTTCACGTCGGCCGGCGCCCGCGCGCAGGCGCGCCACCCGGAGATCAGCGGCCGCCACCGGCGGACGCACTTCTGCGGCGCGTACTGGGGCTGGGGCTTCCACGAGGACGGCGTGGTGAGCGCCGTGCGCGTGTCCGAGCGCTTCGGGGCGCGGTTTTGAACAGCGCGATCTACGACGGCGTGATCCGCCACCGGCGCTTCGCGGTGCGCGAGCACGTGATCCGGCACCGGCTCGCGCTCGCCTACGTCGACCTCGACGAGCTCGCGCGGCTGCCGCTGCCTCGGGGGATCGTGCGCTTGGAGCGCTCGGACTACCTGCCGGGGGCCGGCTCGCTCGCCGACGCCGCGCGCTCGCTGGCCGGCACCGACGGCCCGGTGCGGCTGCTGACCAACCTGCGCACGTTCGGGCATTGCTTCAATCCGGTCAGCTTCATCTACTGCCACGCGGGGAATGACCGGCTGCAGGCCGTGATCGCCGAGGTGACCAACACGCCGTGGGGAGAGCGCCACGCCTACGTGCTGCGGGGCTCGGGCGACGGGCGCGTGCTGGAGGGCGAGTTCGAGAAGCTGCTGCACGTCTCGCCGTTCATGGGGATGGATCACGAGTACACGATGCGCCTCGCGCGACCCGCCGAGACGCTCTCGGTGCACGTGGAGAGCCGGCGGGGCGGGACGGTCGCGTTCGACGCCACGCTCGGCATGCGCCGGCGGCCGTTCTCGCGCCGCGTGCTGGCCGAGGTCACCGCGCGCTACCCGGCGGCCACGCTGCGCACGCTCTCGCTGATCTACGCCCACGCGGTGGTGCTCAGGCTCAAAGGCGTGCCCGTCCATCCCCATCCGACGGCCACGTGATCGCTCGCTCGATCGTCTTCGCGCTGCTCCGGCGGATCGAGCACGGCCGCCTGACCGTCGTCGAGGACGGGCGCCGGACCGTGTTCGGGAGCGGCAGCCCGCAGGCCACCGTGATCGTGCGCTCGCCGCGCGTGTGGTCGGCGCTCGCGCGCGGCGGCAAGGGGCTCGGCGAGGCGTACGTGGACGGGCAGTGGGACTCGCCGGACCTGACCGCGGTGATCGAGGTCGCGGCGCGCAACCTGCACGGCATCGACGAGCTGCGCCGCCGGCTGACGCCGGCTCGCGCGCCGTTGCAGCGCGCGCGGGCGCTGTGGGTGCGCAACACGCCGTCGCGCTCGCGCGGCGACATCGCGCGTCACTACGACCTCGGCAACGAGCTGTTCACGCTGATGCTCGACGAGACGATGATGTACTCGAGCGCGATCTTCGAGCGGCGCGAGATGTCGCTCGCGGACGCGTCGCGCGCGAAGCTCGAGCGGATGTGTCGCAAGCTCGGCGTTGCGCCCGTCCGACGAGGTGATGGAGATCGGGACCGGCTGGGGCGGGTTCGCGCTGCATGCGGCGGCGACGCGCGGCTGCCGGGTGACCACGACGACGATCTCGCGCGAGCAGCGCGCGTTCGCCGAGGCGCGCGTGCGGGCCGCGGGGCTCGAGGATCGCGTGACCGTGCTCGGCGCCGACTACCGCGAGCTGCGCGGCAGCTACGACAAGCTCGTCTCGATCGAGATGATCGAGGCGGTCGGCTGGAAGGACTTCGGCACGTTCTTCGACCGCTGCGGGCGGCTGCTGCGGCCGGACGGCGCGATGGCGCTGCAGGCGATCACGATCGACGACCGCCTGTACGACGTCGAGAAGGCGTCGCGGACGTTCATCCGCGCGCACATCTTCCCGAACGGCTGCCTGCCCGTCGCTGGAGGTGATCGCCCGCTCGGTGGCGCGCCGGACGGACATGCGGATCGTCGACCTGGAGGACATCACCCCGCACTACGCGGAGACGCTGCGGCGCTGGCGGGCGAACTTCGAGGCGTCGCGCGCGCGGCTGTTCGAGCTCGGCTACGACGAGCGCTTCCAGCGGCTGTGGCAGCTGTACCTGTGCTTCTGCGAGGCCGGCTTCACGGCGCGGCGGATCTCCGACGTCCAGATCGTGCTCGCCAAGCCGGGCTGGCGCGAGCTGCAGGGCCGCACGCCGGCCGTAGCGGCGGCCCGGGCGGCGGCCGAGTGACGCCGCTGTCCGCCGGCACGCCGCCGCTAGCGTACTCCCGCGCCGGGAGCGGCGAGCCGCTCGTGCTGATCCACGCGCTGGGCGCCGACCGGCGGATGTGGGACCCGGTGATCGAGCCGCTGTCGCAGGCGCGCGACGTCATCGCGGTCGATCTGCCCGGGTTCGGCGGCTCGCCGGCGATCTCGCCGGCGCGGCCGATCGACCTGGCCGCTGCGGTGGCCGCGCAGATCGCGGCGCTCGGCGTGGAGCGGCCGCAGGTGGCGGGCAACTCGCTCGGCGGCTGGGTGGCGCTCGAGCTGGCGCTGGCCGGAGAGGCGCGCGCCGTCACGGCGATCGCGCCGGCGGGCCTGTGGCCGGAGCCGCTGATGCCCAAGCGCGCGACCGCGCGGATGATCGCGCGCGCGTTCTCGCCGCTGCTGCCGCTGCTGCTGCGCAGCCCGGCGGGGCGGCGGCTGGCGCTGGCGGCCAACGTCGCACACCCGGAGCGCGTGCCGTCCGCGGACGCGCTGCGGCTCGTGCGGACGTACGCGCGGGCGCCGGGGTTCCACGCCGTCAACGCGGCGATGCGGGCTTCGCGCTTCGCGGAGCTGGCCGAGATCACGGTGCCGGTGACGCTGGCGTGGCCGGACGCCGACCGGATCGTCGGGCGCCCGCGGCGGCTCCCGGGCAACGTCCGCTCGATCGTGCTGCACGGCTGCGGGCACCTGCCGACCTGGGACGACCCGGCGCAGGTGGCGGACCTGCTGCTGCACGGGGCCTCGCATTCCGCGAGGCCCCGTGAGGCGTGCTAGTCGCCGACGACGGGCGGCCAGTACGTGGTGATCGTGCGCTGCGTCTTGACCGTCTGCAACTCGGCGTCCTGGTAGACCTCGCGCACGCCCTTGCCCAGGGTCGTCGACAGGTCCATCGCGCCCTCGATCTGGTCGATCTCGTCCTCCACCGCGTCGCCGACCGGGGGCATGATGGTGGCCCACGAGCCGGCCACCGCGGCGCCGCTCTGGCGCGCCTTCAGGCCGTCGCCGGTCGGCGGGGGCGGAGCGTGCTGGATGGCGTACTTGGCGGCCCGCCACGCCAGCTTGACCTGCAGGCGGGCGTTGAACAGCGAGTTGACGGCCTTGGCGGTGTCGCCGTCGTCGGCATAGCCGATGGCGTGGTCGAGCGCCTTCTGGGTGCGCACGAGCCGGGAGTTGACCAGCCCGGGGTAGATCGGCGGGCCGGCGCTGCCGCCGGAGGCCCTGGCGGTGGGGCCGTCGCCGGGCTTCGCGGCGGCGGGCGAGGCGACGATCGCGCACGCCGCGAGGGCGAGCGGCATGTCGGCCCTGAGGGGATGCATCGGGGAGTTCTCCTTCGGGTGCATTTGGGGGAAGTCGCGCCCGGCGGGTCAGGGCGCTCGGGGGAGCCTTGGGCGATCGCACTCGGCGCTGTCGGGGCACTTCGCGAGCACGGTCAGGCGCGGCACGCCGTCCTGCCAGTGCAGCCGCAGCAGCACGGAGGCGGCGTCGTTGTCGTAGTTGAGCTCGCGCAGCCGCCGGCCGACGTTGACGCGGTGCACGAGCAGGTAGCGGCCCGTCGGCGAGCCCGCTGAGCGGCAGGTACTGGCCTTCGAGGTTGGCCGCATAGTCGTCGCCGTAGCCGACCGAGATGCCCTCGCGGACCCCGAGCAGGGCCGGCTCGCCGAGCCCGCAGCGCGAGGTGTACACGGGAGCCGGCGCGCGCGCGGGGAGGCTGCGGTCGGCGGCGCCGTAGCGGGCAGCAGCGCGACGCCCTCGGCCGCCTGGCCGGAGAGGACATGCGCGCCGAGTGCCAGGACGATCGCGGCGAGCAGTGCCGGGAAGAGTCGGACGATCATGGGCGCGAAGCTAAGGTCGCGTCGCCGCGGAAGTGGGATACCCGCGGGAGCCCAGGGCGCCGCTCGGGGTTCGGGATCCGCGCCGTGCCGCGGCTCGCCATCCGAGCGCGATAGGCGCTCGCGATCGCGGTGTCGCCCGGGCCGCCGCCGGTCCGCGGGAAGCGCCTAGCGCTGCTCGAGCGCGACGCGGGCGCCGAGCGCGATCAGCACCGCGCCCGTGGTCCGCTCGACCCGCCGCGCCAGCCGGCTCCCCGAGTACACCCTGCGGGCGCGGCTGACCAGGACCGCGAGCGTCGTGTACCAGCAGAAGTCGAGCGCGACGATCAACGCGATCATCAGCAGCGTCGTCGGCACCACCGAGCCCCGGTCGCCGACGAACTGCGGGAATAGGGCGACGAAGAAGATCGCGAGCTTCGGGTTCGCCAGCGACGTGACCAGTCCGTCGCGGAACGGGCGGCTCGCGATCCGCGGCACCGCATCCACCGGACCACCCGCGTGTCTGAGCGTCTGCACGCCCAGCCAGACCAAGACGCACGCACCGGTGACCTTCAAGACCACGAACGCGATCTCCGACGCCGCGACCAGTGCGGACACGCCGAGCACCGACAGCAATCCCCAGGCGACGACGCCGACGGAGTTCCCCGCGATCGTCCAGACGCCCGACCGCCAGCCGCCCCGCAGGGCGCTGCGGATGATGTTCGCCGTCGCCGCGCCGGGAGTGATCGTGACCAGCACGGCGATCGGGAGGAAGGCCCAGAGCACGTCGCGGAGGATACGCGGCGCGATCACACCCCGCCGAGCCGCATGGCATGCTGATCGGATGCCGCGAGCCGTGATCGTCTCAGCCGCCGCCGCGCTCGCGGCCCTCGTCGCCGTCACCGCGAGCCAGGCCGCCGGGGCCGAGCGGCCTCTGCCCAAGTGCTACGGCGCGGCGTCGCGCGACTTCCGCAAGCCCTGCCACAACGCCAGGCTGCGGCTGATGGTCAAGCCCACGCCCGCGGCCGCGCTGCTGGCCCCGAACGGCTTCTGCTCGCCCGACGCGTCGGACCCGCTGGTCTGCAGCTCGGGAGCGCTGCCGCAGGAGGCGAAGGAGACCGTCGCGCTGGTCGGCGACAGCCACGCCAAGCACTGGCGGGGAGCGCTCAACGTCGTCGCCAAGAGCCGCGGTTGGCGGCTGAAGTCGCTGACCCTGACCGGCTGCCCGCTGTCGGCCGCCCCGCGCAACCTGCCGGAGCCGGCGAAGTCGGAGTGCGCCAAGTGGAACCAGGACGTGCAGGGCTGGTTCCAGGCGCACCCCGAGGTCCGGACCGTGTTCGTGTCCGAGCTCGCGGGCGGGACCGGCGCCGTCGTGCCGCCCGGGCAGTCGAAGTACCGGACCGAGGTGGCCGGCTACGTGAACGCGTGGAACGCGCTGCCGCCGACGGTCAAGCACATCGTGGTGCTTCGCGACACGCCCAAGCAGCTCGACACCACGCCGGCCTGCGTCGAGAACGCGATCCGCAAGCGGAAGAACGCCGGGCTCACCTGCGCGATCTCACGCGCGAAGACGCTGGACCGCGACCCGGCCGTGGATGCCGCGGCCCAGGTCGGGCCGCAGCGGGCGCAGGTCGCGGACCTGACGAGCTACATCTGCGGCAAGGCGCTCTGCTACCCCGTCGTCGGCGGCGCGCTCGTCTTCAAGGACAAGACGCACATCACGCTCGCGTTCTCCGAGTCGCTCGGCCCGTTCCTGGACCGGCGCCTGACGCACCTGACGCTCAGCTGGCGATAGCGACAGTCGCCCGGGGGGCGACGTCGCAGAGGGAACTCGCCTGGAGGCTCGTTCCCTCGCCGCGTGCCGGGCCTTACGTGTCCTGCTGGTAGCTGTAGACGACCTTCTTGGAGCCGCGCTTGCAGGTCACCGTCGCGTCGATCTCGGTCTCGATCGAGCGGCGCTTCTCGCTGCACGCGTAGCCCAGCACCTTCGAGGTGCAGCGGCCGGTCTTGCCGTGCTTGACGCGGCACCTGTAGTGGGCCAGCGTGACCTTCTTGCCGGTCGAGCAGCTCACCTTGGTGACCTTGAGCGAGGTGAAGTAGCCGGAGCCCGGGTACTTTGGCGCCGAGCAGCCGGCGGCCGAAGCGGCAGCGCTTCCGGACACGAGCACGATGAGCGACAGCGCGGTGGCGATCAGAAAGGGACGCAACATCGCGGGGAGACTAACCAACCGTGAAGTCACGATTGATACGTCCGAGGACGTTCGCGGCCAGAAGCTTCGAGCCGGGCTCGTTGAGGTGGATGCCGTCTGAGGCACGTACGATCGTCTCCTTGCCGTTGATGGGCATCGCGTCGCGGTAGCCGTCCGGAGTGAAGATCGGGCGGCTGTCGATCACCCGAACCTGGCGCCGCCACGGCTGCGCGGCGACGGCGATCGAGGCGTCGACGACGTTCGCGATCGCCGCCCGCTTCGGGTCGCGCGTGAGCGGCACGGTGATCCAGTAGATCCGCGCCAGGCCGCCCTGCCGGTAGGTCGCGAGCATCCGCCGCGCCCGGTTCGCGTAGGCCGAGGCCCAGTCCGCTCCGCAGCACTTGACCTCCTTGCCGCCGACCGCGATCGGATAGCCCTCGTTGGCGCCGATCATCACCACGATCGCGTCCGGCTTGTGCTTGCGCACCTGGTCGGCCGAGAGCTGGCCCCAGTCGACGAGGAAGCTCTTGGAGATGCCCGACCCCAGGTGCGGGTCGCGGATCACCTTCACGCCCTTGGGCGAGAGCAGCCGCGCGAGCTCGGAGTCAAGCGGCTGCGAGAGCGAGTCGCCGGTCACCAGCAGCGTGCGCAGCGGCTCCTTGCGGGCCGCCGGCTCGCTCAGGTCGGCCGGGTCGAACGCATCCGGAGTCACCGGGGGCACGCCGGTGTTGCCGACGGCGACGTTGGCGAAGCTGTCGGCCGCGTCGAGCTTGTCGTCCGGCGACAGCCACGCGGTCGCGTCGTGGGCGACCGAAGCCAGCGGCAGCTGGTCGCCGAGCCAGCCGGCGGGCTTGCCGACCGCGAGCACGAACGTCCGCCCGGGGCTCGGGTTCATCCGCTCGCCGGCGCGCCGGATCGACGGCCCCTCGAACAGGATCAGCACGAGCGAGCAGATCAGCACGCCGACGATCCCGTCGCGCGCGCGGAAGCGGCGCAGGCCGTGCTCGTCGAAGCGGCTCATCAGGCTGTCGTCGTCGGGCATCTCTAGAAGCGGAAGTAGATGAACGGGGCGACGCCGTGGGAGGACACCGTCGCGCCCGCGAACGCGACGACGATCGCCAGCCCGACGCCGAGGACGACGGGCTGGATCCGCTCGATGCGCGCCTGGAACCCTTCAACCCCCTTGGCGGGCAGGAGTTGCAGTCCGATCACCACCGCGATCGCCGCAACCACCGGCATGCTCCACAGCGTCGCCGAGCCCGGCTTGAACAGCTGCGCGATGAACGTGCCGGCGAGATCGAGGTTCTGCGAGCGGAACAGGATCCACCCGAACACGACGAGATGGAACGTGATGAGCCAGCGCAGCCACGCCGGAACCCGCCTCACGCGGTCGCCGAGCGCGTGCTCGCCGGCGAGCCCGGCGCCGTGGAACGCGCCCCACAGAACGAACGTCCACGCCGCCCCGTGCCACAGCCCGCCCAGGACCATGGTCAGGAACAGGTTGATGTACGTCCGCACCTTGCCCTTGCGGTTGCCGCCGAGCGGGATGTAGAGGAAGTCGCGCAGGAAGCGCGAGAGCGTCATGTGCCAGCGGCGCCAGAAGTCGCGGAACCCGAGCGCGCGGTACGGGCTGCGGAAGTTCTGCGGGAAGACGTAGCCGAGCAGCAGCGCCAGGCCGATCGCCATGTCCGTGTAGCCGGAGAAGTCGCAGTAGATCTGCGCCGTATACGCGTACGCGGCCAGCCAGACGTCCGGCCCGGAGTAGGCCTGCGGCACCGCGAACACCGGGTCCACGACGGCGCGCGCGAGGTAGTCGGCGATCACGATCTTCTTCACCAGCCCGAGCGCGACCAGCGCGATGCCCGACCCGGCGGCGACCTTCCTCGGGTCGCGCGGCTCCTGCAGCTGGGGAAGGAACTCCTTCGCCCGCACGATCGGCCCGGCCACCAGGTGCGGGAAGAAGCTGAGGTAGACCGCGACGTCCATCGTGCCGGCCGGCTCGACCAGCCGCCGCTTGACATCGACCACGTACGAGATCGCCTGGAACGTGAAGAAGCTGACGCCGACCGGCAGCGCGATCGTCAGCAGCGGCAGCGGCAGGCCGAGCCGGATGCTGTCGAGCACGTCATCGATGTCCTGGACGAAGAACGCGTAGTACTTGAAGACCGCCAGCACGGCGAGGTCGAGCGTGACCGCGATCCCGACGAGCCACCTGCGCGTCCGTTCAACGTCGCTGCGGTGGATCAAAACCGCGAACAGCTGGTTGCCGAGCGTGATCCCGCCGAGCAGCAGGCAGAAGCGCCAGTTCGCCGCCGCGTAGAAGACGTAGCTCGCGACGATGATGAACGGCTTCCACAGGCTCTGCCGCGGCATCAGCAGCCACGACAGGATCAGCACGATCGGGAAGAAGATCGCGAATTCGACCGTCGGGAAGAGCATCGGAAGCCCGGCAGTGAAGCACGTCAGTGCGAATGCCGCAGGAGCGGCAACTGCCGCCTCAGCAGCGCGGCGCGCCCGGCCCCGCGGGCGTCGCCGGCGCGCTGCAAGCGCTCGGTGAGCCCGATCAGCGCCGCGAACGCGACCTCGTGCGCGCAGTGGCGCCGCAGCCGCCAGGCGTCCACGCGGCGGCCGTCCATCGTGGTGTCGACGAGCCACATCCGCTCGCCGTCGGCCGGCCCCGCGTACCAGCCCGAGGCGGTCGACAGCACGTGCACGC
The DNA here is from genome assembly GCA_963837485.1 of uncultured Solirubrobacteraceae bacterium. Classification (GTDB taxonomy): domain Bacteria; phylum Actinomycetota; class Thermoleophilia; order Solirubrobacterales; family Solirubrobacteraceae; genus Solirubrobacter. The sequence continues at coordinate 105,198 of CAWINP010000004.1, read as the reverse complement.
CCACGCCCGCGCGCTCGGCGTCGAAGCCGCCGAGCACGCGCGACAGCGTCGACGCCGCGGCCCGCGGCGGGAGCCCGAACAGCGGCCGCGCGAGCTCGTCCAGCCGTTCCTCCGCGGCCGCCTCGTCGACCGCGTGGAACTCCGCCGCCAGCGCCAGCATGAGCTCGCCGACCGGCGGGCAGCCGCCGCAGGCCAGGCGTGAGAAGCCACTCATTGTTAGGGCACCCTAACAAGCCTGGAGCGCTAGCGTCGAGGCCGATGCTCCGGCTGGCGCTCGCCGCGCTCCTGCTCGCGCCCGCGACGGCGCACGCGGACACGATCGGGTTTGTGCGCGACGGCGACGTGTACACCGTGCGGCCGGACGGGAGCGGCCAGCGGCGCGTGGCCGCGGGCGACTATGCATGGCCCTCGCAGGCCGACGACGGCACGATCGTCGCCGTCGACGCCGCCGGCACGCTGCACCGGATGACGCCGCAGGGCGCGCCGCTCGGCGGCCCGCTGCCCTCGCCGGCCACCGGCGCGAGCGAGGAGGACGCGGTCGAGCCACCGACGCACGTGCGCATCTCACCGGACGCAAAGCGGATCGCCTACGACATCCGCACAGCCGGCGAGGCGACGACGCTGTGGACGCCCGCGGGCGCGACCAGGCTCGACTTCCCCGGCCAGGACGCCGGGCAGGATGAGCTCGTGGCGCCGTCGTGGATCGGGTCCGACCGGCTGCTGCTCTCGCGCGACGTCGCCGCGTTCGGTGGCGCGACGTTCGCCCGCTACGCGGTGGGCGGCGGCGACGAAACCGCCGCGGACTGGTTCACGAGCGACCAGGTGAGCTGGGCCAGCGGCTTCGAGGGCGCGACGTCGCGCGACGGCCGGCAGTTGGCCGAGCTCGCCGACGACGCGCCGGAGAACGCCGGCGTCCCGACGCGCGTGGTGCTGCGCCGCTACCGGGTGAGCGGGGACGCCGTCGCGGTCGCGTGCGACGTCGAGCTGCCGCCGACGGAGTCCGTCGAGCACACGAGCCCCTCGTTCTCGCCGGGCGGCACCGGGCTCGCCTGGGCGGAGGCGGACGGGATCCACGTCTCGAGCGGCTGCGGCGCGAAGGAGCAGGTGATCGCCGGCCCAGGCGCGACCGAGCCCTACTGGAGCGCCGCGCGCGAGGCAGCCGCGTCGCCGTCGCCCGCCGGCCGGCTCACGCTGCGCGTCGTCGCCGCGCCCCGTCCGCGGCGCGCGACCGTGCTGGGCCGCGGGCTGAGCGTGCGGGTCGCCTGCAGCGCCGCGTGCACGCTGCACCTGACGCTGCGCCTCGACGCGGCGACGGCCGCCAAGGCGCGGCTGCGCCGCGTCGTCGCCAGCGCACGGCGCCGGCTCGACGCCGACGGGACCGTCCGCGTCCGGCTCGCGCTGCGGCCGCGCGCCGCGAGCGCGCTGCGCAAGCTGCACGGGTTCCGCGTCACGCTGCGCGTCACGGCGCCGGGCGCGGCGCCGGTCTCGCAGGTCATACGCCCGTATTGAGCGTCCCGGCGCGCTGCCCGCTGCCCCACGTGTCGGGCAGCGTGAACCCGCCGGCCAGCGGGTCCGAGGGGTCGACCATGAGCTGGTGGAAGCCGGTGATCCAGGCGCGGCCGGAGATCGCGGGCACGATCGCCGGGATCTCGCCCACGGTCGTGCGGCGCGCGACCCGGCCGCTGAAGCGCGTGTCGAGCACGCTCTCGGCCACGTAGGTCTCACCGAGCGCCCCGCGCGCGTCGAGCACCGCCATGCGCGCCGAGGTCGCAGTGCCGGTCGGCGAGCGATCCAGGCGGCCGGGGGAGACGATCGTGGCGTGGCGAGCGTCGCCGCCCGACAGCGGCGGCGCGACGAACACGACGAACGAGAGATGGCTGAGCGCCGGTTCGAGCGGGTGGGCGATCTCGAGCTGCTCGACGACGTGCGGGCGGATCCGCTCGCCGAGCTCGCCGAGCTCGCGCGCCTCGTCCGGAACGATCGCGAAGCCGAGCGCCTCCGCGTCCACGAACGCGCAGAACGCGCCGCCGTAGGCGACGTCGACCGCGAGGGCGTCCATGCCGGGCACCTCGACGTTCGCGCCCAGGTGCGTGGCGAACGACGGCACGTTCTCGAACGTGATCCGCTCGACGCGGCCCTCGCGCACGTCGGCGCGCACGCGCACGAGCCCGGCCGGCGCCTCGAGGACCAGGTCGGTCACCGGCTCCACGGCCTCCACCAGACCGGTCTCCAGCAGCACGGCGGCGGTATTGATCGCGTTCGTGCCGGACATCCCCTCGTAGGAGGAGGACTCCATGATCACGAACCCGGCGTCGGCCTCCGGATGCGCGCTGGGGAACACGATGTCGCCCGACAGCGGCGCCATCCCGCGCGGCTCGTGCAGGATCAGGCGGCGCAGCGCGTCGCCCTCGCGCTCGAGGTGGCGCATCTTCTCGAGCATCGTCTCGCCGGGGACGTCGAGCACGCCGCCGACGACGATCCGGCTCGGCTCGCCCTCTGCGTGCGCGTCGACGCAGTGGATGACCTTCGCGACTCGCATCTACTCGGCGAGCTTAGGGACGGCGGCCAGGAAGCCGGTGACGATCAGCGCGAACAGCGCCGCGACGCCGATCGCGTGCGTCCAGGAGCCTTCGGCCACCGTCAGGAACCCGAACCCGGCGACCGCGCAGGCGACCGCGGCGCGGGCCAGCAGCCCTTCGCGGAACGCGACCGCCGCCCGCCGGCGCGGACGCTCGGGCGGCTCGCCGCCATACCCGAGCCGGCCGCCGAGCGTGAGCCGGAACAGCAGCACCAGCGACGGGAAGAGGATCGCGCCGCCGGCCAGCACCGCCACGATCACCGCCACCAGCGTGTCGTCCGGCGCAGCCGCCTGGTCGATCGTCAGCCCGGGCAGCATGTAGGGCTCCTGGGCCAGCGCCCAGCCGGCGATCGTCGCCGCCACCGCGAGCGCGGCGGCGTAGCGCGCCGGCTCGAAGCGCGTGCGGGCGACGAGCGCGAGCGCGGCGACTCCCGCCGCCGCCGACACCAGCAGCGCGGCCAGGGCGCCGCCGGAGACCAGCTCGTCGTACAGCGAGCGCGCATCGCCGCGGACGACGATCAGCCCGGCGGCCGCGAATCCGCCGGCGACCGCGCCGGAGGCCAGCGCCCGCGTGCGGCACGCCGCCGCGAGCCGCTCGTCGCCCCTGCGGACGGCGTCGGCCGCCAGGAAGACGGCGGCGAGATAGAGCGAGAACGCGACGGCGAGCACGCCGACGGTGATCGAGGTCGGGTTCAGCCAGCTCGACCACTCGTCTCCCGCGGCGTTGCCGACCGGCACCCGGCCGGAGGCGATCCCGCCGACCGCGGCGCCGAGCGCGAACGGCGTCAGCACCGAGGAGATCGCCGACGCGCTGTCGATCGCCGCAACCTGGCGCGGGGAGTCGGCGCCGCTGCGCAGCGCGTAGGCGAACCCGCGCACGACGATCCCGATCCCGGCCACGAACAGCGCCACGCTGAGCGTCGAGGCGATCGAGCCGAACACCTCGGGGTACGCCGTCCAGAGCACGGTCAGCACGAAGATCAGCCACACGTGGTTGGCCTCCCAGACCGGCCCGATCGCCGTGTGGGCGTGCTCGCGCAGCGCCTCGTCGCGCGTCGTCGCCTGCCAGGCGGCAGCGCCGAAGTCCGCCCCGCCGAGGACGACATAGAGCACGAGGCCGATCAGCACGAAGACGAGCGGGAGCGTCTCGAGCATCAGTGCGCCTTCAGCGGCATCTTCGCCAGCCGTCGCAGGATCCAGACCACGCCGACCGCCACGCACGCGTACGCGAGCGCCAGCACGGCATAGCCGACGGGGATCCCGCTCGCTCCGGTCACCGCCTCGTCGGTCTTCATCACCTTGTAGACGACCCACGGCTGGCGGCCGACCTCGGTCACCACCCAGCCGGCGATCAGCGCGACCACCGACGCCGGCCCGGCGAGCGCGACCGCGCGGTAGAACCACGGCGACTCCGGCAATCGCCCGCGTCGCCAGCGCACCCACAGGAAGACCAGGCCGAGCAGGGCGAGCAGCGTGCCGATGCCGACCATCGTCTGGAACGCGATGCGCACGACGTTGACCGGCGCGCGGTAGGGGAACGCGTTCAGGCCCTGGACCTTGGCGTTGAAGTCGTGGAAGGCGAGGAAGGAGAGCGCCTTCGGGATCCGGATGCCGTACTTGACCTCGTCGTCGGTGTACCAGCCGAGGATGTGGATCGGCGCGCCGCGCTGCGTCTCCGGCAGCCCCTCGAACGCGGCCAGCTTGGCGGGCTGGTGCTTGGCGACCTCGCGGCCCGCCCAGTCGCCGACCAGCACCTGCGCCGGCGAAGCGAGCGCCGCGACGGTCAGCGGGATCGCCAGCGCGACGCGCTCGTAGCGGCTCCAGTGTCCGCGCAGCTTCGCGACCGAGTACGCGGCGGCGAGCACGAACCCGGTGACGATGTAGCCGGCCAGGTACATGTGGATCAGCTCGTGCCACAGGTAGGTGTTCGCGAACAGCGCCTGCCACGGGTTCACGTCCACGACGCGGCCGCCGGCGAGGTGGAAGCCGCCCGGGTGGTTCATCCAGCCGTTGACCGCGATCACCATCCAGGAGCCCGTGAAGCCGGTGATCACGATCGGGACGCCGCTCCAGAAGTGGGCGCGCGGCGAGAGCCGGTCCCAGCCGTAGACGTAGATCCCGATGAAGATCGCCTCCATGAAGAAGGAGAAGCCCTCGATCGCGAACCCGAGGCCGAACACGCTCCCGAACGTGGCGGTGAACTGCGGCCACAGCAGGCCCATCTCGAAGCTGAGGATCGTGCCGGTGATCACGCCGACGGCGAACAGCGCGACCATGATCCGCGACCAGCGGCGGGCGATCGCGTAGTACGTCTCGTCGCCGGTGCGCCGGTAGAGCCACTCGACGAACAGCACAAGCGCCGGGAACGCCACGCCGAAGCACACGAGCGGGATGTGCACGGCGAACGACAGCGCCTGCATCTGGCGCGCCTCGAGCAGGTACTCCTGTTTAACCGGCTGAAGCGCGGCCCCGATCACCCTGACGGCATTCTCCCAATCTCGTGTGAGAAGGTCGGGCCCCACATGGAGCTCTCCGGCAAGGTCGCGCTGGTCACGGGCGCCGGATCCGGCATCGGGCGGGCGACGGCGCGCCGGTTCGCGGCGGCCGGGGCGCGGGTCGTGGCGGTCGATCTCGACGCGGCGGCGTGCGAGGGACTGGACGCGCTGGCGCTGGGCGCCGACGTGACCGACGCCGGCGACGTCGCGCGGATGGTCGCGACGGCGGTCGACCGGTTCGGCGGCCTGGACGTGTTTCACAACAACGCGGGGCTACCGGAGGAGAGCAAACCGGTCACCGAGATCACACGGGCGGAGTGGGATCGCGTGCTGGCCGTCAATCTGACCGCGTTCTTCCTCGCCGCCCAGGCGGTCGTGCCGGCGATGCGGGCGCGCGGCGGCGGCAGCATCATCGTCACCGCCTCGATCATCGCGCGGCGGCCGCGGCCCGGGCTGGCCGCCTACGTCGCGGCCAAGACCGGCGTCACCGGGCTCGCCCGGGCGCTGGCGCTGGAGCTGGCGCCGGATCGCATCCGCGTGAACGTGATCAACCCGGGCCCCGCGCGCACGCCGATGCTCGCCCGCTTCGCGCTGGGCAGCGAGGACGACGCGATCGGCAGCGGGCTCCCGCTGGGCCGCCTCGTCGAGCCCGAGGACGTCGCCGCGGCGGCCGAGTACCTTGCCTCCGACGCCGCCTCGGCGGTGACCGGGACCGTCCTGAACGTCGACGCCGGCCGAGACCTTGTCTAGCTTCTACGCGATCGATCCGGCGTCGCAGGCGGAGTTCGCCGAGATCCCGGCGACCGGCGACGCCGGAGCGCTGGTCGAGGACGCGCATCGGGCGCTCGAGGTCGAGCATGAGTGGCGCGTGCCCCTGACCCGGGCACGGGTCCTGGCGGCGTTCGCGCGCGCCGTCGAGGATGACCGCGACCGGCTGGCCGAGCTGGAGTCGCGCGACACTGGCAAGCCGCTGTCGCAGGCGCACGCCGACGTCGCCGCGGCCGCGCGCTACCTCGAGTTCTACGCGGGCTCGATCGGCCGCCTCGAGGGGCGCCAGATCCCGCTCGGCCCGGGGCTGCTCGACTACACGGTGCGCGAGCCGTGGGGCGTCTGCGCCCAGGTGATCTCATGGAACTACCCGCTCCAGCTCGCCGCCCGCTGCGCGGCGCCGGCGCTGGCGGCCGGCAACGCGGTGATCCTCAAGCCGTCCGAGCTGGCCTCGATCACGCCGCTGCGCTTCGCCGACCTGGCCGAGGCGTCCGGCGTTCCGCGCGGGATGATCCAGGTCGCGACCGGGGACGGCGCGGTGGGCGCGGCGCTCGTCGCGCATCCCGGCGTCGACCACGTCACGTTCGTCGGCTCGGCGGCGACCGGCGCGCGCGTGGCCGAGGCGTGCGGGCGCCGGCTCGCTCCGCTGGAGCTCGAGCTGGGCGGCAAGTCGCCGAACCTGGTGTTCGCCGACGCCGATCTCGATGCGGCGGTGCCCGCGATCGTCCGCGCGGTCGTCCAGAACGCGGGGCAGAGCTGCTCGGCCGGCTCACGCCTGCTGGTCCAGCGGGCGCTCTATGACGAGGTGATCGGGCGCGTGGCCGACGCGTTCGGCGCGCTCACCCTCGGGCCGGGGATCGACGACCCCGACGTCGGCCCGCTGATCTCCCAGCGGCAGCTCGACCGCGCGCTGGCGATGCTCGACGGCGCGACCATCCTCGCCGGCGGGGACTCTCCCGGCGGGCAGTTCCTGCGGCCCACGCTCGTCACCGCCGCGCCCGAGTCCGAGCTCTTCCAGGAGGAGGTGTTCGGCCCGGTGCTGTGCGCGCTGCCGTTCGCCGACGAGCGCGAGGCGATCGCGCTCGCCAACGCGACGCCCTACGGCCTCGTGGCCGGCGTGTGGACGCGCGAGCTCGCGCGCGCGCACCGCGTCGCCGGGGCGATCCGGGCCGGCCAGGTGTTCGTCAACACCTACGGCGTGGGCGGCGGTGTCGAGCTGCCCTTCGGCGGCATGAAGCGCTCCGGCTATGGCCGCGGCAAGGGCGTCGAGGCGCTGCTGGCCTATTCGCAGATCAAGAACGTATGCGTCGCGATGTGATCCTCGACGCGGTCGACGAGCTCGCGCCGCGGCTCGTCGGACTGCTCCAGGAGCTGATCCGGATCCCGACGGTCAACCCGCCCGGCGAGGGCTACGAGGAGTTCTGCGCGCTGCTGCGCGCGGTCTTCGACGACCTGGGCTACGAGACGCGGACGGTGCGCGTGCCGCGCGAGCGGCTGGAGCAGCTCGCGCCGCTGGGCGGCGGGCGGCCGCGGCCGAGCCTGCTGGCGGCGCTCGACAGCGGCCGGCCGGGGCCGACGGTGCACCTGAACGGCCACTACGACGTCGTGCCGGTCGGCAACGACTGGACGCGCGACCCGTTCGGCGGCGAGCTGGTCAACGGCTGGGTCTACGGCCGCGGGGCGGCCGACATGAAGAGCGGCCTGGCGGCCCAGGTGATCGCCGTCGAGGCCCTGCGGCGGGTTGAGTGGGGCGGGCGCATCGTCCACAGCGCGGTGCCCGACGAGGAGACGGTCGGCGTCGAGAACGCCGGCACGGGGTTCCTGGTCGAGCAGGGCCATCTCGACGGCGCCGACGCGGTCATCATCACCGAGCCGTTCGGCCCCGACGGCGTCGGAATCGGCCACAAGGGCGCGATCTGGGGGGAGATCACAGTCTTCGGCAAGCAGGCGCACGGCTCGTCGCCGCGGCTCGGCGTCAACGCGATCGAGGGCATGGCGCGCTATCTGGCGCGGATCGACGCGGGGCTGCGCCTGTCGCTCGAGCAGCGCGTGACCTCGCTCGGCGTGACGCCGCCGGAGCCGCGCTCGACGCTCTCGTTCGACACGATCCAGGGCGGGTCGGCCACGAACATCGTGCCCGATCGCTGCACGGTCACGTTCAATCGCCGGCTGCTGCCCGGCGAGGACCTGGACGGCGCGCGGCGGGAGCTGCTGGCGCCGCTGGAGGGGCTGCGGTTCGAGTACCGCGAGCTGTACGCGACCGAGCCCACGCTCGTCGCCGAGCATGAGCCGGTCGTCCAGGCGGCCTGCCGCGCGGTCCGCGCGCTCGGGCTCGAGCCGCGGCTGCTGATCTCGGCCGGCAGCGACGACCAGCGCTTCGTAGTCCACCGCGCGGGCATCTCGAACTGCCTCGTCTACGGCCCGGGAACCACGGCGCTGAGCCACATCTCCGACGAGCGCATCTCCGTCGAGGACCTCGTCCTCGGAACTAAAGGCCTCGCGCTGATCCTGGACGAATTGTCCATGCGCTGACATCGGCCCTCAAGTCGCCGCGCGACGTGCCGACAGGGTCATTGTGCGGTTCCTCGTCCTGGTAGTCCTCGCCATCGCCGCGTTACCCGCGCGTGCGCAGGCCGAGAACATCATCGTGAGGCGCGCGCCGGGGCTGGCCCGCTCCGAGCGCGCGGATCTCCGCAGGGACGCCCGGGTCAAGCTCGTCGACTCGCTCTCGCTGCCCGACACCGAGCTCGTGCGCGCCACGCAGGACACCGGCGACGCGCTCGCCGAGCTCAACGCCGACCCGGACGTCGCCTACGCGGAGCTTGATCGGCCGATCGGCGCGCTGACCAACGACACCTACTTCTCACAGCTGTGGGCGCTGCAGAACACCGGCCAGTTCGGTGGCCTCGCGGGTCACGACATGGACGTGCCCGACGCCTGGCAGACGACCACCGGCGACGGGGTCACGGTCGCCGTCGTCGACACCGGCGTCGACGCGACCGCGGCCGACCTCGCCGGCCAGATCGCCGGCAACGCGAGCGACATCCCCGGCAACGGCGTCGACGACGACCGCAACGGCTTCGTGGACGACGCGCAGGGCTGGGACTTCATCGACGGCGACAACGAGCCCGACGACGAGAACGCGCACGGCACGCACGTGTCCGGCACGATCGCGGCGCTGGCCGACAACGGCGTGGGGGTCGCGGGCGTGGCCCCGGGCGCCCATGTGCTCCCGCTTCGCGCGCTCGACGCCGACGGCCACGGCACCGACAGCACGATCGCCGAGGCGTTCGACTATGCGGGCGACATGGGCGCACGGATCGTCAACGCGTCGCTCGGCGGCGTCGGCGGCTCGCAGACGCTGACCGACGCCATGGCCTCGCATCCGGACACGCTCTATGTGGTCGCCGCCGGCAACGACAGCCTCGACACCGACGTCACGGCCTACGCGCCCTGCACCTCGTCCGCCGCGAACGTCGTCTGCGTGGGCGCCTCGAACAACCGCGACGCGCGCGCCTCGTTCTCCAACTTCGGCGCGACGACGGTCGACCTGTTCGCGCCCGGTGTGACGATCGAGTCGACCTGGCCGGGCGGCACCTACAAGTTCCTCAACGGCACCTCGATGGCCGCGCCGCACGTGGCCGGCGAGGCGGCGCTGGCGCTGGCCGCCGATCCGGCCGCCACCACGGCGCAGCTCAAGGCGGCGCTGATCGACTCGGCCGACCCGGTCGAGGGCCTGAGCGGGCTCTCGGTCGCCGGCGGGAGGGCGAACGCCGCAAGGGCGGTCGCCGAGATCGCCGCGATGCCGGAATCCGACGCCGACGCCGACCGCCACGCCGGTCGCGACCGCCACCCCGGACGCGGCTGAGGAGAACCCGCCGTCCCCGCCGGTCTCCCCGCCGGTCGTGTCCCCGCCGCCGCTCACGCCGGCCCCGGCCGCCGTCATCCGCGCGCTCAGGCTCTCCGGCCGGTCGCTCGGCCGCTCGCTGCGCGCGACGTTCACCGTCACGCGCAAGGCGTCGGTCCGGGTGTCCGTCGTGCGCGCGGGCCACGCCACGCGGGCCACCGCCACCTGGTCGCTCAGGGCCCACGCCGGCTCCAACACCCTTCGCTTCACGCGCCGCGTCGCGGGCCACACGCTGGCCCGCGGCCGCTACACGCTCACGATCGCGGCCGGCGGGTCCTCGCGCACGGCGCGGTTCACCGTGCGCTGAGCGCGCACCCGTCACATACCACCCAGGTCCCGCCCAATATGTAGCTATGCGCCGCGACAACGATGCGCAGCTGCTGCGCGATGCGCGGTCCTTCCCGGCGTTCTATCGCCGGCACGAGGGAAGGGTGGAGTGCGAGATGCGCCGGAAGCTCGGGATGCGCGCGCTGGAGCCGAGCGAGGAGACGCTGCTTTCCGTCGAGCGGGCGGTGCTGGAGTCCGAGGACGCGGTGGTCGAGGCGTGGCTGAGCGATCTGCCCGCCGACCAGCGCGAAGCCGTCCGCAGGCGCGTGCTGGTGCAAGAGGACTACGCCGCGATCGCGCGTGACCTGCAGTGCTCGCCGGCGGTGGTACGCCAGCGCGTCTCGCGCGGGATCGCGTCGTTGCGACGAGGGGTGAGGCCATGACATTGATCCCCGAGCTCGAGCGCGAGCTCGAGCGGGCGATCCCGCGGCGCCGGCGCAGGCTGCCGGTCCGCGTGACCTTCGGCATCCCGCTGCTGCTCGCGGCGGGAACCACTGCGGCGCTGGCCGCCGGCGGCGTGATCCCGGTCGGCTCGCCCACCAGGGATCCAGGATCCGGGAAGCTCGATCCGCACGCCGGAATCGGCGCGGTTGCGGGCGGCAGCGTGCGCGTCCTATCCGTGCAGGCGCCCGATCCCGACGGCGGCCCGCCGTGGGGCCTGCGCGTGGCTACGACCACGCGCGGGCTCGGCTGCCTGCAGGTCGGGCGCCGGGTGGACGGGCGGATCGGCGTGCTCGGGCGCGACGGCGCCTTCCACGACGATGGGCGCTTTCACCCGATCCCGGCCGGCAGCGTCGGGCATCCCGGGACGTGCGCGCAGTTGGACGCCGATCACCGGCTCATCGCGAGCGTCCTGTTCGGAGGGATTCCGGCCAGCGCGAGCCTCAACGGCGAGTGCTTCCCACCGCAGATCACGTCCGGTGTACCCGCCAGCCGCCTCTGCGATCCGGACCGCGTGCGGCTTGTGTTCTACGGGCTCCTCGGCCCGCAGGCGCAGAGCATCACCGTCGGGTCACGCGTGATCCCGACCTTGGGTGACGACGGCGCGTACCTGATCGTCGAGCGCCTCGGGAGCCGCCGCATCGGCGGCGTCTCGGTCAGCCCCTTCCCGATGAACAGCCCGATCACCGAGATCCGCTTCAAGGACGGCAGCGCGTGCAGGATCGGCCCCGCCGGCCCGATCTCCGCGGGCCATCGCTGCACCAACCCGGGCTATGCCGCACCGCCGACGCCGAAGGTGACGAGCGCCGACGTGCGCGCCCCGATTCGCATCACCAAGCAGCGGCGCGGGAAGCGCTGGCAGGTGCGGATCAGCTTTCGCGCGCGGCTGCCGGTGAAGGACGCGGGCAGCTCGTACGGCCTGATGCTCAGCGTCCCTTCGAGGAAGCATCCGGGACGGGGCATCGGCACGGCCACGCAGCGTGATGTCAAGGCCGGCGAGAGGGTCGTCTTCAAGCTCGGCTACCTGGCCGGTCACGGCGTGTATCGAGGGGCGGTCACCTATCAGCGAGCGCTCAACGGGAACGCGGTCGCGCTGCCGTCGCGGACCGGAGCCCAGGTCGGCCTGGTTCGGTTCCGCCTTCCGTGATCCTCGAGCGGGCCGAGGCTCGGACTTCCGCGGGGAGCGTGTAGAACTCGCGCGTGGCCCGCGACGACTGGCAGCGGCGGATCGCCCAGCTCGATCCGGACGTGGACTTCGCCGAGATCTATCGGATCGTGGCCGCGCACGAGTTTCCGTGGGACATGACGCAGGCGCTCGGGCTGGCGCTGTTCCGGACCTACGCGGTGCCGAGCATCGGCGAGCTGCTGTCGGCCACCGGCGAATTCGAGAACCGGGTTCACAAGCGCTATGCCGACACCGGGCTGATCCTCGAGGCCGTGCTCGAGCACGGCTTCGCGAGCATGAGCGGGCGCGCCGCGATCCGCCGGATGAACCAGATGCACGGCTCCTACGGCATCTCCAACGACGACATGCGCTACGTGCAGTCGACGTTCGTCGTCATTCCGATCCGGTGGATCGACCGGTTCGGCTGGCGGCCGCTGAGCGAGAGCGAGCGGCGGGCCAGCGCGAACTACTACCTCGCGCTCGGCCGCCACATGAACATCAAGGACAGCCCGCGCACGCACCAGGAGTTCGCCGACTATCTCGACGCCTACGAGCGCGAGCGCTTCGCCTACTCGGCCGGCGGGCGCGCGGTGGCCGACTCCACGCTGGGCCTGCTCGCCGGGTTCTACCCGGCGCCGCTGCGCCCGCTGATCCGCCGCTTCACGTTCGCGCTGCTCGAGCCGCACCTGCGCGCCGCGTTCCGCTATCCCGCCCCGGGACGGGTCACCGAGGCGCTCTCGGTCGCGGGCCTGCGCGCCCGCGCCTTCGTCGAGCGCCGCCTGCCGCCGCGCCGCGAGCCGCGCTATGTGCACCAGCTGCCGGAGTTCGCGATCTATCCCGAGGGCTACCGCGTCGAGGAGCTCGGGACCTTCCCGGCCCGCGACTGAGGCGGCGCGGGTGATCTGGCCGAACGCCGAGAGCGCTGCGAACTCGGATCCGTGGCTGGTCGCCAACCACGACCGCATCGAGCTGATGCGGCCGCGCGTGCTGGTGGTGAACTTCGTGCACGGCCTGTCCGAGGCGCGGGCGCGCGCGAAGGTGAACACGCTGTGCGCGGCGCTGCGCGAGTCGTCGCGCTGGCACGGGTACCGCGATCCCGGCGCGCCCGCGTTCCTTGACTATCAGATCGCCGAGATCGTCGACCTGACCGAGCCGCGCGGAGACCGCGACCGCAATTCCGCGCGCTTCCCGCGCACCGCGGACGGGATTCACTTCGACTACGGCGCGTTGCACGAGATGCTCCGGCTGGACGAGTTGACCGAGCGCGGCAGGGTGAACGAGGTGTGGCTGCTCGCCGATCACACCGATCACAGCGCGCCGTGGGAGACCGTCGAGGTGAAGTGCTCCTACGACGAGCATTTCCGCGCCACCGGCGGGTTCGAGCGCTACGCCGGCAACTCCGGCGGCCACGACGCGCCGTGGCTCGGCCGCAGTCTGCGGATCCTGTTCGTCAACTACGCGCGCGGCGCGGGATGTGCGATGGAGAGCCTCGGACATTCGCTCGAGCGGATGTTCACCTGCGGCGCGCTGCCGGCCCTGGAGCCGTATTTCCGTGAGTACGCGATGCTCGATCTCGACCGCCGGTACAAACTTCCTTTTGAGTCGCTGTACCTGAAGGGCGAGCACCCGGTCGACTATCCGGCGCCGACGACGCTGCGCTATCGCAGCGGCTGGTTCCGTCACTCGGTCGAGAACTACGTGCCCGCCGGCGGCAACGTGCACTTCATGCCCAACGGGCGCTTTGACTATGACCTCGACAGCCCGCAGCCGGTGCTCTCGACGATCGAGAGCTGGCGCGAGCCCGGCGAGCAGGCGCGGCCGTGGACGCCGGCCGTGCTGGAGCCCTACCGCGAGCTGGCTGACGACTGCATGGGCCGCTGGGTCGTCTACTGGCGCCAGAACATGCCCGGCCTCGGCAACACGGCCCTCGATGACGAGGGCCGGCCGATGCGCAACTGGTGGCCGTACCTTTTCTATTGAGCATCCGGCGCTTGCCTGCGCGCTCCCGCCGGGCGTAGCATCGGCCGGTGCCGGAGCACGCATCGCCGCAAGGCCCGATCCCCGAGGAGCGGGCCACCGCCACCCCGGCCACGCCTGCCGCCGAGGCTCGCGTGCCCAGCCCGGCTGCGGCCGCGCGGATCCAGCGCCTCGGCGCCGGCCCCGGCATGCGCTCGCCGCTCGCGCGCGCCGCGGTCCAGGGCATGGGCAACCAGGCGGTCGGGCGGATCCTCGCCCGCAGCCCGCTCTCCGACGAGCTCCAGGACGTCTACGACACCCAGGGCGAGCCCGCGCTGATCAGCCGCCTGCGCACGCTCAACGTGTCCGACCCCGACATCGACACGATGATCGCGACCGCGCTCGCCGGCGACACGCTGACGCTCGCGCGGCTGCTGATCCACTACGGCGACGAGAGCACGTGGCCGGCGCCGGTGGAGGAGTACCAGACGCCGTTCGACAACGCGCCGCAGTCGAGCGCCGGCGAGCGGATCATCATGAACGGCGAGTACCTGATCGTCCCGGACCCGATCGCCCACTATCACGAGCTGGTCTACACGGCGACCAACGGGACGTTCGACACCCAGGGCGGCCCGGCGACCAAGACGTTCACGACCGGCCACGGTGCCAACCGGATCGACACCGGCAACATGTCGTTCTTCCTGCCGGCGACGTTCGCGGGCACCGATACGGCGTCGGTCACGTGCGAGATCCGGATCCGCTCCACCGGCGCCGTCGTCCACACGCGGACCTGGAGCTACACGCCGCGCGGCACCGCGCCGACCGACGTCACCCAGGCAGAGCCCGACACCGAGGTGGCGATCGGAAGCAGCTTCACCTACACCGTCGGTCCGGCGCTGGTCCCGCTGGCCGCGCCGTTCTACGAGCACCAGACCGTGCTCGAGGAGTTCTCCGCCCGCGTCTCGAATCTCGACGTCGGCGACATGGATCCCGGCTGGCTGGCCTCGAGCGGCGTTACCGACAAGGCCGGCATTGACGCGGCCTTCTTCAGCGGGGCCAGCAACAACGGCACGTTCGTGATCGACAACAACGACCAGTACTTCGACGTGCACGGCGGCGGCCAGGACATGCTCGACCAGGCGGCCGCGCACACCGCGTCGCCGATGGAGGTCTACGTCGACCTCCCGCAGGTCTACACGGCCGGCCCCGGCAACGTGCTGGGCAACTTCATCGTCCGGCGCATCCGGCATGCCGACGGGACCTACGGGCTGCGCAAATGGAAGGTGTGACCGCGCGCATCGCGGCCCATCCGGGGCCGCGGCCGAGCATCAGCCTCGGCATCGAGCTGGCCAACGGCGGCGATGCGGACTGGTCGGGCACGGTTCTGGAGCCGGTGATCCCGTGGGACCTGAAGGCGTGGGTCGACGGTCAGGAGATCCGGGTCAGCCAGCCGGCGCTGGACATCGGGGTGCGGTCGCGCGCCGTCCGCCTGGCGCCCGGCGAGCGCACCGAGCTGCCGTCCCCGATCGTGCTCGTGTTCGAGGAGGCCGAGAAGCCCGACAGCCCGTTCATCTGGACGCTGAAGGCGCCGCCGGCCGCATCCGTCGAGCTCGCGGCGACGATCAAGGCCGGCGGCGCGAAGCTCAGCGCGCCGCGGACAACTGTGAGAATGCCCCGCTAAGCGTCAGACGGGTCGGGGACGCCGTCCTCGATCCACTCGTGGCGTCCGTCGAGCACGGCCTGGGCGGTGGCGTAGCCCTCGCTGTCGTCGTTGGCCCACAGCTCGTGGAAGAGCCGGTCGGCGCGTCGCCTGGCCTGGCGGCAGAACAGGTCCGCCAGCTCGCGGGCGGAATCCGCGCGCGCCGGCTGCTCGGCGGCGACCGTGTGCGCGTAGACGACCGCGGCCGAGATCGCGAACAGCTCGGCGCCGATGTCGACGATCCGGCCGAGCAGCGTCTGGCGCTGCTCGAGCTTGGCCTGGAACCGGCCCATCGCCCAGAACGTCGAGCGGGCGAGCTTGCGCGAGCCGCGCTCGGCATAGCGCAGGTGCGTCGCGAGCTCGCCGAACTCGCCGTAGGAGCCGGGCTTGGTGCCCTCGCCGACGGCCAGCTTGGGCAGCCACTTCGCGTAGAACGCGCCCGCGCCGGCCGCGCTCTTGGCCTTCGCGCCGAGCGGCGTCTCGGCGTCGAGCACGTCGCCTGCCACCTGCAGGTGCCGATCGACCGCCTCGCGCGCGATCAGCAGGTGCATGATCTCCGTCGAGCCCTCGAAGATGCGGTTGATGCGCATGTCGCGCAGCGCCTGCTCGACCGGGATCGGCTTCTCTCCGCGCGCCTTCAGCGACGCCGCGGTCTCGTAGCCGCGCCCGCCGCGGACCTGCACCAGCTCGTCGAGCACCGTCCAGGCGAGCTCGGAGCCGTAGAGCTTGGCGATCGCCGCCTCGATCCGGACGTCGTTGCGCTTCTCGTCGGCCAGCCGCGACGCCACGTCGAGCATCGCCTCCAGCCCGAACGCGCTGGCCGCGATGAACGCGACCTTCTGCGCCACCGCGTCGTGCTTGCCGACCGGCCGGCCCCACTGGACCCGCTCGCCGGCCCACTGGCGCGCGATCTTGGTCGCCCACTTGGACTGCCCGACGCAGATCGCCGGCAGCGCGAGCCGGCCGGTGTTGAGCGTCGAGAGGGCGATCTTGAGCCCCTGGCCCTCGCGACCGATCAGGTTCGCCTTCGGCACGAAGACGTTCTCGAGCGTGGTGACCGAGTTCTCGATCCCGCGCAGGCCCATGAACGCGTTGCGGTGCGTGACGGTCACGCCCTCGGTGCGATACGGCAGGATGAACGCGCTGATGCCGGTCTTGGGCACCTTGGCCATCACCACCACGACGTCGGCGATCGCGCCGTTGGTCGCCCACAGCTTTGTGCCGTTGAGGACGTAGCCGCCGTCCACCGGCTCGGCGGTCGTCGCCACGCGCGCCGGGTCCGAGCCGACGTCGGGCTCGGTCAGCAGGAACGCCGAGATGTCGGTCTTGGCCACCCGCGGCAGCCACTCGCGCTTCTGCGCTTCGGTCCCGAACATGCGCAGCGGCTCGGCGACGCCGATCGACTGGTGCGCCGACAGCAGCGCGCCGAGCGAGCCGTGCCAGACGCCGACCATCTGCAGCGCGCGGTTGTAGTAGACCTGCGACAGGCCGAGGCCGCCGTATTCCTCGCCGACCTTCATCCCGAGCGCGCCGATGCGCTTGAAGCCCTCGACCACGGCGTCGGGGATCTTCGCCTCGCGCTCGATCTCGAGCGGGTCGACCTCCTCCTCGAGGAACGCGCGCAGCGTCGCCAGGAAGCGCTCGCCCTTCTCGGTCGCGGCCGCATCCAGGCGCGGCTGCGGATGGATCAGGTCGAGGCGGAAGTTGCCGAGGAACAGCTCTTTGCCGAAGCTCGGCAGCTTCCACTCCTGCTCGCGGGCCGCCTCCGCGACCTGGCGAGCCTCACGCTCGGTGACGTCGGTGGCCATGTAGGGGTTCTACCTCAGATTGCCGCAGCGGCGGCAGATACGTTGACGAGGCCGAAGCCGGTCGCGAGGTCGCGGCCGGGCGCCGCCGCGTTGTTGAAGGGCGGGTGGCAGCGCCCTGCGACGACATCGGAGAACACGACGACGATCCCGCGCGCGATCGCATCGCGGATCTCGAGGATCAGCGCCTTGTCGGCGGCCGGCGGGTTAGGCGACGACGGCGGGAACGGGCCGTCGCCGCCCCACGAGTTCGTCAGCACCGCGGGGTTGAACGACTTCGCGCGGACGAAGCCGGCCACCGCGCCGACGAGGTCGCCCGCGTTGTTGGCGGCGCGCACCGGCTGCAGGGTGGCGCCCGGGGCGATGGCGAAGATGTTGGCCGACTCGCCGGTGCCGTGCCCGTGGGATCGGCGCCCGGTTGGTGCCGGGGACGACGGTGACGGCCGGATTCGCCGCGTAGGTGTGGGTGATGAAGTACGGGTGCCGGAACCAGCCGGAATCGACCATCGCGACCAGCACGCCGTCGCCGACCTCGCCGCGGCGGTTGCTCGATCGCGCGATCGGCTCTCGCGTCGGCGCCCTCGGCGGCGTAGGACGACTCGGCGTCCGAGAAGTCCTCGGCGTCGAGGAACGACGTGCCTCCGCGCGAGCGGATCGACACGTAGCCCATGACCACGCGGGGGAGGGCACTTCCCGACCCGACGACGGGCGGCAGCGGGGACATCGCGACTCTTTCCTGCGGCTACGCACCTCGGTGCAGCTGCTTTGGCGGCACGGCGGTGACCGACTGGACGTGCGCTCGCAACTCCCCGGGGACGGGCAGGTCGGCGCCGGGGCGAAGCTCGAGGGCGCGCTCGACGTGCTGCTGCGCGGACCCCATGTGCCACCGGGGGGATAGCACGGCGCAGCTCTCTCGCGCCTTGGGTGAAGAGGCAACCGAAACTCAGGAAAGGTTGAGCGACGGCCGAGCGGAGTGTTTGTGTACTGACACTCCGCTCGGCGTCGCCGCCGCGGGCTAGCGCAGCGGCGTGTCGCCCTGGAAGGCCTTGTTGGCCAGCTTGGTCTTGATCGGGCGCCCGTCACGGATCGGGCCCTTGATCATCGACAGCTGGGTCAGCACGTCGGCCGCGGCGTCCGCTCCCGCGCGTCGGGGATCTGACGCGGCTCAGGCGCGCGCGGCGGCCCTGACGCCGACCAGCGAGCTGAGCCCGAACCAGCGCGGGAAGCCGCGGACGAGGTGCTCCGGGCCGTCGAGCACGACGTCGCGGCGCCGCAGCGCGGTGGCGAGCGCGACGTCGCCCATGTAGACCGCGGTCAGGGTGACCGGGTCGCTGTGGACCGTGAGGTCGGTGCCGTAGCCGGGGTCCTTCAGGCACAGGTCGACGTCCGGCACGTCGAGCACGAGCCACCAGCAGCGCTTCGGCCGCGGCGCCGCCGTGAAGCGGAACTGCACCGTGGTGCGTCGCTGCGGCGCCTCGTCGGTGACGACGCTGCGCTTGACCGCCCACATCAGCAGCGCCGCGTCGGTGTCCTCGCGGCTGACCGTCCGGCGGACCCAGCGCTCGCCCCACACGCCCATCAGCTGGACAAGCGGGCGCAGCTCCTCGCCGGCCGGCGTCAGCAGGTACTCCCCGTCGCGGTGTTCGATCACGCCGGTCGCCTCGAGCGTGCGCAGCCGCTTGGTGAGCAGCGACGAGGACATCAGCGGGACGCCGCGCTGGATCTCGTTGAAGCGCCGGCTGCCGTCAACGAGCTCCCGGATCACGAGCGGCGTCCAGCGCTCGGTCAGCACCTCGGCGGCCTGGGCGATCGGGCAGAATTGGCCGTACCCCGCCATGCGGACACCTTGGCGTCCCTGCGGCGGACGGTCAAGTGCAGATCCTGCAGTGGATCCAGGGCGCGGGCGGTCATAGAACCGTTCGTATGTGGCAACTCGGCGACTACGCGGCGGTGGCGCGATTCCTGGTGAGCGCGGGGGAGGCGTGCGTGCGCGACGCGCGGGTCGGTCCCGGCGACGACGTGCTCGACGTCGCCTGCGGCACCGGCAACGCGACGATCCCGGCCGCGCGGGCCGGCGCCCGCGTCACCGGACTCGACATCACGCCGGAGCTGTTGGACATCGGGGCAGGACTGGCGCCGGAAGTCGCCTGGGTCGAGGGCGACGCGCAGGAGCTGCCGTTCGCCGACGACTCGTTCGACGTGGTGATGTCCGTCTTCGGCTGCATGTTCGCGCCCGACCAGGCGCGCGCCGCGCGCGAGCTCCAGCGCGTCCTGCGCCCGGGCGGGCGCCTCGTCGTCTCGAGCTGGACGCCGGAGGGCAACGCGGGCGCCCTGCTCGCGCTCGTCGGCTCCTATCTCGGCGCGAACGGCGATCCGCCGACGCGCTGGGGCACCGAGGACGGCGTGCGCGCGCTGCTCGGCGAAGTCTCGTGCGCGCGCGACGTCGTCCGCTTCGAGTTCGCGTCGGTCGCCGCCGCGGTCGACTTCTACGCGACGGCGTTCGGGCCGATGATCGCCGCGCGCGAGGCGCTCGGCGAGCGCTGGGCCGACCTGCGCGCGGAGCTGCACCACCTGTTCGCGTCCCACGACCTCGGACGCAACGGGGCCTTTGCCTATGAGGGCGAGTACCTGACGGCTCAGGCGACGTAGACCGGCGTGCCGACGTCGGTCTTGTCGTAGACGTCGATCACGTCGGGGATCCGCATGCGGACGCACCCGTGCGAGGCGTTGTGGCCGATGCTGGAGTACTCCGACGGGTCGATGCCGTGGATCCCCGCTCCGCCGTTGAAGGCCATCCAGCGCGCCTTGATCGGGTCGTCGGGGCCGGGCGGGATCGTCGTGCCGGCCAGGTCTCCGGCCCACGCCGAGTTCGGCACGTGCCACGACGGGTTGGTCTCGCGCCACTGGACGTCGTAGAGGCCGGCCGGCGTCTCGAGCCCCTGGCGGCCGACCGCGATCGGGTACGTGCGGTCCAGCTTGAGGTGGCGGTAGAGGCGCAGGGTGAAGTGCGCGCGGTCGATGATGATGTAGCTCGGGTAGCGGTCCGCGAGATCCTCGTTGGTGACCTTCGGCTTGACCGGCGTGAGCCGGGCGCTCACCGCGTCGACCGGCTTGGGCTTGGCGAGCGCGGCGTTCAGGCGCTTCTTGAGCGCCGACTGCGCGACCTTGACGCCGTCATGACCGCTCTGCTCCTTGAGGCCTGACGCGTCGGGCGTGACCGTCGCGTCGACGGGCCGGCGGTCGAGCTCGGCGCCGACGCGGGCGGCGGCCCGCCTGACCGCGGTCCTGGAGTAGTCGACGGTGATCGGCAGGTTCGCGTGCACCGGCGTCTTCTTGAGGCTGTGCACCGTGCGCGTGACGATCCCGCCCCGGTGGCTCATCGAGACCGCCTCGTCGACCAGCGCGTCGACGTCCACCCGGCGGTGGAGCCGCTCGGCGGCGAGCGTGTAGCGGTGCCCGCCCGCGTGGATCACCACGTCCTGGTTCAGAGGCGCGTGCAGCGCGTTGCCGACCTTGGCCCGGGCGTCCGCCGCGGTCAGGTCCCCGACGGGAATCCCGCCGATCGAGATGCCGGGCGCGATCCTGTCGCGCTGCTTGTGGTCGTACACGTTGATCGCCGCCACGGCGGCCCCGGCCAGCACGACAACCACCACCGCCGGGATCCAAATCCACCTCCGCACCGGCACATTGTGCCGTGCAGCGAGTAAACGTCGGCTGAGAAATGACTGTCCGGGCGGAAAATTGCGAACGGATGTAATCGTTCTGATCGGGAAGCCAAGGATCTGCCAACCGGATCCGCATAGAGTCGGCAGATGCCCGGACCCCTCGGACGTCGCCCCCCGACCGACTGGCAGCACGTCGACCGGTTTCCACTCACCGTCTCGACCGCGCCGAAGAAGCCCACCCCGGTCGTGATCGGGGTCAACTGGTACGTCGAGTTCGACGAGCCGGAGAAGGACGCGCAGGGCCACTACTGGATCGCCCGCGACGGCAAGCTGACCAAGGTGCGCGGCGGTCATTGCGTGTGCCTGAAGCCCCGCGGCAGCGTCGACCCCGACGCCTGGTGGGACTTCTACAACCAGGGCCAGGAGGGCGCCTGCGTGGGCTTCGGCTCCTCGCGGATGATGTCCCAGCTCAACCGCAAGACCTACGACGGCTTCTGGCTCTACCACGAGGCGCAGAAGGTCGACGAGTGGCCCGGCGAGGACTACGACGGCACATCCGTCCGCGCCGCGCTGGACATCCTGCGCAAGGTCGGGCACTGCGTGAAGGACGCCGACCGGACGAATGCGCCCGTGCTCGGAGAGGGCATCGCCGCCAACCGCTGGGCGCGCAGCGTCGATGACGTGCTGTCCGTCCTCGGCTACGACGGACTCGACTATGTCGACGTGCTCAACTCCTGGGGCCGCGGATACCCCCACCTCACCCGCATGCCCGCCACGGTGCTCGAGCGCCTGTGGAAGGAGGACGGCGAGGTGGGGATCGTCACGGACCGCTAGCTACGGTGTCGTCGTAGACAGCGTGAAGGTCAACGTCCTCGAATAGGTCCCGGTGCGCAGCGCGTCGGTCGCCCCGATGTGCTGCGCGAAGCCGATGGCGAACGTGTCGTGGGAGACCGGCGCGGCCCAGGTGCGCGGGACTCCCAGAACCTGCAGCGGCGACGGCAGTTCGAACGTCCCGTTGGCCAGATGGCCGGGGTCGGAGACGCTCAGCGCCGCGTCCCCGGCCGTCGACACCACGTCGGCGGTCGTCGACGCGCTGTAGTCGTGCTCCACGCCGGCCGCGAACGCGCCGAACGAGGCGGCCGGCCCCAGGGTCAGCGACAGCGTCGCCGGAACCGTGCCGCTGACGTCGCCCGGCATCGGCGGCGTCGAGTTGCCGAGCGCCACGGCGTCCCCGATCAGCTGGTTCGCCTGTTCGAGCAGCGCGGCATCGCCGTGGCCCGCGTTCAGCGCCGCCTGGATCTGCGGCACGAGGGCATCGCGGCGGGCCAGCAGCGCGTTGAGCTTCGCGACGGCGCCCGCGTAGGCCGCGTCGCCCGGCGTGTCGGTCGCCACCGCCCGCGTGTCGTAGCGCATCGTCCGCATCGCGAAGTCGCCGAACGGCGCGTTGAGCTGGCGATAGACGGCGGTCAGCGCCTCCACCTCGGCGGGAGCGCCGCCCGTCGTGATCTGCGAGATCGGGCGGCCGTCGTGCTGGTAGTCGTCCTGAATCCCGAGCAGCGACATGAGCGTCGGCCGTGCGTCGGTGTGGTCGGTCCAGACCGAGCCGGTCTCGCCCAGGGACTTGACGCCGGGCCCGACCCAGCCCTGCCAGGTCGTCGCGATGTCCTGCTGCTCGTCGCCGTGGTTCCACGCGAAGCCGGCGCCCTGCGCCGGGCAGCCCGGGCCCTTGTCGGTGACGGTGTGGTTCGGCTGGCCCTGCGCCGCGCCGACCGACGCGCACGACGTCTGGAAGAAGAAGTCCGGGTTCCCGAACATCGTCAGCGTCGGCGTGCGGTTCGGGTCCGTGTTGACCATGTGCAGGATGCGCATCTGCGTCTGGTCGGCGATGTCCGCGACGATCCTGTCGTCGCGTCCGGTGATCGGGTTCGGCACGCTCAGCGTGCCCAGCTCGCGCTCGAGCTTGCGGACGGCCGGATCGTTCGGGCCGGGCGGCGTGCCTGCGTGGTCGGCCTGGTTCGGGACGAGCAGCGTCGGCGCGTCGTCGAAGTTCTGGCCCCACGTGGTCGTGTCGCCGGTCGAGCCGGACACCAGCGCGGGCAGGTTGACGTCCGCCTCACCGACGTTGCGGCGGTAGCCCGCCGTGCCGAACCCCGCGCCGCCGGCCTCGGCGGTGTCGTACTGGCAGGCGACGGTCGCGCCGTCGCAGCCGGGGTTCAGCGGCGCGCCGCCGGCGAAGTGGTCGCCCTCGTCGACGGTGACCAGGAACAGCGTGTTGGACTTGTCGATGCCGTCGGCCGCGAGCCGCGTGAAGAAGGCCTGGAAGGCGGCGTTGTACTGGCGCAGCTGCGCCTCCATCCCGCCCTCGCCGGGGCCGAAGGCCTGGCGGTGGTTGACGTTGTAGTGGTCGTCGTGGACGTCGGAGAGGTAGGTGTAGGTGACCGGGATGCCGGCTTCCTGCATCGCCGCCGTGTAGCCGAGCGCGTTGTTGGCCTCCATCCCGTCGAAGCCGGGGAAGCCGGAGTTGCCGGTCGAGTCCTCGATCGGCGACGTCGTCGCGCCGGTGACGGCGCTCGGCGGCGGCGTCACGTCGGCCGGACGCTCTTGCACGGGCGCCGCGCCGGCGCCGGTGTTGGTCGCGTTGGGCGCGAACACGTCGTAGACCTTCGGGGAGCCGGCGTTGCCCGGCGCGCCGGGGACGGTCGTCGCCGGCTGGCCGGTCAGGAACGGGTTGACGTGCAGCGGCCCGAACAGGCCCTTGAAGCCGGCGTAGCCGCCCGGCTCGTCGGGCAGCGCGTCGGGGCCGCCGCCCTCACAGAAGCCGCCGGGGGCGCTCGACTGCTGCGAGCAGTGGATCGCGATGCCCTCGAGGTCGGTGACCGCCAGGTTGCGTCCGGCCGAGCCGGCCGGCTGGCCGGCGGAGTACGTGCCGAGCTGGGCCTCGGGCGAGCCGGTCCCGAACACCTGCGTGACGTCGCTCGTGGTGTTCTCCAGCTCCATGTCGGCGGCGCCGACGCCGGCGAAGTCGCAGCCCGCGCGCGTGAACGCGACCCACGGGGCGGGCGTGTTCTTCTGTCCGGTGGTGATCAGCGTCGGCAGCGGGTCGCGCGCCGCGTCGGTCGGGTCGGTCCAGTACTTGAAGGCCGAGCTGAAGCCGACGCCGCTGGCCGCGAGCCGGTCGAAGAACTCGTAGGAGTTGGTCACCGTGAGGCCGTTGCGGTCGGGATAGAGGCCGGTCTCGGTCGCCACGATCCCGCCCGCGGTGTGCGAGATCAGGATCGTGTGGTCGTTGGAGAGCAGCGTCCCGTTGCCGGTCAGGAAGCCCTTCAGCGCCGGCATCTGCTCGAGGTCCGACGGCACGCCGGCGCTGTCGCGCGCGAGGTGGGTGTTGTCGAACTGCAGGATCACGACGTGCTTGACCTGCCCGCCGGGGCCGAGGTTGCATGTCGATGCGGCTTGCGCCGGCGACGCGATCGCCGCCGCCAGTACCAGTGCTCCGATCACGATCCCCGCTCGCATCACACCCTCCTTGTGGACGGGCGCGAATCTATGCGCGGGATGTGGAGAGGGACATGAAAGCTTCACAGCTGCGTAGCCCGCCCGAGGTCCGTGGTCGTGGCGGCGTGGGAAGCTCCAGGGCATGATCGATCCCCAGGAGCGCTGGCGCGCGTACGGCGAGAAGCCCGACTACCTGGGACTGCCGACGTTCTCCGGCGTCCCGTACACGCAGGATCCCGCCGAGCTCGCAGGCGTCGACGTGGCGATCGTCGGCGCGCCGTTTGACGACCTCGTCTCCGACCGGCCGGGTACCCGCTTCGCGCCGCGCGCGATCCGCGCGGCGAGCTGCCCGCCCGGGCCGCACCTGGAAGCCGGGGTCGATGCGTTCGCCGAGCTTCGGGTGGTCGACTACGGCGACGCACCGGTCGTTCCCGCACAGCCGGAGGTGGCGCACGCGGCAATCGAGAGCACGGTCGCCGAGGTCCTGCGCGCGGGCGCGCTGCCGGTCATCCTCGGCGGCGACCACTCGATCACCGAGCCGTGCCTGCGCGCGGTGTCGGCCGTGCACGGCCTGGTCGGGCTGATCCACTTCGACACCCACACCGACACCGGCGAGGAGGTCTTCGGCGCCACGCTGTCGCACGGGACGCTGATGCGCCGCGTGGTCGACGCCGGCATCGTGGACCCGCACCGCTACGTCCAGATCGGCCTGCGCGGCTACTGGCCGGGGGAGAAGGAGTTCGCGTGGCAGCGCTCGGCCGGGATCACGAGCCTGTTCGCGCACGACGTCATGCACCGCGGCATCGGCGCGGTGGTCGAGGAGGCGCTGGCGGCGGTGGGCTCCGGCCCGGTCTACATCTCGGTCGACGTCGACGTGCTCGATCCGGCCTTCGCGCCCGGCACCGGCACGCCCGAGCCGGGCGGGCTGTCGTCGCGCGAGCTGCTGTGGGCGGTGCGCACGCTCGCCTCGCAGGTCGACGTGGTGGGCGCCGATGTGGTCGAGGTCCTGCCGACGCTGATCGGCTCATCCGACATCACCGCGCTGGTCGGCGACCGCATCGTGCGTGAAACGCTGACCGGGATCGTGCTGCGCCGCCGGGGGCTAGCGCATCACGCAGATGGTGCGGAACGCGGGGTCGCTCGCCCCATGTAGGCGGGCGCCCACGCGCTTGAGCTCGCGCAGGTAGGCGATCACCTCGTCGGTGATGCGCTCGCCCGGCAGCAGCACGGGGATGCCCGGCGGGTAGCCGGCGATCGCCTCCGAGCTGACGCGGCCGGCCGCCTCGTCGACTCCGACGACGTCGAACTCGCCGAGGAACGCGTCGCGCGGCGGGCAGACGACCTCGTTCTCGAACGTGCCGGTCGCGAGCGTGACCTCCTCGGTCTCGCCGGGCCGCTCCATCCGCCGGACGACGCTCGTGAGGTCATGGACGAAGCGCTCGAGCTCGCGCGGCAGCTCGTCGATCCCCAGCACGAGGACGATCGTCGCCTGGGTGGCGAGCTCCGTGTGGGTGTCGAAGTTCGAGCGCAGCGCGGCGGCGACCTCGTAGCCGGTCGCGCCGGTCTCGCGCACGTCGATGACGAGCCGCAGCGGGTCGCGGTGGGCGACGCCCGGGCGGCCGATCTGCTCGTCCCCGACCACGCTGCAGCCGGGGATCGCGTTGATCTGCTCGGCCGTGCGGCGCGACGCCTTGATCGTGTTGTCGAGGATCGCCTCGCCGTGCAGCACGAGCTGGCGGCGGGCGCCGTCGAGGCTCAGCATCAGCAGGCTCGACGGCGAGGTCGAGCGCATCAGCCGCAGCGTGCGAGAGATGTTGTCGGCGTCGATGCGGCCGGAGTCGCTGACGTGCAGCAGCGCGGACTGGGTGAGCGAGCCGGCGAGCTTGTGCACCGATGTGAGCATCGCGTCGGCGCCCTGCGACAGCGCGCCGGGCGGCAGGTCCTCGTGGAAGCCCAGGTGCGGGCCCCACGCCTGGTCGACCACCAGCGGCACCCCGCGCGCGTGCGCGACCTCGGCGCAGCCCGCGACATCGGCGGCCATGCCGTAGTAGGTGGGGGAGACGATGAACGCCGCGCGCGCGTGCGGCGTTCTGTCGAGCGCCGTGGCCAGGCTCTCCGGCGTGATCCCGTGCGCCATCCCGAGCTCCGGCTCGTACTCGGGCGCGACCCAGGTCGGCAGGCCGCCGGAGAGCACGAGGCCGTCGATCACGCTCGCGTGCGCGTTTCGCTGGGCGACCAGGGGCGCTCCGAGCGGGGCGAGCGCGAGGCAGAGCGCGTGGTTGCCCTGCGACGCGCCGTTGGTGAGAAACCAGGAGCGCTTCGCGCCGTAGGCCTCGGCGGCGAGCTCCTCGGCGCGCTGGAACGGGGTCGGCTCCGGGCCGAGGTCGACGCCGTGGATGTCCTGCGGGATGTCGAGCTTGAGGGTCTGCCAGCCGATGGCGGTGCGGACGCCGAGGTCGGCCCCCGTGCCCGCCTTGTGGCCGGGAACGTGGAAGCGGGTCGAGCCGCGGAAGCCGTACGCGACGACCGCGTCGAGATAGGGGGCGGTGGGCTGATCGGGCGAGGCCATGGCGCGCGTAGGGTACGCTGCGCCTGCGCCGCGAGGGCGCTCCCGGTCCGCGGGAAGGGTCTCGGACCCGCCTCGATTGCTTGTCGTGTTGGTTGACGATCGACCTCCGCCCGGCGCTGCGGACCGCGGGCTCTCTGTGAGGTGATCGTGGATGGACGGCCGGATCGATCTCGACCGCGCTCGGCGCGATGCGAAGGCGTTGTTGCGCGCGGCGCGGGCTGGTGAGGTGGTGCTGCGCGCGGATCGCGCGCCGGTGCTGGCGGATGCGCAGCGTGCGGTGGCGGTTGAGTTGGGCTTCGCGAGCTGGCCCGCGCTGGTCTCGGGCGTGCGGGGCGCCGAGTTGCTCGCGGCCGCCCGCGCGGGCCGGGCGGCCGACGTGTATCGGGCGCTGATGAGCGGTGCCCCGGCGAACGCGCGCGATGGGGCGGGGCGCACGGCGTTGCATCTCGCGGCCGAGGGCGGCTTTGCCGACGTGGTCGATGTGCTGGTGGGCTGGGTGCCGGTGGATCGGTCTGCCGTCGACGAGGCCGGGCGGATGCCGTGGAGCGAGGATCCGGTGATCGCGCGGATGCTGGTCTCGGGGGGCGTGCCGGCGCCCGCGGGGTTCGAGTGGCGCAAGCCGCCGGCGGAGGTGGATGCATCGCTCGGCGAGGCGGCGTGCGGCGCGGACGCGGCGCTGTTCGCGTTCCTCGCCGGGTCGCCGCTGGCTTCGCGGCGCGCCGTCGGGGACGGGTTCGCGTTCCGGACGGGCCTGTCGGACAACACGCGCAACGGGGTCGTCTGCTCGCGCGTGGAGGACGTCGCCGGCGCGATCGCCTGGATCGGCGGGGCGCCGGCGCTCTGGCTCGTGGGCACCGACAGCGCGCTCGGCCCGGCGCTGGAGCGCGCGGGCTGCCGGCCGGAGCGGGAGGCGGTGTTCATGGCGCGCGTGGCGGCCCGCGACGACGCGGCGGCCGGTGGGGGCGTGGCGGCCGGTGGGGGCGTGGCGGCCGGTGGGGGCGTGGCGGCCGGTGGGGGCGTGGCGGCCGGTGGGGGCGTGGCGGCCCGCTCCGGCGCGGCGGCTCGCGACGACGCGGCTCCGGGCGACGGCATCGTCCCGATCGCCGACGAGCCTTCCCTCCGCGCGGCCATGGAGGCCGTCGGCGCGTTCGAGTACGACGCGCGCGAGGTGGCGCTGTTCGCGTCGCTCGGCTTCGACGGGCCGCTTCGCCACTATGCGGCGCTGCGCGACGGCGGGCCCGTCGGGATCGCGAGCGCGTTCGCGTGGCGCTCGACGCTGACGCTCACCCAGCTGGCCGTGGCGCCTGAGTGGCGCCGCCGCGGGGTCGGGCGGGCGCTGGCCCGGCACGCGCTGCGCGGCGACGCCCTCGCCCTGGTGAGCCCGACGCCGGCGACGATCCCGTTCTACGCGGCGCTCGGCTTCCGCCTGCTGCGCGTCCTGCCCGACCGCGCGTTCTACCTGCCCGTATAGGGTGCCGAGCATGAGCACGCAGGTCGTCGTCGCGCGGATATCCGGCCTGGCCGGGCGCGTCGACGAGCTGCGTGCGCTGCTCGCCGAGCGTGCGGCCGAGGTCCGGGCCGAGCATGGCTGCGTGAGCGCGGAAGTCGGGGCGGTGCTCGGCGAGCCCGCCGAGTTCCTCGTCGTCCAGACCTGGGCGTCGGCGGACGCCATGCGCGCGCACTACCGCAGCGACGCCCACGCCGACTACCAGCTCGCGGTGGGCGAGCTGCTCGCGGTCCCGTCGACCGTCGTCATGCACGACGTCGCGACCACGACCCGTCCGTCGGCGAGCACTTCCCCGACGGACCCCGGCCGCTTCGGCTGAGCCTGCGGGCGCCGACCAGAAACGCTCATGCAGGAACGGCAAGCGATCGCGATTGATCATCGCCACGACGCACCACTTTCACGTGTGGCGGCTAAGTTGCGCATAGCGCTACTTAGAAAACACTAGGTTCCCTGAGCGGCCGTCGCGCGCGATCGTTTCGCTCGCGGAAGCCGGAAGCCCACCGCACCCTCCTCGATGCCGCAGTTCGCCGAGCCCGGCGCGCCACCGCGACGTTTCAGCGGCGGCGCACGAGCGTGACGTCGTCGCGGCGTGCGGTCGCGGCGCGCGCGGCGGCCCGCAGCGCCCCGCGAAGCGCCAGCACCGCGGGCGCCTCGGCCGTCGCGGCGCGGACCGCGGTGAAGACCGTGCGCTGGATGCGGCCCTCGGCGAGCGGGCGCAGCGCGATCTCCGGCGTCGCCGCGCCGATCAGCGCGGACAGCAACGTGACCACGCGGCCGGAGGAGACGAGCGCGCGCAGGATCAGGGCGTCGTCCGTCCGGTGGCGGATGTCGGGCGCGTAGCCGCCGAGGCCGTTGCAGACCGACTCGATCAGCGCGGCGTGGCCGGTCCCGCGGTGGCCGGCGGCCCAGCGGGAGCGCTCGACGCTGGCCAGCGCGACCGGCCCGCCGTCGGCGGCGAGCGGATGATCGGCCGGGATCACGAGCCGGACCTCCTCGTTGATCAGGTCGCGCCGGTCGACGTCGCGGTGGCGCGGGACGGGCACCGGGTCGTACTCGACGCCGACGACCACGTCGACCTCGCGCGAGCGCAGCGCCTCGAGCGCGGGGACCGTCTCGACCTGGGAGACCTCGACGCTCAGGTCAGGCGCGGAGGCGGCGAGCGAGGACAGCGTCGCGGGGAGCAGCGCGAGCGCGGTCGTCTGCACGAACGTCACGCGCACGCGCCCGCGCGGAGCGTCGCCGAGCGCCGCAAGCTCGGAGCGCACCGCCTCGTCGGCGTCGAGCGCCAGCCTCGCGTGCTCGGCCACCCGCAGGCCCGCCGCGGTGAGCTGCACGTTGCGGCCGGCGCGCCGTAGCAGCGGCACGCCCGCCTCGCGCTCGAGCTCGGCGAGCTGGACGCTGATCGACGAAGGGCTGTAGGACAGCGCCTCGGCGACCGCGGCGATCGTGCCCCGGCGGGCGAGCTCGTGCAGGAGGCGAAGGCGCCGCAGCTCCATCGTTCGGATTATCACACGAATCGCATTCGGAAACGATCGCTGGAAACGCACGGTTGTGGCACCGATGCTCGAGTCGTGCTCCTGCTGCCGGTCGTGCTGGCCCCCTCGATCATGGTGCTCATCTCGCTCGCCGAGCGCCGCTTCGGGCCCGCGATCGCCGGCCGCCTGAACGCCCTCCCGCTGTCGATCGCGCTGGCGGTGCTCGGGGTGGCCGCGGACCGAGGGGCGCGAGCGGGCGCGGCGGTCGCGGAGGCCGCCGCCGCGCACGTGCCCGCCCAGGTCGGATTCGCGCTCGCGTTCGCCGCGGTCCTCGCCAGGGCCGGCGGGGCCGCGGGGGACGTCGGCGCCGCGCAGGGTGGCGTGGCCGACAGGGCCGCGGGGGACGTCGGCGCCGCGCACGGTGGCGTGGCCGGCGGGGCCACGGGGGACGTCGGCGCCGCGCAGGGTGGCGTGGCCGGCGGGGCCACGCGGGACGTCGGCGCCGCGCAGGGTGGCGTGGACGGCGGGGCCGCGGGGGACGTCGGCGCCGCGCAGGGTGGCGTGGCCGGCGAGGCCACGCTGGGCGCCGCGGCCGGCGAAACGGCGAGGGGCGCGGTGGACGCGGGCGCCGTCGCCGTGGGCGGCATGGCTCGGGCGCGGCCGGCGTTGGTCGCCGCCGGGCTCGCGACCGGCGCCGCGGCCTTCGCGGCACTCTCGCTCGTCGTCGCCGTGCTTCCCGCGCCGCTGGCGATCGCGGCCGCGGTCCCGGCGCTGGCCCTCGGGCGCGCGGTCCTGGTCAGCGGGGAGCGGACCTCCGGGCCGCGGGACGGCGGCGCCGCGGAGCTCGCCGCCCGCGGCGCCGTCGCGCTCGTCTTCGTCCTCGCCGTGCTCGCGGCCGTGCGCGCGTCGGGTCCGGGGCTCGGCGGCGCGATCGCCGCGTTCCCGGCGCTGACCGCGACGCTCGCGCTGATGATCGGGCGGGTGCGTAGGCCGGCGGCGGTCGCGCACCTGCTCGGCGGCGTCGTGCACGGCCTCGCCGGCTATCTCGCGTTCTGCGTCGCGCTCGCGTGGGCGGCGCCCGGCCTCGGGCTCGCCGCCGCCCCGCTCGCCGCGGTGGCCTGCGCCGCCGCCTACGCGACCGGCGGGCGCAACCTGCGCCTCCGCGCCGCCGCCTGAGACGCCGTCAGGCGCGGGCGACGATCATGTGCCACTCGTTGGACACGCGATAGCCGCCGCCGGGCTGCCGGCGGTGCGACAGCGCGGCGAGGATGTCCTCGCTCAGCGCGGCCTCGTTCTCCGGCCCCGCGACCGCCGCGGCGCCGCCCGCGGCGAGCATCGCCTCGGCGAGCTCGTCGTCGCTCGCGTACTCATACGCCCACGTGCAGTCGAACGAGCGCTCGATTGACAGCCCGGCGGCGACCGCGAGCTCGTCGGCGATCCCCGGCCGCCAGTACTGCTCCTCCGCCCCGCCGGGACGATACGCGGCGATCGCGAGCTTGACGGCCTCGAGATCGCAGCGCTCCGGCCGCCCGAAGACCTGGATCACGACCGGCGCGCCCGGCCGCGCGACGCGCTTCGCCTCGCGCAGCGCGCCGACCATGTCGTCGGCGAAGAAGAACGACGTGAAGCCGGTCACGACGTCGAACGCGTCGTCGGCGTAGGGCAGGACCTGCAGGTCGTCGAGGCGCAGCTCGGCCTCCGGGACGCGCTCGCGCGCGATCTCGAGCAGGCCGGCGGCCGCGTCGAGCCCGGCGACGCTCGCGCCGAGGTCCGCGCACATGCGCAGGAAGACACCGGTGCTGCAGCCGACGTCGAGCACGCGCACGCCGGGGCCGACGTCAAGGTGCCGCAGGGCCGTCTCGTAGACCGGCGTCTGCTGCTCTTCGCTCAGCGCCCAGGCTCGCGGCCGATCACGCCGGTCACCTTGACGCCGTTCAAGTCCGAGGCCCTGCTGCGCCTGCTGCTCGCCGACCTGGCCGGCGACGAGGTCACGCGCGACAGCCTGGCGACGCTGCGCGACGACATCGCAGACCTCGCGCCGCGCCTGCGCGAGAGCGCGGCCGCCGCGGAGGACCTGCCGCACCGCCGCAAGTACCTGCTGCTCGTCAACCGCTTCCTCGAGCGGCTGGTCGAGCTCCACCTGGAGCTTGTCGACGAGGTCGAGCGCGAGCTCAGGCCGGCTGGGGAAGAGGCGAGCGCACCGTGAACGCGGGCACGAAGACGTGCGCCAGCGGGCCGATCGAGACCGCGTAGACGAGCGTCCCGATCCCCACCGTCCCGCCGAGCAGCGCGCCGGCGAGCAGGACGCTGAGCTCGATGCCCGTCCGCACGAGGCGGATCGAATGGCCCCGCGCGGCCAGCCCGGTCATGAGGCCATCGCGCGGGCCGGGCCCGAACCGCGCGCCGATGTACATGCCGGTCGCGACCCCGTTGAGCACGACGCCGGAGATCAGCAGCGCGATCTGCGCGCCGAGCTCCGAAGCCTGATCGAACAGCGCGAGCATGACCTCGACGGCGAGGCCGATCACGACCACGTTGCTGACCGTGCCGAGGCCCGGCCGCTGGCGCATCGGGATCCAGAGCACGAGCACGAGCGCGCCGACGATGCACACCCAGATGCCGGTGCCGATCCCGGTCTGGCGCGAGAGCCCCTGGTGGAACACGTCCCACGGGTCGTTGCCGAGGCCGGAGAGCAGGATCAGCGAGGCGCTGACCCCGTAGAGCACGAGGCCTCCGTAGAGCTGGGCGAGTCGGCGGTAGAGCACGGGTCCATGGAACCACGATTGGACCTGGACATGTGAGGCCATTCACGCAATCATGGCTCGATGAGCACGACCGTGGCGCCCTCGACGCTCGCACACACGCTCGGCGACGGCTGGCGCCGCCCGCGCGGCGAGGCGCAGGGCCTCGCCGACGCGATCCGGGCGCTCGTCGTCGACGGACGGCTCGCGGTCCGCACGCGAATTCCCTCAGAGCGCGCGCTCGCTCCCGCGCTCAATCTCAGCCGCGGCACGGTCAGCCGCGCGTACGACCGCCTCAGAGAGGATGGCTATCTGGTCAGCGCGCGCGGCGCCGGCAGCTGGCTCACGCTCCCCGCCGGAGCCGGCCCCGCGCCGCCGCCGAGCACGTTCGGCACCGAGCGGGGGCTCGATCTGACCACGGCCGCGCTCCCCGCGCCCGAGCCGCTGCTGTCGGAGGCGGCCGCGCGCGCCGCCGCCCAGATCACCCGCCACACGCCGGGATTCGGGTTCGTGGCCGCGGGCCTCGGCCCGCTGCGCGAGGCGATCGCCGATCGCTACACGCAGCGCGGCGCGCCCACGCGCGCCGATCAGATCCTCGTCACCAACGGCGCTCAGCAGGCCCTCCACCTGCTGCTCACGCTGCTCGTCAGCCCCGGCGAGCGCGTGCTCGTCGACGCGCCGGCCTATCCGCGCACGCTGTCGGCTCTGCGCGCGGCCCGCGCCCGCGCCGTGCCCGTCCCGCTGACGCCGTCCGGCTGGGACCTCGACGCCTGGACCCAGGCCGCGACGGCCGCCGCGCCGCGGATCGCGATCACGATTCCCGACCACCACAACCCCACCGGCCTCAGCCTCCCCGCGCACGACCGTGCCGTCCTCGCGCAGGCGTGTGCGCGCGCGGGCGTGATCCTCGTCGCCGACGAGACCACCGCCGAGCTGCGCATCGACGGCCCGCCGCCGCCCAAGCCGGTCGCCGCCTACGACGACGCCGTGGTCACGATCGGGTCGATGAGCAAGTCGGCGTGGGGCGGGCTCCGGATCGGCTGGGTGCGGGCCGCGCCGCGGCTCGTTCGCGAGCTCGCCGCCGCCCGCGCCGATCACGACATCGCGACGCCGGTGCTCGAGCAGCTGATCGCGCTCGAGCTGCTGGCGCGCTGGGACGAGACGCTCGCCACGCGCCGCGCGCTGCTGGAGCCGCGCCGCGACGCGCTCCTGAACGCCCTCCCCGCGGGCTGGCACGCGCGCAGGCCGAGCGGCGGCCTGAGCGCCTGGGTGCGCCTGCCCGCGCCGGTCGCCACCCGGCTCGCCGCCGCGGCGGCGCGCGAGCGGATCCTGATCACCCCGGGGCCGTCGTTCAGCGTCGACGGCACCTTCGAGCGCCACATCCGGCTCCCGTTCTGCGCGCCGCCCGCGGCGCTGGTGGACGCCGTCGAGAGGCTGCAGGAGCTCGCCGGCCGGCTCGGCGCGATGAGCGCCGACGCGCCAGAGCCACTACCGACGGCGGTGTAGCAGCCCCCTGAAAGCGGGGTCGCAACAGGTCTTCACAGGCAATCCGCCGCGGCGTGGGTCATGGTTATGCCTGCACCATGAACATTGACCAGCACAAACCGATCGATCCCGCGTCCGAGACGGCGGAGTTCGAGGCACTGCGGCTGAGCGAGCCGCCCGCGCGCGAGCCGGAGCCCGCGCACGGCCGCCCGAGCTGGACTCCGGACGAGGGCGACTTCAGCTAGCCACGGCTTCGCGGAAGCCGTCGCGCCAGCTGCGATGGCTCGGCTGCCACTCGAGCTCGGCGCGCGCCTTGGCGTTGGACGCTCCGCGCGACTCGGTCATCATCGTCACGCTGGCCGGGCCCGCCACCGTGCGCACGAGCCACGCCGGGAGATGGCGCGGCGGCTTTGCGCCGATCGCGTCGGCCAGCGCCGGCAGCCACTCGCGCACCGGCGCGGGCTCGTCGTCGACGACGTTGTAGATCTGCCCCGGCCGTCCGCGCTCGAGCGCCGCCAGCGTCGCCGACGCCGCGTCGTCGGTGTGGATGAACGACCACACGGCGCCGCCGTCTCCCACGAGCGGGAACTTGCGCTTGCGGATCAGCTCGACTTGGTCGCCGCCTGCGGTGATCCCGCTGCCCGGCCCGTAGAAGCCGCCGTAGCGCAGGACGACGCCGCCGGCCTCGAGCACGAGCCGTTCGAGCCTCCGGATCGCCGCGTGCGTCTCGGTGATGCCCTTCGGCGGCTGCGGGTCGAGCGGGTCGTCCTCGCTCTTGACCGGCCCGCCGGCGCGGGCGTACGGCCAGCCGGCGTACGACTGCGCGACGAAGCGCTCGACGCCGGCCGCGCGCGCGGCGGCCAGCAGGTGCTCGGTCCCCTCCGTGCGCAGGCGGTTGGTCATCGCGAACACGCGATCCGGCTTCTGGCGCGGGTTCATGCTCGAGAGGGCGGTCATCTCGTGGACGATGGCGTCGGGCCGGGCGGCCTCGACGGCCGCGCGCACGGAGGCGGCGTCGAGGCCGTCCATGATCGCGGGCTTGGCGCCGAGCGCGCGCAGCGCGTCGGCCTTGGCGGGGGAGCGGGTGGTTCCCGTCACGGTGTGCCCGTGGCGGATCAGGTACGGGATCAGGGTGTGTCCGACGGTCCCGGAAGCGCCGGCGATGAATACGTGCATGACCCGGGGACGAGAGTGCCTAAGCTCCTGTGACAGGTGCCCGAGCTGCGTCCGTTGTTGTTCTCGATCGCCTACCGGATGCTCGGCAGCGTCGCCGAGGCCGAGGATGTGGTGCAGGAGGCGTTCCTGCGCCGCACGACGTCGGACACGACGCCCGAGAACGAGCGCGCGTTCATGATCGCGATCACCACCCGGATCGCCATCGACGTGCTGCGCTCGGCGCGCGTGAGGCGCGAGGCGTACGTCGGCTCGTGGCTCCCGGAGCCGCTGGTCGAGGCCGAGGCGCCGCGCCGCGTCGAGGACGAGGAGACGGTCTCGATCGCCATGCTGACGCTGCTCGAGCGGCTGAGCCCGGTCGAGCGTGCGGTGTTCGTCCTGCGCGAGTCGTTCGACCTCGACTACGCCGAGATCGCCGGGATCGTCGATCGCAGCGAGGACAACTGCCGCCAGATCCTCAGCCGCGCCCGCCGCCGGCTCGACGAGGATGCGCGCCCGCGCTTCGAGGTCGATCGCGCCGCCGGCGAGGCACTGGCCGCCCGCTTCCTCGCGGCCGCGCGCGAAGGCGACATGGACGGCCTCGTCGCCGTGCTCTCCGCCGACGTCGAGCTGGTCGGCGACGGCGGCGGGCGCGCCCGCTCGATCCCGCATCCGATGATCGGCGCCCCCGCGGTCGCCCGCGCGCTCGTCGCCTTCTACGGCCAGGTGGACGCGCTCGGGATCCGGCTGGAGCCCGCGTGGGTCAACGGCGGCCCCGGGTTCCGCACGGTCGCTCCCGACGGGCTGCTCGTCAACGTCGTGGCCCTCGACGTGGCGGGCGACCGGATCGCGGCGATCTACTCGATGCTCAACCCGGACAAGCTCGGCCACCTCGGCCCGACGTCGGAGCTCGGCCTGCGTCCGCAGGTCAAGAGCCGGTGACCACGTACCGCCCCCACCGAACCTGGGGGCGCCCGCGCCCGTCGAACGCCGCGCGTGGCGGGTCGGGCAGGAAGCCGACGTCCCACGAGACGGTCGCCGGCGGGCCGGAGCCGGCCTGCGCCTTCACGCGGTGCCCGGCGACCCAGCTGGCGACGACCAGCCCATCGTCGCGCACGGCGACGCCCCCCGGCACGCCGCCGCGGGCAAGGACGCGCCCGCGCCGGAAAGCACGGCCCGGCGGGGCGACGGCCAGCCGCAGCCGCATAGAGTCGTGCCATTCGAGTGCGGCGCGCCCGTCGGGCCCGATCGCCAGCTCGGGATCGCCGGTCGGGTCGGCGATCGCACCGGCGCGGTCGAGCAATCGCGTCCGGAAGCCGGCCGTGCCCGGCTCGTGGATCGCGGCGTAGAGCTCGTAGGGGAGGTTGCGCTCCTCGCCGGCGTCCTGCGTGCCCCAGGCCACCACCGCGCGCCCGTTCGCCGCCACGGCGGCACGGACGCGGCTGAACTCCGACGCGGGGCCGAGCCGCTGGACCGGCCCGCGCGCGGCCTCGGGCGCGACGACGGTCGCCTTGACGGCGTAGGGCTCAGAGAAGGCGACGAGAAGCCGCCCGTCGGGAAGGAAGGCGATCGCGGCGTCGCTGACGCCGCCGCCGAGCTCCGGGAGCACCGTGCGGCGAGCGATCGTGACCGGCTTCGAGAGCGGGCCGCCAGGCGGACGCACCGCCGCGCGCAGGACATAGCGGTCCTCGCCGTGCAGCTCGATCCAGGCGACGCCGACGGCGCCGCCGGGTGCGGTCGCGAGCAGCGCATAGCCGTCCGCGCCGAGCGGGGCGCGCGCCGTCACGCGCGAGCCGGGCCCAAGATCGGCGAGCATGAGGCGCCGGCGGCGGCAGCTTCCGGTGCTGGCGACGACGGCGACGCGCCCCGCCCAGGCCCTTAGCGCGCCGTCGGCGCGTTCCTTGAGCAGCAGCGTCGCGCCGGCGCGCTGGTAGAAGTCGCGCGGGCAGCCATGCGCCATGGCGAGCGGCCCGCCTGCCGCCCGCGGCGCGAGCCCGAGGCGGCCCACCCACTGCGGCGTCGAGGCCGTCAGCGCGGGAGCGGACCAGCTGAGCGCGATGACCAGGGAGGCCGCGGCGAGCACTCCGCCACGGTCGCCCGAGGCGACCGCGGCGGATAGTCACCCAAGGTCGGGAGCTGGGTCACCCAAGGTGGAGGCGCGGCTGCACGCGCCGGAAGCCCGGGCGCTCGCGCGCGCCGGCCAGATGATCGGCGCGGCGGCGCAGCAGCGCGACGATCGTGTCCGTGCGGGCGAACGGGTCGGCGACCACGCTGCCGCTGACACGCGACAAAGCGGCGACGGGCCGTCCGTCGAGCTCGGCGAGCAGATGCGGGCCGGCGGTGAGGCGATCGCTGTCGAGCGCGGCAAGACGCTCGAGCGCGGCGGTATCGGAGGCGGTGGCGGAGCGGATGACGAGCGAGTCCATGGCGACCATGGTGCGCGCCGGCCGGGATCATGTCCAATGATGATTTGACGCACCTTGCATAATGGTGGCTAATGCTCGACCTCAAGCTCCTCACCACGTTCCGCGAGGTCGCGGTCCGGCGCTCGTTCTCGGAGGCGGCCGCCGCGCTGTCCTTCACACAGCCCGCGGTCTCCCAGCACATCGGCCGGCTGGAGGAGTCGCTCGGCACGCGGCTGCTGGAGCGAGGCGCCCGCGGCGTGTCGCTGACGCCCTCGGGTGAGACGCTGCTGCGCCACGCGTCGCTGCTGCTCGACGCCGGCCGCCGCGCCGAGGAGGAGGTGCGCCAGGCCGCCGGCATCGGCCGCGCCCGCGTGCGCGTCGGCGCGTTCCGCACGGCCGCCGCCGGCCTGCTGCCCGGCGCCACGCGCGAGCTGCGCGCGCGCCGGCCGGACGCCGAGCTCGAGCTGCAGGTGATCGAGGACGAGCCCGCGCTCGACGCGGTGCTCGCCGGCCGCGTCGACCTGGCGGTGATCGTCGAGTCGCCGCTGGCGCCGCGCACGCCGCGCGCGGGCATCGACTACCTGCCGGTCTGCGACGACGAGCTGCGGCTCGCCGTGCCGGCCGACCATCCGCTCGCCACGCGCCCGTCGATCGGGCTCGAGGAGCTGCAGGGCGAGGACTTCCTGATCACGCAGGTGTCCGGCACCTGCGCGGACTCCAACGTCGTCCTGCACGCGTTCCGCGAAGCCGGCTACGAGCCGAACGTCAGCTTCGCGTCCGACGACTACCAGGCGCTGCAGGGCATGGCCGCGTCGGGGATCGGCGTCGCGCTCATTCCCACCCTCGCGCTGATCAGCTCGCGCCCCGATGTCGTCGTCGTGCCGCTGCGCGGGCGCGCGCCGTCGCGGCAGATCGTCGCGGCGGTGCGGTCGGGGGAGGCCGACCCGCTGGTCGAGCACATGGTCGAGGCGCTGCGCAACGCCGCGCACCGGCTCGCGCGCGGCCCGGTCGCCGCGGTCGCCTGACTACCGGAAGTTGCGCACGCCGATCGACCCCGGCCGCACGGTTGCGCGCAAGCCGCTGGATTCCGGCAAGACCTCGGTCACGGAGATCGTGACAGCCGGCCTGGTTGGCGCTGCGGTGTCCGGACTGCCCTCGACGGTCATCACGATCGCCCGCGGCGAGTCGCTGCTCGACGGGGCGCGCGCCGCCGGCGCGATCGCGCTGCCGCGCGAGACGCGGACGCCTGTGCTGCTCGCCGCGGCCGTGCCCGTGCACCTCGGCCTGTCGCTCGGGTGGGCGGCCGTACTCGCCGCCGTACCGCGCCGCGGCGCCAGCTTCGGGGCGCTCGCGGGGCTGGCGATCGCGGCGCTGGATCTCGGGGTGATCGGACACCGGATTCCGGCAATTCGTGCTCTACCGCAGTTTCGGCAGTGGGCCGACCATGTCGCCTACGGGGTCAGCGTCGAGCTTGCACTGAATCGGACGCGTGCGTCCGGAAGGCCGCGGGGGTGCGGTAACTGACTTGAGCTGCCGTTTACACGAGCTGACCATGCCCTTTACCTTCGCCGCAGGGAGATCTCCTCGTGTCCACTAACGGCCGCCGCGTCAGCTTGCGCGCCAAGCTGCTCGGCAGCTCCGCCATCCTTCTCGCCTTCACCGCGCTCGTCGGTGTGCTCGGCATCCACAGCGGCTCGACGATCATCGCCGGGTCGCAGCGCATGTACGACAAGAGCGTCAAGCCGCTCGCGGAGCTCGGCGACGCGCGCGCCAAGTTCAACGAGAACCGCGCGCTGACCCTGATGAGCATCGCGTCGAAGGACGCCGCGGGGCGCGAGCAGCTGGCGGCCAAGATCGACAGCAACACCGCGTCGGTGAAGACGAGCCTCGACGCGGTCGGCAAGTCGATGCAGACGGCGGCCGGGAAGGCGTCGTTCGCCGATCTCCAGTCGCATCTGACCAGCTATCGCGCGACGCGCAAGCAGTACCTGGAGCTCGTGGACGCCGGCCGCGACGCCGAGGCCGCCGCGCTGAACGCGAGCGCGCTGGCGCCGGCCGCCGCGAAGGTCGGCGACGATTTCGCGGCGCTGTTCGACTCCAAGACGAAGCTCGCGGCCAGCGACGCGGCGGAGAACGCCGCGACCGAGAGCTCCGCGCGCAACCAGGCGATCGCGCTGATCGTCGTCGCGGTCCTCATCGGCCTCGGCATCGCGTTGTGGCTGGCGTCCCGCATCCAGCGCTCGGTGGCGACGATCCTGGACCGCCTGGGGATGCTCAGGGAGCACTGCACCACGGACCTGCGCGCGGCGCTGACCGCGGTGGCCGAGGGCGACCTGACCGTCGTCGTGACGCCGGTCACGCCCGAGCTCCAGCGCGAGTCCAACGACGAGATCGGCGACATCGCCGAGGCCGTGATCGGGATCCGCGAGAACACGGTCGCGTCCGTGCTCGCCTACAACGAGATGCGTGAGCAGCTCGCGGCGATCATGACCCAGCTCGCCGAGTCCGCCGGGACCGTGTCGTCGGCCTCGACGCAGATGGCCTCCACCTCCGAGGAGGCCGGACGCGCAGTCGGCGAGATCGCGTCCGCGGTCGGCGAGGTGGCGCAGGGCGCCGAGCGGCAGGTGCGGATGGTCGAGTCCACCCGCAACGCCGTCCAGGGCGCCGCGCGCGCCGCGGCCAGCAGCGCCGACAGCGCGTCGGCGACCGCCGCGGCGGCGGCCGACGCGAGCCGGGTCGCCCGCGAGGGCGTCGGTGCGGCTGAGCACGCGACCGAGGCGATCCAGCAGGTCGCGGCATCGTCGGCCCAGGTCGGGGACGCGATCCAGGACCTGTCGCTGCGCTCCGAGAAGATCGGCGGGATCGTCGACACGATCACCGGCATCGCCGAGCAGACCAACCTGCTCGCGCTCAACGCGGCGATCGAGGCGGCCCGCGCCGGAGAGCAGGGCCGCGGCTTCGCGGTCGTCGCCGAGGAGGTCCGCAAGCTCGCCGAGGAGTCGCAGGGCGCCGCGGCGGAGATCTCCGACCTGATCCGCGAGATGCAGAGCGAGACCGGCAAGGTCGTCGCCGTCGTCGCCGACGGCGCCAAGCGCACTGAGGAGGGCGTCGCCACCGTGGAGCGCACCCGCGAGGCGTTCGAAGCGATTGGCCGAGCGGTCGAGGACATGTCGGCCCGGGTCGCCGAGATCGCGTCCACCACGACGCAGATCTCGGCCGAGGCCGAGCGCGCCGAGAGCGAGGTCGGCGAGGTGGCGAGCGTCGCCGAGCAGTCCTCGGCGTCGGCCGAGCAGGTCTCGGCGTCGACGCAGCAGACCAGCGCGTCGACGCAGGAGATCGCCGCGTCGGCTCAGTCGCTCGCGGTGACCGCCGAGCAGCTCGACGCGCTCGTCGGGCGCTTCAAGGTCACGGCGTAGCGCCGAGCGACGCAAGACCGCGCCGCAGGTGGTGCTCGGCCCGGACCAGCTCTGGGTCGGGCAACGCGCCCGGCTCTCGCAGGACGTGCCTGACGGTCGTCAGCGCGCGGCTCCACTCGGCGCGCGTGGCGGTGTGCCTCACTGCTCCGCCGCGTCCGCGGCGACCTCGTCCACGTACGGCGCCTGCTGCTGCGAGAGCTTCTGCATCGCCGCCTCGAGCTTGCCGGCGGCCTCGGCGACCTGGTCCTCGAAGCTCTTCGCGTACGTCGTGATCGCTTCAACGCCACGTTTGACGGCATCGGCGGCCGGCTTGAGGTGGGGGTGCGAGATCGAGCCGAGCGCGGACAACGCCTCGTTGCCCTCGGTGTAGCCGCGCGGGTCCCAGGTGACGTACGGCGCGCGGCGTGCCGTCAGGGAATCCCTCGGAGCGGCGGCGGCCCTGGAGCCGACCAGTTCCTGGAACCCGTCGAAGTCCGCGTCGATGGTCAGGCGGCCGAGCTTCGCGTACTCGACGCCGACCGCGCGCACGAGGTGCGCCATGCCGATCGTGCTCCCTTGCTCGGCGGCCAGCTCGGCCAGCCGCGCGACCTCGTCGGCGCGGCCGGGATCGGCGCCGGCGATCTCGACGCGGCACAGCGCGGGCGCGGGCAGCGGCGCGTCCAGCAGGAAGCCCGCGAGCCGGGCGGCGACCGCCACGGGGCGGTCGGCCGCCGGGCCCGGGGCCTCGACGAAGCGGAGCGCGCCGCGCATGAGCAGCGGCGACGTGGGCGAAAGGCAGGCCAGCACGGTCGATCTCCGGCGCCGCCGCCAGGCTCATGACGGCGGTCCCCAGCCGGTCCAGACTGAGCCGCTCGGCCGCCTCCGCGATCCGCGCGCGAATCCGGGATGCGCTGTCGGTCGTCGTGCTCACTCGACCGACAAGACGCCCGGTCCGGGCGTCCGGTTCCCCATACTGATTCGCCATGCCGAGCCCGTGGTGGCCTTCCGCCGTCGTCTATCAGATCTACCCGCGCAGCTTCGCCGACGCCGACGGCGACGGGATCGGGGACCTGGGCGGGATCATCGGCCGGCTGGACTACCTCAAGCGCCTCGGCGTGGACGTGATCTGGCTGTCGCCGATCTATCCGTCGCCGCAGGACGACAACGGCTACGACATCAGCGACTACCAGGGCATCGACCCGGTGTTCGGGACGCCGGCCGACTTCGACGCCCTGCTGGCCGGCGTGCACGAGCGGGGGATGAGGCTCGTGATGGACCTGGTGGTCAACCACACGTCAGACGAGCACCCGTGGTTCGTGGAGTCGCGCTCGTCGCGCGAGAGCCCGAAGCGCGACTGGTACTGGTGGCGGGCGGAGCCCAACGACTGGCGGTCGTTCTTCTCGGGCTCGGCCTGGGAGGCCGATCCGCAGACGCGCGAGTTCTACCTGCACCTGTTCAGCCGCAAGCAGCCCGACCTCAATTGGGAGAATCCGGCGGTCCGGCAGGCCGTCTACGCGATGATGCGCTGGTGGCTGGACCGCGGCGTCGACGGCTTCCGCATGGACGTGATCAACCTCATCTCCAAGCCGCCTGGACTGCCCGACGGCGACGCCCAGGCGCTCACCAACTGCGGCCCGCGGATCCATGAGTTCCTGCAGGAGATGCACCGCGAGGTGTTCGCCGGCCGCGACGCCGACCTGCTGACGGTGGGGGAGATGCCCGGCGTCACCGTCGAGGAGGCGCGCCGCTTCACCGACCCCGCGCGCGCGGAGGTCGACATGGTCTTCCAGTTCGAGCACGTGCGCGTCGACCAGAACGCCACCAAGTGGGACCTCAAGCCGCTCGACCTGCGCGAGCTCAAGGCGACGCTGAACCGCTGGCAGACCGGGCTCGCGGACGTCGGCTGGAACAGCCTCTACTGGAACAACCACGATCAGCCGCGCGCGGTCTCGCGCTACGGCGACGACTCGCCCGAGCACCGCGTGCGCGCCGCTAAGGCGCTCGCCACGGTGCTGCACCTGCAGCGGGGGACGCCGTACGTCTACCAGGGGGAGGAGCTCGGGATGACCAACGCGCCGTTCGCGTCGGTCGAGGACTTCCGCGATATCGAGTCGCTCAACCACTACGCCGAGGCGATCGCCGCCGGGCAGGACCCGGCCGAGGTGCTGGACGCGATGCGCGTGAAGAGCCGCGACAACGCGCGCACGCCCATGCAGTGGGACGCGACGACGAACGCGGGCTTCACGGACGCGACGCCGTGGCTTGCCGTGAACCCGAATCATGTGAAGATCAATGCGGCTGCCCAGGTCGACGACCCCGACTCGGTGTTCAACCACTACCGGTGGCTGATCGAGCTGCGGCATACGCTGCCGGTCGTCGCCGAGGGCGACTTCACGCCGCTGGCCGAGGATCACCCGCAGATCTACGCGTACGTGCGGCGGCTCGGCGACGACGAGCTGCGCGTGGTCGCGAACCTGTCGAGCGAGCCGGCCGCGTGGGACGGAGAGCAGCTCGCCCCCTGGGAGACGCGCGTGCGGCTCCCACGGCCTGCTTGAATCGCCGCGGTGGCGATCCGCTCGAACCTCGATCGGCAGGTCCGGCGGAACACGCTGATCCTCGCCGCCGCGATGGCGGTCTACTCGTCGGTGCTGCAACTCGTCGCCGCGGTCTCCTCGATCACGTTCGTGCTCGTGACCGGCGTCGAGGGGCTGCTGGGCCTCGGCCCGGCGATCTTCCTCACCGCCTCGGCGCTGACCGCCGTCCCCGCCGGACGGCTGATGGACCGCCACGGCCGCAAGCCCGTGATCGCCGGCGGCTACCTGTCGGCCGCCGCCGGCTGCTCGCTGACCGCGCTCGCCACCAACCTCGGCTCGGCACCGCTGGTGATCCTCGGCTTCGCGATGACCGGCGCCGCCAACGGGATCGCGCTGCTGATCCGCGCGGCGGCCGGCGACATGTACCCGCCGGAGCGGCGGGCGCG
Organism: uncultured Solirubrobacteraceae bacterium; assembly: GCA_963837485.1. GTDB lineage: Bacteria > Actinomycetota > Thermoleophilia > Solirubrobacterales > Solirubrobacteraceae > Solirubrobacter. Next base: position 61,188 of record CAWINP010000004.1, on the reverse strand, counting down.
CGGGATCTCCTACGTGCTGTTCGGCTCGGTCTTCGGCGCGATCCTCGGCCCGGCGGTGTTCGGGCCGCTGTTCGCCGGGCGCGACCTGGACGCCTCGGCGCTGACCGTGCCCTGGCTGGCCGCCGCCGGGATCAGCCTGATCGCGCTCGTGCTGATCACGTTCGTGCACCCGGACCCGAAGGTGATCGCCGAGCGGATCGGCGCGCACGACACCGAGAGCGGTCCCGCCGCGCCGCTGCGCGAGATCGTGAGGCGGCCCGGCGTGCGCCCGGCGATGGTCGCCGCGCTGGCCAGCTTCGGCGTGATGGTCTCGGTGATGAACCTCAGCGGCTACGTCGTGGTCCAGCACCATCACCATGCGCAGGAGGACGTCTTCCCGGTGATCGGGGCGCACGTGCTCGGGATGTACGCGCTGGTGATCGTCACCGGCTCGCTGATCGACCGGATCGGGCGCGTGCCGGCGATCGTGAGCGGCCTGCTGGTGATGGCCGTCTCGACGATCCTGTTGATGGGCTTCGACAGCGTGGTCGCGACCGCGGCGCTGCTGTTCGGGCTCGGCGTCGGCTGGAACCTCTCGTTCGTCGCCGCCACGGCCCAGATGGTCGACCGCACGTCGCCGGCCGAGCGCGGCAAGCTGCTCGGCTTCAACGACCTGCTGTCGGCGCTGTTCGGCGCGTCGCTGGCGCTGCTCGGCGGCTACGCGCTGGACACGGTCGGCGTCGCCGCGCTGGCCATCGGCGCGACGGCGATCGTCGCCGCGCCGGTGCTCTGGATCAGTGCCGCGCTCGGGAGCGCGCCTCCGGCAGCCTGACGCGCTGCTGAAGCCGCCTGACCAGCTCGAGCACGCTCTCGCCGACGGCGTCCATCGATGCCTTCGAGAGCAGGTTCATCCCGTCCTCGAGCGAGTGGCCCGGGTAGCTCCAGTCGATCAGGTCGACCGCGGGAACCCCGGACTCCAGGAACGGCGTGTGGTCGTCGATGATCGGCGTCCCCACGTCGTCCGGGTAGTAGCGCTGCTTGCCGGCGGCGCGCGCGGCGGCGCGCAGCTGATTCCACAGGTCGGTGTCCGACGTGCCCTCGCGCGGGAGCTGGAGCCCCTTCCCGGCGACGTAGTCGAGCAGGATCATCTGCGACGTCCGCCCCGGGTACTTCTTCACGTAGGCCCGCGAGCCGCGCAGGCCGCTGGTGGAGAAGTTCGGGTCGTCCTCGGGTAGGCCGCTCGGCGGCTCCTCGCCATCGAAGAGCACGAACGTCACTTCACGCCCGCCCTCCGGTCGTTTCAGCTTTGCCATTGCTCTTGCGATCTGGACGACGATCGCGCTGCCCGAGGCGCCGTTGTTGGCGCCGACGAAGCCCTCCGGCTTGACGAGCGTGTCGTAGTGCGCCCCGACGACGATCCCGGGCCGCTTGCCGGGCAGGCGGGCGACGACGTTGCGCAGGCCGGGCTGGCCGGGAATGGCGTCGTAGCGCGCGTGCGGCATGCGGGCCTTGAGCTTTGCCGCCACCTTGCGCAGCTGCGGCGACCCGGCGGGCCGCTGGCCGGCGTCGACCTGCATCTGGGTCAGCTTCCACGCCGCGTCGGCGTCAAAGCGGTTCGGCGCTGCGGCGGCGGTCGCGGTCGCGGTGGCGACGGGCTTCGCGGGCGACGATCCGCAGGCGGCCAGCACCGCCGCGACGAGCAGCAGCCCTCTCATCGGCGCGTGTAGACGAACAGCTCGGTGACGTAGCGCAGCTCGACCGGCTCGGAGGCGAGCCCGCGCACGCGCCGCTCGACGGCGGCGCGCTCGTCCTCGGGAAGGGCGGCCATGAAGCTCACGGATAGCACGCGGTCGGCCAAACCGTCCGCGTTCAGGCGCTGGGAACTGTCGATCCGGTCCTCGGCGGCGAGTGCGAAAGGCGCGTCGCCGCCGAACGCGGACCGCCAGGCGTCGCTGGCGTGCTCTGGCGCGCCGTGGCGGTACGGCGCCATCAGCCCGCCGAGCTCGCGCTGCAGCGGCTGGTTGAGATCGCGCCGGTTCCAGACCAACCCCAGCCGGCCGTCCGGCGTAAGCACGCGCGCGAACTCGGCCAGCGCCGCCGGCGTGGCGAACCAGTGGAACGCCTGCCCGGCCACGACCGCGTCGACCGAGCGGTCCGCGAGCGGGAGCGCGTCGGCCCGCGCGTCGTGGATCTCGGCGCCGGTGCGCGCCAGCACCTCGCGCATCGCGGCCGCCGGCTCGACGGCTACGACCGATAGCCCGCGCGCCAGCAGCGGGCGCGTGAGCTTGCCGGTGCCCGCGCCGACGTCGAGCACGCGCTCGGGCCGGCCGAGCGCCTCCAGCAGGCGGTCGACCGCCGCCTCGGGGTAGTCGGGTCGCCCGCGCTCGTAGCGCTCGCCCGAGGTGTCGAAGCCGCGCTCCGCCGGATGCATCAGCGGATGGCGATCTCCCCACCGAGCATGAACGGCGGGACGAGATCGATCTCGTCGCCGCTCCAGAACTTGCCCGGGTCATACCAGCTCGGCGGACGGCGGTCGCCGAGCAGGCCCATGTGCTGGTAGGACGCCGCCACCAGCTCCGCGCAGTAGATGGTCTCCTTCGTCGACGAGCGGCGCGCGCGCCCGTTGAGCCACGTGCCGATCAACCCCGGCGTGGTCGGGAACGGCTTGCCGTCGAAGCGCTGGATGACCTCCATCAGCCGATCCTCGTGCTCGCGGGTGACGGTGCCGCCCAGCCGCCGCATCCACGCGCGCTGGCCGTACTTCTTGTCCCATATGCCGACGGCGTCGCGCAGGACGTGCAACTGCACGCCGCGCTGGCGCTCGCCGGTCCACACGTCGGGCAGCGAGCGGCCGAGCTCGGCGTGCCACAGCAGCGGCTGCATGTCGTCGAGCGCGACGACCATGCCGACGTGGTTGACCGGGCTGTTGGTCATCGTCTGGATCGCGCGGTCGGCGACCGAGCGCCCGCGGAACAGCCAGATGTCGCCCGTCGCCGTGGTGGCGATGGCCTCGTCGAGGGACAGCTCCGTCTCGTTCACGAGCGGATAAGGTACGCGTACACATGAAGGCGCGTTGGAAATTGCTCGGACTGGCCGGTGTGGCCGGCGTCGCCGCCACCGGCGCGATGGTCGCGCGCTCCAAGCGCGAGTCCGAGGAGTACACGCCCGAGGAGCTGCGCGACAAGCTGCGCGACCGCATGAAGACGGCGGAGACGCCGGTCGCCGGCGATCCGCCTGTCGCATAGCCGCGGCCGCCTCTTCGACACCTGGCGGATGAGCCGCCCCACGGGCGGCCGTAGGGTTTCCGCAAGGGTCTTGAACTCCACGGAGAGGGGTCAGCAGTTGCATCGTCTACGTTCCGTGCTTGCCGCGATCGGCGCCGCCTTCCTGATCGCGCCCGCCGCGGCCGCCGCCGACTTCACTCCGGCGCCGCCGCTCGCGCCGCTGGATCCGCAGCAGGCGCAGGACCAGCAGGACATGACGTTCGACACGTATAAGCCGATCCCGGGCGTCGACTGGGCGACGAGCGGCAAGCAGCCCACGGACCGCGCGGTCACGATGGCGCTGGTTGCGTTCGACTTCCCCGACCAGCCGTTCGTCATCACGCAGGCCAAGAACTCGGACCCGTTCGGCAACCCGCAGATCAACCCGATCGCACGCTCCGACGTCCCCAACTTCTACAAGGACTTCTACAACACGCCGAGCCCGGTCAACCACTTCCACACCATCAACGGGTACTGGATGGAGCAGAGCGGCGGCAAGATCGGCATCACGCAGGTCGACACCTACGGCCCGTTCACGATGCCCAAGCGGCTCGACCAGTACGGCACCAACGACATCGGCCAGCAGCGCGGCCAGCCGAACGCCGACGGCTGCGCGGCGTTCTCGCCGGTCGGAGCGCAGAGCAACGTCTCGGTCGTCGAGGTGACCTCGACCGCGAACTTCTACCCGGGCGACGTCGTCACGTTCCAGCCGAATCCGAATCCGACCGGCACCAAGGTCGTCGACTCGGTGATCGACTCGACGCACCTGCGGCTGCGGCCGCGCAACACGACGCTGTCGGCCGCCGCGGCGATCGGCGCGACCAACGTCAAGGTGGCGAGCGTGACCGGCATCGTGGCCGGCCACCACGTCACGGTCGACGGCGAGCCGGCCGTCGTGCAGACGGTCGGCACGGCGGGCGCCTCCGGCACCGGCGTGACGCTGACCGCGCCGCTGGGCGCCGCGCACGCGAGCGGCTCGACGCTCGGCGACGCCGACGTCTCCATCACCGCCGCCGGCACGACCGTGCAGGACTGCCTCGGCACGAACTTCAACTCCGACGCCGGCGCGCTGTGGGCGCAGGCGACGGGCTGCGACCCGTCGGACCAACTGCGGCCACACGATCCACATGTACGTCTACGCCGGCTACGACGAGACGTCGGTGTGGCAGGAGTTCGGCGAGATGAAGTTCCAGAACAAGGAGGACGTCCCGCGGGAGATCTGGGGCAACCCGAACCCGCTGCAGCCCAACTGGGTGATCTCCCGCTACGTCGACTGGACCTCGTGGTTCGCCGGCAAGCAGCAGTGGGGCGAGTCCTCGATCCGCCAGGGCGAGAGCTCGGGCACGATCACGCACGAGATCAGCCACAACATCTTCAGCGTCGGCGACAACAACAACAACCCGTACGTGACGCCGTACCACCGCGTCGGCTCGGGCACCTGGGACATGATGGACCGCGGCTCGTTCAACGGGCCGGGCGGCCCGCACAACCGCTGGGAGGTCCCGGCCCAGTACGGCGCGTCGATGGGCGCCGAGCACATGCTGCGCTCGAAGGTCGGCATGGGCTTCGTCCCGCCCAAGGACGTCCTGACGCTCAACCGCAACGGCCTCGCGCAGTCCGGCCTGGCGGTCGCGGACGTGGTCGCGCGCGCGGTCAACACCGACCCGTCGATCGTCAAGGACGGGGTGCGCGCCGGCGTGCAGGTGAAGTTCGACGGCGCGGCGCCGATCGACCACGAGCCGGCCTGCGACGTCAACACCCAGGCGCTGTGCGACGGCGGCGGAGCGTCTTCGAGCTGGACGAACTACATGCTCGAGACCGTCCAGCGGATCGGCTACGGCTCCTACGAGCCCGACAACGGCGTCCTGATCTCCAAGAACAAGACGTGGAACCCGGGCGTGCGCGGGACCGAGACCTCCAGCTGCGGCTACAACTGCTTCTCCTGGGTGATCGATGCGCACCCGGAGGACATGAACAAGGTCGACTACGTCAAGCCTGACGGGACGCCGATCATGCGCACGATCGCCGACTACCGGCAGCTCAACGACGCGCTGTTCCACGCCGGCACCAACTCGGGCTCGCAGTCCGAGTACGTCGACGGGCCGAACGGGCTGCACTTCTACGTCGTCGACAAGTACACGGATTCCAAGGGGCTGCTGCATTACATCGTCGGCATCCAGAACCCGGCCGGCGCCGGGCCGCAGACGCGCGGCGTCGCGCTCGCCGACGCGCCCTCGCAGACGCTCTCGGGCACGTACACCAACTGCGAGTTCTCGCTCACAAACTCGGGCGCCGACGCGGTGACCGACCCGGCCCTGCACCCGCAGGACGAGACGGCGTCGTTGCACAACGACATCTACCGGCTGTCGGCCTCGGCGACCGGCTCCGGCTGGAGCGCGGCGCTGCGCGACGCGCTGGCCACGGCGCGGTTCGGGCAGACGATCACGGTGCCGGTCTACGTGACCCGTGACGCGGCGGCGGCTCCTCAGGCGACCGTGAAGCTGACCGCGACGTCGGTCTCGGACGAGACCAAGACGGCGACGGGCACCTGCGCCTTGACCGCGCCGTCCTCGACGGTCGGCGGGTCGGTGCCGCCGACGCTGTCGCTGACGCTCGGCCCGGCGGCGTCGTTCGGCGCGTTCACCCCGGGCGTCGCGCAGGAGTACACGGCGTCGACGCCGGCGAACGTCATCTCGACGGCCGGCGACGCGGCGCTCAGCGTCTCCGATCCGGGCCACCTGACCAACGGCGCGTTCTCGCTGCCCGAGGCGCTGCGGGTCGAGATCGCTCCCAACTCGTGGAGCGGGCCGGTCTCCAACGGGCCGTCGACGATCACGTTCCGGCAGCACGTCGGGGCCAGCGACGCGCTGCGCACGGGCTCCTACTCCAAGACGCTCACGTTCACTCTGTCAACCACGACGCCGTAGCGGCGCTGGGGGTCGCGGGTGTGTGCCGCGGCCCCCGGATTTCGGCGAACTGCGGCAGGTGAGGGAGTGGGGGAGCGATTTCGCGCGCGACTGCCGGGAAACGATCATCGGGTCTGAAGGGGTGACCCACGTTTGTCAACTCACACGCGATCCGGCGCGGCGTGGGAGGTGTCTCTCCGACCGAGTTCGGGTTGATCGGGCTCGCGGGCGCCGGTGTCGCCGGCTGGCTGGTCCTGATCGTCAGCCGCGCCGGAAGCGTTCGACCGAGTACCCCGTGACGTCGTCGGCGATCGAGCGGTCCTCGTCGACGGCGAGCATCGTGGGGACGCCGCGCCGGTCGTAGGTCGCGTCGACCCGGTACGGATGCGAGTCGAGCGCGCGCTGGATGCGCGCGAACAGCTCGGGAACGGTGTCGTAGGCACGCAGCGCCGGCGGCGTGTTCACCGGCTTGCCGTCGCGGACGGTGATCTTGCCCGTGGTCGTCTCGCAGCGCCCGCAGGTCGGTGTGACGAGATAGGAGTAATTGCGCGCGTGCAGGCGCTGCCAGCGATGCTTCGCCGCGTCCAGGCGCGCCTGGGGAGTGGCGGCGAGCGCGACGGCGAGCACCAGCGCGGTCATGCGTTCAGCATCTCACGCGAGCGCGCCCTCGAGGATCTCCAGCCCGCGGGCGAGGTCGGCGTCGGAGATCGTCAGCGGTGGCAGCAGGCGGATCACGTTGCCGTAGAGGCCGCAGCCGAGCAGCAGCAGGCCCTGCTGGCGAGCGCCGCCGATCGCCGCCTGGACGAGCTCGGGCGCCGGCGCCCGGGTCTCGCGGTCGCGCACGAGCTCGAGCGCGCGCATCGGGCCGAGCCCGCGCGTCTCGCCGACCGTGGGCACTCGCGAGGCGATCGCCTGCAGGCCGGCGTCGATCTTCTCGCCCAGCTCGAGCGCGCGGTGACGGAACTCGGGCGTGGCGATCGTGTCGAGCACCGCCACGGCCGCCGCGCAGGAGACCGGGTTGCCGCCGAACGTGCCGCCGAGCCCGCCCGGGTCGACGGCGTCCATGACCGCCGCCGGACCGGTGACCGCGGCGAGCGGCAGCCCCCCGCCGAGCGACTTGCCGGACACCAGCAGGTCCGGCTGGGCGTCGTAGTGCTCGATCGCCCACACGGGGCCGGTGCGGCCGACGCCGGCCTGGACCTCGTCGTCGATCCACAGGATCCCGTGCTCGTCGCACAGCTCGCGCAGGCGCGCCGGGAAGTCGGCCGGCATCGGCACGAACCCGCCCTCGCCCTGGACCGGCTCGAGGATCACGGCGGCGACGGTGGCGGGATCGACGTGCGCGATGAACAGCTCGCGCAGCGCGGCGATCGCCTCGTCGGTGCCGATCCCGCGATACGGGTACGGGGCGCGGGAATGGTAGATCTCGGGCGCGAACGGGCCGAAGCCCTTCGTGTACGGCTTGACCTTGGAGGTCAGCGACATCGTCAGCAGGGTGCGGCCGTGGAAGCCGCGGTCGAAGGCGATGACCGCGGCGCGCCCGGTGGCCGAGCGGGCGATCTTGACCGCGTTCTCGACCGCCTCGGCGCCGGAGTTCATGAGCACGCTGCGCTGATCGGTCCCGCGGCACGGCGACAGCTCGCCGAGCCGGCGGCAGACCTCCACGTAGGGCTCGTACGCGGCGACCATGAAGCACTGGTGCAGGTACGCGTCGACCTGCGCGTGGACGGCGCTGAGGACCTCGGCGCGGCCGTGGCCGAGGTTCTGGCAGCCGATGCCGCCGGCGAAGTCGAGGTAGCGCGTGCCGTCGGCGGCCTCGATGTAGGAGCCCTCCGCGCGCACCGCGACGATCGCGGGCGCGGAGACGCCGCGCGCGACCCAGCGCTCGCGAGCGGCCAGCAGCTCCTCGGAGGACTGAGTCTGCGATGCGGTCATCCGACCATTCTGTCCGGAGGCGCAAGCCCGCGCCGCTCGCATTGATGGCGGCTCCCACCGCGTGCAGGTGGAGGTAACACCCCCGCGTGGCGGTCGGGGCGCCTTTAGGTTCGCGCCTCCATGTGATTCCGACTCCTGATCGCGACCGTTGCGCTGGTCGCCCTGAACACCGCCCCCGCCCTGGCCGGTCCCGCCAATTGGACCGGCCTGGTCGGCCTCAACGACGCGCAGGGCCCGAGCTGGGTCCGCGAGTACGCCACCGGCACGCCGCCGACGACGCTGTACGCGGCGACCGAGGGCGACGGCGTCTGGAAGTCCACCAACGACGGCGTCAGCTGGACCGACTTCAGTGCCGGGCTGCAGAACTACCCGGGCGCCAAGGACGTGCGCACCGTCTACACGTCGGGCTCGACCGTCTACGCCGGAACCGGCGCGGGGCTGTTCAGCAACGCGGGCGGCGGCTGGCAGCCGGTCGCGCAGGGAGCGGAGGACGATCCGAAGAACCCGAAGAAGCCCAACGCGGCGGTGCAGGCCGTGCTGAGAACACCGGGCTGGGCAACAACCTCGTCTTCTGGGCGCTGACGAACTTTCTCACCACGCCCGGCACGCTGCTCGGCGGCACGCAGTCCAACGGCGGCTATGCGTACACGTTCGTCCCGCCGTCGAACACCGTGGCGCCCACGATCGCCGGCACCGCGACGTCCGGCAAGACGCTGAGCGTCACGAGCAACGGGACGTGGAACGGGTCCAAGGCGATCGAGTTCTCCTACCAGTGGCAGCGCTGCGGGAGCGCGTCGGCCGCGTCGTGCACGGTCGACATCCCGGACGCGACGCAGTCCAGCTACGTGCTGACCGACGCCGACAAGGGCAAGTGGCTGCGCGTCGTGGTGACCGGCGAGAACGACTTCCCGACGTTCGGGCAGGTGAACGCCAACAGCAACGTGCTCGGCGCCGTCGCCGCGAATCCGGCGAACCTCCCCGGCGCCAACCAGTCCTCGATCGCGCCGATCTCCGGCCTTGGGCCTGCCGCAGTCGGGCGACACGCTGACGGCGCAGGGCTGGCTCTTCAACCCGGCCGCGACGGTCTCGACGACGTTCGTCTGGCTGCGCTGCGATGCCAACGGCAACAGCTGCCACCCGATCCCGGGCGCCAAGTCGCAGACGTACAAGCTGACCGACGAGGACGTCACGCTGCGGCTGCGCGTCCAGGTCACCGGCTCGAACTCCGACGGCGCGACGACGCTCGACCCGTCAGGACCGACCAACGCGATCTTCCCCGGGGCCGCGACGCAGACCAAGCCGGCGACGATGAGCAGCAATGCGTGGGTCGGCGAGTCGCTGGTCAGCGGCGTCGGCTCGTGGAAGTACCCCGGCACGACGTACGCGCGCCAGTGGGAGCGCTGCGAGGCCGACGGCTCATCGTGCGCGACGCTCTCGGGCGAGAAGGGCGCGGCGTACGTGCTGCGCGCCGACGACCTCGGCCGCCGGCTGCGCGTCCGCATCTCCGCCGACTCGAACGGGCCGAACACGTTCCCGGCGGCGGTCGAGGCGTTCACGCCGCTCAGCGACGTCGTGACGCTCGCGCCGGTTCCGGCCGCGCCCGCGCCGGGCGGTGGCGGCGGCGGTCCCGCGCCGGCTCAGGCTCCGGCCGACACCGTCGCGCCCGCGTTCACCTCGCTCGCCATCGCCAAGGCGATCAAGAGCGGCAAGCCGCTCACGATCAAGTCCGGTCTGTCGGAGGGCGGCACGCTCTCGGTCAAGCTCGAGCGCCTCGTCGCAGGCCACAAGAAGGGCAAGCTCTGCAAGGCCGGCGGCAAGCGCGGCAGGAAGTGCACCGCCGTCAAGCCCGCGGGCACGTTCACGCTGGCCGCCGGCGCCGCGTCGCTGAAGGTCAAGCTCGCGGCCGGGTCCTACCGCGCGGTGGTGACGCCGGTCGACACCGCGGGCAACCGCGGCGCCGCGCGCACGCTCGCGTTCAAGGTCACCCGCCGCTGAACGGCTTCGGGGCGCGCTCGGGCATCCCGGGCGCGCTCCGGCGTGGTCAGGCCTTCTCGGCGATCAGCTTGCGCAGGTGCGGGAACGCGATCCCGCCGACGATCAGCAGGAGGGCGCTGGAGGTGACGGCGAAGTCCCAGTTACGGGCGAGGTTGCGGCTCATGGCTCGGAAGCAAACCGCACCGTGGTTGGCGGTTCCTTGGCAATTCCTGGGCGCGAACCCGAACCACGTTGCCGGCGTCTGATGCGCGGGTACGGCAACGCCTACCTGGCACGGGCGGTCGAGCTCGGCCGACGACGGGGATGCTGACCGACATCGGCCAGGAGTACACCGTCGGCCAGGACCTCGAGGAGATGCTCGCGCGCGTCGCCCGCGGCGAGCTCAACGCCGCCGAGGCCGAGACGTAGATGGCGCAGACCGCCACCGACGGCTACGTGGCCGGCTACATGAGCGGCGTCGGCTGGACGATGCAGGGCGGCGACCCGGCGTGGTTCGCGGACGCGCGCGCGAAGGGCGCCGGCGCCCAAGATCGCCAAGGCGTGAATCGACGCCTGGCACGCGAGCCTCGGCTGGATGACGAAGACGTTCACCAACAAGGAGGAGTGCGGCGAGCGGCGCATCCGCACGCGCGCCGGGCTCGCGCTCAGCGACTAGGGGCTCGGCGCCGTGCGCCAGTGCCCCGGGATGTCGGGGTGCTCGATGAAGACGAGGTGGTCGTCGGTCCCGGAGGCGGCGACGGCGTCGTAGACCTCCGTGAGCGCGGACTCGAAGTCGTCCGCGTCGAGGACGACCTCGAACTCGCCGACGTCGTCAGGCCCGGTCACCTCGGCGTCCGGTAGTGCGTCCGCAAGCGCCTCGCGCGCGTCCTCGTCGCGCGGGCCCTGCCCGTAGTGGAGCATCAGCATCCCGACTCGCTGCTCGGCCATGTCCCCGATACTAGGGCGTCGCGTCACCGCGGCAGGGGCTTGACGAGCCACCCACTGCCGTCGGAGAAGCCCGCCCGGCGCAGGAACCGCCGCCCGCCCTCGCGCGCGGCGCCCGCCTCCATCTGCACGCACCCGCGCGCGCTGGCGACCGCCTCGGCGGCGGCGAGCAGGATCCGCCCGGCGCCCTGGCGCTGCCGCGTCTTGCTCACGAACAGCGCCTGCAGCCGCCCGGTGCCCTGCGCGAGCGCCACCACCGCGAGCCCGACGAGCTCGTCGCCGTCGGTGACCGCGATCACCTGCGCGTCATCGGCCGCGTGGGCGCGCTCGAACGCGCCGCGCACGACGCGCACGTCGACGCGGTAGCCGTACTGGGCGAGCAACCTGCTCGCGGCGGGGGCGTCGTCGGAAATGGCCGGGCGCAGCGTGAATCGCATCCCGTCATCTGACGATGCCGGAGCGACCTTGGCATGACCCTGGCGGAAGCTTGGGGGCGCCGGCCGCAGCCGGCGCCCCCGCAACGTCACGGCGTCGTGGTCGACAGCGTGAACGTGAGCGTCTTGCTGTAGGTGCCCGTGCGCAGCGCGTCAGACGAGCCGACGTGCTGCTGGAACGCGATCGTCACCAGGTCGTTGGACGCCGGCGTGGTCCAGGACTTCAGCGGCGTCGGAGCGGCGGAGCCGCCCACGTCGGCGAACGGGCCGCCGGCGTTGGCCTGCAGGGCCGACGGCAGCGAGAACGCGCCGTTGACGAGGTGGCCGGTGGCCGTCGTTGACGCGTCGGCGACGGTCAGCGTCGCGTCACCCGCCGTCGAGATGACCGTGGCCGACGTCTGCGCCGCGTAGTCCTTCGCCAGGCCCGGCGTGAACGCGCCGAAGCTCGCGGACGAGCCGAGCGTCAGCGCCAGGGTCGCGGGCACCGAGCCGGTGACCCCGCCGTCGGCCTTGGTGACGAACTTGACGATCACGTTGAACGTCTTCGGCGCCGAGGCGTTGCCGTTGGCGTCGGTGGCCGTGCAGGTGATCGTCGTCGAGCCGACCGGGAACTTGCCGCCGGAGGCGGGCGTGCAGTTGACGGTCGGGTTGTCGTCCTGCGTGTCGGTCGCGACCGGCCGCGTGTAGGTCACGGTCGTGCCGGTGAGGTCGGTCGTCTCGGCGATCACGTCGGGCGCGTCGCCGATCGCCGGCGCCGTGGTGTCCGCGACGAAGCCGCCCGAGGCGGTCGCGGCGGAGCTGCCGCCGGTGATCGGCAGGATGACCTTGCTCGCCTTGGTGTCGACCGTGAAGACCGCGCCGCGCGGCCCGACCTGTGACGAGTACTGCGAGAAGTTGCCGAGCAGGACCACGCCGATCTGATGGCCGGCAGGGAACGTGTACTCGGTTGGCAGGACCGGGAACTTGAACTCGTACTTCGTCCCCGCGACGCCCGGCGTCGCGGTGAACAGCGAGTCGCGGTTCGCCGAGTCCAGGATGCCCTTGCTGACGCGCCACGTGGTGACGTTCTGCACCGGCTTGGTGACCTCGATGTAGCACGCGCTGTCGACCGGGTCGCCGCCCGCGTCGGTGGACGACTCGCCCCAGCACGTGCGGACGGCCGGGTTGGTGTTGGAGACGCCGTCGCTGCCGCCGCGGCCCACGTGCGAGGCCTGGCCGTAGTCGATCAGCAGCGCGGCGATGTTGCTCTGCGCCGTGCTCAGCGACGCTTGGATGTCGATGATCGGCGTGCCCGAGATGTGCACGTCGGTCTTGAGCTTCGGCGACAGGAACACGCGCCGGTTGGCCTGCGAGCCGTTCGGCGAGTTGGTCGCGTTCCCCTCGGACAGGTTGCCGGTCGGCAGGTCCTGGAACTGGAGCGTGTCGGTCGCCCCGCCGGAGCTCAGCAGGAGGCTGCCGGACGTGGTGTCCGAGCGGCCGCCGAGATAGACGTCGGTGTTGACCGTGCCGGGGATGGGCCAGTCGGCGTACGTCGCCCACGTGTCGCCGGCCGTCTCAACGTCGACCTTCGGCTCGTTCATGATCCCGTTGTTGACGCCCTGGAGCCAGTAGTCGAACCAGCGGTGCAGCGTGTCGACCCACGCGGCGCGGCGGTACTCGAACGGATCGACGTGGCCGTTCAGTGCGAGCCACAACTTGCGCGGCACGTTGTTGGCGGCCAGGCCGGCCCACCACTGCGAGAAGTGGTTCGGGCGGACGTTGTCGTCGTTGATGCCGTGCGAGATGAACACGGACGCCTTGACCTTGCTGACGTCCTTGTTGTAGTCGCGGTCGTTCCAGAACGCGTTGATGTCGCCAGTCTCGTCACCGTCGATCGCCGCCATCGCCGTACGCGTCGGCGAGCAGATCGAGTTGCGGCTTGCGTCGCCGGTGGGCGGCTGGACGCCGAGCACGGACGCCGGCTGGTCCCGGGTGATCGTGTTGGAGAGGCCGCTCGGGTAGTCGTTGTTGAACCGGATGCCGCCCATCCGCGAGTAGTCGTACCAGTCGGAGATCGCCGAGACGGGGACGATCGTCGTGAGCCCGTCGACGCCGGTGGCGGCCACGCCGTTGGCGAACGTGCCGTCATACGACTTGCCGATCATCGCGTTCTTGCCGGTGGACCAGTCGGCCGCGACCGGCGTGTCGCCGGTGCGGCTCGTGTAGCCGGGGACGCGGCCGTTCGTCCAGTCGATCACGGCCTTGAATCCCGCGACGTCGCCGGGACCGCCATGCAGCGGGCAGCCGGTCGAGAACGCGGTGCCGACGGCGTCGGCCGCGATGAACGCGTACCCGCGCGGGACGAAGTAGTTGTCGTAGTAGAGCGGGAACTGGTCGAGCACACCCGCGGCGGTGGTGTGGATCCGCTGCGACTCGTTGCCGCGCCCGAGCGACGTGTAGTACGGGCTGGGATCGATGACCGCCGGCATCTTCAGGGCCGGACCGGACTCCTTCGGCCGCACGATGTCGATCGAGACGCGGTCGGTGATCCCGTCGTTGTCGGAATCCACGCCGTCGACCGGGATGAAGACCCGCTCGCGGATCGCGTCCTGGTAGCTGAAGACCGGCGCGGTCTTGCCGTCCGCCCCGATCGTGATGACCGGGTCGGCCGCTCGGGCGGTCCCGCTGATTCCGAAAGCCGCGAGCGCAAGCGCGCCGATCGCGACCTTCCCCACCAAGCCCCTCATTGTTCCCTCCTGGCGTCCCTGCAAGAACCCAATGCGACGCTAACCCGACCCCCGGGCAAGCCTCACAACTCTCTCAGCAGATGATCCACCTGTCGAAAGCCGGCGTGTGGATTTCCCTCCACGGTTGGACGGATTTTCGACGCGTCTGGAGTAGCGTCGCCCGCGGTCTAGTGAGGGGGATTTCGATGAGGCAGGGACGCAGGCTCTGCATGGCCGTCGCCGCCGCCGTGCTCGCATTGACGGGTACCGCGCAGGCGCAGATCGTGGTGCAGGACGGCGAGACGCAGCCGGTCTTCGGGTACTCGGACGCGATCCGCGACCGCGTGTTCGTGGACACCGACTTCGACAGCGACGCCGACGGCGTCAACGACATCATCGCCGTCGACATCATCCGGCCCGCGGCGACGGCGACCGGCCTGAAGGCGCCGGTGATCATGGACGACAGCCCGTACTACTCGACGCTCGGCCGCGGCAACGAGTCCCAGCTGAAGGCCGACGACGCGAACGGCCTGCTCTCGAGGTGGCCGCTCTTCCTGGACAACTACTTCGTCCCGCGCGGGTATGCGATCGCGCTCGTCGACATGACCGGCACCAACCACTCGACCGGCTGCCCGACGGTCCAGGGCGTGACCGACAACCTCGCCGCCGCCGAGGTCATCGACTGGTTCCGCGGCCGCCGCACCGCCCACGACAAGGACGGCAACCTCGTCCCCGCGCCCGCCTGGTTCAACGGCAAGACCGGCATGATCGGCAAGTCCTACGACGGCGCGCTCGCCGCCGCGACCGCGGTCACCGGCGTCGAGGGGCTGACGACGGTCATCGCCGAGTCCGGCCCCTACGACTACTACGACTACACGCGCTCCAACGGCGTCATCCAGCGCAACAACCACTACGTCTCGAGCCTCGCCAGCACGGTCACCGACGCGAACCGGCGCGGGTACTGCAAGCCGGTGCGCGACAACATCGACGCCAACGACGCGGACGCCACCGGCGACTTCACGACGCCGTTCTGGAGCGACCGCAACTACATCAAGGACGCCGGCAAGGTGAAGGCGAGCGTGTTCCTCGTGCACGGCATGAACGACGAGAACGTGCGCTTCGACCACTTCAGCCGCCTCTGGTACGCGCTCGGCGACCTCGGCGTGCCGCGCAAGGCGTGGCTGATGCAGGTCGGCCACATCGACCCGTTCGACGACGACCGCGCGACCTGGGTCAAGACCGCGCAGCACTGGTTCGACTACTGGCTCCAGGGCGTGCAGAACGGGGTCATGAGCGAGCCGCCGGTGCGGATCGAGACCGGCCCGTCGACGTGGGAGAACGCCGCGAGCTGGCCGGTCCCCGGCTCGACGCCTACGCAGGTCTTCCTCAAGCCGGGCGCGAACGCCGGCACGCTCGGGCTGGCTCCTGAGTCCGGCGCCGAGCCGACGACGACGTTCACCGACAGCGCAAACCAGTCCGAGACGACGATGCTCAACAACCAGACGACGGTGACCGCGAACCGGCGCGTGTTCCTCTCGCCGGCGCTGACCGCGCCGCTGCGCATCTCCGGCACGCCGATCGTCCAGCTCGACGCGTCGGCGAACCGGACCTCGACGCACCTCGGCGCGATCCTGGTCGATTACGGCCCCGCGTTCACGCGCGTCTCGCGCACGGGCGACGGCGCGCTGACGGGGACCGCGACGGACTGCTGGGGCGAGAGCAGCACGGCCGACAGCGCGTGCTACAAGCAGGTCACCGAGCGCCTGGACACGACGACCACGCGCTGGCGGGTGACCAAGGGCATCCTCGACGCCGGGCACCGGACGGACCGCCGGACGACGACGCCGATCGTCGCCGACCAGCGCTACCCGTTCAGCTTCCCGATGCTGCCGTACGACTACACGTTCCCGGCCGGCCACCAGATCGGCGTCGTGATCGTCGGCAGCTACCGCGACTACGGCTCGACGGCGTCGAGCACCGGCGCCGCGATCACGGTCTCGCTGCAGAAGAGCCGCGTCGCGCTGCCGATCGTCGGCGGTGGGGCGGCCGCCCTGGCGGCGGGCATCTCCGCCGGCGAGGCGACGACCACCACGCTCGCCGACGCGCCCGACAGCGTGAACGCGACGGTCGCGGGCACCGACGCCGCGCTCACCGGCCAGCCGCTCCCGGCCGACCTGATGGGCGAGGCGCTGCCGGCCGCCGGGATGGCCGGCTTCACCAAGCTCGGCATCCCGTCGGGCGCGGTCCAGTTCAAGGACGGCGGCCTGCCGCTCGGCGCCCCGGTGCCGCTGGCCGGCGGCGTCGCCAAGCTGAGCACGGCCTCGCTCGGCGGCGGCTCGCACCAGATCACCGCCGAGTACCTCGGCCAGGGCGCGTACACGGCGAGCGCGAGCGAGGCGGTCAGCCACCTCGTCCCCGTCAGCTCGACCGTCGGCGGCAGCGTGCCCGCCACGTTGGCGTTGACGCTCGGCGCGCCGGCCAGCTTCGGCGCGTTCACGGCCGGCCTCGACAAGACCTACTCGGCGTCGACGACCGCCGACGTGCTGAGCACGGCCGGCGACGCGACGCTGAGCGTCTCGGACCCGGGCCACCTGGCCAACGGCGCGTTCACGCTGCCCGATCGGCTGTCGGTGACGATCGCCCCGGGCTCGTGGACGGCGCCGGTCTCGCATGCGAGCGTGGCGATCGGGTTCAGCCAGCACATCGGCGCCAACGACGCGCTGCGCACCGGCAGCTACTCGAAGACGCTGACGTTCACGCTCTCTACGACGACGCCCTGAGCATCGCGGCCGTGCGGAGCGTCCATCCGTGGACGCTCCGCTACGGCGGTGCCTTTGGCCCTGATCCGTCAGGGACGCCGGGTCAGATGCGCGGCCATCCGGATCGGATAGCTGAGCGCCAGCAGGCTTCGGGCGAGGTTCCGGTTGAGTTGGGGAGCCATGGGGAGGAGGTCATCCTCTCCGGCACGGGGCTGCGCCGCCACACCCCGGGGGGTGAACTTGCTCACTCGGGCGCGAACGCCGGGTCGACCGGCGGGCGCGCGACGTTGGCGACGTAGTTGGCCAGCGTCGTGTGGGCGATCTGGGTGATCGTCTCCAGCACGTCCTCGACCGGGAGGTCGCTCCGGACGTGCCCGCGCTCGCGCAGCAGCGACCGCGTCAGCTCCTGCAGGGCGCGCAGCCGGTCGTCGGCGACCGGCTCGCCGGCGCGCAGGGCGGCGACGACCTCGGGCGAGCCGCCGGCGTTGCGGGCGAACACCGAGTGCGCGGCGAGCGAGTACTCGCACGCGTTCTCGGCGCTGACCGTCAGCCCGACCGCTTCGCGCTCCAGCGCGGTCAGGCGGGACTCGCGCAGCGTGCCCTGCAGGCTCACGAACGCGGCGATCGCGACCGGCGAGCCGGCGATGGCGGCGGCGAGGTTGGGGATGAAGCCGATGCGGCGCTCGAGCTCGCGCAGCGGCTCGTCGGAGGTGAGGGTCGTCATGGCCGGCAAGGCTGCTCCTCGCCGCGCCGCCGCTCAATTCCCTGGGAGGGAAGTGCGGCGCGCCCGGCGGCGCCGTAGATTCGCGTCCGTGACGACGCCCGTCAGCCCGGTGGGGACGCTGCTGCGGCACTGGCGCGGCGTGCGGCGCGTCAGCCAGCTCGAGCTGGCGCTGCGCGCGCAGGTCACGCCGCGGCACGTGAGCTTCGTGGAGACGGGCCGCGCGAACCCGAGCCGCGAGATGGTGCTCACGCTCGCCCGCGCGCTCGACGTGCCGCTGCGCGAGCGCAACCAGATGCTGCTGGCCGCCGGCTTCGCGCCGACCTACCGGCACAGCGAGCTCGACGCGCCGGCGCTCGCCCAGGTGCGCGCCGCGCTGGAGCGGATCCTCGGCCACCACGAGCCGTATCCGGCGGTCGTGATGGATCGCCACTGGAACGTGTCGCGGACCAACGACGCGGCTGCCGGGCTGTTCGCGTGGCTGCTCGACGGCGCCGAGATCGAGACGCCGAACGTGGTGCGGATGATGTTCGGCCCGCTGCGCCCGTACGTCGCGAACTTCGATGCGGTCGGCGAGGCGCTGATCCAGCGCGTCCATCGCGAGGCCGTCGGCGGCGTGGTCGACCCGGCGACCGCCGAGCTGCTCGAGGAGGTGCTCGCGCTGCCGGGCGTCCCGGCCGCCTGGCGCGTGCCGGACTTCGCGCGCCCGACGCTGCCGATCATCCCCGTCGAGTTCGCCAAGGACGGCCGGTCGGTCAGCTACTTCTCGACCGTGACCACGTTCGGCACGCCGCAGGACGTGACGCTGCAGGAGATCCGGCTCGAGTGCTTCTTCCCGGCGTGATACCTGCTGGCAGGGGTGCGCGAATGCCCGGCGCCCGGGCCTGACGTCGGCGGCTCGCCGCGATGACGTCGCCGGCCCCGACCGGGACGCTGGGAGCGCATGCTCTTGCTCCCCACCGCCCTCGCCGCCGCGCTGTTCGCCACCGCCCTCGCGCGCCCCGTCCCCGATCAACCTCGAGCCGTCCAGCAACGGCTCGCCCAGCTCGGCTTCCTCCCGCCGACCGCAGTCGACGGCCGGACCGGCCCGCGCACCGCGAGCGCGGTCGTCGCCTTCCAGAAGTGGCGCGGCCTCGAGCGCGACGGCGACGCCGGCCAGGACACGCGCGCGGCGCTGGCCGCCGCGAGCCGTCCGCGCCCGGAGCTGCACCGCGGCGCCGGGCGCCGGATCGAGGTGCTGCGCCGCCAGGTCGTCCTCGCGATCCAGGACGACCAAGTCGTGCGCGTCGTCGGAGTGTCGACCGGCGCGCCGGCCACGCCGACGCCGGCGGGCGAGTTCCGCGTGCAGGCGAAGATCGCGCGCTGGTGGTCGAACCCGTTCCGCGAATGGCTCTCCTGGGCGCTCCCGTTCACCGGCGGGATCGCGATCCACGAGTTCGCCGACGTTCCCGTCCAGCCCGCCTCGCACGGCTGCGTTCGCGTCGGCGCTCCCGACGCGCGCTGGCTGTACGGCTTCGCGTCGGCGGGCGACGAGGTCTCGGTGGTGGCGCGATGAGCCCGGACGAACTGCTGGTCGCGCGCTTCCGGGCCGGCGACGACGCCGCGTTCGCCGTCCTGCACGACCGCTACCGGCCGCGGCTGCTCGGCTACGTGCGGCGGATGCTCCCAGGCGCGCGTCACGACGCCGAGGACGTGATCCAGGACGTGTTCATGTCCGCCTGTCGCGGCCTGCGCCGCGACGAGCGCGAGATGAACCTGCGGGCGTGGCTGTACCGCGTCACGCGCAACCGCCGCTTCGACGAGTACCGGCGGCGGCCGAACTGGATGCCACTGGAGGCCGACGAGCACACGGCGCCGCACGACCCTGCAGAGGAGACGCTCCGCGCGGACGAGCTGCGCCGGCTCATCAGCCGGATCGGCCGGCTGCCGCCGCAACAACGGCGCGCCTTGCTCAAGCGCGAGCTGGAAGGACTCTCCTACGCCGAGCTCGCGGACGAGCTCGGCGTCAGCGTCCCGGCCGTGAAGGCGCTGCTCAACCGCGCCCGCCGTAGCCTGAATGGGCGATGCCTTTCCATGCGATCGCTCCCGACGACTTCGACTGGATCACCCGCCCGCACGAGCCCGGCGAGCCGGCCCGCCACGTGGCCGAGCTGAGCGACCGGCTCGGCTTCGCGCACGTACGCGGGAACGTATGGCGCTACGAGCCGGGCGCAAAGGGCGTCCGGCACCGCCACAAGGCGCAGGAGGAGACGTTCGTCGTGCTCGCCGGGACGCTCTCGATCTACCTCGGCGAGCCGCCCGAGCGCGTCGATGTGCCGGCCGGCGGCGTCGTCCGCGCCGAGCCCGGCACCGCGCTGCAGTCGGCCAACCACGGCGACGTGGATCTCCTCGTCTACGCGTACGGGTATCCGCCCGAGACCGAGGCGTCGGAGCGGCTCGACCCGGCCGTATAGCTTTCCCGCCATGGCCGAGTGGATCTTCTTCCTCCACACCCCGCGCGAGGACTTCGCGGCGACGATGACCGCGGATGAGCAGCGCGCGTGGGGCGAGCACGCGGAGCGGCTGCAGCGCGCGCTCCACGACGGGACCGTCATCCTTGCCGGGCCCACGCTCGGTCGCATCAACACGGGCATCTGCGTGTTCGAGGCGCCCGACGAGGCCAGCGCGCGCCGCTTCATGGACGAGGACCCGACGATCACCAGCGGCTTCGCGACCGGCGAGCTGCGCCCGTTCAGAGCGTCGTTCCTGCGCGGGCGCTAGCCAGCTCGGCCTCGGCGCGGGCGAGCAGGGCCGGCGCGCCGGCGCAGGCGTGCACCGCGGCCTCGAGATGAGCGATCGCCGAGGGCGTGTCGCCGCGCGAGGCGCAGAGCAGGCCGAGGACGCGGGCGACCGGCCCGGCGCGGGCTGGGCGCGATCCGCGAGCCCTGAGCCGTCGGCCGACTACGGACCCACGACCGGTAGGGCGAGCGGTTCCACCGGCGGCGCTCGCCGCCTACGGTCGTGTCAGACCATGGATCTTGCGAGCGGAACAGCTGCAGCGGCCCCCGCTCGCCGACGACCGCTTCCGCACCCGGTGTTCGCCGCGCGCGAGCTCGGACCGGCGACGATCGCGCTGCTCGTCGTGGCGCAGGCGGTCCTGTGGACGGTCGCGCGGCCGAGCGGAGAGTCCTCCGGCAGCTACGCCGGCCAGCTGCTCGGCGCCGAGTCGGTGCTTCTGCTCAGCATCGGCCTCGTGCTCATCAGCACGCTTCCGCTGGTCGAGGCGTACTTCGACGGCATCGACCGCGCGGCGATCTGGCATCGCCGCGTCGCGATCACCGGCCTGCTGCTGCTGGCCCCGCACATCGCGCTCGCGGCGGGACCCGGGAGCACGCTGGGAGGTCCGCTGGCCACGATCGGGGCGCTCGGCCTCGTCGGCCTGGCGCTGTGGGCGATCCTGCCGCGGTGGCGCTCCGTCGTCCCGCGCCCATTGCGCGGCGCCGTGCTCGCGGTCCGCGACGCGCCGCTCGTTCGCAACGTCTTGAAGCCGTTCGCGGGTTACGAGCGCTGGCGCGCGCTGCACCGGACCACCGGCCTGTTCGTGGCCGCCGGGTTCGCCCACGGGCTGCTCGACGGCACGCCGTTCGGCGGCGCGCCGGTGCTCCGGTGGAGCTACGTCGCGGTCGGCGGCGTCGGGCTGGCGTTCTACGCGTACCGTGAGCTGCTGTCGCATCGGTTCGCGTCGCTGCACGACTATCAGGTGGCCGCGGTGCGCCGGATCGACGAGGGCCTGACCGAGATCGCGCTGCGCCCGATCGGCCGTTCGCTCGAGTTCGCTCCCGGCCAGTTCGCGATGATCTACATCGAGGGGAAGGACGGCTGGCACCGGCATCCCTTCACGATCGCCAGCGCGCCGCACGAGGACGTCGTGCGCGTGGCGGTCAAGGCGCTCGGCGACTACACCTCGCGCCTGCACGAGCTCGTCAAGCCCGGGATGCCGGCGGTGATCGGCGGCCCGCACGGCCGCTTCGTGCACTGGCGCGGGACCGATCGCCAGGTCTGGCTCGCCGGCGGCGTCGGCGTCGCGCCGTTCCTGAGCTGGCTGCGCGCGCTCGAGCGGCATCCGCTGCCGGCGAGCGTCGACTTCTTCTACAGCGCCGACGGCGAGGCGCCGTTCGCGGACGAGCTGCGCGCGATCGCCGCCGAGCAGCCTTCGCTGCGCCTGCATCTCGTGGACACCAGCGTCGACGGCCGCCTGACGCCGGACCAGCTTCTCGCGGCGGCCGGCGGCGACCCGCGCGACATGTCGGTGTTCATGTGCGGGCCGACCGCGATGCTGCGCGCGTTCGAGCTGCAGCTGCGCCTGGCGGGCGTACGGGCCCGGCGAATCCACCGCGAGCACTTCGACTGGCGCTAGACCGCGAGCGGCGCCGGGCGGCCGAGGTGGAAGCCCTGGCCGAAGTGGACGCCGAGCTCGGTCAGCAGCTCGACGCTCGCCTGGTCGCCGACGTGCTCGGCGACGGTCGCGATGCCGAGCCCGTGCGCGAGGCCGGCGATCGCCCGCACGACGAGCTGATCGGTCCTCGACACGGCCAGCCGCTCGATGAACTCGCCGTCGATCTTGAGGACGTCGACGGCGAGCTGCTTGAGGTAGGCGAAGCTCGCAAAGCCGGCGCCGAAGTCGTCGAGCGCGATCAGGCAGCCGAGCCGCCGCAGCTCGGCGGCCAGCTCGGCCACCGCGGTGAGGTTGGCGATCGCCGTCGTCTCGGTCACCTCGACGGTCAGCGCGTGCTCGGCGATCGGCTGCTCGCGCAGCAGCGCCGCGAGCTCCGTCGCGATCTCCGGACGCTGCAGGGTGAGCGGCGAGAAGTTGACCGACAGCCGCAGGTCGCGCTCCGCGCGGTGCAGCATCGCGACCGCCTCGCGCAGCACCCAGCGGTCGATCTCCACGATCAGGCCCAGCCGCTCGGCGTGGGGGAGGAAGACGGCGGGCGCGATCAGCTCGCCGTCGTCGCCCCGAAGCCGCAGCAGCAGCTCGTAGCGCTCGGCGCCGTCGCGCGTCGCGAGCCCGACGACCGGCTGGGCATGGAGGACGAACTGCCCGCCGTCGAGCCCGCGCCGGAGCCGCTCGAGCCAGTCGGCGCGGCCGGCGAGCTGCTCGTGCGGTGCCGACGAGCGGTCGTGGACGGCGACGCGGTCCCTGCCGGCGTCCTTGGCCTCGTACAGCGCGAGATCGGCCTCGACCAGCAGCTGTTCCGCAGAAATCGCGCCGGCGAACGCCGCGATGCCGATCGACGCGGTGACCCCGGCGCGCTGCCCGCCGGCGCTGACCTCGCCGTGCCGGCGCACGGCGGCCACGAGCTCGCCGGACGCGGCGCGCGCGCCGTCGAGATCGGTGTCAGGCAGGATGACCGCGAACTCGTCCCCGCCGACCCGCGCGACCACGTCGACGCTGCGCAGGCGCTCGCGCAGCGCGGCACCGATGCGCGTCAGCAGCGCGTCGCCGGCGGGATGGCCGAAGGCGTCGTTGACGCGCTTGAAGCCGTCGAGGTCGAGCAGCAGCAGGCAGGCCCGGCCGCCGGAGCGCCGCGCGCGCGCGACCTCGCGCTCCAGCTCGGCCTCGAAGCGGCGGCGGCTCAGCAGCCCGGTGAGCGGGTCGTGGTCGGCGAGGTAGCGCAGCCGGCGCTCGAAGCGCTTGCGCTCGGAGATGTCGAGCGCCTGCAGGAACACGAGCGGCTGCTCGCCGGTGTCGACGGCGGCGAGCCCCAGCAGCACCCAGATCTCGTGCCCGTCGGCGTGCAGCAGGCGCAGCTCGCGCGAGTCGGCGCGGCCGCCGGCGAGCACCTCGGCGATCAGCTCGTCGCGCGCCGCGACGTCGCCGGGATGCACGAGCGCCCGGTCTGAGCTGCCGAGCAACTCCTTGGCGCCGCGCCCGACCATCGTCGCGAACGCCGGGTTGCACTCGATCACCACCGTCGTCCCGTCCGGTTGCGCACGCGCGATCAGCTTGCCGACCCATCCGTGGCTGAACGCCGCCTCGAACAGCGCGCGCGTGCGCGCGAGCGCTGTCAGGTCGGCGATCTGGGAGATGAAGTGGGCGGGCGCGCCGGCCGCGTCGCGAACCAGCGACACGGCGAGAACCGCCTCGATCACGCTGCCGCCGGCGTGCAGGTAGCGCTTCTCCAGCGTGTATCCGGACCGCGTGCCCTCGAGCGTCTCCTGCAGCAGCGCGAGGTCGCTCGCGAGGTCGCCGGGATGGGTGATGTGCTGGAAATCGGTGGCCAGCAGCTCGGGCTCGGACCGCCCGAACAGCTTGCACAGCGCGGGGTTGACCTTCAGGAAGCGCCAGTCCAGGCCGACCAGGCACATCCCGATCGGCGCGTCCGCGAAGCTCGTCTCAAACAGCGCCGACGCGCGCTCGCGCTCCTGCTGGGCGCGCACCTCGGCCGTGCGGTCGGCCGCGTGCACGAGCACGGTCGGCGGTCCCTGCTCCTCCTCGAGCACCGACAGCCCCAGCCGGACGATCACCGTCTCGCCGCTCGCGGTCACCAGCCGGCGGTCGCGCGGGGCCAGCCGCTCGCCTTCGAACGAGCGCCGGATCGACTCGCGCGCCTCCTGCTTCTCGTCCGGGTGCACGAGCGCGACCGGATCGGTGCCGACCAGCTCGTCCGCCGGGCGGCCGACGATCGACGCGAAGCGCTCGTTCACGCGCGAGATCCGGCCGTCGCGCAGGATCAGGCCGCCGATCGCCGCCTCGCGGAACGAGCGCTCGAACAGCGCGACCGCGCGCCGAGACCCCGTGACGTCGTGCGAGATCGCCATCGCTCCGACCACGGCGCCGTCGCGCCGGATCGGCTGGAACGTCGTCTCATACAGCGCGTGGCCGTCTGCCGACGGCACGTCGACGGTGAACGTCTCGCCTGCGAGCGCGCGCTCGTACAGCGGCCGCAGCCGCTGCCAGGCCTCCGGGACGATGTCCGCGATGGGCCGGCCGACGACCGCCGCGGCCTGGTGACCGTGGCGCTCGAACGCGCCGCCGTGCAGGCCGCGGATCCGCAGCTCGCCGTCGACGATCACGATCGAGAGCTGGTCGATCGAGCGCAGGGCTTCGCTGACGAGCTGCTCGTCGCCGGCGGACTCGTACGCGTCGGTCACGACATCACTGCACAGAACTCCCGGACGTCGCGAGTCTCGCACTTCGGTCGGCGGGCCGCCTCGCGGCGGCGCCGCCGACCTCCGCGCAGCGGGTGCTACGGCGCCTCGACGACCATGAGGATGTTGCCCTCGGGGTCGCGGAGCCAGAACAGCGGCGGGACCGGGTCGCCCATCCGGCTGACCTCGGCGTCGACGTCGACGCCGGCCGCCTTGAGCTCGGCGTAGTACGCGTCGATGTCGTCGACCTGCAGGCTGATGCCGGTCTGGTGGTTGCCGGTCTGGCCGTTCGGCCCGGGCGGACAGATGGCGATCGTCGTGTCCGCGCCCTCGGGCGCGACCTCGACCCAGCGGTACTTGCCCTCGAACGGCACGTCGGCGCGCTTCTCGAGCCCGAGCGTGTCGATGTAGAACGAGATCGCCTTCTCCTGGTCGGCGACGGGGACGATCACCGTGTTGATCCGGGCGACGCGCGTGCGGGTCTTGCTCACTTCAGGCCTCCTGGGGAGTGGGTTTGGCCTGTAGACCGCGGCGCCCGCGAAAACTCATCGAGGTACGCGATGTCGCGCTCATAGATCGCCACGTCACCGCGCGCGAGCATCGCCTGCTGGGCCCCATCGCCCGCGGCGGCCCTGTGCGCGATGAACGCCACGAGCTCGCGCAACTTGGCCGCGGCGGCGTCGAGCACCTCGCTCGGCCGCGGCCCGCCGTAGGCCGCGCAGAACCTCGCAAGACGCCGAACCTGCTCGGCTCGGCCCGGAAACGGCGCGTCGGGATTCGCGGGATCGGTCAGCGGGACGAAGCGATAGGCCGCGTACGCGAGGTCCAGGACGCGCGGGCCGGGGGACGCGAGGTCGAGGTCGATGACCCCGGTCAGCCGCCCGTCCTCGAACATCAGGTTGTAGGGAGCGAAGTCGTTGTGGCAGATGACCTCCGGCGGCTCGTACGAGGGCCACTGCCAGCGTGCGCCGGCCTCGGGCCGGAAGCTTGCGCTCGCGTCGTGGTACGCGCGCAGCGTCCGCGCGACGGCGCTGAGCGTGGCGTCAGTCCACGCGTACTGCGGGAGCGGGTAGGACGCCGGTGCGCCGGGAAGCAGCGAGATGATCTCCCGCCCGCGCTCGTCGAGCCCCAGCGGCTCGGGGACGAGGCCGAAGCCGTTGGAGCGCAGGTGGCGCATGAACGCGTGGATCGTCGGCGTCCACGGGCCTGCGGCCCGGCGCACGGTGTCGCCGACCCGGACGACGGCGGTCATGTTGCCGCCCGGGAGGATCTCCTCGCGCTCGGTCATCGTCAGAGCGCCAGGAGCGGCGGGAGCTGTCTGAGGTCGTGCAGATCGGCGCGGTCGTCGCCGTGCTGGATCCACACGCCGCGCAGGCCGGCGGCCGCAGCTCCCTCGATGTCGCGCGCCCGGTCGTTGCCCACCATCACCGCGTCCGAGGCGCTCACGCCGAGCCGGTCGAGCGCATGCTCGAAGATCGCCCGGTCGGGCTTGCCGATGCCGATGTCGCACGACGCGACCACGACTTCGAAGTGCCGGTGGAGGCCGCCCAGCGCGAGCTTGCGACGCTGGAGGTCCGACGTGCCGTTGGTCACCAGTGCGAGCCGGGCGTCGCGGCGCAGCCGCTCGAGCACGTCGCCGGCGTGGGGATACGCGGTCTGCCGCTCCACGCGCACGCGCTGCCACAGCGCGAGGGCGCCGTTCGCGCCGGGAAACGCCTCCGCGCGAAAGCGCGGGAGGTACTCGCGAATCGCCGCCAGCGCCGGAGCGTCGCCCGCGAAGTCCGCGATCAGGCCGTCACTCGCGCTCACGCCCACGCGGGCGCGGTAGTCCAGGCACGGCGCGTCGCGCTGCCACCGTGCCCGCAGCGCGGCGCGGAAGGACGCGACCTCCTCGGCGCCGGCGTCCTCGCCGTGCAGCTCGCGCACGGCCGCGCGGTACGCGGTCGCCAGCGGCTCGTCCTCGGGGATGAGCGTCTCGTCGAGATCGAGTAGGACCGCGCGCAGCGCCACGGCGCCGAATCATCGCCGATGCGTCATCCGCGGCCGCGTGGACATCAGCTCAGCTCGCCGGCCGGCGCCAGCCAGACGCTCTGGAAGTCCAGGCCGGTCTTCGCGGCGATCAGGTCGTAGTCGCGATCGTAGTGCAGCACGCCGAGCCCATGGCGGTCCGCGATCGCCGCGAGGAGCAGATCCACGGGCGGGAGCCGATGGTGCCCGGCGCGCGCGAGCCGGCGCTGCGCTTCGACTGCGCGCCGCTCCACGTCCTCGTCGATCGAGACCTGGGGGAGGGCGAGAAGCTCGTCGAGCAGGGCGTCGTGGTCTGCCGCGCTGCGCGCGGAGTAGCCGGCCTCGAGCAGGAACGGCAGGCAGACGGCGATCCGGCCCGCCTCCACCGCATCGGCCACCTCGGCCGCGCGAGCCTGCGGGAGCGCCGGGCTGGAGAGCCGCGCCCAGGCCGAGTTGTCGAGCAGGACCCGCTCGGTCACCGGCGCGCCCAGCCGGAGCGCCGGACCTCGTCCGCGGCGGCCACGTCGACCCCGACGTCGCGGCGGCGGATCCGATCGGCGAGCCGGCGGCGCCGCGCGGCGGCGTCATCGCGCTCCGCGCGGAGCTGCGCGACCTTCTGGTGGGCCCCGAGGATCACGAGCTCACCGAACTCGATCCGCCCACCGCCGATCTCCTCGCGCAGCTCGTCAAGCGCAGCCCGCACGGGCGGCGTCTCGGTGATCGCGTGGCGGCGGTGCTTGGTCGGCACGCTCGCAGTGTAGCACCGGTGTCGCACCGGGGTGAGGCGATTCCACCCCCACGGGTGATGCGCGCGCTCGTCCCGCGGTGGGACGCTCGTACGCACGATGACACGGCAATTCACGATGCCGACGGTGACCGAGCTCCCTCGCGGGGTGCCCGGTCCCAAGCATCCGCCCAAGCCCCGCTGATGCCAGGGCAGCGGGCCGCCCGTGGGCGGCCCGCGCATGAGTTGCCTATGGCGACGTCGTGCTCAGCGTGAACGTGAGCGTCTTCGCGTAGGGGCCGGTGCGAAGCGCGTCGGTGGACCCGATCGACTGCGTGAACAGGACCTGGACCGGGTCGTTGGAGACCGGGTTGCTCCAGGTCGTGAGCGCCAGCGGCGCGCCGCCGACCGAGCCGGCGCCGGAGGACGTGCCGGCCGGGCTCGTGCCAACCGCCCTCAGCGCGGCCGGGAGGCTGAACGTGCCGTTGACCAGGTGGCCCGGAGCGGTCGCGCTCGGGTCGGTCACGGAGAGCTTCGCGTCGCCCGCCGTCGAGATGACGTTGGCGGTCGTCGTCGCCGTGTAGTCCTTCGCCACGCCCGGCGTGAAGGCGCCGAAGGAGCCCGACCCGCCGACCGACAGCGCGAGCTGCGGCGGGACCGTCGCCGATGGCGTCGAGGGCTGGTCGACGCCGTAGTCCGAGCAGCCGCCGTTGGTGTCATAGAAACCGCCGCCGGGGAGGCCCGGGCCAGTGATCTGCGGCCGGTTTCCGGCCGCGGGCGAGCCCGTGTAGGACGTGAACCACCACTGCTGGAAGAACGCGTCGAGCTTCTTGGAGCAGCCGATCGACTGGTTCGGCATCCACTTGTGGAAGATCGCGATCTCGTCCTGCGGCACGCCCGCAGGGCGATGTAGGACATGCCCGGGCGGTTGTACGTGTTCGCGTTGATGAACAGGTTGCCCGACGTCGGATTCGCCGGTGCGACGCCCCAGAATGACGTGCTGGCGGTGTTGTACTTGTTCGTGGCGGCGAAGCGGGTCGCGATCGACGCCTCGAAAGCGGTCTTGTACGCGTCCGAGCCCTCCGGCCCGGCGGCCAGACCGGCGTTGCGGGCCAGGAAGAGGTACTCCGACATGTCGGCGTAGCCCTCCTTGAAGAACGTGTACTTCGGCTGGGCGTAGGACACCGCGTCGCCCCACCACTGGTGCATGTTCTCGTGGCTGAAGGTCTGCGCCGTGGTGCCGATGCTGCCGCCCACGAACACGATCTTCGTCTGCATCTCCTCCTCGAAGGAGGCGCTCGGAGCGGCGACGACGATGCCGTTGGCGTTGAACTGCAGCGGCCCGTTGACCTGCTGCTCCTGGAAGTGGGTGATGTCCTCCTCGTAGTAGATGACGTCGCCGGAGGTGGCCATTCGCTCACTAGCGTCGAAGTGGCCGGCGCTGTTCTCCACCAGGTAGGACGCGATCGGCTCGGCCGAGTGCCAGTTGAACGTGCGTGAGCCGCCCGTCGGGTAGTTCGCGTCCGGAGGGTTCACCACACTTGGTGTCGCCGCACGGCAGGCCCTGCCAGCCCGCCTGATTGTTGACCGGCGCGCAGGCGGGCGGGTTCGGGTTGGTGGCGGAGACCGGGTTCGTGTTCGAGGCCGCGTGCGCGAGCGGGTCGGGATCGTCCAGGCCGTTGGGGTCGCCGGCGTAGGTCGGCTGCTTGTGCGTCCACGTGGCCGGCACGCCGTCGATCGTGATCGACTGGATCGCCATGTCCGGGCCCGGGGTGGTCGCGGTGCTCGAGATGTTGTTCTTGCGGTCGAAGTCGAGGCTGAACTCGGTCAGGCACTGCGTCGCCTTCTGCGTCAGCTCGACGTGGTTGCCCGGCAGGAACTTGTTGGTGACCGCGTCGTAGACCGTGAAGACGTCGGTGTGGAGCGACTGGTAGCCGCCGTTGCCGAGCTCCGGCCAGACGCGGTTGCCCGGCTCCGACAGCGTGCGCGCGCCCGGGCCGCAGGCGGGCGCCTGAGCGGCGTGAGCCTTGCCCTGCGCGGCGCCGTTCTGCATCTCGAACGCCTTCGTGGCGAGCGCGCCCCGGACCGGGTCGCCGCCCTTGATCTTGAGGTCGGCGGCGCTCGTCGCGCAGCCGAGCCTGCCCGTGTCCGAGCCGCCGTTGAGCGGTATCAACGGAACTCGACAGCCCGAACTTCGGCGTAGCGGTTCCGATCGATTTTCGCTAGCGTCTTAGGCCACCCTAACGACGGGAGTCAGGCGTTGTTGCCCACGTTCGTCATAGGCCTGCGCGAACGCGTCGAAGCAGCGTTGATCGTGGGCATCACAGCAGGCTTGCTCGGCGCGGGCTGCGGCGGCGGCAGCGGCGGCGCCAAGCCGGCCGCACCGGGCCGGTCGCAAACCGCGGCCGCGTCCGGCACCAAGACCGTCGAGATCAAGCTCACCGACGCGGGATGCGATCCGGCCACGATCAAGCTCGACGCAGGTCGCGCGACGTTCAAGGTCACGAACGCCGGCACGGGCCGCGTGAGCGAGCTCGAGGTGCTGAGCGGCAAGCGCATCCTCGGTGAGAAGGAGAACCTCGTGGTGGGGCTGTCGGGCTCCTTCACGCTGGACCTGCAGCCGGGCCGGTATACGCTGTCGTGCCCGGGTGGGACGAGCGCGGCGACGGGCATCGTCACGGTCGGCGGCAACGCGGTGGCGAGCTCCGCCGACCCGCTGCTGCAGGGTGCGGTCACCGGCTACCAGCGCTACGTCACGACGCAGGCGAAGGAGCTCGTCAAGCGCGTGGAGCCCTTCGTCGCCGCCGTCAAGGCGGGCGACGTCGAGAAGGCCAAGCAGCAGTTCGCGGCCGCGCGCGTGCCCTACGAGACGATCGAGCCGGTGGCGGAGAGCTTCGGCAACCTCGATCCCGACATCGACGCGCGCGTGAACGACGTCGAGAAGGGTCAGAAGTGGACGGGCTTTCACCGCATCGAGCAGGCGCTGTGGGAGAAGAACTCGACCGCGGGGCTTGAGCCGATCGCCACCAAGCTGCTCGCCGACGTGCGGACGCTCGAGGCCAGGACGCGGACCCTGACCTACAAGCCGGACGAGCTCGCCAACGGCGCGAACGGGCTGCTCGACGAGGTCGCCACGTCGAAGATCAGCGGCGAGGAGGATCGCTACTCGCACACCGATCTGAGCGACTTCGAGGCCAACATCAACGGCGCGCAGACGACGTTCGGGCTGCTCGCGCCGGCGCTGCGGGCCAAGAACGACGCGCTCGCCGGCGACATCGGCTCCCGCTTCGACGCCGTGCAGCAGGAGCTCGCCACGCTCAAGCAGGGCGACGCCTACCCGAGCTACGACACCGTCGACGACGCCGAGCGCAAGCAGCTCTCAGCGCTCGTCGCCGGCCTCGCCAAGCCGCTCGCGACGATCTCGGACGCGCTCGGCGGATGATCCGCGCCGCCGCGCTCGCCCTGCTGCTCGCGGCGGTGGCCCCCGCCACCGCGCGTGCGGCCGCGGCCGGCGATCTCGCGACGAGATATCGGCAGGCGGTGCGCGCGCACGACGCGGCGCTCGCCGCGCGCCTGCGCACCGAAGTGCGGCTGATGAACCTGGCAGCGCCGTCGCCGGAGCTGGCGACGCTCTCGCACACGCTCGACGCCACCCGCAACGAGTTCCGCCCCTGGCCGCTCGCCTCGACGGTCGCCGACGAGGCGGCGAAGATCGCCCCGCCGTCACCGTCTCGCTACGCGGGCGTGCCTCAGGCGCTCGGCGGAACGCTCGACTCCGCCCCGGCGACCGCCGCGGCCGCCGGCCTCGCGGCCTACACGCTCTCGGCGAAGGAGCGCAGGGCCGCGCCGGCGCTCGACGCCGCGATGTGGGGCGTGCTCACCGCGCTCGATCGCGGCGCGGCCGTCAAGCCCGCGGCCGACCGCGCGCGGGCGCAGTTCAGGATCGCCCAGCAGCAGCTCGGCGAGTTCAAGATCAGCCGCGGCACGGTGATCACCGACGCCGCGATCCTCGTGTTCCGCGAGGGCCTGGAGGCGGTGCTGATCCTCGCCGCGATCACCGCCTCGCTGACCGGCGCGCGGGCGAGGATGCGCCGCCCGGTGCTGCTCGGCGGGCTCGCGGGCATCGGCGCGACGATCGTCACCTGGGCGCTCGTGCAGCTGCTCGTGTCCGAGCTCGGCACCGGCGGGCTGCGCCTGGAGGCGATCACCGGCCTGCTCGCGATCGTCGTGCTGCTCGTGGTCACCAACTGGTTCTTCCACCGCGTGTACTGGAGCCAGTGGATCGCCCGCTTCAACCGGAGACGCAAGACGCTGGAGAAGCTCGGGCTCGCCTCCGGCGGGCTGGTGATCCTCGGCCTGACGAGCGTCTACCGCGAGGGGTTCGAGACCGTGCTCTTCGTGCAGAACCTGCAGGTCAGCGCCGGCACGGGCGCGTGCGTGCTCGGCTCGGGCATCGGGCTCGCCGCCACGCTGGCCGTCGGCCTGGTCACGTTCGCGCTGCAGCGCAAGCTCCCCTACAAGAAGATGCTGATCGCGACCGGCGTGCTGATCGCGCTCGTGCTCGCCGTGATGACCGGCACGACGGCGCACGTGCTGCAGGGCCTCGGCTGGCTGCCGTCGACGCCGACCTCGTTCGGCGTGCCGCTGTGGGCGAGCCGCTGGCTCGGCATCTACGGCACCTGGGAAGGAATCGCCGCCCAGCTCGGCGGGCTGCTCGTCGTGCTCGGCTCCTACTTCCTCGCCCGTGAGCTGCAGGTGGGCAGGTTGCGGCGCCGCCGCGCCGCGCCCGCCGCTACGTGACGTTAAGGTCGGATGAGAGGAATCCCGCCCGGGCGGAGGGGACGTCTCGCCTTAGAGCTCGCGGTAATACAGGCGGTCCGGCCCCGGCGGCGGCTGGTCGGGGCCGCGCGTCCACCCGGCCCGGTCGTAGAGCCGCACCGCCTCGGCGTAGCGCTCCCTCGTGCGCAGGAAGATCCGGCGGTAGCCGCGCTCGCTGGACTCGGCCTCTGAGCGCTC
Organism: uncultured Solirubrobacteraceae bacterium; assembly: GCA_963837485.1. Lineage (GTDB taxonomy): Bacteria > Actinomycetota > Thermoleophilia > Solirubrobacterales > Solirubrobacteraceae > Solirubrobacter. The sequence goes on along the minus strand of CAWINP010000004.1, from coordinate 28,689 downwards.
CAGCATCTCCCGCCCAAGGCCGAGGCCGCGGAACTCCGGCTTGAGGAAGAGCTTCGACAGCTTGATCTCGCCGTCGCCATAGGGCGTCAGGATCGCCGATCCGACCGGCTCGCCTTCGACCTCCGCGACGAGGTGCACGACGCGCTCGTCCGCGGGGGCGCCGAACTCCATCACGTCCGCGTCGTCGTCGTCGGGGTCGGCCGCCACGTGGTACTCGTTCAAGATGTCGAACACGAACCGCCGGACCGGCCGCCCGTCCTCCGGGCGCGCGTGGCGGATCGTCCATTTCGGCTTGCTCACGGCCACAACCTACTTGCCTCGAGCGCCTCTGCCGTGCGGGGATCGTCGACGACCCCGACCCGCTCGAAGTGCCGGATCACCGCTCTCGAACCCGTGCGTATGCCGGCAGTGACCGTGGTGGGCGGATAGGACTCGGTCATCACCTGGTCGATCTGCTCGGCGGTGAGCCCGCATGCGCGGAGGTTCCCGGCGATCGCCACGAAGTCCGGCTCCAGGAACGCGAGGATCATCTCCGGAAGGAGCGGACCGATGAGCGCCCGCTGCGTCTTGTTCAGGCGCGGCCAGGTGAATTCGAGCAGGCGGCTGAAGTACGCGTGGTGGCGCCCCTCGTCCTGGGCGTGGTCGGCCACGAGCTCGCGAACCGCCGTGACGACCCGGGTATCCGAGGGGATCCCCGAGAGGATCGTCGAGATCAGCGTCTCCGAGACGATCGTGAAGAAGATCATCACCAGCCGCTGCTCGTCCGGCCCGAGGTCGAGCTGGAACCCCTTCAGCTTGCGGAAGAAGTTCGGCTCCTCGAAGACGTTCGGCCCGACGCCCGTCCTGGAGGCCACCTGCCGCTGCAGATCGTCGGAGAACTGCGCGTGCCACGCCTCGTCCGTGTAGATCTTGTAGGCGTCCTCGATCATCGTCTCCGGGAGGTCGAAGCCCGACCGGCGCCGGCTGATCATCGCCGCGACCGGGTTGACGGCTCCGTGCTCGAGCTCGGACGTGAACTCGAGGTAGGTGTGGAGCTGCTGGATCAGAACGCGGTCGACGGTGTCGACGCCGAGCTCCTGGACGATCGCGTGCTGCGCGACCGGGACGAGCTCGGGCGGGAAGTAGACGTGCTCGCGCGGCTCCTGGTCGCCGATCTCCCGCCTTGGCTTGGTGCGGACGCTCGCGCGCGAGTGCCAGCTCCCGAACGCGCTCGAGTACGCAGCCTCTTCGATCCCGATCGACCGGACGGGCTTGTGCTCGGGCGCGCTCATGCGGATTCGGAGCCCGCCGACCCGGGCCACCCGGCGTCGGCCACGAACCCTTCCGATCCGGAACGCGCCCAGAGCTCCTCCGCGATGTGCGGGGCCACCGGCGCCAGCAGCCTGAGCAGCAGGCAGAGCGCGTACACCGTCGCGTCGCGGTCGGAGGGTGTGGGCTCGCGGCGGGCGGCGACGCGCGTCTCGAAGTCCTCGATCCGCTCGAACAGGCTCACCAGGTTCCGGGTTGCGCGGTGCATGTCGAGACGCTCGTAGTTCTCGGTGACCTTCCTGACCGCAGTGTCGCACCAGCCCGCGAGGCGACGGCGGAGGCCGTCCGAGAGGTCGAGCTCGTCCGGGGGGCTCGATGCGGCGCTCAAGCGGGGCTCGGCGAACGTCCACAGCCGACGCAGGAATCCGCTCGAGTAGGCGAGCAGGCTCTCGTCCCAAGTGAACGCCTTCGCGGGGGCGGCCGCGTGGAGCATCGCGAGCCGCAGCGTGTCGGCTCCGAACCGCTCGACGATCTCGTGCGGGATGACCGTGTTGCCGAGGTGCTTGCTCATCTTGCGGCCGTCGAGCTGCACCATCTCGTGCGTGAAGGTCGCCCGGTAGCACTCGCCGTCGGGCAGCCAGGTGAAATGGCCGAGATCGCGCAGCATCTTCGAGATCGTCCGCTGGTCGAGGACGAAGTTGCCGGTGTCGGCGCCGTTGATGTACCACTCGACGGGGACCCAGCGCTGGAGCTCGGGATGGGTGAGCAGCGAGCGCCCGCGGTCGGCGGTCGGTGCCGGCAGCGGGTACTGCTGCGAGGCGGCGTCGAAGTGGCAGTCGAGCGTGTCGGTCTCGCGCTGTGCGGGCCCGCCGCAGGACGGGCACGCGCACTCGAGGAAGTCGGGCCGGTCGAGGAGCGCGTTCCCGTCGGCCGTGACGGTGAGGTCGTCGGGAAGGCGCACGGGAAGCTGGTCCAGCGGCACCGGGACCGTCCCGCAGGCCTCGCAGCGCACGATCGGGATCGGCGTACCCCACGCGCGCTGGCGCGAGATCGGGAAGTCGCCGGCGCGGAAGCGCTTCGCGGAGCGCGTCTTGAGCGGCTGCTTGCTGCCGCGCCAGACGCCGCCATGCCGCAGCCCGCCGCGGGCGTCGTTCAACGACACCTCGGGCTTCTCGAAGATCGCCTTGTCGGTGCGGTCGACGGACGGGATCCCGAGCACCGCGGTCGGCCCGAAGCGCGCGTCGACCGACGGCGAAATGAGCACGGGCAGCGGGCGCTCGATCCCGGGGGCGAAGACCGAGAGGCCGGTCTCGACGACGGCCACCTCCTCGAGCTTGCGGTCGTCGCGCTGCCACCCGGCGTCGCGCAGGCCGGCAAGCTGCTCGCGCACGCCCGGCGCCGTCGTCCAGCGGTCGATCTCCGGGTGGTTGGGGGAGAGGAGCACGAACTCGGCCGTCGCCGCGCCGTCGGCGTGGGGCGTGAACAGCGTCAGTCGGAGGCCGTCCAGCGCCATCGCGTCCAGCTCCACGCCGTCGACGCGGCCGAGCACGGAGCGCTGTGCGCCGATCGCGCCCTTGTTCCAGGCGGTCAGCTCGGCGAGGCGGCGGTCGTTCTCCTCCGCATAGGCGCTCCCGCGCACGTACCACTGCGAGCGGCGCACCAGTCGAACCGGCCCGTGACAGCGCCAGCACTGGCCGCCCTCGGCCTGCGCGCGGGCGAGCACGGTCTTGCAGCTGTCGCACCAGTCGACCGAGCCCTCGCGCTCGTAGATGAAGCCCCCTTCGAGCAGCACGAGGAACAGCCACTGCGACCAGCGGTAGATGTCCTCGTCGCAGCTCATGAAGGTGCGCGACCAGTCGAACGAGAAGCCCAGGGCGTCGAACTGCTCGCGCATCCGGGCGGCGCAGGTGTCGACCCACTCCCGCGGCGGCAGCCCGTGCTCGAGCGCTCCGAGCTCGGCCGGCAGCCCGAACGCGTCGAACCCGAGCGAGTAGAGCACCGCGTCGCCGCGGGCGCGCCGGAAGCGGGCGTGGGCGTCGCCGATCGAGTAGCTGCGGACGTGCCCCATGTGCGCCGCTCCCGAGGTGAACGGGTGGCTGTTGAGGACATGCGCGTCCAGCCGGCCCTCCTCGTGTTCGGGCGGCGTCTGGAACGCGTTCGCGCTTCTCCAGGCCTGCTGCCACTTCGGCTCGATGTTGGCCGGGTCGTACGCCGGCGCCGCCGATATTTCCAGTGCTGTGTCAGTAATTGCTATCAGTCCCCGTTAATGCGCCCGACGGGACTCGAACCCGCATCTAACGGCTTTTAAGGCCGCTGCTTTTGAATGACGATTTTGACTCTGAGATCCCACAGCGCGACCACAAAGTGCGGCGGCCAAGTCGCCGGCACGCGCCAGAGCGGCGCCGGCTCGAGTGACTTGCACGCTGGTTCCCCTCAGCATTCGACTCTCATCACCGTTACCGGTTAAGCTACGGACGCGTGCGCACGGCAGAGGACCCCCTCGCAACGATACTAAGCCGCAGGCGCAGCCCGGAGGAGGCGGTCGACGTATGTACGGGGATCACCTCAGCCGCAACTCCTGGCCGGCGTAGATCAGGTCCGGGTTGCCGGTGCCGATCCGGGCGGCGTTCAGCCGCCACAGGCGCCCGACCTCGAACGCGATCTGCGCGATGCTCGCCCGCCTCGTGGCCAGGCCCTGGGCGATCGCCCAGAGGGTCTGCCCGGGCTCGACGACGTGCGTGGACCCGCGCCCGCTACCACCTCCGCCTCGGTCCTCCGAACCGCCGCCCCGACCCTCGTGGGCCACCGTCACCGTGAAGGTGAACGGCTTCCCCGAAGGGGCGGATAAGCACTCGTGCGGGCCGGATAAGAAGATGTCGTTGTTGGTCATCGCCAGGACGTAGGTGCCGGTCTCGGTTGCCGCCACAAAGCGCTGGACGTCGCGCGATCCGTTCCGCGACGCGGACGCGGGGTCCAGAATCGGCGTGGTGGCGCCCACGTTGATGTCGTCGGTTCCCGGCATGAAGAGGATCTGGCAGGGTGGCGTGTCGCCGCGGGAGGCGGCCGTCCGGATCGTGATTCGGTCGCCCTTGGCGAACGACGCGGTCCAGTACGCCACGGAGTAGCCCGAGTAGAAGGCGCCGTCGTACAGGCGACCGCGCACGGCCTTGTTCAACGCGATGCCCGGCGCCTGCGCGATCGTCCGTCCGCCGCCGGCGGCCGCCGCCGGCGAGATGCCGGTCACGCACGCGGCCAGGCAGAGCGCGGCCGTCGCTGACGCCAAGAGCCGGACCCCCATCCGCCCCATAGAACCCCTCCTGCTCATGCATGTCGCGCGAGAGAGTAGAGCGAAAGACGGCAGGCCGCCACTGACCGAAAGACAAGCGGCGCCCGTGGAGGTTCATCAACTAAAAGTTGATGGCGGGACGGCATGACGCCGTCATAATGGCCCGCCGATGCGCACGAAGCTTGCGATCGCGCTGGCCGCCCCGCTGGTCCTCATGGGCGGTTGCGGGGGCTCGAAGCACGGCCGCCCCGAAGGTCGAAGGCCCGGTCGTACCGTGGAGTTCGAGCCAGCCCTCCGAGCTCGCCGAGCGCAGCCCGGCCTCCGCGCCGTGCCAGGCGGCCGACCTGGCCGTCAAGGGCCAGGTCCAGTTCACGGCGAACGGGCGGGGCGGGGGGATCGCGGTGGTCGCGCTCCGGAACAAGGGCAAGCAGGAGTGCCGGCTGGAGGGAAGGCCGAGCGTGCGGCTCGTCAAGAACGGCGGGCCGGAGCAGGTCAACGCGCCGATCGATCGTCCGCCGGTGATCTTCCCGGACACGGCGTACCCGCTCTCGAGCCTGCTCGCGCTCCGGCCGGGCGAGTACGCGGGTCTGACGCTCACGTGGACGAATTGGTGCGATCCGAAGATCCCCGGCAAGAAGCGCGTTGCTCCCAGCGCGGTCCGCATCACCCTGCCCGGCGGCGCCGGTCATATCGACGCGGACTACAACGCGGTGCCTCCGTGCATCGACCCGAGCCACCCGACGTCGACGATCGAGGTGTCGCCGTTCGAGACCGCGAAGGTGAAGCCGGTGCCGCCGTGGACGGCGACAGGGTCCATCACGGCGTCCGTCCCGAACCAGCCGGTCCGCGCCAAGCGCGGCGACCTGCTCCGCTTCGTCGTCGTGCTCCAGAACACGTCGCGGGAGACCATCCGCTTCGACCGCTGCCCGTCCTACGTCCAGCAGCTCGTGCCCACCGGCCAGGTCGAGGTGCACGTCCTCAACTGCGACCACGCGAAGCCCATCGCACCCGGTGAGCGCGAGGCGTTCGCCATGGCGATCCGCGTTCCGAAGAACGCGCCGCTCGGCGGGAACGGCCTCTTCTGGGGCCTGGACCCGTTCGGCTCCAAGCAGCCGCAGCTCAACGCTCGCGCCGTCGTCGACCGCTGACCTCGCGCGGCAGACGCCGCATCTCGGAGCGTTGAGAGATCCACACGCCCGGCGCCGCCCGGATCGTTGTTCTGGCCGCTCCGTGCGTGCATCATCCCGTCGATGGAGAGGAGGGTAAGGACGCCGCCGCCGCCACTCATGGGTACGGCAGGAGGAGAAGATGAGAACTCTGTGAGCGGAGTCGTCCAGCTACGCCTGTCCCACAGGTAGGCCCACGAGCACCGTGAGCCCGCACATCCATGGTCCTTCGGGAAGAAGGAGGGTCTTTGTTAATGCAGGTGCTTAGCAAACTGCGGCGACCGAGAGGGGTCACCGCTGCCGCTTGCCTTGCGGCGGCGGGGGCGGCCGTCTTTGTCGCCAGCGGTGCGCTGCCGGCCAGTTCGCAGACCGGGCAAACCGCCCCGGCGATCGACACGGACTACATGTACGGCCAGTTGTTCGCGATGGGGTACGACGACGTCTACCGCGTGTCGGGGGCGGACGGAGACCCGCGGAACTTCGGCGATCCGTACAACATCCCGTCCACCATCAATGGGTGGCAGGAGTTCTGGCGGCAGTGGAAGACACAGCTGACGAACACCGACGCGATGACCAACGTCGCGAAGTTCGCGACGGTGTCGGATCACTACTTCCGGCGCTCTCCGGAGCAGCGGACGAATCCGAACTACCAGTTCGATCCCAACTACAAGTTCGATTCCGACGACGCCGAGGTGACGATCCCCGGTTCGGCCTGTCCGGGCCAGCGCGTGCTGATCGCCGCGCATGGCGACCTGGCGCCGGTCAGCCCGACGATCGCCGGTGAGATCAACAACCCGACGTCCTCCACGAGCGCGGTCGACGGGTTCAACGCGGCGCGGCGTCACATCACGCTGAGCAACCTCAGCAACGGCGGCGCATACGACGACACGTCGGGCGTCTCGATGACGATGGCCGAGTACCAGGCGCTGCTGCGCTGGTACAACGCGAATCACACGTATCCCTCCAAGACCTTCAAGGTCGCGCTGCTCGACGCGGACGCGGGCCGGGCCAAGGACGGGACGTACATGCGCGAGGGTTCGGAGTACTACGCGAAGAACCTGATCCCGAAGGGGCCGCAGGGGCAGTACGCGATGTTCGCCATGATGAACGCGAACGGCGCCAGCTACCCCGCGTACCACTTCGGCACCCAGTACTACTGGAACAACGTCGCCGCCGGCGGCGTCGGGCCGTGGCACACGTTCGTCACGGACACACCGTCCGCTGCGAACTCGCTCTACCCGGACACGAGCGGGAGCATCGCGGCCAACAGCGCCGCGATCTCGGCGTTCCACAACGACCTGCAGGACGCCGTCAGCGCGGGCTTCGCACAGCAGAGCTCGAAGTACAGCGGCTCCATCAAGCAGGAGAACCCGCTCCGCTACAACGGAACCGGCTCCGCTCCCGGTGGTCTGTCGACCGCCAACGGCGGCCCGCAGACTCCGCAGACGCCGACCGTGCCGGCCTACACGGCGTCCGATCAGGCCACGTACTCCCCGGTGCATCCGGCGGGTACGGCCCCCGAGGCGCAGATCCTCTCGACCGAGGATCCCGCCGCCGCACTCTGGAGCCAGGGCATTCCGGGCTTCAGCGTCGGTGGGGTGCAGGACACCAACTCCGTCGAGAATCCGTACCCGGCCTCGACGAGTGACTCGATCAAGGCGACCCCCGTCATCCAGCATCTCGGTGGCACGTCGCTGCAGATCGGCAACGAGCGCAGCCTCACCGCCGGGATGACGACGTCGGCAGCGGCGTCGGACGTCGGCGCGACGAACGTCAAGGTGGCCGCGGTCACCGATCTCGTCGCCGGACAGCCGCTCATGATCGACACCGGCCAGAACCTCGAGGTCGGGCAGATCGCGTCCGTCGGCACCGCCGGCGACACCGGCACCGGCGTGACCCTGGCAGCGCCGCTGAAGTTCGCGCATGCGAGCGGCGTGCCGTTCCGGGTCAACGAGGGTCAGCCTGTCGGCATGACCGGCGACTCGGTCGAGCACCTCAACATGTGGGCATCAGGCGCTCCGCACGGCGTCGACGACGAGTCGCAGCCGACGCAGGAGCTCATCCGCGCGCTCGAGCTGCCGGCGACGTACACCGCGCTGCTCGTGAGCGGCCCGAAGTACCTCGGTGCGGTTCCCGCGCCGACGGGCACCGTCGCGTACTTCGAGACGGACCCGGTGAACCCGGCGTCGACCAAGACCGTCAACTTCGACGCGAGCTTCGCCCGCGGCGGCGACGGTACGACCGACGGCCTGACCTACTACTGGGACTTCGGCGACGGTACGCACGCGACCGGCAAGACCGTGTCCCACACCTACGCGGCCGCTCAGTGGGCGGACGTCAAGCTCGTCGTGGCCAAGGGCAGCGACGACTCCACCTGGGGCGTGTACCGGCAGGCCCTCGCGGTGAACAGCCCCTCGGGGTCGGCACCGGCGACGCCCGGCTGCGGCACGTTCTCCGCGGCGGAGCGCACCGCTCTGATCACCGCCGCCAAGGCCGGGTTCAACGGCCAGGGCGCTGCCGCGAAGGGGCGTGACTAGCTATGCGAGCGCTCTCAAGTGCAGTAAGGAAGGCGCTCCGTCCGCGCTTCCTGGCCGTTGCCCTCGTGGCAGCGGGCGGGGCGACGACGGTGGTCGTCTCCAGCGGCGGAGCCGCGACGGACGCTCCGCCCGTGTCGAACCCGGCTCACCCGGTCGTCGACGCGAATTGGATCTACGCCAACGACTGGTACAACGCAACGCACTTCATCTACAAGCGGGCCGGCTCCGACGGCTGCCTGCCCGGTGCGGCGTCGTGCTCGTTCGGCAGCCCCGGTGACTCCAACAACCTGCCGCAGAACTACAACGGCACGCAGGAGTTCAACAAGTGGTGGGGCGACCTCGGCACCACGAGCACCGCGCAGCCGAACGGCGAGCTCGGCAAGTGGATGTCCAAGCGCGACAACATCTACCCGCAGTCCACCTGGCAGATCAATGTCCAGGAGCTCACCATCCCAGGCGCGACCTGCCCCGGGCAGCAGGTCATGCTCGCCTACCACCCCGACAGCCAGAACGTCTCCGCCCCGAATCCCGGCACCAGCGCCACGCCCTATAGCTCGATGTACTCGGGCGACTGGGGCACGGGTTCACCGTACGACTCCAACATGGGCGCGCTCATGAACCTGGAGGAGATCGGCTCGGTTCTTCGTTGGCATGAAGCGAACGGCACGTACCCGAAGCGGACAATCAAGTCCGCTGTGTACGACGCAGAGTTACAGGGGCTCATCGGCTCCGGGTTCTACTCCTCCACAGGTGGAGGGGCTACGAGCCTTCAGGCGCCGGTGAGCTCAGGCAGTACCAAGCTGTATGTAGCATCCGTTTCCTCCCTCAACGCAGCAAAGTCATCGGGAATCTTCGCTGTCGGCCAGCCGGTCGCCATCGACGACATCGATACCGAGAACAACGTCGTGCAGTCGGTCGGCACGGCGATCAGGACGGCCACCACGCTGGCCTCGGCGGCCTCCGCCGGCGACTCGAACATCAAGGTCGCGAGCGTGACCAACATCGTCGCGGGCGAGCCGATCCGGCTCGAGCCGCTCGGGGACTCCAACCAGGAGTTCGCCACGGTCGAGAGCGTCGGCACCGCCGGCGCCGGCGGCACGGGCGTCACCCTGACCGCTCCGCTGACGAACGCCCACGCGAACGGCGTGGCAGCGCAGGACCTCGGCAGTGGCGTCACCCTGGCGGCGCCGGTGCAGAAGGCGCACGCCGCGGGCTCGACCGTCAACGGTCCGACCAGCGGCCTGATCTCCGACGGTCCGCAGGGCCAGATCGTCGGCGTGCTGAACAACGACCAGAACGGGATCAACTACCCGGCTCTGCACTGGGGAACCGATCACTACCTCAACGACCTGGTCAACGGCGGGGTCGGGCCGTGGTTCAATAACATCAACGCCACGCCGGTCACCAACACCGGCACGATCTACTCCGCCGCCGGCTTCGCGCGGCTGCAGGCGAACCTGGCCAACGTGACCGCGTTCAGGACGAACGTCGAGAGTGCCGTCACTAGGACGATCCACGACCTGGGCGAGAAGTACAACTACTCGATCCCGGTCGAGAATCCGCTGATGTTCAAGAACACGGGCTCGACGCCGGACAACCCGAATCCGGGGTCGCTTCCGTCGTACCTGCCGGAGGACCAGGCGAAGTACACGCCAGTGAACGACGACCGCACCGGCCGCACCGACCAGGTGTCGTTCGGCAACCGCGGCATCCCGTCGCTCGGCAACATCGGCGTGTACGACTCCAGCACCAACCCGGCGGTGGGCGGCAACGAGAACCCGTACCCGGCGAGCTACCCGAACAAGCCGGGGATCTCGTTCCTGTACGGGCAGGACACCATGAGCGACAACTTCCCGAACCTCAACTTCTATGCCGGAGGCGAGGTTCACGGGCCCGGCGGCTATGACAAGCCGTCCGAGGGCCTGTTGAGGGGCGTTGAGTTCGTGGCGACCTACTTCTCCTACGCGGTCGCCTCCGACGCGCTCGGAGGAAAGACGCCCAAGCCGAACCGTCCGATTGCGTTCTTCGAGCAGTCTCCGAAGAAGGCGACGGCCACTCGCACCGTGACCTACGACGCCGGCTTCAGCCGGGACGAGTCGGGGTCAAGCCAGGGTCTCGAGTACTACTGGGACTTCGGCGACGGCAGCGCCCCGCAGAAGACGAACAACCCGCGGGTCACGCACACGTTCCCGGCGCAGGCCGGCTGGCATGACGTGAAGCTGCTGGTCTCGAAGGGCGACGGGCAGAAGACGACGGCGAACGTCGGCACATACCGACAGGTGGAGCCGATCAACTTCGCCCCGACCTACTACCCGGCGACGCCTCCCGCGGCCGAGCCCCAGCCTCCCACCACCGGTCCCGCCGCGGACCCGTGCGGGACGCTGAGCTCGGACGAGCTGGCGTCGTTTGTCGCGACGTCCAATGGCCCGGTGCAGGGTGCGCCGGCTCAGGACACGACGGTTGGCGGCAGCGTCCCACCGACGCTGGCGCTGACGCTCGGCCCCGCGGCGAGCTTCGGCTCGTTCACGCCGGGCGTGGCGAAGACCTACGACGCCTCCACGACGGCCGACGTGCTCTCCACGGCGGGCGACGCGGCGCTCAGCTGGTCTGGACCGAACCACCTGACCAACGGCGCGTTCACGATGCCGCAGCCGTTCACGCTCGACTTGTCTAAGTCGAGTTGGAGCGCACCGGTGTCGCACGATCCGGTGACGATCGGCTTCCACCAGCCGATCGCGTCCACCGACGCGCTGCGCACAGGCAGCTACTCGGCGACGGTGACGTTCACGCTGTCGACGACGACCCCGTAATGCGGGAGGGTTTCCGGAGCCCGGGGGTGCGCGAGCGCCCCCGGGCACCGGGCCCGTGCTCGCGGCTTGAGCCGCGATCACGGCCGATACGCTGTCGGCGCATGCGGCTCTTCCGTCTCGGTTGCGTTCTCGCTGTGGCCGGGCTCCTCGCCGGATGCGGCGGCAAGGCGGCATCGCCGTCGTCCGCCAAGGCCACCGCCGCCGCGCCCGCGGCGACGGCGACGCCGACGAAGACTCCTTCCCCGGAGCCGGCCCTCACTTCCGCGTCCGATCTCGCCGCCTGCGCGCAGCTCGAGCAGGCTGTCCAGGCGGTCTCGCAGCTCGTCGGGCACACCACCGAGGCGATCACCCAGGCGCTTAACCCGAAGGAGCTCGGGAAGCTGACGGGGAACGCGCAACAGAGCCTCGTCGACTCGGCGAAGCTGATCGAGCTCGTCAACGCGCCGAAGCCGCTCGTCAGCTCGCAGCGCGGGCTCGAGCGGGGACTGCGGATGTTCGCCGCCGATTTCGGTCGCGCCAAGGGCTCCGCCGCGAGGGGAGACATCGCCAAGGCAGCCCAGCAGATGGTCGACGCCGCCGCACTGAGGAAGATCCAGACGTCGGCGAAGCGGATCGACGACCTGTGCGGCGCGTGAGCTAGGACGAGCGGAGCCGCGACTCGATCAGGCGCGCGATCGCGGCATGGCCCGCGGAGTTCGGGTGGAAGGCATCGCCGGGCCCGAGGAACGTGGGGCGGCCCGCGGGCCCGCGCGTACGAGGCCGCGCGTTGAACAGCGGCGCGATGTCCGCCACGGCGCCCGCGGCGCATGCACGCCGGATCGTCGCGTCATAGAACGAGGCAGGGATCTTGGCCGGCGGCGGGCCGGCCGCGTCTTTCGGGATCCACATGGTCAGGCAGACGAGCCGGGCGCCGGGTGATGCGGCCGCGACCTTCGCGACGAGGGCGCGGTAGTCGTCTGCGAACCGGCGCCGCGGGGTCTGGTACAGGAAATCGTTCGTGCCAGCCTCTACCACCACGACATCCCCGCTCGGGGGAGCCGCCTGCGCGGCGAGCTGCGCGGTCGTCGCCCCGGGCACCGCGAACACCTCCAGCCGGGCACGCATCGCCGCGGCGACCTGCTGGGGGAACGCCCCGTCCTGAGAGTCGGCGAAGCGTCCCGCCGCCAGCGAGTCTCCGACGAAGACGAGCCGCGTGCCTCCGCTTTCCGGCCGCGCATCCGCGCTTCCGCGCTGTGCGCTCTCGCCCCTGTGCCCGCCACACCCCGCAACGAACGTGGCGATGGCGACCGTCACTGCGAGCGATGGCGACCGCGTGCTCAATCGAGCGCCCCCGCGGCGAGCCATGGACGTCGCGGGTGGCGTGGGACCATGACAGCGATTATGGCTGGAGTCGCCGACGCCGAGCCTGTCACATTTCCCGCTCGCCGCTTGTCATGGGGGCAGTGACCACGACATCGGAGGAACCGCAATGCTGGAGAAGGTCTTCTACACGAGCGTGCTCGTGAGCGACCAGGACAAGGCGCTCGACTTCTACACGAACGTCCTCGGCCTCGAGAAGCGCGTCGAGAACCCGACCCCCGACGGGCCGCGGTTTCTGACCGTCGGCGTCAACGGGGACGACTTCATGCTGGTTCTCTGGCCCGGGACGCCGGGGAAGGCCGAGCCGGCGATGGGACGCCCCCCGGCATCGATCACGATCGCGACCGACGATTGCCGCAAGACGGTCGAGGAGCTGAAGTCGCGCGGCGTCGAGTTCGTCTCGGACGTGCTCGAGTTCCCCTGGGGCTACGTCGCGCAGTTCAAGGACCACGACGGCAACCTGCTCCAGATCCGAGAAGCTCGCTAGTCGCCGCAACGGAACGGCAGGCGCTTGGCCGCGCCGGCGCTGCTGAGATCGAGCACCTCGGTGGCGCCGGCGCACATGCCCCGCCGCCGATCTCGGCGTCCGCGCGCGCGAGCAGCGTGTCCGTAGTTGCACCGGATGCCAGCGCCACGCTCGCCGCCATACGTTTCGAGTGCTGGCGGACGACATCACGGCTGCCGAGCGGCAAGCTGTGCTGGAACGTCCGATTGGCAATCGGAGGAGGACTGCAGATCGTCATGCGCATCCCGCTCAAGACGGAGGGAGATGCGTTCCGAATGACCGTCGCCCTGGGACTGGGCGCCGGCGCCGCGGTGCTGGTCGGCTGGCTCACATCCCCTGAGTACGGCGTCGTGATGCTCGCTGCCGTGGTCGCGGCCGGCCTGGTCTTCGAGCTTGCCGGCCGAGACTCCGAGCGGGGGTCGCCGTTGCGCGACGCGACGCATGAGGAGCACCCGCACGGCGCCAGAGCGGACGCGAGCCACGTACTCGTCGTGGCAACCGCCCAGCTGGCCGGTGAGGAGCTGCGCCAGGAGCTCACGGCACGAGGCGCCGCAGTCGAGCTGGACGTGCTCGCCCCGATCCTGGCCTCCCGGTCCCACTACTGGGCCTCCGACGTCGACCGTGAGCGTGACGAGGCGCTCAAGCGGCTCGAGGGCTCGCTCGCGTGGGCCGCGGCACATGGCTTTAAGGCCAAGGGGGAGGTTGGAGACGCCGACCCGCTCGCCGCGATCGAAGACGAGCTGCGTGACTTCGGGGCCGACGAGGTGATCATCGCGCTGCCGCCCGGCGGGCACCGGAGCTGGCTGGCCAATCGCATGCTTGCGCACCTCGCGCGAGAGCTCGACGTGCCCGTCCGCGACGTCGTCGTCGATGAGGGCCCGGCACCGCTCGGTCTCTGAGGAAAGGCAGCGATGTCAGACCAACCAGGACGCACGCGCCATCGGCTGGCGGTCGCGCTCGCCGCAGCGGTGCTGGTCGGCCTCGGCGGCCTTGTCGGCATCGCCGCGGACCTCGGCACGCGGCCGAAGAGCAACACGAAGGCCATCGCGACGGCCGCGCCTGCGCCCGCCGCGCCGATCGATCCGCACGTCGCCGCGGGCGCCCACGACTTCGTGCAGTTCGCCTGCGCCAAGTGCCACGGCGAGCAAGGCCGGGGAGGCGTCGCACCGGCCGTGCCGGAACTCACCTCAGTCGCCAAGAGCCTGACTCCGGCCGAACTGCGGTCGATCATCGACCACGGCCTCGGCGAGTCCGCGAACCCGACCCAGCCGTTCATGCCGGTTTGGGGTCCGATCATCTCGAGCACGCAAGTCTCGGACCTGATCGCCTACCTGCGCGCCGGTCTGCCGAAGGTGCCGACGGCGGAGCCACCGCCGATCCCCAAGGGCCAGGGCGACGCGGTCGAAGGCGCTGCGCTCTACACCAGCTACGGCTGCATCAACTGCCACGGCCCCAACGGTCTGGGCGGCGTCCCGAACCCGCGAGCCACGGACAAGACGATCCCGTCACTGGCGGGCCCCGACTTCCGCAAGGAGTTCAACACGGACGAGAAGATCCTTGCCGTCATCCGCTCGGGCAGCGTGATCGGAAGACCGCCCATCGTGAGCATGCCGCACTGGGGCGGCATCATCCCCCAGGCTCAGCTGCGCGCACTCGTCGCCTACCTGAAGACGCTCGAGTAGCGGACGCACTGATCCTGATCCCGGTGGACGAGCTCAAGCGCTGGGTGCGAAGGCATGCGCGCTTCCTCGTCGAGGCACCAAGAACGAAAAGAGCCGCCCCGAAGGCGGCTCGTGTTCGTCTTATCGGCAATCGCCGTCGGGAACTTGAGCGGCTTGATCGATGCTGGCGCGTTGGCGCTCATCGGTCGGCGTGCGCTCCCGCTCCGGCGGCATCTGTTTCGCGTCTACGGGCGGTTGAACGTCACGTGGGTGACGCCGCTGGGCGAGGACGTGGCTTCGACCTCGTAGTCGTCTTCCAGGCCTTCCAGCCCGTCCCACAGCCGAACGCCCCGGCCGAGCACGATCGGGACGATCGCTGCGTGCAGGTGGTCGACGAGCCCGGCGGCGAGGAAGTCGCGGACGACGGTCGGGCCGCCGCCAATACGCACGTCCTGGCCGTCCGCGGCCTTCCGGGCTTGCTCGAGCGCCTCGGCGGGCGAGGCGTCGAGGAAGTGGAACGTGGTGCCGCCCTCCATCTCGATCGACGGGCGGGGACGGTGGGTGAGGACGAACGTCGGCGTGTGCATCGGCGGGTTGGGACCCCACCATCCCGTCCACTCCGGGTCGTCCTGCCACCCGGGCGGGCCGAACTTGCCGGCACCCATGATCTCGGCGCCGATGCCGGGGAGGAAGCGCTGGGCGAACGCGTCGTCGACGCCACCGCCCCCGCCGTCCTTGCCCAGCATCCTGTGGCCGTATCGGGTGGCGAGCATCCACACGTGAAGCCGCCCGCCCGCATGACCGAACGGTGATTCCAGACTCTGACCCTCGCCCGTGGCGAAGCCGTCGAGCGATACGGCGAAGCTGTGGACTCGGGTGCGTGACATGGCTGATTCCTCAGTTCTGGTCGGTGGTCTCGTAGCGGGGGCGCAAGCGGAGGTCGACGGCGGCGTTCGGGTCGTCGCCGACCAGATTGACCGGACCCGGCTCCTCGGGGCCCTGCGCCGCCGCCGCCGGGTCCATCCACATGACCTGCCAGCCGTGGCCGTCGAGGTCGAAGAAGCTGCGTGAGTACATGAAGCCGTAGTCCTCGGCGTCATCCGCCTCCGAGCCGCCCGCCGCGAGCGCGGCGGCGCTGACCGTATCGACCTCATCGCGGGATGACACGCTGAAGCAGTACAGCGCCAGCGTGTGCGTGGTGGGATCGGCGATCGGCAGCTTCGCGACCTCCGCGAACCTCCCGCGGCTGAGCAGCATGACGAAGGCGTGCTCGCCGACCAGCATGCAGGCGGCGGGGTCGGCGGATCCGCTGCCAACGTGGCCGGCGGATCGCGCAGAGGCGCTACCACGCGTCAGCGGTGAGCGCTTGGACGGTCTCGAGCACTCGCTGGACGCCGCCTGGCCGGGTGAGCGCGGCGGCGGGGGATACGTGATTCAGGTCTGGATTGGGCGCCACGGCCCACGAGCTCAACGCGAGCGCTCCGCCCGGGTAGGCGTGGATGACGTCGGCGAGTCCGGGAAGCGTTCCGCCGTCGTGGAACTGCCACTCGGGGAAGCGGTGCTCGCGGCCGCGGGAGATCGCGACGAGCGCGCCGGCGGCGTGGCGCTTGGAGACCGCCTGCGGTGTCACGCCAAGCAACTCCGCGGTCTCCTTGCGCGTGAGCGAGTTCGCGAGGACGGAACGGAGCGCGTCTTGATGCGCGACGAGCGCATCTCGGCGCGTGGCGGTGAGCTCGTCGGCCGTCGGCGGCGGACCCCAGAGCGCGTCGTCGAGCTCGTCCGTCTCGGCTGCGGCAGCGGCGCGCGAGAGCGCCTCGTCGAAGGCGCCGATCAGTGCGGAAGGATCGTCGAGCGAAACCAGCCTCGCGGCGAGCTCCTTGGCGGTGAATGGACCGTCGCCCAGCGACCGAGAGATTTCAGACGCCAGCCGCTCCTCCGTCGCGAGATAGTCCCCGGGGCGCAGTCTGACGTCCATACCAACACGGTAACCGTATACCGCAACTTGCGCAACTTGTGCAACCGCGAGAGCTGAGCGGCTGCGTGTCACCTCGCGGGGCGCGCAGGCGCTCGCGACGACAGCAATCTATGCATGCCGGCGAGTTCAGGGGGCGGTGAACATGCCCAAGGCGGGTCCGCGCCGCCCGCTCCAGGCCGTGCCCAGGTTCGCGCTCACCCGCGAAGAGGCAGCAGCGTCACTCGGCATGAGCGTCAGTCACTTCGAGCGGAACGTCCAGGCGGAGCTCCGCGTCGTCCGCAGCGGACAGCTCGTACTGATTCCGGTTGCCGAGATCGAGAAATGGCTGCAGCGCAACGCGCACCTCGTCATGCCTCCGGTCGGAGGCTCGCTCACGCCCTTCCGCCCCGGACTGCGTGGCCGCGAGGTGCCGGCATAGAACGACGAGAGCCGCCTTCCGGCGACTTGTAATCACATCATCGGCAGCTCGGCGCTGAAGCTTTAGCGAGTTCGTCGTTGCTGGCGCGTTGGCGCTCAGGCTCGGCGTTGGTCGCGCGGCGTAGGCTTCGCGCGTGGCGCGAGGCGCTGAGCGGGATCTTGATCGTATGCCGGACGGCGAGGGCACGAAGCAGCCAATCGATCCTCGACCGGTCGAGTCGCAGCGTGTCGAAAACCTGCTCGCCAAGCACCGCGGCAGCGTTGAAGGTGGAGCAGGCGCGCGCGAGGTCATCGAGCAGCTGCGGGACGACTGGCGCTAGCGGTGGTGCAGCGTCGGCTCGTCACAACGTCAACAGTACGCGCGGCGCAGCCGCAGTCCGAGACGTCGGGGGAGATCAGATCGGTGCGAGCGTGAGCGACATGGGCTGGTCGGCGAAGGACGACGTGTTCCAGGAGCCGACGGGGTCTGGAAGTGGATGACTGTCACGTTGCAGGTCGTCCGT
This sequence comes from uncultured Solirubrobacteraceae bacterium, assembly GCA_963837485.1. Lineage (GTDB taxonomy): Bacteria > Actinomycetota > Thermoleophilia > Solirubrobacterales > Solirubrobacteraceae > Solirubrobacter. The sequence continues at coordinate 11,222 of CAWINP010000004.1, read as the reverse complement.
GCGAGTCGATCCGGCGTGTTGCATACCCTTCGCGTTGGATGCCTAAGAAGTACTCGGAAGTCCGAGTAGCACTGCGAGCTGCGGGCTGGACCGTCCTCAGGCAGCGCGGTTCGCACGAGCTCTGGGCCAAACCCGGTGAGCCGCAGCGAATCGTGGTCGCTGGCAAGAACAGCGATAACGTCCCTGTAGGAACGCTCTCTAGCATCCGACGAGCAAGCGGACTGGAAGACCTGCGATGAACGAATACCTCGTGATCTACGAACGCGACGAGGACGGTGCGTGGGGCGCCTACCTCCCGGACCTGCCCGGCGTGGTCGCGCTCGGGACGACGCGTGAGGAAGTCGCGGAGCGCATTCGCGAAGCCCTCGACGTCTACGTCGAGGAGATGACCGGTCTCGGTCAGGTGCTGCCTGCGCCGACGGCCTCCGCCGAGACGCTCCAGGCCGCGTAGCGGATTCGCTGCGGCGCAGGTAGGCCATCGCTCCCATCTGCTGCGACTGAGGACGACGCAAGCCCGCCGATCATCCCGAGCGCGACTCGCGCAAGTACGCGTTGAGGCGATTCGCGGCGTTGTCGTCGCGCGGCTGGGGGAGCAGCTTCACGTAGCGGTTGACCATCTGCAGGTCGCTGTGGCCCATGTACTCCATGAGCTCCTTCAGCGTGTAGTGCGCGGCCATCAGCATCGACGCGTAGGTGTGGCGGCATTCGTGCAGCGTGATCCGGTTCAGACCGGCGGCGTCCCACGCCGACGTTGCCGCGGCGGCGAGCTTGCCGGACATCACGGAGCGCTCGCAGACCGGGCCGGACGTCGGTCGACCCTGCCGCAGCCATGCCTCGCGGAGGATCTGCTGGAGCGGCTCGGCGATCGGCGGCCGGCGCTGCGTGCCGGCCTCGCTCTTGGAGCGCAGCACGAGCACATGGCTGGCGATCTTTCCGTCCTGGAGGACCTCGGGCCATTCGAGCCGGTGGATCTCCGACCGGCGCAGCCCCGAGTAACACGCGAGCGCGTACGGGACACGGTCCTCGGGCGTCAATGCGGCGAGAAGCTGCTCGGCCTCGGGCACCAGGGCGACGCGCAGCCGGGACTTCTCGTCGTTCGGTGGCAGCTCGACCATGCGCATCGGGTTGCGCGTGACGAACCGGCGGCTCGGCGACAGCGCCCACGTGTAGATGGACGAGATCACGGCGACGTGGTTCGCGATGCGGGAGCGCGAGAGGCCCTCGCGGCTCAGCTGGTCGACCCACATCTGCCACTCGACCTCGCTGATCTCATCGGCGACCATCGGCCCGAACTCCGGACGGATGACGTGATTCCAGGAGCGGCGGTAGCTCGCGATCGTGGTCTCCGAGTAGGGCTTGCCCTTGCCCCGGCGCCGGCCGATGACACCGGCTTCGACGCCGTCGAGCCACTGGTCGCCGAGCGTTTCGAGCGACGCGCGGGCGTGCGGCTCAGAGGCCGAAGCCTCCGCGGCGAGTTCGGCGTCAGCCAGCCAGGTCAGGATCTCGGACCGGTTCTTGCTGGTCGGGCTCCAGAGCGGCTTGCCCGTGACCGGATGCCGCCGACGCCCTCGGAACGACGGCGAGCAGCGACAGCGCGGCCCTTCCGCCTGCGTGAGCGGGACAATCCAGCTCGTGAGCCACGTAGATGCTCGGTGTCCTCGACTTGCGGAACCGCGAAGGCATCCCCGCAAATGTACCCATTTGGGTGGACACGCGGGTGGACACAACTGCCGCGAAACAGGGGCCTGCCGAGGTCGGCTGAGGTTCGGAGCTAAGAGGCGAACTTGACGCGATTCCCCTGCTAGATCGGGAAATCGGGGCTACGAGAGAGATGCCGGAGGAGGGACTCGAACCCCCGACACGCGGATTATGATGCTCCCAGTGTTTCGGCTTTTGCCTGCATATCAGCCTGTTTTGGGCCGTTCTACGGGGGACAGAATGGCATGCGGAACGCGCACCGAGCAGTCGAGGTTTGTGCTTTCGACCCGGTGGTCTCACAGGTTTCCGGCAGGCGCGAGCCAGGACACTACCGAGGTTGAGATCGGTCTTCTCGGCGATCAGGTCGTAGTCGTGGTCGTAATGCAGCACGCCGAGCCCATGGCGGTCGGCGATCGCGGCTAGGTCGAGCGCAGTGTCTTGCGGTTCTGCGAGGTCTCAAAACCAGGACATTTGCAGGTAAAAGCCGAAACCTCGGACCATCATGATCCATTGTTGAGCAACATGGCCGCAGCGCGAACCGGCTTCAGGTATCGCGCGTGAAACGCGTCATCCGGTAGTGCCATCGCGCTGCGGACGCCAGCATTCGCACCTGTCGTCGCATAGCCGGCAGCGCTCCAGAAGTCCTTTGCGACGTGAACCCGGACCTGCGAGCTGCTGAAGGGCAGACCGAATCGTCGACTGCCAGACACGCCAGGGCCCGCGGCGGCGGCAACGGGCGCGACGCGTCCGACCGCACCCGTACCGTTGAGAGCGTATGCGCTGGCAGGACATGATCCCGGGTGAGGCCTACGTTCTGGCCGGCGACCCGTCGATCAAGGTCACGCTACTGGACACGTCGGACGAGCTGCGCGCCCAGGCCCGGGTGCTGGTGCGCTTCGAGACCGGGGTATCAAAGGGCCGCGAGACAGACATCCCCAGCCGGCGGGTCGGCGCGCCGTGGCACCGCTCGCTGGCACCCAAGCGGACGGTGTCACGCCCGCGCCATAGCGACGTCGTGGTCGCGCTCTCGCGCCCGGCGCGGGTCCGTGACTCGGTCACACTGCCCAACACCGGCGAGCTGATCTGGACGGTGGATGCGATCGACGAGACGAGCTCGACCGCGACGGTCAGCACAGTCATCTTCGAGCGCCCCGAGCGCCAGACCGTCGCGCTGGACGCGCTGCAGGTGCGCCCCGGATCCCGTGCGTCCACGCCTGCGGCGCGAACGCACGGCGAGCGACCAGCCGCGGCCGGCGTGGGTCGATCACGCGGCCGAGGCCGCCGAGCGGTTGCGGCCGATCGCTCCGCGCCGCGAGCTCGATGAGCTCATGGATGACGTCTACTTCAGCGACCGTTGCCTGCGCGCCTACCAGCAGCAGCTCGGAGGCGGCCCGCGCGCGCAGGCGCTCGGCCGGCTGCGCGAGGAGGTCCGCCTCCGCGGGCATCTGCTGCGCGAGCAGCCGCCCCGCCCCGGCGAGTACGCGCGCGTGCGGGTCGGCGGTCGCTTCGACATCGTGCTCGCCCGCAAGCCCACGCCTGAGGCCTCGGTGACGATCGACTCGCTCCACTTCCCGGCCCGCAAGACCGCGCGCCGGCGCCGTCCGCCACGCGGGCGAGACCAACGACGCGCGGCCTAGCCCGGAGCGTCTGTGAATGCCGTCCGACCGCGTGCAACGCATGCTCGACATCGACCTGGACTTCTTCGTGCACGGCGTCGCGCACCGCCGCGACCCGCGAGGACGGGCGCCCGGACCCCGACGAGTTCCCCGCCTGGTCGTCGCGAGGACGCGCTCGACTTCCTGCAGACCGCCTGCGGCCTGACCGGCCGGCTGCCCGGGTTCGTGGTCGAGCATCACGGCGAGCTGTTCGCGCGCTGGCGCGAAGCGATCGACGCCGGGACCCTGCGCGCGCCGTTCCACGTCACGCACGTCGACGCGCACGCCGACCTCGACGTCGGCGGCACCGGCTACATGCACCTGATGACGCGAGCTGCTGTTCCGCCCGCCCGAGGAGCGCCGCGACCCGGGCGAGCACCTGAAGGACGGCAACTACCTGGTCTTCGCCATCGGCTGCCGTTGGCTGTCCGGGCTCGACTACATCTACAACCACGACACCGACCGCGACGGCCACGGCCCCGGCGACATCAACCCCGATGGTCATGGAGGGCTTCCGCGATCGACGCCGACCACATCCAGCTCGCCGCGCATGACCCAGCAGCAGATGCAGGACCACGCGTTCGGGCGTCACAGCGTCGAGCCCGTCCACCTCGAACCCGCTGTGCCGTTCCGGGCGATTCCGTGGCCGCAGTACACGGCGCCGGCGCCGTTCGACCTGATCTGCCTGGCGCGCTCGCCGGAGTACACGCCCGCCACCTGCGACCCGCTCTTCGACGCGATCCGCGAGCGCTTCATCGACGAGCTGCCGCTCGCGCTCGAGGGCGCCGGCCGGGAACGCCGCCTTCGCCGGTGGCGGCGCTGGTGGCGGCGGTCGACGAGCGCCAGGGTCGCGGCGATCAGCGCGACGGCGCGGCCGGCGATGCTGATCGCGTGTTCGAGCAGCGTAAGGTCCATGAGCGGGCCTCAGGCGGCAAGGTCGATATGGACGATGCGCCGGCCGTCGGGCAGCCGGCCGTCCGGGTAGCGCTCGGCCAGCGCGCGGGCCTCGCGCGCGGTCGCGGACGATGCCGAGCCTGTAGAGCCCGAAGAAGAAGCAGTCGTCGGCTCCGAGGCGCGCCTGGGCCTGACGTTTGGTGTTGTAGATCGTGCTCTCGCTGATGCCGCGGCGGGCGGCCAGTTCCGCGGTACGTGGCCTGCTGGAAGTAGTACGCCGTCGATGACGGCGCGTTGGCCGGCCGGCAGGCGGCCCATCGCCGAGCCGGCAGACGTTGGCGACGGCGCTCTCCTCGAAGTACTCGTCGACGATCTCGTAGATGTCGCGCATCTGGACCCGGGCGCGCCATTCGCGCATCCCGGCGCGGTCGCGCATCGGCGGCGGTTCGGCCTGCTCGAACCCGGCCAGCGCGGCCTGCAGCGCCTCGGCCTCGGCGGGGTTGGGGCAGCGGGTCTGGATCTGCGCGCAGCTCGCCGCGCAGGTGATCGAGCGTGCGGTGCGCGATCGTCTCGCGCACCCACGGGAACAGCCGTTTCGGGGCGGGTCGACGGGTAGCGGAAGATGGCTTCGATCGCGCCCGCGCGGGTGACGTCATAGAGGTCCTGGCGCGTCGATCTCTTGCAGCAGGCGCGCCTCGGCGCGGTTGCCCCAGTTGATGTCGGTGACCGGCGCGTCCAGCCCGGAGCGCGCTTCCACGAACGCGCGGCTGACCGCGCGGCGGACCGGCTCGAAGACCAGCAGCAGGAAGACCAGCTCGCATTCTCGTGGGCGACCAGGTCGCGGCGGACGGCCTCGATCATTGGCTCGAGGTAGCGCTGCTTCTCCTCCGGGCTCTTCATCGCGTCCATGAAGCGCCAGTCCTCAAGCTTCGGGCTCAGGCGCTCGCCGTGCGGCATTCGCTCCAGGCGCGCATAGCGCTCGATCAGCGCCTGCGTCTGCGCGTCGTGGCCGGCGAAGCCGGGACGCCGAGCGGGCACGAAGCTCAGCTCACGGCTATAGATCACGGGCGGCTCGTTGGCCTCGCGTTCCTCGTCGTGCACGCGCAGGCGGCTGCTTTCCCGGTCCGGGCGGTAGCGGTTGTCGATCGTGTTGTCGAAACTCATCGTGGCCGTGGCCTCCTGCTCGGGCGGAAGCCGGCAGGTCCAGCTTCTCAGTGTCCCAGAGCGCTCGGCGTCTCTAGTCCCGCGCCGAGCTGGCGCGTTGGCACTCGGAGGTCCGACCGCGAGGTCTCCGGCGCTCAGCCGGTGAGGTTGGCGAACGGGTGCCGGCCGTCGTGCAGGTCGCCGAAGTCGCGAGCAGACGCTGCTCGTAGTCGCGGGCGGTCTCTGACCAGGTGATCGGGTGCCAGACGACCGGCAGCTCGTCGACGTCGGCGACTTCCTTTCCGAGATGGGGGGAACAACTGGAATCGCCCGAGACGGGCTCGTGCCGGCCGACGTCCTGAGGCCCGTGCACGCGTTCGTCGTCGCGTCGGGAAGCCGTACGACCTGACCCTCGCAGCCTGGCTGCCCTGCGACGCGAGAACCGGCTGAGGAGGCGCAGTAGTGGCCGCAGTGAGACCCCGCACCGGAGCAACCGGAGCGGGCAGCTGAAGCGAATGTACGGCTCGGGCGATGGCGGTCGCAGTCTTGACGAGCGCGTCCCTGCCTCCGACGCACTCACGCGGAGCGAGATGGCGCTATCGCTAGCTCTCGGTGTGTGATCGCGCAGGCGCGATGCGCTCAACGATGCCGTTCCGGCGGCGGGCGGCTCGCTCCGCGCCGCGCGTCACGGCATCTCGTACACGGTGGCCGACACCGTGAGCTGCACTCGCTTGCGCTTGAACTTGAAGAAGCGATCGCGGTGCGGCGGCCCCGTCACGGCACGACTGGCGCGCGCCGGGCAGCGAGTATGACGGCGTCGTACCAGACGACGAATCGGCGGCAGAGCCCGATGTGCCGCTTCGCGTCCGTCCCGGTCAAAGGCACAGACCGGCGACCTTCGACGGCTCGAGTCCCAGCTCTTTCAGGCGCCCGGCTTTTTCTGCGGCCTTGAGGTACTTGGACGTGACCTCTCCGACCCGATGGACGATCGCGTGCCGAGTTTCGCGAAGCAAATCAAGTTGCTGCCACTCACGGAACTCCTTCGGGTTTACGCCAAGTCCGGACTTGCTGAAGTCGAGCAGCCTGCCCCAAGCACCTGCACTCTCGAGGGCGCTCCAACGCTCGTCAACGAGGTAGTCGACGAGTGCGCGTCCGCGGGGCCTCGCCTTGATCGCCGATTCTTCTTCGCGGAGAAGGCTCTCCGTGACGTCAAATACAAAGGCCTCGACAACTGAAACCGCCCGCACAAGGACGACCTCTTGAAGAGTTCGTGAGTGTCCGGCGGGAACGCGACTTGCGGCGGCGGCGCGCGTCGCGCTTGTCCGACGAAGCCTTGCGCGCGGGTACATCGTTCTGGTCTCGGCAGTGCTGAAATACGCCTCTAGCGCTCCGAGTCGTCGCAAGGCGGTCTCTGCTTCCAAAGTGATGACGCTCATCAGAATGGCGGGAAGTCGTCATCGACCGCGTCGCCAGGGTCCGCGGGCCTCGCAACGATGTCGGGGACGCAGGAAAGGATCGGGTCAGCGGCCAGGCTGCCAATGAACGCGGCCGACCAGTCCGGCGCCGCCAAGGCCACGGCGGCGACGAAATCGGCACGCGCACTTCCGGGTGCACGGCTGAACAGCTCATCCAGTTCGGACTGATCCACGATCTCGCCGCGAAGCGCGAGAGCAACGGCCGCACGCCCTCTCAGGAACCACGGCGAATCTTCAGCCATGAGCGCGTGCCGTAGCCATTCGACGCCTGGGCCGCGGATCTCGGCGACAGAATGGGCAAGCGCGTCGGTCAGCCAGCCTTGGACCCAGGGTGAGAGACGGCGCCGCTGAGTCGTGAGCGTCTCGGACACAGCGGCGATCATCTCGGTTTCGTGTTCTGTCGCGACGAGTGCGCGCAGGTAAAGCGACAGGTTTCGTGCGTGCGCACCCCACTCCAGCGCAAGCGCAGCCAGCCGGTCGAGCGGAGCGGGCGATTCGCCGGCGGCGAGCAACGGGAGGGCACGCTCGATGAGCCGATGATTGATGCTGTACGGGTCCGGTTCCTGTCGTCAAGCCTCGCAAACGCCAGCTCGACGGCTTCGCGGCTCAATTCTCCGAGATCTACCTCCGCGAATTCATCGGGATCGAAGCCGTAGAAGTTCATGCTCGCGACGGTCAGTGCTGCTCCTTGGAGTCGCTCGTCGAGGGCTGTTAGCCAGGCCTGGTACTGCCCCTTCTCTACCACGCGGGTCTTGGCGTGATTCAGAAGCAGGCCACGGCCGCGTAGAGATGCCTCCAAGCGAACGAGTTGCCGTTCGGCGTCACTCCGATCTGCCGCGGCGAAGAGAAAGTCATCATTGAAGCGCTGCAGATCCAGCCCAGCTCGCTGGACGACACGATCCGTGCCGCTGAGATAGAGATCGGCGATCAGGTCAGACGCTCGTGGACCTTGAGGAATCCCGATGTCGCGCCCCATAAGATCCCGCAGGGACTCGCGGAGAGCCAGAGCCAGTTCGACATCACCAGTGAGCTCGACTACGTCCTGCTCCAAAACGTCGTGATCCACGTACTCGTAGAACGATGCGACGTCGGCTATGACCACCACGTCTCCGGGTTGTTCAAGGGGGCGCTTCTCGAACGCCGCTCGATCTCCCTCCTGCGGATCACGAAGCGATGTCAGCTGCAGCGCACCTTGAAGAGGCCGCAGCTCGTCCCCCAATTGCGACACCAGAGCCTCGAGCACGACGCGCTCGGTGAAGGACACATCCGGCACCGGCCGGCTTCGCTGCCGCGCCTCGGCACCCAAACGATCTGCGGCTCGCTGAGCACCATGCCGGCGTGAAGACGTGATCGGAGCCGTTCCGCAACGACTTTCGAATTGAGGACGGCGGCTTCGGCCTCGTAGCCAGATGGGAAGAACTCGCCACGCGCTGGCGAGGTCTTGTCGATGGCGCCAGCGAAGTCGAGACGCTCAAGGAGGCTTGGTTCGAGGAGGATCGCGTGATCTTACGGTCACGCTTGGTTGGAGAATCGTCCCGCCCGAGGACGCGGCTTCCGACTCTGAAACGGTCGACAACGTTGCGATCGTCCAAGCTGCACACCCCTGCACCGGAGGGTGCGGGGCGGCGCCGTCGTGACGGCTGGCTCCTGACCGGCGTACGACGCCGGTCGGCGCGACGAGTGGCGGCGCGCCACTTTGGCGAATCCGCCTGCCGGCGGGCCTCGCTCGTCGGCTTAACGATCAGAGGCCCACATCCGTGCTCTCGATCGGCAAGCTGGCGGCCGGCCAGGCCAAGTACTACCTCGACCAGGCGGAGGCGCGCGTCGACGTGGCGCAGAGCGTGGGCGAGGGGATCGAGGACTACTACCTGACGCCTCGCGAGGCTCGGGGACAGTGGATCGGCGCGGACGCGCGGGAGCTCGGGCTCAGCGGCGAAGTCGCGCCCGAGGCGCTTCGCAACGTGCTGGCCGGGCTGGACCCGCGCGACGGGGGCCCGTTGCGGGGCTCGAGCAGTCCCGCACAAGGTCGCCGGGTTCGATCTGACGTTCTCGGCGCCGAAGAGCGTGAGCGTGCTGTTCGGGCTGGGAGACCCGCAGCTGCGTGAACTTGTACGTAAAGCGCATGATGTAGCGGCGCTGGAGGCCATCCGGTACCTCGAGCGATCGGCCGCGGCGGTTCGGCGCGGCCACGCCGGCGCCATCGTCGAGGAGGCGTCGGGCTTTGTCGCTGCGGCGTTCCGTCACCGGACCTCGCGGGCGGGTGATCCGCAGCTGCACACCCATGCCTTGATCGCGAATCTCGGGCGCGGGATCGACGGCCGGTGGTCGGCGCTCGACGGGCGCCGGCTGTACGCGGAGGCGCGAACGGCCAGCTTCCTCTACCAGGCGGTGCTGCGGAGCGAGCTCACGCGCACGGTCGGCGTCGAGTGGACGATCCGTGCGGCGCGGGATCGCGGAGGTCGCAGGTGTCCCGCGGACCGTGACGCGCGCGTTCAGCCGGCGGAAGGCCGAGATCGACGCGGCGCTCGCGGAGCGGGGCACGTCGGGCGCTCGGGCCGCCGAGGCGGCCGCACTGGCGACGCGCCGCGCGAAGGATCCGCACGTTGTCGCGGAAGGCTGACGCGGGAGTGGCGCACTCGGGCGGAGGCGCTTGGCTTTGGGGAGCGGGAGTTGGGATCTGGTCGTCGGACGAGCGCGGCGGCGAACCTGTGCTCGAGACGTGGGACTGGCAGGCGGCAATGGACCATCTCGCCGGTCCGGACGGACTCACGCGCCAAGCGGCCACGTTCACCCGCGGCGAGGTGCTGCAGGCGCTGTGCGAAGCGCTTCCGCGCGGCTCGCAGCTGACGCGCACGAGCTCGAGCGCGCCTGCGACGATTCCTTGCGACGCGCGCCGTGGCGCTGATCCCGGATGGCGAGACGCGACTCGCCGGTGAGACGTTTCGCCGGCGCGACGGTCGGGTGCTTCCTGCGGGCGCGGATCGGCTCCGCTATTCGACGCCGGAGCACTTGGCGCTCGAGCGTGAGCTCGTTGACCGAGCGGTCGCCGCGGTTGGATCCGGAGCGGGCGTGGCGGACGCTGCCGTCGTCGAGGCGGTCGTAGCCGCACGGCCGACGCTTTCGCCGGACCAGCGGCGCGTATCGAGACGCTGTGCCTCGGCGGGGATGGCGTCGCGGTGGTGGCCGGAAAGGCCGGAGCCGGCAAGACGTTCGCGCTCGGCGCCGCTCGCGAGGCGTGGCAGGAGGCCGGGTACCCGGTCCTGGGCGTCGCGGTGGCGCGGCGCGCGGCCAACGAGCTGACCGAAGGCGCCGGCATCCAGAGCACGAGCGTCGCCGCCCTGCTGAACGATCTCGAGGCGGCGGTCGACTCCCCGACCGCTGCGTGCTCGTCGTGGATGAGGCCGGGATGCTCGCGACCCGCCAGCTCGCGGAGCTGCTCGGGCACGTCGAGCAGTCCCACGGGAAGCTCGTGCTCGTTGGCGACCACCGGCAGCTGCCGGAGATCGGCGCCGGCGGGTCGTTCGTCGGGCTCGTGCGCCGCGGGCTGGCCGTCGAGCTCGGCGAGAACATCCGCCAAGTCAACGCGTGGGAGCGCGAAGCGCTCGATCATCTCCGCTCCGGTGGGGCGGATTCCGCGCTGGAGCTCTATCTGCAGCATGGAGCGCTGGCGATCGAGCCGAGCGAGCACGCGACGCGGGACCGGCTCGTCCGGGAGTGGCTGGTCTCGGCGCCCGGTGAGGACGCGGTGATGATCGCCCAGCGGCGTGCCGACGTTGCCGACCTGAACGAGCGTGCTCGAGCGTACCTCCGCGACAGCGGGCAAGCTCGGGGGGATCGAGCTCGAGCTGTCGGGCGGCGCTTTCGCCGTCGGCGACGCCGTGGTGATCAAGCGCAACGATCTCCGCCTCGGGGTCGCCAACGGCCAGCGCGGTCGTGTGATCGGCGTCGATCCGGCCGCGCGGGCGCTGACCCTGAAGCTCGGGGACGCGGACGTCCGGCTCGACCGCGCGTTCCTCGATGACGTCACGCGCGACGGCGACCCGACGCTGCTGCACGGCTACGCGATCACCGGCCACGTCGCCCAGGGCGCGACCGTCGATCGCTCCTTCGTGCTCGCCGGCCAGGGCATCAGCAGCGAGTGGGCCTACGTCGCCCTTAGCCGGGGGCCGCCTCGCGAACCGCCTCTACGTCTCCGCGGACTCGGAGCCCGAGCGCGCGGAGTTCGCGCCCGGCGAGCCGGGAGCCCGGGGACCGCTGGAGCGCCTTGCGGCCGCGCTCCGGACGAGCGGCGCTCAGGTTCTCGCCATCGACAGCGGATCGAGCGCACTCGCGGACCGACAGCTCGATGCTCGCAACG